>NZ_JAGINQ010000001.1 GCF_017876165.1 Azospirillum soli
CCGATCAGCGCGTGGATGGTGCCGCGGCGGACCTGGAGGTTCACCTCCTTCACCGCGATGAAGCCCTTGAACTCCTTCGAGAGTCCACGCGCTTCCAGGATCGTGTGGTCCATGGTCGTGATCCTATTTTAATACTCCCGGGCGGGCCGATCCGGCGCCGACGATGGCGTGTTGGAGGCGCTGATCGTCGCGCGCCGAAGGGGCAGCCGCCTCGGGAGGCAGCATCCGGTTGCCCGATCGCCATGCACCGGGCTCGTGCGTTGCCGGCGCCCGCGCAGAGGGAGGGTGGAAGGGGAGCGCGTCCGCTCCCCAGCCATCACTTCACGAGAGGGCAGCCGCTGTCCTTCGGATCGATGTACGCTTGGTCGCCCGGAATGGTCTTGAGGATCTTGAAATAATCCCAAGCCGCCTTCGAATCGCCAGGCGCTTTCACCTGCGCTAGATACATATCGTCGAAGACGCGACCATTCTCGGCGATTTTCGCGTTTTTCATCATCATGTCAACGACGGGTATGCCGCGCATCTTGACTGCCACCTTGTCGGCATCGTCAGTGCCGACATCTTGCACGGCTTTCAAATAATGTTTGACAGCCGAGTACACGCCCGCTTGGTTCATTGACGGCTTGCGCCCGGTTCGTTCTTCGAACTTCTTCGACCAGGCGCGGGTTTCGTCATTCATGTCCCAGTAGAAGGAGTTCGCCAGCATCAGACCCCGCGCGATATCGAGACCCAGCGCGTGGATGTCGTTGATGTTCAGGAGCAGGCCCGCCATGGTCTGCCCACCCTGAGGAAGGCCGAACTCGGCGGCCTGCTTGACAGCGTTGATGGTGTCACCACCCGCGTTGGCGAAAGCCACCACCTCCGCGCCCGACGCCTGCGCCTGCAGCAGGAAGGATGAAAAGTCGGAGGCGCCCAACGGATGGCGCACGCTGCCCTTGATGGTGCCGCCGAGCTGCTTGACGGTGTTGGCGGCTTCGGCTTCCAACGAATGGCCGAAGGCATAGTCGGCGGTGATGAAATACCAGCTCTTCTTGCCCTGCTCAACCAGCGCGCGCGCGGTGGCGGCGGCCACAGCGTGATTGTCCCAGGTCCAGTGGAAGCCGTACGGGCTGCACTCCTTGCCCGTCAGATCGGTCGAACCTGGACCGGACATCAGGAAGATGCGCTTCTTGTCCCGCGTGATGCCCTGGACGGCCAGCGCGGCCGCCGAGTTCGGCACGTCGGCGACGACGTCGACCTTTTCGGTGTCGATCCACTGGCGCGCCAGGTTGGCCGCGATGTCCGCCTTGTTCTGGTGGTCGCCGACGATGATCTCGACCTTGGTGCCGTTGATGGCGTTGCCGAACTCCTCGGCGGCCATCCGCGCGGCGACCGCGGAGCCCTCGCCGTTGATGTCGGCGTAGATGCCGGACCGGTCAGACAGCATGCCGATCTTGATGACGTTGTCCGACATCTGCGCCTGGGCCGTGCCGGATGCCAGGGCGGCGTAGGCGGCGCTGGCGAGAAGGATGTTGCGCATGTTTCACTCCCTACAGTGGCTATTTTTGATGGTTGGGAACGCCGCTTCCAGCGCCGCTGCAGCCAGCGAGGCGCCTCGGCCTGACGCCGATTGCAGGATCAATGAGTTGTGTATCCACCGTCCACGGGGATAGCGGCGCCGGTGATCGATGCGGCGGCATCGGAGCATAGGAAGGCGATGGTGGCCGCTACCTCGTCAGGAGGCACCAGCCGACCGGTCGGCATCTTGTCGAGGAACACCGCCTTGAGCACCCGCTCCTCCGGCAAGCCGGTAACCTGCGCCTGCTGAGCGATCTGCTTCTCGATGATGGGGGTCAACACCGTGCCGGGGCACACCGCGTTGCAAGTGATGCCGTGCTCGGCGACCTCGATCGCCACGGCCTTGGTCAGACCGATGACGCCGTGCTTGGCGGCGACGTAGGCCGGCTTGTGCGGGGCTCCCACCATTCCGAGGACCGACGCCGTGTTGACGATGCGCCCCCAGCGCCGCTCCCGCATCGCGGGGAGCGCCGCCTTGATGGTATGAAAGGCGGCGCTGAGGTTGACCGCGAGCACCAGGTCCCACTTGTCCTCGGGGAACTCGTGCAACGCCGCCACGTGCTGCACCCCGGCGTTGTTCACCACGATGTCGATCGGGCCCAACACGTCGGCCGCCTCCGCCATCATGGCGCGAGCTTCGTCCGGCCGGCTCAGGTCGGCCCCCGAATAGACGATCGTCGTGCCGCTCTGCGCCGCGATCTCGGCGCACAGCCGGTCGATTTCCGCGCGGTCGCCGAAGCCGTTGAGCATCACATGACAGCCACGGCTGGCGAGTTCGCGGGCGGTCGCCAGACCGATGCCGGTGGTGGAACCGGTGACGACGGCGTTTCTGTTTCGCATCTCTCTTCCCTTCAAAACTCTTGTCATGTCGGGCGGCGTGCGGCTCAGAACGCCACCTGGTCGGCGCCCTTGAGGCCGAGCCTGGCGCGCGCCTCGGCGGGGGTGGCGACCTCAAGCGACAACTCCTCAAGGATCCGGCGGATCTTCGCGACCTGCTCCGCGCTGTTCTGCGCCAGCCGGCCCTTGCTGAGATACAGGCTGTCCTCAAGCCCGACCCGGACGTTGCCCCCCATGACGGCGGCCATGGTCGTGAACGGTATCTGGTGACGGCCGGCCGCCAGCACCGACCATTCGTAATCGTTCCCGAACAGACGGTCGGCGGTCTCGCGCATGAAGACGAGGTTCCGCTGCTCCGCGCCGATGCCTCCGAGGATGCCGAAGATCGTCTGGACGAAGAAGGGTGGCTTCACCAGCCCCCGATCGACGAAGTGCGCAAGGTTGTACAGGTGTCCGACGTCGTAGCACTCGAATTCGAAGCGTGTGCCGCAGCCCTCGCCCAGATGCTCGAGAATGTACGCGATGTCACGGAAGGTGTTGCGGAAGATGAAGTCGTCCGTGCTGCGCAGATAAGGCTCTTCCCAATCGTGCTTCCAGTTCTTGTAACGCTCGGCCAGAGGGAAAATGCCGAAGTTCATCGAGCCCATGTTGAGGGAGCACATCTCCGGCTGGGCCTGAAGAGGCGCGGCAAGGCGTTCCTGCACCGTCATGTTGAGCGAACCGCCGGTGGTGATGTTGAGCACCGCGTCGGTGGACTGCTTGAGGCGCGGCAGGAACTGCATGAACACCGCCGGATCCGGCGTCGGTTGCCCGGTTTGGGGATCGCGGGCGTGCAGATGCAGAATAGCCGCTCCGGCGTCGGCGGCGCCGACCCCCTGCTCGACGATCTCATCCGGCGTCACCGGCAACGCGTCCGACATAGTCGGGGTGTGGATCGAACCCGTCAGCGCGCAGCTGATGATGACCTTCTTCTGTGATGCGGCCATGGGAAGCTTTCCTATGTGTGTCCGGCCGAAGGGCCGCGAAAGAGTGAAAATCCAGCGCCGTCGTGGCGTTCGCGCCATCACTCGCGCTCATGGCTATCCAACCGTTGGAGGTGGGTCGCCAAGCGGGTGTGGACCTCGGCCTGCTGCGCCTCCGTCCAGGTTCGGAAGCCGGCTCCGGATTTCATGCCGAGCCGCCCGGACGCAACGAGTTCGCGCAGCAAGGGCAACGGTCCGGGCGTGCGATCGAGGTCCTGCAGGACGTGCTCGTGCACCGCGAGGGTCAAGTCGGTACCGACAAGGTCGGCGTTTTCCAGCGGCCCCAAAACGGCAAGGCGCCGGCCGAAGCTGGCCTTGACCACGGCGTCGACCGTTTCGGCGTCGCACACGCCGTTCTGGACGAGGGCGATCGCTTCGCGCCAGAGCGCATGCTGCAGACGATTGCCGATGAAGCCGGGGACGTCCTTGCGGACATGCACCGGCATCTTGCCAATCGAGGTCAGCAGATCGATCATCGCGGTGATCGCCGCATCGTCGGTGTCGGCGGTCTGGATGACCTCGACGAGCGGGATCTGATAGGGTGGGTTCCACCAGTGGGTGCCCATGGCGCGGCTTTTGTCCCGAAGCGGCTCCATGATCCGGGTGATCGGGATCACCGACGTGTTGCTCGCCAGAAGCGCATGGGGCGGCGCCGCGGCCTCGATCGCCACTAAAATCCGCTGCTTGAGGCCCAGGTCCTCAGGGACCGCTTCGATGACGACGTCCGCGTGCCCGACGGCGTCCTCGAGGGTGTCGCAGGGCCGAATCCGATCCGCAGCGGTGCCATCCAGTCCCAGCTCTTGGAGATTGCGGCGAACAAGATCGACGATTTTGGCCCGGCGGTCGGGATCGGGCTCCTGGATGTCGACGCGGTGACCAGCGACGGCGAAGGCCTGCGCGATTCCGTGCCCCATAAGCCCGGCACCAACGATTCCGATATGCTGGTGTGTCATGCCTTGTGTTTTCCCCCTTTGCCTGAACGGATGCCGCCACGAGGAGCCGTCGTTGCCGCGCCACCGCACCGAAGGCCGTCCCGCCGATTGTTCGCGGCGCCCGCGTTTTTGAGCGTTAAAAAGCAAAGAGCGTGCCAGTAGCAAAGATATAGATATTACAAAGGCTTAATCTGATTGGGCAGATGGGCGGCGAGAGGATGGTTTGCGATTCCGGACATCGCATCACGACGTATGGCGCACCGCCCAGCGAATCAGCGCTTTACCGTGTGCCAATTTTTGACACACAGTGTTCAGAATATTGACAAGGCACGAGGCGATAGGAGGCGGGCTATGCCCACGGGACGGGACGAGCACTTTGCCGCGGCGCGCGCGCTGATGGTGATGATCGACGAAATGATCGATGGCGCCATTTTGGTTGACAAGGATGCGCGCATCGTTTGGTCCAATGATAAGCACGTCTGGTTCGATGACAAGCGGATGGCGTTGCTGGGAATCCGGTCGTTGGCCGACGTGGTGGGGGAGCCCGTCGAACGTCTCATCCCGCACAGCCAGATGCGCGAAGTGGTGGAAACCGGCCGCTCTATGCCGCTGGACATCATGCGCTATGGGGAGCACACGTTGCTGGTCAGTCGCCTGCCCCTGCGGGATGAGCGGGGAGAGATCATTGGCGCCATCGCCTTCGCCCTGAAAAACAGCCTCACGTATCTCCGGCCCATCGCTGACCGTTTCAATAAATTGCAGTCGCGTCTCGCACGCATGGAGCAAGAGCTCGCCGCTAGCCGGGCGTCGAAATACACGGTCGAGAACCTGATCGGCTTCAGCCCGGCGATGCTCCAGGTGAAACGGCTGGTGCACAAGGCGGGCCAGATCAATTCGGCGGTGCTGCTGTTGGGGGAGACAGGGACCGGCAAGGAACTGGTGGCGCACGCGATTCACGCGGCCTCGGATCGGGTCGATCGCCCCTTTGTTGGCCTCAACGTTGCGGCCATTCCCGAAAATCTACTGGAGGCAGAGTTCTTTGGCGTCGCGCCGGGCGCATACACCGGCGCCAGCCGCCAGCCGCGCCCCGGAAAGTTTCAGCTCGCACACGGCGGCACGCTGTTCCTTGACGAAATCGGCGACATGCCGCTGCCGCTTCAGGCCAAACTGCTGCGCGTGTTGCAGGAGCGCGAGGTCGAGCCGCTCGGGTCCAATCAGGTCATCAAGGTCGACGTCCGCGTCATCGCGGCGACCAGCCGGCCTCTGCCGGACATGGTGCGGAGCGGCGCGTTTCGATCGGACCTTTACTACCGCCTCAACGTCTTCCCGATTCAACTGCCGGCGCTCCGCGAGCGTAAGGAGGATCTGGAGATCCTCGCTTCCCGGTTTTCGGAACGGATGGCCGTAAGCCTCGATCAGCCGATGCGCGATCTCACACCCTCCGCGCAGGATGTGCTGCGCGGGTACGATTGGCCTGGCAACGTTCGTGAACTGGCCAACGTCATCGAGCAGGTCTATGTTCGCACCGAAGGGGAGCGCATTCTGGCTGAGGACTTCGCGGACGTCCTTCCGAGGGCCGCCGTCGATCGCCCCGCTTCGCCGACCAGAAAGCGTCCGCTTGCCGAAGCCATGGATGAGCTGGAGCGATCACTCATCCTGGCCGCGCTCGAGGAGGCGAAGGGCAACAAGCTCGAAGCCGCACGCAGCCTTGGCCTGTCGCGTACCAACCTTTATGCGAAATTGCGCAAACATGGCATCACCTCAGAATCGGAAGGGTGATCCGAGCATCCACTTTGTCGAATTGCGACATCCGACGCGGTGGTATGCTCGGGTTTGAGGCCGGTGAAAGTCAGGCCGGCATGGCTGGGCGAGTCAACGCATGCGTTGCAATGCACATCCGAATTCTGGGTGCGCGTGCTTGTCGCCATTTGAATGACCGGTTCTGGCGCACCTCTGCCTGTGGGCCGGCACCTCCACCGATCCTCAATGGTTCCATCTGATGGTAGTGGACTCTGCCTCGCCAATCCGGAGAGGCACATGTTCACCAGGAGACCAAGGATGAGCCAACATACTCCGGTTGGTCGGGTCCCGTGGAACAAAGGCCGTCTGATCGGACCGAAACCTCCACTCAAGCCGAAGCATGTCTGGGGAATCCGCATTCGCCTTCAACTGGCGGACGCGACACGCGACCTCGCGATGTTCGATCTGGCCATCGACAGCAAGCTGCGTGGGTGCGATCTCGCCCGTCTCAAGATCGGCGATGTCGCCCTGAACGGCTCGGTGCGCTCCCGCGCGACCGTGGTGCAGCAGAAGACGGGTCATCCGGTCCAGTTCGAGATCACCGAGCAGACCCGGGAGTCGGTCGGCCGATGGGTTCGGCTGAGGAGCGGCCGCAGCACCGATTACCTGTTCCCGAGCCGTGTGCGGCCGGATCGACCGATCTCGACGCGTCAATATGCCCGGCTGGTCGATCGCTGGGTCGGTGAGATCGATCTCGACCCAGCGACCTACGGGACGCATTCCATGCGCCGAACGAAGGCGACCCTGATCTACCGGCGAACCGGCAATCTGCGCGCTATCCAGCTCCTGCTCGGTCACACCAAGCTGGAGAGCACGGTCCGCTATCTGGGGATTGAGCTCGCGGATGCTCTGGCACTGGCCGAACAGGCCGAAATTTGAAGAGCAATGGGGGAGGCCCCCCTCGGTAATTAGGGCACTTCCCGGCTCAGCTCGTCGGACGTGCGGGGTGGCACGGAGCTGGTCCTGGTGAAGGATGACCCCGAAGTGCGGGCTGCCACCATTGCGCTTGTGCGGTCGCTCGGCTACGGGACCATCGACGCGGGCAAACGCCGAGGCGGCCCTTGCGCTGCTGGACAGCGGGGCCAAGGTGGACCTGCTCTTCACCGACGTGGTGATGCCAGGTACGATCAACACCCGCGACGTCGCCCGCCAGGATCAGGACTTCTGCCCGGGGCTGCACATCCCCGACGGGCTGATGCCTCGGCCGGCCGCCCGGCACACGGTCCTGCTGGTCGAGGACGATGCCTTGGTTCGGCTTACGACGGTTGAAATGCTTAAGGAGCTTGGTCACGAGGTGATGAAAGCCGATGACGCAGCCGGAGCCCTCGCCATCCTGGAGGCGGAAAAGATCACCGTGCTGGTCACTGACGTCGGACTGCCGGGAATGTCGGGAAGCGCTTTGTCCACGCTTTGGCCACGGAAGCCGATCGTCGTGCGCCTGGAATCGCGGTGGTGATGGCGATGGGATACGCGAGCTTCTTTCATCCGGGGGCCGCTACACTGTCCAAGCCTTACAACAAGGACGGGCTTGCCCGCGCCATCGCTGAGGCGGTTACGCAGGCGCAGGCATCCACGGCCAAGAGTGATGGGACCGGCAGCCCTGCAGTCCACTGCCCCCCGGATAGTTCAGCCAGGTTCCGGCGCAGACACTGTTGGCGAATTGCGGGTCAGGCGAAGCGGGGTTGGAGAGCGGCGAAGGCCGAGATCCTCGTCTTGGCCAGCGGACGCTCGGTGATCCAGGCGTCGAGCCGCACAAGGTTGAGGGCGGCCACGGTGAGGATGTGCTGGAGGCGCGTCTTGGAGACGCCGATGCAGCGGCAGACCCGCAGGCCGGTAAGCCGTAGTCCCTGTGTCAGCGTGTTTTCCACCCCGGCACGCCGGTCATAGCGCCGCTTCCACGCCTCCGTGCTCTGCTGGCGGCGCACCTCCTGCAGAACCTCATGCTACTCGCGCGGGCGCACCGTTATCATGCGCCGGCCGACCACAGCCGAGCGCTTGCACAGGGCTTTGCTGGGGCAGGCTCCGCAGTCCTCGCGGGCAAAGGAGATATTGAAGCGGGCATTGCCCCATGCATCCCGGCCCACCGTCCAGCTCACGCTCGTCTGCCCCTGCGGGCAGGTCGCCGTGCGCGTCTCCCAGTCGAGCCGGAAAGCGGCGGTGTCATAGCCCCGCGCGGCCTTGGCCTGCCATCTGGTGTCGGGCCGCATCGGCCCAAGCAGCTCAATCCCAAGCTCGGCTTGGCTGGCGATCATCAGGCCGGCATCGACATAGCCGGAATCCACGATGTGGGTGGCCGGGAGCAGCCCGTTGACCGCGAGCGCACGGTGGATCGACGCAGTCACTTGCAAGTCCTGCACCGGCGCTGGGTAAGCGTCCGCCGAGCTACGCGGCGTCGGCGTTTCCGATGCCGTCAGCGGCCTTGACCCAGTTCCAGGGCCGCAGTTTGTCAATGCGACTGATCTTGTGATCGGCGATCCGGGCGATCACATCGCGCAGGTACGCCTCGGGATCGAGCCCATTGAGCTTGGCCGTCTCGATGAGCGTGTACATCGCCGCAACTCGTTCACCCCCGACGTCGGCGCCGGCGAACAGCCAGTTCTTCCGCCCCAGCGCGACAGCCCGCAGCGCCCGTTCGGCGGCGTTGTTGTCGATCTCCAGGCGGCCATCCTCCAGGTAACGGGTCAGCGCTGTCCAGCGGTTGAGCAGGTAGCGCATCGCCTTGGCGGTGTCCGACTTGCCGTCGATCCGCCCCAGTGTTTCCTCCAGCCACGCCTTCAACGCGGCCATTTTCGGGGCGGCCTCGGCCTGACGCACGCGCCGGCGCTCGTCGGCATCCCAGCCGACGATCCTGGCCTCCACCGCATACAGCTCGCCGATCCGCCGCAGCGCCTCGGCCGCGATCGGTGCTTTGCCCTTGGCCGAGACCTCCACGTCGTGGAACTTGCGGCGGCCATGGGCCATGCAGGCCACCTCAATGATCCGAGCCCGCCCGTCGGGTCCCGGTTCGTACAGGCCGTTGAACCCGGCGTAGCCGTCGGCCTGCAGCGCCCCCTGGAAATCCTTCAGATGGCCGCACGGATGCTCGCCGCCGCGCCCGGGGCTGTAGCGGTACAGCGCCGCCGGAGGCGACGGCCCGTTCCAGGGGCGATCATCGCGCAGATGGACCCACAGGTAGCCGGTCTTGGTCCGCCCGGCCCCTGGGCTCAACACCGGGACCGGCGTGTCGTCGGCGTGCAACTTGGCGGAGCCGGTGACGCTGGTCGCGATCGCCTGGATCAGGGGGCGCAGCAGCCGGACCGCGTGGCCGACCTGATCGGCCAGGGTGGAGCGGCTCAACTCCAGGCCCAGGCGGGCGCAGATCTCCGCCTGACGGTACAGCGGCAGATGATCGTCGAACCTGCTCACCAGCAGGTGGGCCAACAGCCCCGGCCCGAACAGGCCGCGTTCGATCGGCAGCGCCGCCGGCGCCTGGGTGATCGCCTCGCAGCGTCGGCACGAGAACTTCGGGCGGACATGCTCGACCACCTTGAAGTGCGCCGGCACGTACTCCAGCTGCCGGGCGCGGTCCTCGCCCAGCCGGCGCAGCGTTCCGCCGCACTGCGCGCAGGTGCAGGTGCCGCCGGCGGGCTCATGCACCCGTTCCTCGCGCGGCAGATGGTCGGGCGGCAGCGTGCGCTTGGGCCGGCGCTTGGTGTCGGCGTCCGCCGGCGGCGCGGCGGCCTCCGCGACGGTGGCGGCCTGCTCGCCTTCGGCGGCTGCCAAGTCCTCCAGCGCCAGTTCCGGCTGGGCGATGGTCCGGCCCAGCTTTTCCGAGGACTGGCCGAACTGCATGCGGCGCAGCCGGGCGAGCTGACGCTTCAGCGTCTCGATTTCCAGCGCCTTGCTCTTGATGCTCTCCAGCGCCGCCCCGAGCGCCGCGTCCTTGGCGCGCAACGCCGCCTCCCAGGCGTGCAGCCGGGCCGCCTGCTCGGCGGCGAGCTGACGCAGCGCCGCGTTGTCGGCTAGAAGCTGGGCGGGATCGGGAGCCATGGCGCGATCTTACCAGGATACCGGGGATCCCGACGACCGGCCCGAGGGCGGCTGAGTCACCGTGTCGCGCCCGGTCGGCTCCGGGTCAGCCGGCCAAAGGGCGCGATGGCGACGTCTCTTGCGGGGCGGACGACAGATCGGCGGCGATCCGTACGGGCACGAAGCTCACCGGTGCTTCGGGTGAGCGAGCTGCGTCCTGCTCCTCGAACTGCCGGCGCCAGCGATACAGCAGGCTGACGTTGAGGCCGTGCCGACGGGCCACCTCGGAGGCCACCACACCGGGTAGGAACGCTTCCGCCACCAGCCGCGCCTTGTCCTCGACACTGTAGGCGCGGCGCTTCTCCGACCCGGTGATCACCTCGACGCGCTGGTAAGTCATAAGCATAGCCATGGGGCTGGACATAGGGCCAAGCCGCGAAAACCCGCGGCGTCACCACTCAGCCCGCTTCGTCAACTCCCCGCAAGGCGGTCATCGGCGGACGGTAACGGCGCTGGCGAGGTCGCGACGTTGATGATGAGGTGCGGCAGTCCGTCTCATCGCAGGTCTCGGTCAGGTGCACCTTGTAGCCAGTCCAAGTAGCGTTGCGCTTGTTGCCGCGATGGGCGTCGCGATCGTAGGGGCTGTCCAAACGCACACTGGGCGGCGGCAAATTGCCGGCCTTGCGCTACGTCACGGTGTCGTCCTGGCAGTAAAATTGCGGGACCAAAGCGATGCGCAGGATCTCGATCGGCGCGAGATCGCGCAGCCCGGTCGGAGCAGTCGGGGCGTAGATCGCCGCCAGCAGCTGGTGGCCATCAGCGCCGATGACCTGCGCGAAGGCGCGGACCTGGGTCGCGCTGTGCGGCAGCCGGTCATCGTCGACGCGCCGTCCATAGCGCTCGAACCAAGTGGCATCGATCAGCCCGGCCAGCCAGTCCGGAGCGACACGAACCACACTGTTCAGGGCGGCGCGCAATGTTTTGCCAATGTTGTCCAAGTAGCGCAGGTTGCGGATAGCCGCAAGCACGTGGGTGGAGTCCGTGCGCCGCTGCCCGCGCGCTTTGATCAGATCGAGCGCGCTGAAGCGCTCCAGCATGGTCTCGAGCAGCTGGTGCTCCAAACCGCCGGCGATCAGTCAAGCACGGAACTCAATCAGGACCGAGAAGTCGAAGCCGGGATCGCCCAGCTCCAGGTCCAAGGCATACTTCCAATCGATGCGGCTGCGCACCGCATCGGCGGCTTGGCGGTCCACCATCCCCTCGACGAACTGCATGACCGAGACCAAGGCCAAACGCCAGGGGGCTTCGGCCGGCTGCCTGCGTCGGGGATACAGAGCGGCGAACTGGTCATCCTGGTGGATGGTCCCCAGCTCGTCGCGCATGCGCATGAACAGAGTGCCCATGGGAAAGGCCGCGCGGCGGCGGCGCGCTCAGTGGGCGCCCTGGCGGATCAGGTGGGCGTAGCCCGCGCGCATCATCCAGTGCGCCCGCGCCAGATGCGCGGCGTGCGCGCGGCGGGCGCGCCCGGGCTCCTGGGCGGGGTCGATGCGCAGCACGAGGCGCGCCACCTCGTCCGGATCGGCGCCGTCGGCCTCGGCGTCAAGCAGCCGCAGGTAGGTGACGAGATGCATCCGGTCGTAGTCGGTCAGCGTGTCCGACAGGGGCGGCGCGTCGTCCACCGGCGGTTCGAGCAGAGGCATCGTCATCGGTTCCCGTTCTCCCCTTCGGCTTGGACGGCCGACCGGCCGGCGGCGGCCAGACTACCAGAGTATGCAGACGAAATCCCACCGGCCGCGCACGCCCGCCGAGGCCCTGATGATATCCCATAAATGTCCCAAACGGCGGCGCTGCCAACCGCGCGGACGGCAAGGGCGCTTCGAACTTTCGGGCTATCCGGGCGCGGGGTGGCGGAAGCCGGCGCCTCGGCGCGCTGGCTTCCGCAAGGCCCTCAGTCCGCCGCCGGGGCTTCCGGCTGCAGCGCGTGCAGGAAGTCGGCGGCGCGCTGGGCGTGGGCGGCGGCGCGGACGATCATGCGCGTGTCGTGGCGCAGCACCTCCAGCCAGGAGGCGATGTAGGCGGCGTGGTCCTCGCGCACCTCCGGGGTGATGCCGAGGCCGGCGCACAGGAAGGCGCTGCCGAGTTCCGCCACCAGTTCCTCCAGGGCGTAGCCGGCGTCGCCCCATCGCTGCCGCCCGAGGTCGCGGTCGAGGCGCGCCGGGTGGCGGGTCCAGTGCACCAACTCGTGGGCCAGCGTGGCGGCGTGGCTTTCGGCGTCGCGGAACGTCTCAAAGGGCGGCATCTGGACGTAGTCGCCGCCCAGCGCGTAGAAGGCCCGTGAGCCGCCGCTGCGGATGTCCGCCCCGGTCGCGGCGAAGAAGCGCTCCGCCGCCGCGAGGCGCGGCATGGGATCGCTGGGCTCCGGGGCTGTAGCCTGGAAGCGACCGGGCAGGCCGTCCACCTGCTCGGCGTTGAACACCGTGTAGCCCTTGAGAAAGTGAACCTCGCGCTCCTCCTCGCCGTCCCCCTCCTCCGGCTTGGTGATGGTTCCGGCGTAGACGACCAGCGCGCCGTGCTCGCCCCGCCGCACCTGCCCGCCCAGAGCCTGGGCCTGCCGGTAGGTGAGCCAGAACGGCGAGGCGTGGCCGCGCTCCACCGCCGTCAGCCACAGCAGGACGGTGTTGATGCCCCGGTACGGCTGCCCGCAGGCCCGCAGCGGCCGGACGATGCGGCCGGCGGCGTTCCCGGCGCTCCACGGGCGCATCCAGGGGCGCACGCCCTTTTCCAGGTCGGCCAGAATGCGGTTGGTGACGCGGGTGTAGACGTCGGCGCGGGCCGGTGCGGTGGTGTCCATGACGGTGTCTCCTTTCAGGCTGCCGTGCAGCGCGTTTCGCTGCTGCACGGTTGCCCGTCGGCGAGACCGGGGTACGGGGGAGGGCCTGCCGGCGGGCGGAGCCGGGCTGCGCGGCCCGTGAGGCCGGGCGGCCCTGCTCCGCCGTAGGCGGCGGGTCCGGCGGGGCGTAGGGGCAGGTGCCCCTCGCCTCCCCGCTCCGGCGGCGCCGGAGGCGCCGATCCATGATCCCGCGCCAGGGATCGTCACGCGCATGCGCCGAGACGCGGCCCGCCGCGGCTCGGTGGCGCAGCCATAGAGCCCGGTCCGCCGCGACCAGCGGCGGAGGCGCCCATCGTTGCCAGGCCGGGCCGCCACCGCTTCCTTGATCCGCGTCCACGTCGTCGCGATGCGGATTGCGGCGCAACTTTGCCGCATGCGCGAACGGTGGGCTGGTTGCCGTCGTGGTTTGCCCAAAGGCCCGGAAGGCCGAGCTGGAACTCCGGCCGTGCCCGTTCGCCGTTCCCTCGATACCGATGGAGTGTTGCACGCTCCGCCACAGCGGACAGCAAAACCAAAGCGCCGACCCGAGCCGTTTTTGCCTTGACGAAGAGTTGTGATTGGCCGAACTTTATCACCTCATTTGATCAAGCCCTCGCAACCAACACTCGTATTTCGCGTATATTCCAATCAGGGACACCGTTCGCCAATGCCCGGCTTCCAGACGGTCTCGGCCACTTTCCTCATCGCCACGCCCTTGTTTCTCGGCGGCGCACGGCAGGAGGCCGAAGGCTTTCGCCTCGCCAGCCTCAAAGGAGCCCTGCGCTTCTGGTGGCGGGCGCTGGAGTATCCGAAGCTGTTCGCCGAAACGCGATCGCGAAACGCTGCGCTGGCGGCGTTGCGCCGCCGGGAGATATCCCTGTTCGGCAGCACCGGCGCCCAGGGGAGCGCGCTGATGCGTCTGGAGCCACGGCGCACCCCCCTGCCCCGGCTGGAGCGCGATGCGGTGTTGCGCGGTGCCGACAACCGCGTGGCGGGGCCAGGGGCGCGGTATCTCGGCTACGGGCTGATGGGGGCCTTCGGCGAGACCATGGGCAAGCTCTCCCGCTCCTGTCTGCTGCCGGGGCCGTGCGTCCGGGTGCACATCGCGTTCAAGCCGGGCGCGCCGGACGCCGACACCGCGTCGTTCCTCCGCGCCCTGCGGCTGTTCGGGCTGGTGGGCGGGCTCGGCAGCCGGGCGCGGCGTGGCTGGGGCAGTCTGGCGCTGGTGGAACTGACCGGCGGCGGGACGCCCTGGCAGCCGCCGCGCACCGAGGAGGAGTACCGGTCGCAACTGCTTGCTTTGCTGGGCGACCTGTCCGGCGGGGAGGCCGAACCGCCCTTCACCGCCTTCGGGCCGAAGGTGCGCATCGACCTTCTGGTGTCCGCTCCCGACGGGCTGACCGCTCTCAACCGCATGGGCGAGGCGATGCAGCGCTACCGCGCCTGGGGGCACAAGGGCATGGTCAACGGCGTGCCCAGCGAGAAGAACTTCGTGGACGATCACGACTGGTCGAAAGAGCCCTTCGGTCCCCGCTACCGCAGCTTCGTCCCGCAGCGGGCCGTGTTCGGGCTCCCGCAGAACTACGGCAAGGGTTCCGGCGTGGCACCGGCGGTGCCGGGCATGGACCGCCGCGCCAGTCCGCTCATCCTGCACGTCCATCCCCTGGGTGCGGATCACCACATTGCCGTCTCGCTGCTGCTTCCCGCGCAATTCCTTCCGGGCGAGCACGACGAGGTGACCGTCACCCATCGCGGCCGTTCCGACACCCGGCGTGCCCGGATCGACTGGAGCGTCCTGGACCGCTTCCTCGACGGCCCGGCGGACCCCGCCCGCCGCCGGGAGGGTGGAGCGTATTTCCCGCAGCGCGCCCCCGTGCTGCCCGACCGCCGCTGAGGTGCCGCGATGGACCGCACTCTTCACGTCACCATCGGCCCTGTACAGGACTTCATCCGCCAAGCGCGCCGCACCCGCGACCTGTGGGCTGGGTCGTTCCTTCTGTCCTGGCTGTCCGGCGTCGCCATGAGGGCCGTCACCAACCGGCGCGGAAGCATCGTCTTTCCGCTGGTGGACCAGGACCCGCTTTACAACGCGTTGCGCAAGCAGGATGTCGCCGGGCAAGGCGTCTGGCCGGTGGTTGGCTCGCTGCCCAACCGGTTCAAGGCGACGTTGCCCGAAAGCGCCTCCGCCCGCGAGGCCATGGAGGACGTTCGCGGCGCCTGGGGCAAGCTGGCCGGCGCGGTGTGGGACGTCTTCCTGCGGGACATCGCCGCCCCCGGCACCGCCGAGATCTGGCAACGCCAGATCAACGGCTTCTGGCAGATCGCCTGGGCCTTCGAGGACGGGACGGCGGAGAGCGACGTCCTCGCCCGCCGGAAACTGTGGCGCACCGGCGCCCTTCCCGACGACGAGGGCGGAGACCACTGCACCATCATGGGCGACTGGCAGGAACTGTCCGGCTTCGTCCGCGCCAGGGGAGAGGCAAAGGCGCAGGACGATTTCTGGGACCGGGTGCGCAAGCGGGTGAACGAGGTGGTCTACGGCAAAGAGGACAAGGTGGCCGGTGCGCTCGAACTGCGGCGCAGCGAGCGGCTGTGCGCCGTCGCCCTGGTGAAGCGGCTGTTCCCCTTGTTGCCGCTGAAAGAACTCGAACAGGCCATAGGCTGGGTGCCGGGCGCCTCCTGCGAGGCCCCGGAGGACGAACGGGAAGTCCGGCGGCGGCTGCGCAAGTACCCGTCCACGGCCTATCTGGCGGCGGTCCCGTGGCTCGCCAACGCCTGGACGAGCGATCCCGATGCCTGCCGGGCCTACCTGGGATCGGTGCGCCGGCACTGGCATGACACGCCCATCGAACGCGACCTGCCGGGAGAGAAGAGCGTCACCCGCGCCGAACACCGGACCCGCATCGCGGGGCTTGCCGCGTCCGGGACCTTCGGCGAGTTGGACGGCACGCTGTTCTTCGCCGACACCATCGCCCGCCGGCGCTCCGAGATGCGCCTCGACCTGCTCGGCGCCGACGCCGCGCAGCGCAGGGAGACCGTCGAGGCCGACCGCAGGGCCGTCGAACCGTTGGTCGCGTCCCTGCGCGCGCTTCAGGCCGCCACCGCTCCCACCGGCGGACGGCGGCAGGAGAAAATGCGCGAGGCATCCCCCTTCTACGCGCTGCTCCTCATGGACGGCGACCGGATGGGCGAGCGCGTCAGGGAGGATCCCGAAGGCGTCAGCGCCGCGCTGAGCGATTTCACCAGGCAGGCGGAGACCATCGTCCGCGAGAAGGACGGCCTGCTGATTTACGCGGGCGGCGACGACGTGCTGGCCCTGCTGCCGATTCACACGGCGCTCGCCACGGCGGACAGCCTGTCGCGCGCCTTCCGCGATTCCTTTGCCGGCACCGCTACCTTGTCCGCCAGTCTCGTGTTCGCCCATTACTCCAGCCCACTGGGCGCGGTTCTGGACAAGGCCCACAAGGCTCTGGAACGGACCGCGAAGGAGGAGAACAGGCGCGACAGCCTCGCCATCGTGGTGATGAAGCGGGGTGGCCCCGTGGCGGAATGGGTTTCCGCGTGGGATTTCGTACCCGGCGGCGAAGCCGGTTCCGCAGCCGTCTCGGCCCTCCAAAGCCTGACCGTCGCCTTTGCCGGGGAGGACGAGCGCTCCTCCGCGTTCCTGTACAGCATTGCTGAACGTTACGGCGATCTGCTGAACCAGTTCACCCCGGACGAGCTGGATGCCGATCTCGTCAATCTCCTGCTGGCGGAGCGCTTGAAGGGACGGGACTTGGCCTCCATCGCCGATGACAAGGAACGCGACCGGGTCCGCGGCGACGCGCGACGGGAGATGGAGGAACTGGCGGCCGTCTGCCGCCCGCGCCGTGGCGGGGCGGACGAGCGCCATTTCGACCTCGACGGGACGCTGGTCGTGAAATTCCTCGCCGACAACGGCGGCTGGTTCGCGGGAGAACGGTCGTGACCGCAACGCGCCTCTTCGTCCTGTCCCCGACGGACACGCTGTTCTTCCGCGACGGCCGTCCCTACAACCAAGGTGACGAGGGATTGGCGCACGCCCGCAGCCTGTTCCCACCGCACCCGTCCACCCTCACCGGCGCGTTGCGCGCCGCCTTGGCGCTGGGCCGTGGATGGAATGGCGGCAGCCCCTGGAGCGGCGATCTGACCGCCGATCTGGGCGACGGGCCGGACATGACCGGCGGAACGCTGCGCTTCGGCGCGCCGCTGCTGCTGCGCATGGGGAACGGCGGTTGGGAGCCGCTGTACCCCGCGCCGCGGGCTCTGGTTGGAACGGACGCCTTCGCCCTGCTGCGCCCCGGCCGTCCACTGGACTGCGACCTCGGCGACGGGGTGCGCCTGCCCGAAGACCCCGCCGGCCTGCGCCGCAAACCGGTGGAGGATCTGTGGCTGACCTCGGCCGGTCTGGCGCTCGCGCTCGACGACCGGGCGGCGGAACTGGACGCGAGCCACATGGTGCGGAGCGACGCGCTGTGGACGGCGGAGCCGCGCGTCGGGCTGGCGCTGGACAAGGCGAGCCGCACCGCCCGGCACGGCCAGCTCTACGCCCCCGTCCACGTCCGCCTCGCCGATCGCGTGGCCTTGGCGCAGCCGGTCGAGGGATTGCCGGAGGGATGGAAACCGACCCGGCTGGTTCCCTTGGGCGGCGAGCACCGCACCGCCATGGTGGACCTTCTGGCGGAGCCGCCCGTTCCGCCCCGCGCCACGGCTTTCAAGCCGGCCGGTGACGGAACCCGCCGGTGCGTGATGCTGGTCCTCCTGTCGCCCGCCCGCGTCGGCGAAGGCTGGCTGCGCCCCGGAGCGCTGCGGGACGACGGCTGGGCGGGCGCCGAAATCGTCTCCGCCTGCCTGGGCGACCCGGTGCCCATCGGCGGTTGGGACAGCCGGCCCGGTGAAACGCGGGGAGTGCGGGGGCCGCGGCCCTTGCGCGCCTTCCTGCCGGCCAGCAGCACGTGGTTCCTGCATGCGCCCGAGGGCTGGTCCCCGCCCCGGCCCTGGCTTGGCGATCCGACGGACGCCCGGCACGGCTTCGGCCGTTTCGCGCTGGGCACCTTCACCGACATTCACACCGATACCGGCGCCGATCCCCAAGGAGTCGTTTGATGAAAGCCGCCCTTCTCGGCCTGCTTGCCGAATCCCATGTCCACCCCGGCGTCGGCCAGAGCAACGAAACGGTCGATCTGCCGGTCGCGCGCGAACGCACCACCAGCTATCCCTTCGTGCCGGGAAGCTCCTGCAAGGGCGCCCTGCGCGAGGTGGTGGAACAGCGCCTCCCCGCCGATGCCGAGCGCTGGTTCGGCAAGCAGGACAACGCCGGGCAGGTGATGGTGTCGGACGCGCGGCTGCTGCTTCTGCCGGTGCGCAGCCTGACGGGGGCCTACCGCTGGCTGACCTGCCCGCACATCGTGGAGCGGCTGGTCCGCGACCGCCGCCGGGCCGGGCTGACCGTGCCCGAGGCGCCGTTCGACTTCACCGCCCTGGACGGCCAGGGCGAGTCCCGGGTCCTGTCCGCCGGCGCCGGCCGCCTGTTCCTGGAGGAGCGCAGCTTCACCCCCGCCGGCCCGCTCCCCCCCGGACTGGCGGAACTGCTCGGCGGGTTGATCGGTGACGAGCAGGCCCGCGCCCGGCTTGCCGGCCAGCTCGCGGTCGTCAGCGATGAGGAGTTCGGCTGGTTCGCCCGCTACGCCCTGTCGGTGCAGGCCCGCAACTGCCTCAATGAGCAGAAGACCTCCACCAATCTCTGGTACGAGGAGACCCTGCCGCCCGACACCGTCATGTACGTGGTGCTGAACGACCGCCACAAGGCCGACGGCGGCGAGGCCGGCGGCAGCGCGGCGGTGGCGGAACTCCTCCGGCGGCATCCCTACCTGCAACTCGGCGGGAACGAGACGGTCGGCCAGGGCTGGTTCCTGGTCCGCCCACTCATCGCCGGCGAAGAGGAGGGCTGAGCCATGTCCACCCTTCCCCAGCGCCGCGCCAAGGCCGCGCTTGCCGCCATTCGCGACTATGCCGAGAAGGCGCCGGAACCGGAACGGCTGGCCTACGCCGGCTACGTCAAGTCGCTGCCGGCGGCCATCGTCATGAACGGCCTGGGCCAAGCGCTGGCGACCGAATTGGCGCAGGGCGGCAAGGACAGCGCCAAGGGCCAGGGCGGCAAGGCCCCCAACGCCCACCGGCAGTTGTACCTGCACCTGGAGGACTGGCTGTGCGGCCCCGACGCCGACGCCCCCTTCCGGGGCCGGCGCGAGGGCCGGCCGAAGGACGAGCCCGTGCTGATGCTGGCGCTGTGCGACGCCGACCAGCACGGGTTCCTGCTCGCCCAGGCCGAAGCCATGGCCTACATCCAGTGGCTGAAGAAGTTCGCCAACGCCTTTCTCACGGAAGGGAACGGCGCATGACGGCCCCGCTCTATCGCGGTGCGATGGAGGAGGCCGCGCGCGCCTTCCAGCCGAAGCCAAGCCCGTCCGGCCCCGTTTGGGGCGGCAACGCCGGGCTTTGGTTCGACAAGTTCTGCGACCGCTGGCAGGCGGATTTCGGCGGGCTGGACGGCGACGACGCCAAGCGCCAGTGGATCGAAAGCCTCATCCGCCCGCGCGGCCGCGACGGCCTTCCCGACGCGAACAAGCCTCCGGTGAAGGCCGGCGATCCGGCGCTGCTGGCCGAGCACGCGCGCCGCCGCCGCTCCCTGGTGGAGGCGCGCGGCGGCCGCGTGCTGGAGATGCGCCTGACGGCGCGCTTCGCCTCCGGCCTCGGCCGCCGCCACCCGGTCGAAAACGGGTTCGCGTTTCACCACAGCCTGGGCGTGCCGTTTCTGGCCGGGAGCGGCGTCAAGGGCCTGACCAGAGCCTGGGCCGAAATCGCCGCCCCGGAATCGGTGAAGACCATCTTCGGGCCGCGCCCCGGCGATGGCGCGCTGGAGGTGGGCGACATCATCCTGCTGGACGCCCTGCCGGTGGAGCCGGTTTCCCTGGTGGCGGACGTGGTCACGCCGCACACCGGCCGCTGGAACCTCGCCGACCCCGCCGTCCCGTCCTCCCTGGAGCCGCCGGCGGACTGGCACTCCCCGAAGCCCATTCCCTTCCTGGCGTTGGAAGCCGGTGCCGTCTTCCAGTTCGCCGTTCTCCCGCGCCGCCTCTTGGCGCCGCTGGACGACGCCGCCCGCTGGGTGAGCGAAGCGCTGGAGTGGCTGGGCGCCGGGGCCAAGACCGCCACCGGCTTCGGGCGCTTCCAACCGCGCGACGCCGCCTTGCCCGAGGACCCCGTTTCCCCCTTCGGCATCCCGTCCGCCGCGCCACGCGGACGCGGCGCGTCTCAGCCTCCCCCACCCCCTCGGCGCGGCATGGTCGATGGCGAGCCCGTGGAGATCCTGCGCCGCGAAGGCGGCCTGCTTGTGGTCCGCTTCCTGGAGACGGGCGACATCGAGACGGTCGGCCCGGATCAAGTGACCTGACCCTCCCTTCCAGAACCGGAGTCCGTGATGACCGAATGGTCGCTTCCAAAGGTGCTGACGGCCTTGCACAATCATGTCGAGCACCGCTTGACCTCCGCCCGGCTCACGCTCGGCCATCCGGGCACGAAGGGCGCGGCCAGCGAGAACGTCTGGCTTACGCTGCTGAAGGACCACCTGCCGCACCGCTATCAGGCGGCCAACGCCTTCGTGGTGGACAGCCGGGGCTCCTTCAGCGACCAGATCGACATCGTTGTCTTCGACCGGCAATACACCCCCTTCGTCTTCAATTTCGAGGGCCAGCCGATCATTCCTGCGGAGGCCGTGTACGCGGTGTTCGAGGCCAAGCAGTCGATGAACGCCGCCGAGATCGCCTACGCGCACGGCAAGCTGGCGAGCGTCCGGCGGCTGCACCGCACCAGCCTGCCGATCCCGTCCGCCAGCGGCCTTCAGCCACCCAAGCCCCTGCATCATATCCTCGGCGGCCTGCTGACGCTGGAGTCCGATTGGTCTCCACCCTTCGGAGGCGCCTTCTCGAAGGCGCTCGGCGGCGCGAAGAGTGACGACGAGCGCCTGGACCTCTGCTGTGTGGCCGCGCATGGGCTGTATGGCCGCGATGCTGCGGGATGGACCGATCTCGCGCCGGGCGGCAAACCGGCGACGGCTTTCCTGTTCGAACTGATAGCCCGGTTGCAGCAATGCGCCACTGTGCCGATGATCGACGTCCGCGCCTACGCCACGTGGCTGAACACCGGGCAGCCGGCCTGATTGTCGTTGTCGTTCAACGGGGTGCGACCTACCCTGTCTTCCCGAGCCGAAATGCTCGGGCCTCATTGAAGCCGCAGCGCGTCGGTGACGCCGTCCCCCATGGCCTTGACGTCTTCCCGAGCGGAAGTCTCCGGCGCTGCCGAGGACAAATGGTGCCCGCAGGAGGGCGCCACGGTTCTCTCGCTCCTGCACCGGCTCGACGCCGCCGGCATGGAAACACCCGACCTCTACATTGTGACGCCGTTCGTGATCGTCGCCGACAACCTGCGGCGGATGCTCACCGACAGGGGCGCGTGGCCCCGGCGCTGGGGCGACGATCCGGCCGCGTGGGCTCGGGAGCGCGGGGACGTGCACACGGTGCAGGGGCGCGAGGCCGAGGCGGTCATCTTCGTGCTCGGGGCTCCGGGTCCTCAGCAGGATGGCGCCCGCAGGTGGGCCGGAGGGCGCCCGAACTTGCTCAACGTCGCGGTGACGCGCGCCAAGGAAGTGGTCTACGTGGTCGGCAACCGCCGTCTTTGGAAAGTCGCCGGGGTGTTCCAGGAACTGGACGCCCGACTGCCGTGACGGCCAAGCCAAGCGGCCATGCGATGCCGGCGGTGGAACGTGCGCCGTGGTGATGACGCGGCGGCGGCTTCATCGCCACGGCCACTGGATGTGGGTGGTGATCCTGGTGCCGAACAGCGTCTCCTTCCATTCCTTGTCGCGCTTCTCAACCGCCTCGTTCAGCGCTTGCCCGCACAGAGACAGATGCGTCCGCCACGCTTTGGGCAACCCCTCCCAAACCTCGTCGAGCCGCCGGGGTGCC
Organism: Azospirillum soli; assembly: GCF_017876165.1. Taxonomy (GTDB): domain Bacteria; phylum Pseudomonadota; class Alphaproteobacteria; order Azospirillales; family Azospirillaceae; genus Azospirillum; species Azospirillum soli. The sequence goes on from NZ_JAGINQ010000001.1 coordinate 22,067, forward strand.
CAAGCGTAGACGCGCCGGTCAGCACAGCACAGGAAGAGCCGGTGCCGGCCGAACGCCCGGTCAACGTCGCGCTCGTCCAGGAACTCGTCGAGCCAGTGACGGGCTTGGAGGTTCCGCCGGTAGTTGCCTTTGGCGCGCGCGTGGACCTCGGCCAGCCAGCCAAGTGCCGGCGGCTCGGCCAGCGTGGTTCGCCACAAGCTCTCGGCCGCGTCGGTGACGTCCAGCAAGCCGGCAAACCAGAGCCCCCGCGCGATCTCCCCAGCCAAGGGCGCTGCCAAATCGCGGCGAATCCGGTCGATCAACCATGCCTGCCGGCCGTGGTCGATGACGGCGGTTGCTATCCGGCCGAGATCCTGATCGGTGCGAGCCAGATCGCACGCAAGGTGGCGCAGTTGATCCACGGGCTCCGAATCCGGTGCCTCGAAAGGCATCTGCGAGAACTCATCGCTCCGAAACGATGAGCGTTCATAAAGCCGCCGCATGACCTTCCACATGGCCATGCCTTCGGCCGGCCGGTGGCGAAGCAGCGCCCGGCAGATGTCGTTGTAGGGAAATTCGTCAAAGAACAGGGATCGCCGCGACGCTCCGCTTCCAGTGAGCAGGGGCTGGACCCAAGCCACCACCTGATCGCCCCGGCGCTCCACCAAGCGGTCTATGGCACAATTCAGAATGAAGTAATGCCGAGGGATCGTCCGCGATGCGGGCGGCTGGAAGAGGTCAACATGTATGCGTTTTTCCACATAGCCGGCGAACGCGTCGAGATCCTCCTCCGTCGCGCCTTCTCGAATGGCGAGGAAGCCCCAAGCTTCGGGATCAACACGCGAGCGGATGTCCGCGGCCGGCATGATCGCCGCCGCTTCGATGAGCGCCAGCGATCCGTTGATGACTTCTTCCCGGTCCATACCCTCCGTGCAGCGCCATGATGTACCCGCGAGTGCCCGGCTCAGTTCAGGATCCCGCGCATTGTGCACAACCTCCAAGGCGAGCTTGCGCACCCCCTGGTCCTCATGCTCCAGCAGCGGCACTAGCGCAGGATAGCCGGGGGGCAGCGCGTCGAGGCGGATGTGGAGCAGATACCACAACCATCCGCACAATCGGGCCGGCGGCGCGTCGGGCTGCAACTCCTCGGCAACGGTGGCAAAATCCTCGGACGTCGGCTCCGCAAGGATGGCTGCGTGCTTGGCGTCGAAATCCGGCCCGTCCGGCTGTTGCGAGAAAAAGGCGATCTGTTCGGCCGCGGTCCGCCCCGCCAACGCCGCCAAGTGGAACTCGATGAGCGTGCCATCACCGCCGCGCAGTTCATCAACCGACCGAACCGGAAGGGACGACACAACCGCGCGTTCATCCTCTCCCAGCAGGAACACATGCGACGGTGTCCGGAACGCCAGCCGGTCCAAGGATTCGGCCGGACGCTCGGCTGCTCCCGCAAAGATCCTGCGATATAGGTTTCCCAACGCATTGGGCGCCCACCGCGCCAAGGCAGCCTCGGCACGTCCAAGGGCCGCGTCGTCGCTGGTGTTGCCCATGACGCGCCAGAGACGGCCAGCGTCGGTTGCGTCGGCCAAGCCGCCCAGGAATTTCGCGTCTTCCTCCGACAAACGACACACGGGATCGACCGCGTACCCATTCAGGTCACCAGCTTTCGAAAGGGGCGCTTCCTCACCCTGCAGCATGTTTTGGGTGGTTGGCCGGGTCCAAGTCAGCAAACCGTCGGCACCCCTCACGACAGCCGGTTCAGCGCCCCTCCATGTTCGAACCCTCTCCCGCGCCAGGGATTCCGCTTGGCGGGCGGCGTCTGGTGCGGCGAACGCCGCTAGCAACCGGCGGGCAGCGTCGTCCGCTACGTTGTTGGACAAGGCAAGCAGCCGCTCCGCCTGTTGTCGAACACACTCTTGCAGTGCCCGGCCGTCCTCCGGTTCGTTCTCGTCGCGATGCGGATAGCGCAATATCCAGGCAACCTGCTCTCCCTGAACATCCCCGCCCATGATCGCCCGGCTCACGGCCCAGGCTGTCAGTGCCGGCACAACCCGCGCTCGCGGCATGTAGGACAGGATGCCGAGCACACGGCAGGCAAGCCAGGGGGTGTCCCCGCCGATCTCCGCGCGGATAGGGATCTCGGGATTGAGCGCCCCGGCAACGCTGTCCCAAGAGGCGCGCCGCTCCCGCGTCCGGACGATCCGTTCCGCGGCCCCCTCCATCTCGGGGTCGTAATTGATGACCATTCCCTCGACCGGGTCGCCCCAGTGGGTGCCGAGCCACACGGCGCACCACGCCAGGATTCGGGCTCCGATGTTGTCGGGCCAACGATCGGCCGCGTTCGCGAATCCCTTGATCAGGACCTCGTCCGTATGGTGCCCCGTGTGCCGGTGCAGCCACGTTTCCTCGGCCAAGGCGGTAAACAGGGCAAGGTCCTGAGGGATCAGCCGCCAGAAAGCATCGAAGTCGACCCCACGGAAGTTCTGCCGGTCCAGCCACGCGCGGAGAAGCGTGGCGCCGAGTGCTGCCGAGCTTTCGCCGTCGATGAGCGCGATGGTGACGGCGGCGCGCAGCAGATCGACCGCCAAATCCTGTTCGCGCAACGGGTCGAGGAATGCGGCGAGTTCGTCGGCGATGCCCCCTTCCGGCATCTCTCTCAGCCGTTCGACCAAGGCCATGCCAAGAGCGTAGGGCGCCAGAGCCGTGTTCAGGCGAAAGCGGTCGGCGCGACCTTCTACCGGCACCATCCAGCGGCCATCGACGATCTCGCTGACCGTGCTGTACAGCGCCTCCGGTCCATCACCACTGCTCGCCCCCAACTCCTCGGTCAGCTCCCGGCGGGTCAAAGGCAGGGTGATTTCGGCCGTGTCGCCAAGCCGGCCGTGCAGGCGCCGTCCCAGGGCGGCGATGAACTCGTGAAAGGCCGCGTCGTTCACCCTCAGGTGTCCCTCACGCTGGCTCAGCCGGTCCTTCCAGTCCTCGTAGGCGAGCCGCTCGCGCGTGATGTCGCCGCTCTCGGACAGCGCCGCACGGTGGCGGATGGCGAGGTTGCAAAGGCGCGGCACCTTCAGCAAGGGCAGCAGCCCCGGCACGAAGTCGGCGCGCGACAGACCGTGCTGCTGAAGGACGGAGTCGAGTTCCGCGTCGTCGAAGGGATCGACAGCCTGGATGAGCGGCGCCGGCTTGACGCTGGCCAACCTATTCAACCCGCGACGCCAGTGATCGGGGCGGCAGGTCATGATCACGGCGGCTCTGCCGCGCCAAGGGTCTTCCGCCAGTTGGGCCAGGATGTTGCCCCAGTCCCGAAAGGTCCAGTGCTCGTTCAGACCGTCGAACACCAGCAGGAAGCGGGGCTCCGCCGCCGGAGTCTTCAGCCAGAGCCGCACCCGCCGGCGCCAGAATTCCTCGTCGCGCAATCTGGTCCGCCGTGCGAGCAGGCGCGCCACCAGACCTTCCACGTCGGTATTGGTCACATCGCGCGCCGGAATCACCAGACACAGCGGCAGGTTGCTCCCGTCCGGACCGGCGCGCTCGTGCCACCACCCCAGCGGCGCCCAGGACTTCCCGACGCCCTCGTCACCGAGAAGCGCAAGCGGCGATGCATGTGACGCCCACCATCGGTCCAGAACCTCCATGAGGCGCGGTCGGGCGCCCCGGCGTGCCTCGTCATCGAGAAGGTTGACCAGCCCATGCAGGCGGGAGAGCGCATAGTTCCGGCGGCTGAAGGTCTCGCGCAGCCAGTCGGCCATGCACCGCCGCGCGGAGCCCCATCCCATGTCGGGCGCGGTCAGACGGTCGAGCAGGTCCTTCGCGGCCGCCGGAAACCCGGGGTGTTCCCCCAGCCAATCCAGGCAGGACTTTACGGCGGCTGCCTTCTCCGCATCGATGCGCGTGAGCACGGCCTCCGGCGCCAGCGCGCACAACACGGCCAGCGGCGGCAGCATGGTCGCCGACTTCGGCCAGTCGATGACCACGACGCCAATCCCCTGCTCCACTCCAAGCCGAACCAGTTCCCTTTCGTCGTCGAGGCTGATCTCCCGCGTCGCCCCGAAGACGATCAGGTCGAGGTCCGGCCGCTGGTCCACGGCGTCCACCAGCTTCGCCTTCATCCACCAGCTTCGCCTTCAGCTGATCGACGCTCAACGCGGTCTTCGCGCCGTACCGTTTCGCTTCCACGGCGATGGAAGGCCCGGCATCGGATGGACCGGTTCCCATGTCGATTCCACCCTGCGGCCCCGGCTTCACCAGGCTGAGGCGCCGACGGACGAGCTTCGCGACGGCGTCGCGCAGCAATCCCTCAAAACCCGTCTCTCCGGTTGCTCCGAGGTTGGTCAGGAAGTCCTGCAGCGGCTCAAGGGTGGCGGCAAGGTCGGGCATGGAAGGGAAAATCCAGTGGGGGCCAAGCATGCTCGTGTCAGTCGCCGGAAAACGCAAGAGTCGGCGAGCGCAATCACCGCGCGCTGTGCGGAGTTTGGTCTTTGAACGGGTTGCGGCACCCATGGCCCCGCGAATGGGTTGCGGCCCCAACCATCCTCACGCAGCAATCTTCATTCAAGGGAAAGGCAAGGCCATTGGCGTACAAAAAGAATGACACCGAATGCACAAGTATGCGATCCAGGACGACACGCCGATGCTCATACACCGATTTGACCGGTTAAATACCCAAAGGAGCAAGGATAAGATCGCTGACGAAGCTTCCAGAAAAGAAGAATGGAGGCGGGCCGGTTCTTCTTCGACGGATCGAAAGCCCCCGCTCTCGGAACACAGGAGGGACAGCATGCTGATACCCGCGCCGGACGCCGCTTCGGTCGAGCTTCGCTACGCGCCGCTGCTCCACCGGGACCGCTTCGCCCCCGCCTCCTGGCCGAGAGCGCCGTTCCACAAGGCCGCGGCGCGACCCGGATGGTGGGAGATCGACATCGGCGCGCTCGGCCTCGCCGATGGCGAGTACGAGTATGAATTCGTGCTCGACGGCGACGCCGATCATCCGGTGCCCGATCCCTTCGCCGAGGAGATCGTGCGCTTCGGCGGGTATCGCGGCCTGTTCCGCATCCGCGGCGGGCGGCGCTGGAGCGTTCCGTTCTCGTGGGACGATGAACTGCCGGACGGCCTGCGCCTGCCCGGCAACAACCGGATCGTGATCTACGAGATGCCGATGCGCTGGATGGCGTCGGCGGACGACGTCCGGCAGATCGGGCTGGGCACCTTCGAGCGGGCCATCTTCGAACGGCTGGACGAGCTGGCCGACCTCGGCGTCAACGCCATCGAGCTGCTGCCGGTGCAGGATTCGCCCGACACGCTCAATTGGGGGTACGGCACGCGCTTCTTCTTCGCCCCCGACATCGACATGGGCGGCCCCGTTGACCTGAAGCTGTTCGTCAAGCGCTGCCACCAGCGGGGCATCCGCGTCATTCTCGACGTGGTGATGAACCACGCGACCGGCTGCCCGCTGGAGCGGCTGGCCTTCGACTGGTACTTCCTGAACCGGCCGCAGGACGAGCCGGGGCGAGAGCACGACTGGGGCGGGCGCTGCTTCCGCTACCGGACGCCGGCACCCGACGGCAGCTTCGCCGCGCGCGAGTTCCATTACCGCATGGCGGACTTCTGGATCCGCGAGTACCGCATCGACGGCTTCCGCATCGACGAGTTCAAGGGCATCGACAACTGGGACTTCATCCGCGACTTCCGCAACCGGGCCTGGGCGTCGTTCCGCGCGGCGTTCCCGGACCGGCCCTTCATCGTCATCGCCGAGGATTCCTGGCGCCGGGCCAAGGCCGTGCACGACGGCGTGACCGACGCCATCTGGAACTTCGCGTGGCGCGACGAGGCGCGGCGGCTGCTGCGCGGCGGCATCGGCACCCGCTGGGGCGAGCCGTCGCGGCGGCGGCGCATCGAGGCGATGGTGCGCGGCGACGCCCTGTGGGACGACCTCGGGCGCGCCTTCCGCGACGGCTTTTCCGATCTGGCGCAGGCGGTGAACTACATCACCTCGCACGACGTGGAGAACGAGGGCGAACAGCGCTTCATGAACGAGGCGCTGGGCGGCCTGCTGCGCATCCGCGGCCTCGGCGACGGCTCGGTCGCCCCCGGCTCGGTGGCCCACGTGCGCCGGGTGCTGGCCGATCCGCAGCCCTCGCCGGAGGTGCGGGCCGCCGTCGCCGAGGCGTTCGACCGGGCGCGCGGCGGCTTCGCCCTGCTCATGACCTCGGTGGGCATCCCGATGCTTCTGGCCGGCGAGGAGTTCGCCGACGTCCACGATCTGGAGCACGGGGACTGGCGGCTCAAGATGTCCGATCCCGTTGACTGGAACCGCGCCCGCCTGCCGGCCCACGCGGCCTTCCGTGCGGCGGTGCGCGACCTGATCCGGCTGCGCACCGGGCACGAGGCCCTGCGGCGCAACGAGACCGCGTTCTTTCACGCCCACCCCCGGCTCGACGAGGACGACGGCCCCCGCGTGTTCGCCTATGCCCGCACGGCGGGCCGCCCCCTGGGGCACGACGGGCAGGTCGTCGTCATCGCCAACGCGGGCGCGCAGGATTTTCCGGTGTACGACCTGCCCTGGCCCTGGCCGGACGCCGGGCGCGTCCGGGAGCGCGGCGGCCCCGCCAACGGCGCGCCGATCCGCGTCCGTTCCCACGACGGCTGGGCCGGGCTGTCCCTCGCCCCCTTTCAGGTCCGCGTCTTCACGACGTAGAACCGCCCGCCGCCCGTCCCTCGCGGATCGCATCGCGGACGCCGGCCCCGGCGGGCCGCACCGGCCACGGCGCCCTGCTGCGCCCGCCGGCCCGGCGACGGCCCGCGTCCCGGCCCGCCCGATCCGGAACAGCGCCGGGCGGCCGGCCATTCACCCGGCGGCGCGCCCCGCCCCACCCGCGGAGGACCCGTCGCGGCGCGCGTCCGCAAGGCTCGCGGACGGCCCTGGTCCGGGGGATACGGACACCGCGCCCCCCAGAGGACCTCATCCGGAATCCGCCCCGCGCAATCCCGTGATGACCACCCGCGCGCCCGGTGCTATCCTCTCCCCCGCCGCCGCTGCCGCGCGAGCGGTCCGGTACCCGCCAAAACCCCGGACCCGCTCGCACAGCGAAGGCCGTTGATTTTCCAGGGTTCTTGGACAGCGTGAAGAACGAAACCGGATCGGCCAAGCGCCACACCCGATCCGAATCACGGACCGCTCGAATCCGTGGCCGTTTGTCGTTGTCGTTCAACGGGGTGCAACCCACCCTGTCTTCCCCGGTGAAATGCCGGGGCCTCATTGAAGCCTGGAGGGGCGTCAGCACCTCGCCCTCCGGTGTCCCGACCGTCTTCCCCGGTGAAATGCCGGGGCCTCATTGAAGCATGAAGCGCAGCTGCACCAGAGCGTCGCGCGGCGTCACGCAGTCTTCCCCGGTGAAATGCCGGGGCCTCATTGAAGCGCGTAGGCGTAGCGACCGACCAGCTGCATCATGTCGGGTCTTCCCGAGCCGAAATACTCGGGCCTCATTGAAGCGCGATCACCGTTGGCATCACGCGGCGGATGACCGGCAGTTCCTCCCGGGCAAAAATGCTCGGGCCTCATTGAAGCGTCGCGGCGTTCAGCAGGTCGGGGTCGGACAGCTTGACGTCTTCCCGAGCCGAAATGCTCGGGCCTTATTGAAGCCCGACCTGGACGAACAGGAGGGTGTAGGCGTCGTCGCCTTCCCGAGTGGAAACGCTCGGGCCTCATTGAAGCGTGGTGCTGCCCGACATCATGTCGGTCCTGATCTGGTCGGGGTCTTCCCGAGTGGAAACACTCGGGCCTCATTGAAGCGCAGATTTGCAGGAGGTTCAGCGGCATGGTCAGGCGTCTTCCCGAGCCGAAATGCTCGGGCCTCATTGAAGCCAGTTGCCGGAAGAGTGGCGACGCGAGCGGCGTGAACGGTCTTCCTGAGCCGAAATGCTCGGGCCTCATTGAAGCAACGTCATCTCCGGAGGGACGAGGCGAACGTCGTTCGCGGTCTTCCCGAGCCGAAATGCTCGGGCCTCATTGAAGTGCGGATCTGATCGCGCTCGATCCGAACCACTGGCGCCCCGTCTTCCCCGGTGAAATGCCGGGGCCTCATTGAAGCTCCGGCCGCCCCATCGCGGCCTCTATGATGGCCTCGGTCTTCCCCGGTGAAATGCCGGGGCCTCATTGAAGCGTGAAGGCGTTGGTGTCGGCGTTGCTCTCGTAGGCCGTCATCCCCGGTGAAATACTAGGGCCTCATTGAAGCGTAGTCGGTCGTCATGCTGCGGCCCTCACGTCGGTGTCTTCCCAAGTGGAAACGCTCGGGCTTTATTGAAACTCGCGGTGCTGGATGGGAAGCACAAGAATGTAGTAACCTTGTCTTCTCCAGCCGAAACACCAGGGCTTTATTGAAACACCTTCTCGATCTCGGTCGAGATGTCGATGGTCGATTCTTCCCGGGCAGAAACGCCCGGGCCTCATTGAAGCTCCCGTAGGTTGTTGTTAATCGTGAACTTGATGGCTTGTCTTCCCGAGCCGAAATGCTCGGGCCTTATTGAAGCAGCACATTCAGGGCATGACTGCTCAGCTTCCGCTTCCGCCTTCCCCGGTGAAATGCCGGGGCCTCATTGAAGCGTCTTCCACATGCTGGCGGCCATGGCGGAGTTTGAGCGCGTCTTCCCCGGTGAAACGCTGGGGCCTCATTGAAGCACGATCAGCGGGTAGCGCGGCTGAAGCTCCAGATCAGATCTTCCCCGGTGAATGCCGGGGCCTCATTGAAGCGTCAGCGCGTCCACCTGGGCGGAGAGGGCGTATTGGGTCCTCCCGAGCGGAAGCGCTCGGGCTTTATTGAAACTTGATGGCGATGCGGATCGACTCCTTCTGGGCGATCTCAGTCTTCCCGGGCGGAAACGCTCGGGCCTAATTGAAGCGCAAACTGGCGGGCGATCAGGGACTCCGCTTCGCCGTCGTCTTCCCCGGCGAAATGCCGGGGCCTCATTGAAGTCCGAAATGGGTGAAATCGTGCTCGAACATGCTGAGCAGACCGTCTTCCCGAGCCGAAATGCTCGGGCCTCATTGAAGCATCGCGAGCCAGATCGCACGGTTGATAAGATCGTGAGGTCTTTCCGAGCCGAAACGCTTGGGCTTTGGCCGGCACACACCTTGCGATACGTCATCCCCGCGAAGGCGGGGAACCAAAAAACTCCGCACGGTAGCACTGGTATGCCCTGGATTTCCGCCTTCGCGGGAATGACGGTGGACGGTGGTTTTCGAAGGAGAAACCGCTTTATCGGCCAATGCGACAGCCCCGGTGAGATGCCGGGGCCTCACCATACGACCCGCCCGGCCCCTCGCCTTGGGCGAAGAGCCGGGCGGTCTTTGTCGGTCAGGCGCGCGCGGCGACGCGTTCGGCGTCCTTGATGAGGCCCCAGGCGAGGTGTGCCTTTTCGGAGGCCTCCGGGGTGGGGCCGGTGAACAGGACGCCGGGTTCGGTGGCTTCCCAACTCCACAGCATCCACAGGCGCACGGTCAGGCCGGCGAGCGTGGTCGCGGGGATCGCCGCGATCTGGTTTTCCAGTTTCATCAGCCGCCCCATGAAACGGTCGTTCGCCCGGGTGTCCTCGCCAAAGTCGCGCGCCTCGTACCGGCGCAGCAGGTTCAGGTGCCGTTTGCCGAGGCGCAGAAGTTCCGCGTCCCCTTCTTCAGGCATAGGTGTGATAGTCTCGGAATCAGCCATGATCCGTAGCTCCGTAGCAGCTTGGGTTGTGGTCAGGCCGGGTGGGAGGCTCCTAACCCTCCCGCTCGGCCGCCTTGCTTGCGCGCACACACAATGGCATGTTTCGGGCCATTGATAAAGAGAAATGGCATGAAAAAGGCAATTCATCCCGCGCAACTTCGTGCCGCACGCGCATTGCTCGACTGGAGCCGCCCCAAATTGGCCGCCGCATCCGGCGCCACGGTGAGGACCATCGCACGTTATGAAGCGGCGGAGGGCGAGCCGCGCGATTCGACCACGGACGCCATCCGCAAGGCCCTCGAAGACGCGGGCGTCTTCTTCATCGACGATGACGAGGGCGACCTCGGCCCCGGCGTGCGGCTGCGCAGGAAGGCTATTGTTTAACCGCGACCAAAGGGCGCTTTACAGAACCGCGCGCTCGCCCATACCGTTCATCCCCCGGTGAACGGACACGCGCCCCGCGCACCGGCTGCGTCACGGCCAGGGCTTGCGCATGATCGATTTCGACTCCGCCTTCGAGGCCCTGACCGGCCATCGGCCCAACCGCTGGCAGCGGCGGCTGTTCGAGGGCTGGCTGGCGCGGGGCGACGTGCCGGACGCGCTCGACCTGCCGACCGGGCTCGGCAAGACCTCGGTCATGGCGTTGTGGCTGATCGCCCTTGCGAACCGGACATCCAACGGCGCGGCCCTGCCCCGGCGGCTGGTCTATGTGGTGGACCGCCGCGCCGTGGTCGATCAGGCGACGGCGCTCGCGAACCGGCTCGCCGACCGGCTGGCCGGACGCGCGGCGGACGCCCTCCCCGGCCTGCCCCCGCTCGCCGTCTCCACCCTGCGCGGGCGGCACGCCGACAACCGCCGCTGGCTGGAGGACCCGGCCGCCCCGGCCATCGTCGTCGGCACCATCGACATGATCGGCTCGCGCCTGCTGTTCGAGGGCTACGGCGTGTCGCGCGGGATGCGGCCCTTCCACGCCGGGCTGCTGGGCGCCGACAGCCTGTTCGTGCTGGACGAGGCGCACCTCTGCCCGCCCTTCGAGGCCCTGCTGTCCGCCGTCGCGCGCGAGACCGCGCGGGCCATCGCCGCAGACGGGGCCAGCGGCGACGGCGCGGCGCTGCCGCCCGTGCGCGTCCTCTCCCTGTCGGCGACGGGCCGCAACGAGGGCGGGCGGGTGTTCCGGCTGGAGGAGGCCGACCGCGACGGCTGGACCGCCCGGCGGCTGGACGCCGGCAAGCGGCTGACCATCGCCGGGGCCGGCGGCGCGCCCGGGGGCAAGGCGCTCGCCCCGGTGCTGGCCCCGGCGCTGGCCCAGGCGGCGCGCGGTCTCCACGCCACGGACCCCGCCGCGCGCCTGCTGGTCTTCGCCCACAGCCGCGCCGACGCCCTGAAGATCGCCGACGATCTGACCGGAAAAAACGGGCTGACCGGCAAGAACGGGCCGCCCGTCGAGACGCTGACCGGCGAGCGCCGCGTCTTCGAGCGCGACGCGCTGACCGCCTCCCTGACCGCGCTGGGCTTCCTGAAGGGCGAGGACGCGGAGCCCCCCGCCAGCCCCGCCGTGCTGGTGGCGACGGCGGCGGGCGAGGTCGGGATCGACCTGGACGCCGACCACATGGTCTGCGATCTGGTCACCGTGGAACGGATGATCCAGCGCCTGGGCCGCGTGAACCGGGCCGGCGGCGACGGGCGGGTCGCCCGCGTCACCGTGCTGGTCCCGCCCGACCTGGACGCCGACACCCGCGCCCGGCTGGAGGCGCCCCTGCGCGCCCTGCCCGTGCTGGACGACGATGATCGGGGCGGCAGCCTGGACGCCAGCCCGCGCGCCCTGCTGGCCCTGCGCGCCGCGCATCCCGGCTTGGTCCGCGCCGCCACCGCGCCGGCCCCGCTGCACCCGCCGCTCGACCGCGCGACGGTGGAGGCCTGGGCGATGACCGCGCTGGAGGAGCATCCCGGCCGCCCCGCCCCCGCGCCCTGGCTGCGCGGCTGGGTGGAGGGGGAGGAGCCCACGGCGACCCTGCTCTGGCGCCGGCACCTGCCCTGGCGCGACGGCGCGCCGCCCGCCGAGGCGGAGATGGAGGCCTTCTTCGCCGCCGCCCCGCCCCACCTGCGCGAGGGGGTGGAGGCGCCGCTGGACCGCATCCGCCGCCTGCTCGCCGCCCGGCTGAAGGCCGCCCGCCTGCCGGACGAGTCGTTGGCCCTGGTGCTGCTGTCCGCCGCCCGCGCGGTCAAGGGCGTCTTCACCGCGCGCGATCTGGCCGCCGAACTCGACCGCAAGAAGGGCCGGATGGCCGAGGGCGACCTGATCGTCGCCTCCGCCGCGCTGGGCGGCCTGTCCGCCTCCGGCCATCTGGACGAGAAGGCGGACGCCGACGCCCTGCCCGGCACGCTGGATGAAGGCTGGGACGAGGACGTGCTGGCCGACATCGGCTACCGCGTCACCGGCCCCGGCGAGGCCGACCCCGGTGGGGACTGGAAGCCCGCCCACCGCTTCGCCCTGCGCCGCGACCCCGACGAGGACGAGGCGGACGCGCCGGCCCTGTCCGTGTGGACCCTGCGCCGTCCGGGCGGCGGCTCCCGCCGGGGCGACCCGGCCATCGCGCGCCGGGCGCAGAGCCTCAAGGAGCACCACGGCTGGACCGAGGTGGAGGCCCAACGCATCGCCGACGCCCTGTGGAGCACCGCCGCCCCCGCGAACCGGGAGCGCTGGACCCGCATCCTGACCACGGCGGCCCGCCTGCACGACCTGGGCAAGGACCGCGCGCTGTGGCAGACCGCCATGGCGGCACCGCGCGCGGGCCGCCCCTTCGCCAAGACCGAGGGCGGCGGCAACCCGCGCCTGCTCGCCGGCTACCGGCACGAGTTCGGCTCGCTGGGCGACGCGGCGGTGCTGCTCGACCTGCCGGCGGACGAGCGCGATCTGGTGCTGCACCTGATCGCCGCGCACCACGGCCACGCCCGCCCGGCGATCCCGCCGATCGACCCCCACCCCGACCGCTCGCCCACGGCCAACGCGGCGCTGGCGGCGGAGGCCGCCCTGCGCTTCGCCCGGCTGCAACGGCGGCTCGGCCCCTGGGCGCTGGCCGGGTGGGAGGCGCTGCTGCGCGCCGCCGACCAGCGCGCCTCCCGCCGCCTGGACGAGGGGGACGCCTGATGGCCGAAGCGACCATCCCCGTGGACCTGCGCAACCCCGGACAGGTCTTCGCCTGCCTGGGCCTGATGGAAGCGGCGGAGATCCTGTGCGGCCCCGCCGAGGGCGGCTGCGTCTGGACCGGGCGGGAGACGCGCGCCCGTTTCCGCCTGTCGGTGGACGGCCCGGACGACCCCGTGCTGGCGGCCCTGCGTTTCCTCTCCCGCGCCGAGGTGCGGGCGCTCGCCCCCGCCGGGTCCGGCCTCGCCGCCAAGGAGCCGGGCGTGGCGACCCTGCCCGTGGAGGGCGGCGTCTTCCCCTGCCCGCGCCCCGACACGCCCAGCGCGCTGCCCGCCCTGCTGGTGGACGCGGACGGCGCCGCGATCCCGCTCGGCCACTGGGCGGACGTTCCGGCCTCGGGGCGCGACAACCTGAAGTTCTGGGCCGGGGCCGGCGGCTATTCCGGGGCGGCGCTGACGCGCGACGCGCTGGACCTCGTCCGGCTCGGCGGCAACGCGCTGGCCGACGCCGCGCGCGATCCCTTCGCCCTGTCCGCCCCGCAGAGCAGCAGCTTCCGCTTCGACTGGCGGCGCGACTACACCGCGCTCGACGTCGGCTTCTCGCCCAACGAGCACGGCGCCATCCGCATGGTCGGCTACCCGCTGGTCGAGCTGCTGGCCGCCATCGGCCTGCAACACGCCCGCCCGCAGCGCCTGGAGAAGCTGCACTACCGCTACGCCGTGTCCTCCGCCCGGCTGCCGACGCTGCTGGCGCGGGCGGTGCTGGGCGGCCAAACCATGGGCTTTCCCGCCCGCCTCTTTTCCATGCGCCTCGGCTGGCCCGGCCAGGAGGGGCAGGCCCGCTGCATTCTCGACGCCCAGGAGGAGTCATCCCCATGACCGACGCCGCCGCCATCACCCCGACCCCCGACCTCCTCGACGGCTGGGCCGACGACCTGCTGCGCGGGCCGGTGGCGCTGCACCTCAAGCAGCGGCTTCTCCCGGTGGAGGGCGAGGGCGCGGTGATCTTCCCGCCGACCTACGCCGACGACAAGCATCCCTACTGCATCGACACGCTGTCCGACGGCACCAGGGTGGCGCAGATCGACAGCGTCGGCTCGCAGGCCAACCGCATGGAGCCGCTGTTCAAGCGCGCACCATCCGGCCAGCCGGAAAACCCCTTGGCGTCCCTCGTCCCGCAGGTGGAGATATCCATCGGCAACGAGCGCACCGTGTCGATCCTGGACGCCGGCCACAGGCTGGGCGACGCGCTGGTGCGCAGCTCCGACCTCGCGGAGGAGGCGCACAAGGCCTTCCGCATCTACCACGACGACGGCGACGCCGGCCCCATCGCCCGGCTCGCCCCGACCTCGCTGATCTTCGGCGCCTGGGACAGCCGCGACACGCAGGCCAAGCTGCCGCGCGTGGTGCAGTCGGTGATCCGGGCCTGGGACGTGAACGTGCTGACCCGCTCGGCCCAGTACAGCCCGCCGGTGGACTACGCCGCACTCGACCTGTTCAGCGAGGACGAGAAGAGGAAGGCGGAGAACAACAACAAGTCCCCGCTGGCCCAGCGCGGCTTCGTCCCCGTCCCCTCCACCGGCGCGCCGGGCGGCGTGGTGGCGCGCGGCGGCGTGTTCCGCGACGTGACGGTGAACCTCGTGGCGCTGCGCCAGCTCGGCGGCGAGAACGGGGCGGCGTTGCGCCGTTACGCGCTGGGCCTCGCGCTGGTGGCGGCGACGGCGGACCAGGACGGCTTCCTGCGCCAGGGCTGCCTGCTGACCCCCGACCCCGGCGCGCCCGCCACCTGGACCGTGGTCCAGCGCAACGGCCAGCGCACCCTCGTCGCCCTGACCTTCGAGGCGGCGCTGGACTACGCCCGCGACGCCGCGCGGCGCTTCGGCGTCGGCCCCGACCGCCGCGCCGTCTTCGCCAAGGACCGCGCCGAGGCCGACCTGAAGGCCAAGGCGTGACGGAGCCCCCCGCCATGCCCACCGGCGCCCTGCTGATCGAGGTCCGCCTGCTGACCGGGCGCTATCACGGGTCCGGGGACTGGCCGCCGTCCCCCTTCCGCCTGTTCCAGGCGCTGGTGGCCGGGGCCTACGGCGGCCGCTGGGCCGGCGAGGACCGCACGGACAAGGACCGGGCCGACAAGGACGCCGCCTTCCGCTGGCTGGAGAGCCTGCCGCCGCCGCTGATCGCGGCACCCGCGCGCCGGCCGGGCCGGGCGGTGGTGCATTACGTGCCGAACAACGACCTGGACGCCAAGGCCGGCGACCCCCGCCGCACGTCGGAGATCCGCGCGCCCAAGCGCCGCCAGCCCTCCATTCTGGAGGACGACCACCCCATCCTCTACCTCTGGCCCGTCGCGGAGCCCTCGCCCCACGCCGCCCGCATCGCCGCGCTGGCGGAGCGGCTGCACACGCTGGGCCACGGCATCGACGCCGCCAGCGCGCGGGCCGAGCTGACCGGCTGGCCCGCCGCCGAGGCCCGCCTTGCCGCCCATGGCGGCGCGGTCTTCCGCCCCTCCGGCCAGCTTGGCGGTGACGGCGACCCGCTGTGCCCGGTGCCCGGCTCGCTGGACAGCCTGCACGCCCGCCACGCCGCGCGGTCCTGTCAGTTCCAGGCGCAGGGCCGGGGCCGCAACCGCGTCGTGGAGTTCCGCCGCCCGGCCAAGCCCGACTGCGCGCCGGTGGCCTACGCCGCCCCGCCGCAGCGCCTGCTGTTCGACCTGCGCGACGCGGAGAGCGCCGCCTTCGCCCCCTGGCCGCTGGCCCGCGCTGCCGCTCTGACCGCCACGGCGCGCGACGCCGCGGCCGCCCGCCTGACCCGCGCCCTGCCCGCCGAGTCCGCGCGCGTCGAGCGCCTTCTGGTCGGCCACGGCGCCGGGGAGGCGGACAAGGCCCAGCGCCCGCGCATCCTGCCCCTGCCCTCGCTCGGCCACGCCCACACCGACCCGGCGATCCGCCGTCTGCTGGTCGAGGCGCCGCCGGGCTGCCCGCTCGATGCGCGCGACCTCGCCTGGGCCTTCACCGGCCTGCCCCTGGTCATCGACGGGGATGGCGTGGTGGCCGCGCACCTCGTCCCCGCCGACGACCGCTCCATGCTGCGCCATTACGGCGTTACGGTGTCGGGACTGGTGTCGGAAACCGGTTCGCGCCTGTGGCGCACGGTCACCCCCGTGGCCCTGCCGTCCCCCCGCCCCTCCGGCCCCATCGCCGGCCCCATTTCCGGCACGGCCCGCGCCGCCGCCGAGGCGCAGGCCGCGTCGGCGCTGCGCCAGGCCCTGCGCCACGCCGGCATCGCGGCGCCGGTGAGCGCCCTGCGCGTCCGGCGCGATCCCTGGAGCCGTCATGGCGAGCGCGCCGGCTCCTTCGCCGAGGGCACGCGCTTCGCCGCCGCCCGCCTGTGGCACGCCGAGATCCGCTTCGCCGTTCCCGTCGCCGGGCCGCTGGCGGTGGGCGACGGGCGTTACCAGGGCCTCGGCCTGTTCGCCCCGGTGGCGGAGCAGCCGCCGGACCGCGTGGACTACGCCGTCGCCCCGGACACCCGCCCCGCCGCCGCGCAGGCCGGCGTGGTGGTGGAGGCGCTGCGCCGCGCGCTGATGAGCCTCGCCCGCGACACCGGGGGCGGAGCGGTTCCGACCCTGTTCTCCGGCCACGAGACGGATTCCGGCCCGGCCCGTTCGGGGCGGCACCGCCATCTGTTCCTGCTGGCGGAGGACCGCGACGGCGACGGCCGGCTGGACCGGCTGACCGCCTGGGCACCCTGGCGGGTGGACCGTTCCTGGACGCCCACGGCGGCGGAGCGGCGGGACTTCGCCCGCGTGACCGGCGCCCTGTCGGTGCTGCGCGCCGGGTCCGCCGGAGTGCTGCGCCTCACGCCCCTGCCCGCCGCCCCCGGCGCCGAAGACGAGGCCGATCCGGCGGCGCGCGTCTGGGTCAGCCGCACGCCCTACCGCCCGACCCGCCACCCCAAGCGCAAGGACGCCGCCGCGTCCGCCATCGCCGAGGACCTGCGCCTGGAATGCCGCCGCCGGGGCCTGCCCGACCCGGAGGCCGAGGTGACCCGTTTCCTGACCGCGCCCGGCGGCGGCCTCGCGGTGGAGGCGCGCCTGACCTTCGCGGTGGCGGTGCGCGGCCCGATCCTTCTCGGCCGCGACGCCCACGCCGGCGGCGGCCTCTTCGTCCCCGATCTCCCCTGATCCCCCTCCGCCAGCCCGCCCCCGACCAGAAGGTTTCTTGAGCCGCCAACCACAGTCCCCAAGCATCCCCCGCGAAGGCGCACAGGTGCTGACTTAAGCAGATCCAGGCATGTCCGGGAGGCAACCGCCTTCCCCAAACGTCATCCCCGCGAAGGCTCATAGGCGCTGACTCAAGGCCCCTTAGGACACACCCAAGTTTCCAACCACCCCTCCATCGTCATTCCCGCGAAGGCGGGAATCCAGGCCATACAAGCACTTGTGTGGGGAGTTTCTGGATCCCCACCCAAGCACCTGTTCGCCCTGAAGTCCCGCCCCTCACACCGGAAAGACCAGCACTGACGGCATCAAGCGGACCGAATCCACCGGGAGCCGTCACGGGAACGCCAACGGACGGTTCTTTCCACACGGCACCCGCGCCAACCGCCCGATGCGAAGGCCCCGCCCCCGACGCAATCCCGTGATGACCACCCGCGCGCCCAATGCTATCCTCTCCCCCGCCGCCGCTGCCGCGCGAGCGGTCCGGTGCCCGCCAAAACCCCGGACCCGCTCGCACAGCGAAGGCCGTTGATTTTCCAGGGTTCTTGGACAGCGTGAAGAACGAAACCGGATCGGCCAGGCGCCACACCCGATCCGAATCACGGACCGCTCGAATCCGTGGCCGTTTGTCGTTGTCGTTCAACGGGGTGCAACTCACCCTGTCTTCCCCGGCGAAATGCCGGGGCCTCATTGAAGCAGCTTGCCGAGGTCGTTGAACAGCAGCGCCCAGCACTAGGTCTTCCCGAGTGGAAACGCTCGGGCCTCATTGAAGCGTGACGAACGGGATCTCACGGCTGTTCAGGTAGGCGCGGCATCTTCCCGAGTGGAAACGCTCGGGCTTTATTGAAGCGCCACGCGAATATTTCCGTTTGTGCGCTGATGACTTGCAGTTTCCCGGGCGGAAACGCCCGGGCTTTATTGAAACCACTTGGCCTTCAGCCAGGCGACGAACTTGTTCCAGGTCTTCCCGGACGGAAGTGCCCGGGCTTTATTGAAACGTGCAGCCGATCCAGAGTTTGAACGTGTGGTCGGTTGTCTTCCCGGGCTGAAACGCTCGGGCCTCATTGAAGTTGAGCAGATTGATCGATACTACTGGTTTTCTCCGAAGTGTCTTCCCGAGTGGAAACGCTCGGGCCTCATTGAAACTAGGCTTTTGGGTACTGCACCTGCTCGGCAACGATGGTCTTCCCGAGCCGAAACGCTCGGGCTTCATTGAAGCACTTCGTGCTGTGACTTGCCACAGAACGAGCAGTACAGCGTCTTCCCGAGCCGAGATGCTCGGGCCTCATTGAAGCGCCTCGCGGGTGAAGGCTGCCCGCCCCGCCGAGTCCAGATCTTCCCCGGTGAAATGCCGGGGCCTCATTGAAGCGTGGTAAGGAACAGCACGCCTTGGTGGTACTCGAGCAGACGTCTTCCCGAGTGGAAACGCTCGGGCCTCATTGAAGCAAAGGTTGGCAAGGGCAGGAGGCGGTCCAGACGGGGCGTCTTCCCGAGCCGAAATGCTCGGGCCTCATTGAAGCTGAACGAACGTGTCTTCCGGGAATTCTTGGTCGATGAAAGTCTTCCCGAGTGGAAACGCTCGGGCCTCATTGAAGCATGTTCATCATTCGGCGGGATCGTTTCCAGAGGGCTCGCGTCTTCCCCGGTGAAATGCTGGGGCCTTATTGAAGCATCTGGGCGAAGCCCATGTAGACGTCGATGAACTTGGTTTTCCTGGGCAGAAATGCTCGGGCCTCATTGAAGCAGGCTCATCAGGTAGGCGTGAACGCTTTCGCGGACGGCGTCTTCCCCGGTGAAATGCCGGGGCCTCATTGAAGCTTGTCAGCCATGGCGCGCGCCCTCCTGCTGGGTGGTGGGCATCTTCCCCGGTGAATGCCGGGGCCTCATTGAAGCTACTGGCGCAGGCCCTCGTCCAACTTGGCCTTCGGCGTCTTCCCGAGCGGAAACGCTTTGGGCCTCATTGAAGCAGGAAGTCCATGACCTGCATGTCACCGAACAGTTCGCCGTCTTCCCCGGTGAAATGCTGGGGCCTCATTGAAGCACTTGCTGCGGGTTTTCGTTGTGCTGCTTGAACTTAAAGCCTTCCCCGGTGAAACGCCGGGGCCTCATTGAAGCGCCGTACGCGACGGTGAACTTCTTCGCGAGGATTGGGTCTTCCCCGGCGAAATGCCGGGGCCTCACCATACGACCCGCCCGGCCCCTCGCCTCGGGCGAAGAGCCGGGCGGTCCTCCGTTCGTCAGGTTCGCGCGGCGACGCGCTCTGCGTCCTGGATGAGGCCCCAGGCGAGGTGTTCCTTTTCGGAGGCCTCCGGGGTGGGGCCGGTGAACAGGACGCCGGGTTCGGTGGCTTCCCAGTTCCACAGCACCCACAGGCGCACGGTCAGGCCGGCGAGCGTGGTCGCGGGGATCGCCGCGATCTGGTTTTCCAGTTTCATCAGCCGCCCCATGAAACGGTCGTTCGCCCGGGTGTCCTCGCCAAAGTCGCGCGCCTCGTACCGGCGCAGCAGGTTCAGGTGCCGCTTGCCGAGGCGCAGAAGTTCCGCGTCCCCTTCTTCGGGCACAGCTGTGGTAATCTCGGAATCAGCCATGATCCGTAGCTCCCATAAGCTCGGGTTGTGGTCAGGCCGGGCCGGGAGGTGCGAACTCCCGGTTCGGTTGCTATTCAAAGCTAGTGACAACCACTATACTCCACCGAACAATTCGGTCAACTAGTTCCTAGTGGAGTATAGTGATGGTCAAGGCGCAGCCAACCAGCGTCACGCTGGCGCCGGACGTGAAGGAAGCCCTTACCAAGGCGGCCAAGGACGATGATCGTTCGGTGTCGTCGCTGGTCGAACGTGTCCTGAGAAACTGGCTGATCGAACAGGGCTATTTGCAGAAGCCGGAGAAATGAACCGACCGGAAGCGAACTGCTAAAATTCGCATGCTCACACCTGCCACGGGTTGACAACCGTCACCCCGCAATCCAGGAAGTCCACCACGTTTCGGGTCGCCAGCGTGGCCCCATGCACCCGGGCGATGGCCGCGATCTGGGCGTCGAAGGTCCCTGTCGGACGGCCCGCGCGGCGGCGGCCCGCCGCGATGGGCGCGAAGGCTTCCGCCGCCGCGCCGTCGAACGGCAGGATTCGTCCGGCGAAATCCTCGGCGAACATCTGACCCGCAACGGCCAACAGATCGCCGCGCCGCCGCCCCTCGGGCAGGAGGGCGAGGCCGAACAGGATTTCGGCCTGGGTGATCGTCGTGGTGAACAGGCCCGTCGCGGGTCGACCCGCGACCCAACGCAGAACCTCGGCGGAGGGGGCGGGCCGCATCAGCTCCGACAGCACGTTGGTGTCCAGGATGACCATGACCGGGACGCCGGTCACTCAAAACCCGGTGGATCGCGCAACGGCTCGCGCGCCACGTCCGGCACCTCGACACCGCCGAACGGCTGGAAACGGCGCCGGATCGCGTCGGCCAGATTTCCGGCCGGCTCGGGCTGTTCGGTCAGGGCGGCGCTCAGGATCCGATGCGCCTCCTCCTCCACGGAATGGCCATGATGGGCCGCCCGAACCGACAGCCGTTGCACCAACGGTTCGTCCAGATTCCGGATGGTGATGCTGCCCATGGTCACTCCCAGTCCGCGTCCATGATGATGGTAAGGCGTGAACACCTCGGCATCAAGGAATGCGGCACGCTTTCAAGGACAACCAGCCCTCACGTTCTTGCTTCGTTCGAGCCGCCGGCCTATCCTTCGACCGTCACCAGCCGAACCGCGTCCGCGCCCCATGCGACATATCGGAAAATATGTCGCACAATGTTGCACGCTCTGCGTCATGCGCATGGCGGGCGGTTTTGTTCGTGTTCAAATCGTTGTGCAGTCCGTACACAACGGCGGCACACAAACGGTCCCGCGAAACGGGTTGAACGGACACGGAAAAAGGCGGCTTCTCGCCATTGTGCAGATTTGAGAACCGGCCAAATCTGCACAACGGTGCACAATTCGCGGTATGCGCCGGGCGCATGGCGAACGCCGGGCGGTGCCGGCCCTACCGGGGTGTGCGCTGCTGCGAGCGCAGCACGCCGCCGGCTGGGCGTCGCACCGCCCGGTGTGCCGCAACCTCACGGTCTCCGGCCGGCGCACCAGCATGGCCCTGGAGCCGGGCTACTGGGACGGCCTGCGGGACATCTGCGCCCGCGAGGGCATGACCCTGAACGAGCTGTGCACGGCCATCGACCAGCGGCGCGGCTCCGCCCGGCTGACCGCGTCCGTGCGGGTGTTCGTCGTCACCTATTTCCGCTGCGCCACCCCGCCTCCGGAGAGGGAGCTTTCGCCCGTGCTGCGCGCCGCCATTCAGGATGTCGGCTGATGCGGGGGATCGGACTTTGCATTCTCCTGCTGGCGCTGGCCGCCCCCGCCGCCGCGCGGGATGTGATCCGGGGCACCGTGGAGGCGGTGCCGGACGGCGGCACCGTGATCGTCGCCGGCACCCGCATCCGCCTGTGGGGCATCCGCGCCCTGGGGTTGGAGCAAAGCTGCGCCGACGCTGATGGCCGCCCTTATCCCTGTGGCCGGCTGGCGGCCCTGGCGCTGGACCGGCGGGCCCGTGGCCGCACCGTGGAGTGCCAGGTCTCCTCCGCCCGGACGGAAGGCGTCTTGGTGGCGCAATGCCTGTCCGGGTCCATCGACGTCGCCGATCTCCAGGTTCTGTCCGGCCTCGCCCTCGACCATCCGGCCAGCAGCGGCGGCCATTACCAGTCCCAGCAAGCCACCGCCGTCCGGCTGCGACGCGGCCTGTGGACCAATCCCCTGCCGTGGCCCTTCGACGACCCGGCACCGCCGCCACAGGCGCGCCCCTTGGAGAGCCGCCCTCCCGAAGGAGGGCGGCGATCCCGTCACTCGGCGGCCATGGAAACGCCAGCACCGGCGTCGTCTTCCGGTTCGGCCCCGAACCGCATGGCCTCGGGCAGCCAGTCGCAGCCCTTGATCTGCCAGTCCGGCGCGTCGTCCGGAGCCTTGGCGGTGCGCTCGAAGTGCCTCACCAGCGCCTCCACCAAACCGGACTTCCGGTAATCCGCCAGCCGCGCCATGGTCACCGTGGCCCCGCTCGCGGCGGCGATGGCGCACAGCTGGTCGCGGGTGCGCCCGCCCAGGAAGGTTTCGTCGGGCCGCCACCAGTCGCGCATGTCGGCCCCGAGGTCGCGGGCCACCCGGTTGAACAGGCTGTCGCCGCCGTCGATCACCTCCAGGTCGCCCTGGCCGAAGGCGAGGATGTTCAGCAGCAGGTGCAGCCCGTCCAGGTCCTCGTCGCCGAGCCGCTTGACCCGCTCGTAGAGATCGGCCCCGTCCTTCGGCGCGGCGGTCAGCCGCTCCCACGCCCCCCGGCTGTCCTCAACCGGCTCCTGCCCCAGCAACCGCTCGAAGTACGCCGCTGCCGCTTCCACCGCGTCATAGCCGCGCGGGCGGCGGTCCATCCCCGAAGCCAGCGCCAGGGCGGGGTGCGCCTCGACCGGCACCCGGCCATGGTGGCCGTCGGCCCGGCGCAGCAGCGTCACCACCGCAACCTCCCTGGCCTTGCGCCGGGCGGCGATCAGCAGCGTCTGCACGGCCAGCGTCTTGTGCGCCGCCATGTGGCGGACCAGCCACGCCGGGTATTCCGCCCGCTCCCGCCGCGCCGCCATGGGGCTGTCCCGCGTCTCGGCGGCGACCGCTGGCCGCACCTCGTGGCGCACCAGCCCGTCGCGCACCTCGACCCGGCCTGCCGGGGTCAGGTGGATCACCGTGCCGCCGCTCCCGCCCTCCGGGGCCGGGCGGTAGTGCCACCAGGGCGCGCCGTGGGTGTCGAACACGTCCACGAACGCCGCCGTCCGCGCCCGTTCCGCCGCCATCGCCTCGACGGCCTGCCGCTGCAACGCCTGGAACTGTTCGGCGTCGTCGAAGTAGGTCGCCTCGGCCTCGGCGAGCAGGTCGGCGGTGACGGTGCCCGTGTAGCGCTCCAGCGGGAACACCGCCATGGCGACGGAGGGCTTTTCCTCGACCAGCATGGCGCGGACGTCCTCGGCGTCGCACCAGCCGCCCGCCGCGATCCCGGCGACGATGCCCCGCTGCTGCTCGTGGGTGCCGAGCGTCAGCGCCTCGGCGATGCCGAGCCCGACAACGCCGTCGCGCACCGCCTGCTTGGCCTCATCGCACAGCCCGGCCAGCGCCAGCCGGCGCTTGACCGTGGCGGTGCTCAAACCCGTCTGCGCCGCCACGTCCTCCAGCGTGGCGCCCTTCTGAAGCAGGGCGGCGAAACCGTCCGCCTCGTCGATGGCGTCCAACGCCTCGCGCTGCACGTTCTCCACCAGGGCGATGCGCCGGGCGTCGGCGGGCTTCAGCCCATGGCGCACCTCGACGGGCACGCGGTAATCGGCGCCGATGTCGCCCCGGTTCTCCAGCAGCTTCAAGGCTTGGTAGCGGCGCTCGCCGGTGACGACGCGGAAGCGGTCGCCCTTGAGGCAGGTGACGACGAGGTTTTGCAGCACGCCGTCGGTCCGGATGGAGCGGGCCAGCCCCTCGATGCCGGCGGGGTCGATGCGCTTGCGCGGATTGGCCGTGGGCGGGAGAAGCTGGGACAGGGGAACAAGCTGGTTGCTCATGGGTCACTCCCTCTCTCGTGAAGCTGCGAAGCAGCAGCGAAGGCCGCTGCTGCTTCCCGGGGCCGCGCGAGCGGTGGGTGAGTGGGGGGCGAGGGCCGGCGCGCCGGGCCGGGCTGTCCGGGTGAGGGGCACGAGCCGTGCCCTGAACCGGCGGCCCTGCCCGGCAACAGGCGGCCCTCGCGGGGGAGAGAGCGGCAACGCCCTCTCTTCCCCGATTTAGGGAGCGGCGCGGGCGCCCGGCCCGCCGCCGCTCCGGACGACCGGGGCCGCAGGCCCGCCGCTTTCCGCGGCAGGGATCGTCACCCGCAGGGCCGAGACGCGCGAAGGCGCGGCTCGGCGGGCCTCTGGCCCGTAGAGCCCGGTCCGGCACACCGTGCCGGAGCCGCCCATCATTCCCTCGCCGGCTGATTGCTGGGTGATTGCTGAGCCTCCGGGCCGATCCCCGGCGGCGCCGGGCGAGCCACCGGAACGCGCCTCGCCCGGAACGAAAAAAGCCTGAAAGTCCAAGGACTTCCAGGCTTCTCTTCCGTTTCCGGAACTGGTCGGAGCGACAGGATTCGAACCTGCGACCCCCAGACCCCCAGTCTGATGCGCTACCAGGCTGCGCTACGCTCCGTCAAGCGGACCGCCCTTGTTCCGGAAGGGAGCGGGACTATAGCCGCGACCTGCGGCCGACGCAACAGCTCCCGTTCGAATTTTTTCAACAAAATCAAATTGGCGGATTTCCCCGGTTTCCCGCGGTTCCGCCCGGTCCACCAAGCAGCCGACGCAACGCCTTCAGTTCGTCCAGCACCAAGACAACCTCGCGGCGGAGCGCCTCCGGAAGGACCGAGGGCTCAGCGATCGCATTCTCCATGTGGGACTCGTCGTCCGGGTCCGGCTCGGCGACTTCCATCGCCTCCCCGGCGGTATCCAGGCTTCCATCGGCATCGGGGGCATCTGCCCGCCCTTCCTTCAGGAGACGCTGGACGCCCTTGATGGTGTAGCCTTCGCGATGGAGCAGGCTTTGGATTCGCCGCAGAAGCTCGACATCCTCCGGGCGGTAATAGCGCCGCCCGCCGCCGCGTTTCAGCGGGCGGATCTGCGGGAACTTGGTTTCCCAGAACCGCAACACATGCTGCGGAACGTCCAGTTCGGTCGAAACCTCGCTGATGGTGCGGAACGCCGTCGCCGATTTCACGGAGCCGTGCGTTCTCATACCTGGGAAACCTTATGCCTTGCGGAAATTAAGGGCGGAAATCAGGACACCGCCTTGACGCGGGCCGTTTCAGCGGCGCTGAGAACCTCGTTGATTCGGTTCTTCAGGACGTGGCTGGCGCGGAACACCAGGACCCGGCGCGGCAGAATCGGAACCTCTTCGCCTGTCTTGGGGTTGCGGCCGACGCGCTGGCCCTTCTGGCGGACCTGAAAACTGCCGAAGGATGAAATCTTGACCATCTCGCCGCGCGCCAGCGCGTCGGAGATCTCATCCAACACGCTTTCGACCAGATCGGCGGATTCGTTGCGTGACAGGCCGACTTCTTGGTAGACGGCTTCGCTGAGCTGTGCACGCGTGACGGTGTTCTGGGACATGGTTCGCCTCCCCCGCAACCACAGGGGAAAAACCGTAATCCGGCCGAAGAACCCCGTCAATTCAAAAGCTTGGAACGCGTCGTTGAGACGGCCGTGACAAACGCAGCTTAACAGAGAACTTGCCCGCTACCGTGCTCCGTCACCAGCGAACCAGGGCGGAACCCCAAGACAGCCCGCCGCCGATGGCCTCCATCAGGATCAGGTCACCGCGCTTGATTCGCCCGTCATGCACCGCTTCGCACAGCGCCAGCGGGATCGAGGCGGCCGAAGTGTTGCCGTGACGGTCCACCGTCAGCACCACCTTGTCGCTCGACAGTTTCAGCTTGCGGGCGATGCCGTCGATGATTCGCTGGTTGGCCTGGTGCGGGACCAGCCAATCGACCGCCGAGGGCTCCAACCCGTTGGCGGTCAGCGCCTCTTCCACCACGGCCGACAGCTTGCTGACGGCGTGACGGAAGATGTCCTGGCCATGCATCCGCACATGCCCGGTCATGCCGGTGCTTGACGGGCCGCCATCCACATAGAGCAGATCGTAATGGGCGCCGTCCGAATGCAGGTGCGTAGACAGCAGGCCCCGATCGTTGGAGGTACCCGCCCCCTCATAACCGTCCAGAACCACCGCGCCGGCCCCGTCGCCGAACAGCACGCAGGTGGTGCGGTCGTTCCAGTCCAGCAGGCGCGAGAAGGTCTCGGCGCCGATCACCAGGGCGCGGGTCGCCTGCCCGGCGCGGATGAAGTTGTCGGCAATGGACAGCGCGTAGACGAAGCCGGCGCAGACCGCCTGGATGTCGAGCGCGAAGCCCTTGGTGCCCAGCGCCGCCTGAACCTTCGTGGCGGTGGCCGGGAAGGTGTTGTCCGGAGTCGTGGTGGCGAGGACGATGCAGTCGATGCTCCCGGCATCCACCCCGGCATGCTCCAGCGCGCGGACCGCCGCCGCGACGGCGAGGTCGGAAGTCATTTCCCCCTCGGCCGCGATGTGGCGCGACTTGATGCCTGTGCGCTGGACGATCCACTCGTCGCTGGTGTCCACCCGCTGTTCCAGGTCGCGGTTGGTCACGACGTTGGCCGGCAGGTAGGAACCGCAGCCGAGGATCCGGGAACGCTTCGCCATAATCAGACCGCCGCCGCCTTGGTATCGGGAAGGGGTTTGGAGTCGCCGAGGCGCTGGACCTCTTCCTTGATCCGGTCGTTGAAACCGTTCGCCGCCAGATTGAAGGCCACGCCGATGGCGTTGGCGAAACCGACCGCGTCGGTGCCGCCGTGGCTCTTCACGCAGACGCCGCGCAAACCCAGGAACATCGCGCCGTTGTAGCGGCGCGGATCGGTGCGCTGCTTCAACCGCTTGAACGCCCCGCGCGCCAGCAGGTAGCCGAGCCGCGCCGTCCAGGACGACTCGAAGGTGCGGCGCAGGAACTCGGTGTAGAGCTTGGCCGTGCCCTCGGCGGTCTTCAGCGCGACATTGCCGGTGAAACCGTCGGTAACAATCACGTCCACCGTGCCGCCGGCGATGTCGTTGCCCTCGACGAAGCCGTGGAAACGGCCGGGCAGCGGCATCTCGCGCAGGCGCGCGGCGGCGTTGCGCACCACCTCATTGCCCTTCACCTCTTCCGAACCGATGTTCAGCACGCCGATGGTCGGCTCGGGCAGGCCCAGCACAGTGCGCGCGAAGATCGCGCCCATGACGGCGAACTGCACGAGATTCTCGGGCTGACATTCCGTGTTCGCGCCGAGGTCGAGCATGACGCTCTCCCCGCGCAGGGTCGGGAAGAACGATGCGATCGCCGGCCGGTCAATGCCCGGCAGCGTTTTCAGCACGAACTTCGCCATGGCCATCAGCGCGCCGGTGTTGCCGGCGGACACCACGCACGCGGCCTGTCCGTCGGCGACCGCGTCGATGGCGAGCCGCATGCTCGACTGGCGCCCCGCGCGCAGGGCGACGGACGGCTTGGCATCGCCGGCCACCGCGTCCGGGGTGTGACGCACCTCGGCCACCGCCTTCAAGGCCGGCCGTTGGGCCAGCAGCGGCTCGATGCGGGCGGCGTCCCCATACAGAAGGTAATGCACACCGGGGTGGCGCTCGCGGGCGATGTCCGCCCCGGCTACCACCATGTCGGGTGCATGGTCGCCGCCCATGGCATCAAGGGCAATGGTCAGGCGCTGGCTCACCGCGGATAGGCTCCCTGGCTAGAACGGGTGGCGGCCGGCCGGACCGCCATCAGGCTGCCGGAGCGCTCTGAACCACTTCGCGCTGGTCGTACTGACCGCAAGAACCGCAGACGTGGTGCGGGCGCTTCAGCTCGCCGCAGCTCGGGCACTCGTTGAACGCCGAGGTCGGCAGAGCGTGGTGCGAACGACGCATGTTGCGACGCGACTTGGAGGTCTTCTTCTTCGGAACAGCCATAGCCGTGAACTCTCTTCATTGTAAAAGGCGGCCCGAAGGGGGGCCGCCTGACGCGAGCGGCATTCATTAAGGCAATTGCCCTCGAAGAGCAAGCCCGTTCAGGCGCTAATTCGGACGCTTCAAACGTTCCAGCGCGGCGAAAGGGTTCGGCTTCTCCGGCTCGACCACGCCGCCGTCGTCCTCATCCTCGCCGGCGTCGCCGTAGCCGGCGAACTCCACGCCTTCTGCATGCGGATAGGGGTCGAGCGCCAGCGACAAATGCTGGGCGGTCAATTCGCCGATGTCGACGCGCCCATTGGTCATGGGCTCCGGAATGTCCTCCTCGGAGATGTTCGGATCGATTTCGATCTCATCCTCCTCCTTGGGAATCATCGACTCCGGGGCGAACAGCGCGCCGAAGCTTTCCGTCACGTGGGCGGGCACCGGGTCGAGCGTCACGACGCAGGTCTGCACCACGTCGGCCTCCAGTTCCCCGGCGACGCGGACCATCTGACCGCCGCGCACGGAGCGCAGGCGAACCGTGGCGACCAGCCGGTCGATGGCTTCCAGCTCGAATCGCTCGGCCAGGGCCTTGCGCTCGGCCTCCGTCGCCTCGATGGTCTCGACCACGTCGGCGCGATGAACGGCGTCGGCGCGGACGATGCGCGAGAACTCCGGTGCGGGTTCCGCGGTGTGGTGCATGTCTGGCAATCCCTTATCAAAGCGCCCGTTCTTGTGCGGGCGCGTCCTGCATGACACATGAAACCGGCTGGGCCGAAAGGCAAGTCCCGACGCGCAAGAGCTACTCCGCGTGCGCTGCAGGCGGCTCACCGAAGTGGACCTCGCCGGCCAGCAGCGACTCCAGCGGCTGCGCCTCCAGCGCGGCGGCCTCGCGCCGGACGTAGGCGACCATGGCGGCGAGCCAGGCCGGATCGACCTCCGTCACCGTGCCGTAGACGTTGTTGTCCAGCGCCACCTCCAGCGGCCGGTCGTCGTCGTCCGCCAGGGCCGCGTCGTAGACCTGGATGCGGCCGGCCATGGCGCGCGCGATGGTTTTGATGCGGCGGCTGATCCCGGTGTCGCCAACACCCATTTCCATCAGCGACTTCTCGAAATTGTCGATCATCGTTTCATAGAGCGCGCGGGAACGCTCGGCCGCCGCTGCCCCCTGCCCCTTCAGGCGTCGCATCACCAGAAAGACGTGCAGCGCCACCATGTCGAAGCGGCCATCCAACGTGTCGGGAACGCCAAGGTCACGGTAGAAGCCCGGCTGGCGGGCCTGATCCACGATCTTTGCGAAGAATTCGGCGGCGGCGCGCGCTTCGCGGCGGCGCCGGAACAGGCGGTCGAGCACGGTTTCTCTCTCGCTCGGAGTTTCGTTGACAGGACAAACCGCAGGGTGCGATTGTCCCGGCATTGTGGGCTCAGCGCGGCAACACAACACTGCCGCTGCCCGTCCATGCCATCATAGCCTGAGCACCATGACGAGATCGATTCCTTCGACGCTGTGCGCCATCGCCTTTCTGGGTCTTGCGGTGTCCGCCTGCTCGCCCGTCGTGGCGACGCGCGGCAATTTGGCGGATCCCGACCGTCTCGCCGAGGTGAAGGCCGGCCAGACCCGGCGCGAGGACGTGGCCGCGATCCTCGGCACGCCGACCTCCGCCGGCACCTTCGACCCGAACGTCTGGTACTACATCGGCCAGAAGACGGAAAAGGTCGCCTTCTTCCAGCCGGACGTGGTGGAGCGCCGCGTGGTCATCGTCCATTTCGACGAAGCCGGCGTGGTGAAGGAGATCAAGCAGCTCGACGAGAGCAACGGCCAGGACATCGAGATGGTGGACCGCACCACCCCGACCGCCGGCCGCGAATTGGGCTTCATCGAACAGATGCTCGGCAACGTCGGCCGCTTCTCCGCCAAGGACACCAAGGGCAGCGGTCCCGGACGGTAATCGCCGTCGCTTCCCAAAGAAAAAGCCCCGCTCGCGCGGGGCTTTCTCGTTTTGGCGGGCTTTTCCCGTCAGCTCAGCTGGGCCAGGATCGCCAGCAGCAGGATTGCCACGATGTTGGTGATCTTGATCATCGGGTTCACCGCCGGGCCGGCGGTGTCCTTGTACGGGTCGCCAACGGTGTCTCCGGTCACCGCCGCCTTGTGCGCGTCAGAGCCCTTGCCGCCGTGGTTGCCTTCCTCGATGTACTTCTTGGCGTTGTCCCAGGCCCCGCCGCCCGAGGTCATGGAAATGGCGACGAAAATGCCGGTCACGATGGTACCCAGCAGCATCGCCCCCAGCGCGGCGAAGGCCTGGGCCTGACCGGCGATGGCGGCGATGATGACGTACAGCACCACCGGCGCCAGCACCGGCAGCAGCGACGGGATCACCATCTCCTTGATCGCGGCGCGGGTCAGCATGTCCACCGCGCGGCCATAGTCCGGCTTGGCGGTGCCTTCCATGATGCCCTGGATCTCGCGGAACTGGCGCCGCACCTCGACCACCACCGAGCCGGCGGCGCGACCGACCGCGGTCATGCCCATGGCGCCGAACAGGTAGGGCAGCAGACCGCCGATCAGCAGGCCGACCACCACATAGGGGTCGTCCAGCTTGAACTCGACGTTCACGTTCGGGAAGTAGTGCTTCAGGTCCTGGACGTAGGCGGCGAACAGCACCAGCGCGGCCAGGCCGGCCGAGCCGATGGCGTAGCCCTTGGTCACCGCCTTGGTGGTGTTGCCGACGGCGTCCAGCGCGTCGGTCGTGACGCGGATGTCCTTGGGCATCTCCGACATTTCGGCGATGCCGCCGGCGTTGTCGGTCACCGGACCGTAGGCGTCCAGCGCCACCACCATGCCGGCCAGCGCCAGCATGGTCGTCGCGGCGATGCCGATGCCGAACACGCCCGCCTGCCCATAAGCGATGATGATGCCGACGCAGATCACCAGAACCGGCAAGGCCGTCGATTCCATCGACACGGCGAGGCCCTGGATGACGTTGGTGCCGTGGCCGGTTTCCGAGGCGCGGGCGACGCTGCGCACCGGGCGGAAGACGGTCGAAGTGTAGTACTCGGTGATCCACACCAGCAGGCCGGTCACGCCGAGCCCGACCAACGACGACACAAACAGGTTCAGGCCCGTCACGTAGCCACCGTCATTCATCGGGATGGCCCGCGTGAAGCCGAACATGATGGCGGTGACGATCAGAATCAGCACCAGCGAAATGCCGGCGGTGGCGCCCAACCCCTTGTAGAGGGCGTTCATGATGTTGTTGTTGGATCCGAGCTTCACGAAGAAGGTGCCAGCGACCGAGGCCGCGATGCACACCGCGCCGATCACCAGCGGATAGACCAGCAGAAGGCGAACGATTTCGCCCGAAAAGAAAATCGCCGCCAACAGCATGGTCGCGACGATGGTGACGGCGTAGGTCTCGAACAGGTCGGCGGCCATGCCGGCGCAGTCGCCGACGTTGTCGCCCACATTGTCGGCGATCACGGCGGGGTTGCGCGGGTCGTCCTCCGGGATGCCGGCCTCCACCTTGCCGACGAGGTCGGCGCCGACGTCGGCACCCTTGGTGAAGATGCCGCCGCCCAGGCGCGCGAAGATGGAGATCAGCGACGCGCCGAAGCTCAGCGCGACCAACGCCTCCAGCACCCAGCGGACCTGCACCGGGTCGGTCACCTTGTAGACCATGGTCAGGATGGCGTAGTAGCCCCCCACACCCAGCAGCCCCAGCCCGACCACCAGCATGCCGGTGATGGCGCCCGCCTTGAAGGCGATGTCCAGCGCCGGCGCCAGCCCTTGGGTCGCCGCCTGCGCGGTGCGCACGTTGGCGCGGACCGAGACGTTCATCCCCACATAGCCGGCCACGCCCGAAAGGATCGAGCCGATCAGGAAGCCAAAGGCCACATGTAGACCGAGAAACCCTCCGAGGATGATCAGAAGCACCACGCCGGCAATGGCGATGGTCGTGTACTGGCGGTTCAGGTAGGCGCGCGCGCCTTCCTGCACGGCCGCGGCGATCTCCTGCATGCGGTCGGAGCCGGCCGAGGCGGCCATGACCTGTCTGCCGGCGTAGTACCCATACGCCAGGGCAAGAAGGCCGCTGGCAATGATGACGATGAACGCTGCTGCCATCTGTTCCCCCAACCTTATGTCCTCAGCCCGCCTTTGCCGCCGCTCGTACAGTCGAAGGGGGTAGACGAACCAATTATTCGGGAAAAAGCATGCCGAAGCGGCAGGCGCAATGCAACAGCCGCCACGTCCAAGAAGGCGCGGCGAATTGGCCGGTCATAGATCTGACTTTCGGATAGTCCAGATTCCAGAAGGGTTACAGATTGCGTTGCGTAACCACTTGAATAAGAACGTTTTGCACCACTCCGGCACCAACGACCTTGGCGGCCGCTTCTCCCAGCTTTTCTTTTACGGCAGGGATATTGACCAAGTTACCGGTCATGACCGACTTGTCGTCAACAGCGCCGTACAGGGTGGTAAAGAAGGCATCGACCATCTTCGGCTGGTGCGCTTGCACCATGGGCGCCTTTTCGGCGACCACTTCCAGCGTCACAACGATGGAGACGAACTGCTCGACCTTCCTGGGTCCGATCATCGGAATGACGAGCGGGTGCATGCGCACGAAGGAGGTCGGCACCTTCGGCGGCGGTTCTTCCTTTTTCGGTTCCTCGCCCTCGTGCGGCACCAAGTAGATGTTGTAGAGCATCCACCCGCCGTAGCCGGCACCGCCCAGCAACGCGATGCCGAGCACGAGCACTATGATGGCCTTGACCACGCGCCCACGTCCCCAGAGTGACAGCGCGACGACCCTGCGCCCGTGCTGCTTTCGATTGCGTTAAATGGAACGCGACTCAGAAGTGTTCCCAGCCGCGCGCCGGGAGGGCCATTGACTGGCCGTCCGAGTCGAGCACCTTTACGACCCCCGCCTTCCCTTCGACCAGCCGGCCGATTTCGGTAATCGGCACGCCCGTATCCTCGGAGAGGGCGCGCAACGCCGGTCGCGCCTCTTCCGGCGCGCTGAACAGTAGTTCGTAATCGTCGCCACCGGTCAGCACCAAAGCGAGTCGCGCAGGGTCGTTCCCGACCACCGCGCGCGCGGCGTCGGACAGGGGCACTCTTGTGGCTTCGAACATGGCCGCGCAGCCTGATTCCTCGCACAGATGACCGAGATCGGCGACCAGCCCGTCCGACACATCCAGGCATCCCGTCGCCAGCCCGACCAGCCGAGGCCCCACGCCCGTGCGCGGATCCGGGCGGCGCAGGCGACCCAGCAGAACGGTGCGAACAGCCGGATCCGCGACCTCCAACCGCCCGAAGGCCACCTGAAGGCCCAGCGCGGCGTCGCCGACGCTGCCGGTCACGAACAGGCGGTCACCGACCTGCCCGCCCCAGCGCGGCAGCGCCCTGCCCTTCGGCACCAGTCCGAAGGCGGTTACGGACAGCGTGATCGGCCCGGTGGTGGACACCGAGTCGCCCCCCGCCAGCCCGAAACCGAACCGTTCCTGATCCGAGCCCAATCCAGCCGCGAAGGCGGCCAGCCAGTCCTCCCCCACGTCCTTGGGCAGGGAGGTGACCAGCGTGTAGGCGTGCGGCTCCGCCCCCATGGCGGCGAGGTCGGAGAGATTCACGCGCAGAAGCTTGGCGGCGATGTCGCCGGGGGGATCGTCGGGGAAGAAATGGACGCCGGCCACCATGGCGTCGGTGGTGACGACCAACTCCTTATCCGCCGGAACGCCGAACACGGCCGCGTCGTCCGCCAAGCCACGGGCGCCGGGAAAGCCGGCCGCCAGCGGTTTGAAATAGCGGTCGATGCGGCCGAATTCGCCGAGGGGCTTGTTATCCCTGGGGCTGGTCACGCGACGGGTCCGGCTGCGACAGCTCGTCCGGCCGCAGGGCACGCGCGACATGGTCCAGCACGCCGTTCACCATGCCCGGCTCGCGCCCGGCGAAGAAGGCATGGGCCACGTCCACATACTCGCTGATGAGGATGCGCGGGTGAACGTCGTTGTGGACGAACATCTCATAGGCGCCGGCGCGAAGAATGGCGCGCAGCAGAAGCTCCAGCCGGTCCACGGAGAAGCGCGGCTCCAGCGCGGCAGACAGCATGCCGTCCACCTCCTCGCGCCGATGGGCCGCACCGCGCACGATGTCGGAAAACAGCTGCGGGTCGGCGGCGACGAACTTGGCGCCGTCGATTTCCTCGCCCAGGCGATGCTTGACGAATTCGCCGACCACGGTCTCGACACCGGTACCGGTCAGGTCGATCTGGTACAGGGCCTGGACGGCGGCAAGCCGTGCCGCCTTGCGCCGGGCCTTGGCCGAACCACCACCGGTCTTGTTCCGGGAACCGCGCTTGGGTTTCGCGCGGCCAGCCGCGTCGTCGTTGCTCATGTTGCTCATACTGTCCGGGAAAGCTCGCGGGATCACCGCGGATAGAGGCGGAATTGGCGCTTGAGTTCAATCATGTCAAGGCAGGCGCGCGCCGCGAACCCACCCTTGTTCCTGGCGCCGGTCGAGGCGCGGGCCCAGGCCTGCTCGCGGTTTTCCACGGTCAGGATGCCGTTGCCCACGGCCAGCGCGTAACGGAGCGCGAGGTCCTGAAGACCGCGCGCGCTCTCGTTGCAGACGATGTCATAATGCGTCGTCTCGCCACGGATCACGCAGCCCAGCGCCACATAGCCGTCAAAGCGCTTGCGCGCCGTGAAGAAGTCCATGGAACGCAGGGCGTACAGGATCGCCGCCGGGATTTCCAGACAGCCCGGCACCGCCACGCGATGGTAGGTGGCGCCGTCCTTCTCGATCTCGGCGATGGCGCCACGGACCAGTTCCTCGGCAATGTCCTCGTAGAAGCGCGCTTCCACGATCATGATGTGAGGCTTGTCGGTCATGTGGCGTCGCTCATTGACGTGGCGCGTTGGGCTTACTGCGCGTCGGGAAGCGGAATCGGGCGATGGCCGACCACGGTCAGACCGTAGCCTTCCAACCCGATGATGTTCTTCACGCGGTTCGACAGCAGAACCATGTTCCGCACGCCAAGGTCCAGCAGGATTTGCGCGCCGACACCGTAATCACGTAGAGCCGGGACCGAACTGCCCTTGCCCTCCAGCCGCGCCGTCAGCGTCGCAGAGAGGCCGGTCGCCTGCGGTTCGCGCAGCAGGACGACGACGCCACGCCCTTCCTTGGCGATCAGTTCCATGGAGGCCTGCAGTTCGCCTTCGCGCGCAGCCCCCTTGTCGCCCAGCACGTCGTCGAGCACCGACAGCGCGTGCATGCGCACCAGCACCGGCTCGTCGCCGGAGATGTCGCCGCGCACCAGAGCGATGTGCTCGGCGTACGCCACCTTGTTGACGTACACGTACATCTGGAAGCGCCCACCGAAGCGGCTGTCCAGCGAGGCGGCCAGCTTCTGCTCGACGATGGTCTCGGTGCGGCGGCGGTAGGCGATCAGGTCGGCGATGGTGCCCACCTTCAGCCCGTGGAACTGCGCGAACTTCACCAGATCCGGCAGGCGGGCCATGGTGCCGTCGTCGTTCATGATCTCGCAGATCACGCCGGCCGGGGTCTTGCCGGCCATGCGGGCGATGTCCACCGACGCCTCGGTGTGGCCGGCGCGGACCAGAACGCCGCCGTCGCGGGCCAGCAGCGGGAAGACGTGGCCCGGCGTGACGATGTCGTCCGGGCTGGTCTTCGGGTCGATGGCGACCTGGATGGTGCGTGCGCGGTCGGCGGCCGAAATGCCCGTCGTCACGCCCTCGCGCGCCTCGATGGAGACGGTGAAGGCGGTCTGGTGGCGGGTGCCGTTCTGCTGAGCCATCAGCGGCAGGCGCAGGCGCTCGATCCGCTCATGGTCCATGGCAAGGCAGATCAGGCCGCGCCCGTACTTGGCCATGAAGTTGATGGCTTCCGGCGTCGCGCACTGCGCGGGGATGACCAGATCGCCTTCGTTCTCCCGGTCCTCGTCATCGACGAGGATGAACATCCGGCCTTGGCGCGCCTCTTCGATGATCTCTTCGGGGCGGGACAGATAGTCGTGAAATTCGGACGTCATTCCTGGCCTGCCAGCCGCGCCACATACCGCGCGAGCATATCGATTTCCAAATTGATCCGGTCACCCGGCTTCAGGTCGCCGAAAGTCGTGGCGATCTGGGTGTGCGGGATGATGTTCACGCCGAACCGCGCGCCCTCGACCTCGTTCACCGTCAGTGACACGCCGTCCAGCGCGACCGAGCCCTTCGACGCGATGTACTTGGCGAGGTTGGCCGGCGCTTCGAAGGTGTAGCGCTTCGACTCGCCATCCGGCCGCACGTCCACCACCGTCGCCACGCCGTCCACATGGCCGGAGACGATGTGCCCACCCAGCTCGTCGCCGACCTTCAGGGCGCGCTCCAGATTGACGCGCGTTCCCTCGGCCCAGCCGCCGAGCGTGGTCTTCGACAGCGTCTCCGCCGAGGCCTGCACGGCAAACCAGCCGGGTCCCTTTTCGACCACGGTCAGGCAGACGCCGTTGTTGGCGATGGACGCGCCGATCGGCACCGTCTCCATGTCGAAGACGGTTTCGATGGTGAACCGGGTGTCGCCCTGCCGCTCCACGGCTCGCACGCGCCCGACGTCGGTAATAATTCCGGTGAACATGGCGCGGGAATTTAGCAGGTTTTGCACCGGGGGAAAGGCTCATCCGCACGGCGTGGCGCGCAACGGACTGTTGCGCGTACCGATCCCCACCTCCGTTATCTCCGCTTCACATAACTCTCGACCAAATCCTCTCCCGCCTGCCGCACGGACACGCGCGTGAAGCGGGCCATTTGATCAAGCGCGTCCACCCCGAAGCCGTGCACGGCGGGAAGGCCGTCGCCGCCCATGACCGAGGACGCCCGGAACCACTCCAGCCGGTCGGCCAGCCCGGCCCGCAGCAGAGAGGCGGCCAACGTCGCGCCCCCCTCCACCAGCACGCGGGTCAAACCCCGGCGGGCGAGCACCGCGCTGGCCTCGCCAAGGTCCGGCAAGCCGGCCGAATCCGCCGTCACGCGGATCACCTCGACGCCGCAGTCGGTGAAAGCCTCCAGCCGCGCGGCGTCGGCGTCCTCGCGGGTGACGATCCAGGTCGGCACGGCGCGCGCGGTGGCGGCAAGGCGCCCGGTCAGCGGCAGGCGCAGACGGCTGTCCACGACGATGCGCACCGGCGAATGATGGGTCAAGCCGGGCAGCCGGCAGGTCAGTTCCGGATCGTCGGTGAGCGCGGTGCGGATGCCCACCATGATCGC
Organism: Azospirillum soli; assembly: GCF_017876165.1. GTDB lineage: Bacteria > Pseudomonadota > Alphaproteobacteria > Azospirillales > Azospirillaceae > Azospirillum > Azospirillum soli. The sequence goes on from NZ_JAGINQ010000001.1 coordinate 58,935, forward strand.
GTCATGGCTGGCGCGCAGCCGGTGCCCCCAGGCGCGTGCCGTCGGCCCGGTGATCCATTGCGATACGCCGCTGTGCGTGGCGATGCGCCCGTCCAGCGTCGTCGCGGCCTTCAGCGTGTAGAGCGGCCGGTGGTCCTGGATGCGCCGGAAGAAGCCTTCGTTGAGCGCCCAGGCCTCCGCTTCGCAGACGCCGGTGACGACCGCGATCCCGGCCGCGCGCAGGCGCTCCAGACCACCGCCGGCCACCCGCGGGTCGGGGTCTCCACAGGCGACGACCACCCGCGCGACGCCGGCCGCGACCAGCGCCTCGCTGCAGGGCGGAGTCTTGCCGTGGTGGTTGCAGGGTTCCAGGGTGACGTAGGCGGTGGCGCCGTGCGCCGAGGCTCCGGCGCGGGCCAGAGCTTCGGTCTCGGCGTGGGGGCGGCCGCCCGGCTGGGTCCAGCCGCGCCCGACCACCGCGCCATCCTTCACAAGGACGCACCCTACCGCCGGGTTCGGCCATGTGTTGCCGAGGCCCCGCGCGGCCAGGGCCAGCGCGGCGCGCATGTAACGCAGGTCGTCCGCTTGAACGGCGGCCCCTTCAACGGCTGGATGACTCGGCACGGGCATTCCCTTCCGCCCGCGCCGGTCAGCCGTGCTGGGCTTCGGGCGCGAGCTGTTCGACGAACTCGTTGAAGTCGGAAGCTTCGCGGAAGTCCTTGTAGACCGAGGCGTAGCGGATGTAGGCGACCTGATCCAGGGTCTGGAGCGCCTGCATGATCATCTCGCCGATCTGCTTCGACGGGATTTCGCTCTCGCCCGACGACTCCAGCTGGCGCACCAGGCTGTTCACCACCCGGTCGATGCGGTCGGCGTCGATCGGGCGCTTGCGCAGCGCGATGCGCATGGAGCGCAGGAGCTTTTCACGGTCGAACGGCTCGCGCTGCCCGTTGCTCTTCACTACGGTCAGCTCGCGCAGCTGCACGCGCTCGAAGGTGGTGAAGCGGGCGCTGCAGCTGGGGCAGAAGCGCCGCCTGCGGATCGCCGAATTATCCTCGGTCGGTCGCGAGTCCTTGACCTGGGTGTCCTCGTGTCCGCAGAACGGGCAGCGCATGTCCGGCCTTTCTCCCTTGGTCTTATTGCTTGCTTACAGCGTCAATATTACAGCGTCGGATAGATCGGGAAGCGGCGGCACAGGTCGCGCACCTGCTCCCGCACCTTCGCCTCGACGGCGGTGTTGTCGCCGGAGTTGCTGGCGGCCAGACCGTCCAGCGTCTCGACGATCATGCGGCCGACCTGCTCGAACTCCGCCACGCCGAAACCGCGGGTCGTCGCCGCCGGGCTGCCCAGGCGGACGCCGGAGGTAATGGTCGGCTTCTGCGGGTCGAACGGCACGCCGTTCTTGTTGCAGGTCATGCCGGCGTGCTCCAGGCTCGCCTCGGCAGCCTTGCCGGTCAGGTTCTTCGGACGCAGGTCCACCAGAACGATGTGGCTGTCCGTGCCGCCCGACACGATGTCCAGGCCGCCGTCGATCAGCACCTTCGACAGGGCGCGGGCGTTGTCCAGGACGCTCTGCGCATAGACCTTGAACTCCGGACGCAGCGCCTCGGCGAAGGCCACCGCCTTGGCGGCGATGACGTGCATCAGCGGGCCGCCCTGCAGGCCGGGGAAGATGGCCGAATTGATCTTCTTGGCGATCTCTTCCTTGTTGGTCAGCACCATGCCGCCGCGCGGGCCGCGCAGGGTCTTGTGGGTGGTGGTGGTGACCACGTCGGCGTAGGGGAACGGGTTCGGGTAGACGCCGCCGGCGATCAGGCCGGCATAGTGGGCGATGTCCACCATCAGATAGGCGCCGACCTCGTCCGCGATGGCGCGGAAGCGCTCATAGTCGAGGACGCGCGGATAGGCGGAGCCGCCGGCGATGATCAGCTTCGGCTTGTGCTCGCGGGCCAGACGCTCGACCTCGTCGAAGTCGATCAGGTGGTCGTCCTTGCGCACGCCGTACTGCACGGCCTTGAACCACTTGCCCGACATGTTCGGGGCCGCACCGTGGGTCAGGTGGCCCCCGGCCGCCAGCGACATGCCGAGGATGCAGTCGCCGGGCTGGAGCAGCGCGAGAACCACCGCCTGGTTGGCCTGGGAGCCGGAGTTCGGCTGGACGTTGGCGAAGCTGCAGCCGAACAGCTTGCAGGCGCGCTCGATGGCGAGGTTTTCCGCCACGTCCACGTACTCGCAGCCGCCGTAGTAGCGCTTGCCCGGATAGCCCTCGGCATACTTGTTGGTCAGCACCGAGCCCTGCGCCTCCAGCACCGCCTGGGAGACGATGTTCTCTGACGCGATCAGCTCGATCTGCTCCTGCTGGCGGACCAGCTCGTCGCGCACCGCGCGGGCGAGTTCGGGGTCCGTCTCGGCGAGCGAGGCGGCGAAGAAGCGGCCGATCTCGGCGCGGGGATCAGCGTTGGTCACGGTCATGGAGAGCAGGTTCCTTATATCTAGCAGTCGCGTTCGGGCCGGCCGGGCCAAATAAAAACCAGTTTTCGCGTCAGCCCATCTTGACGATGCGGCGGCTGTGTCGCTCGCCGCCTTCGAAGGCGGTGTTCAGGAACACGGTGACGCAGTCCTTGGCGATCTCCGGCCCGACGATGCGGGCGCCCAGCGCCACCACGTTGGCGTCGTTGTGTTCCCGCGCCAGACGGGCGGTGGTCACGTCATGCACCAGGGCCGCGCGAACGCCGGCGTGCCGGTTCGCCGCGATGCTGATACCGATGCCGCTGCCGCAGATCAAGACGCCGCGCTCCGCCTTGCCGCCGGTGATGGCTTCGGCCATGGCGGCGGCGAAATCCGGATAGTCCACCGACTGAGGGCCGTTGCAGCCGAGGTCGAGGACCTCGAACCCGGCCGCCGAAAGCTGCGCCCCGATCTGGGCCTTCAGCTCGTAACCGGCATGGTCGGACGCGAGCGCGATGATGCGGGCGGTCATGAAACTGGAACTCCGTGCACGAAGAAAAGCGGCGCCAGCCCGGTCGGAGCGGCGGCACGCGACGCAAACTACCAGATATCGATGCGATTCGCCAGAACGACACAACGCACAGCGCCGATGCGCCGAACTCATGCGCATATCATTGTATGGCGCGAACAAATCGCCCCGAACTTCCCGGCTTACCGGTACGAAAGTCGGAGTAAGCGCCCTCGCCGATTCGTGATGGCATACGAGTCGGGCAATTGCCGGGACCAAGTCCGCTGGTTCTCCACAACTGCGCCCCACTAGACGGCGCCTATTGGCCGGACAGAGCGGCGAAAGGCAAGGCGTTTTAAGCGTTAACTGATTTACCCACCCCTTGGAAGTTCTGCACCATTCAAATAACTTACTTCTCTCTTGCGGAAATTATATTGACACCCAAATCACGGTATGCAACTTGGTTGCCGGGTTCTAAATGAAAAACCAGGACAACAGGCAATGAGTGACCAGCTTCGCGCCGATGTGCCCGATAACGCGCTGCTGCGGATGACCGCGGACATCGTCTCCGCCTACGTCAGCAAGAACGTTTTGCCGGCTCAGCAGATTCCCGAGGTGATCAACACGGTCTACTCGTCGCTGACCGGTCTGAACACGCAGCCGCGGGAAACTCCGGCCGAACCGCTGAAGCCCGCCGTGCCGATCCGCAAGTCGGTGACGCCTGAGTACATCGTGTGCCTGGAAGACGGTAAGAAGCTGAAGATGCTGAAGCGGCATCTGCGCTCCACCTACAACATGTCGCCGGACGAATACCGTGTCCGTTGGGGCCTGCCGCCGGATTACCCGATGGTTGCGCCGAACTACGCGGCCCAGCGTTCGGAGTTCGCCAAGCGAATCGGCCTGGGCCGCAGCTCCGGCCGGCAGACCCGCCGCAAGGCCGGCTGAGCCTTACGCATTGCCTGATATCGCGTGGGCCCGATATGACACGGGCCTGATACGGCACGGGCCGGCCCCTCATGGACCGGCCCGTTTGCGTTTTGGGATCCTGCGAAAATAGAGCGGCGATCTCAGCCGCAAGTCCGGCCGCCCGACAGGCGGCAGTTGAAGCGCTCCACGTTGCGGGTCAGTTCCTGCCCGGTGCTTGCGTTCTCTTCATTGAGGCACTTCAGGAAATCCATCGTCCTGTCGACGTATTCCTTCACCTCGAACTGGCAAGCGGCCATCTTGTCCGCGCTGACGAAGGTCGTGCTGTCGTCCATGCAGACAGGAATCCCGGGCTTGATGCAACTTGAAATGGTGGCCGCCTGTGCCTGCGCCCCCACCGTCAGCACCGCCGACACGGCTCCCGATACCGCCATGGTGACCGTGATCGTCGCCGCGATCGTCCGCGCAAAAGTTGCGCAACGCATGTGTTGTCTCCCTCCGGACAGATCTTACAGGCCGCGGCCCGTTCGTTCGTTCGTCGATGGCGTTTCTACAGGCGTTACACCGGATGCACCAGTGCCCTTCGCGGTTCATAGGTCTACAGTCGGAACTTGAGCAGTTCGCCCTAGGACCGGCCCCGCAGGTCCGGCACCGGGATGTCAGTGCTCACCATCAGCAGAAGCCAAGACTAGAATCGCGCCCCCGGTCCCGCCGGTGGGCGCGTTCCTTATGAAGGGTCAGCGTTGAGGGTTCTTCTTTTCAGCAGCCCGCTTCTGCACGAAGCGCAGCTTGTTGACAGCCGTCCGCTTCAGCAGTTCCAGACTGCCGGAGGCCGGACCCGCCACCGACACTTCCTCCCCGGTAACGCCGTCGATGGCCATGACCTTCAGGTAACTGCCGACCCGCTGGAACTCGAACAGGATTTCGCCTCCGCCGTTTCCAGCCGCATCTTTCCCAGACATACTGCTCTCCGGTCCTGCAACGCCCACGAATGGACAACCCGTTCCTATACTTTAGCACGCCGGCCAAGGTTCGGAACCCGACACGCAACGCCCTGTTGGTTCGCGCACATCCATCGTCAAAAACGCGAGGGAACGAACAATGGCCGCCAAGACCATGCAGGATCTTCTGATCGAAGAACTGCGCGACATCTACCACGCCGAGAAGCAGATCACGAAGGCTCTGCCCAAGCTGGCCAAGGCTGCGCATTCCGACCAGCTCCGCCAAGCCTTCGAAATGCATCTGGAGCAGACCAAGGGCCAGGTCGAACGTCTGGAGCAGGTCTTCGAGGAACTCGACACCCGCAGCCGTGGCAAACACTGCGAAGCCATGGAAGGGCTGATCAACGAAGCGCGCGAAATTCTTGAAATGGGCCTCGCGCCCGAAGTGCAGGACGCCGCGCTGATCGCCGCCGCCCAGAAGGTGGAGCATTACGAGATCGCCAGCTACGGCACCGTCCACGCCTACGCCACCGCCTGCGGCCTGACCAAGGTGGCACAGTTGCTGGAGCAGACGCTGAACGAGGAAAAGGAAACCGACCAGAAGCTGAACAGCCTGGCGATCAACGACGTGAACAAGAAGGCCATGCAGGCGAGCGGCAAGAAGGCTGCCTGACGGTCATCTTCGCACACAATCACGCGCGGGCACCCATGCGGTGTCCGCGCGACTTGTTTCAGCCGCCGCCGTTGAAGGGCGCACCGCGAACCGATAGAATTGCGGACATTCCTTCACTTTCCATCGGTGCCGGCGCATGCGCAGGGTCCTTGCCGTCCTTCATGCCAGCCTTCTTGCCGGCGCGCTTGCCATCCTGGCGCCGGCTCCCACCGCCTTGGCCGCCGAGGGTGCCACCGCCCTACCCCCGTCGGTGCGCATCAAGCCGGTGATGGTGCCGGTCGTCACCCGCGGGCAGATCGAGAAATACACCCAGATCGAGGTGATGCTGGAAATCGCCAACGCCACCCGGCTGGGCGAGGTGCAGCTGGCCATGCCGCGCCTGCATGATGCGGCCTTGCGGGCGGTGTACACGGGCATCGAGGAAGGCTGGATCGTCCGCGGCAACATCGCGAACATTCCAGCACTCCGCCGCAAAATCGACGAGGAAAGCGTCAAGCTGTTCGGCAAGGACGTGGTCAGCCGCATCCTCATCACCCCCCTCGCGCGGCAATCATCCTTTCCTTAAAGCGTCCTTTCCTCAAGGCCTCGTTTCAATAAGGGTCATAGCATGGCAATGGTCTACGTGGCGCGCAGCGCCGCTCTGACGAAGTGGGCCTCCGACGTCGGCCAGGGCAAACACATCTTCAAGCTGGGCGTGGCCGAGGACAAGGACGCCATGAAGGCCGCCGTCGAAGCCGGCTGGGCCGGCGAGAGCGACTGGAAGGTCGTGCACAGCCAGGAGGTGGAAGACGCAACCGAAGAGGACGTGACCGCCCGCCTGATGCGCAAGGAAAAGACCATCGACCCGAACTACTACCCCAAGCTGAAGGGGACGGGTGGCATCTTCCGCATCACGCTGACCAACGTGCAGAACAGCCTGCTGGTCGCCAAGGCGATGACCGCTGACGAGCCGCTGACCGAAATCAAGGTCAAGCCGAAGGACATCGCCGAATACATGATTCGCAACGCGGTGCCGTCCTGATGACGGACGCCCCGGCCGTCTCTACCAACGGGACCGTCTTCACCATCGGCTATGAGCGCGCCTCGCTCGACGGCGTGCTGCGGACGCTGAAGGCGCGCGGCGTGGGCGTGGTGCTGGACGTGCGCGACCTGCCCCTGTCGCGCCGCGCCGGCTTTTCCAAACGCCCCTTCTCCGCTGGGTTGGAAGAGGTCGGCATCGGCTACGTCCACCTGAAGGGGCTGGGCACGCCGAAGGAAGGCCGCGTCGCCGCCCACCAGGGTGACATGGACCGGTTCTGGAACATCGTCGAAGAAAAGATGCAGACTCCGGAGGCCGAGCACGATTTGCAGCGCGCCGCCGAGATCGCCCGCGAGCGCCCCGCCTGCCTGCTCTGCTTCGAGGCGTCGCCGCACGTCTGTCACCGGCTGCGCGTCGCCGAGGCGCTCCACGACCGCTTCGGCTTCACCGTCGAGCATCTGTCCGCCACCGAGGCGTCCTTTTAGGAACACTCCCGATGCAGTCCCGCTGGTCCCATTTCGACGCGCTGTCCACCCGCGAGCTGTATGCCTTGCTCCACCTGCGCAGCAGCGTTCTGGTGGTCGAGCAGGCCTCGCCCTACCCCGACATCGACGGCAAGGACCTGGACGCGCATCACTTGGTCCTGTGCGCCGACGACGACCCAACACCCATCGGCGTCGCCCGCGCGCTCGGCCCCGATCCGGAGACGGGGGCGGTGTCCTTCGGCCGCCTCGCCGTGGCACCGGCGTGGCGCGGCAAGGCGCTGGGGCGGCGGCTGGTGTCGGAATCGTTGGACTTCCTCGCCCGCCATTGGCCGAACCATGACGTGGTGATCGGCGCACAGCTCTACCTGGAAGCCTTCTACGGCAGCTTCGGCTTCCGCCGCGTCAGCGAGGTCTACGACGACGTGGGCATCGACCACATCGACATGCGGCTGACGCGCTGATCCCCTATCCGACGACCATCCTCTGCAAAGTCTCCAGCCGGTCGGCCTCCCCCGCCGGCTTGTCCCAGCGGATGCGGTGGACGCGCGGGAAGCGCATGGCGAGCCCGCTCTTGTGCCGGTTCGACGGATGGACGCTGTCGAACGCGACCTCCAGCACCAGCCCCGGTTCGACCTCCCGCACGGGACCGTATTTGCGGACGGTGCGGTTGCGCACCCAGCGGTCGAGTTCCACCAGTTCCGCGTCCGTGAAGCCGAAATAGGCCTTGCCGACCGGGACCAGCTCGTCGCCGCGCCAGACGCCGAAGGTGAAATCGGAATAGTAGCTGGACCGCTTGCCGTGCCCGCGCTGCGCGTACATCAGCACGGTGTCGAGCGTCAGCGCCCCGCGCTTCCACTTGAACCAGGGGCCTTTCGGCCGCCCGGCGGTGTAGGCGCTGTCGCGGCGCTTCAGCATCAGCCCTTCGATGCCGTTCTCCCGCGCCCCTTCGCGGAGCGACTTCAGCGGCTCCCACCCGTCGAAGGGAACCAGCGGCGACAGGTCCATGCGCCGTGGCCGCACCGCCTCGTACCATCGCTCCAGCCGGGCGCGCCTCTCCATGAAGGGTAGAGCGCGCAGATCCTCGTCGCCGTCGAACAGGATGTCGTAAAGGCGGACCCAGGCCGGAAACTCTTGGATCATCTTCGCGGTCACCGTCTTGCGGTTCAGCCGCTGCTGCAGGTCGTTGAAGGAGGCCACGACGCCGTCACGCGCCACCAGCAGTTCACCGTCCAGCACGGCGTCGAAGCTCATGTGGTCGGCGATGTCGGGAAAGGCGGCGGACAGCTCGTCGCCGGTGCGGCTGTAGATGCGCCGCTCCCCACCCTTGGCCGCCAACTGCACGCGGATGCCGTCCCACTTCCACTCGGCGGAGTATTCGGCCGGGTCCAGCCCCGCCATGTCCTCCTCTTCCAGGGGATGGGACAGCATCAGCGGGCGGAAGCCTGCGCCGTGCCCGGCGGAGGGGCGCTCCGCCCTGCCCTCCAGCCACGCGAACAGATCCACATAGGGCGGGGTCAGGCCGTGCCAGCATTCCTCCAGCGCGCCGACCTCGACCTTGCCCCACTCGGCCAGCGCCGTCTTGGCGAGCCGCGCCGACACGCCGACCCGCAGGCTTCCGGTGATCAGCTTCAGCAGCGCGAACCGCCCGGACGCGTCCAGCGTGTCGAGCCAGCCTTCCACCAGTTCCATGACCTGCGACCGCTTGGCGGCGCGCAGCGTGTCCACGACCTCGCTCAGCGACGGTGGCAGGCTGTTGGCGCGCTCCGGACGCTCCGGCCAGATCAGCGCCACCGTCTCCGCCAGATCGCCGACATAATCATAGGACAGCGCGAACAGTTCCGGATCGACGCGCGCAGCGACCAGTTGCCGGATCGCCGCCGGCTTGGCCTCGTGGAAGACCAGCGTTTCGGTCAGCGAGGCCAGCGCCCATCCCCGCTCCGGGTCGGGCGTGGTCGCGAAGAAGTCGGCCAGCAGCCGGATCTTCCCGTTGCGCGAGGGCATGAAGACCAGCGCGTCGATGAGGTCGGCGAAGCGGTTCATCCCGCGTCCTCCTCCTCGAACCCGACCAGCGCCAGGGCGCGCGCCCGGATGCCGCGTTGGGTCGCGTGGTGGACCAGCGCCTCCTCCCGCCCATGGGTCACCCAGACCTCCGGCGCGCCGACGTCCTCCAGCGTTTGGGTCAGTTCGTCCCAGTCCGCGTGGTCGGAGATGACCAGGGGCAGCTCCACGCCGCGCTGCCGCGCCCGCTGGCGCACGCGCATCCAGCCGGACGCCATCGCCACCACCGGATCGGCCAGCCGCCGCGCCCAGCGGTCGGCCACCGCCGCCGGCGGGGCCAGCACCAGCGCGCCCTTCAGGTCATCCTTCGCCGCGACCGTCGCCGGCCGCAACGCGCCCAACTCCACCCCGAACCTTTCATACAGAGTGCAGATCGGCTCCAGCGCGCCGTGCAGGTAGATGGGCCGGTCATAGCCCGCCGCGCGCAGCAGCGTGATGACCCGCTGGCATTTCCCCAGCGCGTAGACGCCGACCACATGGCTGCGCTCCGGAAAGACCGCCATGGAGTGCAGCAGCTTGTTCACCTCGCCCAAGTCCGGTGGGTGGCGGAATACCGGCAGGCCAAAGGTCGCCTCGGTGATGAAGACGTCGCAGGGCACCGGCTCGAACGGCGCGCAGGTGCGGTCAAAGCGCCGCTTGTAGTCGCCGGACACCACGACGCGGCTGCCCGCGTGTTCCAGCACCACCTGCGCGCTGCCCAGCACATGCCCGGCGGGGACCAGCCGCACCGTCACCTCGCCGATGCGGAGCGTCTCGCCATAGTCCAGCGGCTGCATCGTTCCGCCGGCCCCCTCGCCCAGCCGCTGCCGCATGATGGCGAGCGTCCCCGGCGTGGCGAGCACATGTCCGTGGCCCGGCCGCGCGTGGTCGGAATGGCCGTGGGTGATGACCGCGCGCTCCACCGGGCGCAGCGGGTCCACGTAGAAGCCCCCGGGCTCCACAAAGAGACCTTCGGGGCAGACTTTGATCCAGCGTTCGGGTGGCACGTGTTTGGCTAGCGGGGCGGCGGGCATTCCCCCAATATAGGCGCATCGTTCAAAAGGACAAAATTCCGAAGCAACGGGAGAGACGACCATGCACCCCACCCTGCTGCCGACGCCCGAGGTCGCCGACGCGCTGAACGAAGGCCGGCCGGTGGTGGCGCTGGAATCCACCGTCATCTCCCACGGCATGCCCTATCCGAAGAACCTGGAGACGGCCCGCGGGTTGGAAGCCCTGATCCGAGCCGAAGGCGCCGTTCCCGCCACCATCGCCGTCCTTGACGGGCGCATTCGCATCGGGCTGGACGACACCGCCCTAGAACGCCTCGCCTCCGGCGGCAAGGAGGTGCTGAAACTCAGCCGACGCGATCTCCCCGTGGCGCTGGCGACCGGGGCCGTGGGTGCCACCACCGTCGCCGCGACCATGATCGGCGCCCGCCTCGCGGGGATCCGGATCTTCGCCACGGGCGGGCTCGGCGGTGTTCATCGCGGCGCCGAAACCAGTTTCGACGTGTCCGCTGACCTTGACGAGTTGGCCCGCACCAGCGTCTGCGTGGTCTGCGCCGGGGCCAAGTCGATCCTCGACCTGCCCAAGACGCTGGAGGTGCTGGAGACGCGCGGCGTGCCGGTGCTGGGCTTCGGCACGGAGGAGTTTCCGGCATTCTACAGCCGCAACTCTGGTCTGCCTGTCTCCCATCGCTGTGACAACGTAACCGAGGTCGCGCGCATCCTCCGCGCCAAATGGGACCTTGGGCTAGAGGGCGGCGTGGTTCTCGCCAACCCGATCCCGGAGGCCGACGCGCTCGACGGCGCCGCGATGGAAGCCTGCATCGCCGAGGCACTGGCCGACGCGGATGCCAAGGGAATCAAGGGGAAAGCGGTCACGCCTTTCCTTCTGGCCGCGCTGGAACGCATCACGGCGGGGCGCAGCCTGACCGCCAACATGGCGCTGATCCGCAACAACGCCATCGTCGCGGCGCGTCTTGCGGCGGCTCTCACGGCCCTCCCCCGACCGATGGCCTAGAACTTTGTACAGAAGGGGTAAGCCCTCTGCGACCATCGGACTTAAGACCCCGTTAACTCCCCTGGAGCGAATCTGGGGCCGTTCTATAGCGGAGGTCTCTATGCGTGCGCCCAGCTCGTCGAACCTGGTTTCCCGGATGATCGCCATGGCTGCCCAGCCCGACGAAGCCATCGGTGAAGCCGACACCCGCCCCGCCGCGCGGGTCAAGCGGATCGTCTGGGCTTCCCAAGCCGCCAAGCTGCGTGGTTCCCTGCCGTCGCGCCTTGTCCATGAGATCGAGTGCGCGGTGACCGCCGACCTCGACAGCATGGAGCTGCCGGAAATCTTCTTCACCTCGGTCGAGTTCGCCGGCCGCGTCGTCACCTGCGACCTGGACGCCGACGGCACCGCCTCCATCTTCGGCCTGATCGAGGCCAACGAGTATGACGAGTTGGTCGAAGAGGCCGGCGACGACGCCCTGTTCGGCGTCGATTGGGACGGCGTCTACGTCACGCCCGCGCGCACGCGACATTGAGCCTTTCCTCCTGTTGGGACGAGCATCCGGGGCCTCATCGGCCCCGGTTTCGTCAGCGCAGGAGAACGGCTTTGGGCACCATCAAGCACCCCAGCGGCAGCGGTTCCGTGACGCCCCAGCAGGAGGGCGGCAAGCACCCACGCGGCACCGAAGCCAAGAGTTACGACCAGAACCGCAAAATGGACCGGGAGCGGGAATCCCCGCCCATGGACCCGGACGGTGAGCGCCGCGCCAAGGGTCCCGACGCTCGCGACGCCTTGACGGATCGCGGCAACGACCAGCTCGAAAACCCCGGTATCGGCTCCTCCAAGGGCACCACCGACAGCGGTGAGCGCGGCATAGAGGAGCGCGACGAGGGACCCGGCATCGCGACGCCGAGTTAAGGCGTTACCCCAACACTCGGGCCAGGATCACGTCCAGCTTCTTCAGCAAGGCAGGATCGCGCTTGTCCGGCGCGGTCATCAGGGCGTTGTCGAGGGCGGTGTGGCAGCCTTGGGCGCACAGGCCGTCGCGCACCGCCAGCTTCGGCGCCAGTTGCTTGACCAGCGAGCGGGCCTTGTCGGCGTTGGCGATCACCACCTTGATGACGGCGTCCACGGTGACGTGGTCGTGGTCCGGGTGCCAGCAGTCGAAGTCCGTCACCATCGCCACGGTCGCGTAGCACATCTCCGCTTCGCGGGCGAGCTTGGCTTCGGGCATGTTGGTCATGCCGATCACGTCGCAGCCCCAGCTGCGGTACAGCTCGGACTCGGCCTTGGTCGAGAACTGCGGGCCTTCCATGACCATGTAGGTGCCGCGCCGCTGGTGCGGGACCTTCAGCTCAACCAGAGCTTCCTCGATGAGATCGCCCAGCCGGCCGCAGACCGGATGGCCCAGCGCGACGTGCGCCACCATGCCGGTGCCGAAGAAGGTCTTCTCGCGGGCGAAGGTGCGGTCGATGAACTGGTCGATCACCACGAAGGTGCCCGGCGGCAGGTGCTCCTTCAGCGAACCGACCGCCGACACCGACAGGATCTCCGTCACGCCCAGGGCCTTCAGCGCGTAGATGTTGGCGCGGAAATTCAGCTCCGACGGCGGGATGCGGTGGCCGCGGCCGTGGCGCGGCAGGAAGACCAGCGTCTGGCCGTTCAGCTCACCGGTCAGCAGTTCGTCCGACGGGTCGCCGAAGGGCGTTTCCACCTTCACCCAGCGCTTGTTCTCCAGCCCGTCGATGTCGTAGACGCCGCTGCCGCCGATCACGCCGAGCACCGGCGCGGTCCCGGTTTCCGCCATGGTCCAAAGCCTCCGATTGAATGGAGGCCGCAGTATTCCGGCTCAGCCCCGCAAAGGCAACGCTCACCTACATGGTCCGGATCAGCACGACCAGCAGAGTCAGATAGACCGCCGCCTTGGCCGCCGTGACCAGCCGGGCGGAGCCCCAGACCGGCACGCCCGTCCGCAGCAGCAGCGGCACCAGCGCCATGCCCGCCGCGAAGCCGCCGAGATGCGCCCCCCAGGCCACGTCGGCCAACCCCGTTTCCGGTGCCGGCGGCATCAGGGTCATCAGCACGTTGAAAACCAGGAAGCCTCCGACCACGAAAGAGGCCGGCACCCTCGGTCCCGGCGACATGCCCAGCACGGCCTGCGGGTGCAGCAGCAGATAGGCCCCCATCACCCCGCAGATCGCCCCGCTCGCCCCGACCAGCGGGGCCATGCGGTCGGCGGCCAGCGCCCCTTCGACCAGAGCCCCCGCAACCGCGCACAGCACGAAGAACAGCAGGTAGCGCAGGCTTCCCATCGCCCGCTCCACCGCGTCGCCGAAGGCCCAGAGCGCCAGCATGTTGCTGACCAGATGTCCCGCGTCGCCGTGGATCAGCACATGCCCGAACAGCCCGCGCCACAGGTCCCAGGTCGGCAGCGGCCCGGCCAACTCCACCGTTCCGAAGAAATAGGCGGGCACGAAGGCGAAGGGCTCCGGCGGCAGCGCCAGCACGAAGGCCAGCGTGCAGACCAGAATGAGCCCCCGGTTCACATAGGCGTACTGCTGCGCCACGCCTTTTTCCTTTCGCCGCCTTCTCCCGATATGGTGGCGCTCCAGCCGATCGCCAGCCCGATGCCGCCAGCCCGATGCACCCGCCCTACCCCGGTCGGCCGCATTGGTCGCGGAGCCGCCGGGTGGCACAGTTTTCCGTCACCAAGAATCAACGAATAGGGGGAACCGCCATGACCATCGGCCTGGACGTGGAGCGCCGTGGGCGCGTGATGCTGCTGACCATGAACGACCCCGCCACCCGCAACGCGCTGAGCGGCGAGATGATGGCGCGGGGCCGCGAGGCGCTGGACGAGGCCACCCACGACGAGGGCGTCGGCGCCATCGTCCTGACCGGCGCGGATGGAGCCTTCAGTTCCGGCGGACACCTGACGCGGCTGTACGACCACGCCCACAAGTCCCGTTCCGAGAACCGCGACGCCATCGAGCGTTTCCACGGTTGGGTCCGCATCATGCGCGAATGCCCCAAGCCCATCGTCGCGGCGGTCGAGGGCCCGGCGGCCGGGGCCGGCTTCTCGCTGGCGCTGGCCTGCGACCTGATCGTCGCGGCGGAGGACGCTCGCTTCCTGACGGCCTATGTCCGGGTCGGGCTGAACGCGGATGGCGGCGCTTCGGCCTCGCTCGCCCGCGCGCTGCCGCCGCAGCTCTACGCCGAGGTGATGCTGGACGGCGGACCGGTGGACCCGCAGCGTCTGCACGGTTTCGGCGTGGTCAACCGCGTCGTGGCGCGTGGGCAGGCGTTGCCCGAGGCGCTGGCCTGGGCCGCCACGCTGGCCGATGGCCCCACGGCGGCGATGGGCCGCGCCAAGCGTCTGATGGAGCTGGCCTACGGCAACTTCGCCACCCAGCTCGCCCGCGAGAGCGACCTGTTCGTCGAAGCCCTCCACCACACCGAGGCCAAGGAAGGCATCGACGCCTTCTTCGAAAAACGAGCGCCGAAGTTCCACGGGCGTTAACGAATGCGGCAACCCAACCTGTTGTGCAGATTTCGGGAACACTCAAATCTGCACAACGTGCCTCATCGGCGTTGGATCATAGGTTTACGGCGTATTGCCTGTGCCCTGACATTGCGCACGGACTGTACAACGATTTGCCTCGTGTCCCGCCGGCCGTTCCCGGTCCGACCGCAAACCGCGCTCAGGCGGCAACGACCCAGTCGGCGGAGAACTGCTCCCCGCGAACGCCGGCCAGGGTGACGTTGTCGCTGTCCGAGAAGACGAGCACCGCCTCACCGGCACCGTTGGCCGTCACCGTGTAGGTCCGGCCGGCGGTCAGGCCGATGCGGTCGCCTTCGGCGGCGTTGAAGTCGGTGATCCGGTCGCTGCCGCCGCCGATGATGAAGACGAACAGGTCGGCGCCCTCCCCGCCGGTCAGCGTATCGTCGCCGGCGTCGCCCGACAGGCGGTCGTTGCCGAGGTCGCCACACAGCCGATCCGCCTCGGCGCCACCGAACAGGCTGTCGTCACCGAGCCCGCCGAACAGCTGGTCACCGCCGGCGTTACCGAACAGAAGGTCTGACCCGGCGTTGCCGAACAGAAGGTCGGCGCCGGCCCCACCTGACAGGGCATCGCCGTTGCCCCCACCAACCACCGTGTCGTCACCCTCGTCGCCCACGACCACGTCGGCGCCGAGGTCACCGCTCAGCAGATCGTTGTCGCGCCCTCCGAACAGCACGTCGTCACCGGCCCCCCCATACAGCTGGTCGGAGCCGGCGTTGCC
The DNA here is from genome assembly GCF_017876165.1 of Azospirillum soli. Lineage (GTDB taxonomy): Bacteria > Pseudomonadota > Alphaproteobacteria > Azospirillales > Azospirillaceae > Azospirillum > Azospirillum soli. The sequence continues at coordinate 74,235 of NZ_JAGINQ010000001.1, forward strand.
GAACAGCACGTCGTTGCCGGCGTTGCCGAAAGCCAGGTCGGAACCGGCAGCCCCGAAGAGCGTGTCGTCACCGCCACCGCCCATGAGGGTGTCGTTTCCGCCCTGTCCGGTCAGAGCGTCGGCCGCGTCCGTGCCGGCGGCCCGCATCCCCGCATCGACCGGAGGCAGCGGCATCGGAGGCAGCGCCACCCCGCCGAACAGGCCGGCCTTGATGGCGTCGTACTTGCGATAGTCGACCTGCCAGCTGTCGTTCATGATGCCGCCGGTGTCACCCGAACCGGGGCTCCAGGCCCAGTAGGTCCAGCTGGCGCCCTGGTCGCCGTTGGCCAGATCGATGGTGCCGTTGCCGTCCCAGTCGCCGTTCATGTACTGGACCAGCTTGGGCATCCACTTCTGGTCGATGGCGGTCTCCATGCGGCTGCCGAACTCACCGACCAGCACCGGCGCCTCGTCGTTCTTGATGAAGTGGCCCCACATCTGGTCCCACTTCGCCGGCATGTTGTTCGGGAAGTTGCCGTCGTTGAACCAGGACATCATGTGCAGCGACGGGCCGTAGTCGTGCACCGAGTAGACCAGCTTGTCCGGCGTGTTGAACTTGACCTCGTAGTTCTTCTCGCCGAGCAGGTTGCCGCCCCACCAGTACCACTGGTTCTGGTAGGTCTCGATGCCTTCGACGATCAGCAGCCAGTCCTTGTTCACCGACTGGATGGCGTTGCCGATGCGCTCGGCCGCCCGCGCCCAGTCGGTCGCCGGGTTGCCGTCGCCCCAGGTCGCCGGGTTGTGCGGCTCGTTGTGCAGGTCGGCGCCGATGACCGCGTCGTTGCCCTTGTAGCGGGTCGCCAGCATCTTCCAGTTCTCGATCATCTTCGATTCCGGGTACTGGCTGGTGTACCAGAGCCCGTTCTCGTTGGCCGAGGCGCCGTCGCCGGAGCGATGGTGGTCGAGGATGATCTTCATGCCGATCTTGTCGGCGTGCTCGATGATCTTGTCGAACACCTCCAGCGAGGTCTTGCCGACCAGATCGGGGTTCTTGGCGTAGTCGATGCCGGTCGGGCGGCGGCCGGCGTCGAGCATGGCGTCGGAGTAGGGCAGGCGGATGACGTTGAAGCCCAGCTCCTTCATCTTGGCCATCTGGTTCTGGTAGCTGTCCATCCACAGCCCCTGCGGCGCGAAGGCGTAGCCCTCGGCCCCGAACCAGTTGACGCCGGTCAGCTTCACCGCCTTGCCGGTGCTGTCGATGATCTGCCCGCCGTCGGTGGACAGGAAACCCGGCGCGATGGTCGTCATGGTCGTTCACGTCGTCTGGAGGCCGAAGCCCGGTTGGGTTCGGCAATCCTAAGTCGGCGCGACCGGAACCAATTGTGAACAGTTTTAGGCAAATTGCGAAGAAAGGGCGACGTGCGGCTTTATCTCGGCATCCGCTTCGTCTCAAGGAGGCTTTTGTGGGGCGGTGGGCGAGGGGGACGCCGGTCCGCATTCGGCACCCACTCCGTCAGCGCCCTCTTCAACTGCTCGAGGATCGCGTCCGGGATAATTGGCTCTTTGCGTCGTGCCATTCAGGAGCGCTTTCCGCTTCAGAACAACCTCGCCGAGCATGAAATCTTGGACACTCCCCAGAGCAGCGGACATCTCGGCACCCTACAAGAGCACAAACCATTCCCAGCCTTCCTCCTGCGCAACTTTAAGGCGCAAAAGGGAGTGACAGCTTGCCCCTCCCCGTCAACCTGCAGGGTCCATCGCCCCATTCACAGCCCGCGTACATTGAAGTACTCTCACGACGATTGGCCTGCTTGCTCCGGGAACGTCGGCCAACACCCGCAACAAATGTTCGGCCGCGAGCACCCCCATGAAGCGCATGCCCCCTCCACCCATACATTGGTCCAACGCACAGCCAGCACCCAGTGGTACCCACACACCACAAACAGCCGTCCAGCCGAAAGCGGCTGCTTCCACGGTGCGCTTCCTGCCGCCCCCCACGCCCGCGCCCCAACCGCACAGGCCACACCACCATTCACATTTACCCCATCCCGCACCGCGCGGACTCGCCACGCCCGTGGCCCAACCACTTAGGCCAGGCCATCACATCCGTCCGGTGAGGAACGCGCCTCCCCCCGCCTTACCCGTGCAGGCCGCCCAGCCATTCAGACCGCGTCATGACAAGCCCCGCGCGCTTCCCGCGGCAGGCGGACATGTCGCACACGTGGCACACCCCCTCAGGCCGCATCATCATTCCCAGGCAGTGGCAACCGTTCCATGCGGCAGCCGCGCCGTCATCCAACGGATGAAGAGAAGCAACGATCTGAGCAAGCTGATCATCACCGTTTTTTCCAGCGACATCGATGTCGAAAACCACGCATTTGGCTTTAACGAAGACGTAGATCATGGGCTTTATTTGGAGCTGGACTATTTAAACTCGGCCGGAATGGTCATGGGGACGAGAGCAAAAATTTGCAGAGCAGCGATAAAAAAGTACAAAGAATCCTATAAAACCACAAAAATTCCGAAAAGGTCTCTTTTCGGGTATAATAATCCAGCACATAATTCAAAGGTCGGCCTCTCAATACTGGAGGACGGCGCGCACACACCCTACGACGATTCGCGCTGGGACGACAAGGAGGACTGGCTGCTCGACCCAGAACGAAACTTCATTACATATTCGCCAACAAGCCGCAAGATGGACGACGTCTTCACACAAGGTCATTCCAACGTCGTTTTCGGACATGACAAGGGTGCCTCCGAGCACTTCAACGAAATTGGCCACAAGCAAACTCCGCAACAAAACAGGCAGTGGAATAACCAGAAGACGACTTATCATGGACTTGAAAATTATAAAAAATCCGCAAAAACGGGCGCCCACTCCGATCGGTACATGACACCTTCAAAGAAGGCGGGAAGTCACTCAATGTACTGGGATAAAAATCACGACAATTATAGAGAGCAATATCAGGAATAGAGTCTGACATTTTACGGAAATTAACCTTTACACTCCTCCTTCAACTGAATTGGAGGGGGAATGAATTCTGGGCACAGGACTTTCGGGTCACTCGCGAACCCTCCACCCCGCCCCTTCGCCAGAAGGGAGAGCCGATGGGAGCATCATTGTTCTTGCTCCGTTCCCACCTCCCATCTATCCTCCGCGCACGCGGCGCGGCATCCGGGTTTGGGGGAATGAAACAGCACAGCGGTTCATGTTTCATGGCGTTTCATCCCGTTTCATTCGCGCCTGACGGACCGGTCCATGGATGAGGGCGTGCCCTCCCCTCTCCCGCCCAAGGTCGCGGGGTGGTTTCGGGCGCGGGGGTGGGTGCCGCATCCGCACCAGCTCGCCATGGTCGAGGCGGCGGTGGCCGGAGACAGCGCTCTGCTGATCGCACCCACCGGCGGGGGAAAGACGCTGGCGGGATTCCTGCCCTCGCTGATCGAGCTGGCGGAAAGGCCGCGCGAGGGGCTGCACACGCTCTACATCTCGCCGCTGAAGGCTCTGGCGGTGGACATCCAGCGCAATCTGGAGGAGCCGGTCGCCGAGATGCGGCTGCCCATCCGCACGGAAACCCGCACGGGCGACACGCCGGAATCCAAGCGGCGGCGGCAGAGGGCGCACCCGCCGCAGATCCTCATGACCACGCCGGAAAGTCTGGCGCTGCTGCTGTCCTACGCCGACGCGGAGAAGATCTTCCGGCACCTGCGCTGCGTCATCGTGGACGAACTGCACGCGCTGGCCGGGACCAAACGGGGCGATCTGCTGGCGCTGGGGCTGGCGCGGCTCGGGCGGCTGGCGTCGGGGGCGCGGCGGGTCGGGCTGTCGGCCACGGTGGCGGAGCCGGACCAGCTGCTCGCGTGGCTGTCGAAGACCGGGCGGGCTGAGAGTGGCGACGTCCGGCTGGTGACGGGGCGCGCGGGGGCCTCGGCGGAGGTGGAGATCCTGGAGACGCGCGAGCGGCTGCCCTGGGCCGGGCATCGGGCGGCGCACGCGCTGGGCGAGGTGTACGAGCGCATCCGGGGGCACCGCACCACGCTGGTCTTCGTCAACACCCGCGCCCAGGCCGAGATGGTCTTTCAGGAGCTGTGGCGGATCAACGAGGACGGGCTGCCGATCGCGCTCCACCACGGCTCGTTGGCGGCGGAGCAGCGGCGCAAGGTGGAGGCCGCCATGGCGGCGGGGAAGCTGCGGGCGGTGGTGGCGACCTCCTCGCTCGACCTCGGCATCGACTGGGCGGCGGTGGACCTCGTGGTGCAGATCGGGGCTCCGAAGGGGGCGAGCCGGCTGGTCCAGCGCATCGGCCGCGCCAACCACCGGCTTGACGAGCCGAGCCGCGCCCTCTTGGTGCCCACCAACCGGTTCGAGGTGCTGGAATGCCGCGCCGCCGTCGATGCGGTGCGGGCGATGAGCTTGGACGGCGAGCGGCCCCGGCCCGGCGGGCTCGACGTGTTGGCGCAGCACATGCTGGGGATGGCGTGTGCGGAGCCGTTCCTGGCGGACGAGCTGTATGAGGAGGTGGTGAGTGCCGCGCCCTACGCCGGGCTGGGGCGGGACGAGTTCGACGACGTGCTGGACTTCGTGGCGACGGGGGGATACGCGCTCGGCGCCTATGAGCGGTTCCGGCGGTTGGTGGTGCGGGAGGATGGGCGGATGGCGGTGGCCGGGCCGGCAGTGGCGCGGCAGTACCGGATGAACGTCGGCACCATCACGCAGGAGGCCATGCTGCGCGTCCGCATGAATCGCGGCCCGGTGCTGGGCGAGGTGGAGGAATACTTCATCCAGGGACTGACGCCGGGGGACACCTTTGTCTTTGCGGGGCAACTGCTGAAATTCCTCGGCGTTCGGGAAATGGAGGCGCAGGTCGCCAAGGGTGGTCAGGGGGAGCCGAAGGTGCCGGCCTATGCCGGCGGGCGACTGCCGCTGACCTCGGCGTTGGCGGAGCGGGTGCGGGCGATGATCGCCGATCCCGGCTGCTGGGACGGGCTGCCGGAGGACGTGCGGGAGTGGCTGCGGCTGCAACGCTGGCGCTCGGTACTGCCGGAACGGGACGGGCTGCTGGTCGAGACCTTTCCGCGCGGGGGGAAGCGGTTTCTGGTGGCCTACGCGTTCGAGGGGCGGAACGCGCACCAGACACTGGGCATGCTGCTGACCCGACGGATGGAGCGGATGGGCCTCGGGCCGCTGGGGTTCGTGGCGACCGACTATGTGCTGGCGGTGTGGTCGCTGCGGTCGCCGAAGAATATGGACGCGCTGTTCGACCAGGACATGCTGGGCGACGATCTGGAGGCTTGGATGGACGAGTCCTCCATGCTGCGGCGGACCTTTCGGAACGTGGCGCTGATCACGGGGGTCATCGACCGCCGGCATCCGGGGCAGGAGAAGACCGGGCGGCAGGTGACCTTTTCGTCCGACCTGATCTACGACGTGCTGAGGAAGCACGATCCGGGGCATGTGCTGCTGCGGGCGACGCGGGCCGATGCGGCGGGCGGGTTGACGGATGTGCGGCGGCTGTCGGACCTGCTGGCGCGGGTGAAGGGGCGGATCACGCACAAGGAGCTGGAGCGCATCTCGCCGCTGGCCGTGCCGGTGATTTTGGAGATTGGGCGCGAGAAGGTGGACGGCAGCGCCACGGATGAGCTGTTGGAGCAGGCGGCGAACGAACTGGTCGCCGAGGCGATGCCGGAGTTTGGGGATGGTGGGCTCTTCAATTGAGTTTCGCGGTGCGGCGTTGAGGCTGGATGCCTCCGGGGCCTTATGGTGGCCGGGGGAGCGGACGCTGGTGGTCGCCGACCTGCATTTGGAAAAGGGCTCCGCCTTCGCGGCGCGCGGGCGGATGCTGCCGCCCTACGACACGCGGGCGACGCTGGACCGGCTGGCGAGGCTGGTGGAGCGGGTCTCACCGGAGCGGGTGCTGTGCCTGGGCGACAGCTTTCACGACCGGCGCGCGGCCGGAAGGATGGAGGCCGGGGATGTGGAGCGCTTGCTCGGGCTGACGGAGCGGGTCGCCGATTGGGTGTGGGTGACCGGGAACCACGATCCGGAGCCTCCGGAGGGGTTCGGCGGGCGGGTCGTGGAGGAGATGGTGTTGGGGCCGTTGGTGTTTCGGCACGAGGCGGTGAAGGGCGCCGTGGGCGAGGTGTCGGGGCATCTGCACCCGGCGGCGGCCGTGCTGGTGCCGGGGCGGCGGGTGCGGGAGCGGTGCTTCGCCTTCGACGGCGGGAAGCTGATCCTGCCGGCCTTTGGGGCCTTCACCGGAGGGCTGAACGTGCTGAGTCCGGCGGTGGCGGGGATGTTGGCGCCCCGGTTCGAAGTGCATCTGCTGGCGCGCGGAAAGGTCCACCGCTTTCCCAGCGGGCGCCTGTCACCGGATTGATAAAGGTGGCCCGGAGAGCGGGGGGTCTCTCCGGGCCGAGGTTCCTGCCGGGCTGGCGGACAGCCAGGCGGGGGACAACGGTGTTCAGTTCGGCATGATGACCGTGTCGATCACGTGGATGACGCCGTTGGAGGCCGCGATGTCGGCCTTCGTCACCTTGGCCTTGTCCACCATCACGCCGCCCTTGGTCGCGTCAATGTCCACGGTCGTGCCCTGGACGGTCTTGGGCGAGGCCGTCTTGCCGGTGATGTCGCCGGCCATGACCTTGCCGGGCACCACATGATAGGTCAGTACGGAGCGGAGCTTGTCGCGGTTCTCCGGCTTCAGAAGATTTTCGACCGTGCCCTGGGGAAGCTTCGCGAAGGCCTCATCCGTGGGGGCGAAGACGGTGAAGGGACCCGGCCCCTTCAGCGTGTCCACCAAGCCGGCCGCCTGCACGGCCGTGACCAGCGTGTTGAACTGGCCCGCCGACTTGGCAGTGTCCACGATGTCCGCCGCGCTGGCAGCATTAGCGGCAAAAGCCAGCGGCAGGGCGACGGCGGCGGTCTTCAGAAGCTGCGACAAACGGGACATGGATTTTCTCCAGTTTGGTGTGTCTCTCTCCCGCCCTCGACCGCGGGACCGGCGTGGCACTGAACGAAATGATTGCCGCCGTGCTCTCCGGTCCCGCGCCGGGGCTGTGACTGCGGAAATAGCGGCGGCGAAACGGTGGTCAACGGTGATTTGTGAAGAAAAATTTTTTATGCTGTGGTGATCCAAGTGAAAACATCGTGCGTAGCATAGCAGACGCGTAACGCCCAAAGTGCGCAACGACTGATTCGATGATCTATTATTTGCAGAAAGCACCATGACCACCGAACCCGCACCCATCATTGTTTGGCTTCGGAACGATCTTCGCTTGGCGGACAATCCGGCTTTGAGCGATGCGGTGGCGAGCGGCGCGCCGGTGGTGCCGGTCTTCATCCGGGAGGAGGACGCGGCGGACCCTTGGCTGCCGGGGGCCGCCTCCCGCTGGTGGCTGCACGGCAGCCTGGAGCGGCTGGGTGAGGCGCTGGCGCGGCTGGGCTCGCCGCTGGTGCTGCGGTCGGGGGAGCCGGCGGCGGTGCTGGGGGCTCTGGTCCAGGAGACCGGGGCCGGAACGGTGCTGTGGAACCGCCGGCACGCTCCGGCGGCCATGGCGCGGGACCGGCGCGTGGAGGAGGAACTGACGGCACGCGGCGTCACGGTGCGCAGCCACAACGCCGGCCTGCTGTTCGAGCCGCAGTCGGTGCGAACCAAGACCGGCGGGCCGTTCAAGGTGTTCACGCCCTTCTGGAAGGCCCTGCGGGCCATGCCCGACCCGGCGCACCCGGCGCGGGCGCCGGAGCGGCTGGTCGGGCCGGCGCAGCCTGTGCGCAGTGAATCGTTAGAGGATTGGGGCTTCCTGCCAACCAAACCGGACTGGGCGGGCGGCTTGCGCGAGACCTGGACGCCGGGTGAGGCGGCGGCGCGGGAGCGGTTGGCGGATCTCCTCGATGGGCCGGTGGCGCACTATCCGACGCTGCGCGACCGCCCGGACACGGACGGCACCTCGTCGCTGTCGCCGCATCTGGCCTTCGGAGAGATCGGGCCTCGGCAGATCTGGCACGCCGCGCTCTATGCGGCGGACGCTCGGCCGGAGTTGGCGCCGGGGATCGAGGCGTTCTTGCGGGAGTTGGGGTGGCGGGAGTTCAACCACCATCTGCTCCACGCCTTTCCGGGGCTGCCGGACACGCCGCTGGACCAGCGCTTCGCGCGGTTTCCGTGGCAGGAGGATGAGGCGGGGCTGAAGGCTTGGCAGCGGGGCCGGACCGGCTATCCCATCGTGGACGCGGGCATGCGGCAGCTGTGGCAAACAGGCTGGATGCACAACCGCGTACGGATGATCGTCGGCTCCTTCCTGATCAAGGACCTGCTGCTGCCCTGGCAAGCGGGCGAGGCGTGGTTCTGGGACACGCTGGTGGACGCTGACCTCGCCAACAACGCTGGCAACTGGCAATGGGTGGCGGGTTGCGGGGCCGACGCTGCGCCCTTCTTCCGCGTCTTCAACCCGGTGCTTCAGGGCGAGAAGTTCGACCCGGAGGGCGATTACGTCCGCCGCTTCGTGCCAGAGCTGGCGGACCTGCCGGCGCGCTGGATCCACAAGCCGTGGCAGGCGCCGGAAGGCGTGCTGCGGGACGCGGGCCTGCGGCTGGACGTCGATTACCCGCGCCCCATCGTCGATCATGGTACCGCGAGAGACCGCGCGCTGGCCGCCTATGAGGGAATGCGCAAGACGGCCAATTGACCACAATGGAATTCACTCCCGAGTCACGGGACCGCAAAGAAACCGTCATGGACGGCCGGTAAGGTGCGCCCGCCTGAACGTACAACACGACCAACCAAACGGCGAATACGAGGCGAGGCGAGAGCATGGACACCGGTGATCTGCCCCGGAAGGGCACCAAGTACCTGACCTTCGAAGCGCGCGAGGACATCGGGTCCAACCCGTCCGACAACCCGACCATGGGCGACGTCATCAACGCGCGCTTCGGCCGCCGCGAAATGATGCGCGGCATGCTGGCCGGCACGGCAATGAGCGCGCTGCTCGGTCCGACCGCCCTGCTCGCCAGCCGCGAGGCGGAGGCCGCAGCACCGCGCAAGGCGTCCTTCAGCTTTCAGGAAGTGGCCCATGGCGTTGACGAGACGCACCACGTCGCCGCCGGCTACGACGCCGATATCCTGATCCGCTGGGGCGATCCGGTGCTGCCCGGCGCGCCGGCCTTCGATCCGATGAAGCAGACGGCGTCGGCGCAGGCCATGCAGTTCGGCTACAACAACGACTTTGTCGGCTACGCGCCGCTGCCCATGGGGTCGAAGTCTCCGGATCGAGCCCTGCTCTGCGTGAACCACGAATACACCGACGAGGAGGTCATGTTCCCCGGTGTCGGCGTGGAGCAGCAGAAGGGCAAGTTCGCCCGGATGACCAGGGATCTGGTGGACATCGAGATCGCCGCGCACGGCGGCTCGGTGGTCGAGATCCGCAAGGTGCGGGGGAAGTGGGTCTACGACCCGAATTCCAAGTACAACCGCCGCATCACCGGCGAGACGGAATGCGCCATCACCGGCCCGGCCGCCGGCCACGCGCTGATGAAGACCGGCTACGACCCGACCGGCACCAGGGTGCGCGGCATGCTGAACAACTGTGCCGGCGGCATGACGCCGTGGGGCACCTGGCTGTCGGCGGAAGAGAACTTCAACGGCTACTTCTGGGGCAAGGTCGAGGACACCAACCCGAACGCCAAGGCGCTGAAGCGCTATGGCTTCCCCGGCGAGTGGTACAACTGGGGCCAGCACCACGACCGCTTCGACATCGCCAAGGAGCCGAACGAGTCCAACCGCTTCGGCTGGATCGTCGAGATCGACCCGTACGACCCGACCTCCACCCCGAAGAAGCGCACGGCGCTCGGCCGCTTCAAGCATGAGGCCTGCCAGATCGCTGTGGGCAAGGACGGCACCGTGGTCGCCTACACCGGCGACGACGAGCGGTTCGACTATGTCTACAAGTTCGTGGCGTCGAAGAAGTTCAACCCGAGAAACCGCGCCGCGAACATGGACATTCTCGCGGACGGCATTCTGTATGTGGCGAAGTTCAAGCCGGACGCGACGGTGGAATGGCTGCCGCTGGTGCACGGCCAGGGTCCGCTGACGGCGGAGAAGGGCTTCCCCGATCAGGCCACGGTGCTGATCAACGCCCGCCTCGCCGCCGACGCGCTGGGCGCCACCAAGATGGACCGCCCGGAGGACATCGAGGTCAACGCGAAGACCGGCAAAGTCTACGTGATGCTGACCAACAACTCCCGCCGCAAGCCGGAGCAGGTGGACGCCACCAACCCGCGCGCCGACAACAACTGGGGTCACATCGTCGAGATCCTGCCGGAGAACGGCGATCACGCCTCGACCAAGGGTCACTGGCAGATTCTGCTGCGCGCCGGCAACCCGGCCGATGCGGCGGTGGGCGCGCAGTTCCACGCCGATACCTCGGCCAACGGCTGGTTCTCCTGCCCGGACAATGCGGCGGTGGACAATCGTGGCCGCCTGTGGGTGACCACCGACCAGGGCGAGAACTGGAAGAAGGCGTCGGGCACCGCCGATGGCGTCTGGGCCGTGGAGACCGAGGGCGACCTGCGCGGCCTGTCCAAGATGTTCTTCCGCGTCCCGGTCGGGGCGGAGATGTGCGGCCCCTGCTTCTCGCCGGACGACCGGACCCTGTTCGTCGCCGTCCAGCACCCGGCGACCGACGGCGTCGATCAGTGGGACAAGTTCCAGGGCAAGCTGTCGTCCTTCGAAGATCCGGCGACCCGCTGGCCCGACTTCAAGCCGAACATGCCACCGCGCCCGTCGGTGGTCGCGATCACCAAGAAGGGCGGCGGGGTCATCGGCCTCTGAACCGTCCCAAGACAAGAGCAGCGACACTCGCCTGAAGGGGGCGGTTCCGCGAGGGGCCGCCCCTCATTCTTTGGCGCCCGTCTGGAAACCGGCGGGGCGATGTTATAGAGTAACAGCATGTCCGCCGCCCGCCCCGCCGACCACGACCACACGCACTGCATCGCCGACGCGCTGACGCGCGCCGATGCGCTGTGCGCGGAGCGTGGGGCGCGGCTGACCGCCCTGCGCCGGCAGGTGCTGGAACTGGTGTGGACCAGCCACCGGCCGCGCGGCGCCTACGCCATTCTGGAAGATCTCAGCCAGCGCGAGGGCAAGTCCACCGCGCCGCTGACCGTCTACCGCGCCCTGGAATTCCTGGTGGAGCAGGGTCTGGTCCACCGGATCGAGTCGCTGAACGCCTACATCGGCTGCGCCGCACCGGGCGCCGTGCATTCCGGGCAATTCCTGGTGTGCGAGGCGTGCGGCAACGCTGTTGAGATTGACGACCCGCGAATCCGCGCCGCCATCGACACCACCGCCGCCGAGCGCGGTTTCCGGGTGAACCGCCCCACCGTCGAGGTGCGGGGCATGTGCACCGATTGTCAGGAGAAGAGTCCGTGAGCGACGTCGCCGCCCCTCCCGCCCGCCTGCCCGTTTCGGTGCTGACCGGCTTTCTCGGCAGCGGCAAGACCACGCTGCTGCAAAAGCTGCTGCACCATCCGGGCATGGCCCGCACCGCCATCGTCATCAACGAGTTCGGCGAGGTCGGGCTGGACCATCTGCTGGTCGCCAAGGCGTCGGAGAACATGGTGCTGATGGACAGCGGCTGCCTCTGCTGCACCATTCGCGGCGATCTGGTGGACACGCTGCGCGACCTGTTCCTGAAGCGCGTGAAGGGCGAGATTCCGGAGTTCGACCGCGTGGTGGTGGAGACGACCGGCCTCGCCGACCCCGCCCCGATCATCCACACGCTGATGAGCGACCCGCTGCTGGCCGCGCGCTTCCGGCTGGACGGCGTCATTTCCACGGTGGACGCGGTGCACGGCTCCAACCAGCTGGACCGCCAGCCGGAGAGCGTGAAGCAGGCCGCCGTCGCCGACCGCATCGTGCTGACCAAGACCGACGTGGCGACGCCGAACGCGACGCTAGCGCTCGTCCAGCGGCTCGGCACCATCAACCCGGCCGCTCCGGTGATCCCGGCCGCGCACGGCGACGTGGACCCGAGGCAGCTGTTCGACGCCGGCCTCTTCAATCCGGAGACCAAAAGCCCCGACGTGGCCCGCTGGCTGAGGGAAGAAGCCTACCGGGACGAGCACGGGCATCACGACCATGGGCACCATCACCACGATCATGATCATGGGCATGACCACGAGCATGACGATGCCTGCGGTCCCGACTGCGGGCACGATCATGACCATGGGCATCATCACCACGACGCGAACAGGCACGACGACCACATCCGCGCCTTCTGCATGGTGGTGGACGAGCCGATCGGATGGAACAGCTTTGTCGATTTCATGGAGGCCCTGATCGCCACCGGCGGCGAGAACCTGCTGCGCATCAAGGGCTTGCTGAACGTGAAGGAAAGCGAGCTGCCGGTGGTGGTCCACGGCGTCCAGCACATGTTCCACCCGCCGGTCCGGCTGGACGAGTGGCCCAGCGACGACCACCGCTCCAAGATCGTGTTCATCACCCGCGACCTCGGCCAGACGGTGATCGAGCCGCTGTTCGACCAGTTCGTGCGCAACGCCGCCGCCTGATCACTTCACCTTGTAGAGCTGGAAGTGCCGGCCCTCCCGCAGGAGGGTCAGGTGCTCCGGCACCGGGTTCGCCTGCCTCGGCTCGGTGAACAGGACATAGACGTAGCCGTAGCGCTTCGGCCAGTTGGTCCAATAGTGGTTGTCGCGCGCGGTCGGGTTCCGCACCGCGTCGGCGACGTAGCTGATGCGCGGCATGTAGGTGAAGGAGCCGTCCAGGTCCACATAGGGCGGCTTCAGCAGCAGGATCTGCTTGCCCGGATGGGTAAAGGCGATCGGCACCATGCTGGACCGGTCCATCAGCGCCAGCACCGGCGTGTGGTGCAGCCCGAAGGCCAGGGCTCGGTCATCGGTGAACTGGGCGGGGCGGAACAGCGACTTGCGCAGGGACTCGTCGGCGTAGGTGGAGAGGACCGCGCTGCCCGGCTCGATCAGCGTCATGGACTGGCGGACTTCCTCCAGCAGAGGATCGACCTTGGCCAGCGCCACCCCAGCATCGGCGCTGCGCAGCAGCGACAGGGCCAGCACGACGGAGACGAAGGCCGCGCGCATCGCGCCGCTGGCAAGCTCCCACCGCGCGAAGCCCAGCGCGACGAACATGATCGCGATGGGCAGGCGGCTGTCGGCGAACCAGGACCCGAACAGGACCAGCGGCATCGCGGCGTAGACGACCAGCCCCAGCGCGATGGTCAGGACGCCCACGGGGTGGACGCGCAGCGCCCCGCTCCACAGGCCCCACAGCACGCCGATCCCGATCGCGGCGCCGGTGACGTAGCCGACCGCGTCGGCGTAGGCGCCGAACAGGAAGTCGAAGCCCATCAGCTTGGCCGTGCCGACCCACATCACCGCGTCGGCGTAGCCCGACGACGGGCTCAGCAGCAGCAGCGGCGGCACGACCAGGAACGGCAGCGCAAAGGCCAGCAGGTCCGGCAAGGCTCGGCGCGGCTGGCGCCAATCGCCCGAACCCATCAGGCGCCACGCCTCGGAGCACAGAAGCGTCATCCCGTAGAGGCCCAGCGCGAAGAGATGCGAGGCGAACAGCACGAGCACGAAGACCAGCGAGACCAGCCCGCGCACCCAGGCGTTGCGGTCCGCCAAGCCGATCCACAGCGCGATTCCCCACAGCGCCAGCCCAAGCCCGAACAGGTAGTTGAACAGGCCCATGTAGGTGGACATGGTGTAGAGGAACAGCGTACCGGCCAGCGCCCCCAGCCCCAGTCGGCCCCAGACCGCGCGGTAGAGCGCCATGGTGCCGCTGACCAGCAGCAGATAGCTGGCGGTGACGAACAGCTTGCAGGCGGTGTGCAGCCCGACCAGCAGGGCCAGCGGCGGCACCAGGAAGTCCATCACGAGGTTGGGCACGATGGCCCAACGGATCGTGTAGTACTGCTGAAGCGGAACATCCTGATCCAGATAAGTCAGGGCGTACATCCGCGTGACGTGGTTGACGTAGTCACCCAGCGCCGGAATCTCGAACATCCAGACAGGGACCACCGCCGCGACCAAGGCCAGCAGGGCCGCCGGCCACAGCAGTGCGGCGTCGGAACGTGCCGGCGCGTGCCAGCCGAGGCTGTCCTGGTTCAGCATGAGGCGGGCTCCTCCGGGGGCGGGACGATGGCGAGTGCCGGTGCTGAGCGGAGATCGTCCGGGTACCGGTTGCGCAGGCCGGCGCGGTAGTCGGACCAGAAGCCGCGCAGCCCCTTCAGGTCGAAACGGCGGTGGACGAGGAAGTACAGCGTGTACTTCGCCATCATGCGGGCGATGGCCTCGCGCTCGTAGGTCGCGTGGATGTAGCCCATGTTGCGGAAGAAATAGGTGGTCCGGTTCGCCGGCATCTCCTCCACGGTACCGAGCAGGCCGCCGGCCAGCGGCCTCTGGGTGCGGCGGTTGCGCGGGTGGACGTGGCGGGCGTGCACGGCGGTGCCGTCCTTCAGCCCGGCGCGGCGGGCGCGGAGCGTGAACTCCCACTCGTCGCCCCAGATGAACATCTCGCGCTTGACGTTGCCGATCCGCTCGAACACCCGGCGGCGCAGCATGGTGCCGTTGAACAGCGCGATGGCGTCGGGGACGATCCCGTCGCACGCCGAGGCGACGAAGGTCGCCGCGCGGGTGTGGCCATGCATGGCGAAGGCGAGGTCGGCCTGATCCTCCGCCGCCACGACCATCGGGCCGACGAGGTCGAGGTCGTGCCGCTCGCCTTGGCGCAGCAGTTCGGCCAGCGCGCCGGGCGCCGGGATGCCGTCGTCGTCGGTGCTCCAGATCCATTCGGCGCCGAAGCGCAGCGCCGTCTCGAAGGCCGTGTGGTAGGCCCCGGCCGACCCGACATTGGGCTGGCGGACGACGATCAGTTCGGGGATGCGCTCGCGCTGTTCGGTCAGCCACTCCGCCGTGCCGTCGGTGGAGCCGTTGTCCACCACGACGATGCGGCCGGGCCTCGGCTCCTGGGCGTGGATGGCCGCGACGCAGCCGCGCAGCAGCGACAGCCGGTTGTGCGTGACGACGACCGCGATCACGTGTGCGGCGGCACCGGGCGGCGCGCCGCTGGGCGTGAGGGCTTCGGACATGCGGATCGGCTCTCCGTCTTGTGCCGGACGACAGGAAGCGACACGGCGCGGCCACGGCAGGACAGCCGGCGGAGGTGCCCGCCGCGCCGCACACAAGCCCTAGGTTTTCGCTGAGTCAGGTCCGGGCAATGATCCGGACGGAGAGGCGCCCTGTCTTTCGCATAGCGCGGAATCCCCAAGGACCCGTCAGACGTGGTCCCGTCAGAAGAGACGCATCCAGCCGGTGCCCCACAGCCAAAGAACCGCGAACCCCATGGACAGCAGCGTTATGGGAACGCCGCAGCGAGCGTGCTCGATAAAGCCTAGACGGACGCCGGACGCCTCCGCCCGCTCGGCCACGATGATGTTGGCAAGGCTGCCGGGGAGCAGGAAATTGCCGGCCAGGGTCGATAGAACGGCCAGACCGTAGAGCGCGCCTTCCGGCGGCGACGGCCATGCGGACAGCAGCAGGATCACGGCGGGCACGTTGCCGATGCTGTTGCTCGCCGCCAGCGCCAGCGGCGCCATCACCGCCAGCCGGTCGGGCAGCAGCCCCGCCCCCTCCAACCAGCCGACCATCTGAGCGGGAAGGCCCGTCAGGCCCAGCGCGTGGTTGACCGCGAACAGGGCGGCGAACAGCACCAGCAGATGCCAGTCCACCACGCCCAGCATGCCGCGCGTGGCGAGCCGCCGGCTGACCAGCATGGCCCCAGCGACCAGCAGCACGCCCGTCTCGTGCGGCAGCGGCGTCGCGAACAGCGCCAGCAGGGCGACCGTGGCGACGACCGCCTTGGCCAGCTGGGCGCGGTCCAGCGCGACCGGCTCGGCGGCGTGGTCGGCGGTGGGCAGGCCGAAATGGTTGCGCCACACCAGCCAGACCACGCCATAGACCAGCGCGAGGCCGACGAGCGCCGGCACCCCGCAGACGCCGAGGAAGCGCCAAAAGTCGAGGTGGCCCATCTGCCCGATCAGGATGTTCTGCGGGTTGCCGATGACCGTCGCGGCGGAGCCGGCGTTGGCGGCCCCGGCCAGCGCGATCAAGTAGGGCCGGGGGTCCAAGCCGCGCGCCATCAGCCCGACGCACAGCATCGGCGTCATGGCGAAGACCACCACGTCGTTGGCGAGTACCGCCGACAGCCCCCCGGCCACGACGACGGTCACTGCGAGAAGGCGGGCGGGCGAGCGGGCTCCTTGCGCGACGCGCAGCGCACACCAGTCGTAGAAGCGGCTGGCCGCATATTGCGCCGACAGGACCATCAGCCCGAACAGGATGAAGATGGTCGGGAAGTCGATGGCCTCGACCACCTGACGGGAATCAAGCGCGCCGATGCCCAGCAGCAGGATCGCGGCGACAAGCGCGATGCCCGTGCGGTCAATGCGGAGTCCGGGAAAACGGCCCAGCGCCATGCCCAGATAGGTGGCGGTGAACAGGGCGACGATGGTGGCGGTCATGAGCGCGCTTATAGCCCACCACGAGCACCGTGCCAGCCTGTTGGTTGGGCCGCACCGTCGCTTTGCTCCGTCTATGGAACCTGCGCCATGTGAATCAGCGGGAAGGGCTTGCCCATGCCATCGAGGTCGGAACGGCCGGTCTGCGTGAAGCCGCACCGTTTGTAGAAGGCCACTGCCTCTGGGTTCTGTTCGTTGACATCGACGGTCAGCCGGCCCTTCAGCGCTTCGGCGTGTGCCAGAAGCGCCCTGCCGATGCCGCGCCCGTGATGCGCGGGAGCGACGAAGAGAGCCTCGACCTTGGCACCGTCGAGGCCCATGAAGCCAAGCGGCTCGCCGGGCGTATCCTCTACCACCCACACTTCAAGCGCGGTCAGGCAGACATCGCGGACCAGAGGCAGGAACGACTGGATCTCCTCCTCCGACAGAAAGTGATGGGTGGCCCGCACCGCGTCGAGCCAAATGGCGACGAGTTGGAGGTGATCCTCGGCGGTCTGAAGACGAATTATCATGGCCGCCGGTCTATCACACCAACGTCACCGTCGTCCCTTCGCGTGCGGCGAAGCAGTCGGGGAATTCCGCCTGGGCGGCGGCTTCGATGGCCGCCATGGCGGCGTCGTCGTGGTCGGGGTCGTGGTGGAAGAGGACAAGGCGCTTCACGCCCGCCACGCGGGCCAGCCGGACGCCCTCGGCCCAGGTGGAATGGCCCCAACCGATGCGCTGCCGCCACTCCTCCTCCGTGTAGGTGGAATCGTAGAGGACGAGGTCGGCGCCGGCGATCAGGTCCAGCACGTTCCGGTCAGGCTGGCCCGGGACATGCTCCGTGTCGGTGACATAGACGAAGGCCTTGCCCGCATACTCGATGCGGTAGCCGGTGGCGCCGTCCGGGTGGTTCAGGGGGGCGGTGCGCACCTGAATGCCGCCCTCCAGCGGGAAGCTTTGCCCCGCCGCGATCTCCACGAAGCTGATGTCGCCGCCCATGGTGCGCAGGGGCACGGGGAACAGTGGCCGTTCCATCTGACGGGCCATCACTGCCTCGATGCTCGGGTTGCCGGAGAGGTGGCCGGAGACGATGCGCAGCCCGAACCCCTTGGTGTAGGCCGGCGCGAAGAAGGGAAAGCCGCTGATGTGGTCGAGGTGCGTGTGGCTGAGCAGCAGCGTGGCCTCGGTGACACCGTCCTTCAGCCAGTGTTTGCCCAACGCGCGAATGCCGGTCCCGGCGTCGATCACGATGCGGTGGTCCCCCGCCGTCACTTCGACGCAGCTGGTGTTGCCGCCATATCCCATGTACGAGGGATTCGGGCACGGAACGGTGCCGCGCACCCCCCAGAAAGTGACCGAGAACCCCATGCGCCCCTCGCACCATGGCACCGGTTCATCAACCGGCAACATGACAGTTTAGCACGGATTCCGGGCGGTGCGGTGACGGTCGTCACAGCCTTGCGCGTCTCCAAAGAGGTGCGCGATCCCCACCCGGACGGCGAGGCACCAGTTTGAGGCGTCAGTTCGACGCCAAAATCCCCTCGACCAGCCGCCCGCAGTCCGCCCGGTTGTCGCAGCCACGACAGGCGTTGTCGGCGCAATCCAAAGCCGTCTTCAGAACGGCCAGACGGGTCAGAACGCTTTTCTTCTCTTCTTTTGAAATGACATCGGCGCACAACACGTCGTCGACGGCCTCCCGAATGACGTCGATGCCCCTTCCCGGCTCTTGCAGGCCCGTCCCGATTGCTTGCATGCGAATCACCTCATCTGGTGATGAATACCACCATATGCATGTTTCGCATTTATGTCAGGGCTGAAACATGAAGCCGGAAAACTGATATATGAACAAAGCCCAGTGCTCGGCTCAACCTCCAGGTCATACGGCCGGCGCATGAATGCTTCATGTTCGGCCGGCCGTATGCCCCTCTCGCACATGGCTGCGCCATGTGCTGCCGGGCTTTAATCGAAGGGGTTTGATGGAAACCATCAAACCCCTTCGGTATCAGACCTTGTAGGCCACGCGCAGGCCGCCCCAGTGCCGGCCACGGACGGTGATGGGGGCGGACACATCCTTCATCAGCACGAACTTTCCGCCGCCCATGTCGCGGCGGTAGGTTTGCAACAGGAACGGCTTGGTGTTGCGCCCGGCGGCCAGCCCGACGCGGTCGTTGAAGATGCGGCGGTTGCGGCAGTTCGCCGCGTTCCACACCGGATCGGAGCCCTGCGGCTGGCTGAATTTTCGGTTGTGGGTCGGCAGATAGCCGTTGGTGTCCAGCGCCACGCAGAAGACGATGCGGTCGTTCTGGCTCAACACCGGCTCCTGAACTCCCGGCAGCACGCGGTCGCAGAACTGGGTAAAGCGCGCCATGTGCTGCTGCGGGTTGGAACCGGCGATCGGCTGGTAGGCCTTGTCGAACAGGTCGGCCTCGCTGACCTCGCCACGCGCCAGCGCGTCCTCGAAGTTGGCGGAGATCTTGGAAGCCGCCTCGCGCACCAGCCGGATGAAGGGCGTGTCCACCGTCTCCACGTCCAGTTCGGCGGTGATGCCGATCAGGCGCTCGCTCATGCCCAGCAGGTTGTTCACACGGTCGCGCGCCTGCGCCAGATTCTCGCTGGACAGCTGAACGCCGACGGCGAGGTCGGTGATCTCGCGTTCCAGCTCGTCGCAGTTGACGCCGATCTCGGACGAGGCGGCGTCGATCTTGTCGGTCTCGTTGTGCAGTTCGTTCATGGCGCGGCCGACCGTCTCGATCACCGCGCCGATGGCCGTGGTCCCCTCGCTGACCGCGCGCGCCTTGCTGGCGCTGGCCGAGCTTTCGGTCATCAGCCGCTGCGCCTGGTCGTTCAGGTATTTCAGCGTGGCGTCGATCTCCGTCGTCGCCTCGCTGGTCTTTTTGGACAGGGCCTTCACTTCGTTGGCGACGACGGCGAAACCGCGCCCGGCCTCGCCCGCGCGCGCGGCCTCGATGGTGGCGTTCAGCGCCAGCAGGTTGGTCTGCTTGGCGATGGCGAAGATTTCCTTGGCGACCCGGCCGACGCGGTCCAGCGCTTCCTGAAGACCGGCGATCTGCCCTTCCATGCCGCCGACGGCGGCGACCAGCGAATGGATGTCGGCCATCGACCGCTGCACGCGGTCGTGGGAGGATTCAACCTCTTGGCGAGCCTGTTCGGTCACGTTGCGCGCCACCAGGGAGGCAGCGGAGATGCGCATCGTGCTTTGGGACATCTTGGTCCCGGTTTCACGCAGCTGGGCAAAAACATTGGCCTGATGGCCGAGACGACCATTTACGTCTTCAACGTGCCCCGCGATGTCCGCGATCTCGATGCCGAGGTTACCGGCTTCGGAGGCAATGTCCGCGATCAGATGCCCGCGGTTGCCGAGCGCACTGTCCATTTTTACCACCGTTTTTATGGTGAGAGTTTGTAGAACGCTTACTCCCCGTGGCAAGTATTGCCCGATTCTTGCAATCCTGCAACACCATAGGGGGTAAGACCACTCTCCGTCTTTCGTATGTCACGCCTTCCGGTGGAGGGTTTGCCGCTCAGCCGAAGCTGCCCCTGGCGATCCGGTTATCCAATCTCTCGTCCGCAAGCCCGGCCGGTTCCTGGTGGATGATGACTTCGGCGTTCGGAAAGGCGTCGCGCAGTTCGGTTTCGATGCGGTCGGTGATGTCGTGCGCGACAGCCACCGTCAGTTGCGGATCGAGTTCCAGGTGAAGTTCAATGAAGACGCCGGTGCCGGTGCTGCGCGTGCGCAGGTCGTGCATGCCGCGCGCGTCGGCATGGGCCTTGACCAGGGCGGCGATGCGCGCGCGATCCTCCTCCGGCAGTTCGCGGTCCATCAGGACGTTCAGCGCCTCTTTCGCCACGCCCCGCGCGCCGTGCAGCAGGAAGGCGGCGATGCCCAGGCCGAACAGAGGGTCGAAGGCGCCGATTCCGGTCCAGCCGGTCAGCAGGATGGCGGTGATGACCGCCGTGTTCATCAGCAGATCGCCGGAGTAATGCAGCCGGTCCGCCCCGACGGCGACCGATCCCGTCGCCGTGACGACATGGCGCTGGAAGGCGATCAGGCCGGCGGTCAGGACGATGGACAGAAGCATGACCCCGATACCGATCGCCCCTTCCCCGATCGGTTCGGGGCGGACGAGGCGGCGCACCGCCTCGATGGTCAGGAACAAAGCCGAGCCACCGATGAAGGCCGCCTGGGCCAGCGCTGCCAGCGCCTCCGCTTTGCCGTGGCCGAAGCGGTGGGCCCGGTCAGGCGGGCGCAGCGCCGTGCGCACCCCCAACAGGGTCACCACCGAGGCCATCAGGTCGGTGCTGGAATCGATCAATGATGACAGGATGCTGACCGAATCGGTCGTCAGATAGGCGATCAGCTTCGCCGCGATCAACGCCGTCGCCACCGCCACGCTGGCGTAGGTGGCGTGGCGGCGCAGCCGGTCGGTGTGCGCTTCGGTCATCATGATGTCTCCTCCAGCCCTTCTTGGCGGGGCCGGGGGAAGTCTTAGGGGTAAAGGCGCTCGGTCGTCCACCGCACCGGAGTTGCATCGGGGTTGCCGTCGCGGATGTAAAGGACGCGTTCGTGCAGGCGGAAGGGGCGGTCCTGCCAGAACTCAATCCGGCGGGGCAGGATGCGGAAGCCGGTCCAGTGCGGCGGGCGCGGCACATGGCCGATGGCGAACTTGGCGGCGAACTGGGCAACGCGCTTTTCCAGCTCCCACCGGCCTTCCAGCGGACGCGACTGCTGCGAGGCCCAGGCGCCGATGCGGCTTTCTCGCGGGCGGCTTTCAAAATAGGCGTCGGCCTCGGCGTCGGTGACCTGCTCCACCGCGCCTTCGACGCGCACCTGGCGCTTCAGCGTCTTCCAGTGGAAGCACAGGGCGGCGTTGGGATTGGCCAGCATCTGCTCGCCCTTGCGGCTTTCGGTGTTGGTGTAGAAGACGAATCCGCGCGGGTCGATCCCCTTCAGCAGCACCATGCGCAGGGACGGCACGCCGTTCGCGTCGGCGGTGGCCAGCGCCATGGCGTTGGGGTCGTTGGGCTCGCTTCGGCCCGCCTCCTCCATCCACTCCTGGAACAGCTCGTACGGGTCGCGGTCAGTGCTCTCACTCATGGTTGCCTCGTCTTGCCCCTTTGCGGGAAGAAATGCCGGTCACGGCTTGGTCTCAACTCACAGGCCAATTCACAGATAGCATAAGCTCGCATATATGAGTGACCGCCGAAGCGTCATCCGTCCGGCGCGGCGGCATCCAACCTTTCGCCCAAACCTATCGTAAGGCACTCTCGATGTTCGTGAAGAAGATGGTCCCGGCGGCGATGGCCATCGCCCTGCTCACGGGTTGCGCCAGCAGCGGGAAGGATCAGGCCAAGACCGAAGGCGGCGTGATCGGCGGCAGCATCGCCTCGCAGTACGGCACCGGCAACCCGAAGCTGGCGTCGCTGGGCGTGGGCCCGCTGCTCGGCGCTTTCATCAGCAAGGACGTCGTCGCCGGTCTCGACAAGTCCGACCAGGCGCAGGCCGAGGTCGCGGCGCGCCGCGCCTATGGCGGGCTGATCGGCGAGAAGGCCGGCTGGACCAACCCGCAGACGGGCAACTCCGGCACGATCACCTCGATCCGCGACGGCTACAACAACGCCGGCCAGTATTGCCGGGAGTATCAGCAGACCGTGACCGTCAAGGGCACCACGGAGTTGGCATACGGAACCGCTTGCAAACAGCCCGACGGTACGTGGAAGATCGTCGCCAATTCGTAACCATCAGTCTCCGGTTTCCGGGGTGGGAAGTCCTTGTCCGTGTCCAGCACGCGCGATCCGTATCACATCCTCGGCCTCAGCCGCTCGGCGAGTTCCGACGACATCAAAAAGGCGTATCGCAAGCTCGCCAAGGAACACCACCCCGACCTGAAACCGGGGAACGCCGCCAACGAAGAGCGCTTCAAGGAGATCTCGGCCGCCTACACGCTGCTGTCCGATCCCGAGAAGCGCGCCCGCTTCGACCGTGGCGAGATCGACGCCTCCGGCCAGGAGCGGCACCACGGATTCGGCGGCCGGGGCCACGCCTATTCCAACCGCGGCCGGGCCTACAGCAACGCCGACGATTCCTTCTTCGGAGGGGGCGGCGGCGGTGACGACTGGTTCTCCGACCTGTTCGGCGGCGGCCGGCGGCGCGGCAGCGGCGGGACCGGCGGATCGTCGTCGGGCGGGCCGAAGGCGCGCGGCACGGACATCTCTTATTCCGTCACGGTGTCCTTCATCGACGCCGCGCAGGGTGCAAAGCGCCGCATCAACCTGTCCAGCGGCAAGAGCATCGACGTCACCATCCCGCCGGGGACGGAGGACCAGCAGAAGCTGCGCCTGAAGGGCCAGGGCCTGCCGGGTATGGGCGGCCTGCCGGCCGGCGACGCCATCATCGAAGTTCACGTCGAGGCGCACCCCTTCTTCACCCGCCAGGACGGCGACATCCACGTCGAGGTGCCGATCACGCTGAACGAGGCGGTTCTCGGCGCCACCATCCGCGTGCCGACGGTCAGCGGTCCGGTTGCCGTGAAGGTGCCGCCGGGGTCCAACACCGGCTCCACCCTGCGGCTGCGCGGCAAAGGCGTGGTCAACCAGAAGACCAAGCAGGCCGGCGACCAGTATGTGAAGCTGAAGGTCGTCCTTCCCGACCCGCCCGACGCGGAGCTGGTGAAGTTCGTCGAGGAATGGGCCAAGACGCGCAGCTACGACGTGCGCCGGAAGGCGGGGCTGGAATAATCCCCTCCCCCGCCGCCGGTGTCAAAGAAAAGGCCGAGCCCGAAAGCGGTTGATGCGGTCGCCGCATGCATTCATCAATTGTCGCGAATTGCCGGAAACGGCCTTCGCACATGCCGTAGGATGCCATGCCGCAGATTCCGAAAAAGGTACTTGTCGCCCTTGCCGCTATTGCCGCGCTTCTGCTTGGCTGGTTTGCCTTCGCGGCGTGGTCCGACTATTCCCGCAAAAGCGCGGAGGAGCCCGCGACCTACAGCGACTTCGTCGCGGCGGTCGAACGGGGCGAGGTCGCCTCGGTCATGTTCGGCGACGGGGCCGCGCATGTGACGACGGCGGACGGCAAGCGCCTGCGCGTCATCGGGCCGGTGTCGGACGACCTGCTGAAGGAGCTGCGTGGGCGCAAGGTCGCCATCTCCTTCGACGACGGGCCGGGCGGGCTGGTGCCGCAGACCGTGACGGTGCTGGACAAGCTGGCTCCCTTCCTTGTGATCGGCCTGCTGATCGGCGCGCTGCTGCTGAGCGGCGGGCAGTTCATGGGCATGGGCCGGGCTACCCGAGTCCGCCCGCGTGACACCCGCACGGTGTTCGCCGATGTGGCCGGCGTGGACGAGGCCAAGGAGGAACTGCGCGAGACCGTGGAGTTCCTGCGCGACCCGCGCCGCTTCGCCATGGCCGGCGCCCGCGTGCCGAAGGGCATCCTGCTGGTCGGCCCGCCGGGCACCGGCAAGACCATGCTGGCGAAGGCGGCGGCGGGCGAGGCGGGCGTGCCCTTCTTCACCGCGTCGGGGTCGGATTTCGTTGAGATGTTCGTCGGGCTGGGCGCGGCACGCGTGCGCAACGTCTTCAAGACGGCGCGGGCCAACGCCCCCTGCCTGCTGTTCATCGACGAGGTGGACGCGCTGGCCGGCAAGCGCGGCGAGTCCAACTCCCACTCCGAGCGCGAGCAGACCCTGAACCAGTTGCTGGTCGAAATGGACGGCATCGTGGACAGCGGCGACGTGGTGGTGATCGCCGCCACGAACCGGGCCGAGATGCTGGACCCCGCCGTAACCCGGCCGGGCCGCTTCGACCGCCACATCCACGTCGGCCTGCCCGACGTGGCGGGGCGCGAGGCCATCCTGGGCGTGCACGCCGGCCGGCTGCAACTGGCCCCGGACGCCAGCATGCGGACGGTGGCGCGCGGCACGCCGGGCTTCTCCGGCGCGGAACTCGCCAACCTGACCAACGAGGCGGCGCTGTCGGCGGCGCGCAACGGGCGCGTGGTCGTCACCATGGCCGACTTCGAAGCGGCCAAGGACCGCGTGCTCCTGGGCAACGAGCGGCGCAGCCTCGCCCTGTCCGACCACGAGCGGCGCCTGACCGCCTACCACGAGGCCGGGCACGCGCTGGTCTCCATCCGCTGCCCGGAGGCCGACCCGATCCACAAGGCCACCATCATCCCGCGCGGCCGGGCGCTGGGCATGGTCGTCCGGCTGCCGGAAGGCGACCGCGTGTCGGTGTCGCGGGCCAAGCTGGAGGCCGACATCGCCGTCGCCATGGCCGGCCGCGCGGCGGAGGAGCTGATCTTCGGCCCGGACGCCGTGACCACCGGGGCGGAGGCCGACTTCCGCGCCGCCACCGACATGGCGCGCCGCATGGTCACCGCCTGGGGCATGAGCGAGGCCATCGGCTTCGTCGCCCACGCCGGCAACGACCCGGCGGCCGTGCGGTCGGAGCGCACCGCCTGGCGCATCGACGAGGAAATCCGCCGCATCACGGACGAGGGCATGGAGCACGCCCGCCGCATCCTGGCGACCGACCGCAAGGCGCTGGAAAGCATCGCCACCGCCCTGCTGGAATTCGAAACGCTGAGCGGGGCCGAGATCGGCGAGCTGGCCGGCGACGCGCAGGAGATTGAACGCGCCACCGAAGCGGCGTAGGGCGGCAAGCGTCTCGACGGTTGAATGAAGATCCTCTAATTTCCCCGTAGGATTTTTCTCAAATTGACGGGGAAAGGATGAGCGGCATGGCGGCGGTCACGATCGTGGTGGTCGAGGACGAGGCCTCGCTTCGCCGTGACATGGTCGAGTATCTGCGGGGCTGCGGCTTCGATGCTGTGCCCGCGAAGGACGGCCGCGAGCTTGACGACTGTCTTGCGGCCAAGGCGGCGTCGGTGGTCATCCTCGACGTTAACCTGCCGGGGGAGGATGGCTTCAAGATCGCCTCCCGCCTGCGTGAGACGCCCGGCATCGGCATCATCATGGTGACCGCGCGCGGCTCCACCGTGGACCGGGTCGTGGGGCTGGAGATCGGCGCGGACGCCTATCTCGTGAAGCCGGTCGAGATGCGGGAGCTTGAGGCGCAGGTGAAGGCGTTGCTGCGCCGGCTGGAGAGCATAGCGGCGCCCCCCTGTGCGCCGGCCGTCACCGCGCCGGCCGTTGCGGGCGTCGGAGCCTCCGGGGATGAGGCGGGCTGGGTTCTGGACGCCACCGACTGGCTGCTGACCAGCCCCGTGGGTGTCCGGATCAGCCTGACCAGCATGGAGATGAAACTGGCCTCGCTGCTCGCCGCGCAGGCGCGTCAGCCGGCAACACGGGACCAGATCTCGATGGCGCTCTACGGCCGGCGCTGGAACCCCGACGACCGCTCCATCGACACCGTGGTCGGGCGGTTGCGGCACAAGATCGAAGGGGCGATCGGCGGACCGGCGCCGCTGAAGTCGGTGCACGGGGTGGGGTATGTGTTCTCGGCCCCGGTGAGGGTGGTGTAGAGCTTTTGCTCACTCTTCCAGCGTCATTCCCACGAGGGGTTGCGGGGTCCCGATCGGCAGCGCGATGCGGAAGGTCGTGCCCTGCCCGACCACGCTGTTCACGGTGACGGCGCCGTCGTGCAGTTGAACGATCTGCTGGACAGTTTGCAGACCGATGCCCGTTCCCGGCACATCGGTCGAAGCGGCACCCCGGAAGAATCGGTCGAACAGGCGGGGAAGCTCGCTTTCCGGGATGCCGCGCCCACGGTCGGCGACCTCCACCACCGCCATGGCGCCGTCGGTGCCACCCCGGATGGTGACGGCCGCGTCACCGTCCGCGTATTTGACGGCGTTGCTGAGCAGATTGCCGAACAGCATCCCCAGCAGATGCCCGTCCGCCGCCATGATCGGCGGCAGTCCATCGAGGTCGAGGTGGAAGGCACTGCCGGGATAGGCGGCGCGGAAGGGCTCCACCGCGACGCGCAGAAGGCCGGCGAGGTCGACGTCGCTGCGGTTCAGGGACAGGGTGCCCTTCCGGATCCGCTCGTCGGTCAGGTGGGAATCGATCAGGCCGGTCAGGCGCTGCACGCTTCCCCGGATGACGCCGAGGCGGTCCAACGATTCCGGATCGACGCGTTCGGCCCGCAACGCCAGCATCTGGGCGGCGCTGTCGATGATGGCGAGCGGCGTGCGGAATTCGTGGCTGACCATGCCGACGAAGCGGCGCTGCTGCTCGCGGGCGGCCAGTTCGGCCTCCAGCGCGCGCTCCACCCGCTCCTTGGCGGCGACCAGAGCGGCCTGGTTGGCGGCCAGTTCAGCGGTGCGCTCCTCGACGCGCCGTTCCAGGGACTGGTTCAGCGCGATCAGGCCCTCGTAGAGGCAGACGTTGTCGAAGCCGCTCGCGACGCGGTTGCAGAAGAGTTCGAGCAGGCGGTGGTCGTCCTCGCCGTAGGGCTCCGGGCGTTCCAGGGCGAAGACGGTGGTGCCGTGCTCGCGCGTGCGGAAGGCCAGAACGCAGCGGTCGGGGCCGAATGCGCTGCGCTGGCTCTCGAAGGCGGTGAGGATGGCGGCGGTCAGGTCGGGGGACAGCGCGCCGGCCGAGGGCTGTCCTATGAGCCGGGCGAAACGGCCGGAGCCGGCGATTACGGTGGGGCGGCCTCTCCCGTCGCCGCAATCCATCATGCGGCAGGCGAGCACCGCGCCCCCGGCGTGGTCCACGACCTTGGAGAACTGGTCCACCAGCCCTTCCACCAGCGTGCGCATGGAGCGTGTTTCGAACAGCGGGGCTGAGGCGGTCAGGATGCGCTCCAACCCCTGGCGGTGCCGTTCGATGGCCACGATGTCGCGCCACGCCCGGAACGCGCTGACCAGCGTGGTGAAGAGGCGCTGCGCGGTCAGCTCGCTCTTGGATTTGTAGTCGTTGATGTCGTAGGCGACGACCACGTCGCGTTCCGGCGCCTGCCCCGGCTGGCCGGTGCGCAGGATGATGCGCATGCGGCGGTTGCCGAGTTCCTCCCGGATGTGGTGGACGAGGCGCAGGCCGGCATCATCCGTTTCCATCACCACATCGAGCAGAGCCACGGGGATGTCAGGCCGAGCCGCGAGGATGACCCGCGCCGAGGCGGCGGATAACGCGCTGATGACCTCGAACCGGCGGCCATCGAATTCGAAGTCGCGCAGCAGCACCTCGGTCATGGTGTGGATCTGCGGGTCGTCGTCCACCACCAGAACGCGCCAGGGTTCCGCCGTTGGGGCTGAGCAAGGCGCCTCGTCAAGGTCAGCGTCGTCAACGCCGTTTTCGGGGCCGAACAGAAGCTCGTCGTCAAGCCGTTCGTCCCGAACCTCGCCCATCCGACCCTCCCTCTGAGCATCAGCCCGTCACAAATTGTCTGATATCGCGACATTCCGCCGGAAATGGTTGCGGATTGCCGCCGATCCTCATCAATGATGCATACCCTGGTATTGCAATGCCACCTAAGCTCTTCTGAGACGAGAGAGCGGAGGACGCCATGGAACGAGGGGACCTGACGGCCGGGCGGTACGACAAGGTACGCCAACTCCTCTCCCGTCTCGACCGCAAAACGCGGGCGCGGCTGTTCGACGAACTGGTGGCCCAGCCCACCAAGGCCGCCTCCCCCACGTCGCCAATGATGGCCATGCTGCTGGATGTGCTCACCGGCCGGCGCCGGTCGCACGCGCGGCGGCTGTGGACCCGCTGGCTGGAGCCGGTGATGGTTCGCGACCGGGCGCTGCTGTCCGTGCGCACGCCCCTGCCCGGCTGCATCCGCCTTGCCGACGCCGCCGGATGGTGGGTGGCGCTGTCCCGGCGCATGGGCGATACCCCGGCCGACATCCAGGACCGCATGGAGGAATGCGCGGCCTCGGCCCCGCTCGACCGGGTTCTGGCGTCGGAGGAGGCGGAACGCTGGTCGGAGACGCTGCGGTGCAAATCACTGGCTGCCCTGGAGGCTCTGCACGACGATCCGACCGAGCGGGTGGCGGTCCTCGCCGAGGCGAACGCGGAACGGGCCCGCATGGCGCCGAACGGGGTTCCGGCCCGGCCGCTCGACGCCTCGGACCTGCTGACGCTGACGGCGGCCCTGCGCGCCGGCCCCGACCTGCGCCGTCTGGGCGGGGCGGCGCAGAGCATGGACATCGACCGGCTGATCGCCCTTGTCCGCGACGCGCTGACCGGCTGCGGCGCGCCCCCCGACGCCATGGCCTTGTTCGCGGTGGCCGGCCTCTACGCGCGGCGCGATCCGGTGCTGGGCGCCGCCCTGCGCGCCCTTATGCCCCTACCCCTGGTGGAGAATGCGGTGACCGCGCTGGATGCGTTCGGCGTCGGCGGTCAAGGCACGGCGTCCGAGGTTCGGTCCCTGCCCGCAGCGCCGGCGACCGGGCTGGATCGCGGGTTGATGGCGCTGTTCGACGCGGCGTCGGACTCCGGGCGCCCATTGTCGCCGGACGACGCCAAACGGCTTGGCCGGGCGCTGGCCGGGGTGGTCGATAGCCCGGCGCCGACGCGTCTTTGACGCATACATGCACATTCGTCTCAAATCCCGAATTGCTTTGTGGACGATCGGTTCATGGTCAGCCACAGTGGGCCGCTTTCGAACGAGAACACGGTCCGGGGTTTCGACGCGATGCAGGTTTTGATCGCTGAAGACACGCTCCTGATGCGGAGCATGCTGGAGGAATGGATCACCTCCATGGGCCACACGGTCCTGCTGGCGAAGGACGGTGAAGAGGCGGTGGAACTGGCGGCGCGCGAGCCCTTCGACATCGCGGTCATCGACTGGGAAATGCCCAAGCGGAACGGGATGGAGGTGGTGAACCGCCTGCGCGCCGTCGCGCGCACCGCCTACAGCCACATCATTCTGATCACCGCCCATGACGAGGCGAGCCGTCTGATTTCCGCGCTGGAAGGCGGGGCCGACGACTTCATCCACAAGCCGATCAACCCCGCCGAACTGATGGCCCGGCTGCGCGCCGGCGCCCGCATCGTGGAGATGCGGCAGGAGATCCTGCGGCTTGCCAACACCGACCCGCTGACCGGCGCGCTGAACCGCCGCGCCTTCTTCGATCGCGGCGAGGAGTTCCTGGCGCGCGCAAGGCGGACGGGAATACCCTTTTCCGTCGTCGTGTCGGACATCGACCATTTCAAGCGGATCAACGACACACACGGACACGCGGCCGGAGACGAAGCCTTGCGGCGCTTCGCGGCGACCTGCCGGGCCGCCGTTCGCCCCTTCGACGCGCTGGGCCGCATGGGTGGTGAGGAGTTCGCGCTGCTGCTGCCGGACATGGCATTGCGTGACGCGCGATGCGCCGCAGAACGGCTGCGAACCGCCGTGGCCGACGTCTTGGTCGAGTCGGGCGAGGCGTCCTTTGCCATGACGGTCAGCTTGGGGGCCGCGCAGGTTCGGGCCGACGCCACCAGCATCGAGCCCGCGCTGGCCGCCGCCGACGCCGCGTTGTACCGCGCCAAGGCGGCCGGACGGAATAGGGTGGAGTTGGCGGAATAAGCACCGCCTGTGGCGTGTTCCACAGCGGGAGGCACGGTGGCGGGGATAGGCTTGCCGCAAAACCCCAAGCCGCCGTGCTCCAACCCACTGTTATGGTGATTGCCATGCGCCGTCCGTCATCCGCCCGCAAACCCGCCGAATTGGCCTTGGTGTCGTCCGGCACGGCACCGCGCCAAGAACCGGAAACCGCCGAGAAGCTGCCGCTGCACGACCACAGCTGCCCGCGCCGCGAGGTCGCCGTTCTGGGCGAGGTGGACAGCGGTTTCCGCTGGGAATACGCCTGCCCCCCGGCTTGACGGCCCAGGTCTTGACGGCCGCCGTCCCTTTCCTATATCCGAGGCGCCTTCCCGTGAGGACGACCTCACCACGATGCAAGGGAGACTGGCGGGGACGACCCTGCCTCCATGATTTCGGAGGTGCCCTATGGCTTGGGTCATTCTGTTCTTCGCCGGTCTGTTCGAGGTTGGCTGGGCCATCGGCCTGAAGCAGACGGAAGGCTTCACCCGCCTCGTCCCCACTGTCCTTACCGTGATTTCCATGGTGATCAGCCTCGGCCTGCTGGGGCTGGCGCTGAAGAGCCTGCCGCTCGGCACAGCCTACGCGGTGTGGACCGGCATCGGCACGGTCGGCACGGTGCTGCTGGGAATACTGCTGTACGGTGAGTCGTCGGACGTGATCCGGCTGGCCTGCATCGGGCTGATCATGGCCGGAATCGTCGGGCTGAAGCTGGTCACACCGTAAAATCGGCGGTTCACTCGGCCCGCGCTGCGGCGGCGCGGGCCGCGTAGCCAATCCCGCCGACCACCGCCAACCCAGCCAGGAAGGCGAAGCCGCGCGCCGCCTTTCCCGTGGTGGTCAGGGATAGGTGCCGTTCCTGGTCGATGAAGCGGCCGCGCGTGCGGTGCAGGCTGTCCACGGGATGGAACAGGTTGTCCGGGCGGCCGGGGGTTTCCGGTTCGTTGGTTTCCTGGCCTTCGAAAGCCATGGTGGCGACCCGGCGGTCGGCGAAGGCCGGCATGGCCTGGGTGCCGAGAATCGCCTCCGCCGTCGAGTAGCCCAGCCAGTATTCGCGCCTGGGCGCCTCGGCGGCGTTGACAATGGCGAGGCCGATGTCCTCCGGGCTGTAGATGGTGCCGACCGGCTTGGCCCGGCGCGGCATGTGGCTGCGCGCCCAGTCGAACTGCGGTGTGTTGACCGCCGGCAAGTGCACCATGGTCAGCTGCACGTCGCTGCCGTCGTGGATCAGTTCGGCGCGCAGGCTGTCGATGAAGCCCCGGATCGCCGCCTTGGCCCCGCAATAGGCCGCCTGCAAGGGAATGGAGCGGTAGGCCAGCGCGGAGCCGACCTGAAGGATCGTGCCCCGGTTGCGCGGGGCCATGTGGTGCAGGGCCGCCATCGTGCCATAGGCCGAACCGAGGTAGGTGACCTCCGTCACGCGCCGCAATTCGTCCGGCGACAGGTCGCCGACGCGCCCGAACACCGTCACCATCGCGTTGTTCACCCACACGTCGATGGGGCCGAGCGTCCGTTCCACCGTGTCGGCCGCCGCGAACACGGCATCGGCATCGGCCACGTCGGCCGGAATGATCTCCGGCCGGCCGCCGAGCCGTTCGACCTCCGCCGCGACCTCCTGCAAGGCATCGCGGGAGCGGGCGATCAGACCAACGGCCGCTCCCCAGCGTTGGGCGAAGGCCAGCGCCGTGGCGCGGCCGACACCCGCCGAGGCTCCGGTAACGACGACAACGGGACGGTGCTGAAAACGGTGATGGGCCACGGGGCGGCGGGCCATGGGCGGCCTCTTTGCAAGTTGGATTCGTGTTCCAAACCCGCGCGCCGCCCCCCGGTTCCGTTAGGGGGCTTCGACGATCTCGAAGTCGTGGGTGATCTTGGCCGTAGCGCCCAGCATGATCGACGCGGAGCAGTACTTTTCCGCCGACAGGGCAATGGCGCGCTCGACCTTGCCGGGATCGAGGTTGCGGCCGGTCACGACGAAATGGACATGGATCCTGGTGAAGACCTTGGGGTCGGTGTCGGCGCGCTCCGCCTCGATCTCCGCCACGCAGTCGGTGATGGCCTGACGGCCCTTTTCAAGGATCATCACCACGTCAAAGGACGTGCAGCCGCCCATGCCGATCAACAGCATTTCCATCGGACGAATGCCGAGGTTGCGTCCACCGGCCTCCGGCGCGCCGTCCATCACCACGGCATGGCCGCTGCCGGACTCACCGACGAACATCCGGCCGTCAACCCACTTCACGCGCGCCTTCATGGCGGTTCTCCACAGTCAAAACGATAGCGTTGGCAAGGCGCGCTAGCGGCGGCGGCGGACGACCGCAATCGCCCCGGCCCCCAGAACACCAACGAAGCAAACCGTCGCCGTCATTGATTTCATCACCGTCGCGACCGATGCGAATCCAACAAGCGCGCCACTTTCCTGCGGAAAGGACAGCAGCATGGCGGCGACGGAAATATTTTCGGCGTAATCGAGTGCAGCCATTCCGGCGGCAAGCCATGCTAGCGCGCGCAAGCGCGTCGAGTCCAAGTTTGCCCATCGCAGAAGGGTCAACCAGATGCCGGCCAAGGACAGGGCCATCAGAGCCGGATAAGCGAAATCCAACGGCAGTTGGCGGAAAAGGTAATAGTGCCGCCCATCAGGCCCAAGGCGGTCGAGCAGCGCGTGGGCGTAGGCGGCGTCGTAACCCAGCGGGGTCACATCGAACATGGTGAGACCGCCGCCACGGGCGGTCAGTTCCGGGAGAGTAACCCCGACCATGACGCCGTAAACAGCCAGCGCCGCCATCAGAAGCGCGGCCAGCCGCCACCCGGACAGCCACGGCCTTTCGACCTTGGCGGTCGGCGATGACACGGTAGCGGTAGGGGCGGACATCGTTTCTGGCGCCTTCAGCATCGGGCGAGCACGGGAAGGACGCTCACTCTTCCAGCGGATGGCAGGGCTTGCAGACGGTCGGCCAGGGCTCGCCCAGATCCTCCACCCAGCAGCACCATCCCGAACCGTCCAGGCGGACGCAGCCGCCGCCGGCGAAGTGCAGCACGACCCCGCCCTGCACCGCTTCCAGCGACAGGAGTTCGAGGATCTGCGTACGGTCCTTGAGATCGATGTCCTTGATCTTGACCGCCGTCACCCCCTCGATCCGCACGCCGCAATGGGTGCGCTCGAAGGGTGTGAGGTGGTCGTCGTCGGCCGAGGGGCCGGGTCGCGGCTGGTCGGCGGTCTCCCACTTGAAGCGGTTGACCACCAGCACGAACCGCCTCTCGTCCGGCAGGTAACACATATCGCCGATGGGGACGATGGCGTCCTGGAGGCATGCGGAGACGACCTTCAGGTCTTCCTCGTCCTGGGCGCGCAGTCTGATCGGCGATGCGGTCATGGGCTTCCTCTGGCTAGACAGTCAGGCGGGCGTCAGTCGTCTTCCGCCCGGAGTCGTTCGATGTCCGCGCCGCAGGCCGCCAGCTTCTCCTCCACCCGCTCGTACCCACGGTCGAGGTGGTAGACGCGGTTGACCGTCGTCTCCCCCTCCGCCGCGAGGCCGGCGAGCACCAGCGACACCGACGCGCGGAGATCCGTCGCCATAACGGGCGCGCCGGTCAAACGCTCCACACCCCGGACGAGGGCGGAGGAACCGTGCACCGTGATGCGGGCTCCCATACGGGTCAGCTCGGGCGCGTGCATGAACCGATTCTCAAATATGGTCTCGGTGATCATGGCTGCACCCCTCGCCGTGCACATCAGGGCCATCATCTGGGCCTGAAGGTCGGTGGGGAAGCCGGGGAACGGCTCCGTCATCACGTCCACCCCAACCAGCTCGCCGTTGGCCCGCGACACGCGGATACCGTTCTCGATCTCCGAGAACTCCACGCCGGCTGGCTGAAGTGCCGTGACCGCCGCCTTGATGAGGTCGAGGCGGGTGTTCATGATGTCGAGCGAACCGCCGGTCATCGCGGCGGCCATGGCGTAGGTGCCCGTCTCGATGCGGTCCGGCACCACCATGTGGCGGGCGCCGTGCAGGCGGTCCACGCCCTCGATCGTCAGGCGGTCGGAGCCGATCCCGGTGATCCGGGCGCCCATCTTCACGAGGCATTCGGCGAGGTCGGTCACCTCCGGCTCACGCGCGGCGTTGACCAGGATGGTCGTGCCCTTCGCCAGCGTGGCGGCCATCAGCAGGTTCTCGGTCGCGCCGACGGAGACCTTCGGGAACACATACTCCGCCCCGCGCAGGCCGCCCGGAGGCGCCTTGGCAACGATGTAGCCGCTCTCGATCCGGATCTCCGCGCCCATGGCTTCAAGGCCCTTGATGTGCAGATCCACCGGGCGCGCGCCGATGGCGCAGCCGCCGGGCAGCGACACCTTGGCCTGGCCGCAGCGGGCCAGCAGCGGGCCCAGCACCAGAACGCTCGCCCGCATCTTGCGGACGAGGTCGTAGGGCGCGGTCGTGTTGGTGACGTCGCGGGCGGTGAAGTCCACCGCGCGCCCCGCGCAATCACCGCCGGCCCCGGCCATGTGGATCGCCACGCCGTGCTGGAGCAGCAGGTTGCACAGCGTGTTGATGTCCGCGAGGATCGGCAGGTTGGTGAGGGTCAGCGTCTCGTCGGTGAGGAGCGCCGCCGTCATCAGCGGCAGCGCGGCGTTCTTGGCGCCGCCCACCGTGATGGAACCGTGCAGGGGCTTGCCGCCGCAGATGCGGATTTTGTCCATGAAGCTGTCTTGTCCGGTGTGAAACTGTCAATAGGGCTGTGGCCCGGCGGATTACAACCGGGGCAGCGTCACTCCCTTTTGGCCCATGTACTTACCGGACTTGTCCGCATACGAGGTCTCACAGACGCTGTCCCCCTTCAGGAACAGGAACTGGCAGAGGCCTTCGTTGGCGTACACCTTCGCCGGCAGGGGCGTCGTGTTTGAAATCTCCAGCGTAACGTGGCCTTCCCATTCGGGTTCCAGCGGCGTCACGTTCACGATCAGGCCGCAGCGGGCGTAGGTGCTCTTGCCCAGGCAGATCACCAGCACGTCGCGGGGAATGCGGAAATATTCCACCGTGCGGGCCAGCGCGAAGCTGTTCGGCGGGATGATGCAGACGTCCACCTTGCGGTCCACGAAGCTGCTGTCATCGAACTTCTTCGGGTCGACGACGGCGTTGTCCACGTTGGTGAAGATCTTGAACTCGTCGGCCACCCGCGCGTCGTACCCGTAGGAGGACAGGCCGTAGGAGATCACCCCCTCGCGATGCTGCTTCTCGACGAAAGGCTCAATCATGCCTTTGGTCTCGGCCATCTCGCGGATCCAAGTGTCCGGCATGATGCCCATCGTGGGGTACTCCTCGGGTATAAAGGGGGTTGAACCGACTAGGCGTTGTAGCCGAGCATGCGGGCGGGCTCAAGGGAAGGAAATGGGGCTTTCTGCATATCATGGACGACAAAACCATCGCGCCGACCGTCACCCTGTCGCTGAAGGACCGTTTCGACCCGGCGGAGGTAAAGCAGCTGCATGACGGCCTGCGCGGCTACAACGAGCAGTTCACCCGCCCCTACGACATGCGGGAACTGATGGTCACCGCGCGAGGGGACGACGGCACCCTGCTGGGCGGCCTGACCGGCTGGACGAACTGGGAGTGGCTGTATGTGGACTATCTGTGGACCCATGACAGCCAGCGAAGGAGTGGGCTTGGTTCCCGCCTGCTGAAGGCGGCGGAGGAAGAAGGCCTGCGGCGCGGCTGCAAGTGGTCGCGGCTCTACACCTACGACTTCCAGGCGCCGGGCTTTTACAGGAAGCAGGGTTACGAGGTGTGGGCGGAAATGGAAGGCTATCCGCCGGGGCACACGCAGATCTGGTTCAGGAAGACGCTGGCGTAGGCCGCACCGCCGCCTCATTGCGCTTGAGGTAGACGATCACCGCACAGACCAGCAGCATGCCGGCGATCTGGGGCGGGTCGAACGATTCGCCCAACAGCGCATAGGCGGTTAGCCCCGCGAACACGGGGTCGAGCATCCCGACCACCGTCGCGGGGAACGGGTCGATGGTGCGAAGCCCTTCCAGGTAGAGCCAGTAGGGCGCGACCGTGCCAAAGATGCCGACGAAAAACGTGAAGCCGATCACCTCCCAGGTCGGCTCGACCGACCCGTAGTCGATCATCGGGGTCGCCACCAGCCAGAACAGCGCCGACAAGAAGAACGGCCAGAAGTTCATGGTCCAGCTGTTCAGGCCCCGGACGTGCCCCCGCGCGCACCAGACGTTGTAGGCGGCGAACGACGCGGCACAGAGCAGTCCGACGATCACGCCCGCCGTGTTCGCGTCCCAAAGCGCCGCGTCGTAACCGCCGACCAGCAGGAAGCAGCCGGCGATGTTGCCGGCCAGGATCAGCAGCACGGGCCGATTAAGCCGGTGCGTGCCGAGGACCACCCCCGCCGCGACGATCAGCAGGGGGGCCGTGTATTCCAGCATCAAGGCCAAGGCGACGTTGGTCAGCGCGATGGCGTAGAAGAATGTGACGTTGACCAGCGTCAGCAGCACGCCGAGTTGAAGGAGGAACGGTATGTCGGCGCGGGCGACACGGATCGGCTTGCTCAACATCAGCATGATCGCGGCCATGGCGCCGGCCGCCACGAAGGCGCGCAGGGCGATCATCACCAGGGGCGGCATCGCCGTGACGAACAGCATCTTCGCCACCGTCCCGGCAATGCCGAACAGCAGCGCCGAGGCGACGATGCAGGTGTAGCCGATCAGGCGTGCGTTGGCGGTGGCGCGATCCGACATGGCGATTCCGGGTCCGTTCGGCGCGAGCATAGCGAATCGCAACGGCCCCCCTATGCGGCAAATCGGCCGGCGGTCAGTTCGGCTGCTCGTCCTTTTCCCGCTGGCGGGCCTGCTCCTTGCGCTTGCGCAGGTTCTCGCGCAGGCGGGCGGCGAGGCGTTCGGCGCGGTCGTCCTTCTTGGAGGGGACGGCGGGTTTCTTCGGGTCTTCTGTCATGCGGCGCTCGCGGCAAGCGGTGCGGCGGTGGAAGCGGTGCCCCAGCGCTGTTTCCACGCCTGGAACATCAGGACGCTCCACAGCCGGTGCTGGTTGTTGCGGGTGCCCGCCAGATGCTCCGCCCAGCAGGCGCGGATCGGGGCCGGGTCGAAATAGCCGTCGCTGCGCAGGCGGCGTTCGTCCAGCAAATCCTCGGCCCACGCGCGTAGTGGGCCGCGCAGCCAGGAGTCGATGGGCACGGCGAAGCCAGACTTTGGGCGTTCGATCAACTCGCGCGGGACGTGGCGGTAGAGGACTTGGCGCAGCAGCCACTTGCCCTTGCCGTCGCGAATCTTCTGGGACAGTGGCACGCGCCACGCATGCTCCACGACGCGGTGGTCGAGCAGCGGAACGCGCGCTTCCAGCGACACGCCCATGCTGGCGCGATCCACCTTGGCGAGGATGTCGTCGGGCAGATAGGTGACCGAATCCAGATACTGCATCCGCTCGACGAAATCCGGCATCGCGGCGGCCACGCCGTCGTCCCACAGCCGGCCGCGCGGCTCCCGGCCGCCGAGGACCAGGGAATCGGGCTCGTCCCATTGGCTGACCAAGCGGCGGTAGAGCGCGTCCTCGTCGGCGGCACCCAGAACGCCGGCCAGCTTGTGCAGCTTGTCGCCGGGCTGGCGCGGGCGGCGGGATTGCGGGACGAGGCCGAACAGCGCGTCCCAGCCCTGCGGCGGCACCGAGCGCACCAAGCCGGCGGCGCCACGCCGCAGTCCGGCCGGCAGGCGCCCGATGCGCCGCCACACGGCGGGCCCCCAGAAGTAACGGTTGTAGCCGGCGAACAGCTCGTCCCCGCCGTCGCCCGACAGGGCCACGGTGACGGAGCGGCGCGTCATCTCCGACACCAGCAGCGTCGGGATCTGGGAACTGTCGGCGAAGGGCTCGTCGTAGAACTCGGGCAGGCGCGGGATGGCGTCCAGCGCGTGGGCGGCGTCCACGCGCAACTCGGTGTGTTCGGTGCCGAGATGGGCGGCGACGGCTCGGGCGTGCGCGGCCTCGTCGTAGTCGCCCTCGCCGAAGCCGATGGTGAAGGTGCGCACCGGGCGGTCGCTCTGCGCCTGCATCAGCGCGACGACCGTGGAACTGTCGATGCCGCCGGACAAGAAGGCGCCGAGCGGAACGTCGGCCATCATCTGCCGGCCGATGGCGTCCTTCAGAAGGGTTTCCAGCGCGTCGGTAGCGTCCTCATCGGACAGGGACAGGCGGTCGGCAATGCCTCCGCGGGCGGCCTCGCCCATGTCCCAATAGACGGTGCGTTCGGGGTCCCGGCCGGGACGGACAGTCAGGATGCTGCCCGGCTCCAGCTTGAACACGCCCTTGTGGATGGTGTGCGGGGCCGGCACGTAGCTGAAGCGCATGTAGGCGGCCAGCGCGTCGCGGTCAATGTCCGCGCGGAAGGCCGGATGCGCGCGCAGCGCCTTGGGCTGCGAGCCGAACAGCAGCGTGCCGTTCATGCGCGCCCAATAGAGCGGCTTCACGCCGAGATGGTCGCGGACGAGGTAGAGGGTCCGGTCGCGTCGGTCCCAGAGCGCGAAGGCGAAGATGCCGACGAGGCGCTTCACCGTGCGCTCGACACCCCAGGCGGCGCAGGCCTCGACCAGCACCTCGGTGTCGGAGTGCCCGCGGAAGCCGTGGCCGGCGGCCTCCAGCTCGGCGCGGAGGTCCTGGAAATTGTAGATCTCGCCGTTGTAGGCGATCACCCAGCGCCCGTCCGCCGAGAGCATCGGCTGGCGCCCGAGCGGCGACAGATCAACGATGGCGAGCCGCCGGTGGCCGAGCGCGATGCCCGCCGCCTCGTCCGCCCACACGCCGTCACCGTCGGGGCCGCGATGGGCGATGGTGTCGGCCATACGCCGCGCGACGGCTTCCAGCCCGACCGGCGTCCGGGATTCAGACTCGGCCAGAAATCCGCAAAAGCCGCACATGCGCGTGTTCTCTCCAAGGCCCGAAACGCCCCTTCACCGTCATCCCCGCGAAGGCGGGGATCCAGGGCCATTCAGCGACGTTCCCGAGTTGCCCTGGATTCCCGCTTTCGCGGGAATGACGATGGTGGAGTGGGCGATGCCTTCAGTGGTCGGAATGGTGCAGGATGGCGTCACGCAGGCCCGTCTCGTAGGCCATGCCCTGGGCGGTGATGATCGCCTTGCCGGGTTCGCGGCGCAGCATGCCCTTGCGCTCCAGAATGGTCCAAACGGCGTCGTTGGACAGGCCGGTGGCGTCCTTGCCGCTGACCACCGCGTGGCCGAGGTGGAAATGGTTGCCGTGCGCGTGCGGCAGGGAGGTCACGGTGAAGGCGCCCTCCTCCTCGGCCGGCGTGTCTTCCAGCCGGGCGATTTCCTGAAGAAGGGTCAGCGTCTTCAGCTGCAGCGGGTTGAGATTCGCGGGGTTCTTCTTGGGCGCCATGGGGGGTTCACGCTTCGCATCGGAATAAGGACGCGGCAGTAGATCGTTTGGGCGGAGCGCCTGTCAAGCGGCCGAGTCTTTGCGGACTGGCGTCAGGCCCCGCTCTGGGGCATAAGTCGGCGGCTGTGGACGCGGACGCGTCGTTTGAGGATGGCAAGCATGACGATCGTGGTCACCGGCGCCGCCGGTTTCATCGGCTCGCACGTGGCGGCGGCCCTGCTGGAGCGCGGGGAGACCGTGCTGGGGCTCGACAACCTCAACGACTATTACTCGGTGGCGCTGAAGGAGGCGCGGCTGGCGCGCCTGCTCGCCAAACCCGGTTTCCGCTTCATCAAGGCGGACGTGTCCGACCGCGCGGCCATCGAGGCGCTGGCGCCCGACTTCGCCGAGGCGACAGGCGTGGTCCATCTGGCGGCGCAGGCCGGCGTGCGCTACTCCCTGGAAAACCCGTACGCCTACGTGGACGCCAACGTCACCGGACAGGTGGCGATGCTGGAGGCGGCGCGGCGGATGCCGAAGCTGAAGCATTTCGTCTACGCCTCCACCTCCTCCGTCTACGGCGCCAACAAGAAGATGCCCTTCTCGGTCGAGGACCGGGTCGATTCGCCGATGTCCATCTACGCCGCCACCAAGAAGGCGGCGGAGATGATGACATACGCCTACTGCCATCTGTACAAGTTCCCGGCGACGGGCCTGCGCTTCTTCACCGTCTACGGCCCGTGGGGCCGGCCGGACATGGCCGCCTATCTGTTCGCCGACGCCATCATGGCGGGCCGGCCGATCCGCGTCTTCAACGAGGGCCGGATGAAGCGCGACTTCACCTTCGTGGAGGACATCGCGGCCGGCGTGCTGGCGGCACTGGACCGCCCGGCCAAGGCGGACGAGAACGGCGCGCCGCACGCGGTCTACAACCTCGGCAACAACCGGACCGAGGATCTGATGCGCTTCATCGGCATCATTGAGCAGGCGCTCGGCCGCGAAGCCGTCAAGCAGATGGAGCCGATCCAGGCCGGCGACGTGCCGGAGACCTCCGCCGACATCGAGGCGAGCCGCCGCGACCTGGGTTACGAGCCGACGACTCCCATCGACGTGGGCCTGCCCCGCTTCATCGCGTGGTATAAGGACTATCACGGCATTGCCTGAGGCCCGTTCCGTGCCTGCGCCCATCCGCCCGAAGCTGATCTATCTCGTCACCGAGGACTGGTATTTCTGGTCCCATCGGCTGCCCATGGCGCGCGCGGCCCGCGACGCCGGGTTCGACGTCGTTGTCGCCACGCGCGTGGACAAGCACGGCGATCGCATCGCGGGCGAGGGCTTCCGCGTGCTGCCGCTGTCCTGGCAGCGGCGCAGCGTCAACCCGGCCGGCGCCCTGTCCGCCGTGGCCGAGATCGCCGCGCTCTACCGGCGGGAGGCGCCGGACATCGTCCATCACGTCGCCATGAAGCCGGTGCTGCTGGGCGGGCTGGCCGCCGGGCTGGCCGGGGTGCCGGCGGTGGTCAACGCGCTGACCGGCCTTGGCTCCGCCTTCATCGGCACCGGTGGGCTGAAGTCCCGCGTCGCCGGGGCGGTGGCGCGCCCGCTGTTGCGCATGGTGCTGCGGCGGTCAAACAGCCTCGCCATCCTGCAAAACGCCGACGACCAGCGCATGCTGGTGGAGGCCGGGTTGCTGCCGGCCGACCGCTCCTGGATCATTCGCGGGTCCGGCATCGACACGACCCATTATCAGGCGCTACCCGAACCGGCCGAGCCGCCGGTGACCATCGGCTGCGTCGCCCGCCTGCTGGCCGACAAGGGCGTCGGGCCGCTGGTCGAGGCGCAGCAAAGGCTGGTCGCCAAGGGGCTGGACGTGCGGCTGCTGCTGGCCGGGACGCCCGATCCCGAAAACCCGACCTCGGTGACGCAGGAGGAGTTGGACCGCTGGGCGGCCCTGCCCGGCGTGGAACTGCCGGGGCACATCGCCGACGTGCGCGAGGTGTGGAAGCGCTGCCACATCGCCGTGCTCGCCTCGCGCCGCGAGGGGCTGCCCAAGAGCCTGCTGGAAGCCGCGGCCTGCGGGCGCGCTATCGTGGCGACGGACGTGCCGGGCTGCCGCGAGGTGGCGCACGCGGGCGAGAACGCCCTGCTGGTGCCGCCCGACGATCCGGCAGCGCTGGCCGACGCGTTGGAAACCCTGGTGCGGGACACGGCGTTGCGTCGGCGCTTCGGCGCGGCAAGCCGGCGTCTGGTCGAATCCGACATGGCGTCCGACCGGGTCGGCGCGAAGACCGTCGAGCTTTACCGCACGCTGATCGGATCGGTTGGGCCGGCGGCAAGCCCGGTCGTGGAGGCGTCATGAGCAGCCTTCTCGCGCTGTTG
Source organism: Azospirillum soli (assembly GCF_017876165.1). Lineage (GTDB taxonomy): Bacteria > Pseudomonadota > Alphaproteobacteria > Azospirillales > Azospirillaceae > Azospirillum > Azospirillum soli. Next base: position 116,033 of record NZ_JAGINQ010000001.1, read on the forward strand.
GGGACCTTCGCGCTGTCCTGCCTGCTGACCGGGCGGGTGCTGGCCTATCTGCGGTACAAGGCGATTCTGGACCACCCGAACGACCGGTCCAGCCATTCGATCCCGACGCCGCGCGGCGGTGGATGGGGCGTCATGCTGACCCTGCTGCCCGCCTGGACCCTGATCGCCGTGGCGACGGGTGGCGTGGCGCAGGCTTTGCCGATCCTGGCGGGTGCGGCGGCGCTGATGGCGATTTCCTGGATCGACGACCGGCGCGGGCTGGGGCCGACGCCGCGTTTCCTGACGCAGATCGCGGCGGTGGCGGCGGGCTTGAGCGCCCTGCCGGGCGACGGGCTGGTGTTCCAGGGCCTGCTGCCGCTGTGGGCGGACCGCGTGCTGGCAGCCGTCGGTTGGCTGTGGTTCGTCAACCTCTTCAACTTCATGGACGGCATCGACGGGCTGGCCGGCAGCGAGGCCACGACGGTCGGCACCGGCTTGGCGCTGGTGGTCGCGGTCGGCGGGCTCGACCCGGCGCTGGGCCTGTACGGGTTGGCGGCGGCAGGGGCGGCGCTGGGCTTCCTGGTGTGGAACTGGCACCCGGCCAAGCTCTTCATGGGCGACGTGGGCAGCGTGCCGCTGGGCTTCACGCTCGGCTGGCTGCTGCTGGCGGTGGCGGCGGCCGGTCTGTGGCCGGCGGCGCTGCTGGTTCCCGCCTACTTCCTGGCGGACGCGACCTTCACGCTGCTGCGCCGTCTGGTCGAGGGCAAGAAGGTCTGGCAGGCGCACCGCGAGCATTTCTACCAGAAGGCCACCCAGCGGGGCCGCAACCACGCCCAGGTCGTGCGGCTGGTCTTGGTGCTGAACGCCGCGCTGGTGGCGCTGGCGGTGGTGTCGGTGCAGACCGGTTGGACGGTGCTGCCGGCGGGTGTGGCGGCGGTCGTGCTGCTGCTTGCCCTGCTGGCACGGCCGGTCAAGGCGACGGCGTAGATGCGAATTCTGGTCACGGGCCCCAACGGGTTTGTCGGACGGACGGTGGTGCCGCTGCTGATCGAGCGCGGCCACACGATCCGCGCCGTGGTGCGCAAGCCCGACACGGCGGTTCCGGGCGTGGAAGACGTGGTGGCCATCGGCGACATCGGCCCGACGACGAACTGGGGCCACGCGCTGGACGGCATGGAGGCGGTGGTGCATCTGGCCGCCCGCGTCCACGTCATGCGCGATACGGTGACGGACCCGCTGGCCGCCTTCCGCCGGGTGAACACCGCCGGCACCTGCGTGCTGGCCGAGGCGGCGGCGGTCGCCGGGGTGAAGCGCCTGATCTATCTCAGCAGCGTCAAGGCCCTGGCCGACGAGAGCCGGGACGAGGAACTGAGCGAGGTCACCGAACCCGACCCGCATTCCCCCTACGGCATTTCGAAGCTGGAGGCCGAGCGGGCGCTGGCCGAAATCTCCACCCGCACGGGGCTGGAGGTGGTGGTGATCCGCCCGCCGTTGGTCTACGGCCCCGGCGTCGGTGGCAATTTCCGCACTCTGCTGAAGGCGGTGGACCGGGGCATTCCGCTGCCGCTGGGGGCGCTGGAGAACCGGCGCAGCCTGATCTACGTCGGCAATCTGGCGGACGCCATCCGCGAATGCCTGACCCACCCGCAGGCGGCCGGCGGGCGTTTCCTGGTCCATGACGGCCGCCCGATGTCCACGGCGGAGCTGGTGCGCGCCATCGCCGACGCGCTGGGCAAGCCGGCGCGCCTGCTGCCGGTGCCGCCGTCCATGCTGGCGCTGGGCGCCCGGCTGCTGCGGCGCGGAGCGATGTTCGACCGCGTTGCCGGGTCGCTGGTGGTCGACGACGGCGCCATTCGCCGGGCGCTGAACTGGCGCCCGCCCTATTATCCGGCGTACGGCTTGCGCCAGACCGCCGAATGGTTCAAAGCTTCGCGCGGCTAAGCCGCCCAAAGTCTTCGGTTTAAGGTTGAAGCGCATGCGCATCCCGTCCCCGCGGGCGTTCCTTGTCTACCTGCACGATCTGGCGATGACCGGCATCGCACTGGTGGTGGCGCTTTACTTGCGCGTCGGCGCCCAGGCGTTCGACCAGTTCCGCGATCCGCTGATCATCGGCCTGCCGATCCTTGTGGCGATCGCCGCCGTGGTGTTCCGCCTGTCCGGCCTGTACCGGGGCATCTGGCGGTACGCGTCGGTCCCCGACCTGTCCACGCTGCTGCGGGCGGTGTCGGTGGTGGTGCTCTGCTTCTTGCTGGTCCTGTTCATGGCCACGCGGCTGGAGTCCCTGCCCCGCTCCCTGCCGGTGATCCTGTGGTTCGTGATGGTGGTGGTGCTGGGCGGGCCGCGCTTCGCCTACCGCCTCTTCAAGGACCGCCGGCTGGGCCACCACGTCATGGCCGACGACACGCCGCGCATTCCGGTGCTGCTGCTGGGTGTCGGGGATTCGGCGGAACTGTTCATCCGCTCGCTCGACCAGAATGCCGGTGCCGCCTACCGGGTCGTCGGCATCCTCGACGAGAAGGACCGGCGCGTCGGCCACGCTGTCCGGGGCGTTCCCGTGCTGGGCGGTCCCGACGACCTGCCGCGCCTCGTGGAGGAGCTGGAGCGCAAGGGCGACCGCCCGCAGCGCCTGATCGTCACCAAGGGCCAGAACGAAATCCCCGGCGCCCTTCTGCGCGAGCTTCTGGACCAGGCCGAGTCCCTGGGCCTCGTCCTGTCGCGCCTGCCGAGCCTGACGGAGTTCAAGTCGGCGCTGGGCGAAGGCAAGATCGAGGTGCGCCCGATCGCGCTGGAGGATCTGCTGGGCCGTCCCCAGGCGGTGCTGGACCGGGGCGCCATCGCCAGCCTCGTCACCGGCCGCCGCGTGGTGGTGACCGGAGCCGGCGGCACCATCGGCAGCGAGCTGGTGCGCCAGATCGCCGCGCTCGGCCCGGAAACGCTGGTTCTGGTCGATGCGGGCGAGTTCAACCTCTACAGCATCGAGATGGAGATCCGGGAGCGTTTCCCCGCGCTCGACCTCCACGCCGTGATCGCCGACGTGCGCGACCGCGACCGCATCTTCCGCCTGTTCCAAGACAAGCGCCCGGCCATGGTGTTCCACGCCGCCGCGCTGAAGCACGTGCCGCTGGTGGAGGCCAACCCGACCGAGGGCGCCCTGACCAACATCATCGGCACGCGCAACGTGGCCGACGCGGCGCGGGCCGGCGGTTGTCAGGCGATGGTGCTGATCTCCACCGACAAGGCGATCCGCCCGACCAGCGTCATGGGCGCCACCAAGCGTTTCGCCGAGTGCTATTGCCAGGCGCTGGACGTGCTGCCGCCGCGCGATGGGACGGAGACGGCAACGCGCTACATGACCGTGCGCTTCGGCAACGTGCTGGGCTCCTCGGGCTCCGTGGTGCCTCTGTTCACGCGCCAGCTCGCCAAGGGTGGGCCGCTGACCGTCACGCACCCGGACATGCGCCGCTATTTCATGACCGTGCGCGAGGCGGTGGAGCTGGTGCTGCAAGCCTCGGCCCACGGCGTGGCGCGGGCGGAGGAGCGCGGCAAGGTGCTGGTGCTGGACATGGGCGAGCCGGTGAAGATCCTGGATCTCGCCCGCCAGATGATCCGGCTGGCCGGCTACCGCCCCGGCGAGGACATCAAGATCGAGTTTTCCGGCCTGCGCCCCGGCGAGAAGCTGTTCGAGGAAATCCTGACCAGCGCCGAGGCGCCGTCGCGCACCGAGGCGGACGGCGTCTTCCTGGCCTCACCGCGCGTCATTGACTACGCGCTCATCAACCGGGCGCTGGGCGAGATGGAAGCGGCGGCGCGGGCCGGCGATGCGGACCGCGTGATGACGATCCTGTCCAACATCGTCCCCGATTTCCGGGCCGAAGAGGTGCTGCCGCAGGTCGGCACGCAGGGTTGAGCGGACGCTGTGCGGCGGAATGCATTTTTATCGTCGAAAGGCGTGCTTCCCCGCTTGCATCGGCCGAAAGCCTGTCGTATAACCCGCGCCACTTCGACGGGCCGCCACGGCGGCCAACGTTGAACGGCCGAAGCGACACAGTTGATCGCCCGGTCCCGGCGCTGCCGTAGCTCAGTGGTAGAGCACTCCCTTGGTAAGGGAGAGGTCGAGAGTTCAATCCTCTCTGGCAGCACCATCCCCCTTCTCCCCCGTCTCTTTCAAACTGACCGTCTCTGCGGCGCCCGTTGACTGCGCGCGGAGCGGTGTTTGCCTTTGCGAGGGCTTGGCTGCTCTTGCAGCCGGGAGCTTCAGAAAGGCGAACGCCGGCGCCCGCGCAGCGAATGCCGTGCGATGACGGCACCGGTGCGCCAACGCAGCAGGGCGCTACACAGGGCGCTCTCCAGCACCACCAGAGCGTCCAGCGCGGCGCAGGCGTGTGACCCGCGCCGAGCCTCTTTGGACGCCGCCTGAACGGCCTGCGCACCGCCGCGAGCCACCATTCCCCCACACGCGCCTCAGCCCAACCCCGGCTGCGCACGGCCCCACCCTGTCCCTCATCCCCGGTGCGAGCGCGCGTGGACGGACGCAGCCTTCCGCCGATCGACATGCGCAGGGGGCGGATTCACGGGCACCACGCCCTCAAAAGAAAACCGGCGCCCCGAGGGGCGCCGGTCGTCTTGGTTCGCTCTTGGTCCGCGTCGCAGAGGCCGTCAGGTGCCCTGCGGTTCGGGGTCCATGCCACCGCTCTCCTTGGTGCCGGAGGTCGGCACCGACGCGCGGCGGCCGGAGCTGGGGGTCGGCTGCTTCGGCGGGGCGGCCGAGAAACTCTCCCGGTCGTCGTCGCGGATCAGCGGCTCGCCACGCAGCAGGCGCTGAATGTCCTCGCCGCTGAGGGTCTCGTACTCCAGCAGACCCTTGGCGACGGTGTGCAGCTGGTCGATGTTCTCCGTCAGGATGCGGCGGGCCTCGGAGTAGGCTTCGTCCACGATCCGGCGGATTTCCTCGTCCACCGTGCGGGCGGTGGCGTCGGACATGTTCTTGTGCTGGGTGACGGAGTGGCCAAGGAAGACCTCCTGCGTCGGCTCGCCGTACAGCAGCGGACCCAGCTTGTCGCTCATGCCCCATTCGGTGACCATGCGGCGCGACATGTCGGTGGCCATCTTGATGTCGCCCGACGCACCGGTGGTGACGCGGTCGCGGCCGAAGATCAGCTCTTCCGCGATGCGGCCACCCATGGCGACGCGCAGGTCGGCCAGCAGCTTGGCTTGCGACAGGGAGATGCGGTCGCCCTCCGGCAGGCGCATCACCATGCCCAGCGCGCGGCCGCGCGGGATGATGGTGGCCTTGTGGACGGGATCGCTGTCCGGCTGGTGGATGGCGACGATGGCGTGGCCGGCCTCGTGGTAGGCGGTCAGCTTCTTCTCATCCTCGGTCATGACCATGGAGCGGCGCTCCGCACCCATCATGACCTTGTCCTTGGCGGCCTCGAACTCGCCCATGCCGACGACGCGCTTGCCGATGCGGGCGGCGAGCAGGGCGGCCTCGTTCACGAGGTTGGCGAGGTCGGCGCCGGAGAAGCCTGGAGTGCCGCGCGCGATGATCTTGGCGTCCACGTCCGGCGCCAGCGGCACCTTGCGCATGTGGACCTTCAGGATCTTCTCGCGACCCAGCACGTCGGGGTTCGGCACCACGACCTGACGGTCGAAGCGGCCCGGACGCAGCAGCGCGGGGTCGAGCACGTCCGGACGGTTGGTCGCGGCGATGAGGATGACGCCCTCGTTCGCCTCGAAGCCGTCCATCTCGACCAGCAGCTGGTTCAGGGTCTGCTCGCGCTCGTCGTTGCCGCCGCCCAGGCCGGCGCCGCGATGGCGGCCGACCGCGTCGATTTCGTCGATGAAGATGATGCAGGGAGCGTTCTTCTTGCCCTGCTCGAACATGTCGCGGACGCGGGACGCACCCACACCGACGAACATCTCGACGAAGTCGGAGCCTGAGATGGTGAAGAAGGGTACGTTGGCCTCACCCGCCACGGCGCGCGCGGTCAGCGTCTTACCGGTACCCGGCGGGCCGACCAGCAGCACGCCCTTCGGGATCTTGCCGCCCAGGCGCTGAAACTTCTGCGGGTCCTTCAGGAACTCGACGATTTCCGCCAGCTCCTGCTTGGCCTCGTCGATGCCGGCGACGTCGTCGAAGGTGACGCGGCCGACCTTCTCGGTCAGCAGGCGCGCCCGCGACTTGCCGAAGCCCATGGCCTTACCGCCGCCGGACTGCATCTGACGCATGAAGAAGATCCACACGCCGATCAGCAGCAGCATCGGGAACCAGCTGAGCAGCACCGAGAACAGCGACGGCACGTTGCTGTCGTCCGGAACCGCGCTGATGCGCACGTTCTTGTGCGTCAGGCGCTCGACCAGCCCGGCTTCGGGCGGGACGTAGGTGCTGAAGGACCGGCCATCGGTGAAGTGGCCGGACACCTGATTTCCTTTGATGGTGACGTCGGCCACCTGGCCGCGGTCCACTTCGGCGAGAAGCTCGCTGAACGGAACCGTCGTCTGCGGGCTGCGGGTCGATGAGCTCTGGAAGAGATTGAACAGGGCCACCAGCAGGAGCCCTATGATGATCCAGAGCGCGAGATTCTTGCCGAAATTGTTCACGTCAAAAGCCTTTCTGCGAACCCAGCGCCGATTGGTACGCCGAAACGTGGCCCACCCCCCGGTCTTTCGGGCACGTTCCCAGATTAAATAATGCCGCCCCCGGCCGAAACAACCGGAAAAGCTGGCCCTGCCAGCGGCACCGCCGGAGTAAACGCCGCCTCAGCCGTAAGGGTACTTTCCGTTGCAAGAAAGCCGAGGCTCGGCACCGCCGCCAGCCCCCTTTCGCCCCACAGCGCCGGCAGCGATTCGCGCGCCGGTTCGGGCAGGCGGAGCGCCGCCGATGCCGGCTTCGCATCCCGCACCGCGCGCCACCCCTCGGCCCCCAACCGGGCGACGGTGAGACGGTTACCCTGCCCCGCCGCCAGCCGCACCGTGAAGCGGCGATCCCACCAGACCGACTCGCCGGGACCGATGGCCCTGCGTTCGTCGGCACCGGCCGGTTCGCGGGCGATCAGCAGCGCGCCGCGCCGCGACAGCACACGGCAGCCGCCGAGGGTGCGCCCGGTGGGCAATCCGCCCGCCACCTCGGCGAACAGGCGCTCCGACGCTTCCGCTTTTGGCGGATAGGGCGCGCCGCCGACCACGAGCAGGCAGCGGACGAGCGCGCGCAGCCCCAGTTCCTCGGGCGCGGCGAGCAGCGGTGTGGGATCCAGGCGAATCCAGCCCTCGGGATGGATCTCCGCCGCCTCGGCCAGCAAACCGGCAGTGGCGGTTTCCAGCGCGGCGCGGGCGCGGGCGGCGCGACGGGCGGTGTCGGCGAGCCGTTCCGAGTCCAACCCTTCGGCGCCCAGCGCGTCTTGGGCCGCGCGCAGGCGGGCGCGGGCAAAGGCCGGGTTGCGATTGGACGGATCCTCGATCCAGTCCTGCCCGAAGGCTTGGCAAGTCGCGACGAGCCGTGCGTGCGGCAGATCGAGCAAGGGACGGATCAGCCGAACGCCGCCATCGGCCCGCACCGGCGCCATGCCGGCCAGACCGTCGATGCCCGAGCCGCGCGCGAAGCGCAGCAGCACCGTTTCCGCCTGATCGTCGCGGTGGTGGGCGAGCGCCAGATGCAGGATGCCTTCCGCTTGGCAGCAGGCTGCCAACAGGCGGTGCCGCGCGGCGCGTGCCGCCGCCTGGATGCCGGTGGAGGGCTTTTCCCCTTCCCAGCGCAGGATGCGGTGTTCAATGCCGCGCGCGGCGAGCCAGTGCCCCACCCGTTCGGCCTCGTCCGCCGACTCCGGGCGCAGGCCATGATCCACGGTCAGAGCCAGGATGGATCCGCCCTGCTCGGCCGCCCAGCCGTGCGCCAGCAGGGCGAGCCCCAGACTGTCGGCGCCCCCCGACACCGCCACGGCAGCAAGGCGCGGCCCCGACTCGAAGCCGCCCAGCCGCGTCATGCGGTCGGCGAACTCGGCACCGGAGATCGGGGCGGGAATGGGTGAAGACGAACTCAGGCCGGGCAATTCAGGCGCTTGCGCTCCGTATCGGCGCGGCGCTTCACGCTGGCCGACGCTTCGGGGAACTTGGTGATGAGCTGGTTGAAGGCCGTGCAGGCGTCCTTCTTCTGGTTCAGCTGCTGCAGGGACATGCCGAGCTTCAGCAGATTGTCCGCCGCTTTGGAGTTCTTCGGGTACTTCTGCACGCCCTCGGCGAAGGCCATAGCAGCCTCGGCGAATTTGTTGCGGACGTAGTAGGACTCGCCCAGCCAATACTGCGCGTTGCCGGCCAGCTGGTGGCCCTTGTTCTTGGCCAGGAACTCCTGGAATGCCTTTTCCGCCTTTTCGTATTCCGTCTGGCGCAGCAGTTCGAAGGCGTGCTCGTACTGCTTGTCCGGGCTGGCGTTGGCCGGCAGCGCGGTGACCGACGCGGTCTTGGTCGGCTTTTCCGCCGGGGTTTCCGGCTTCTCTGCGGCCTTTTCCGTCGCTTTGGCCGACGGGGCCGGCGCTGCGGCGGACGGAGCCGCGCCCTTCGGCGCGCCGAACGCGTCGGTGGCGCCACCGCCCTTCGACTCCAGTTCCTTCAGGCGGAAGTCGATGTCGCTGTTCACCCGCTCCAGCCGGTCCTTCAACTGGGTGACCTGATAGGTCGATTCCTCGTAGCGGCCGGTCAGTTCCGAAATGGCGCGCTCCAGGCGCTGCAACCGGATTTCGAAGTCGGCGGCCAGCGACGGCGCCATCTCGGCGGTCTGGTTCCAGTTGTTCGAACGCGGAGTGGCCTGCGCCACCTCGATCCGGCCACCCAACGCGGCAACCCCCGACTCCAGCCGTTCCAGCCGGTCCTGCATCGAAACGGTCTGGGCGTACACGGAACCGCTGCACAGAAGGCCGCCAAGCAGCAGAGCAGCAAAGGAAGACGTCTTGGTCATGGGTGGTGTCCTGTACAGGCGGGCCATACCATCGCGGGAAACGGGCCGTCGCGAAAGGCGTAACCGGCCAAGCGGGCGAAACTATGGCGGCTGTTTACCAGAAGAACGCGCGCCTTGCACGGTGGTGATTTGAGGCTCTACCGCAAAACCCGAACAAAGAAAAAGCCGCTCCGGATCACTCCGGAGCGGCTTTTCCGCGACCCGTATGGGTGCCGTCGTTAGTCGACGACGGTCACGCCACGGCGGTTCTGGGCCCAGGCGGCCTCGTTCGAACCGAGGACGGCCGGCTTCTCCTTGCCGTAGGAGACGACCTTGACGCGCTGCGGGTTCACACCGGCGGCGGCCAGGTAGTTCTTCACGGAGTTCGCACGACGCTCACCCAGGGCGAGGTTGTACTCGCGGGTGCCGCGCTCGTCGGCGTGGCCCTCGACCGTCACGGTGACGTTCGAGTACTGCTTCAGCCACGAGGTCTGACGGTCCAGGGTGGCGCGAGCCTCCGGAGTCAGGTCGTAACGGTCCAGACCGAAGAAGACGCGGTCGCCGACGTTGACGACCAGGTCTTCCTGCGAGCCCGGACGGATGGAGCTGGTCTGCGTGCCGGTGCCAGCGGCGTTGCCCGCGTCCTTCGGAGCGGTTTCGCAAGCGGCAACCAGGGCAACGGCGGCGATCAGGCTCAGATACTTAATGCGCATGTCTAATGACCCCCTAAGCGACACTCGATGTTATGGCCGGATTATGAAGCTGAAGCGACGCCGACTTCCGCCAGACCCCGACGGAAATGCGAACTTCCGACCTTCGTCTTAAGCGTCGCTCTTGCGCGCGCAAAATAGGGCTAGTCCATTAGGGAATCAAGGGCGACCATGCGGGATCGGACGCGTCAACCGGCGTGATGACACGGCGCTCGTTGGCACCAGTCACGTCGATGGAATACATCTTCGCGCTGCGGCCACGGCCGTCGCCGCTCGGCACGTCGCGGAAGAACATCAGAACGCGGCCGTTCGGCGCCCAGGTCGGGCCTTCCACGTGGAACGACTCGGTCAGGATCCGCTCGCCGGTGCCGTCCGGACGGATCACGCCGACCGCGAAGCTGCTGCCGCGCTGCCGCGTGAAGGCGATCAAATCTCCGCGAGGCGACCAGACCGGCGTGCCGTAGCGGCCCTCGCCGAAGGTCAGACGCTTCACGCCCGAGCCGTCGGCGCCCATGATGTAGAGCTGCTGGCTGCCGCCACGGTCCGACTCGAACACGATCCGCTGACCGTCCGGCGAATAGCTGGGCGCGGTGTCGATGCCCGGCGAATCGGTCAGCTGAGTCTGGCGGCGGGTGCGCAGGTCGAGGGTGTAGATATCAGTATTGCCGTTCTGCGCCATCGACATGACGACCTTGTTGCCGTCCGGCGAGAAGCGCGGCGCGAAGGTCATGCCGGGGAAATCGCCCAGCACTTCCTGACGCCCGGAGTCGATGTTGAACAGGTACACGCGCGGCTTCTTGTTGAAGTACGACATGTACGTGATTTCCTGCGCCGTCGGCGAGAAGCGCGGGGTCAGCACCAGGGACTGGCCATCGGTCAGGAACTGATGGTTCTCACCATCCTGGTCCATGATGGCCAGCTGCTTCTTGCGCACGTTCGCGGGGCCCGATTCGGCCACATAGACGATGCGCGTGTCGAAGTAGCCTTCCTCGCCGGTCAGCCGCTTGTAGATGGCGTCGGCGATGATGTGAGCAATGCGGCGCCAGCTGTCCTGGGTGGCGGTGTAGCTCAGCCCCTGCATGTACTGGCCGGCGGCCACGTCCCACAGGCGGAAGTCCACCTTCATGCGGCCGTCGCCGGTCGCCGTGGTGTTGCCGGCGACCAACGCCTGGGCGCCGACGGCGCGCCAGTCCTGATAGCGCGGCTCGCCCGCGCGCAACTGGTCGGGCGTCTGCAGGAAGCCCTTGGGGTCGAGCGGACGGAACAGGCCCGAACGCTCCAGATCGGCGGCGATCACCTTGGAGATGTCGGAGCCCATCTGCGCCTCGCGCCCACCGGCACCGGCGAAGCTGGTGACGGCGATGGGCAGCGGTTCGACCACACCCTTGGTGATGTCGATGCGCACCTCGGCCTGCGCCGTATGGGGCGCCGCGACACCGAGGGTGAGCAGCAGAGCGCCGGCGCACCCGGCGACCTTCAGCAGAAGCCTCGTCTTCTTCTTCATGGTCAGAACATATCCCTCGGGTCGAAATTGAACACGAAGTAGCGCCATTCCTCGTACCTCGCCGGCGTGAAGTCGCCGGAGAACTCCGTGATCGGCAGCGGACTGGTCCGCTTGATCGCGCGCACGGCCGCGTCGGCCGACGCGCGGAACGCGGCGTCCGACATGTAGCGCGACCGGTACTTCTCGTGGATCGCCGCGGTCAGCACGGTGCCGTCGCGGCCCAGTTCCACGATGATCTCCACCTGCATGTTGGCGGAGTCCTTGCGGCCCGGATCGAAGTTCCAGTTGCGGCTGACCGCGCCCCGGATGCCGTCGATCGCCTTGCCCGACGGCTTGAAGGGCTTGTCCGGACCGTTGACGGCCTTCGCGGCCCCGGCCGGCGCCGACGGAGCGGCCGCCTGCTGGGTCGGCTTGGCGTCCGAAGCCTTCGAATCCGACTTGGGCGCGTCCGAGGGCTTCAGCTTCTGAACGTTCTTCAGAAGGTCGGCCATCGGGTCGGCCTTGGCCACTTCCTTCTCGGGCGGCTTCTTCGGCTCCGGCTTGGGCGGTTCCGGCGTCGGCTTGGCCTGCTGCTTGGGCGGCTCCGGTTTCGGGGGCTCAGGCTTCGGCGGTTCCGGCTTTGGAGGCTCAGGCTTGGGAGGCTGTGGTTTCGGCGGCTCCGGCGGCTTGGGCGGCTCCGGTTTGGGTTCGGGCTTCGGCTCCGGCGGTTTCGGAGTGGGCTCCGGCGTCGGATCGGGCGGCGGAGGGGGCGGAGTCGGCTTGGGCGGCGGCGTCGGCTCGCGCGGGGGCGGCGGCACCTGGGCGACCTTCGGCGGCTCCGGGACCTTCGGCTCGGGCTTTGGCGGCGGGGGCGGCGGTTCGGACACCGGTTCCGGCGGCGGAGGGGCCGGCGGAGTCGGCTTCGCCTCGGGCACCGGCGGCTTGGGCGCCTGCGGCTTCGGCTCGCCCTTGTCGACGCGCGCGGCTTGGCTCACCTCGCCCATGTCCACGATCTCGATCGGGATGGACGGGGGGATTTCCAGCTTGCGATCGCTGGGCGGCATGCCGAGCACGAACAGCGCGATGAGCGCCACGTGCAGCGTTGCCGATGCGATCAGGGGTTTGCGCATGATTGCTCGGGCCTTGGCTCAGCGCTTGGGCGTGGGCGTGGGGCCGCCGACCCCGACGCGCGGCCCGGCGGCGGCCGGAGCGTTGGGCATCTCGGCGACCAGCCCGACCTTCTTGAAGCCGGCGGCGCTCATGGTGCCCATCACCTCCAGCATCTTGCCGTAGGCGATCTTCGCGTCGCCACGCACCAGAATGCGGGCCTCGGGGTTGTTGTTGGTGACGGCGATCAGCAGCGGGACCATGTTGGTCATCTCCACCGCCGTCTCCTGCACGAAGACGCGTCCGTCCGACTGCACGGTGACGAACAGCGGATCCTTCTGCGCCTCCAGCGGCGCCGCGTTGGTCTTCGGCAGATCGACCGGGACGCCGACGGTCAGCATGGGTGCAGCCACCATGAAGACGATGAGCAGCACCAGCATGACGTCGATGAACGGCGTCATGTTGATCTCGGACATCGCCCGGTAGCTGCGGCGCTTGCCGCGTCCGTGGCCGCCCTTGCCTGCGAGCTGGGCTCCCATATCAGGCGGCTCCCCGCTCCTCGAGGTGGCGCGACAGGATCGCCGAGAACTCACCCGCGAAGGTGTCCAGGCGGTCGGCGTAGCGGCCGAGGTCGGTGGAGATCTTGTTGTACGAGATCACCGCCGGGATGGCGGCCACGAGGCCCAGCGCGGTCGCGAACAGCGCCTCCGCGATGCCCGGCGCCACGACGGCGAGGCTGGTGTTGCCCGACGCGGCGATGGAGGTGAAAGAGTTCATGATGCCCCACACCGTGCCGAACAGGCCGATGAACGGCGCCGTCGAACCGACCGAGGCGAGGAAGGTCATGTAGCGCTCGGCCCGCATCATCTCGCGGCCGATGGTGACCGACATGACGCGCTCGACCCGTTGCTGGAGCGAGCCCTTCATGGAGCCTATGCCGCGGTCGGCGGCGTGGCGCCATTCGCGCATGCCGGCGGCGAAGGTCGCCGACATCGGATCCTCGGGGCGCTGGCCAATGCGGTCGTACAGCGCGTCCAGCGAGCCGCCCGACCAGAAGCTCTCCTCGAAGGCGTCGGCCTGGGCGTTGAGGCGGCGCAACCGCATCAGCTTCTCGATGATGATGGCCCAGCACCACACCGAGGCAACGAACAGCATCAGCATCACGACCTTGACGATCAGGTCGGCCTGCCAGAACAGGCCCCACATCGTGAGATCGTGGACCTTTGCCGCGGCCCCGACCGCCTGGGCGGAGTTTAGAGCGTCCATCGCTGTCAGTCTCGCTTTTGCCTTTTGTACAGATCGTTGATCGCCTCTCGGACCGGCGCCGGAAGGCGCGCCGGCCGTCCGGCCCGGTTGATCGTCACCAGCTGCAAATCCGCGCGCGCCAACTCCCTGGCATCACGGCGGGCGGTTTGTGCAACTGCGAAGGAGGCTCCGCCGGTATGGGTTATCCGTGTCTCCACTTCAAGCGTATCGTCGAGCTTGGCGGGAGCGACAAAATCGATCTCGGCCCGACGTACCGCAAATGACACACCCGTTTCTTCCAGCAGGATCATGTGTTCGAAGCCGAGCAGGCGCAGCATCTCGGTGCGCGCCCGCTCGAAGAAGCGGAGGTAGTTGGCGTGGTAGACCAGACCGCCCGCGTCCGTGTCCTCGTAATAGACCCGGACCGGGTAGCGATGCCCTGCGTTCTCGTCGAACCAGCCAGACAAATTCGCCTCAGGCATTGTCGCCCTCCCCCATGTCGCCCCCCATATCGGCGCCCGGATCGGGAATGCGGTCCAGCAGATCAAACTGGCGCGTCGGAGCGGACGGCGGGTTCAGGCCCAGATAGCGGAAGCCCTGGTCGGTCAGCATGCGCCCGCGCGGCGTGCGCTGCAGGAAGCCCTGCTGGATCAGGTAGGGCTCGACCACCTCCTCCAGCACGTCGCGCTGCTCGCCGAGCGCGGCGCCCAGCGTCTCCACACCCACCGGGCCGCCGTTGTAGTTGTTGGCGATGATGCCGAGGTAGCGGCGGTCCATGCTGTCGAGGCCCAGACGGTCCACCTCCAGCCGGGTCAGCGCGGCGTCGGCGATGCGGGCGTCCACCTCCGGCATGCCGGCCACGGAGGCGAAGTCGCGCACCCGGCGCAGCAGGCGCCCGGCCACGCGCGGCGTGCCGCGCGAGCGGTTGGCGATTTCCCGCGCGCCCTCCGGCGTAATCGCCATGCCCAGCACCCCGGCGGCGCGGCGCACGATCAGCTCCAGCTCGTCCGGCTCGTAGAATTGCAGCCGCACGGGAATGCCGAAGCGCTCGCGCAGCGGCCGCGTGATGAGGCCGGAGCGGGTCGTGGCGCCAACCAGCGTGAAGGGCGGCAGGTCGATGCGGATCGACCGCGCCGACGGCCCCTCGCCGATGATGAGGTCGAGCTGGAAATCCTCCATCGCCGGATAGAGCACCTCTTCCACGGCGGGATTAAGGCGATGGATCTCGTCGATGAACAGCACGTCGTGCGGCTGAAGATTCGTCAGCAGCGCGGCGAGGTCGCCCGCCCGCGCAATGACCGGACCGGAGGTGGCGCGGAAGCCGACGCCAAGCTCGCGCGACACGATCTGGGCGAGCGTCGTCTTGCCCAGGCCCGGCGGGCCGAACAGCAGGACGTGGTCCAGCGCCTCGCCGCGCGAACGCGCCGCCTGGATGAAGATCGACAGGTTCTCGCGCGCCTGCCGCTGGCCGATGAACTCGGCGAGCGACAACGGGCGGATGGAGGACTCGGCGGAATCGCCGCTGCCCTGCCCCGGCTGCACGAGACGATCGGGGCCGTTCTGGTCGGCGGTCATTGGCTAAGTTCCTTCAGGCCCTGGCGGATCAGCTCCGACACCCCCGCCCCGTCGCCGATCCGGCGTCCGGCCGCCACCACGGCGCCGAAGGCTTCCGACCGGCCGTAGCCGAGGTTGACGAGGGCCGAAACGGCGTCCGCCATGGCCGTGTTGTCGGGGGTCGGCCCGCCGCCCGCCGGAGCCGCCTTGCCCCCCGCCGGAGCGGCGGAGGCCGAAGCGCCCAGCGCGAGGTTGCCCACCTTGTCCTTCAGTTCGTTGACGATGCGCGCCGCGACCTTCGGCCCGACGCCATCGGCGCGGGTCAGCGCGGTCTTGTCCTGCGCGGCGATGGCCCGCGTCAGCTGATCCGGGTCGAGCACGCCGAGGATCGACAGCGCGAGCCGCGAGCCGACGCCCTGGATGGTGGTCAGCAGGCGGAACCAGTCGCGCTCGCCGTGGTCGGCGAAACCGTAGAGGGTGATGCGGTCCTCGCGGATGAAGGTCTCGACCACCAGCGAGGCGCGCTCCCCCGTCGCCATGCGCGACAGCGTGCGGTTGGAGCAGGCGACCTGATAGCCGACCCCGTTCACGTCCACGACGACGTAATCGGTGCCGACCGAATCCACGATGCCCGTGAGCTTAGCGATCATGGCGTATCCTTCCCGTCTTCCCTCTCCCGCCCCGGGAGAGGGTGGCGCGAAGCGCCGGGTGAAGGTGCCGCCGCCGCGACCGGCCGGCGCACCACCGTGGTTTCCTCAAGGCGCGTCTTGATGGTGCTCAGCACACCGTCCAAGTTGTCGTTCACGTCGTTGTTCCAGAAGCGGAGCACCCGAAACCCAGCCTGTTCCAGCATGCGGGCGCGTCGCTGGTCCTGTTCGGCACGGTCAGCGTGCTGGCCGCCGTCGAGTTCGACGATCAGCCGGTGGTCATGCGACACGAAATCGACGGTGTAGCCGAAGATCGGTTCCTGCCGGCGGAACTTGGCGCCAAGCTGGGCGTTGCGGAGTTTCTGCCACAGCAGCTTTTCCACGTCCGTGGAATCGCGGCGGAGTACGCGCGCCCGTTCCGTCTCCTGAGGCGTGGGGTAGCGCTTCACCTGCTTGGGAGGATCAGGCAACGCAAGCCCCTCACCCGGCGCTTCGCGCCCCCCTCTCCCAGGGCGGGAGAGGGATGGATCGCCGCCCTTCCGCCACATCTGCCAGCTGGCGCGATGATGCGCGTGGCAGATCGCGACCGCCAGCGCATCGGCCGCGTCGGGCGTGGTGATCGCGCAGCCGGGCAGCAGCAGGCGCACCATCGCCTGCACCTGCGTCTTGTCGGCGCGGCCCTGCCCGACGACCGCCTTCTTCACCATGTTGTTGGCGTATTCGGCGACCGCCAGCCCGGCCTGCGCCGGGACCAGCAGAGCCACCGCCCGCGCCTGGCCGAGCTTCAGCGTGGAAACCGCGTTGTTGTTCACGAAGGTCTCCTCCACCGCCGCCTCGTCGGGGCGGTAGCGCTCCAGCACTTCGGTCAGAGCGTCGTGCAGTTGGCACAGGCGCTCGGCCAGCGGGCAGCCGTCGTCCGAATGCACGGCGCCGTCCGCAACGTGGGTCAGGCGGTTGCCGGCCACGTCGATGACGCCCCAGCCGGTGTGCCGCAGGCCGGGGTCGAGCCCCAAGAGGCGCACGGGCGGTTGCTGCCCCGCCCCGATCCGTCCGGCCTGCCCAAGCACCCCGGTGTCCTCCGCTAGGCCGAATCAGGCCGTCAGCTTCTGCATCAGCTCGTCGGAGATGTCGAAGTTGCCTTCGACGGTCTGGACGTCGTCGTTGTCCTCCAGCACGTCCAGCAGCTTCAGCAGGCTGGCGGCGGCGTCCTCGCTCGGCGCGACGGTGTTCAGCGGCTTCCAGGTCAGGCGGGCGCTCTCCGCGCCGCCGAACTTGGCCTCCAGCGCGTCGCGCACG
Source organism: Azospirillum soli (assembly GCF_017876165.1). Lineage (GTDB taxonomy): Bacteria > Pseudomonadota > Alphaproteobacteria > Azospirillales > Azospirillaceae > Azospirillum > Azospirillum soli. The sequence continues at coordinate 132,980 of NZ_JAGINQ010000001.1, forward strand.
GCGGCGAAGCTCTCCACCGTGGTGGTGACCTCGTGGCCGTTCTCGTCGGATTCGACGTTGTCGGCGCCGGCCTCCAGCGCAGCCTCGAACACGGCGTCGGCGTCCGCCACGGCGGCCGGGTAGTAGATCGCACCGACGCGGCTGAACATGAAGCTGACCGAGTTCGTCTCGCCCAGCGAGCCGCCGTACTTGGTGAAGGCGGAGCGCACTTCGGCGGCGGTGCGGTTGCGGTTGTCGGTCAGCGCGTCGACGATCAGCGCGACGCCGCCGGGGCCGTAGCCCTCGTACCGCACCTCTTCGTAGTTGGTGTCGTCACCGCCGCCCGGCGTGCCCTGCTTGATTGCGCGGTCGATGCGGTCGCGCGGCATGTTCTGCCCGCGCGCGGCGGTGATGGCCGCGCGCAGGCGCGGGTTGGCCGCCGGGTCGGGCAGGCCCGACTTGGCCGCCACGGTGATTTCGCGGGCGAGCTTGTTGAAGATCTTGGACCGCTTGGCGTCCTGCGCGCCCTTGCGGTGCATGATGTTCTTGAATTGGCTATGACCGGCCATGCGTCGAACGAGCCCCAGATGGATTCAAAGATGAAAGGTCTAGTGAAACAGATCAGCAAGCAGTGGGACACATGTACCGCATCGAGTGCGCCACCGCACGCCCCAGGCGCGGGAGACGACACCCACCCACTTAGAAAGTCAATATGGCGAGATTGGGGCACCGCCCCGGCCTTCCCGTGGCACTCGCCCCACCGTTGCGGAAACGGGGATCGGGAGGGCGATCAGTTCCGCGTCGGAATGGTCTGGCTGAGGCGTCCGCCGAGGCGCAACGGCTCGATGCGGCTGGCAAGCCCCGTGCGGTCGTCCGTCTCAACATAGCAGCCGCAGACCGTCGCCTCGCCCTCGGCGGGGCTCAAACGCTCGGTGGGAAGCTTGCGGATCAGCTTCGCCATGGCGACTTCCTTCTTCATGCCGATGGCGCTGTCGTAGTCGCCGCACATGCCGGCGTCGGTCAGGTAAGCCGTACCGCCGGTCAGGATCATGTGGTCGGCCGTCGGCACATGGCTGTGCGTGCCGACCACCAGCGAGGCGCGGCCGTCGCAGAAATGGCCCATGATCATCTTCTCGCTGGTCGCCTCGCCGTGCACGTCCACCAGGATGGCGTCGGCGCCGTTCGGCCCCAGGCGATGGGCGCGCAGCACCCGATCCACCGCCGCGAAGGGGTCGTCCAGCGGGTCCATGAACAGGCGCAGCATCACGTTCATGACCAGCACCTTGCGCCCGCCGCGCGCCTGCAACAGCACGGAGCCGCGCCCCGGCGTGCCTTCCGGGTAGTTCAGCGGGCGGATGATGCGCGGCTGCTGGTCGATGGCGGCGACCAGCTCCTTCTGGTCCCAGGAGTGGTTGCCGAGCGTCACCACGTCGACGCCGGCCTCGAAGAACTCGGTCGCGATCTTCACGGTGATGCCGAAGCCACCGGCGGCGTTCTCGCCGTTCACCACGGTCAGGTCGGGGTCGAGCCGCTCCTTCAGGGCCGGCATGTGGGCGATCACCGCGTCACGCCCCGTCCGCCCCACCACATCACCCAGAAACAGAAGCCGCATCGTTCCCAACCTTCACTTCAAGATACAGAGCGCCTCGCGCTCAGTAATAATCCAGTCCAGCCGCTCGTCGTGGTCGGCGCAGGGCACCGCCTCGACCTCCTGCGCGGCGAAGGCGACGCCGACCGCCAGCACCGGGCCGTTCCGGCGCAAAGCGTCCAGCGTGCGGTCGTAGTAACCGGCGCCGTAGCCCAGCCGATGCCCCGTGCGGTCGAAGGCCAGCATCGGCACCAGCAGGACCGTGGGCGCGACCTCCGGCCGGTCAGCACCCGGTTCCGCTATGCCGTAGCGCCCGGCGGCCAGCGGCTGTGCCGGGTCCCAGTCGCGGAAGGTCAGCGCCCGCCCGCGCGGCCCCGACAGCGGCAGGGCCACCGTCCGTCCAAGGCTTCTAAGATGGAGGAGCAACGGCCGAACGTCGAGTTCCGAACCGAGCGGCCAGTAGCCGGCGACCGCGCCGTCCGGCAATTCCACCGATTCCATGACCCGGTCGCGCACCGCCAGCGCGGCGGCTTCGCGCGCACCGTCGTCGCCGATGGCATCGCGCACCGCGCGCGCGTTGGCTCGGGCGGCGTCCTTGGCCAAGCGCGGGTCGGTCATCGTCGTGTCGGGAAATTCGATAAGGGAAAGGTGGAAGGTGCCGCCTCGGCCGTTGGCATGTGCCTATCCTCCATGACCTGCAAGAGCAGGTGGGCGCCGTGTACCCGGACCACGGTCCGGACAGGGACAGCTCCCGAGAGTCTAGATTATCGGCCCTGGGGATTATTGCGACCTGACGAACCAGGCAGCGACCTTCCGTGCACTAACTTAGGCGCGCTCGAGCCGCGCGGCAACCTCTTCGATGCGCTGGGCGACCAGATCCACCGTGGCCGCCGCTTCGGCCTCGTTCACCGTGGACAGCGACGCGATGCCGCGCCCCGCCATGACCTCCTGAAGCTCGTCGGCCAGCACGAGGCAGGTCATCAGCATCATGTGAACGTCGGAACCGGACTTGCCGCCGCCGGTCACCTGCTTCAGCCGCGTGTCCACGAAGGCGGCCAATTCATGCAGCCGCCCCTCCTGCCCGTCCTCGCACAGCAGGCGGTAGGCGCGCCCATTCACCTCGATATCGACCTGCGGCATGGGGTCAGTTCTCCAGCACGGCTTCGAGACGGCCGATGGCCAGCTCCAGGCGCTTCGACACGGTCTCGGCGGTCTCCTGGGCGCGGGCCTGCTCGACGCGCGCTTCGCGCAGGGACTCGGTCAACTCCTGCTCGCGCTTGACGACCCGCTCCTCGCGGGCCGCTGCGGCGTGTTCCAGGCGGTCAACGGCCCTGGTCAGGCGGTCGAGCGCGGCTTTCAGGGAATCCATGGCGGGAACCTTGGCAGAAGGAGGTGCGAAGGACGGCGTTTCGCGCCTGCACAAAACCAGAGCACTACAGTTGGGTTGCTTCCTTTGCCCCGTCAACCGGAAAACCGTCGCAGGTCCCGGCGCCCCGCAACGGTCACCGGATCGACTGCTGGGCGGGCGACTCCGGCGCGGCGATCCGGCGGATCTCGAAGGCGATTTCCCACCCCGGTATGTTTGCGCTTGACATAATCGCAAAGCCGCGGCGGCCCGGCGCGAACGCCCGCCTGCCATTCCCCTTTTGCCCCCATTCCCATGTTGACCTCGGCACACGGGTTCTGCATGGTGCGCGCGAATTGCGGGGCCTTTGGCTTCCCGCACGACCGGTGTTGTCTCCGCATCGCCGTCTCCATATCGCCGTTACCGCATCGCCGTCTCCACGCCGCTGCCTCGCGCGCTTCGACTTCAGGAACCCTGCCCGATGTCCGCTGCCTCCGCCGCCAACCCGCCCGCCCCCATCCAGACCATGGCCAACGCCATCCGCGCGCTTTCCATGGACGCGGTCGAGGCCGCGAAGTCCGGCCACCCCGGCATGCCGATGGGCATGGCCGACGTCGCCACGGTGCTGTTCACCCGCTTCCTGAAGTTCAACCCGAAGCACCCGACCTGGGCCGACCGCGACCGTTTCGTCCTGTCGGCGGGCCACGGCTCGATGCTCATCTACTCGCTGGGCTACCTGACCGGCTATGAGAAGATGACCATCGACCAGCTGAAGCGCTTCCGCCAGCTGGGCAGCCTGACGCCGGGCCATCCGGAGGTCGATCCGGAGCTGGGCATCGAGATGACCACCGGCCCGCTGGGCCAGGGCGTCTCCACCGCCGTCGGCATGGCGCTGGCCGAGCGGATCACCAACGCCCGCTTCGGCGACGATCTGGTCAACCACTACACCTACGTCATCGCCTCGGACGGCGACCTGATGGAGGGCGTCAGCCACGAGGCCTGCTCGCTGGCCGGCCACCTGGGCCTGAACAAGCTGATCGTGATGTGGGACGACAACCACATCTCCATCGACGGCTCGACCGACCTCAGCTTCACCGACGACACGCCGGCCCGCTTCCGCTCCTACGGCTGGAACACGATCTCCGTGGACGGCCATGATCCGGAGGCCGTAGCCAAGGCCATCGAGGCCGCGCAGAACAGCACCGACAAGCCGACGCTGATCGCCTGCCGCACCATCATCGGCAAGGGCGCCCCGAACAAGGCCAACACCCACGGCTGCCACGGCTCGCCGCTGGGCGCCGACGAGGTGGCCGCCACCCGCGAGGCCATCGGCTGGCCGCACGAGCCGTTCGTCGTCCCGCAGGACGTTCTGAACGCCTGGCGCGCCGCCGGCACGCGCAGCGACGCCGAGTTCGCCGCCTGGGAAAAGCGCCTCGGCGCGCTCGACGACTCCGCCCGCAAGTCCTTCGAGGCCGCCTTCGGCCGTGGCGTCCCGGCCGGCCTGGGTGAGCTGATCGGCGCCTTCAAGAAGAAGGTGTCCGAGGAGAAGCCGAGCTGGGCGACCCGCGTCGCGTCGGGCAACACGCTCGACATCCTGGTCCCGGCGGTGCCGGAGATGATCGGCGGCTCCGCCGACCTGACCCCGTCGAACAACACCAAGGCGAAGAACACCGCCGACGTGAAGGGCCGGGGTGAGTTCAACGGCCGCTACGTCCGCTACGGCGTGCGCGAGCACGGCATGGCCACGCTGATGAACGGCATGGCGCTGCACGGCGGCGTGATCCCCTACGGCGGCACCTTCATGCAGTTCGCCGACTACTGCCGTCCGTCGATCCGTCTGGCCGCGCTGATGAAGCAGCGCTCCATCTTCGTGATGACGCACGACTCGATCGGCCTCGGCGAGGACGGCCCGACCCACCAGCCGGTGGAGCATCTGGCGGCGCTGCGCGCCATCCCGAACCTGCTGACCCTGCGCCCGGCCGACGCCGTGGAGACCGCCGAGTGCTGGCAGATCGCACTGGAGCGCGTGAACGGCCCGTCCGTCCTGGCGCTGACCCGCCAGAACGTGCCGACGCTGCGCACCGAGCACACCGACGAGAACCGCTCCGCCCGTGGCGCCTACGTCCTGGCCGAGGCCGAGGGCGAGCGCCGCGTGACGCTGCTCGCCACCGGTTCGGAAGTCTCCCTCGCCATGGAGGCCCGCAAGGCGCTTCAGGCTGAAGGCGTAGGCACGGCCGTCGTGTCTATGCCGAGTTGGGAACTGTTCGAGGCACAGGACGACGGCTACAAGGCCTCCGTCCTGGGCACCGGCGTCCGCGTCGCCGTCGAGGCCGCGATCCGGCAGGGCTGGGACCGCTGGCTGGGTTCCAACGGCGGTTTCGTCGGCATGACCGGCTTCGGCGAGTCCGCGCCCTATCAGGAACTTTACAAGCACTTCGGCATCACCGCCGAGGCTGTTGTCGCCGCCGCCAAGGCGCGTCTGTAAGTGATGTTTCGCGGCCCGGCCTTCGGCGGCCGGGCCGTGGGAAATGCCAGACTGGAGGAAAACAATGGCTGTTCGGGTTGCGATCAACGGGTTTGGCCGTATCGGCCGTCTGGTCCTGCGGGCCATTTACGAGAGCGGTCGCAAGGACGTCGAGGTGGTGGCGATCAACGACCTCGCCGACCTCAAGGCCAACGCCCACCTGCTGAAGTACGACAGCGTGCACGGCCGCTTCCCCGGCACGATCGAGACCCGCGAGGGCGAGCTGATCGTCAACGGCCACTCCATCAAGGTCGTGCAGGAGCGTGACCCGGCCAAGCTGCCGTGGAAGGATCTGGGCGTCCAGATCGCCATGGAGTGCTCGGGCATCTTCACCAAGCGCGCCGACGCCGCCAAGCATCTGGAAGCCGGCGCCGAGAAGGTGCTGATCTCCGCCCCGGCGACGGACGAGGACATCACCGTCGTCTACGGCGTGAACCACGACCAGCTGAAGGCCGAGCACCGCATCGTGTCGAACGCGTCGTGCACCACGAACTGCCTGGCCCCGGTGGCCTTCGTGCTGCACAACCTGATCGGCATCGAGAAGGGCTTCATGACCACGATCCACTCCTACACGGGTGACCAGCGGATCGTGGACACCAACCACAAGGACCTGCACCGCGCCCGCGCCGCGGCGCTGAACATGATCCCGACCTCCACGGGTGCGGCCAAGGCGGTCGGCAAGGTTCTGCCGGAGCTGAAGGGCAAGCTGGACGGCACGGCCATGCGCGTCCCGACCCCGAACGTCTCGGTCGTGGACTTCAAGTTCACCGCCAAGCGCGCCACCTCGGTCGAGGAAATCACCAAGGCGATCTCCGACGCGGCCAACGGCCCGCTGAAGGGCATCCTCGGCGCCTACACCGAGGAGCTGGTCTCCACCGACTTCAACCACGACCCGCACAGCTCGATCTTCGCGCTGAACGAGACCAAGGTCATCGACGGCAACTTCGTCCGCATCATGACCTGGTACGACAACGAGTGGGGCTTCTCCAACCGCATGAGCGACACCGCCGTCGCCATGGCCAACGCGAAGTAACATTCGCCGGTTTGGTGGTAATCGCGAAGGGCGTCCTGTCCAACAGGGCGCCCTTTTCGTTTTCTCTTAACCGTGACCGGCTAAAACTGGATTACGGCCACGCAGAAGCCACCGGAGCGGCATGAAGATCCTGCAAACCATCCTGTCGAAGGGCTTTCGCGGCGCCGAGCGCCATGTGGCGGAACTGGTCAACGCGCAGTCCCGGCGGCACGAGGTGCTGCTTCTGCTTCGCGATGATTGCGTGGACGGCAAGGGCGTGTCGATCCGCGACTGGCTCGACCCGGCGGTCCGGGTGGAGACGCTGCGGCGGCCCTTCTGGACGTGGCAGGCCTGGCGCGCGGTCCGCCGCTTCCGGCCGGACATCGTCCACACCCACGGCGGGCGCGCCAGCCGCCTGATGCCCCGCGTCGTCGGCGGCGCGCCGGTGGTCGCGACGATCCACCTCGACTACCGCCACAGTTCCTACCGGCGCGTGGACGGGCTGATCTGCACGACCGACTGGCAGCGGTCGGGCGTCTCGGCGGACTACAAGGGCCGTACCGCGCGCATCGACCTGTGGTACACGCCGCACCCCAAGCTGGACCTGACCGACATCGACCGGGAACGCCGGGCGCTGGTCGGCGACGAAGAGGCTTATCTGATCGGCTTCGTCGGCCACCTGATCCGGGCCAAGGGCTGCGACCTGCTGATCGAGGCCTTCCGGCGCGCGAACCTGCCCGACGCGCGCCTCGTCATCATCGGGGATGGGCCGGAGCGGGATGCACTGGAGCGGTCCGCCCCGCTGAACGTGGTCTTCACCGGCTTCCGCGCCGACGCGCGCACCCTGTTCCAGGTGTTCGACCTGTTCGTGTCGCCGTCGCGCGACGAGCCGTTCGGGCTGGTGTTCCTGGAAGCGCTGGATGCCGGGGCGCCCATCGTCGCGACGCGCTCGCAGGGGGCGCTGGCGCTGCTGCCCGGCTATCCGGCGGAACTGGTGGACATCGACGATGCCGACGCGCTGGCCGAAGCTTTGCGGCGGGCGCACGCGCAACGCCGGCCGCGCTACGACGCCGACCTCAGCCGCTTCGACCGGGACGGCCGGCTGGCCGAGATCGAAGCGTTCTATGAGGCGGTGAAGGCGGGGACGCGGTGAAGGCGGGACCTAGCCGGCCTTGACCGCGTTGACGCCCGTCGCCTCGCTCAGGCGGTCGGCGACCCAGGCGGCGACGCTCTTGCCCTCGCGCCGGGCGCAGGCGGCGATGGCGCGGTGAAGCGTCGGATTGACGCGGATGGCGATCTTGCCGGAAAAGGGGTGGGCGGTGTTGGCGGCCATGTCGCTGGACAGTTCCAGATAGTCGTCGACGGCCTTCCGGAATGCGGTGCGCAACTCCTCGACCGAGCGGCCGGTGAAGGTGATGCCGTCGCGCGTGTTGATGACTTCGCCGACAAAAATGCCGGCGTCGTTGTCAAAGTCGATCTGGGCCTTATAGCCCTTATAGTCCATCATCGGCGGCGACCCCAGGGGATGCGTTCGACCGCGAAGATAGCGCCGCCGGGGGTGCGACGGTTTGACCTGCCTCAATTCTCATCATCGCCGTATGGATTTGCGGCATAGTCCCCGGTCCGCCGCGACCTTCAGCCGCGCGAGACGCCCGACATGAGCCCCCGCCCCATCCGCATCCACGGTCTGACCGAAGCTCGCGCCGCCTGCGCGGCGGCCGCCGAACTGGGCGTGCCCGTCCTGCTTGTGAGCGCCCCGGCCGCGTCAGCGCACGCGGGCGCGCTGTGGTTCCGCGACGTGGTGGCGCGCGCGGCGGCGGGGTTCCCGAACGTCGCGGTGACCGCCGTGCTCGACTGCGCCGACCGGGCCGGGGACGCCCAAGGCGCCCTGTCCGCCGGAGTGACGACCGTTCTGTTCACCGGCCGGGCGGAGGTGGCGGAACGGCTGGCCGACATTGCCCGCGCGCGTGGCGCCACACTGCTGACGGGCTTAGCCCCCGCGCTCGAACTTCGCGGCGCGCGCGATCCCGACGTGGTGTGCCGGGAATGGCTGAGCGGCGGGCACCTCCCCGATTGATCACAGGCCATTACCGCTTTTTCGACGGAATTCGCCGCGCGAAGGTGGTGTAGACTGCCTTTCAGCTCCAGCAAGCGGTAACCACCTCCGATGCGCACGACCACGACCCTGCCGCACGACCCCGCCACCGATGCGCATGCCTCCGTTCTGGAGCGGCCCGACGGCCTCGAACGCGGCGTGAAGTTTCCGGAGCCCGTCGTGGAAAAGATGCGCGGGCCGAAGCTGATCGCCTTGTGGGTCGGCCTCGCCGCCGGAGCCTGGGGCATCACCGCCGGAGTCGGCTACGGATTCTACGTCGTGGTGCAGTCCGTTCTTCCCTGAGCGCCATCCTCTCTTGGACGACGGCGCGAAGCCGGAAAAGATCACAGAGCGGAGTCCGCTCCTTTCGCCTGCCCCCGTTAATCTTTGCCGGCTCGCGATTCATGAAATCGCCGGCTGTCGCCGAAACGGCTAACCACCACGCCTAAGCCGTTTTGGCGCAGCAAAACGCCGCATTACGCCCGTCCCGGCGTTGCATTGGGGGCCGCGCTGGGCTATGAGGGCGCGATTTCCAAAAAAGCCCCAAGGGGAAGAGCCACATGAAGCTCACTCGTCGCGTTAAAGAAATTCTTGCGAACTACGAGAGCGACAATCCGGGCGTTAAGGCGAACCTCGCCCGCATTCTCATGGAAGGCAAGCTGGGCGGCACCGGCAAGCTGGTGATCCTGCCGGTGGACCAGGGCTTCGAGCACGGCCCGGCGCGCAGCTTTGCGCCGAACGAGCCGGGCTATGACCCGCACTACCACTACCAGCTGGCCATCGACGCGGGCTGCAACGCCTACGCCGCTCCGCTGGGTTCGCTGGAAGCCGGCGCTTCGACCTTCGCCGGCTCGATCCCGCTGATCCTGAAGATGAACAGCGCCAACAGCCTGTCCACGCAGAAGGAAGCCGCCGACCAGGCCGTGACCGCCTCGATCGACGACGCGCTGCGCATCGGCGCTTCGGCCATCGGCTTCACGATCTACCCCGGCTCGGACGCCATGTACGACCAGTACGAGGAGTTCCGTGAGCTGGCGGCGGAAGCCAAGGCCGTCGGCCTCGCCACCGTGCTGTGGTCCTACCCGCGCGGCGGCGCCATCTCCAAGGACGGCGAGCTGGCGGTGGACGTGATCGCCTACGCCGCCCACATGGCGGCCCTGCTCGGCGCCCACATCATCAAGGTGAAGCTGCCGAGCGCCCACCTGGAGAACGCCGAGGCCAAGAAGGTCTACCAGGCCAAGGAAATCCCGATCGCCACCCAGGCCGAGCGCGTGAAGCACATCATGCAGAGCGCCTTCAACGGCCGCCGCCTCGTGGTCTTCTCGGGCGGCGCCACCAAGGGTGAGGATGCGGTGTTCGAGGACGCCCGCGCCATCCGCGACGGCGGTGGCAACGGTTCGATCATCGGCCGCAACGCCTTCCAGCGTCCGCGCGACGAGGCTCTGAAGCTCCTCGACCGGATCATGAAGATCTACCAGGGCAAGGAGTAAGGGTTTGGCCGATTGCCGGCTTTACCTCGTGACGCCGCCGGCTCTTGAGCCGGCGGCGTTCGCGCCGAAACTGGCGGAAGCGCTGGATGCGGGCGACGTCGCCTGCGTGCAGCTCCGCCTGAAGGACTGTTCGGACGACGACATCCGCCGGGCCTGCGACGTTCTGCGTCCCATCGCCCAGGACCGCGAGGTCGCCTTCATCCTGAACGATCACCCGCTGCTGGCCCGCGAGGCGGGCTGCGACGGCGTGCATGTCGGGCAAACCGACACCCCCTACGAACAGGCCCGCAAGATCGTCGGCAAGGACGCCATCGTCGGCGTGACCTGCCACGACAGCCGCCACCTCGCCATGGAAGCGGGCGAGGCCGGGGCCGACTACGTGGCCTTCGGGGCCTTCTTCCCGACCACGACCAAGACGGCGGACCACAAGGCGGAACCCGAACTGCTCCAATGGTGGTCGGAGCTGATGGAGGTTCCCTGCGTCGCCATCGGCGGCATCACCGCCGACAACTGCGCGCCGCTGGTCAAGGCCGGCGCGGATTTTCTCGCCGTCGTGAACGCCGTGTGGGGCCACCCGGACGGTCCGGGCGCCGGCGTGAAGGCGCTCAACGCCGCCATCGAAGCGGCCTCTGCTGGGTAAAATGGACCTTTTTTCCGTTGAGATGCTGGCCGCCCTGCTCGGGGTGGGAATGCTGGCCGGGTTCGTCGATGCCATTGCCGGCGGCGGCGGGTTGCTGACCGTCCCCGCCCTGCTGTGGGCCGGGCTTTCCCCAGCGGAGGCGCTGGCCACCAACAAGCTGCAATCGAGCTTCGGGTCCTTCTCCGCCGCGCTGAAGTTCACGCGCGGCGGCGAGGTGAAGCCGCGCGACATGGCCGCGATGATCGCCTGCACCTTCGTCGGTTCGGCGTTCGGCGCGGTGATCGTGCAGATGCTCGATCCCGGCTTCATGCGCAACGTCATCCCGGTGCTGCTGGTCGGCATCGCCGTCTATCTGATGGTGTCGCCCAAGGCCGGCGATCTCGATGCGCGCCAGCGCATCGGGGAACGCGCCTTCGCCCTGCTCGCCGGCACCGGCATCGGCTTCTACGACGGCTTTTTCGGGCCGGGCACGGGGACCTTCTTCGCGATCTCCTTCGTGTCGCTGCTGGGCTACAACCTGCGCAAGGCGACCGCCCACACCAAGGTGCTGAACTTCACCAGCAACATCGCCGCGCTGCTGTTCTTCCTGCTGGGCGGGCACATCGTCTGGGCGGTCGGGCTGGTGATGGGGGTCGGCCAGTATCTCGGCGCGCAGCTTGGCGCGCACATGGTCATCCGCAACGGCGCCGCCATCGTGCGGCCGATGCTGGTGGTCGCCTCGCTCGCCATCACCGCGAAGCTGGTGTGGACCGACGAGCACGGCATCGTCCGCAACGCCATCGCCGCCGTCACGGGCTGGTTCGCCTAAACAACCATGTGCAGCGCGGCGGCGACGTAGGCGCAATAGCCCGCCGCGAACAACCCGACCCGCGTGGGCGTGAGGAGGCTGATGCGCGCCTCCCCCGCCACGACCTTGCTGTTCATCGCCATGTAGCCGACCAGCACCATGCCGAGAAAGCCGAGGTTCAGCGCGTAGAGCGCCACGTCCCCCACCGCCGCTCCGACGATGCACAGCGGCAGCATCGCCAGCGTCAGCGAGTAGATGCCGTCCGCCACCGCCGCCGACACTGCGGAGGTCGCCCGCCCCGCCCGCGACAGGCGCCACGCGCTGAAGCTCTCCGGCAGGGCGCAGAGCAGCCCCGTGATGAACAGCCCGCCGACGAGGTCGGAGATCCCCAGCGCCTCGTTCACCCGGCGCGAGGCCAGCACCGCCACCAGCGCCCCCGCCGCAATGGCGAGGAACCCTGGCAAGGCCGCCAGCACCTTGCGGCCGGGCGCGTCGCACTCGACCCGCTCCCCCGGCGCCTTCAGCGCGCGGACCAGATAGGCGCCGCAGGCCAGCGCCAGGATCAGCCCGTCCACCGGCTGCAAGCCCTGCCAGCCCGGCGGCAGCGTCAAGGCGGCGAGCAGCAGCACGACCAGCAGATAGGGCAGCACCTGCAGCCACACCGCCTGCTCCTTCACCTGCGGCATGGGCTTGGGCGGCGGAACGGAGGCCGGGTCCTCGCGCCGTTCCTCCAGGAGCTTCGACCGGTGCCACCGAGTCGACAGATAGGCGATGACGAAGACCAACGGCAACGCCGGCACGTTCGAGCCCAGCGCGGTGCCAAGGCCGATGTCGGGCCAGCCCAGGGCCACGCTGGCGATGTTGACGGAAATCTCCGGGCTGGCGGTGGCAAGCCCGATCAGCGCCCCTCCGCCGGTCTCCGCCACGCCCCAATGCTTGCGCAAGTCGCCGAGCAAGGCGCAGACCCGCTGCGATCCCCACTGCATCGCCCCGATTCCCGCCAGGATCAGTCCGAACCAGAGCGCCAAAGCCGCCATTCCATGCATGACGCCAGCAACAGGGACGGCCGGGCAAGATCGCGGCGGCGCGCAAGTTCCTTTCACGTCGCCAGCAGCTTTGCTGCGCATGCCATCGGCGCGAGGAGTTCCCCTTGGAAACAACCGATCGGGGATGGCATACAATATTTGTGTACCTCATCTGAGGCAGGCTCGCTCAGACTCACCCACAATTGCTTTACGTAAACGTCAATCTGTGTATCAATGCGTCAATAACAACGTCAGGGAGAAACGCATGCCCACCAAGACCCCGAAGGCTGCAAGCCTGAAAGCGTACCTTCTGGCCGCCGCCGCCGTGGTCGCCGTGTCGGCCCCGCTGCCGACGATGGCCGCCGGCTATCTGTTGAAGGAGCAGAGCGCGTCGGGCCAAGGCACCTCGTTCGCGGGCGTGACCGCCAACGCCGCCGGCGACGCCAGCGCCATGTTCTTCAACCCCGCCGCCATGGGCGCGCTGAAGAGCAACGAGGCCGTCGGCGTGCTGAGCGGCATCTTCCCGACCTCGGAGGGCAGCAACGCCCGCGCCACCCGCGCCACGCGGCTGGGCGGCGGCCCCATCACCGGCAACACGAACCCCGGCGACATCGGCATGGACGCGCCGATTCCGGCGGGCTATGCGGTCTTCGCGGTGTCGCCGGACGTGCGGGTCGGCCTTGCCATCACCGCGCCCTGGGGGTTGGCCACCGATTATCCGGAGAACTGGGTCGGGCGCTATCACGGCATCCATTCCAGCCTGCGGACCATTAACATCAACCCGACGGTCTCCTATGAGATCATGCCGCAGCTGACCCTGGGCGCCGGCCTTCAGTTCCAGTACGCGAAGGCGCGGCTGAGCCAGGGCATCGATTTCGGTTCCATCCTCGCCGCCCAGGGTGCCGCGGTCCGTCCGGGGTCGATCGACGGCGTCGGCGAGGTGAAGGGCGACGACTGGGGCTTCGGCTTCACCGCCGGCATGCTGTACGAGCCGGTGAAGGGAACCCGCTTCGGCGTGTCCTACCGCTCCTCCGTCTCGCACGAGCTGGACGGCGATGGAAAGTTCGAGGGCGTACCGGCCGTACCGGCCCTGCGCGCCAGCTTCGCCGCCACCACCGCGAAGGCGAAGGTGACGACCCCGGACATCATCTCCTTCGGCGCCTACCACGAGCTGAACAGCCAGTGGGCGGTGATGGCGGACGCGCAATGGACCAACTGGTCGCGCTTCAAGGAGTTGCGCATCCGCTACGGCAACCCGCTGCGCGCCGATTCGCTGACCGAGGAGCACTGGGACGATTCCTGGTTCTTCGCGCTCGGCGCCGCCTACAAGTGGAATGAGAAGCTGACGCTGCGCGCCGGCGTCGCCTACGACCAGACCCCGGTCACCGACCAGCACCGCACCCCGCGCATCCCGGACGAGGACCGCTACTGGGTGTCGCTGGGCTTCGGCTACCAGCTCACCGACAGCATTCGGACCGATGTCGGCTACACCCACATCTTCGCCGACAAGGCCAAGGTGGACCTGCGCGACAACCTGACCGGCGCGGACGCCTTCCGCGGCAATCTCCAGGCCGACTACAAGGCGCACGTGGACATCATCGCGGTTCAGACCAAGATCACGTTCTAAGCACATCGGCGACACGGGTGGGCGCTTGCCCGCCCGTGCGCGCATGCTAGGCTTCCTCCCAATCAACAGCATCAGGGAGAGAGGAGCCGAGCATGGCCGACACCTTCACCGCCTTCGTCATCGAAGACGCGGACGGCAAGCCCAAGGGCGGATTGAAGCCGCTGACCCTTGCCGACCTTCCCGACCACGACGTGCTGGTCGAGGTCGCCTACTCCACCCTGAACTACAAGGACGGGCTCGCCGTCACCGGCAAGGGCAAGATCGCCCGCAAGCTGCCGATGGTCGGCGGCATCGACCTCGCTGGCACGGTCGCCGAATCGCGCTCGCCGGACTGGAAGCCGGGCGACAAGGTGATCGTCAACGGCTGGGGCCTGTCGGAAACGCAGTGGGGCGGCTACACCCGCTTCCAGCGCGTCAAGCCGGAATGGCTGACCCGCCTGCCCGACGTCTTCTCGCTGGAAGAGGCCATGGCCATCGGCACCGCCGGCTACACGGCGGCGCTGTGCGTGGACGCGCTGGAGGACTGGGGCGTGATCCAGCCCGCCAGCCAGCCCGGCGCCAAGGAGGTGCTGGTCACCGGCGCGGCCGGCGGCGTCGGTTCGGTGGCGGTCGCGCTGCTCGCCAAGGCCGGCTACCCGGTCACCGCCTCGACCGGCCGCCCGGAAACGCATGAGTATCTGGCGGGCCTGGGCGCCACCAGCTTCATCGACCGCGCCGCCCTGCTGGAAAAGGGTCCGCCCCTGCAGAAGGAGCGCTGGGCGGGTGCGGTGGATTCGGTCGGTGGCATCACGCTGGTCAACGTTCTGTCGCAGACCGTCTGGGGCGGCGCCGTGGCCGCCTGCGGTCTGGCCGGCGGTGCCGACTTGCCGGGCACCGTGCTGCCGCACATCCTGCGCAGCGTGACGCTGATCGGCGTCGATTCGGTCGCCGCGCCGTCCGACCGGCGCGACCGCGCCTGGAAGCGGCTCGCCCGTCATCTCGACAAGGCGCATCTGAAGGCGATGTACGAGGTGCAGCCGATGTCCAAGCTGCCGGAACTGGGCGCGAAGATCCTCGCCGGACAGGTGCGCGGGCGCGTGGTGATCGACGTGGCGAAGTAAGGCTCACATTCCCTCTCCCCTCTGGGGAGAGGGTCAGGGTGAGGGGGAAACGCCAAGATCGCGAACATATGTCCGGCCTCGCGGCCGCCCCCTCATCCCAACCCTTCTCCTCAGGGGGGAGAAGGGCTTTGGTCGTTCATCCCGCCACCGGCAGCCACAGCACGTCCTCGATGCTCTCCGCGCCGCTGCACAGCATGACCAGCCGGTCAAAGCCCATGGCGATGCCGCTGCTTTCCGGCATGCCGTGTTCCAGCGCCGCGAGGAAATCCTCGTCCACCGGGAAGCGCTCGCCATAGAGGCGCTGCTTCAGGTCCATGTCGGCCTCGAAGCGGGCGCGCTGGGCCGCCGGATCAGTCAGCTCGCCGAAGGCGTTCGCCAGTTCCAGCCCGCAGGCGTACAGCTCGAACCGTTCGGCGACGCGCGGATCTTCGGGCTTCGGGCGGGACAGCGCGGCCATGCACACCGGATAGTCGGTCAGCACGCAGGGAACGCCGGCCCCCAAATGCGGTTCGATGCGGTCGAACATCACGCGGAAGACGATGTCCTCCCACCGGTCGCCGTCGTGCGGGTGGATTCCGGCCCGCTGCGCCACCGCAGCCAGCGGCGCCGGGTCCGGGTCATGCGTGCCGTCGAAGGTCGCCAGCAGGTCGATGCCGGCATACTCTAGAAAGGCGTCCTGCACGGTCAGGACGCGCCAGGGCTGGAACGGGTCGCAGTCCATGCCGCGAAACACGAACCGCTGCCGCCCCGCCGCCTCGGCCGACGCGCGCACCAACTCCTCGCAATCCGCGATCAGCGCGCGGTAACCCTCCCCCGCCCGATACCATTCGAGCATGGAGAATTCCGGGGAATGCGTCCCCGACCGCTCGCCGTTCCGGAAGACGTGCGCCAGCTGATAGAGGCGCGGTACGCCGGCCACCAGCAGCTTCTTCATGGCGAATTCGGGGCTGGTGTGCAGGTACAGCCGGCGGCGGTCGTCCGGGTGTGGCCCCTGCAAATCCGTCGCGAAGGCCTGGAGGTGCGGTTCCATGCCCGGCGACACCTGAAGGGCCGGCGTGTCCACCTCGACGAAGGCGCGCTCCTCGAAGAAGCGGCGCATGGCCCCCAGCACGCGGCCCCGCACGGCCAGATGCGGGCGGCGGCGGGCGAAAATCTCGGGCTTCCAGGGGGGCGGGACGGTGCTCATGGTGGTTCCTTACCAGACGACGGCAGGCCGGGAAAACCGACAATCCGTGGTGCCGGACACCGGCTTTCGCCGGTTTATCGGGAGTAATGCCGCGCAAAGATGGCGGATCGGGTGGAAATAGTACCCGCCCAGCGTTGCCTAAGGCCGGGCAAGCTGCTAGGTTCCGCGCCGCCTGTCTCCTGGAAATCACGAGTACGCCATGAAGGTCAACGCCAACACGATGCGAGCCGGCCATGTGCTGGAGCATAACGGAAAGCTCTGGGTCATCACGAAGACCGCCATTGTCCAGCCCGGCAAGGGTGGCGCCTTCATCCAGTTGGAAATGAAGGATGTGCGCACCGGCACGAAGTCGATCGAGCGCTTCCGCACCCAGGAGACGGTCGAGCGCGCCCGCCTGGACGAGCACGAGATGACCTTCCTCTTCGCCGAGGGTGACGCGTTCACCTTCATGGACAAGGAAAGCTTCGAGCAGGTCACCATCCCGCGCGACATCGTCGGCGAGCAGGCCGTGTTCCTCCAGGACGGCATGGAAGTCACCGTGCAGAGCTTCGAAG
The DNA here is from genome assembly GCF_017876165.1 of Azospirillum soli. Classification (GTDB taxonomy): domain Bacteria; phylum Pseudomonadota; class Alphaproteobacteria; order Azospirillales; family Azospirillaceae; genus Azospirillum; species Azospirillum soli. The sequence goes on from NZ_JAGINQ010000001.1 coordinate 149,932, forward strand.
GCGCTCCGCTGGGCGTCGAGATCCCGGGCAAGGTGACCCTGCGGATCGAAGAGGCCGACCCGGTCGTGAAGGGTCAGACCGCCTCCTCGTCCTACAAGCCGGCCAAGCTGGAGAACGGCGTGTCGATCCTGGTGCCGCCGCACATCGAGGCGGGCACCCGCGTCGTGGTCGACACCCAGACCGGCGAGTACGTCGAGCGCGCCAAGGACTAAGCATCCCTGGTTTTTGCACACCGGCTCTCGCATCCCGCGGGGGCCGGTGTATTCTTTTTCCGGTTCCGCCCTCAAAGAAGCACGAGTTAGAGAAGCACGCCATGGCCACCCGTTCCGCCCTCATCAACGTCATGGTCCGCGCCGCCGAGAAGGCGGCCCGTGGTCTCGTCCGCGACTTCGGCGAGGTCGAACACCTCCAGGTCTCCCGCAAGGGCCCGGCGGACTTCGTCTCCGCCGCCGACATGAAGGCGGAAAAGCTGCTGCGCGAGGAGCTGCAGAAGGCCCGCCCCGACTTCGGCTTCCTGATGGAGGAAACCGGCGCCAGCAAGGGCCGCGATCCCAGCACCCGCTGGATCGTCGATCCGCTGGACGGCACCACCAACTTCCTGCACGGCCTGCCGCACTGGGCCATCTCCATCGCGGTGGAGAAGAACGACGAGATCGTCGCCGGCGTGGTGTACGAGCCGGTGCACGACCAGATGTTCTGGGCGGAAAAGGGCCAGGGCGCCTTCCTGAACCACCAGCGCCTGCGCGTGTCGGAGCGGCGCCAGCTGGGCGACGCGGTGATCGCCACCGGCATGCCGTTCAAGGGGCGCGGCGACCACGCCGGCTTCCTGGTCGAGGCCGAGGCCATCATGAAGGAGGTCGCGGGCATCCGCCGCTTCGGCGCCGCCTCGCTCGACCTCGCCTTCGTGGCGGCGGGCCGCTTCGACGGCTTCTGGGAGCGTGGCCTCAGCCCGTGGGACGTGGCGGCCGGCCAGCTGCTGGTCACCGAGGCCGGCGGCTTCGTGGGTGAGATCGGCGGCGGCCGCAACCCGGTGTTCGGCGGTTCGGTCCTGGCGGCCAACGCCCACCTGCACCTGCCGATCGCCAAGATCCTGCGCAGCGTCGCCGAAAAGAAGGCCGGCCCGGCACCCAGCACCGCCGGGGCCTAAGCCGAAAAGCCTTAATGTCCAAAGGGGTATGACGGCCGCGCTTTGGTGGAGAGACCCGCCGCGCGGCCCGATGGGCGTTGTCGCTAAGCCAATCGAAGGGCTATGGTATCGACGCTTTTCCGTGTAATTGGGATCTCTGCGCTGGTCACCAGGAGGATTGTCGGACGCATGAGCCGTTCTCCGAATGCGCCCAAGGGGCGGACGGCAGTGTTGCGCGTCCTGCAAGCCGCCGCATCCGCGACGGCGATCATCGCCGCCGGAACGATGCCGGCCGGCGCACAGGTCAACATCACCGTGTCCAAGGCGGACAGCGCTCCGGCGGACACCCGCAAGCTGACGCTGGAGACAGCGAAGCCCCTGCCCGTCCCGCCGCGCCCGGACATCCGCACGCCGGCCCCGGTGAAGGCCGCGCCGCGCTTCGTGACGCCGAAGGTTCTGGAAGCCCCGCCGCCGCCCGACATCGTGGTCGGCGCAACGCCGGCTCCGCCCCCGCCGGTCGTCGGCGCGCCGCCCGCGCAGACCGCGACGAAGTCCGAACCCGCGCCGGCCGCTGCCACGCCCGCTCCGGCGCCGAAAACCGAGGCCGCAGCGACCGAGACCGCCGCCCTGCCCCCGCCGGCAGCGCCGTCCGCCGCTCAGCCGGCGGCGCCGAAGTCCGCGCCGCTCAGCGTCGTGTTCGACGCCTCGGTCTCCAGCCTGCCGGATGCGGCGGAGTCCACGCTGGCCGAGGTTGCCGAGCGGATGCGCGCCAACGAACTGCTGCGGCTGCAACTGCGCTCCTACGCCAGCGGCACGCCGGAGACCGCGCGCGAGGCGCGGCAGCTGTCGCTGGCCCGCGCGCTGGCGATGCGCGAGCGGCTGACCGCCTTCGGCATCCGCAGCACCCGCATCGACGTGCGGGCGCTGGGGCTGGAATCCGGCGGCGGTCCGGCCGACCGGATCGACATCGACTATCTCAACGAGTGAGTCTGACCGACTGAGCTCCGCCGACTGAGCCTGCCCGCCCTCTGACGTTTCCCTGGAAGAGTGAGCTTATGGCCGCCATCGCCCCGTACCGAACGCTGGAGGAACCTTCCCCGATGATGCGCCCGGAGCGCTTCCTGACACGGATGATCCTGTTTCTGGTGGTCGTGGGGGGCGTGGCCGCTCTGCTGTTCCCGGCGTTGCGCGCCGCCTTCATGAACAACCCGGCGCTGAACGGGCTGATCCTGGGCACGTTGCTGGCCGGCATCCTCTTCATCTTCCGCCAAGTCCTGATGCTGCGCCCCGAAGTGGCGTGGCTGGAGCATTTCCAGACCGGCGGCGCCCCCGCCACCGGGCCGGAGCCGGTTCTGCTCGCCCCCATGGCGCGCATGCTGGGCGAGCGGCGCGGGCGGCTGACCCTGTCGGCGCTGTCCATGCGCTCCCTGCTCGACGGCATCGCCTCCCGCCTGGACGAATCGCGGGAGCTGTCGCGCTACCTGATCGGCCTGCTGATCTTCCTCGGCCTGCTCGGCACCTTCTGGGGCCTGCTGCACACGGTGCAGTCGGTCGGGTCGGTCATCGGCGGGCTGTCGGTGCAGGGCGGCGATGTCGGGTCCATGTTCAACAACCTCCAGCAAGGGCTGGAAGCGCCGCTGACCGGCATGGGCACGGCCTTCAGCTCCTCCCTGTTCGGCCTGGCCGGCTCCCTCGTCCTGGGTTTCCTGGAGCTTCAGGCGAGCCAGGCGCACAACCGCTTTTTCCAGGACGTGGAGGACTGGCTGTCCGGCGCCACGCGCCTGTCCAGCGGGGCCGGCGGCGGGTTCGAGACCGGCGACCAAGCGGTGCCCGCTTATCTGCAAGCCCTGCTGGAGCAGACGGCGGAGAACCTCGACTCGCTCCAGCGCACCGTCGCCACCGCCGAGGAGGGCCGGCGCGCCGCCAACGCGAACCTGCTGGCGCTGACTGAACGGATCAGCACGCTGACCGACCAGATGCGCGCCGAACAGCAGCTTCTTCTGCGCCTCGGCGAAAGCCAACTGGAGATGAAGAACCTGCTGGACCGCCTGTCGGAGGCGGCCATCAGCGGCTTCGACGACGCCTCGCGCCAGCATCTGAGGAATATGGACATCTACCTCGCCCGCATGGTCGAGGAGTCGTCCAGCGGCCGTGTTCAGGCCGTGCAGGACATACGCAGCGAGATCAAGCTGCTCGCCCGCACCATCGCCGCCCTGGCGGAGGCTGAGGACGCGCAACAGCGCTGACGCGAAAAAGGATAACCGGCCATGCCCAGCATCAGCCGCCGCAACGGCCACCGGGAGGCCAGCGCATGGCCCGGTTGGGTGGACGCGCTGTCGTCCCTCGTGATGGTCGTCATCTTCCTGCTGATGGTCTTCATCGTCGCCCAATTCTATATGGCGACCGCCCTGACCGGCCGGGACGAACAGCTGCTCAGCCTGAACCGCAAGGTGGCGGAGTTGAACGACCTGCTGGCGCTGGAGCACGACGCCAACGCCGACCTGCGCATCAACGCCGCCCAACTCTCCGCCGAGCTTCAGGGCTCCGTCGCCGCGCGCGACGACATGACCACGCGCATGACCGCGCTGCAAGGCGACCTCGACCGCGCCGCCCGCGCGGCGGAGGAGCTTCAGCGCACCATCCGTGTTGACCGCGAGACGCTGGAGGTGAAGCTCCGCGAGGTCGCCAGCCTGCAAGCCGACTTGAAGGCCCTGCGCGAGGCCCGGCAAAAGCTGGAGGGCGAGCTAGCGCAAGCCGCCGCAACCCTGCAACTGACCGAAGAACAGCGCCAAGCCCTGCTGACCGAGTTGGGCGGGGAGCGCGACCGGTCCAAGGCTCTGGAAGCGCGCCTCGCCACCGCCGACGAGAAGACGATGCTCGCCCAGAAGGAGGTTGAGCAGCGCGACATCCGCATCAACGAATTGGTGGCGTCCCTTTCCGGCGAACAGGATGCATCGGCGCAAGCGAACCGGCAGGTGGACCTGCTGAACCAGCAGATCGCCGCGCTGCGCGACCAGCTCGCCAAGATCGGCGCCATACTGGAGGCGTCGGAGAAGAAGTCGGAGGAGCAGAAGGTCCAGATCGCCGAGCTGGGCTCCCGCCTCAACCAGGCGTTGGCCGCCAAGGTGCAGGATCTCGCCCGCTACCGGTCGGAGTTCTTCGGCCGCGTCCGCGAGGCGCTGGGCAACCGGCCAGACGTGCGCATCGTCGGCGACCGTTTTGTCTTCCAATCGGAACTGCTGTTCCCCTCAGGCTCCGCGACGCTGGAAGAGGGCGGCAAGATGCGTCTGGCCGCGCTGGCCCACACGCTCATGGAGATCGGCAAGCAGATCCCGCCGGACGTGAATTGGGTTCTGCGCGTGGACGGCCACACCGACATCCGCCCGGTGCGCTTGCAGTTCGCGTCCAACTGGGAGCTGTCGTCGGCCCGCGCCATCTCGGTCGTCAAGTTCCTGATCGACCAGGGCATCCCGCCGGAACGTCTGGCAGCGGCCGGCTTCGGCGAGTATCAGCCGCTCGATCCGGGGACGAACGACGAGGCGCTGGCGCGGAACCGGCGCATCGAGGTGAAGCTGGATCAGCGGTAGAGTATTGCCCCCACCCTAACCCTCACCCGCTTCGCAGGGGAGGGAACTCCGCCGCGAAGCCTTCAAGGCCCTCCCCTGCAAAGCGGGGGAGGGAGGGGACCCATGCGACAGCATGGGAAGGGTGGGGGCAATTCGCCCCCTACTCTGCCGCGACCGCCTCTTCCCGCTCCGGCGTCCAGCGCAGGATCGGCTTGCGGGCGGCGGCCGTCTCGTCCAGGCGACGGCGCGGGGTCAGGTGTGGCGCGGCCTGGAAGTACTCCACATCACCACTCTTGGCCCGCTCGGCGAGCGCGCGCAGCGCCGTGATGAACTGGTCGAGGCCGGCCTTCGACTCCGTCTCGGTCGGCTCGATCAGCAGGGCGCCGTGCACCACCAGCGGGAAGTACATGGTCATCGGGTGGAAGCCCTCGTCGATCAACGCCTTGGCGATGTCGAGCGTGGTCACGCCAGTGCCCTTCAGGAAACGGTCGTCGAACAAGCACTCGTGCATGCACGGGCCATCGAAGGACGGGGTCATCACGTCCTGGAGGCTCGCCAGCAGGTAGTTGGCGTTCAGCACCGCGTCGCTCGCCACCTGCCACAGACCGTCGGCGCCGTGGCTCATCATGTAGGACAGCGCGCGGACGAACATGCCCATCTGACCGTGGAACGCCTTCATGCGGCCGAAGGCCGGGCCTTCGCCGGCATGCTCGACCAGACGGAAGCGGCCATCGGCCTCCTGCACCACATACGGCACCGGCACGTAGGGCGCCAGCGACTCCGCGAAGACCACCGGGCCGGAACCCGGACCGCCACCGCCGTGTGGGGTGGAGAAGGTCTTGTGCAGGTTGATGTGCATCACGTCGATGCCGAGGTCCGCCGGGCGCACCCGGCCGACGATGGCGTTGAAGTTGGCCCCGTCGCAGTAGAAGTAAGCGCCGGCCGCGTGCACGGCCTCGGCGATGGTGATGATGTCCCGCTCGAACAAGCCGCAGGTGTTCGGGTTGGTCAGCATCAGGCCGGCCACGTCGGGGCCGAGCTTCGCCTTCAGCGCCTCCAGATCGACGCGGCCGTCCTCGGTCCCCGGGATCGCCTCGACCGTGTAGCCGCAGGCGGCGGCGGTCGCCGGGTTGGTGCCGTGGGCGCTTTCCGGGACCAGGATCTTCGTCCGGCCCGTCTCGCCCTTGGCGTCGTGGGCGGCGCGGATCGCCATGATGCCGCACATCTCGCCGTGCGCGCCGGCCGCCGGGGCCAGCGTCACCGCCGCCATGCCGGTCAGCGTGGCGAGCCAGCGGCCCAGCTCCGCCATCAGCTCCAGGGCACCCTGGACGGTGCTCTCGGGCTGCAGCGGGTGCACGTCGGAGAAGCCCGGCAGCCGCGCCATCTTCTCGTTCAGGCGCGGGTTGTGCTTCATCGTGCAGGAGCCCAGCGGGTACAGCCCGCTGTCGATGGCGTAGTTCTTCTGCGACAGGCGCGTGTAGTGGCGGACCACCTGCGGCTCGGCAAGGCCCGGCAGGCCGACGCGGGCGCGCGGCTTCACGGTGCCGAGGCGCATCGCCATGGCCGGCACCTCCGGCAGGTCCACGCCGCAGCGGCCGGGGCTGTCCTGTTCGAAGATCAGCGGCTCTTCGATCTGAAGGCCGCGGTTGCCGGTGACGGTGTCCGGAACGGCGCTGTTGCTGCTGCGGATGTCGGCCCCGGAAATATTGGTCGGGCGACCCTGGGAATTCATGCTCATGACAGGACCTCGGAAAGCGCCGTGGCGAAGGCGTCCATGTCGGCTTCGGTGTTGGTCTCGGTGGCGGCCACCAGCAGCAGGTCGTCCAGCTCGCCCGGATAGAGGCGCGACGCCGGAACACCGCCAAGGATGCGGCGCTCGGCCAGGGCCTCGACCACTTCGGCGGCGGGCCTGGGCAGCTTCACCGTGAATTCGTTGAAGAAGGTGTCGTTGAGGATCTCGACACCCTTCACCCCCGACAGCCGGTCGGCCAGCTGACCCGCCTTGGCGTGGTTCAGGCGGGCGAGCTGCGTGAAGCCCTCCTCGCCCAGCAGGCTCAGGTGGATCGAGAAGGCCAGCGCGCACAGGCCGGCGTTGGTGCAGATGTTCGAGGTCGCCTTCTCGCGGCGGATGTGCTGCTCGCGCGTGGACAGCGTCAGCACGAAACCGCGCCGGCCGTCGGCGTCCACCGTCTGGCCGCACAGGCGGCCGGGCATCTGGCGGACATACTTGTCCTTCACCGCGAACAGGCCGACATACGGCCCGCCGAAGTTCAGCGCGTTGCCGAGCGACTGGCCCTCGGCCGCCACGATGTCGGCGCCCATCTCACCCGGCGGGGTCAGCAGGCCCAGCGACATCGCCTCCGTCACCACGACGATCAGCAGCGCCCCCTTGGCCTGGCACATCTGCGCCAGGGCGGTGTAGTCGCGCACATGCCCGAACACGTCCGGGTTCTGCACGACGACGCAGGAGGTGTCGGCGTCCACCAGCGCCATCAGATCCTCGCCGCCCTTCGGGGCCGGCGGCAGCGCGACCGCCTCGAACCCGATGAAGCGGGCGTCGGTCGTGGTGGTGTCGCGGTAATGCGGGTGCAGGCCGCCGGACAGGATGGCCTTCTTCCGGCGGGTCACGCGGTTCGCCATCATCACGGCTTCCGCGCAGGCCGTGGCGCCGTCGTACATGGAGGCGTTCGCCACGTCCATGCCGGTCAGCAGGGCGACCTGGGTCTGGAATTCGAACAGGACCTGAAGCGTGCCCTGGCTCACCTCCGGCTGGTAGGGGGTGTAGGCGGTCAGGAATTCGCCGCGCTGGACCAGATGGTCCACCGTCGCCGGGACGTGGTGACGGTAGGAGCCGGCGCCGAGGAAGCTCGGCACGCTGCCGGCCGGCAGGTTCCGGCCCGCCATGGCCGACAGGGCGCGCTCGACCTCCAGCTCGCCCATGTGGTTGGTCAGCCCCTGGATCGGGCCGGGAAGGCGGGCCGCCTTGGGCACGTCGCGGAACAGATCGTCCACCGACGACACGCGGATGGCCGCCAGCATGGACCGCCGGTCGGCCTCGGTCAGGGGCAGGTAACGCATGTTACGCCAGTCCTTCCACATAGGCCTTGTAGGCGGCCTCGTCCATCAGGGCGTCCAGCTCGGCCGGGTTGGCCAGGCGCAGCTTGAAGAACCAGCCCTCGGTCTCCGCGCCGCTGTTCACGCGGGCCGGCTCGTTCTCCAGATCGTGGTTGACCTCGACCACCTCGCCGGAGACGGGGGCGAAGACCTCGCTCGCCGCCTTCACGGACTCGACCACGGCGGCCTCCTTGCCCTGCTCGACCTTGCGGCCGAGGTCCGGCAGCTCGACGAAGACCACGTCGCCCAGCTGCTGCTGCGCGTGGTCGGTGACGCCGATGGTCGCCACGTCGCCCTCGACGCGGACCCACTCGTGATCCTTGGTGTACTTGACGGTCATGGTTCGGATTCCCCTGTTCGACTGGTTTGGTGTGGTCAACCGCGGTAATAGCGTTGCGGCACGAAGGGCATGGCGGCGACCTTCGCGGCCAGCGGCTTGCCGCGGACCATCAGCTGCACCGGCGTGCCGACCTCGGCGTGGGCGCGGTCCACATAGCCCATGGCGACCGGCGCGTTGGCGGTGGGGCCGAAGCCGCCGCTCGTCACCTCGCCGATCTTGGTGCCGCTGGTGTCGCAGATGTCCGTGTGCTCGCGGGCCGGCTGGCGGCCTTCCGGCTGGATGCCGACGCGGCGGCGCGATGCGCCTTCGGCCAGCTGAGTCTTGATGATGCCGTGGCCGGGGAAGCCTCCCTCCTCGCGGCGGCGCTTGGGCAGCGCCCATTCGAGCGCGGCTTCGACCGGCGTGGTCGTCTCGTCGATGTCGTGGCCGTAGAGGCAGAGCCCCGCCTCAAGCCGCAGCGAGTCGCGGGCACCCAGGCCGATGGCCTCGACCTCCGGTTCGGCCAGCAGGGCGCGGGCGATGGGCTCCGCGTCGGACTTGTCGCAGGAGATCTCGTAGCCGTCCTCGCCCGTGTAGCCGGAGCGGGTCAGCACCACCGGGATGCCGTTGATGGTGGCCGGCAGGTAGCTCATGAACTTCATGCTCGCCGCCTCGGGCGCGAAGCGCGCCAGCACACCGGCCGCCGCCGGGCCTTGCAGGGCCAGCAGCGCGAGGTCGTCGAGAAGCTCCACCTCCGCCTTGCCCTTCAGCCGCTCGCGCATGTGGGCGACATCGCGCTCCTTGCGGGCGGCGTTGACGACCAGGAACAGGTGATCGCCGGCGTTGGTGACCATCAGGTCGTCCAGGATGCCGCCCTGCTCGTTCAGGAACAGGGTGTAGCGCATGCGCCCGCGTGCCAGCCCCTTGATGTCGCCGGGGACGAGCGTTTCCAGCGCGGCGGCCGGGTCGTCGCCGGTCAGGCGCACCTGTCCCATGTGCGACACGTCGAACAGGCCGGCCTTCTCGCGGGTGTGCTGGTGCTCCTTCAGGATGCCCAGCGGGTACTGCACCGGCATGTCGTAGCCGGCGAAAGGCACCATGCGGGCCTTCAGTTCCAGATGCAGGCCGTGAAGGGGAGTCGTCTTGATGTTTTCTGCGTTGCTCTGGGGCGCCTCGGTCACGCGGGTCCTCCGACATAGGGCTCAACCCCGCGCCATGATTGGCGCGAGTGTCGCCCCCTCTGTCTTGGACCTGAGAGATTCACCGGCCGGGTACAACCCCGAGAACCGGCTTACTCCTTCGGTGAGACCCGGCCAAGCCTGGCCGGAACTGCTTTCCAGAGTCGCCTTATCCCCTTGCGGTCCTTTTGCCTGAGAGTTTCCGGGGGCGGTTGCTCCTTCGGCGCCACCATCCGGCATCCAATGGATTGGAAACCGGACGGCGATCTCTCCCGCGAGGGATCATCGGCATGTACCACCCACCCTAACGACACGCCCGAGAATGTCAATCGGGCCTTCCGGGCAACCGGCGAGTCGCAACAAAAAAGGCGCCCGCATGACGCGGGCGCCCTCGCCTCCGGAGCCGCTCGACCTATCGAGAGATCACTGCCCCATCTGCGCGCGGTTGAACGCCAGCTGGTCCGGAGTCAGCTGAAAGCCGACGAAGATGTTCCAGTCCTTGGCGTTCGTTTCCTTGGGCAGCGGGATCTTCGGCGACAACTCTTCCCGGCTGCCGGCGCGTGGCTTGCCCGGTTCGAAGGTGACGGTGGTCTCGAACTCCGTCTTGGCGCTCGGCGCCTGCTCACCCGGCTTGGCGATGGCGACGAAATAGCGGTACGTCGCCTGATTGCCCTGAAGCGCCGGGCCGCGCTCCGCCACCAAGTAAAGGTTCACGTTCACGGTGACGCCGTCGCTGGCGTATTCGCAGTTACCGCTGAAGTCGGCCAGCGCCGCGCGCGACTGCACGTCGGTCAGGTCGCGCCCGCCGCCCGTGCGGAACTGCGTCACCTCGGCCAGATCGCGGACGATGGCGACCTTCGGACAGGACAGCGCCGCAGTGGGCTGTGCGGGCGCACCGTTGATGCCCATGCCGGAGCAACCGGTCAGGGCCAGCACGCCCAGAGTCAACAGCGCGGGCGCCAGCGGGCTTTTCCGGACGGGGGTTCCTATATTACGGTCGCGGCGGCGGTCCATCGGTCTGGCCTACTGGTTGGATTGGTTCTCTGCGCCGCGACTTTAGAGAAGCGGTCGGGCCGGCACAAGGCCGCGCGGTCGCATCGTTACCCCTTTCGGCACACCCTATCCAGGCATCGGAAACGCCCGCATGACGAAGACGCCCCTCACCATCCTCCTTGCGGCTCCCCGTGGGTTCTGCGCCGGCGTGGACCGCGCCATCCAGATCGTCGAGGTGGCGTTGGAGCGCTTCGGCCCGCCCGTCTACGTCCGCCACGAGATCGTGCACAACCGCTTCGTCGTGCAGAGCCTGGAGGCCAAGGGCGCGGTCTTCGTGGATGAGCTGACCGAGGTGCCGGACGGCGCGCCGGTTATCTTCTCCGCCCACGGCGTACCGAAGTCGGTGCCGGCGGCGGCCGAAAGGCGGGGCCTGTTCTATCTGGACGCCACCTGCCCGCTGGTCAGCAAGGTCCACCGCGAGGCCGAGCGCCACTTCAACGAGGGGCGGCAGATCGTCCTGATCGGCCACGCCGGCCATCCGGAGGTGATCGGCACCATGGGCCAGCTGCCCGAGGGCGCCGTCGTGCTGGTGGAGACCGTCGCCGACGTGGCGACGGTGCAGGTCGCCGATCCGGACAACCTCGCCTACGCCACCCAGACCACCCTGTCGGTGGACGAGACGGCCGGCATCGTCGCCGCGCTCCAGGCGCGCTTCCCGGCCATTGCCGGGCCGAAGAAGGAGGACATCTGCTACGCCACCACCAACCGCCAGCAGGCGGTGAAGGCTATCGCGCCCAAGGTGGAAGCCCTGCTGGTGCTGGGCGCCCCGAACTCCTCCAACTCCAAACGGCTGGTCGAGGTGGCGAAGACCCACGGCTGCACGCGGGCGCAACTGGTTCAGCGGGCGACGGACATCGACTGGGCGGCGCTGGAGGGTGTCGGCACGCTGGGCATCACCGCCGGCGCCTCGGCGCCCGAGGTGCTGGTGGAGGAGGTCATCGCGGCCGCCCGCGCCCGCTTCGACGTGACGGTGGAGGAGCTGCGCACCGCCTTCGAGGACATCACCTTCAAGCTGCCAAAGGCCCTGCTGGACGGCGAGGCGCCGCTCCGCGCCAAGGAAGAGGCGTGACCGCGCGCCATCCCCCTAACCATCCTATTGACCATCCCATCATTGACCGGCGCCCCGAATCCCGGTAAGGCGCTGGTCTTATGGCCGTCTACACCGAAGTCTCCGACGAAGACCTGAACGCCTTCATCGCCCAGTACGATCTGGGCGGCGTGCTGTCCTGCAAGGGCATCGCGGAGGGGGTGGAGAATTCCAACTTCCTGCTGGTGACGGAAAGCGGCCCGTACATCCTCACGCTCTACGAAAAGCGCACCCGGCGCGAGGATCTGCCCTTTTTCCTGGGCCTGATGGAGCATCTGGCGGACAAGGGCATCGCCTGCCCGCTGCCGGTGCAGGGCACGGATGGGCAGGCCCTGCGCGAGCTGTGCGGGCGGCCGGCGGTGATCGTCACCTTCCTGGCCGGCATGTGGCCGCGCCGGATCACGCCGCATCACTGCGCCGAACTGGGCGCCGCGCTGGCCCGTTTGCATCTGGCCGTCGCCGACTTCCGCATGGAGCGGCCGAACGCGCTATCGCTGGCCGGCTGGAAGGAGCTGTTCGAGAAGTGCGCGCCGCGCGCCGACGAGGTCGCCCGCGACCTGCGCGCCACGCTGGAGGCGGAGCTGTCCGCCCTTGAGGCGCACTGGCCGAAGGCTCTGCCCGCCGGGGTCATCCACGCCGACCTGTTCCCCGACAACGTGTTCTTCCGCGGGAACGAGCTGTCGGGCCTGATCGACTTCTACTTCGCCTGCAACGACTTCCTGGTCTACGACGTCGCCATCTGCCTGAACGCGTGGTGCTTCGAGATCGACGGGTCGTTCAACGCCACCAAGGCGCGGATGCTGCTGACCGGCTACCAGAAGGTCCGCCCCCTCTCCCGCGAGGAGTTGGAGGCCCTGCCCTGGCTGTGCCGGGGCAGCGCCTTGCGGTTCCTGCTGACCCGCCTCTACGACTGGCTGAACCATCCGCCGGGCGCCTTCGTGAAGCCGAAGGACCCGCTGGAGTATCTGCGCAAGCTGCGCTTCCACCAGACCGTCAAGGGCTTGGGCGATTACGCGCTCGACGACGGCGGCACCTACGAAGTTTAAGGCTCATGACCACTGAGACGCCCGCTCTGAAGGCCGTGGACATCTTCACGGACGGGGCGTGCAGCGGCAACCCCGGCCCCGGCGGCTGGGGCGCTATCCTGCGCTACGGCACCGTGGAAAAGGAGCTGTATGGGGGCGAACCAGCCACCACCAACAACCGCATGGAGCTGATGGCCGCCATCCAGGCGCTGGAGGCCCTGAAGAAGCCGGTCAAGGTGCGCCTCTACACCGACAGCGAGTATGTGAAGAACGGCATCACCAAGTGGATTTACGGCTGGAAGGCCAAGGGCTGGAAGACCGCCGACAACAAGCCGGTGAAGAACGAGGATCTGTGGAAGCGCCTCGACGCCGCCAAGCAGCAGCACGACATCGAGTTCCATTGGGTGCGCGGCCACGCCGGCCATCCGGAGAACGAACGCGCCGACGCGCTGGCCCGCCAGGGCGTCGAGGAGGTCCGAAAGGCGGCGCGCGGCGCATAACCGCCCTTCCGTAAGGGTGCCTTGCCGCAAAGGTCAGGTCCCCGCTAACCTCCCCGCAAGAACGACCCAAAAAAGCACGATAAGGATCGTTGGGGAGGAAGAGACCATGTACCCGCATCTGCGGAATGAAGCCCGCTGGGTCCTGCCGGAAGTTCTGGCGTTCCAGGCCGCCACACGCGGCGACAAACCCTTCGTCACCATGGTGGACGGCGAGGCGCTGACCTACGCCGAGGCCGAACGGCAGTCCGCCCTCGTCGCGGGATTCCTCACGGATCTCGGCGTGAAGCCCGGCGATACGGTTGCCGTCATGCTGCCGAACGGGCTGGATTTCGTGCGGCTCTGGCTGGGCCTCGGCCGGATCGGCGCCATCCTGGTGGCGCTCAACACCGACCTGAAGGGCGGCTTTCTCGAACACCAATTGGAGAACGCCGGGGCGGCTCTGGCCATCGTCGCGCCGCACCTCGTCGAACGCGTCACCGAAATCGCTCCCCGCCTGACCGCGCTGCGCACGCTGGTCGTCCCCGGCGCGGAGGCAGCCTTGCCCCACGTCGCTTTCGACGGCTGGCGGGCGGCCACGCCCTACACCGGCCCGATGCCGCGCGCCTGCGATGACGCCTGCATCATGTACACCTCCGGCACCACGGGGCCGTCGAAGGGCGTGCTGATGCCGCACGCACACGGCTTCCTGTTCGCGCTCGGCTCCATCGACAACTACGCCCTGACTCCGGAAGACCGCTTCTACATCTGCCTGCCGCTGTTCCACGCAAACGCGCTCTACATGCAACTGTTCGCCGCCATGGTGTCCGGCGGGTCGGCGGTGCTGCGCGAGCGGTTCAGCGCGTCCGCCTGGCTGGACGACATCCGCCGCCACCGCTGCACGGTCACCAACTCGCTGGGCGCCGTGACCGCCTTCGTCGCCGCGCAGCCGCCGCGCCCGGACGACCGCGACCACAGCCTGCGCCTCGTCGGCGCCGCGCCCAACCCGGCCGACACCGAGCAGGTGCTGCGCGAGCGCTTCGGCATCCGCGACGTCATCAGCCTCTACGGCATGACCGAGGTGAACATTCCCCTCTACGCCGAGATGGGCAAGGTCCGCCCCGGCACCTGCGGCCGCGTCTATGACCGCTATTTCGAGGTCGCGATCCACGATCCGGAAACCGGTATCGCCCTGCCGCCCGGTCAGGTGGGGGAAATCGTCGTGCGGCCGAAGGCAGCCTTCGGCTTCCTGTCCGGCTATCACCGCATGCCCGACAAGACGGTGGAGGCGTGGCGGAACCTGTGGTTCCACACCGGCGACGCCGCGACCATGGACCAGGACGGCTACGTTACCTTCATCGACCGCATCAAGGACTGCATCCGGAGGCGCGGCGAGAACGTCTCCTCCTACGAGGTCGAAACGGCACTGTCGCGCATCGACGGCGTGGCAGAGGTCGCGGCCTACGGCGTGCCCTCCGGCCTGCGCGACGCGGAGGACGACATCATGATCGCCATCGTCCCGGAACTTGGCGCGGCGCTCGATCCCGCCGACGTGGCGCGCTTTGCCGAGCGCGAGTTGCCCCGCTACGCCCAGCCGCGCTACATCGAAGTCCTCGACGCGCTGCCCAAAACCCCGACCGCGAAGGTGCAGAAGGCCAAGCTGCGCGAACGCGGCCCCGGCCCGAACAGCTGGGATCGCACGAAGGCCGGATGACGACCATGGATCTGGACGCCTATCTCGCCCGCATCGGCTGGACCGGTACCCATGCCCCCACGCTGGCGACGCTGAAGGCCCTGCACGAGGCCCACCCGGCGGCGATCCCGTTCGAGAGCCTGGATGTACTGCTCGGCCGCCCCGTCTCCCTCGCCATCGAGGACATCACGCGCAAGCTGGTGACCGAGCGGCGCGGCGGCTACTGCTTTGAGCGGAACACGCTGTTCCAGCATGTTCTGGAGGCCGTCGGCTTCACCGTGCGCCCGCTCGCCGCGCGCGTGCGCATGGGCCGCGTCGGCGTCCGCCCGCGCACGCACATGCTGTTGCTCACGGAGGTGGAGGGGCAGCCCTACCTGACCGACGTGGGCTGGGGCGGCCTCGGCCTTCTAGAGCCCTTGCCCCTGATCGCCGACCGGGAGTTCCGCTTTCCCATCGTGTCCTTCCGCCTCGCGCGGGAAGGCGACGGCGTGTGGGTGCTCCAGGGCAACCAGGACGACGGGTGGATCGACATGTACGCCTTCACGCTGGAGGCGCAGCATCCAGCGGACTTCGAGATGGCGAACTGGTTCACCTCGACGCACCGGGACTCGATCTTCCGCCACACGCTGACGGCGCAACGGGTGCGACGGCACGAGCGCGTCGTCCTGCGCAACCGCGACTTGACCATCAGTCGCCCGGATGGCCGCGAGCAGCGCACGATCGCGTCAGCGGACGAGACAACGTCCGTCCTGTCGGAAATGTTTGGGATCACTCTGCCGGAAGGCGCACGGCTTCCTGAGCCGTTGTTCGCCTGATGTTGGGTTTCGGCTTCACTTAAAGGCCGCTTCGGCGAGCCCCCCACCCTAGCCCTCCCCCACCTTGCGGCGGGGGAGGGAACATAACCTGCCCCCGCCGCAAGGTGGGGGAAGGAGGGGCCCACGCGAAGCGTGGGAGGAAGGGGCCCCGCCACAGCACCCCATTTTAATCGCTATAGGTCGGCGCGCATCGCCGGTGAAAATTACAGCGCGCCCAGCACCGCTTCGGCCGAGGAGACCTCGAACTGGCCGGGCTTCTCCACGGCGAGGTGGGTAACCTTCCCGTCCTTCGCCACCAGGGCAAAGCGCTGGCCGCGCGTGCCGAGGCCGTAGCCCGAACCGTCCATCGTCAAGCCCAGCGCCTGAGTGAAGGCCGCGTTGCCGTCTGGCAGCATGACGACCTTGTTCTCGACGTTGTTCTTCTCGCCCCAGGCGCGCATCACGAACGGGTCGTTGACGGCGAGGCAGACGATGTTGTCCACGCCCTTGCCCTTCAGCGCCTCGGCCTGCTGGACGAAGCCCGGCAGATGCTTGGCCGAGCAGGTCGGCGTGAAGGCGCCCGGCACGGAGAACAGCACAACCGTCTTGCCCTTGAAGATCTCGTCGGTGGTGATGTCCTGCATGCCGTTGTCGGTCAGGTGCTTCAGCGTGACCGACGGAATGGTGTCGCCGACTTGGATCGTCATTGTTTTCTACCCTCCCAAAGATTGAACCGTTCTAAAGTACCGTTCTAGCTTTTGGCCGGCAGCGCGGCAAGCCCGTCACTCTTGCCTCGCGCCCGGTTCAGCGCGTCCAGCACCGCGCCTTCCGTCAGCAGTTCGGGCAGCGCTATGCCGTCCGGGGCGCCCGGTCCGTAGACGATGTTGAACGGGATGCCGTAGCGGCCATGCTTGGCGAGGTAACGGGCGATCCCCTCATCGGGCCGCGTCCAGTCGGCGCGCATGGCGATCACCGCCGCACCGTCCTCCAGCCGCTTGGCAACCTCACCCCGATCCAGGACCAACTTCTTATTGGCCTGGCAGGTGATGCACCAGTCGGCGGTCACATCCACGAAGACCGTGCGCCCGGCCGCGACATGCTCCCGGATGGCGTCCTCGGCGAAGGGAACCCAGCGCGTCGCCGCATCCGTGACGGCCGGTGCCGCTCCGACGGACGGACCGAACGTCGCCGGCACCGCGAAGGCCACCAGGGCGAGCAAACCCGCCAGCGCCGCCCCCGCCCAGCGGGCCGCCAGCCCCCGCCCGACCCACAGGGCAACGACCAGCCCGACCATCAGCACCGCGACGCTCAGCGCCGCAACCTCCCCCACCTGGACCGCCAGCACCGACAGCAGCCATACGGCGGTCAGGGCCAGCGCGCCGCCCAGCACGCGACGCAGCCCCACCATCCACCGCCCCGGCCGAGGCAACAGCCGCGCCACGCGCGGAAAGGCCGCCACCAGCAGGTACGGCAGCGCCAGCCCCACGCCCAGCGCGGCGAAGATGGCGAAGACCTCCGCCGGACCATTCGCCAGCGCGAAGCCCACCGCCGTCCCCAGGAACGGCGCCGAACAGGGGGTGGCCAGCAGGGTGGCAAAAGCGCCCGTCGCGAACTGCCCGCCGAGGCCATGGCCTTCCGGCCCACCCATGCGGTCGGCCAGGGCGCGCGGCAACGGGACCTCGAACAGGCCCCACAGGTTGGCGGCGAACAGAGTCACCAGAACGACGATGAAGACCAGAAAGAACGGTTGCTGGAACTGGATGCCCCACCCCACGGCGCCGCCCCCCGCCTTCAGAGCGACCAGCGCGCCGGCCAGCGCCAGGAAGGACGCCAGAATGCCGGCCGCCGAAGCCAGGAACCCGGCACGCACCGCCCCCGGAGCGCGCCCGCCGTGCTGCACGACGGACAGCAGCTTCAGCGACAGCACCGGCAGAACGCAGGGCATCAGGTTCAGAATCAGCCCGCCCAGCAGCGCCACGCCCAGCATGGCGAACAGTCCGCCCGCCACGCCCCCGGTCCCGCCAAGGCCAGCCGTGGCGGTCGCCGCCGTCTCCATGGACCGGTCACCGTCCACCACCGTCAGCGTCATCGCGCGCCCGGCAAGTTCCAGCCCGGCCGGTGCGTCGGTGGCCTCAAGCCGCAGTCGCACCCGGCGGTCGTTGTCGGAGAAGACGCGCTTGGGCGCCGCGAAGGACAGCGGCGGGTCGGTCTCCACGAACACGTCCGGCGCAACCAACGTCTCGCGGCCCGTGACCTCGACCTCCAGAACGGAGCCTTCACCGCGCACGGCCTCGACCGTCAGGCCGGCGGCGCGCCCGTCGCCCGGCACCTGCGACAGGGCGCGCGCGATGTCGTTAGCGTGCGGTCCCGGAGTCGCCGGTCCGGCGGGAATCGACAGGCCCAGCTTCACCGTCTGCGGCACGCAGATCGTCGAGCAGATCAGCAGTTCGGCGTTCAGCGCCAGATCGACCGGCTTGCCCGGTTCCGTCAGGGTGGCGGTCAGCGGGAACATCACCTCGGCGTTGTAGCCGGCCGTCTCGAAGCCCAGCACGGTGAAGCGGTGCGGCGCCGGATAGGACAGCTCCGCCGTCTTCAAATTGGTCGAGCCCGCCCAGTCCAGCCGGGGCGCGAAGCCCGCATCGCCGGGGGAGCGCCAGTAGGTCTTCCACCCCGGTTCCAGCCGCAGTTCCAGCCCCAGCGGCAGGGCCGCCAGATCGCCGGTCCCCTGCACCGACGCGACCAGCCGCGCCTCGACCGGCCCCGCCTTGCTCCATGTCGTGTCGGCCCTACCCGTTGCGGGTACGGTCAAGGCCAGGATGGCGAGCACCAGGGAGGCAAACCTTTTCATCGCGCGGACTGTTCTCATATGAGTAGGGAAACGGCCACAAGCCGAAGCTATACTGGCCGCAGCTATACTGGATGACAAAGCTTGGCCCGTGCTGTCACACTCGGGTGAAGACGGCTGCGGGTTGAAGCCCCCATGGTTCGATGCCCATGTGGGCTCTTCCGCCCCGGACACAAGGATAACGCCCATGCCGCACCTGACCAAGTCCTCGGAATATCTGACCGGCCAGTTGCTCATCGCGATGCCGGGCATGATGGATCCGCGCTTTCAGCGCACCGTGATTTATATGTGCGCTCATAACGAGGACGGCGCCATGGGGCTCGTCGTGAATCGGCTGTTCGGGTCGGTCACGTTCGAGGACTTGCTCGAGCAGTTGGAGCTGGATGTCGAGGAACCGGTAACCAACATGCCCGTGCACTACGGCGGGCCGGTGGAATCCGGGCGCGGCTTCGTGCTGCATTCGACCGATTATGTGCGGGAAGGCACGCTGGTGGTGGACGACGACGTGGCGCTGACCGCCACCATCGACATTCTGCGCGCGATTTCCGAGGATCGCGGCCCCCGGCGCAACATCCTGCTGCTCGGCTACGCCGGCTGGGGGCCGGGCCAGCTCGACGCGGAGATCCAGGCCAACGGCTGGCTGAACGTCCCCTGCGACGAGGGTCTGCTGTTCGACCCCGATCTCGACACCAAGTGGGAACGCTCCATCGCCAAGCTCGGTGTCAGCCTGTCCATGCTGTCGGGCGAGGCCGGGCACGCGTAACGAAAAAGGCCGCGCCTCACCGGCACGGCCTTTTCACCAATCACCAACCAAGGCGGACTCACGCATCCTGAGTGGCGAGTGCCAGGGCGAGGCCGCGCGCCTGCATGAATTCGGGGCAACGCTCGACCAGCGTGTCGTCGGCGTAAACCGCCCAGCCGCTCTGGAAGCCGGCCGGCTCGTACTGAAGGGCAACGCGGCGGCCAGCGTGCTCAACCGCGTAACGGTGGGAATTTTCTTGCGTAAAGGTGGGCTTCGGAGACATCTCCGCCTCATTCGCTGCGTGCGTCATTGCGAAAGAGTGCGCCAAGCCGGTTAATCGTCGGTTAAGCGTACAGTGCCCAGCCCACACAAAAAGGCGTTACAGCACCCCTTTTGACGCGGTCGCCCTAACCCCGCCATTCCTCGCGCAGGATGGCGTAGAGCACGTGGTCCCGCCACGCCCCGTCGATGCGCAGATAGCCGCGCGCGTAGCCTTCGTGCGTGAAGCCGACCTTTTCCAGCAGACCACGGCTGGCCGCGTTGGTCGGCAGGCAGGCGGCCTCGACCCGGTGCAGCCCCAGTTGCCCGAAGGCGAAGTCCAGCACCAGCCGAGTCGCCCCGGAAATGTAGCCGCGCCGCGCGTGCGTCTGCCCGACCCAGTAGCCGAGCGTACCCATCTGCGCCACGCCGCGCCGGATGTTGGTGAGGCCGAGGCCGCCCACCAGCGCGTCCGTGTTCCGGTCGAACACCAGAAAACTGTAGCCCTCGTCGTCGCGCCATTCCTGGGCCTGCCGGCGCAGGCGGCGGCCGAAGGCGGCGCGGGTCAGCGCGTCCGCCGGCCAGGTCGGCTCCCACGGGGTGAGAAAGGACCGGGACTCCGCCCGCAAGTCGGCCCACTCGCGCCAGTCACGCGGCAAGGGCGGCCGGATGTAGCAGACGGAACCGTCCAGCCGCACCGCCGGAGGACTGATGAGGCCGCTGCCGAGCAGGCGGATCATGCCGGCTTCCCCTTACGCCAGACGAGCCGCGATCCGGTCGTAGCTTTCCAGCCGGTCGATGGGACCGAGGGCCGCGACCGTGGGCCGGCTGGCGCGCAGGCGCTTGGCGACGCGAACGACGGCGTCGCGGTCCACCGCGTTGATCTTGGTGACGATCTCCTCGACCGGAACCGGGCGGTTGTAGACCAGAAGCTGCTGGCCCAGCTGCTCGCAGCGGGACATCGTGCTTTCCAGCGCCATCAGCGTGCCCGCCTTCAACTGCGCGGCGGCGCGCATGACCTCGTCCTCGGTCACGTCCTCGGCGACCTTGACCAGCTCGTCGCAGACCACGGGGACCAGTTCCGTCACCTCATCCTCGCCGGTGCCGGCGTAGACGCCGAACAGCCCGCCGTCGCGGTAGCCGCCGGTGAAGGTGTAGATCGAATAGACCAGCCCGCGCTTTTCCCGCACCTCCTGGAACAGGCGGGACGACATGCCGCCGCCGAGCAAGGTGGACAGCACCGAATGGGCGTAATAGTCGGGGTCGTGCACCCCCACCCCGTCGAAACCCAGGACGAGGTGCATCTGCTCCAGGTCGCGCGCCTCGCGGTAGTCGCCGCCGACGTAGCGGGCGCCCTCCCCCTCGGGCACCAGCTTGCCGGACAGGTTCCCGAAAGACTTCAGCGCCATCTCCACCAGCCGGTCGTGCTCAAGCCGGCCGGCGGCGGCCAGCACGATGCCGGGGGCGCTGTAGTGCCCGTCGATGTACTCGACCAGGGCCGAGCGCGGCAGCGCCCCGACGATGTCGGCGGAGCCCAGCACCGGCCGCCCCAGGGACTGCCCCGGATAGGCGGTGGACTGGAAATGGTCGAAGATGATGTCGTCGGGCGTGTCGACGCTCTGCCCGATCTCCTGCAACACCACCGTGCGCTCGCGCACCAGCTCGTCCTCGTCCAGCTTGGAGTGCTGGAGCATGTCCGCGATGATGTCGAGCGCCAGGGCGGTGTCCTCGTGCAGCACCTTGGCGTAATAGGCCGTCTGCTCGCGGGTCGTGTAGGCGTTCAGCTGGCCGCCGACATTCTCGATCTCCTCGGAGATGCGATAGGCCGAACGGCGCTCCGTGCCCTTGAACAGCATGTGCTCGACCAGATGGGCGACGCCGTTGACCGCCGCCGTCTCGTTCCGCGTGCCCACGCCGACCCAGCAGCCGAGCGACACCGACTGCACGTCGGGCATGGTGTCGGTCGCGACGCGCAGCCCGTTCGGCAGCGTGGTCACTCGAATGGTCATGCGGCCTCCTTGGCGGCGCGGGCGCGGGCGGCGACGAACGCCTGCACGGCGCCCAGCTCGTTGGGCAGCTCGGACAGGCGCTCCTCGCGCACATACAGGTCGGACAGGCGGGGCGGCAGTTCCGGCCGGCGGCCGGTCGCCTTTTCCACCGCGTCGGGGAACTTGGCGGGATGGGCGGTCGCCAGCACGACCACCGCGACGTCCGGATCGAGCGCCGCCGTCTCGGCCGAGGCCACGCCGACCGCCGTGTGCGGGTCCAGCAGATAGCCGCACTCGCCCCACACCTGCTCGATGGTGGCCATGGTGCCGGCCTCGTCCACCCGGTGGCCGGCGAAGACGGTCAGCGCCTCGGCCAGCTGGGCGTCGGTCACGGCGAACTTGCCCTCGGCCCGGAAGCGGTCCATCGACTCCTGCACGGCCGCACCGTCGCGGCCCAGCAGGTCGAACAGCAGCCGCTCGAAGTTGGAGGAGATCTGGATGTCCATGCTGGGGCTCAATGTAGGCACGACCGGAGCCGCCGACATGGTGCCGCTCGCAAAAAAGCGCGCCAGGATGTCGTTGGAGTTGGAGCCCACGATCAGCTTCTCCACCGGCAGCCCCATCGCCCGCGCGCCGTAGGCGGCGTAGACGTTGCCGAAATTGCCGGTCGGCACGGTGAAGGCGATCTTGCGGTCCGGCGCGCCCAGCGCCACCGCCGCCGTGAAGTAGTAGACGATCTGGGCCATGATGCGCGCCCAGTTGATGGAGTTCACCGCCGACAGGCCCATTCGGTCGCGGAAGGCCACGTCGTTGAACATCGCCTTCACCAGATCCTGGCAGTCGTCGAAGGTGCCGTGCAGGGCGATGTTGTGCACGTTGTCGGACAGCACGCTGGTCATCTGCCGGCGCTGCACCTCCGACGTGCGGCCCTTCGGGTGCATGATGAAGATGTCGACGTTCTGGCGGTCACGGCACGCCTCGATGGCGGCGGAGCCGGTGTCGCCGGAGGTGGCACCGACGATGGTGACGCGCTCGCCCCGCTTGGCCAGCACATGGTCGAACAAGCGGCCGAGCAGTTGCAGCGCCACGTCCTTGAAGGCGAGCGTCGGGCCGTGGAACAGCTCCAGCACCCAGGTGCGCTGGTCCAGCTGCACCAGCGGCGTCACGGCGGCGTGGTCGAAGGTGGCGTAGGCGTCCTCGACGATGGTGCGGAACTCGTCCTCGGCGATGGCGCCGCCCAGGAAGGGCAGCATGACGCGCACGGCGATCTCGCTGTAGGGCAGCCCGCGCATCGCCCGGATCTCGTCCGCCGAGAACTGCGGCCAAGTCTGCGGCACGTAAAGGCCGCCGTCACGCGCGAGGCCGGCCAGCAGGACGTCTTCGAAACCCAGGACCGGGGCTTGCCCCCGCGTGCTGACGTACTTCACCGCACACACTCCACACAATGACGAGGCCGAAACCGAGAGAAGGCCAACGGACGGAAAGGGGCATAGTTAGCCGCTGCCCCCCATCCGCGCAAGCGGCTGCACGCTTCCGGCCGAGACAACGAAAGGGGCCGGCAGCGTGGCTGCCGGCCCCGTCGTTCATCCGCTCCCGGATCAACCCGCCGAATGCAGGTCGGTCAGGTCGTGATGCGCCTGCGGCAGGTCCTGGTAGAAGTCCATGTGCGCCGGATCGAGCGCCGGAGCGGCCATGGCCTCGGCCGTCGCCGGCGCGGTGGCGTCGGCGCCCTGCGCCTCGGTCACCTTGTGCGCCCACACGTCCACATCAGCGGACAGTGCCTGGGCCTTGGCCGGCGACCACGGGGCCTTGCCCTCGCTGCCGCCGCCGGCGAACAGGCCTTCCTTGATGGCGTTGTACTTGGTCTGATCGACCGTCTTCCAATCGTCCTTCAGGATACCGCCGGTGTCGCCCGAGTTCGGGTTCCATGACCAGTAGGTCCAGCTGGCGCCTTCCTTGCCGGCGCCCAGGTCGTTGGTGCCGTTGCCGTCCAGATCGCCGTTCATGTAGTCGATCAGTTTGGCCATGTACTTCTTGTCCTGCTCGGTCTCCAGCTTGCCGCCGAATTCGCCGACCAGAACGGGCGCCTCGTTCTCCTCCAGCAGCCAGCCCCAGTTGTCGCTGTACTGGGCCGGCAGGTTGTTCGGATAGTTGTCGGCCTTGAACCACTCCATCTCATGGATGGACGGCCCATAGGAGTGGACCGAATAGACCAGCTTGTTCGGCGTGTCGAACTCGATCGGGCGATCCTTGGCGCCACGCAGGTTGCCGCCCCACCATTCCCACTGGCCGTCGTGGATCTCGGTGCCCTCGACCATCAGCAGCCAGTCCTTGTTCACGGACTGGATGGCGTTGCCGATGCGCTCCGCGGCCCAGGCCCAGTCGGTGGCCTTGTCGCCGCCGCCCCAGGTAGCCTGGCCGTGCGGCTCGTTGTGCAGGTCGGCGGCGACGACGGTGTCGTTGCCCTTGTACCGCTCGGCCAGCATCTTCCAGTTCTCGATCATCTTCGACTCGGGGTACTTGTCGTCGTACCACAGGCCGTTCTCGTTGGCCGACGCGCCGTCGCTGGAACGATGGTGGTCGAGGATGACCTTCAGGCCGATCCGGCCGGCGTAGTCGATGACCTTGTCGAAGACTTCGAGCGGCGTTTTGTTCTGCAGGTCGGGGTTCTTCGAAGTGTCAATGCCCGTCGCGCGATTGGCGTCGAGCATCGCATCGCTCCACGGCAGACGAATGGCGTTGAAGCCGAGGCTCTTCATCTGGTCCATCATGCCCCAGTAGCCGCGCATGTCCATGCCGTTGGGGTTGAAGACAAAGCCTTCGGCGCCGAACCAGTTCACGCCGGTCAGCTTAACGTTCTGACCCGACGAATCCACGATCTGGTTGCCGTTCGTGTGCAGGAAGCCCTTGGCGATGCTCATTTTTGAACCTCGTTGCCGTTTTGCGTTGGCCCCGAGGCTGGGCATTTATGGTTAACAGTTTATTGCCAATTGCAGCCGAACACCGGCCGCATTCATCGCAAGTTGTGATCAAAACCGGACGGAAGACCCGCGGCGGCGCCCGCCCCTACCGAGAGGAAAGACAAGAGTTCGCGCGGCTTTTAGCGGCTTTTCAGGCAAAGCCGATCCGGCATCGCTACGACCGGCCGGATCGGCAATGGAGGGTTAGCGGCTAGCCTTTTGCGCGCCGGAAAAATGCAAATTTTTGCCTCTTACGACCCGAGATACCGCGCTTCCAGGTGCCGCTTGAACACCGACGCGTCCAGCGCCCGGCCGGTCGCGGCGGTCAGAAGCTCGTCGCCGGAGGCATAAAGACAGCCTTTCTCGTGCACGTTTGCGCGCAGCCAGCGCACCAGCGGGCCGATGTCGCCACGAGCCAGCGCCGGCTTGATCTCCGGATCGGCGCGGTTGGCCGCGTCGAACAGCTGCGCCGCCGTCATGGCGCCCAGCGTGTAGCTGGGGAAGTAGCCCCAGCCGCCCGACGGCCAGTGGATGTCCTGCAAGCAGCCCTGGCGGTCGTCCGGCGGCACGACGCCGACCAGTTCCCGCATCCCCTCGTTCCAGGCGCCCGGCAGGTCTTTCAGCGCCAAATCCCCGCCGACCATCGCCTTCTCCAGGCGGTAGCGCAGGATCACATGCGCCGGGTAGGTGACCTCGTCGGCGTCCACGCGAATGAAGCCGCGCTCCACGTGGGTGTAGAGGCGGCGCAGGTTGTCCACTTCCCAAGCCGGGCCGGAGCCGCCGAAGGCTTCCCGCACGACCGGGCCCAGGTAGGACAGGAACTCCGGCGAGCGGCAGGCCTGCATCTCCACCATCAGCGACTGGCTCTCGTGCACGGCCATGCCGCGCGATTCCCCGACCGGCTGGCGGATCCAGGCGCGCGGGCGGCCCTGTTCGTAGAGCGCATGGCCGGTCTCGTGCATCACGGCCATCAGCGCCTTGGTAACGTCCGCCTCGTCGTAGCGGGTGGTCAGGCGCACGTCGTCGGTCGCCCCGCCGCAGAAGGGGTGCAGAGACACGTCCAGCCGCCCACGGTCGAAGTCGAAGCCGGCCTGCCGCATCAGCTTCTCGCCCAGCGCCCGCTGCGCCTCGACCGGGAAGGTCCCCTCCGGCCGCAGCACCTCCGGCTCGCGTGCCTGCTTTTCCAGAACACGCTCGATCAGGCCGGGCAGGAAGGCGGCGAGGTCGTCGAACAGCGCGTCGATGCGCTCGGCCCGCGCACCGGGATCGTGCTGGTCCAGCATGGTGTCGTACGGGCTCAGGCCCATGGCCGCCGCCTTGGCCTCGCTGCACTCGCGGACGCGGGCCAGAACCTCCGTCAGGGAGGGCAGCAGCATCTTGAAGTCGCTCTCCGCCCGCGCGGTGCGCCACGTCATGTCGCAGACGGAAATCGCCCGGCTGGTCGCCTCCACCAGATCGGCCGGGACGGCGGTGGCGTGCAGATAGCGGCTGCGCATCTCCCGCAGGTTCGCCTTGCGCCACGGGTCCAGGCCGCCGTCGGATTCGGCCTCCGCCAGCCACGCGCCGATGCGCGGGTCGGTCGCCAGCTCGTGCGCCACCACCGACAGGGCCGCCGTCTGCTCGGCCCGCCCGTCGTTGGAGCCGACCGGCATCATGGTCTGCGTGTCCCAGCCCAGGATCCCGAGCGCGTCCCCGATGGCGGCGATGCGGGCGTAGCGGCGTTCCAGTTCCTGGTAAGCGGTCATGGAGGCGGTCATGGTGCGGGCTCGATCCGGCGGCGTTGCGACAGGACGAAGATCACGATCAGCGTCACGGCGAGGCTATACCACGTGATCGCGTATTGCAGATGGTTGTTGGGCAGCTCGACCTGCGGTGCAATGCCGTTCAGCACGCCGCCCGACCGGCCCGCGTCCGGCAAAGCCTCCACCACCAGCGGCGCCACACCGGACAATCCTTGCGCGGCGGCCATGGCCGGCGGGTCCACGCGCATCCAGGCATCGGCGCCCGGCCGGTTCTCCGGCTGGAACCAGCCGGCGGGATGGGGCAGCCGCACCAGCCCGGTGACGGTCACCTCGCCCCCGGTCCGGCTCTCCGGCCGGGTCGCCGGATCGCGCCGGTCCATGGGCACGAAGCCCCGGTTGACCAGAACCACGCCCCCGCCGTCGGCGCGCTGGAGCGGGGTCAGCACCTCATAGCCCACCTGCCCCTGCCGGGGCCGGGCCATCAGGCGCATTTCCTTGTCGTGCAGATAACGCCCGGTGACGGTTACCGGACGGAACTCGAAACCCTCGGGATCGGAGACGGTGGCGGGCAGCGGCACCGGGGGCGCCGTCACACGCTGCTCGACCCGCTGGATCAGCTCGGCCTTCCAGGCCATGCGCTGCACCTGCCAGGTGCCCAGCGCCAGCATGATCAGCACCGCCGGCACGGTGATCAGCGTCGCCGTCAGCGACGGGCGGAAGCGGCGCGGCGCCGCGTCGACGGTCATGGTCACGGATGTGGCCCTCCCTCCAGCTCGTTCCGCCGGTAACGGTATTGGAGCGCCACGACATAGGCCTTGGCCGGCCGCAGCATCCCCAGCGCCAAGCCCAGGATGACGATGCTCCAGACGATGGCGTGCAGCCACAGCGGCCACTCCACCGTCATCGACACCCACAGCGCCACCGGTACGACCAGAAAGCCCAGGATGAAGATCAGGAACACTGCCGGCCCGTCGCCGCTGTCATGCCGGGACAGTTCCAGCCCGCAGACGTCGCAGGTGTCCTTGACCGTGAGGAAGCCCTTGAACAGCTTCCCCCGGCCGCAGCGCGGGCACGCGCAACGCATGCCCGCGGTCAGGGGGGAAACGTTGGGGTGGAACTCGCTCAATGCCCGTGCGCTCCTCCGGCGGAGCCCCACCAGTAGATCGACACGAACAGGAACAGCCAGACCACGTCGACGAAGTGCCAGTACCAGGCCGCCGCCTCGAAGCCGAAGTGGCTCTGCGGGGTGAAGTGGCCCTTCATCGTGCGGATCCAGCAGACGAACAGGAAGATCGTGCCGACGATGACGTGGAAGCCGTGGAAGCCCGTCGCCATGAAGAAGGTGGACGGGTAGATGCCATCCGTGAAGCCGAAGGAGGCGTGGCTGTACTCCCAGGCCTGGAAGAAGGTGAACATGACGCCCAGCAGCACCGTCAGGCCCAGTGCCCGCGAGGCGTCCCGCCGGTTGCCCTCGATGATCGCGTGATGCGCCCAGGTGACGGTGACGCCCGACAGCAGCAGGATCAGCGTCATCAGGAAGGGCAGATGGAACGGGTCGAAGGTCTGGATGTGCGGCGGCGGCCAGACACCGGCCGGGTTCTGCGCGAACACCTTCGGGAACAGAGCCGCGTCGTAGAAGGCCCAGAAGAAGGCGGCGAAGAACATCACCTCCGACGCGATGAACAGCGACATGCCGTAGCGCAGGCCGATCTTCACGACGGGGGTGTGGGCCTTTTCGCGCACCGCCTCCTTGATGACGTCGCGCCACCAGCCGAACATCACGCCGGCCACCGACAGGACACCCAGCGCCAGCAGAAGCCAGCCGCCGCCATGCATGTAGATCACCATGCCCAGCGCCAGCAGGCCGCCGGCGAAGGCGCCCAGCAGGGGCCAGGGGCTTGGCTTCACCAGATGGTAGGGATGCGGAATGCCCTCCCCCGCGCCGTGGGCGGAGGCGGGTGCGTGCGGCATTTGCCCGTGCGTGATGTCGGCCATCGTCTTTTCCAACCCCGTTTCGTTCAGTTGGTCGCGGTCGCCTTGGGCGACGCCGTTTCGCTTTTCTTGCCGTGTTGCTGCGCCAGCACCGCGCCTTCGTCCTTCGCGCGGAAGAAGGTGTAGGACAGGGTGATGGTGGTCACGTCCTCCATGGCCGGGTCCGCGGCCAGCGCCGGATCGACGAAGAAGGCCACGGGCATGTCCACCGCCTGTCCGGGTTCCAGCACCTGTTCGGTGAAGCAGAAGCACTCGATCTTGTTGAAGTAGCGCCCGGCCTTGTCCGGCGTGACGTTGTAGGAGGCCGTGCCGACCGTGGGCTTGCTCCCCCGGTTCTCCGCGCGGTAGGCGGCCAGCCCCGTCTCACCCAGCTTCACCGTCAGCGCGCGCTGTTCCGGCCGGAAGGACCAGGGCAGCGCGTTGTTGACGTCCGAATTGAAGCGGACGGTGATGGTGCGCTCCACCACCTGTGCCGGCGCGGCGCTGGCCCGCTGGGTGGTCCCGCCGAAGCCGGTCACCTGGCAAAACAGCGAGTAGAGCGGCGCCGACGCGTAGGCGAGCCCGGTCATCCCCGCCACAAGGCCGAGCAGCCCGATCAGGAACAGCCGGTTCCGGCGCCGGAGCTTCTCGGTCATGCCGCTACATCCCCCCCATGCGCACGACGGTGATGACGTAGAACAGCGCCACCAGCGCCAGAAGTGCGGCCAGCACCGCGTAGTTGCGCCCGCGCAGACGCTTGCGCCGTTCCATCTCGGCCTGGATATCGTCCATGACGGTCATGCCTCACCTCACGATGCGAGATGCTCGCCCACCAGCAGGGCGAACAGCAGGAACAGGTAAAGGATCGAGAAGCCGAACATCTGCTTGGCCGGCTTGTCGTCGGTCGAACGCAGCACCCGCACCGCGCACAGCACGAACAGGGCGCCCAGCACGCTCGACCCGGCGAGGTAGGCGAGCCCCCCGATGCCCACGAAATACGGCGCGGCCGCCACCGGCAGCAGCACCAGCGTGTAGAGCAGCATCTGCCGCTTGGTCGCTTCCGGCCCGGCGACCACCGGCATCATCGGCACGCCGGCGCGTGTGTAGTCGCCGTTGCGGAACAGGGCCAGCGCCCAGAAATGCGGCGGCGTCCACAGGAAGATCAGCAGGAACAGGATGATCGACGGCAGTTCGACCCCGCCGGTCACCGCCGCCCAGCCGATCATCGGCGGGAAGGCGCCGGCAGCCCCGCCGATCACGATGTTCTGCGGCGTGCGGCGCTTCAGCCACATCGTATAGACGAGGATGTAAAAGCCGATGGTCAGCGCCAGCAGCGCCGAGGCCGTCCAGTTGACCGCCAGCCCCATCACCACGACCGATGCGGCGGCGAGGATCACGCCGAAGGCCAGCGCGTTGTCCGCCTCCACCCGGCCCGAGGGGATCGGGCGCTTGGCGGTGCGGCTCATCACCGCGTCGATGTCGCGGTCGTACCACATGTTGATGGCGCCGGACGCCCCGGCCCCGACCGCGATGCACAACACCGCCACGAAGGCTAGCACCGGATGCAGATGCCCCGGCGCCACGACGATTCCCGCCAGCCCCGTGAACACCACCAGCGACATCACGCGCGGCTTCAGCAACTCGATGTAGTCGCCGGCGCTTGCCCCGCCCGAAGAGACCCGTTCTAGGCTCAGGTCCGTCATTCTTATGCCCTCCCCGGCCATGGGGGCGGTCAAGCCCCCACGACCCTGTGCGTCGTCACTTGATCCGCGGCAGCGTTTCGAACGCGTGGAACGGCGGCGGCGAGGAGACGGTCCATTCCAGGGTGCCGCCCTGCTGGTCCCAATAGTTCGCGCTCACCTTTTCGCCGCTGGTCAGCGTCTTGTACGCGATCCAGACGAACAACAGCGTGGATGCGAAGGAGATGTACGCACCGAGGGAAGAAATCATGTTCCATCCGGCATAAGCATCCGGATAGTCCGGAATGCGGCGCGGCATACCGGCCAGACCCAGGAAGTGCTGCGGGAAGAAGATCAGGTTCACGCCGATGAAGGTCGTGTAGAAGTGAACCTTGCCCCAGAATTCCGGGTACTGCCGCCCCGACATCTTGCCGATCCAGTAGTACCAGCCGGCGAAGATCGAGAAGACAGCGCCCAGCGACAGCACGTAATGGAAGTGCGCCACGACGTAGTAGGTGTCGTGCAGCACGTTGTCCAAGCCACCGTTGGCCAGCACCACGCCGGTCACGCCGCCGACCGTGAACAGGAAGATGAAGCCGATGGCCCACAGCATGGGCACGCGGAAGTCGATGGAGCCGCCCCACATGGTGGCGATCCAGGAGAAGATCTTCACGCCGGTCGGCACCGCGATGATCATGGTCGCGGCGGTGAAATAGGCCTTGGTGTCCACGTCCAGGCCGACCGTGTACATGTGGTGCGCCCACACGACGAAGCCGACGACGCCGATGGCGACCATGGCGTAGGCCATGCCCAGGTAGCCGAACACCGGCTTCTTGGAGAAGGTCGAGACGATGTGGCTGATGATGCCGAAGGCCGGCAGGATCATGATGTAGACTTCGGGGTGGCCGAAGAACCAGAACAGGTGCTGGAACAGGATCGGATCGCCGCCGCCCTCCGGGTTGAAGAAGGTGGTGCCGAAGTTGCGGTCGGTCAGCAGCATGGTGATCGCGCCGCCCAGCACCGGCACGGCCAGCAGCAGCAGGAAGGCGGTGACCAGCATCGCCCACACGAACAGCGGCATCTTGTGCAGCGTCATGCCCGGTGCGCGCATGTTGAAGATGGTCGTGATGAAGTTCACCGCACCCAGGATCGACGACGCGCCCGCCAGATGCAGCGCGAAGATCGCCATGTCCACCGACGGCCCGCTGTGCCCCAGCGGCGAGGACAGCGGCGGATAGATCGTCCAGCCCGTGCCCGCCCCGTTGCCGACAAACGCCGAGCCCAGCAGCAGCAGGAAGGCCGGCACCAGCAGCCAGAAGCTGATGTTGTTCATGCGCGGGAAGGCCATGTCGGGCGACCCGATCATGAGCGGCACGAACCAGTTGCCGAAGCCGCCGATCAGCGCCGGCATCACCACGAAGAACACCATGATCAGGCCGTGCGCCGTGATCAGCACGTTCCAGACCTGCCCGTCACCGACGAACTGCATGCCCGGCGACTGCAACTCCATGCGCATGATGACGGAGAACAGGCCGCCGATCAGCCCGGCGATGACCGAGAAGATCAGGTAGAGCGTCCCGATGTCCTTGTGGTTGGTCGAATAGAACCAGCGGTGCACGAAACCCGGCACGTGATGATCGTGCTCATGGGCGTGGCCGTGCGCCTCCCCCGGATTGGCGTTTGCCATGTCTCTAGCCCTCGTCTCTATCCCGCGTGGCGGCGATAAGATTTCTTCTTGTCGGTTACTGGTTGGCCAGCGCCACGTCCTGTTTTTCGGGGCGCTTTTCGGGATTGCCGTAGGCGACCTTCGCCTTGGCGACCCATTCGGCGAACTTCTCCTTGGAGACGACCTCGACCGCGATCGGCATGAAGCCGTGATTGACGCCGCAAATCTCGGAGCACTGGCCGTAATAGACGCCTTCCTTCTCGACCCGCACCCAGGTCTCGTTGGCGCGTCCCGGCACGGCGTCCTTCTTCACGCCGAAGGACGGGATGGCCCAGGAATGGATCACGTCGCCGGCCGTCACCAGCACGCGCACGTTGGTGTTCACCGGCAGAACCACGCGGTTGTCCACCTCCAGCAGACGCTTCTGGCCCGGCTGGATCTCCTCATCCGGAATCATGTGGCTGGAAAAGGCGATGTTGTCGTGGTCCGGATATTCGTAGTCCCAGTACCACTGCCGCCCGGTGACCTTGATGGTCATCTCCGCTTCCGGCGTCCGCTCGGCCAGATACAGCACCTTGAAGGACGGCACGGCGACGACGATCAGGATGATGACCGGAACGACGGTCCAGGCGACCTCCAGCAGCGTGTGATGCGAGGTCTTGGACGGCGTCGGGTTCTTCTTCGCGTTGAACCGCATCGCGACGATCATCAGCAGCGCCAGCACGAGCAGCACGATGGCGACGATGATGACGGTCAGCAGGTCATGGAACGAATCCATGGCGTGCAGGACGGGCGTGACCGCTTCCTGAAGCCCCAACTGCCAGGGATGGGGCTCGGCGGCCATGCCGCTTCCGGAAAATCCGCACAAAGATGCAATCGCCGCCAATACGGCGGCGTTCAGGGTCTGCGTCTTCATCCCCAACCCTCTCGTTGGCCGCAAGCCCTAGGGTACTAGGCCGCGGTCGTCCCTTCCCGCCGGCCCCGCCTTCGCCCATCTTTTTGTGGTCCCGATTCGTCAGCGCGGGATCCACGGCTGGGCGTTACGGCCAAGGCCGGAACTTGCAGGGTTCATGCCGTCTTGAGCGCGACATTTCCCCGCAGCTTGAGCTTAACCCCCTGCTCTGCTCAGGTACAATCAGCCCTTCCGCCTACTATGGCTATAGGCTCAGAGCCAGGGTTGAAGCTCCCACAGGGGTAAAGGTTGAGCTTGGAAAAGGGTTGCGCACTGCGACAGCTTGTCGCACTCCGTTGGTCCAACAAATTTTTGAAGCAAAGCAAGGACGTAGCCCCTTTCCCGCCGATGGCGGGAAAGGGGGTGTTGGCGCTCAATGCTCCCCGGTGATGACCTTCCGGATCCGCCGCACACCGGACCACACGAACGCGATGATGACCGGGATCATCAGCCCGACGATCACGTCCGGATCGACCTTCATGCCGAAGCCCTTTAGCCCCTTGGCGGCGTAGCCAACGATGCCGACGAGGTAATAGCTGATCGCCACGACCGACAGCCCCTCGACCGTCTCCTGCAGGCGCAGCTGCAACTGCGCCCGCTTGTCCATGGACTGGAGCAGTTCGGCGTTCTGCCCCTCAACGGCGATCTCGACCCTTGTCCGCAGCAGGTTGCTGGCGCGCGCCACCCGTTGCGACAGCGCGTCGAGCCGCGACTGCACCGCCTCGCAAGTCCGGATCGCTGGGGCAAGGCGCCGGTCCATGAACTCGCCCACCGTGGGCAGCCCCTCGATGCGGACCTCGCGCAGCTCCTCGATCCGCTTCTCGACCAGTTCGTAATAGGCCTGCGCCGCGCCGAAGCGGTAGGCGGTCTCCGCCGCGATCTGCTCCGTCTGCGCGGCCAGCAGGGTCAGCCGGTCCAGCAGTTCCCGCTCGTCCTCCAGCCCGCGCAGCTTGGCGATGCGCGCCGTAAGATCGGCCAGATCCGTTTCGATCGGCCCGATGCGCGGCAGCACCCCGCGCGCCACCGGCAGCGCCAGCAGGGCCATCACGCGGTAGGTTTCGATCTCCAGAAGCCGCTGCACGATGCGGCCAGCCTGATGCCCGGTCATGGTGTGGTCGGCCACGAGGACCCGCGAAAACCCGTCGCCATGGATGCGGAAGTCGGTCCAGGCCGTCGCCGCCCGCCCGGCGACCCGCGTGCCGACGTAGCTTTCCGACCCGAACATGGCCGCCAGCATGTTGGCCGAGGGCTCCGGCGCGTCGGCGTCCAGCACGGCGACGTGAACGCCGACCATCAGCTCGCCCGGTAGCCCGGCCAGCCATTCACGGGGCACCGCGTTCAGCGCCGGGTCGAGGAACGGATCGACCAGCGCGCCCGCCGACGCGGCGCTCGGCCGGAACACGGTCCAGGTCGAGAATTCCGTGTGCCGCTCCCACTTCAGGCGGAAGCTGCCGAAGGATCCGCTGTAGTGGGTGGCCCCATCGGGCGGGCGCGGCACGCCGGCCCAGTCGCACAGCTTTTCCAGCTGCTGGCGGTCCGCCTCGGACGCCCCCTCCCCCGACAGCATGGCGAGCATGGTGGCGCGCACCGGCGTGGCCAGCGTCTCCGACGGGCGCGCGTGCACCTCGTTGGTCAGCACGACGCGCAGCGCGTGATCCTTCAGCGGACGGGAGGCGGCCTCGGCGCTGCGGCTCAGCGCGACGGAGTCTTCGGACATGGCGGCAACCTCCAACCTCTTCCAACGGCACCCAATTCAGCGGACGACGAGCCTTGCCGGACGGAGTTGCCGTCGCCACACTATAAGTTCGATCTTAGACCACATCGCGGGTGTGGGCGCGAGAGCGCCGCCATCCATACGCTCTCGTACAAAAGACCGATAGCCCGGAGTTTCCATGAGCGCGCTCGCCGTCACCGACGATCTGTTCTTCAACCGCGCCGGCCTGGACCGTTCCCGTGTCGAAGGGATCGTGCACGACGCCCTCGGCGGCGCCGACGACGGGGAACTCTACCTCGAATACGCGCAGAGCGAATCGCTAGGCTGGGACGACGGCAAGCTGAAGTCGGCCAGCTTCGACACCACCCAGGGCTTCGGCCTGCGCGCCATCGCGGGCGAGGCGACCGGTTTCGCCCACGCCTCCAACCTGTCGGAGGAGGCCATCCGCCGCGCGGCGGCCACGGTCCGCGCCGTCCAGTCCGGCCACACCGGCACGGTGGCGGAACCGCCGCCGGGCACCAACCGCGCGCTCTACATCCCCGACAACCCGCTGCACCTCGTGCCCTTCGAGGAAAAGGTGAAGCTGCTGGCCGACATCGACGCCTACGCCCGGTCGAAGGACGAGCGCGTGCGGCAGGTCAGCTGCTCGATCAGCGGCGAATGGCAGGCGGTGCAGATCGTCCGCGCCGACGGCGTGCGAGTCGCCGACCTGCGCCCGCTGGTGCGCCTGAACGTCTCCGTCGTGGTGGCCGAGGGCGACCGTATGGAGACCGGCGGCTATGGCGGCGGCGGTCGCGTCACCTACGAACACTACATCCAGCCGGAGACGTGGCGCGGCTTCGTCGACGAGGCGCTTCGCCAAGCGCTCGTCAACCTCTCCTCCGTCCCGGCCCCGGCCGGCGAGATGACCGTCGTGCTCGGCAACGGCTGGCCCGGCATCCTGCTGCACGAGGCCATCGGCCATGGGCTGGAGGGCGATTTCAACCGCAAGAAGACCTCGGCCTTCGCCGGCCTGATGGGTCAGCGCATCGCCGCCCCCGGCGTGACCATCGTGGACGACGGCACCATCGAGAACAGCCGCGGCTCCATCAGCGTGGACGACGAAGGCACACCCGGCCAGTGCACCACGCTGATCGAGGACGGCATCCTGGTCGGCTACATGCAGGACCGCATGAACGCGCGCCTGATGGGCATGCGCCCGACCGGCAACGGCCGCCGCCAGAGCTTCGCCTACCACCCGATGCCGCGCATGACCAACACCGTGATGCGCCCCGGCGACCATGACCCGGAGGAAATCATCCGCTCGGTGAAGAAGGGCCTCTACGCCAAGAACTTCGGCGGCGGTCAGGTGGACATCACCAACGGCAAGTTCGTCTTCTCGGCCTCGGAAGCCTACCTGATTGAGGACGGCAAGCTCGGCCCGGCGGTGAAGGGCGCGACCCTGATCGGCAACGGCCCGGACAGCCTGACCCGCGTGTCGATGATCGGCAACGACACGAAGCTCGACCCCGGCGTCGGCACCTGCGGCAAGGACGGCCAGGGCGTGCCCGTGGGCGTCGGCCAGCCGACTCTGCGCTTGGACGGCCTGACCGTGGGCGGCACGGCGGCGTAAGTCCTACAGAGCCGCCCCTTCTCCGTCATTCCTGCGAAGGCGGGAATCCAGGGCATTCCGATACGTTTCCGAGTTGCCCTGGATCCCCGCCTTCGCGGGGATGACGGAAAAATTTGGAATCGAATGGAGGCCAACGGTGTCCACTCTCGCGCTGGTATCGACCTTTTGCCCTGACCGCGTCGGCCTGATCTCCGGCATCACCGGCAACCTGTTCGAACTGGGCATCAACCTGCGCGACGCCACCTTCGCCGCCATGGGCCAGGGGGCAGAGTTCTCCGCCGTGTGCGAACTGCCCGCCGGCCTGTCCACCGACGAGGTCCAGGCCAGCCTGTCCAGCCTGCCTGAACTGGCCGGCGCACAGATCAAGGTCACGCGCTACGACTTCGACCCGAACCCCGGCCCGCAGGCGCTGATCACCCACCGCGTCGAGGTCTCGGGCGGCGACCAGCCCGGCCTGATCGCGCGGCTGTCGGAGATCTTCACGCAGTTCCAGGCGAACATCGTCCGGCTCGATGCCCAGACCCTGCCGGACCGCGAGGGCGGGCGCTACGCCATCCGCTTCGCCGTGTCGATCCCGCCGGAGCGCGCCGACACCTGCCTGTCCGCCGTCGCCAACACGGCGGAAACCATGGGCCTGACCTGCAAGACGGAAAAGGCCTGAGCAAGGCCTCGGCGGGTTTTCCGGTTGCATTCATACGCATGATAATGTCATGGATCGGGCATATCACCCGATCATCACGACCATGGCGTGAAAAAGTTTGCGCTTGCCCTGACGCTTTCGTTGTTCTCCGGCGTTGTCCGCGCGGATGGGCTCGCGCCGACACTGTCGGATTGGGGTACGGTCGGCCTGCTCCAGACCCCGACCGCGCGCACGCTGCCGGACGGGGCGGTGACCACAGGGTTCACGACGCTCGGCGACCTGCACCGTCACCTGACCGTGGGCGCCCAACTGCTCCCCGGCCTTGAGGTGACGGCGCGCGAGACGCTGTACCCCAGTTGGTACGGCCTCAGCGAACCCGGCGTGGACGTGAAGCTGCGCCTGCTGCGCGAGGGGGAGCATTGGCCCGCCCTCGCCATCGGCGGGCGCGACGTCACCGGCGCCGGACTCGACCTGCCCGGCAAGGGCCGCTTTGCCGGCGAGTATCTGGTCGCCTCCCGCCGCTGGTGGGACTTCGACCTTAGCCTCGGACTCGGCTGGGGCGGGCTGGGCGACGCCGGGCACCTGCCGAACCCGCTCCGCTTCCTCGGCGGGCGCTTCAACCGCGACCGCGACCCGTCCGCCTGGCCCACCACGCGCGGCCCCCGCGCCTGGTTCACCGGCGACCGCGTGTCCCTGTTCGGCGGCGTGGAATGGCACACCCCGCTCGACGGCCTCAGCGTCAAGCTGGAGTACAGCGGCGACAGCTTCCGCGCCCAGCAGCAGGACGACCCGCTGTTCCTGCCCGGCATGCCGATCAGCGCCGGCCTCGCCTATCGACCCCTGTCCTGGCTGGAACTGGGCGCCGGAATCGAGCAGGGCCAGCGCGCCATGCTGCGGCTGTCCGCCCGGTACGACCCGCGCGGAGAGGCGGAACCGCCGGCCACCGCCCCGCCCCCGGTCGGCCCCACCCGCCCGGCCCGAGAGGCCGCCCTGCCCGCCCCGGACCTCGTCGCTGTCACGCGGTCTCACGGCCTGCCCGCCCGAACTGCTCTCATCGCTGGCGACCACGCCGGCCTGTGGCTGGACTCGGCGGGGGCCGGCTCCGCCCCGCTCGCCCGGCAGGTCGGCCGCGCCGCCCGCATCCTCGCCGACGCCGCCCCGGCGGAGGTCGAACGCATCACCATCGTGACCGGCAACGCCGGCCTGGAGGGCACCGCCGTCACCCTCCTGCGCCGCGACGTGGAACGCGCCGCCGCTGGGCAGGGCAGCCCTGAGGAGATCTGGCGCACAACGCACATCGCCCCCACCGCCGGCCCGCCGCCCGATTGGCCGATGCGCTGGACGCTGGACCTGCGCCCGACCACGGAGGCCAGCCTGTTCGAGCAGAGCATCCCTCTGGTCTACCGCGTTTTCACCGACGTGGCGCTGGCCGCCGAACCGCTGCGGGGCCTTGTCCTCGGCGCGGGCTTGCGCATCAACCTGACGGACAACCTCGCTCTGCTCGACACCAGCGTCCTGCCCGCCGAGCGGCCGGTCCGCAGCGACCTGCCGCTTTACACCCTGTCTCCCCTGGAGGTGGAGCACCTGCACGGATCCTGGCTGACCAGCCCCACGCCAGGGTTGGCGACGCGCCTGTCCATAGGGCATTTCGAGGAGATGTTCAGCGGCATCGGCGGCGAGGCTCTCTACCGCCCGATGGAGGCCCGATGGGCAGCCGGGCTGGACCTCAACCGCGTGTGGAAGCGCACGCCGGGCGATGCCCTGCGCGTCCTGCCCGACAGCGCCCGGACCACCGGCCACGCCAGCCTGTATCTGGAATCCTCCGGCGCCGACGCAACTGGCGTGCTGCGCCTTGGCCGCTATCTCGGCGGCGACTGGGGCGGCACGGTCGAACTGGCCCGCGTCTTCGACGGCGGTATCCGCCTGTCCGCCCACATGACCTGGACGGAAGGGCCGAAGGACGGCCAGAGCCTCTTCGGCGGACGGCTGGAACAGGGGATATCGCTGGTGGTGCCGATCGGCCCATCCGGCCTGCTGCCCATGGGCGGGGCGGTGGAGACGGCGGTGCGGACCCTCGGGCGCGACGCGGGGCAGCGGCTCCGCCAGCCACTGCCCCTGTACGAGACCATCGCGCCGGCCGGCTTCGGCCGCCTCGCCGGCACATGGTCACGGCTCATGGAGTGAAAAAATCAGCGGACGGCGGAGATGGTGCCCGTGCGCGGGTCCAGTTCCACGGTGGACCAGCGGCCGTTCTGGTCCTGCGCCTCGGCGATGTAATTGTCGCCCTGCTTGCGGAAGTCGCGCACCGACACGAAGCCCGCCGCGCTGAAGTAGTTCAGCAACGAGGTCTGCATCAGCTCCTTCCGGTTCTGGCCACGGTCAGCCCGCTGGTTGACGTTCGGGTCCACGTTCATCAGCACCTGCCGGTTGCCCTGCATGGTGTCGGTGGTGCCCATGGTGCCGCTGCGGTCCATGGTGGTGCCCATGGTGCTGCCCGCCGTTCCGGCGGCGCGGCCGGTCGGGTAGGAGCCGCTCGGATAGGCGCTGCTGCTGCCGGACGTCGCGCGGTCATTCCATGAACGGTTATCGACCGGACGGTCGGTCCACGGGTCGGGCTGTTCTTCCGGCAGGCTGCGGACCTGCGGGCTGGTGTTCGGCAGTCCCGACGGGCTCGACCGCTCGTAACCGGCGCGCGAGGCGTCGTTGTTGTAGGGCTGGCCGGTCTGGGCAAGCGCCATGGGCGAGGCCGCCAGAGTGACGGCGGCGACGGCGAAGGCAAACTTGGCGTTCATTGCTGTTCCTCTCCTCACAGAGACGGCGCCGCGTCCGGGATGATCGGCGCGGCGCTTCCTGCCCGCACTACGGACGGCGCGGACTCGACGCCTGCACAACAGCGCAAGGGCTTTCCTGTTGCGGCCAAGGCCACGGCTGGGGATCAGCCCCTATCCCTTTGGAAGCAGCCCTACCTAGGAAAAGTTCTTGGCAACGGTTGTGGGCGGGAACCTTTGCCCGCGACCCGTGTTCTGCACAGTACAGATCGCACTTACGGCCGATCTTCTGACAGTAGCCCGTTCATAGACTGCGCGCCGAAGGAAGCTGTCGCGCATTTCGGGCCGAGCGAGGGAGGGTAGGATGCTCTATTGGGCACTGGTTTTCTTCGTTATCGCGCTGGTTGCCGGCGCGCTCGGTTTCGGTGGGATTGCGTCGGCCTCTTCCGGCATCGCGCAGATCCTGTTCTTCCTTTTCCTTGTCTTGTTTGCGGCGAGCTTGATTCTGGGTCTTGTCAGGCGCCGCTAGACCCGGCGCCCTTCCTCCCCGAAAGGAAGGGCGAATTCCCCCGCGTGGCGCCCGCTCCCAGCCGGCCGGTTTGCCGTCCGGGAGCGTGAGTACCCCAAAGCCTCTCGATGTTAGCCTCGCACCTGCCGGCAACGCTCCTTCCCGAGCGTTGCCGGTTTCTCTTTGTGCGCTTGTCTCAATCGTCGCCGCTCAATCGGCGCCAGTTAATCGTCCTCGTCGTCGCCGGGGCTTTTGCCCTCCATCAGCAGGCGCAGCGCCCGCCGGCCCCGCGACAGGCGGGACTTCACCGTGCCGATGGAGATGCCCAGTATGTCCGCGGCCTCGCCGTAGGAGATCCCCTCCAGCCCGATCAGCAGCACGACCTCGCGCTGCTCCGTCGGCAGCATGCCGAGCGCGCGGCGCAGGTCCCGCAGTTCCAGCCGGACAAACTGGGCGCCATGCGCGGCGCCGATGTTGGCCTGCCCTTCCCCGTCGATGTCCACCACCGTCTGGCGGCGGCGGATGCCGTTGATGTGCAGGTTTCGCAGGATCGTGAAAAGCCAAGCCCGCAGGTTGCTGCCCGGCCGCCACAAATGCAGGCGCGACAAGGCCCGCTCCAGGCATTCCTGGACGAGGTCGTCGGCCAGCGTGGCGTCGCGCACCATGGCGCGGGCAAAGCGGCGCAGGCGCGGAATTTCCGCCTCGATCTGGGCGATGACCGCCGGATCGGGTGGCGCTCCGGGAGCGCACGCCCCATCCGCGTGACCGTCTTCCGCGTTGACCTCGGCGCCGTCTTCGGCTTCGGCCTCGGCTTCCAGCCCGTCCTCGTCCAGTTCCCGGCTCACGGGAACCGGGCCTATCGAAACCGGATCGAGCGGCGCGGGGTCAATCGCCGCACGGCGCAAGGAACTCGCGACGTGATTCGCCATCGGTGGAACGCTGCCTCCCTAAGTGCCGAAAGCTCCGAGCGCATCAAAACGCTGGAAGCGCCAGCCAAGCCCCGCTTTGCGCCGAATGCGCCCGGGGAATCGCCGGATTTCCCAAAGACAATTGCTGGCCCTTCAGTACGTAATGGCCTAGCGAACGGGCTGCCAGTTGGGAAAAAGGCTAGGCTCTAGCGCAATTTGGCGAGATTACCTCACACATGCGGCGCATTGACGGGAAGGTGCGGAACATTTTATTGACGCCGCACGTATCCATCCCGCCAATTCGGGAGGCACGATGACTTTGCTCAAAAGGAAAAGACCGACCGAAGTACATCGGCCGGTCTCAAATCACTTTTGCGGGAGAGCTAGGCGGATGGCCTGCGATGAAGCGTGGTATTCACCCCTCCCTGTGGCCGCGGTTCGCGGTTCTCACTTATCCTTTCGAAGGCGTTTCCGTCCCGTTTTTGATTGTTCTATTCTTTCGGCGTTGCTGTCCCGCCTGAAGTGGAAGATACCGATTTCGGCCTTCGGAGAACATTCCGACGATGGCGCTAATGGCCGGATCTTAACGCATAGGACCAATGGAAAGGTCCATCTCCCAAAGGGTAAGGGACGCGGTTGGCGCCTTGGCGCGGCGGCTGCGGCGCTGATTGTGACCGCTCCTTTGGCGGCCCAGGCCGGCTTCGATCACCGCACGTTGCGCGCGCTGGAAACCCTGGCCAGCAAAGGCAGCGCCCGCGCCCAATACGAGCTGGCCCTGCGCTACGAGGCGGGCAACGGCGTGAACCGCGACGAGCGTCTGGCGCTGTCGCTCTACTGCCGGGCGGCCCGTCAGGACTACGCCGAGGCGGCCTACCGGGCCGGGCGCATGCACCTCGCCGGCAAGGGCGGCGTCGCCAAGGACGAGGAACTCGGCCGCTCCTGGCTGCGCATGGCCGCGACCTGGGGCAACGAGGACGCCCAGCGCTACGTCAAGCCGGCGAGCGGAAAGCTCAAGATGCCCGACCGCTGCGAGCCGCCGAGCATCCGCTGGGGCGTCATCCGCAAGCCGCCGGCCGAGATTCGCGCGATGGTCCAGAAGATGGCCCCCACCTACGGGTTGGACCCCGAGCTGGTGCTGGCGGTCATCGCGGTCGAATCCGGCTACCGCGTGGACGTGGTGTCGAACAAGAACGCCATGGGGCTGATGCAGCTGATCCCCGAAACGGCGGAACGCTTCGGCGTGACCAAGCCCTTCGACCCGGAGCAGAACCTGCGCGGCGGCATGAAGTACCTGCGCTGGCTGCTGGCCTACTTCGACGGCAACGTGACGCTGGCCCTTGCCGGCTACAACGCGGGCGAAGGTGCCGTGCTGCAGTACAAGGGCGTCCCGCCCTACCGCGAGACGCAGGACTATGTGGTGAAGGTGCACAGCGTCTACCCGCGCAAGCGCCACCCCCACGACAACAGCGTCGTCCGCTCCGCCGGCCTCGCCGCCGCGAAGCAGGAGGAAGTCGCGGAACTGGCCACCTCCGCGGGCAAAAGCCGGACTTCGGCGAAACGATAGCGCCGTTCCAGACAGCACCGGCCCAAAACGACGACGGCCCGCCGAATGGCGGGCCGTTGATCGTTACGCTTGAGATGGCGTCCCCACGGGGATTCGAACCCCGGTTGCCGCCGTGAGAGGGCGGTGTCCTAGGCCTCTAGACGATGGGGACGTCGTTGGCGTGGGCGGGGTTTTAGCGAACCCCACCCGACCGATCAAGCCTTTTCTGACAGGTTTTTTGCGATTTCCAGAAAATCGTCCACGGCGGCCTGCGGCGTGTCGAAAGCGGTGACCAGACGCAGCAGTCCGCCGTCCCAGCGGTAGAAGCGGAAGCCCGCCGCCTCCAGCCCGTCGGCCACGTTCGCCGGCAGGCGCGCAAAGATTTCGTTGGCTTCCACCGGATAGGCCAGCTCCGCCCCCGGCAGCGCCGAAAGGCCCTGGGCAAGCCGGTCGGTCATGGCGTTGGCGTGCCGGGCGAGCCGCAGCCACAGCCCATCCGCCAGCCACGCGTCCAACTGCGCC
The DNA here is from genome assembly GCF_017876165.1 of Azospirillum soli. Classification (GTDB taxonomy): domain Bacteria; phylum Pseudomonadota; class Alphaproteobacteria; order Azospirillales; family Azospirillaceae; genus Azospirillum; species Azospirillum soli. Next base: position 192,381 of record NZ_JAGINQ010000001.1, read on the forward strand.
GACAGGAACCGCATCTTGGAGACGAGGTGCGCGCCGCGCTTGCGGCGATAGCCGAAATCCTCGGCCAGTGCGGGGTTGAAGAAGACCACCGCTTCCGCCGCCAGACAGCCGCCCTTGGTGGCGCCCAGCGACAGCACGTCCACGCCGGCCTTCCAGGTCACCTCGGCGGGCGAGCGGCCGAGCCGCGCGATGGCGTTGGCGAAGCGGGCGCCGTCCATATGCGTCGCCATGCCGTGGGCGCGCGCCACCTCGACCAAGGCGCCCACCTCCTCCGGCTTGTAGACGGTTCCGGCCTCGGTCGCCTGCGTTAGGCTGAGTGCTGCCGGCTGCACCCGGTGCACCACGCCGATGGCCGCCTTCTCCAGCGCGGACTTCAGCCCCTCCGCCGTCAGCTTGCCGGCATCACCCGGCAGCGCCACGAGCTTGGCGCCGTTGGTGAACTGCTCCGGCGCGCCGCACTCGTCGACGTTGATGTGGCTGTCTTCGTGGCAGTAGACCGCGCCCCAGGACGGGACCAGCGCCGACAGGGACAGCGCGTTCGCCGCGGTGCCGGTGGCGACCGGGAACACCGCCACCTCGGTCTCGAAGATCTCCGACAGGCGCTTGGTGACGCTGGCGGTCAGGGCGTCGTCGCCGTAGGGATTGGCCTGCCCGATGGAGGCGGCGGCCAGCGCGTTGACGATCTCCGGCGCGGCGCCGGCGACGTTGTCGCTGCGGAAATCATGGATCATCGCGGGGCTCCCGCCTTACCGGTGGTGATCGTGGTGGTGATCGCGCCGGAGCGCGGATCCATCACATAGAGACGGTCGGAGTTGTCCGGCAGCGTCACGCGGAACAGCACGCGGTTGCCGGCCGCCACCGGATCGCCAATGCGCGAACCGGCGGGAAGGTCCAGCCCAACCTCGTCGATCTTGCCGGCGGGAACGACCACGCGGTCGGCGGTGCTGTCGGCACGGCGGTCGGGATCGGACATGCGCTTATAAAGCTCGACGCCGATCACCGCGAAGCCGACGATGATCATCACGCCCATGATGACGATGAGTGCCTTGAGGAACTTCACGGTTTGGGGTCCACTCTCGCGCGGATATGAGGAGTTTCGCCGAACGATGCCCGAGCGCACCGACATCAGCTACAATGAGCAGGTCACCTACCAAGTCCCGGACGACGCGGCCGGCGAACGGCTGGACAAGGCTTTGGCGGCGGGCCTGCCCGGCCTGTCGCGCTCGCGCGTCCAGGCGCTGCTGGAGCAGGGCTGCGTGCGCGAGGGCGGGCGGACGATAACGGACCCGTCCCTGCGGGTCAAATCCGGCCAAACTTTCGACGTTTTCATCCCCGAAGCTGAGCCTGCACAGCCGGAAGCCCAGGACATCCCCCTGGACGTGGTTTACGAGGACGAGGACGTGCTGGTCATCGACAAGCCCGCCGGTCTGGTGGTTCATCCCGCCGCCGGCAACCCGGACAACACGCTGGTGAACGCGCTGCTCGCCCATTGCGGCGACAGCCTGTCGGGCATCGGCGGGGTCAAGCGGCCGGGCATCGTGCACCGACTCGACAAGGACACCAGTGGCCTGATGGTGGTTGCCAAGAACGACCGCGCCCACCACGCGCTGACCGAACAATTCTCCGGCCGCTCGCTCAGCCGCACCTACCAAGCGCTGGTCTGGGGCCTACCCTCCCCCCGCGAAGGCCGGATCGAGGGCAACATCGGGCGCAGCACTGCCGACCGCAAGAAGATGGCCGTCGTGGCGAACGGCGGAAAGCACGCCGCCACGCGCTACCGCGTGATCAAGAACTGGGGCACCGCCGTTTCGCTCGTCGAATGCGTGCTGGAGACCGGTCGCACCCACCAGATCCGCGTCCACATGGCGCACATCGGCCATCCCGTCGTCGGCGATCCGCTGTACGGCAAGGGCCGGGCCGCGCGCCCCGGCGGCAAACACGCCTCTGCCTTGCCGGAACCGCAACGCGGCGCGTTTGTTGGCTTTCCTCGACAGGCATTGCACGCCACGGCCTTGAAGTTCCTGCACCCCGCGCACGGCGAGCCGGTGCGGTTCGAGGCCGGTCTGCCGCTGGACATGCAGGGGCTGATCAGTACCTTAGAATCACTATAAAGTGACTATACCCACGCGCATAAGTCGGTTATTCTTCGTTTCGGCGGGTGCCCTCAAGCTCAAGGTCGGGTATGGCCAAGAGTGGGGCGGCACATTAAGGTGAACGGTCGGGTGCCCATCAGAAGGCACGAACAGCGGCCGTCGGAGAGGGTCTAACATGGCGACACTATCCAGCGTTCCGGTCATCAGTTCCGAAAGCAACCTCTCGCGCTACCTCCAGGAGATTCGCAAGTTCCCCATGCTTGCGGCCGAGGAGGAGTACATGCTGGCCAAGCGCTGGCAGGAGCATGAGGACTCGATAGCCGCGCACAAGCTGGTCACCAGCCATCTGCGGCTCGTGGCGAAGATCGCCATGGGCTATCGCGGCTACGGCCTCCCCCTGTCGGAGCTGATCTCCGAAGGCAACGTCGGCATGATGCAGGCGGTCAAGCGGTTCGACCCGGACCGCGGCTTCCGGCTGGCGACCTACGCCATGTGGTGGATTCGCGCCGCTATCCAGGAATACATCCTGCACAGCTGGTCGCTCGTGAAGATGGGCACCACCGCCGCGCAGAAGAAGCTTTTCTTCAACCTGCGCCGGCTGAAGGGCCAGATGCAGGCCATCGAGGACGGCGACATGTCGCCGGAGCAGGTGCGCCAGATCGCCACGACGCTGGAAGTGCCGGAGCAGGACGTCGTCAACATGAACCGCCGCCTCGGCGCGCCCGACCATTCGCTGAACGCGCCGCTGCGCGCCGACAGCGAGGGCGAGTGGCAGGACTGGCTGGTGGACGAGACGGCGAACCAGGAAATCTCGCTGGCCGAAAGCGAGGAGCTGGGCAAACGCCGCAAGCTGCTGGCCCAGGCCATGGAGCATCTGAACGAGCGCGAGCGCCACATCCTGATCGAGCGGCGCCTGCGCGACAACCCGACCACGCTGGAAGACCTCTCGCAGAAGTACGGCATCAGCCGCGAGCGCGTCCGCCAGATCGAGGTGCGCGCCTTCGAAAAGCTCCAGAAGGCAATCAAGAACGCCGCCATCGAGCAGCGTTTGGTGGGCTAACCGACGGAGCCCCTCTCCCCTTGTGGGCGCGTAGCCGTCCGCAAGGCGGATGGGGGCCGAAGGCCACCCCCTCATCCCAAACCCTTCTCCCACACAGGGGAGAAGGGTTTTTTCATGCCCCCACAGGCTCCTCTTCGGGCTGGAAGCCGCCCGACTCGTCGAAGGTTTCTCCGGCGACGTCCGGTCCCCATTCCTGGACCAGCGCGACCTTCTTCTGCTTCAGGCCGTCCACGCGCTTTTCCGCGCGCGACACCTCCAGGTTCGCGATCACCGGCGGAATGCCGTAATAGAGCGCCCAGCCGATCGCTGCCGCCCCGTACATGACCAGCCACGCCACCGGATCGGTGAAGATCTTCCCCACCGCCGCGATGGTGTGGTGGTGCTTCCACAAATCGATGGCGAAGGGCATGCAGCCACAGAAATTCAGGCCGCCGACGGTGATCGGGGCCGACTTCTCCGGGTCGCGGTCGACGACGTAGGCGACCATGGTCGGGATCATCCCGACGCCGAACAGGATCGAGGTCGGCAGCACCACCAGTCCCGCTGGGATGATCAGCAGGATCAGCGTCAGCATGCTGCCCTTTTTTTTCTTCTTTTTGCCGCCCTTGGCCATAGGCTTACCGATCCGTCAGAAGGCGAAGAAGAGGATGATGCCGGCGACCAGCAGAGTCGACAGCAGGCTCGACGCGATGGCCGCCACCTGCCGGCCGCTCGATTCGATGATGCTCTCGCGGTCGCCCATCATTTGGCGCAGCTTGTTGATTTCGGCGTCCGCCTCACGATAGGCGATCTGGGCCGCCTCAAACTCCAGCTTGTCGCGGCGCAGCGATTCGGGGTCGTCCACGATCTTCAGCAATTCGCCCAGCCGGCCGTTGTGGGCGGCGGTGTCGGCCTGCTTGCGCACCGCCTCCTGCTGCGGGCGGCTGTGGAAGCGGCGGAAGGCCGGGTCCAGTAGAGCCACCACCCAGGCCGCGAGGTGCGACAGGCTGTCGGTGCCGGTGCGCGCCTGCACGTCGGACAGGATGGTCAGCATGGCGATGACCCGGCGCATCGGCTCGACGCTGGCGCCCAGCTGGCTGTACAGCAGCTCTTCCGTGCGCTTGTGGCGGGAGGCCAGGAACGCGGCGATGTGGCGATCAATGGGGTCCTTGTGCCGCTCGCCCCCCGCCGCGATCCAGTCGAGCGCGCGCAGCAGTTCCGCCGGCGTGGTCGGCAGCTGCTTGACGACCAGCGGGCTGATGCAGGGCATGGTCAGGTTCATTTCGTACAGAACCCGCTCCACCCCCAGCCCGTGCGCCGTGCGGTCGAGGAAGGCGCGGATCTGGTCGAAGCCCTGCACCATCGGTACGAACTCCGGCTTGAAGTCCGACTGGCAGTTCACCCAGAACATCGGCAGCTGGTTGGCCAGAACCTCGGCGACGGGCTGGGGCGACTCGCCGCGCATGAAGCTGTCGGCCAGCATGGTGCCGATGCCGTCGGGCATCATCGCCTTGGCGCGATAGCGGATGGGCGCCGTCGGGTCGAGCGCCATGCACACGCGCGACACCAGCCGGTCGGACATGCTGCCGCCCTTACCGGTGGAGGCTGTCTGGATGGCGCCGGCGACCGCCTCGGCGCGCTGGTCGTCGCCCATGGAGCGGCGCAGCCACTTGTCCAGCTCGCCGCCCTCGATGACCGAGCTGGCCGCCGCGACGTGCTTGGCAAAGGCGCGGGCCAGCGTGCGGCAGTGCCAGTATTCCTGCCCCTGGAACTCCAGCGGGCGGGCGGCGCGGCGCGGCACCTGCGGCTGCTTCGGGCTGAGGCGCCGACCGGCGACCCACAGGTCGAGGTCCTGCAAGGTCCAGCGCTGCTTGGGATCGTCCACCAGCAGGCCGCGAATCACCTCGTTGATGCCGAGCGGCAGGCGCATCTGCCCGACCAGCGCCGGGTAGGACCCGCGCTCGATCTTGGCCTGCAAAATGGCCTCGTCCTCCAGCCCGGCCACCGGGTTGCGGCCGAGCAGCAGGAGGAGCAGCGTGACGCCCAGCGAATAGAGGTCGTCGGCCATGGTGCCGTTGCCGCGCCCGGCCGGCGAGGCCATACCCCGCTCCACCGTCTCCAGCAGCACCGGCTGGCCGAATCCGGCCGGCGAGGACACGCATTCGCCCAGCATGAAGCCGCCGGACGCGAGGTCGCGGAAGAACATGTTGGTCGGGCGAATCGCCCCGTGCACCACGCCCCGGCTCGACATCTCCTTCAGCGCCGAGACCATGGGGTGGACGATCTGCCGGGTCAGCTGGTCTTCCGGCATCGGCTCGGACGCTTCGTTGATGGTGTTCATCAACCGCCGGCCCGCCGGCTTCTCGAAGATCAGGCAATAGCGCCGGCCACGGTCCATCGGCCAATCGACCACGCCCCAGTCGAGCAGGCGCATGTGCACCTGGTTGTCGAGGCTCGACACGGTCGAGGCGACGTCGGTGCGCGGCAGCGTGGCGCCGTGGCAGATGATGGCGAAGGGTTCGGCCCGCTTGTCGCGGAGCGAGCGCGCGGAGTAGGCGTTGCCGCCGACCGCGTTCAGCGCCGGCAATGGCGCGCCGGGAAGGATTTCGTACCGCTCGGCGAGCTTCACCGGGTCGGCGCCCGCCATCATCCGTTCCGCGGCTGCGGCGGTCTGGGCATCGGATGGCATGTGCTGCGTGTCCCCGGGGCCTGCGTGCGTGTGCACGTCCTAGGTGGCCTCAAAAGGGCAAATAAACCCTTAACGTGCGCGTTAAGGTGTTGCTGCGGGCCCCCACCCTAACCCTCCCCCATGCTGCGCACGGGGGAGAGAAACAGGCCCCTTCCCCCGCGAAGTGGGGGAAGGTTGGGATGGGGGCTCGCCGCTGGTGCTTATCAATCCTGGAACGGATCGTTCATCAGGATGGTGTCGTCGCGCTCAGGGCTGGTGGAGAGCAGCGCGACCGGGGCCTGGATCAGCTCCTCCACATGGCGGACGTACTTCACCGCCTGGGCCGGCAGCTCCGCCCAGGAACGGGCGCCCTGGGTGCTGTCCTTCCAACCCTCGAAGGTCTCGTAGATCGGCTCGACGCGGGCCTGGGCGGCGGCGTTGGCCGGCAGATAGTCCAGCTCCTGCCCGTCCAGACGGTAGCCGACGCACACCTTGATCTCGTCGAAGCCGTCGAGCACGTCCAGCTTGGTTAGCGCGATGCCGTCGATGCCGCCGGTCTTGATCGCCTGACGGACCATGACGGCGTCGAACCAGCCGCAACGGCGCTTGCGGCCGGTGACCGTGCCGAATTCACGGCCGCGCTGGCCGATCATGTCGCCGACCTCGTCGAACAGCTCGGTCGGGAACGGGCCGGAGCCGACTCGGGTGGTGTAGGCCTTGCAGATGCCCAGCACATAGCCGACCGCGCGCGGGCCCATGCCGCTGCCGGCCGCCGCGTTGCCCGCCACCGTGTTGGAGGAGGTGACGTACGGGTAGGTGCCGTGGTCGATGTCGAGCATCGAGCCCTGGGCGCCTTCGAACAGGATGCGCTTGCCGGCGCGGCGCAGCTCGTCGAGCTTCTTCCACACCACCGAAGCGTAAGGCAGAACCTGCGGCGTGATCTCGCGCAGCGGGTCGAGCAGGTCGGCCGGGGTCATCTCGGCGGCGCCCAGACCGCGCAGGATCAGGTTGTGGTGGGCGAGCAGAGCCTCGACCTTCTCCTTCAGCACGGCCTCGTCGGTGAGGTCGCACAGGCGGATGGCGCGGCGGGCCACCTTGTCCTCGTACGCCGGGCCGATGCCGCGGCCGGTCGTGCCGATCTTGCCGGCGCCGCGCGCCTCTTCACGGGCGCGGTCCACGGCGCCGTGCACGGGCAGGATCAGCGGCACGTTCTCGGCGACCAGCAGGTTGGCCGGGGAGACGTCCACGCCCTGTTCCTTGATCGAATTGACCTCGCGGATGAAAGCCCACGGGTCGAAGACGACGCCATTGCCGACGATCGACAGCTTGTTCTGCCGAACCACGCCCGAAGGCAGCAGGCTCAGCTTGTACGTGACGCCGTTGATCACCAGCGTGTGGCCGGCGTTGTGACCGCCCTGGAAGCGCACCACGACGTCGGCCCGGCTGGACAGCCAGTCGACGATCTTGCCCTTGCCCTCGTCGCCCCACTGGGCGCCGACCACCGCCACGTTGGCCATGTGTGTCTCCGCAGAAAAAGAAATCAGTGCATCGCGGCCCTTCCCGATGAAGGACCAGGGAATAGCCTACTCCAGAGGCTTTACCGCCCCGCCGGCCAGAACATGGCCGCAACCGAGACGCTTGGCCTCCGCCGCCGGGTCGGCCGCCGGGGCAAGCCCCGCCACGGTCACCCAGCCCTCGGCGCGCAGCTTCTCCGCCGCCGCCCACGACGTGCCATGCGGCACGTAAACGCGCTGGATCGCCGCGGGTGCCGGAACGGCGCGCAGCAGCGTGTCCATGTAAAGGGTGAAGCCGGTGGCGGGCTCGCCCTCTTCCTCGGCTTCAGGACGAGCACCGGCGCGGTAGCGCCCGCCCGCTCCCAGCTCGCCGCGCACGTCGCGCGCGAACAGGGTGAAGCTGAGGCCGGTCTGGTACTCGAACCCGCGATGCTCGACGAGATCGATGGTGATGGTCAGGTCCGGCCGCGCGGCGCGCAGCAGACGCAGCGCCTCGGTCAGGCGGCGGCGGTCCTTCTCGGCGGCTTCCGGCAGCGGCAGCGAGGCCAGCGTCTCCATGGCGCGGTCCGCCGGACCCGACGCGGTCATCAGCCTGTGCAGCAGATCGGCGGCCGGCCCGCCCACGGCCGCGACAGCGGCGGCGTCCTTCTTGTCGAGCGCCACGCGCAGCGCGCGCGTCTCATCCTCGCCAAGACCCAGCCCCTTGCAGACCAGCGGCACCATGGTCGGCACGCAGAGGTCCACCGACAGGTGCTTGACCCCCACACCTTCCAGCGCGTGCGCGGCCAGCAGGATCACCTCGGCGTCCGCGTCGGCCTCCAGCGGGCCGATCAGTTCCACGCCGACCTGGGTAAACTGCCGCTCCTGGCGCAGCTGCGACCCCTTCACGCGCAGCACCTGCCCGGCGTAGCACAGGCGCACCGGCCGGGCTTCGTTCTTCAGGCGGGTGGTGGCGATGCGGGCGATCTGCGGCGTGATGTCGGCGCGCACGGCCATCATCCGCTGCGACAGCGGGTCCATCAGCCGGAAGGTCTGCTTGGCCATGGCGGCGCCGGAGCCGGACAGCAGATTATCCTCGAACTCCACCAGCGGCGGCTTGACGCGCTGATAGCCGTGGGCGGTGAACTCCGCCAACAGGCGCTCCACCGCAGCCGCTTCATGCGCCGCCTCGGGCGGCAGCACGTCGTGCAGGCCGGCGGGCAGCAGGGCGGAGCTCATGGGATCGGCGGGCATGGCCTGATGTCGTCTCGTGAGGGATCAACGTGCGAGCGGCAAAGCGGACGCACGGAGCGGGTCAATACCCGACCCCCGCCCCCCATGCAAACGGAAAAGCCGCGCGGGAACCCAGCCAACCGGCTTCGACATGGCTCGGCACCTCGGCGGGCAGACATTCAGGCACGAAAACCCCATCGGTCGTTTCCGACCGACGGGGTTGGCATGCGCCCGAAGAGCGTCCGTTATGAGAAGCCGCTGACATCCACATGCGGCATGTTGTTCATGGCGTCGAAGGCGCTGGCCACCGCCCCCACGTCCGTCCAGGCCCAGAAGTCGGTCATCGCGCTGGAAACGCCATAGACATCCTGCACGGCATTGATGACCTCGTTGGCCGCGATGCGGCCGTCATCGTTCAGGTCCACCTTCTCCATGATCCCGACCACCCGATCCACGGCGGCGTCACGGTCGGTGACGAAGGTCGCGCTGTTCGGATCCAGGCCGTAAACCCCGACCACGGCGTCTTCCAAGGCGTCCGTGTCGATGACGTAATTCGTGTCGTCGCTCATCGCGTTGGCCCACCCCGCCGTGGTGGAGCGCAACAGGGCCGCCTCGCCACCGCCTTGCGCGGCAAGGGCTTCGCCGAGCGTCGGGTTGCCGGACAGCAGCGGCCTCGTCGACCCTTTCACGTCGACCCCGAACACCTGCTCGTAGTAATCGCCGCTCAAGCTCTTCCCGGTTTCCTGAAGGAAGATGTCCGGATGGTTCTTCCAGAATCCCGGCGTCTGCGCCAGCCCGTCGCCGTTCGGCGGCGGCTCATCCTCGCAGGGAGGAAGGTCCAGCAGATAACCGGCGGTCTTGGCGCTTTCCTCCCCACCGTCCGTCGATTGCAGCCGCACCCACCAGTCGGTGTTCTCCAGCAGCAATTCGGCATCGAGATCGGTGTCGGCCTTTGTGATGAGAAAGCTGGCCGCCTGGACGATGCCCTCGCCGGATCCCTGGGCACTGAACTTGATGCCGACGTCGTATGGCTCGTCCGACCCGCCGCCGGTAGTGATGAAGCCAGGATCAAGCGGCCCACCGTCGCTGACCTGATTGGCTCCGATGACATAGGCGGGGGTGTATGTACTCAGCGTTCCGTTGGCGGTCGATCTCTGAATGTTGACAATTTGCAAACCAGAAACGGCATCGTTTTGTATGTCAAAGGCGACACCGATCATGTCCTCGGTCCCGGAATTGGAACCTGGATCTATCGATAACGACACCTTTATGTCCTTGTACCCGTCCCCATTGAAATCTTGGCAATATTGAAATGTAGCGTTGATTTTCTCATCTGTAGAACCAAGCTGCTCACCAAACGTCGTGCTGTAGGTCGTCATGGCCTTTCTCCCCGGCTTATTGGTTTGCAGCCTCCATTCGCATCGTATGCACACATACAGCCGCAAACGCGTCGGCATTGTAATATTAATGACCCTAGTTTTTATACAGACACTTCTAATTATAGCTAATGTAATGGCCAAAGCACCTCCTTCGGTTAAAAACAACCGAAATAGCAGCCTGTTTTATTTTCCTTCTCCGTCGAACAGATAGACAAGCAGGCATGAGATTGCCGAATATTTGTGAACAAACACTCTGCCGCCTCACAACCACAGACCAAATAACGACCTCCGTTTCTCTATCCCGTGTTGCGTCTCATTCCGGTCTTATTCATTGATACAAAAGTAGCTTTTCCGCGTTCGGCACCCCGCGATGTCCGCGGGCGACCGCCGTGGTCCGCCAGCGCGTCGCAGTTCACATGAGAAGCAGCCGGCTTTCGATCCCACGGACGTCGGGAGCCTGACCGAACCCGATGGACACCACCCCGCCCCTCCGATAAACCGACGAATAGGGGGTATCTGCCGTCCGCCGCCGAACGGCGGACGCGACCCGGAGGCGCATGGGAGGAACCTTGATCGGTCGGAACACGCTCAGGCCGGTTTTCCACATCATCGGCATTTTGCTGACCGTCGTCGGTCTCGGCATGCTTCTGCCGGCGGTGGCCGACGCCGCCGTGGGCAACCCCGACTGGACAGCCTTCGTCGGGGCAAGCGCCGCCACGCTGGCGGTCAGCGGCGGCATGGTGCTGGCGACCTCCAGCCGTGAACCGGAGCGCTTCACCGTCAAACAGCATTTCCTGCTGACGGTGCTGGCCTGGGTGATCCTCACGGGGTTCGGCGCCCTGCCCTTCATGATGTCGGCCGTGAAGCTGTCCTTCACGGACGCTTTTTTCGAGGCGATGTCCGGTCTTTCGACGACCGGGGCCACGGTGATCGTGGGGCTGGACAACGCTCCGCCGGGCGTTCTGCTGTGGCGCGCGCTGCTCGCGTGGTTCGGCGGCGTCGGAATCATCGTCATGGCCATCGCCATTCTGCCGGTTCTGCGGGTCGGCGGCATGCAGCTGTTCCGCACGGAGTCCTCGGATAAGAGCGACAAGCCCTTCGCCACCATCCAGGACACCGTTGGCGCCATCGCGCAGATCTATCTGGCTCTGACGGTTCTGGCGGCCATCGCCTTCCACCTCGCCGGGATGAACTGGTTCGACGCGATCTGCCACGCCATGGCGGCCATCGCGACGGCCGGCTTCTCCACCAAGGACGCCTCGATCGGGTGGTTCGATTCGCACGCCATCCTGTGGGTGGCGACCTTCAGCATGTTGAGCGGCGCCCTTCCGCTGACCTGGTACATCCGGTCGCTGCGCACCCCCCGCACCACGTTGTTCGGGGACAGCCAGGTGAACGCCCTGCTGATCGCGCTGGCGTTGTGCTGCGGCTCCATCGCGGCCTGGGCCCATCTGGTGGTCGGCATGCCCCTGTGGGACGCCCTGTCGCACAGCACGATGAACGTGACCTCGATGATCACCACGACCGGCTTCGTGTCGGTCGATTATTCGACCTGGGGCGGTTTTCCGATTGTTGCGTTTTTCTTCTTTTTCTTCATCGGCGGCTGCACCGGATCGACCACCGGATCGATCAAGATTTTCCGCTGGCAGGTGCTGGCCCAGTCGATGCTGAACCAGATGCAGCGCATGCTGAAACCGCATCGCGTGCTGGTCCCGCTCTACCAAGGCAAGCCGCTGCCGGAGGAGGTCATCGGGTCGGTGATCAACTTCACCTTCGCCTACATGGCGGCCTTCGGCATCATCGCCTTGGTGCTGGCAGCCATGGGCATCGACTTCCTGACGGCGGCCAGTTCGTCGGCGGCCGCGCTGGGCGCCGTTGGGCCGGGCCTCGGCCCCATCGTCGGACCGGCGGGCACCTACCAGCCGCTTCCCGACGCGGCGAAGTGGGTGCTGAGCTTCGCCATGCTGCTCGGCCGGCTGGAGGTCTTCACCGTGATGGTGCTGTTCCTGCCGACCTTCTGGCGGGATTGAGAAAAGGCCACGCCCTGGGGCGCGGCCTTTTTCTTTGGAGCTTCAGCGTCTTTGACGTCTCAGCGTTTGAAGACCTCGGCCTTCACCTGCCCGAAGGCCCAGTCGAGCCAGGGAAGCAGCGCCTCCATGTCGTCGTTCTCCACCGTGGCGCCCGCCCACAGGCGCAGGCCCGGAGGCGCGTCGCGGTAGGAACCGACGTCGAACGCGGCCTCCTCCTTCTCCAGCAGCGCCGCCAGATTCTTGGCGAAGTCAGCCTGCGCGGCGGGCGAAAGCCCGGTCACCTCCGGATCGGTGAAGCGCAGGCAGATCGCCGTGCAGGAGCGGATCGCCGGATCGGTGGCCAGGAAGCCGGCCCAGTCGCTTGTCTCCACCCACTCCGCGACGATGCGCAGGTTCTGCTCCGACCGGCGGATCAGGTTCGGCAGGCCGCCGGCCGACAGGGCCCAGCGCAGGCTGTCGATGGCGTCCTCCACGCACAGCATGGAGGGGGTGTTGATGGTGTCGCCCTCGAAGATGCCGTCGATCAGCTTGCCGCCCTTGGTCAGGCGGAAGATCTTCGGCAGCGGCCGGTCGGGCTGGAAGCTCTCCAGCCGCTCCACGGCGCGCGGGCTCAGCACCAGCATGCCGTGCGCGGCCTCGCCGCCCAGCACCTTCTGCCAGGACCAGGTCGCCACGTCGATCTTGTGCCACGGGATGTCCATGGCGAAGGCGGCCGAGGTCGCGTCGCAGATCGACAGGCCCTGCCGGTCGTCCGGGATCCAGTCGGCGTTCGGCACCCGCACGCCCGAGGTCGTGCCGTTCCAGGTGAAGACCACGTCGTGGCTGAAATCGACCTGGGTCAGGTCCGGCAGCTCGCCGTAGGAGGCGGTGAGGATGCGGGCGTTCGCCAGCTTCAGCTGCTTGGTGACGTCGGTCACCCACTCCTTGCCGAAGCTCTCCCAGGCCAGCATGTCGACGCCGCGGGCGCCCAGCATCGACCACAGAGCCATCTCGACGGCGCCGGTGTCCGACGCGGGCACGATGCCGATGCGGTAGTCGCCGGGGATGGCCAGCACGGCGCGGGTCAGGTCGATGACCTCGCGCAGCTTCGCCTTGCCGGGCTTGGAGCGGTGCGAGCGGCCGAGCAGCGCGCCCTCCAGCGCCTCCAGCGACCAGCCGGGCCGCTTGGCGCAGGGGCCGGAGGAAAACAGCGGGTTCGACGGCCGGCGGGCGGGCTTCATGGGGGCACTCCTCCCCGAAAGTGGAATCAGGTTACGGCGGCGGACGATAGGTCGCACACCCGCAACCGTCAATCATCCCAACACGCGCAGCAGGGTCGCCTCGATGTGCCGGATCCCCTCGGCGTCGCAGATGTAGTAGCAGACCGCCACGCGCCCGTCGGCCAGCACCGTCGCCCAGGGATAGCCCACGTCCGGCGACGGCGCGTCGTCGCGGATGACGAACTCCGGCGCGTCGTCCAGCAATTCCTTATACGGATCCCACACCCGCGCGCGGACGCCGAAAGGCTGGTGACGGTAGCCGTAGACGACCAGCAGCCGCCCGTCCGGCAGCGGGCAGGCGTCGTAAGGGTGGCCGATGACCGAATGGGTCTGCCACGGCTCCCACGTCTTCCCCAGGTCGCGTGACAGCGACGTAACCAGATGGTCGCCGTGCCCGGTGGTGCGGTGGAAGGCGATCAGGCGCCCGTCCTCGGTCAGGTGCAGCGCCGTCTCGCAGAAACCGGCCTTACCCTCGGCATCGCGCGCGATGATGCTGCGCAACTCCCAGCTCTCGCCCCGGTCCCGGGAGGCGAACAGGTAGCTGGTGTAGGGGCCGCCCGTGTAGGTCGCCATCAGCAGCGTGCCGTCCGGCGCCTCCACCGCGCGCCCGCGCACGGCCCCGCCCAGCATCGGGCGCACGCCCGGCACGATGGGGCCTTGGTCCGGCAACTCAGGCAGATACTTGTGCGGCGACCATGTCCGGCCGCCATCGTCGCTGTAGCGGGTGCAGCCGCCCCAGAACAGAAACATGGCGCCCGTCGCCTCCGGGCTGCCGAAGAAGTAAACGCCTTTCTCCTTCAACCGCGCCGCATGCCGCGCCGACATCGGGTACCAGCAGAAGCTACCCATCACGATGCGGCCGGAGCGCAGCACCAGCAGGTTGGCGTCCTGGTCGCCCGCCTCCGGGTCCACGGGCAGCGCCTGCGGCTCGCCGACCGTCTCGAAGTCCGGCGAGAAGCGCTGGATCACGAGGTGCGAGCGCGAATCGACGTGGTCCACGCTGTCGAAGTCGTTGCCGCCCTCCTCCGGCGCGCCGTGCAGCCAGCGGTAGTCGCGGGCGCGCCGAAAGGCCACCAGCACCGTGCCGTCGGCCAGCGTCGCGGCCGAGGGGAAGGCGGAGTAGAAGCGGCGCTCGCTGTAGACGACGCGGTGCGAGAGGATTTCGAGCATGGGACGAGACAACCCCGTTCGCGCGCCCGTACCATCGGGTGCGTTCCGGTTTCCGTTGTCCCGCCAATTGCATGAATGATTCCTTTACGGTCGTCGTGATCCCCTGATAGTCACACTTGGTTATCCCATCGGGCAGCAACTTCCGGCGACCACGGTCATGAGCGAATCGACGACGGCGAACATTCCCTACGGCCGCCACCGGGAACGCAACGACCTGTCCCAGGTCCTGCCGCTGTCCACGCCCTTTTCCTTGCTGATCGACCCGTCGAACGGCTGCAACTTCCGTTGCGTGTTCTGCGCCACGGGGGAACCGGATCTGCTGAAAAAGATCGGCCGGCCGCGCGGGGCGATGAAGTTCGACCTGTTCCGCAAGATCGTGGACGACCTCGCCGCCTTCGACGCGCCGCTGAAGTCGGTTCATCTCTACAAGGACGGCGAACCGCTGGTGAACCCGCGCGTGGACCACATGGTCCACCTGCTGAAGGCGCGCGGTCTGGCCCGCCATGTGGAGATGACCAGCAACGGCTCCCTGCTGACACGGGAACGGGCTGACGCGCTGCTGGACGCCGGGCTCGACGCCATGCGGGTGTCGGTCTACGGAGCCAGCGACGCCATGTACAAGCGCGTCACGCGCAAGTTCGACTCATTCCAGACGGTCGTGGACAACGTCGCCTACCTGCACCGCCGCAAAACGGAGCTTGGCCGCGACTTCCACCTACACTGCAAGATCATCAACGTAGAGTTGACCGCCGAGGAGCGGCAGACCTTCATCGACACCTTCAGCCCGATCAGCGACAGCATCTTCGTCCACCCGCTGCACGGGCAGGCGCTGGCCGAGGAGAGCGGCTTTGCTGCCGCCCCCGACACCGCGCGCAAGGTCTGTTCGGAGCCGTTCCTGAAACTCGCCATCAACTTCAACGGCGAGGTGTCGGTCTGCTGCGCCGACTGGCGCATGGCGACCATCGTCGGCAACGTCGCCGAGGAACCGCTGATCGACATTTGGAACGGCGAGCGGCTGCGCGCCTTCCGCCTGACCCATCTGGAAGGCCGCCGCGACGAACTTCCCGCCTGCCGCGATTGCAGCTACGTGCAGACCCTGCCCGCCGACAACAACCTCGACCTCTTCGCGGCGGAACTGATCGCGAAGTATCGCGCCTGAATCCCTCTCCCGAGGCGGGGGAGAGAAATTTATTATGCCGCCCCGCGCGCCGCCACAAGGTGGTTGAGCGTGATGGTCATCACCTCTTCCCCGTGCTGGTTCAGCGTGGTGTAGGCAAGACGCACCGTGCCCCGGTCCCCACGGCGGGACGGCATGGTCTCCTTCACCTCGACTCGGACGCGCAGCGTGTCGCCGGGGCGCACCGGGCGCAGCCAGCGCAGCTCATCGCCGCCGGAGCCGCCCAGGCTCGTGCCCGTGATGGCGCCGGTGTCGCGGAACAGGCGGAAGGTGAGAGACAGCGTGTGAAAGCCACTGGCGATCAGCCCGCCGAACGGCCCCTCGGCGGCGGCCACCGCGTTGATGTGGAAGGGCTGCGGATCGAAACGCTGGGCGAAATCCATGATCTGGCTGTCTGTGACCGTCGCCCCTTCGGTCTCGATCACGTCGCCGACGTGGAAATCCTCGAAATACCGCCCGGCCATGCCCCTCCCCTTTCTGGTTCTCAGACGGCGCGCTCGTGATAACGGGCGCCGCACAGGGGCTTTGTAACGTAAGGGGCAACCTCGCGAAAACCCAGCGCTTGGTAAAGGGTCCGCGCCGCCTGCATGGAGGTCAGCGTCTCCAGCCGCAAGGCCCGGTGGCCCGCCGCCTTTGCCGCGTCCAGCGCCGCCTCCGCCAGGGCACGCCCCACCCGGCCGCGCCGGAAGGCCGGACGCACGAACAGCCGGCGCATTTCGGCCGTCCCGTCGCCGAGCGGCCGGACGCCGACGACGCCCGTCGGCCGACCGTCCACGAAGGCCAGCAGCAGCGCGCCCTCCGGCCCGGCGTAGATTCCCGGCAACCCGTCCAGCTCCGCCTGGAATCCGGCGAAGCAGGGCGAGTTGTCCTGCGACCGCTCATACTCCCGGAACAGCGCCCGCACCTCGTCGAGATCGGCGGCTGTCCGGGCAGAGCGGATCGTGGGTTCAGACATGAATAGCGCCTTCCAGGTAGAGCACGGCCTTGCCCGCGATCTTCACCCGGTCACCGGCCAGCTCACAAGTCAGCACCCCGCCGCGCGCCGAGACCTGCCGGGCCTCCATGCGGTTCTTGCCCAGCCGCCCGGCCCAATAGGGAATCAGCGTGCAATGGGCCGAACCGGTCACCGGATCCTCCGGTATGCCGCCGGCCGGCGCGAAGAAGCGCGACACGAAGTCCACGCCACCCGTGCCCGGCGCCGTGACACACACGGCAAAGGCATCCACGCGGGTCAGCGCGCTCATGTCCGGAGCCAGCGTCCGCACCGCCGCCTCGTCCTCATAGACGACCAGCAGGTCGCGGGACTTCAGAACCGCGACCGGTTCCGGCCCGCCGAGCGCCTCCAGCAGACCCGCCGGCGGTACGGCCAGCGGTTCCGGCGGGCGGTTCGGGAAGTCGAGCGTGAAGAGGTCGCCGTCGCGGGTCACGGTCAGGGAACCGGCCTTGCGCGTGGTGAACTCCCACCGGGACCGGCCGGGCTCGACGACCGTCGCCAGAACGAAGGCCGTGGCCAGCGTGGCGTGGCCGCACAGGTCGACCTCCTCCGTCGGCGTGAACCAGCGCAATTCGTGCCCATCGCCCTTGCGGACGAAGAAGGCGGTCTCCGCGAGGTTGTTCTCCGCCGCGATCGCCTGGAGCGTCGCGTCGGGCAGCCAGGATTCCAACGGGACCACCGCCGCCGGGTTGCCGGCGAAGACGGCGTCAGTGAAGGCATCGACCTGATAGATGGGCAGGCGCATCGCGGTGATCCTTAGATTGCTTTCTCGGCCGGATTGCCGTTACGGCTTCTCGGTGAAGAGGAAGGCGCGCTCGTGCCGCTCCATCTCCGCCTGCTCGTAGAAGGTGACGGCCTTGGGCGCGGACAGGAGAAGGCACATGGTGCCCTCCCCCACCGCAGCGCGGGTGCGGCGCATCAACTCCTTGCCGATGCCGCGCCCCTGAAAGGCCTGATCCACCGCAAGGTCGGACAGGTAGCAGCAGTAGACGAAGTCGGTGACCGAGCGCGCGACCCCGACCAGCACCCCGTCCACACGGGCGGAAATGGTCAGGTCGGCGTTCCGCAGCATCGCCTCGACGCGCAGGCGATCCGCCACGGGCCGGCGCTCGGCCAGCCCGGAACGGTGCAGCACATCGATGAACTCGTCCGCCGACAGGTCCGGCTCGACCGCATAGACGACAGAATCGCTGCTCACCAAATCACTCCTTCCAGAAGGGCTTGCGGACCTCCGCCTCGACATCCGCCCGGCTCAGGCCGATGTCCTTCAGCAGATGATCGTCCAACCGCATCAGCGCCTGACGCTGCCGCCAGCGCTCATAGGTGCCGAACGCGTGGTCCAGCGCTTTCCACACGGGGCGGATGCCGACGGCGAGGACGCGCGCGATGGCCCGGGCATAGGCCGTGAACGAGGTCGATCCGGTGGAGCGGGTCGCTTCGGTGGTGCGCATGGGAAACCTCCATCGTCAAAACATTCGGCCCCGAACAATCGAGACAATGCCGATTATGGAGGTGCAATCTCGCCGGTCAATGTCATTATTGTCACCATTACATTTCCGATGTCGGATGTATCTTCCGCGCAACACCCGGTTGGATTGCCCCATCGGGAGTGCAAGAAAAAAGCCCCTCCCCCGCGAACGGGAGAGGGGCTTTCGGCCTAACCTGGGAGGGACGGGCCGTTACTCGTCGCGCTGTCCCATGAGCTGCATGAGCATCTGGAACAGGTTGATGAAGTTCAGGTAGAGCGAGAGGGCGCCCATGACGGCCAGCTTGGTGTTGGTCTCATGGCCGTAATGCTCGGCGTACTCTTCCTTGATGCGCTGGGTGTCGTAGGCGGTCAGGCCGGTGAAGATGACGACGCCGATCACCGAGATGGCGAACTGCAGGGCGCTGGAGCCGACGAAGATGTTGACCAGCCCGGCGATGACGATGCCGATCAGGCCCATCATCAGGAACGAGCCCATCTTCGACAGGTCGGCCTTGGTGGTGTAGCCGTACAGGCTCATCGCCGCGAACATGGCGGCGGTGATGAAGAACACGCGCGCCACGCTGGCCCCGGTGAAGACCAGCAGGATCGAGGCCATCGACACGCCCATGACCGCGCAGAAGGCCCAGAACAGGCCCTGCAGGCCGGACGCCGACATGCGCTCGAAGCGCCAGGACAGCACCATGACGAAGGCCAGCGGCGCCAGCATCACCACCCACTTCAGCGGCGTGGTGAAGATCGGCACGTACAGCGCCGGCGTGCTGGCGACGAAGAACGCCACCAGACCGGTCAGCCCGAGGCCCAGCATCATGAAGTTGTAGACCCGCAGCATGTGCTTGCGCAGGCCCTCGTCGAACACCGCGCGGTCCACGGTGGGCGCGGCGGTGCCCCACTGGTTCTGATTGGGGTACTGGTTGAACATCGGAAGTTCCCTCGTTTGCTTCCCCAAGCTAACGTCAGCGCAGTCCGGTCAGAGAAACCTGGAAGCCCGGCTGGTTGCTCGGGTGATTGGCGTTGGTGAAGACCGACCGGTCGTTCTTCAGCATGACGACCTCGAAGAACGGGCGGAAACGCTCGTCCGAGATGCCGAAGGCATGCTGGAACTTGGCGATCAGCTCCTGCTCCTGAATCTCCGGCTGGCCATCCGACAGGGCGCTGTCCACCATGTTGCAGAGGATGCACATCTTCTGCGCATCGCTCAGGATCGGCGTGACCTCGGCCAGGAACGTGTCGGGCGAGTTGCGGCGGACATACTGGACGGCCTTGTCGAGCAGGGCGCGGTTGTTGGCGCCGACGCCGATGCCGCCGCCCTGGCTCTCGCCGCCCAGCACGGACAGCAGATGTCCCACTTCCTCGTTGTCCATCTCGCCATCCGCACCCATGCAGTAGATGAGCGAGGTGGCGAAGGCGAGGTGCGGCGTCATCTTATCGCCGACGTCGCTGCGGAACATGTCGAACAGACCCATGGGGTAAAAGCTCCGTAATATGATTGTCGGTGGAAAGGGTTGGTCGGTGGCTGGCCGTTCAGTCCGCCGCGGCCTCCTGCCCAACCTGCTCGGAGGTGGCCTTCTCGACCGCCAGTTCGGCGGGGGCCGGCTTCGACCGCGTCTTGATCAGCGACAGCACGACGGAACCGCCGATCAGGCCGGCCGTGACGCCCAGCGCCAGCGCGGTCGGCACTTTCCAGACGTCGATCAGGATCATCTTCGTGCCGATGAACACCAGCACCAGCGACAGGCCGTAACGCAGGTAGGCGAAGCGGTGGATGATGCCGGCGAGCGCGAAGTAGAGCGAGCGCAGACCCAGGATCGCGAAGACGTTCGACGTGTAGACGATGAACGGATCGCTGGTCACCGCGAAGATGGCGGGGACGCTGTCCAGGGCGAACATCAGGTCGGTCGCTTCGACCATCACCAGAACCAGCAGCATCGGGGTGGCCATCAGCACGCCCGCCCTGCGGACGAAGAAGGCCGAACCCTCATACTGGTCGGTCATCCGCACATGGCTGCGGACGAACCGCAGCAGGCGGTTGTTGCCGACATCGGGTTCTGCTTCCGACGCCATCAGCATCTTGACGCCGGTGAACAGAAGGAACGCACCAAACAGGTAGATTGTCCAATGGAACTGGTGGATCAACGCCGTGCCGGCAAAGATCAACGTCGCCCGCATGACCAGCGCGCCAAGGATACCCCAGAACAACACCCGATGCTGATGCTGCGGCGGCACCGCGAAATGACCGAAGATCATTGCGATGACGAAGATGTTGTCGAGACTGAGGCTCCACTCGATCAGATAGCCTGTGGTGAACTCCAGGCCTTTCTGCGCACCCATGAACCAGTAGACGCCAGCGTTGAACACAAGCGCCAAGCTGATGTAGCCCGCGCTGGCGATCAGCGCTTCACGGACGGTGATCTGATGGGGGCGGCGGTGGAAGACGCCCAGGTCAAGGGCGAGGAGGAGGACGACGAAAGCGTTGAACGCTACCCAGATCCAGATTGAGGTCTCCATCGGGGACCCTCCAAATGCGGTTACGCCCGTCGGCGCAAAAGCAGGTGAAGGGATCCGACATCACAGCCGACGACTCAGCTGCCAGAGGGGCCCGGATCCATAATGGCGTGGACGTGGCGTCGGGGCTCCGCACTTTCAAGAAGCCCCAATCACATTTTTTGGCAAAATTTTTTGGTGGCGTTCTTAAGGACGGGAAACTTGGAATGGTCCGTCCCGCACCCATATGGCGCGGTAAGGCAATCACCACGGGAGCTTAAGCTGTTGATCGACCTGCACCACAGACGGCTGGAACGGCGTGTGGATCGGATCGAGGGAAAACTCCCCGACGCCATGGCCCGTGCCTTGCGCTGGTTGCGTGAACCGCAGGCGACCTGGGTCCGCATCCCGGCAGGCATTCTGCTGGTTCTCGGCGGTTTGTTCAGTTTCCTTCCGGTGCTGGGGATCTGGATGCTTCCCCTCGGTATCGTGCTGCTGGCCTACGACGTGCCGTTTCTGAAAGCGCCCACCGGCCGCGCCCTGGTGTGGGGCGAACGCCGCCTGAAGGAGTGGAAGCGCCGCCGACGCGCCGCTTCCTCCTCGTAAGGCCGCCCCTAAACGCTCATCACGAAGAGCGCGCGTACTCCCCGTGCTCAATCCGCCGGCTGGCGTCTGCGCCGGTGCCCATGTCGGTCAGGCGATGACGTTCGCCGCCTTCCATCATGGCCTTGATCGGGCAATGGCCGCTCATCCCGCGCGCCACCATCGCGGCGCCGGCAAGCCCCATGATGGTGCCGGACAGGTCGGCGCCACGCCGCAACCCTCCGGCAGCCATGATCAGGCCAAGCCCGGCGGACACGGCGCGTTCCATTGACCCGAGATTCTGTTCGCCCCCGAAGAAGCGGTCGTAGGTGTGCCGAATGGTGCTTTCGACGCTCATCGCTGGTGCCTCCACGAAGCCTTTGTTACCCAACGCTCCGTCATCCATCCGGGTTCCCTCTTGCGGCGTGCGGGAACATTAACCGCGAAGAATTGGGACCACCAAAAATCGGGACAATCTGGTACCGCTTGCCGAGCAGACCGAACAATGTCACCATTGTACCCATGACAAGCTGGACACCGGACCTCACCGACCGCAACGGCCCCCGTTACCGCGCCATCGCCGACGCGCTGGCCGACGACATCGCCAGCGGTCGCCTGCCCGCCGGCATGCGCCTGCCGACCCACCGCGACCTCGCCTACAAGCTGGGCGTCACGGTCGGCACCGTGACCCGCGCCTACACGGAAGCGGAGCGGCGCGGCCTGATCGGCGGCGAGGTCGGGCGCGGCACCTTCGTGCAGGGGCCGGGCCATCGGACGGGAGCCGTTCCGGTGCCCCAGTCCGACCCATTCACCTGGAGTCCGCCGGGCGAACCGTCGCTGGTCAACTTGACCGCCATCACGCTGGACCATCACCTCGCCGCCCAGGCGCTCGGCCCGACTCTCACCGCCATCGCCGCGTCCGGCGCCGCCGGAATGCTGGAATACGCACCCCACGCCGGCATTCCCGCCCACCGCGCGGCCGGTGCCCAGTGGCTCGCCCGGCAGCATCGGGCCGTCGCCTCCGCCGACTCGGTGCTGCTGACCATCGGCGCGCAGAACGCCATGGCCGTGGCGCTGGCCACCGTGGCGCGGCCGGGCGACGTGGTGCTGACGGAGCGGCTGACGAACTATGGCATGAAGACGCTGGCCGCCGTCGAAGGCTACCACCTGGAAGGCATCACCCTTGACGAATTCGGCGTCGTCCCGGAGGCCTTCGACAGCGCCTGCCGCCGGCTGGCGCCCAAGGCACTGTATCTCGTGCCGACCATGCACAACCCGACCGCCTCGGTGATGCCCAAGGCGCGCCGGATCGAGGTTGTCGAGATCGCCCGCCGGCACGGCGTCATGCTGGTGGAAGACGACGTGTTCGGCTTCCTGACGCCCGACGTTCAGCCCATCCAGGCCATCGCCCCGGATATCACCATCTACCTGTCCAGCATTTCCAAAAGCGTCTCCTCCGGCCTGCGTGTCGGCTATGTGGTGGCGCCGCCCGCCCTGGTGCCGCGCGCCGAGGCGGTGATCCGCGCCCTGCACTACTCCTCGCCCCCACTGCCGGCGGAGGTCGCCACCCGCTGGATCCAGGACGGCACCGCCGACCGCTTCGCCGAGGCCCAGCGGGTGGAGGCCGTGCTGCGCCAGCAGCAGGCGCGCTCCATCCTGCCGGCCAATTTGGTTTGCGGGCATCCGCAGGCGCAGCATATGTGGCTGCTCCTGCCCGAACCCTGGCGTCGCGAGGATTTCATCACCGAGGCCCGGCGGCGCGGCGTGGCCGTCACCGGCGGCGACGTCTTCGCCGTGGGCCGCACCAGCACGCCGCAGGCGGTCCGCCTCGGCCTGTGCCAGCCGCAGAGCGTGGATGTCCTGGCGCGCGGCCTGCATACCTTGGCCGACCTGCTCGCCAATCCCGAAACCGGGATGCTGTCGATCGTGTGAAGACGCGTTCCCTTACGGAAACGGCTTCACCGTGTGCAGGTGGTTCAGCGGCCCGTGGCCATGGCCCAGACCGGGCGCGGTCAGGATCGCCTGCTCCACATAGGCCCGCGCGCAGGCGACCGCGTCGCGCACCGTCATCCCCTGCGCGATCCCCGTCGCGATGGCCGACGCCAGCGTGCAGCCGGTGCCATGGGTGTGTGGGGTGTGGACGCGGGCGCTTTCGAACACCACCTCGCCATCCTCGGTCAGCAGCAGGTCGCTGAGCCGATCGTCCTCCAGATGGCCGCCCTTCAGCAGCACCGCCTTCGGGCCGAAGGTGCGGATCAGCTCCGCCGCGCGGCGCATGTCGTTCAGCGTCTTGACCGGGATGTCGGTCAGCGCCTCGGCCTCCGGCAGGTTCGGCGTCACGATCTCGGCCAGCGGCAGAAGGCGCTTGCGCAGCGTCAGCACCGCGTCCGGCTCCAGCAGGAAATGGCCGCTCTTGGCGATCATCACCGGATCGACGACCAGGGGCACGTTGACTGCGCGCGCCTCATACTCGCCGACGACCGCCTCGATGACGGCTGCGTTGGCGAGCATGCCGATCTTCACGGCGTCGGCGCCGATGTCCTCCAGCACCACCTTCATCTGCAAGGCGACGAAGGCCGGATCGACCGGCACCACCCCATAGACGCCCGTGGTGTTCTGCGCCGTCAGCGCGGCGATGGCGGTCATCGCATAGCCGTTCAGCGCGCTGACCGCCTTGATGTCCGCCTGGATGCCGGCACCGCCACCGGAATCCGACCCGGCGACGATCAGAACACGTCCCTTCATTCCGCGGCCTCCACCGGGCGCGCGGCGGACTGGATGGCGGCGGCGATGTCGCCGACCACCCGATGGACCAGCCCCTCGTCGTCGCCCTCGGCCATGACGCGGATGACCGGCTCGGTGCCCGACTTGCGGATCAGGATGCGGCCGGATCCGTTCAGGCGCGCCTCGCCCTCCTGGATGGCCTCCTTAACGGACGCGATCTCCAGCGGCTTGGAGCCGGCGGCGAAGCGCACGTTGGTCAGCTTCTGCGGGACCGGGCTGAAGACTCGGCAGACCTCGCTGGCCGTCTTGCCGCCGGACTGGATCAGCACGGCAAGCACCTGAAGCGCCGCGATCAGCCCGTCGCCCGTCGTCGAGTAATCGGACAGCACCATGTGCCCCGACTGCTCGCCGCCGACGTTGTAGCCGCGCTCGCGCATGTGCTCGACCACATAGCGGTCGCCGACCGGCGTGCGGGCCAGATGCAGCCCCATGGCTTGCAGGTAGCGCTCCATGCCAAGGTTCGACATGACCGTGGCGACCACGCCGCCGCCCTTCAGCGACTGCGCCTTAGCCCAGGAACACGCGATCAGTGCCATCAGCTGGTCGCCGTCGATGGCCCGGCCCGCCTCGTCCACCATGATCAGGCGGTCGGCGTCGCCGTCCAGCGCGAGGCCCAGATGCGCGCCGTGGGTGACCACCTGCTCCTGCAAGGTCTGGGTGGCGGTGGCGCCGCAGCCCTTGTTGATGTTCAGGCCGTCCGGGCTGACGCCCACCGGCACCACGTCGGCGCCCAGCTCGTAAAGCACCTTGGGCGCCACCTTGTAGGCGGCACCATTGGCGCAATCGACGACAATCTTCAGCCCGTCCAGCCGCAGGCCGCGCGGGAAGGTGTTCTTGACGTATTCGATGTAGCGGCCGGTCGCGTCTTCCATGCGGCT
Source organism: Azospirillum soli (assembly GCF_017876165.1). Taxonomy (GTDB): domain Bacteria; phylum Pseudomonadota; class Alphaproteobacteria; order Azospirillales; family Azospirillaceae; genus Azospirillum; species Azospirillum soli. The sequence goes on from NZ_JAGINQ010000001.1 coordinate 217,130, forward strand.
GGCGCGGCCGAGGTCGGGGGAGCCCGCAAGGTCCGGCGCGAAGGGCTGGCCCATGCGCGTTTCGATGGCGGTCTCCACCCCGTCCGACAGCTTGTAGCCGTCCGGCCCGAACAGCTTGATGCCGTTGTCCTGATACGGGTTGTGCGAGGCGGAGATCATCACGCCCATGTCGGCACGCAGCGAGCGGGTCAGCATGGCGACCGCCGGTGTCGGCAGCGGGCCGACCAGCACCACGTCCATCCCCATGGAAATGAAGCCGGCGGTCAGCGCCGGTTCCAGCAGATAACCGGACAGGCGGGTGTCCTTGCCGATCACCACGCGGTGGCGATGGTCGCCGCGCCGGAACTGCAGGGCCGTCGCCATGGCCACGCGCAGGGCGGTTTCGGCGGTCATCGGCTCGATGTTGGCGGTGCCGCGGATGCCGTCGGTGCCGAACAGGTGTCGCGTCATGGAAAACCCTCGGGAATAGCCCTGTCACTGTACCGCAACCATCGGCGCGGCCACGCTTTCTTCGCCTGTGCCGGGGGCAATGGTCAAGCGCCCTTCCGCGCAGGCGCGAAAGGATTACGAGCGCCCATTACATGGGCGGATGCAGCCCCTCCCACACGGCCCGCGCCTGCGCCGTTTGGACGAGGTCGTGGACCCGCAGGATCTGGGCGCCCTGGTTGAAGGTCTCCAGCCCGGCGGCCAGCGAGCCAGCGAGCCGTTCCTTCGGCGGCTCGCCCCGCGACAGCTTGCCGATGAAGGCCTTGCGCGATAGGCCGATCAGGACCACGCAGCCAAGCCCGTGGTACAGCGCCGTGTGGCGCAAGACGTCCAGATTGTGCTCCACCGCCTTGCCGAAGCCGATGCCGGGATCGACCGCGATGCGCTCCAGCGGCACGCCGGCCTTGAGGCAGGTCGCTACCCGCTCCTCCAGCCAGTCGAACACGTCGAGTGCCGCGTCCTCGTAGCTGGGGTTCTGCTGCATGGTGCCGGGTTCGCCCTGCATGTGCATCAGCACCACGGGGGCGGCCTTCTCCGCCACGACCGGCAGCGCCTCCGGGTCGCGCAGCCCGTTGATGTCGTTGATGATCGTCGCCCCAGCCTCCAGCGCTGCGCGCATGACCCGCGCGTGCCGCGTGTCCACCGAGGTGACGACGCCCTTGGCCGCGAAATGCCGGATGACGGGCAGCACCCGCGCCTCCTCCTCTTCCGGCGGAACCGGCGCGGAGCCGGGACGGGTGGACTCGCCGCCGATGTCCAGCACGTCGGCCCCGGCCTCCAACATCGCCTCGCCATGGGCGATGGCGGTTTTGGCATCGAAGAAATCGCCACCATCGGAAAAGCTGTCCGGCGTGACGTTGACGATGCCCATGATGCGCGGCCGCGACAGGTCCAGCCCGCCGAACGGCGCCCGCGCGCGGGTCAGTGCGCCCAGCCGGCGGTCGAGCGTCTCGGCGACAGCGCGCCCCCGCTCCCATCCCCAGGCCATGATTTCCGACAGCGGTGCGAAGGCGCGTTCGATGCGCGTCCCCTCCCGGACGATCAGTTCGGCCATGGCGAAGGCGAACCGCCCTCCCGCCAGCGGCACTGCCGCCCCCTTGGCCCAGGCGGCAATGGGCATCAGCCCGACTGGGCGCAGATAGACACGAACGCCCTCCTCTCCGGCCCAAGGGCAGAAGGACGCGAGCGAACCGGCGGCGGATTTGGGTGCGGGCGGCATGGGAGCAACATCGGCTGACGGGTGGAGTGCCGATGAAAACCACAAAGCAACAAAGATCAGAAGATCAAAAGAGGCGCCCCAGCCTCCCGCGCACGCGCAGGAAGGGTCTTGCGGCATCGCGCCGCGCCCGATTTTCAAAACAGAGAAAAAGCCCTACGAATGTACACATCAGACGGGAATTACCCCGGCTGATGAACCGGAGGGCAAAGCGATGCTGTTAAAGCTGCGCTTTAGCCTGAAGTTCAGTAAGACGGCGAGCGGATGGGAGCTCCGCTTCGCCGTCGAGTACCTGAGCTAAAGGTGGGGGTCGAGGGCAAACCCTCGGCTCCCGACCCTCCCAACATAAGGCCAACCGCCGCCTTGCGCAAGGTTGCGAAAGGCGGCACCTCCACCACTCACCCCTTCGGCAGGGGCGCCAGCGCAGCCAGCGCCTGCTCCTTGCGCTCGGCGTAAATCCGACCGAGTTCCTCGGCGCGTTCGTCGCCCAGCGCCTCCTCCGCCTCCTCGAACATCTCCTCTTCCTCTTCGTCGAGGTGGTGGCGGACAAGTTCGCTCAGCACTTGGAGCTTCGCCTTCCAAGCGGTGCTGTCGGCGGGCATGGCGTTCAGTTCGTCGAGCAGGCCGTTGATCAGGTGATGCTCGTTCAGCCCCTGCGCCGTCTCCGTCTTGGCGGAGCGGGCTCGGGCCAGCGCCTCGTAGAAGACCGCTTCCTCCACCTTGCCGTGGGCCCACAGTTCGCGTTGCAGTTCCTCGTAGACCGGGCGGGCGCCACCGTCGGCCTTCTCGGCCTTATCGAGCAGGCTGCGGACGGTGTCGTGATCCTGCTTGATCTGGTCGAAGATGGTCATCACACATGCCTTGTTGTTGCAGTCCTCTGGAAAGAACCCCGCGGTCTCCCCCAGGTTCCGCCGTTACCCGCGCCAGACCATCCAATGCAGGCTGAACAGACCGTCCGCGTCGGTCCAACTGCGCTCCGTGGCCCAACCAGCCCGCGCCGCCATGCGGCGGAAGCCGCCAATCGAGTATTTGTAGGAATTCTCCGTGTGGATGGTCTCACCCGCCGCGAAGCGGAACGGCCGCCCAGCAACGCGGACAGTCTGGGGGACAAGGCTTTCCAGATGCATCTCGATGCGCCCGCGCACGGCGTCATAATGGGCGCGGTGCGCGAAGCGGGTCAGGTCGAAGGTGCCGCTCAGTTCCCGGTTGATGCGGGCCAGCAGATTCATGTTGAAGGCGGCCGTCACGCCCGCCGCGTCGTTGTAGGCGGCCTCCAGAATGCGGCGATCCTTGCGCAGGTCCACCCCGATCAGCAGGCGCGCCCCGACGCCGAGCCGTTGCCCCAGGCCGCGCAGAAACGTAAGCGCCTCGGCCGGTCGGAAATTCCCGATGGTGGAGCCGGGAAAGAAGACCACCGTCCGTTCCGGCCGGACGCCGCGCGGCAGGGCGAACCCGCGCACATAGTCGGCGGCGACCGGCACCACCGTCACCGCCGGATAGTCGCCGGCCAGCCGCGCGGCGGCGGCGACCAGATGCTCCCGGCTGATGTCCACCGGCACATACATGGCCGGGTCGTCGAGCGCGTCGAGCAGGATGCGCACCTTGACGCTCGACCCGCTGCCCAGTTCGACCAGCGTGGCGCCCGGCCCGGCCAGTCCGGCGATCTCGGCGGCGCGGTCGTGCAGCAGCGCTGTCTCCGTCCGCGTCGGGTAATATTCGTCCAGCGTGCAGATCGCGTCGAACAGCGCCGATCCTTCGCGGTCGTAGAAATACTTACAGGGCAGGCTCTTGCGCGGGCGCGACAGCCCGTCGAGCACGTCGGCAAGGAAGCCGTTGTCCAGCGCCTGAGCGGCGCGAGCGGCGGAAACTCCAGGCATCACGCGTCCTCCGCAAGGCGCACGCCGCTGAACATCCAGCGCTGGTGCGGGTAGAAGAAATTCCGGTAGCTGGCGCGGACATGCCCGTCCGGCGTGCCGCAGCATCCGCCGCGCAGCACATATTGGTTCGCCATGAATTTGCCGTTGTATTCGCCGACCGCCCCGACGGCGGGCCGGAAGCCGGGATAGGCGGAATAGGAACTGGCCGTCCATTCCCAGACATCGCCAAACATTTGGAGCAATTCGCCCTCGCCACCATTACCCTCGGCCGGAACCGGTCGCAGCAGGCCGCTGCCCATCGTGTTGCCGCGCGCCTCCAGCCCGGCCGCCGCCGCTTCCCATTCGGCCTCGGTCGGCAGGCGCTTGCCGGCCCAGCGGGCGAAGGCGTCCGCCTCGTAATAGCTGACGTGGCAGACGGGTGCGGCCTCGTCCAAGGGGATCTCGCCCATCAGGGTGAACTCCGCCCACCCGTCCTCCCGGCGGCGCCAGTAGGCCGGAGCCTCCCATCCCTCGGCGGTCGCGGTCGCCCAGCCATCGGACAGCCAGAGGGTCGGCGTGCGGTAGCCACCATCCTCGATAAAGGCCCGCCACTCGCCGTTGGTGACCGGCTTCGAGAACAGTCGGAACGGCCGCAGCAGCACCTCGTGCCGTGGACCCTCGTTGTCGAAGGCGAACCCGCCCCCGTCATGACCAATCGCCACGATGCCGCCGTCCACGGCGATCCAGCACCCCTCACCGCTCACGGCGCGAGGCACCGGGCGGAAGGGGCGGTAGGCCGGCGCCACCGGGTTGCAGGAAAACAGGTGCAGCAAATCCATCAGGATCAGTTCCTGATGCTGCTCCTCATGCGCAAGGCCCAGCGTGACCAGCGGCGCCAGCCGCTCGGCCTCGGCTCCTTCCAGCAGTCCCAGCATCGCCTCATCCACATGGTCGCGGTAGGCCGCGACCTCCGGGACGCCGGGGCGGGTCAGCAGGCCGCGCCGTGGGCGCGGATGCCGCGCGCCGACCGCCTCGTAATAGGAATTGAACAGATAGCCGAAGGCCGGATCGAAGGGCCGATAGGACGGAAGATTCGGTGTCAAAAGAAAGGTTTCGAAGAACCAGGTCGTGTGCGCCAGGTGCCATTTCACCGGGCTCGCGTCCGGCATGGACTGCACCACCTGATCCTCATGCGACAGGCCGGCGGCGAGCCCCGCCGTGGTGGCGCGCACACGCCGATACCGCTCGCCCAACCCATCCATACTGATGATGGGCCGTGGCGCCGCTGCTGTCCGCTGCATGGGCGCTTTTCCCCTTCCCCGTTTGTTGTTCGGGGTAAGGTGGACCGGAACCGAAGGCCGCCAACCCTTCCAAAGGGCGAGGTCCTCTCACCCACCCGGTAAATCTCCCGGCGAAGCCCCCCTTCGGCGGCGTCCCCATTCGGCAACGCCCCTATTCGGCAACGCCCGGACGCCTTCGCCTGTTCATGACCCAAAGCCCCACAGATCAAAACCTCGCGGAAAAGGTCCACGAACGGGAGATTCCCATGCGTCTGCAACTGAAGCCCATTGAACAGCAAGTGATCGTCATCACCGGCGCCACCAGCGGCATCGGGCTGGTCACCGCCCGCATGGCGGCGGAGCGCGGGGCCAAGGTCGTGCTCTCCGCCCGCGACCGCGACGCGCTCGCCAAGGTCGCCGACGAAATCCGCGCCGATGGCGGCGACGCGGTGCATTGCGTGGCCGACGTGGCGAACCCGGACGAGATGCGCCAACTCGCCGACACCGCCGTGCGCAGCTACGGCCGGATCGACACGTGGGTGAACAACGCGGGCGTCTCGATCTACGGCAAGATCGAGGACACGCCTATGGAGGACCACCGCCGCCTGTTCGAAACGAACTACTGGGGTGTGGTCAACGGCTCGCTGGCCGCCATTCCGCATCTGCGGCGGGGCAGCGGCGCGCTCATCAATCTGGGCAGCGTGGTGTCCGACCGCTCCATCCCCCTGCAAGGGGCCTACTCCGCCACCAAGCATGCGGTGAAGGGCTTCACCGACGCATTGCGGATGGAGTTGGAGGCGGACGGCGCCCCCATTTCCGTGACGCTCATCAAGCCGGCGGCCATCGACACCATGTATGAGGAGCACGCCAAGAACCTGCTGGACTCCGAGCCGATCAACCCGCCGCCCGTCTACGCGCCGGAACTGGTCGCCAAGGCCATCCTGCACGCCGCCCAGCATCCGATGCGCGACATGTTCGTCGGCGGCGGGGCGAAGCTGTTTTCGCTGGCCGAAACCTTCGCGCCGCGCGTCACCGACTATGTCATGGAACGCTCGCTGACCCGCGCCACCCGCGCCGGCGGTCCGCGCCGAGAGCGGCACGACGCCCTGCATGGCCACGGCGACGACGGCTACGAGCGGGCCGGCCGCCATCGCTTCGTGCGCGAAACCAGCCTTTACACCGAGGCGCAGATGCACCCCTGGATGACGGCGGCCCTGGTCGCCGGCTTCGGCGTGCTGGCCGGCACCGCGATCTCGCGCGGCTGGGTCCGGCGCGGCTACGAATACAAGGGCGGCCGGGAGCACAGCGGCGACGGTCGAGGCGAGATCATCCGCGACACCGGGCACGACACCGGCGGCCGGCGCGAGTTGGGGCACCGCCCGAAACCCGCCTGGCAGGCGACCGAGGACCGCGAAGTCATCTTCCCGAGGTGACGCCCCCAAGGTGACGCCCTGGGATGGGCCAAGCATCAGCGCGGCCCATCCCCCAAATCATCTACCCCAGATCATCTCCTCCGGGTCACCCCACCGGCGATCCCAGTTCGCGCCGCGTCCGATCGCGCGCGGCGCGAACGGCCAACATCGGCTCCAACTCCTCCGGCAGGACCGGGCGGCTGAACAGATATCCCTGGAAGCTCTCGCACCGCAGGTCGCGCAGCAGCTGGAGCTGGGCTTCCGTCTCCACGCCCTCGGCGACGACCGACAGGCCCAGACTGCGGCCCAGCCCGACGATGGCGCGCGGGACGGAATCGCCCGTCCCGTCCTGCTCCAGATCGTGGATGAAGGACCGGTCAATCTTCAGCTTGTCGATGGGGAAGCGGTGCAGGTAGCTGAGCGACGAATAGCCCGTCCCGAAATCGTCCAGCGCGATCAGGATGCCCCGCTCCTTCAGCGCGCGCAGCGTGGAGACGGCGGCGGGGATGTCGTCGATCAGAGTGCCTTCCGTCACCTCGATCTCCAGCTCCCGCCCATCCAGGTTGTTGGCGGCCAGCGCCGCGGCGACCTTGGTGGGCAACTGCCCGTCGCGGAACTGCTGGGCGGCGACGTTGACCGCGACCGGGACCGACAGGCCGATATGATTCTTCCAGCGGCGGATCTGCGCGCAGACCTCCTGCAAGACCCAATCGCCGATGGCCTGGACGAGGCCCGTTTCCTCGGCGATGGGCAGGAAGCGGCCGGGCATGATCAGCCCCGCCTCCGGGTGGCGCCAGCGCAGCAGCGCCTCCACCCCGACCACCTGCCCGTCGGATATCCGGACCTGCGGCTGGTAGACGATGAACAGCTCGCCGTTGGTCAGCGCGCGGCGCAGCGCCGCCTCCAGATCCAGCCGCTCGCGCGAGCGGGCGCCCATCTCGCGCGTGACGAAGCGGAAGGCGTTCCGGCCGGCGTCCTTGGCGTTGTACATCGCGATGTCGGCACAGCGGATCAGCCCTTCGGCGTCCTCCGCGTCGTCGGGGAACAGGCTGATGCCGATGCTGGGCGAGACGACGAAGCTCTGCCCGCCGACCGCGAAGGGGCTGGACAGCTGCGACAGCACCTTCTCCGCCACGGCGGCGGCGTCGGAGGCCTGCTCCAGGTTCGGCACGACGATCAGGAATTCGTCGCCGCCCAGCCGCCCGACCGTGTCGCTCTCGCGCAGGCCCGCGTGCAGGCGCCGGGCGACCGACCGCAGAACCTCGTCGCCGAAGCTGTGGCCCAGGCTGTCGTTGATGACCTTGAAGCGGTCCAGGTCGATGAACAGCACCGCCACCTTGGTGCCATCGCGGCGCGCCTGCCGGCTCGCCTGCCCGATGCGGTCGAACAGCAGGACGCGGTTGGGCAGGCCGGTCAGCGCGTCGAAATGCGCCAGATAGTGGATGTGCTGCTCGGCCCGGCGCTTCTCGCCGATGTCCTCGACGAAGGCCAGCACGAAAGGCGGCTCGTCCGGCGTCGCGACGGGTTGCAGGTGGACGTTGAAGTGGCTGTGCCGCCCCCCGGCGAGGAGGAGCTGATCGACCTCCAGCCGCGCGCTCTGCCCCGCGATGGCGTTGTCGATGGCCGCGACCAGCGCCGGGTCCTGCGCCCGCAGCCGCGTGTCGATGCCGACCAGCCCGTCGCGCGCGGCCCCCACGGCGCGGGCGAAGGCCGGATTGCAGTCGATGAGCTTGGCATCCCGGTCGAGCATGGCGATGCCCAGCGGCGCCTGGTTGAACAGCTGGTGCAGTTCCGCCTCGCGCCGGCGCAGCGAGGCGGTCATGCGGCCGGCCATCTCCACCGCACGCCCGCGCGTCGTGGTCAGCGCCCACAGCAGCGTGAACAGAAGCCCGCTCAACGCCGACCCGGCGACCAGCACGAAGATGGGCTTCCACCCCTGCATGCCCGCCTCGAACCCCGGCCGGCTCTCATAGCGCACGGTCCACACATGACCGCCCAGCGCGACCGAACGCACCGCAGTCAGCAGGGGCGGTTCCGCCGACGGCGCGCGGCTGCGGTACAGCGGAAACTCGGCGTCGGTGGCCGTGCCCTCGATGATGGTCACGCCGACGTCGCGCGTGCTGGAATCGAAGATGGCGCTGGCCAGCGGGGCGACCCGGATCGGCGTCACCACCACCCCGGCGAAGGTCGCCCGGCGTTCCTCCACCGTGCGCGGCTGCTGGCCGTTGCGGTAAACCGCCTGATAGATGATGAAGGCAGGCTGCGGCCCGGTCGCGTCGTCGATCTTCAGCGCGATGGAGCGGGTGAAGGCCGGCTCCCCGCTGTCGCGCGCCTGCTCGATGGCGGTGCGGCGGACCGGCTCGGAGAACATGTCGTAGCCGAGCGCGCGAACGTTCTGGTCGTTGACCGGGGCGGAGTAGACGTTGACCACGCGGTCCGGCCCGCCGATGTCCGGCCAGATGCGGAAGCTCTTGACGCCATCGGCGCGGACGCCCGCAATCACGTCTTGCACAGCCTCCGGCTTGACGAAGCGGGCGAAGGCGACGCCCTGCATGCCGGGATACCGCTCGTAGAGGTCGAGGCCGTCCACGAACCGGATCCATTCCGTCCGCCGCACCTCGGGGAAGGCGCTGTGGAGCGCGGCGGCGGAGCGGGCCACCTGCACATAGACCTTGATGTGGTCGTCCAACTGGTGCTGAAGCTGTTCCACGCGCAGAGCGAAGCGGCTCTCGGCGTCCTCGGCGACCGACCTGGAGGTCTGGAACCACGCCAGCCCCGTCAGCGCCAGCGATGCCAGCAACACCAGCCAGGGAATGCGCCAAGCGACCAGCCTGTCCAGCCAGCGCGGCGGTGCCGGGTCGGCCAATCCCGCCACGGACACGTTCGGTTCGGGTCGAGCGGGCCTCTGCATCTTCGTACCGGACCGGCCTTGCGCGTGGGATGGACGTCGGTGGGGCGATGTCGGGAACGGAAAGCCCCCACATACACCACGACATTAGCCAGATCGGACGTACACGCAAAGCATCAAATTTGAAACAATCCGGCGGTCTTCTAGAATTCCTGAAGCACCTTGGGGCTTTTTTCCAACAAGGTGTCGATCATGCCCAGGATCTGCTCGATCTTGGTGCGGGTGGCGTCCAGCTCGTCGGCGGTCTTGTCGTCGATGCCCGCTTCCATCAGCATCATGTCGAAGGCGTTCAGCGTCTCGTTGAAGGCTTTCTGCTCCGCCTGCAACACGTCGAAGGCGCCGAGCGAGGAGGTCAGCGCCAGCGGCGGGTTGCTGATGAAGGCGTGGCTGATGTCGGTGAAGATGGCGATGTCGTTCAGCTTCTGCCGGATCACCCACTGCGGGAAGTTCGGCGGCAGTTCGTTTCCCGCCGGTTCGATCCGCTCCTGAATCGAAAAGATCAGGCCTTGGATGTCCAAGTGCGCGTTGCGGATCTCGCGGAAGATGGGAAAGGTTTTGGGCGTGCCGGCATCGCGCAGGCGGCCGAGCCTCGCAAGGTCTTCGGTCAGCTTACGCGCCATCTGCTTAACGACGGTCGCCACTTTCGACATCGACCTCTCCACCTCGCGAAATGCTCTTTTTCTTACCCTACACCATCTGCGGGACCGTTGTGGAGATTGCCATTGTGAAACACGTCCCCCGCGTCGGTTCGACGCGGGGGACGTGGTGCTTTTTGCCTTACCGCTCCAACCCTTCCCGCAACCGCGCGAGCAGCGCCTCCCGCGCCGCGTCGTCGGCAGCGCTTTCCATGGCCCGGTTCAGGTCGAGCATCAGTTCCGCGTAGCGGTTGTGCCAGTCAGTGGCGGCGGCCAGCGCCGCGGGTTCCAGGCGGGGCGCGTCGCCCGGCGCCTTGGCCGGTGCGGGCGCGGTCAGGTCCACCGTCTCGTCCAGGTCCGGCGTGCGGATCAGCGCCGGATCCCAGCCCCGCTCCACCAGCCCCGCCCGGATGCCCTCGCGGGCGGCGTCCTCGCCGTGGACCAGAAACAGCCCGCGTCCCACGCCCTGCCGGGCCTCGACCCAGGACAGCAGGCCGCTGCGGTCGGCGTGGCCGGAGTAGACGTCCAACGAGTGGACACGGGCGCGCACCTGGATTTCCTCCCCGTGGATGCGCACGCGCTGGGCGCCGTGTTCCAGCAGATGGCCGAGCGTGCCCGGCGCCTGATAGCCGACCAGCAGGACGGTCGCCTCCGGGCGCCACAGGTTGTTCTTCAGGTGATGGCGGATGCGCCCGGCGTCGCACATGCCGCTGGCCGCCATGATGATGGCCCCGCCCGTCACGGCGTTCAGCTTCTGGCTTTCCGCCGCCGACCGCACCCGGTGGATGTTGGACCGCCCGAAGGGGTCGCCTTTCGTCCCCAGCTCGTCCAGATGCTGGCGGAACACACCGGTCACCGCGTCGGCCAAGGGCGAGTCGAGGAACACGTTGGTCAGCGGGATTTCGCCCCGGTCGAACAGCCGGTGCAGGTCGTAGAGCAGTTCCTGCGTGCGCTCCACCGCGAAGACCGGGATCAGCAGGTTGCCCCCGGCCTCCAGCGCCGTCCGCACCTCCTCGCGCAGGCGCGCCTGCCGCTCCGCCTCGCCCACCTCGATGCGCTCGCGATCGCCGTAAGTGGTTTCCAGCACCAGCCAGTCCGGCCGCGCCGGCCCCTCCGCGTCGCCGTGGAAGGTCTTGCCGCCCGGCCCCAGATCGCCGGAAAACAGGATGCGAGTCTCGGCGTTGCGCCGCGTCACCTCCACCTCGACGGAGGCGGAGCCCAGGATGTGCCCGGCCTGCCAGAAACGCGCCCGCACGCCGGCCAGCACCGGGACCCACTCCCCATACTCCACCCCGCGCAGCCGCGTGATGGCCGCCTGCGCGTCCGCCTGGGTGTAGATCGGCTGCACCGCTGGCCGCCCGCGCTGGCGATTGCGGCGGTTCAGGCGGTCCACTTCCGTCTCCTGGATATAGCCGCTGTCAGGCAGCATGTAGGCCAGCAGGTCGGCCGTGCCGGCGGTGGCGTAGACCGGCCCTTTGAAGCCCTGGCGCACCAGCTTCGGCAGCAGCCCGGAATGGTCGATGTGCGCGTGGGTCAGCAGCACCGCCTTTACGGCGGCCGGGTTGAACGGGAAGGGCCGGTAGTTCAGCTCCTTGACCGTCTTGGTGCCCTGGAACAGGCCGCAGTCGATCAGCACGTCGCCGTCGCCCGTGTGCAGGCGAAAGCAGGACCCGGTGACTGTGCCGGCGGCGCCGTGGAAGGTGAGGGACAGTTTCATGGCGATCCTCCCGCCCTATTGCCCTGTCCCTCAGTGTACCGACAAATCCTTACCCGTTCGTCAGCGCCTCGGCGATCATCCGGGCGAGCGGGAGTTCGTTGGTCGGGTGCGGGACGCCGTCGCAGGAGATGGGAACGCCCAGCCCCTCGGCCTCGAACTTCGCGGCGACGTCGCTGCCGAACAGCGCATGCACCCCGAACACCCGGATCGACGCCGCCCCCGCCACCCGCGCCGCGCGGGCACAGGAAAAGATCGTCTCGCCGGAGCTGATGACGTCGTCCACGATCACCACCGGCCGCCCGGCCAGCGGCGCGCCATCGGGCAGCACCACGGTGACGTCACGGTCCCCGCGCCGCTCCTTGCGCCCGACCACCGGCGTGAAGCCCAACGGCCCCGCCACGGCGGAAACCAGCGGCTCCGCCTCCTCGTCCGGCCCGACGATCACCGTGTCGGCCGGTGCGCCGTCCGCGCGCAGCCGCTCGGCGATCGGCCCCGCCCCCGTCAGCGCGACGGAGGGTCGCCCGACGAACACCTCATCCAGCGTGTGGGTGCGGTGCAGATGCGGCTCGACACAGACGAAGCGGTCGAACAGCCGCCCCAGCCAGTCGCCGATCACCGCCTGGCTGACGGGCTCGCCCGGCTTGAAGATGGCGTCCTGGCGCATGTAGGCCATGTAAGGCGCGACCAGGCACAGCTCCGTCGCCCCCTGGCGGCGCAGCACGGAGGCGGCCAGCGCCAGTTCCACCAGCTTGTCGTTCGGCCGGTCCAGCGAGCGGTAGACGACTGCCCGCTCCACCGCCTGCGGCAGCCGGACGAGGCTTTCGCCGTCCGGGAACCGGTGCAGTTCGGCGATGTGGCACGGCACGCCCAATGCCTGGGCAAGGCGCCGGGCGCCGTCCGCCGACTCCGGAAATCCGTAGACGCCCGTGTAGCGGGCCATGATGTTCCCTCTCGATTAACCATTCTTCGCCGGACGCGGCGCGGCCACCACTATCGCCCGGCGAATGATTTTGGGCGACCCGGAAATTCGGTGCAACGTTGGCGTGAAGGCGGTAACGCGCGGCATGCCGGTCGGGAGGAGGTGTGGGGCTGCCGGAAACCGTTTCGCTTTTCACGGCAGCCCCGGCCCATCACTCCTTCGACGCAATCAGAGACCGGACCGTCGCGCTCAGCTCGGCCGGCAGTTCGTCATGGCCGCGCAACGCGAACAGCCCGCCCCGCTCACGAAGGCGGCGGAGATCCGTCCGCACCGTTCCGCTGCGCACGTCCAAAAGCCGAACCTGAACGGCCACCTTGGTTTCCGTTTCCCAAGTGACCGGGGGAACCGCCAGGGCAACGGTGATCGCCCCCGTTCTGGCATAATCGTCCACCCGCAGGATCAGCACCGTATCCAAACCGGCGGCGCGGGCCGCCGCGACCAGCCGCCCCTCGTCGATGCCGGCCCATCCGCCCTCCGGCGGTGCGCCCAACAGCGTGTCCGGCGTAACGGTCTGGCGGATCGGCAGGCCGGCGACGGTTTCCCGGACGACCCGCTCGACCTCCGCTTCCCGCCGGACCTGATCGGGGTCGCCGGACCGGAAACCGGTGATCGGAACCAGTAGCGTCCGGCCGAGATCCACGGCCTGTACCACCGGATTGAGCAATGGCGGGCTGGAGGACGGGACACCACCGACGGCAACCCGGTCCGTCATGCGCGTTTCCGCGCAACCGGCCAGCAGCAGGATCGACAAGGCAGCGGAAATCAAGGGAGTGCGGGCTGCGGCACTGGACGGCGATGGGCTACGCATGGCATGCTCCGATTTATCGTGTGACGATAAAAATTATCGTATTGCAGAAAACTTTGGAGAGAGGAAGAGGTTTTCATGACCGCGCCCGACACCGGTTCCGACAACGCCGCCATCGCGCGGATATCCGGGCGGGTTGCCTGGATCTTGACGTTGGCCTTGCTGGCACTGCCGCCGGGCATCGTGGCTTACGTCCAGTTGTTCCCCCACCAGATCGTGACCTGGGGCTGGGTCGCCATCGCCGGGTTCGAACCGGCACCCTTCCCGCCCCTGACCGCCGTAGCGGTGATCGCGGTGCTGCTGGCCTATTCGGCGCCGATCTTCTGGGGACTGTGGGAACTGCGCCGGCTGTTCCAGGGCTTTGCAATCGGCGAGGTCTTCACGGTCGCGGCGGCCAAGCGGCTGCGGCGCTGCGGCATCGCCCTGATGGTTTTGGCGACGGCGGGACCGGCCGCGTCCATTGGGCTTTCGACGGCGTTGTCGATGGGCCGCCCACCCGGCGTCCGCAAGCTTGTCGTGGGGATCGGCGGCGACGATGTCGGGTTCGCCTTGATCGGCGTGGCGATCCTCGTGATTGCCCAGGTCATGGTCGAGGCCACGCGCATCGCTCAAGAAAACGCGGAATTCGTCTGATGCCCATTCGCGTGACCCTGGACAAAGTCATGGCGCAGCGCGGGATTCGCGGACGGGAACTGGCGCAGAAGATCGGCATCACCGAAGCCAACCTGTCCCTCCTGCGAAACGGGAAGGTCAAAGGGCTGCGCTTCCAGACCCTGGCCGCGCTGTGCGCCGCGATGAACTGCCAGCCCGGTGACCTGCTCTCCTATGAGCCGGGCGACGAGGACGCATCCGGGCCGGAGGACGGCGGCGCTTAAACCAAACCTCGGCACCCGGCGGTCAACCGGAACGCTTTTTCCCTCTGTCTCTGTCCTACTGGCCGGTTTCCCGCGCCAGCGCCAGAAAACCGGCGATGTGCTCCACCCCTTCTTCGCCACGGCGGACGCCGAGATGGATGCTTTTCCCGATCCCGTCCGGACCGAGGCGCACGGTGCGGATGGGCAGGCCCGAGCCCTCCTCGCGGACGAGCCAGTCCGGCAGGACGGCAACCCCGCGCCCGGCGGCGACGAGTTGCAGCGTCAGATCGGTCGTTTCCGCCGTCCTGTGGCGGCGCGGCCGGCAATGGGCCGGGACGAGGAACCGCGTGAAAACGTCCAGCCGCTCAAGGCTGACCGGAACGGTGATCAGCTCCTCGGCAAGCAGGTCGTGCGGCAGCGCCACGCCGCGCACCGCCAGCGGATGCGCCTCGGGCACCACCAGGACGAGGTCGTAATCGAAGACGGGCGTGAAATGCACCTCGGGCACATCGACCGGATCGGGGGTGATGAGCAGGTCGATTTCATTGTCCAGCAGCGCGGCGATACCGTCGAAGCGGAAGGCGGTGCGGACTTCGAAATCCACATCGGGCCACCGCGCGAGATAGGCGGCCGTCATCCGCATCAGCCATTTCTGGCAGGGGTGGCATTCCATCCCCACCCGCAACGCCCCGCGCTGGCCGGAGGCGAAGTCGGCCAGAACCCGTTCGGCATGCTCGAACTGCGGCAACACGCGCTGCGCCAGCGACAGCAGGTAGTCCCCGGCCTGGGTGAAGCGGAGGCTGCGCCCCTTCTTCATCCAGATCTCGATGCCGGTGCGCTCCTCGAACTTGCGGATCGTGTGGCTCAGCGCCGACTGGCTGACGTTCAGCCGGTTGGCGGCGGCGGTGACGCTGCCCAGGCGGTCCACCTCCCGCAGGATCGCAAGAAGCTGGCGATCAAGCATCCATGACTCCCGCTCATTCATCCATGAGAACAAACCATTTCCGTTCATAATGGATGGCCGCTAATCCTGGATCAACCGCGCGCACAGCCTGCCAACGCATCGCCCGCCAACACATTGCCCAAAGGTTCCCATGTCTCAAGCCGACGCCAGCACCCAGACCGGGGTCCTGCCCGCGAACCCCTACGGGCATGAGCTGGGCAATGTTCTGCGGCTGTCCGTCGCACAAGCGCTCGCCGGCGCGAATTCGGTGGTCGTCTACGCAACGGGCGCCATCGTCGGCAACACGCTCGCGCCCAGCCCGACGCTGGCGACGCTGCCGCTCTCCATCTTCGTGGTGGGAATGGCGGTGTGCACCTTGCCGGCCGGCGCCATTGCCCGGCGCCATGGTCGTCGCGCCGCGTTCCTGGCGGGAACGGGATGCGGCGTTCTCGTCGGTCTGCTGTCCGCGCTGGCGGTCGTGCTGGGGTCTTTCTGGCTGTTCTGCGCGGCGATGGTCTTCGGAGGCGCCTATGCCGCCGTGGTTCTCTCCTTCCGCTTCGCCGCCGCCGATTGCGCCCCGCCGGAGCGCCGTCCGCGCGCCATGTCCGCCGTGATGGCGGGCGGGGTGTTCGCCGGGGTCATCGGTCCGCAGCTCGTCACTTACACGATGGATCTGTCGCCGCCCTTCCTGTTCGCGGCCACCTATCTGGCGCAGGCCGCCGTGGCCGTCGTGTCCGCCCTGGTCCTGGTCGGCGTCCGGCTTCCCATGCCGACGGCGGCGGAGGTTGCCGGCGGCCGCCCGATCGGCGCCATCGCGCGCCAGCCCCGCTTCGTCACCGCCGTGGTCTGCGGGCTGGTGTCCTACCTGCTCATGAACTTCATCATGACGGCCGCCCCGTTGGCGATGCGGCTGTGCGGCCTGTCGCAGGAGGCGTCCAACCTCGGCCTGCAATGGCACGTGATCGCGATGTACGGGCCGAGCTTCTTCACCGGGCGGCTGATCGCGCGCTTCGGCGCCCCGCGCATGGTGGCCGCCGGATTGGCGCTGACCGCCGCCGCCGCCGCGGTCGGGCTGATGGGGGTGGACGTGGCGCATTTCTGGCTGAGCCTGATTCTGTTGGGCGTCGGCTGGAACTTCGGCTTCCTGGGCGCTTCTGCCCTCGTGCTGGAGTGCCACCATCCGGATGAGCGGACGCGGGTGCAGTCGCTCAACGACTTCATCGTGTTCGGGACGATGGCCTTGGGCTCCTTCGCGTCCGGCGGCCTGCTGGCGACCTATGGATGGGACACGGTCCTCTGGGTCTCGTTCGCCCCCCTCGCGGTGGCGGTCGCGGCGCTCGCCGTCCCGTCGTTCGCTCGCGCCGGCCGCACGGCCGGGTGAGGCCCTCCCTGCGCCGATCCGCCTCATTGACCGTACGCAAAGCAACGGGGCATCCTCGCCCCCATGCGCGTTCTCATCGCCGACGACACCGTCCTGATGCGCGCCATGCTGTCGGAACAGGTGGCGTCCTATGGGCATGAGGTCATCCTGGCCAAGGACGGGCAGGAGGCGCTGGACCGCGCACGGGCGGAGCCCTTCGACATCGCCATCATCGATTGGGAAATGCCGAAGCTGTGCGGGCTGGAGGTCTGCTGGCACCTGCGCGCCGACCCGCGCACGGCCTACAAGTACCTGATCCTGATGACTGCCCACGACGACGCCTTCTACGAGTTCAAGGCGCTCGACGCCGGGGCGGACGACTTCATCCACAAGCCGGTCAACGCCGCCCATCTGAAGGCGCGGCTGAAGGCCGGCGGCCGCATCACCGAGATGCACCGGCAACTGCTGGAGCAGGCCCACACCGACCCGCTGACCGGCGCCGCCAACCGCCGCTTCTTCCTGGAGCGCGCGCAGGAGGAGATCGCCCGTTCCCGCCGCTACGGCCATCCCCTGTCCGTCCTGATGACCGACATCGACCATTTCAAGCGCATCAACGACACCCATGGGCACGCCGCCGGGGACGAGGCGCTGAAGCGTTTCGCCAACCTGCTGCGCGACGACCTGCGCCCCAGCGATCTGATCGGCCGCTACGGCGGGGAGGAGTTCGTGGTTCTGCTGCCGGAAACCGAGCTTGCCGACGCCCCCGCCGTCGCCGAGCGCCTGCGCGCCAAGGTCGAGGGCGCTGAACTGGTCCATGACGGGATCAGCTTCCACATGACGGTCAGCATCGGCGTCGCCGCCGTCGATCTGCGCGACGGCATGATCGAGGCGGCGCTGAATGAGGCCGACGCCGCGCTCTACCGCGCCAAGGAAACCGGCCGGAACCGCGTGGTGATTGCGGAATAGGATGCTTCAAGGTTGCGACGGGCCCCCATCCCAGCCTTCCCCCACCTGACGGCGGGGGAAGGAGCATTTATCCCCTCCCCCGTGCGCAGCATGGGGGAGGGTTAGGGTGGGGGCCCAACGACAGGACTTTGCCCTACCCCGCCCCACCTTCCGAAGAACCCTCGGGCGATTGCGGCGGCGAGCGGACCGCCGTCGCCGCGAGATACTGCGCGGCGGAGCGCAGCAGGAACTCCGCCACCGCCATGTCGCCCAGGTCGCGGTCCGCGCCGCCCAGCGTGTGGCGGCGGTCGGCGTCGATCAGGCCGGTGGCGATCACCTGTGCGGTCAACCACGCCCGCTGTTCCGCGTCCGGCACGCCGGCCATGCGCTCCAGAATGTCCGAACAGGCCAGATCGATGATCCCCAGGCCCGGCCGGTCGGAGGACAGGTAGGACGTCTCGTTGTTTGGGGCCGGCTCACCGACGTAGGAGCGGGCGAGCAGGGCCGTCTCCAGCGTCAGGCGGAAGGTGGTCCGGCGCGGCCGGCCTTTCCGGCGCAGGCGCAGCGCCATCATGGTGAACAGCTGGGCGACGGCCTCCGCTTGGTCGCTGGGCACCTCGTCCAGGATGTCGATGATCTCGGCGCTGACCGCGTTGCGGGGCCTTCGCTCGCCCGGCCGCACCACGGACGTGGCGAAGACGGCGATCAACGTGCGCAGGGCATCGGCCTGCTCGTCGGGAGAGATGCGGCCGATCTCGCTGGGGTCGAACATGGGCAAGGGACTCCGCTGACGGAGAAAGGAAACAAACACGCTCCGATAGAGAAGTGGGCGCGGCGGCACGGCGCGGGAACCCGCCCCGCCAACCG
This sequence comes from Azospirillum soli, assembly GCF_017876165.1. Taxonomy (GTDB): domain Bacteria; phylum Pseudomonadota; class Alphaproteobacteria; order Azospirillales; family Azospirillaceae; genus Azospirillum; species Azospirillum soli. The sequence continues at coordinate 235,393 of NZ_JAGINQ010000001.1, forward strand.
GGCATAGGCCGTTTGGGCGCTCACGCGTCGCCCTCGGTCGGGTTGATGGTCTCGGCGCGGCGGCTGATCAATTGGAACAGCGCCAGCCCCAGCACCATGAAGACGATGACCAGAAGGAGGATGGCGGGGTATACCATCGCGGCGAAATCGGTGGTGCGCGCCTCGAACACCAGGACGAGGCCCTCCAGGCTGGCGGCGATGATGATGGTGGTCAGGAACTTGGTCAGCGTGCGGCGCGCCTCGTCGGCGTTGCGCAGTTCGCGGTCGCGGACGATTTCCTCTTCGTAGAGGTACTTGGCGATCTCGAACACAGCGATGGCCAGTACGATCAGGCCGACGCCGTCCAGCAGCCCGTGCGTCGCCGCCTGGGCGTCCAGCGCGACCACCCCCTGCACCACCGCCAGCGCCGCGACCCCGACGAACACCAACGAGAACAGGGTCAAGACGGCGGCGGCCAGCATGTACATGGCCCGCGCCGCGACCTGAAACACGCGCATCATGGTCCTCCCGCGACGAGCATCGGCCCCAAAACATCGCCCCGAAACGTCGCCCCAAAACATCACTTTGTTCTGGGGAACGCGCGACGGACGCGTTCGGACCGCCGCTCCCTCCTACGGAGGAACCGGATGCCCCGCCTGGGTGTTTACCGGATGCCGCACAGGAGATTTGTGCCTCGGAGAAGGCTCCGCCGCCTCACGTCAGGGACGGAGCCTTCCTTTCGTCCATACAAGCCGTCAATTCGCGCCGGGCGCATCGCTGTCGGCGTTCCACCGTCCGTCGCCCGACAGCGTGCCGGGGTAGTAAGCGCGGTTGCGTTCCGCCGAATCGTCGGCCACTCCGGCACCCCGGTTGCCCAGCTTGATCGGCGACCGTCCGGTCGTCGGCGTCGATTGCCCGGAAACGGCATCATCCGGCGCGGCGGTCGCGCTGCTCCCGCTTGTCCCAGCGGTGCCTGCGGACGGCCCGGCCCCGCCGAACCAGGAGTTGGTGTCCGCACAGCCGGCAATCCCCAGCAGAGCCAGCGCGCAAGCGCCGGCCGTCATCACCCGTCGCATCGTCCCCATCCCTTCCTCCCCATCCCTTCATACGGGCCGGAGCGCCGCCGCTCCCGCCGGCACCAACAAGGCGCGGCCCTGTTCGTCTCAATCACGGAGGCTTGTTGCCGACGGGGGCTTGTTGCCGCGGCGTCGCCGTTGCAAGCTCTCGAAACTCCACAATCCCCCACCCGCCCCATGACCGACAGCTTCGCCCCCGGCACTGTGATCGCCTCCGCCGCCTACACTCAGGGTCGGCGCGTCGCCGACGTCCCCCTGGCCGAGGCCGGCGCCTGGGCGGGGCGCGACGGGCATTTCGTCTGGCTCGGCCTCTACGAGCCGACCGAGACCCAACTGCTGGAGGTCAAGCGCCAGTTCAACCTGCACGAACTGGCGGTCGAGGACGCCCTGCACGCCCACCAGCGCCCGAAGGTCGAGGTCTACGGCGACTGCGTCTTCATCGTGCTGCGCACCGCAAGGCTGGAGGACGGCCGCGTCAGCTTCGGCGAGACCCACATCTTCGCCGGCCAAGGCTATGTGGTCACTGTCCGCCATGGCGCCTCCTCCAGCTACCTGCCGGTGCGGGCGCGCTGCGAGAGCGCGCCGAAGCTGCTGCGCCACGGCGAGGATTTCGTCGTCTACGCCGTCATGGACTATGTGGTGGACTGCTACTTTCCGATCCTCGACCAGCTGGAAGCGGAGGTCGAGGATCTGGAGGCCGTCCTCCTGCTCCGCCCTCCCCTTGAGAACGAAGTGGAGCGCATCCACCAACTCCGCCGCGACCTGGAGCGGCTGCGCCGCGTCGCCTCGCCGCTTCTGGACGTGTGCTCGCGGCTGGAACGCTTCGACCTGTCGATCATCGACGACGAGATCCGGCCCTACTACCGCGACGTCCAGGACCATGTGATTCGCGTCAACGAGGCCATCGGCAGCTTGCGCGAACTGCTCTCCTTCGTTTTTGAATCCAGCATGATGCTGGCCTCCTCCCGGCAGAACGACGTGACGCGCAAGCTGGCCGCCTGGGCCGCCATCCTCGCCGTGCCGACGGCCATCGCCGGCATCTACGGCATGAACTTCGACCACATGCCGGAACTGCACTGGCGCTACGGCTATCCGACGGCGCTTGCCGTCATCGCGGTGGTGTGCATAACCCTCTACCGCCGCTTCAAGCGGACCGGATGGCTGTAGGACGACTGGTTTCAAGGAAACGACGCATCATGACCACGCAGACGCCCACCGCCGCCTCCCTGCGCGCCCTCCTCGACACCTATCTGCGCTGCCCGACCGAGCCGGCGCGCGGCGAACTGGACCAGGCCCTGTGCGCCTACCAGACCGACTGGATCTGCGCCCGCGCCGGTGCCGACGCCCCGCCGCCGAAGGACCCGGCCGCCAAGCCCGCTCAGGCCAGGCCGAAGTTCCCCATCGCCGCCGCCGACCTCGACGTGCTGAAGCGCATGGCCGATGGCTGGGAGCCGACGACCGCCGACGTGCCCCGCTGGGCGTGGTTCGAGAACCGCGAGCTGGTCACGCTGGAGCCCAACCCCGCCGGCAGCGGCCCGGAGGTCATGCGCCTCGCCCCCAACGGTTGGGCGGCGGTCGGGCGGACGCCGGAGTAAAGGCGCCGAAAAGAAAAGGGGAGGCTTTCGCCTCCCCTTTTCTTTTCCGTCAAGCCAACCGGCTCACTTCGGAACCTTGCCCTGCACGCCCTCGACGTACCAGTCCATCTTCAGGATCTGCTCGTCGGTAGCGCTCTTGCCCTCCGGGATCACGACCTTGCCGGACTGGTCCTTCACCGGGCCCTGGAAGGAATGACGCTTGCCTTCCATGATGTCCGTGCGGGCCTTCTCGGCCAGCGCGACGACGTCCTGCGGGATCGCCGGGTTGTACGGAGCGAGGAACAGCATCTTGTCCTTGAAGCCGCCCCAGGTGTCCACGGCCTTCCAGGTGCCGTCCATCGCCGCCTTGACGCGGTCGACGTAGTAGGTGTTCCAGTCGTCCACGATGGCGGTCAGGTGCGCCTTCGGACCGAAGCGGGTCATGTCCGACGACTGGCCGAACGCCCACAACCCACGCTCCTGCGCGACCTGGATGGCCGCCGGGCTGTCGGTGTGCAGGGAGATGACATCAGCGCCCTGGTCAATCAGGGCCTTGGCCGCCTCGGCTTCCTTGCCGGGGTCGTACCAGCTGTTAACCCACACGACGCGCACTTCAGCCTTCGGGTTGACCTCGCGCAGCGCCAGCGTGAAGGCGTTGATGCCGCTGACCACCTCGGGGATCGGGAAGGAGCCGATGTAGCCGATGACGTTCGACTTGGTCATCTTGCCGGCGATCAGGCCGAGGATCGTGCGGCCCTCGTAGAAGCGCGCCGAGTAGGTGGCGACGTTGGCGGCGCGCTTGTAGCCGGTGGCGTGCTCGAACTTCACGTCGGGATGGCGCTGGGCCACCTTCAGCGTCGGGTTCATGAAGCCGAAGGAGGTCGTGAAGATCAGCTTGTGGCCGGAGGAGGCCAGCTGCTCGATCACGCGCTCGGCGTCGGCACCTTCCGGCACGTTCTCGACGAAGGTGGTGGTGACCTTGTCGCCCAGCTCCTTCTCGACCGCGAGGCGGCCCTGGTCGTGCTGGTAGCTGTAGCCGTGATCGCTGATCGGGCCGACGTAGACGAAGCCGACCTTCATCTTCTCCTGCGCGACCGCCGCGCCCGCGCCGAGCGCCAGCACCGCCGCACCGGCGGCCAGACCCATCAGGGTCTTGCCCATGGTCCTTCTGTTCACGTGAATGCTCCCTGAATCGATTGGTTGGGCATGAACATGGATACGAATCCGCGGCCGGTCAGGCATCGGGATGGAACACCTTCCCGAGGCTCGCCGGCGCGTTGAGCCGGATGCGGGCGATGTCCCGCGAAATCAACACCAGAACCAGAACGGTAGCCAGATACGGCAGCATCGACAAGACCTGCGACGGGATGTCGATGCCCAGCCCCTGCACGTGCAGCTGCGCGATGGTCACGCCGCCGAACAGCCACGCGCCCAGCAGCACCCGCGCCGGCTTCCAGGTCGCGAAGACGACCAGCGCCAGCGCGATCCAGCCGCGCCCGGCGGTAATGCCTTCCGCCCACATCGGCGTGTAGTCCAGCGACAGATAGGCCCCGGCCATGCCGCTCATGGCTCCGCCGAACAGCACGGCCAGGAAGCGGATGCGGATGACCTTGTAGCCCAGCGCGTGGGCCGCCGCGTGGTTTTCACCGACCGCGCGCAGCACCAGCCCCTTGCGCGTGCCGTACATGAACCAGTGCACCGCCGGCACCATGGCCAGCGCCAGATAGACCAGCGCGTCCTGCCCGAACAGCGCCTTGCCGATCACCGGAATGTCGGTCAGGCCGGGGATGTACAGCTCCGGCACGTCGGGAATTGGAATGCCGACGAACCCCTGCCCGATCAGCGCCGACAGCCCGACTCCGAACAGCGTCAGCGCGAGGCCCGTCGCCACCTGGTTGGCGAGCAGCAGCAGCGTCAGCACGGCGAACAGCCCCGCCATCGCGGCCCCCGCCGCCGCCCCCATGGCGAAGCCCGCCGTCGAACTGCCCGTCTTCACCGTCACAGCGAATCCGCAGACGGCACCGACCAGCATCATGCCCTCGACGCCCAGGTTCAGGACGCCGGACTTTTCCACCACCAGCTCGCCCAGCGCCGCGAACAGGAGCGGCGTCGCCGCCGCCAGCATGGCCGCCAGGATGGGGCCGAGAAGGGCCAGTTCCGCGCTCATGCCATCACCTTCCCAGCCGCTTTCTTTTGGGCTCCGAAGCGGACGCGATAGCGGATCAGCACGTCAGTCGCCAGCAGGAAGAACAGCAGCATGCCCTGGAACACCCCCGTGATCGCCTTGGGCAGGCCTAGGCCGATCTGCGCCGCCTCGCCGCCGATGAAGGACAGCGCCATCAGGAACCCCGCCAGCAGGATGCCGACCGGGTGCAGCCGGCCGAGGAAGGCGACGATGATCGCCGTGAAGCCATAGCCGGGCGACACCGTCGGCGTGATCTGCCCGATCGGCCCCGCCACCTCGCCCAGCCCGGCCAGGCCCGCCAGTGCGCCGGACAGCAGCAGCGTCAGCCAGATAATCTTCTTCTCGTTGAAGCCTGCATAGCCGGCCGCCGCCGGGGTCAGGCCGATGACCTTGATCTGGAATCCGATGAAGGTCCGCGCGATCAGCACCCAGCCGCCCGCCACGGCCAGCAGCGCGAACAGCGATCCCAGATGCACGCGCGTCCCCTGGATCAGGATCGGCATCACCGCGTCCGCCTCGAACAGGCGGGACTCGGGGAAGGCGAAGCCCTCCGGATCGCGGTACGGCCCGTGCGTCATGTAATTCAGCAGCAGCAACGCCACGTAGGTCAGCATCAGGCTGGTCAGGATCTCGCTGGCGTTGAAGCGGGTGCGCAGGAAGGCCGGGATCGCCGCCCACAGCGCGCCGCCAGCCATGCCCGCGACGATCATCAGCGGCAGCAGCCACCAGCCGCCGTCGCCGTAGAAGGCCAGCGCCAACCCACCGCCGGTGATGGCGCCCAGCGTCAGCTGTCCCTCGGCCCCGATGTTCCAGACGTTGGCGCGGAAGCCGATGGCCAGCCCCACCGCGCACAGCACCAGCGGCGTCGCTTTCACGGCCAGCTCGCCCAGGCCCCGCACCGACATCAGCGGCGCGATGAAGAAGGCGTGCAGCGCCTTCACCGGATCGAAGCCCATGGCCCAGAACAGCAGGAACCCGCTGACCAGCGTCAGCGCCACCGCGATGACCGGCGTCAGATACACCATGACGCGCGACGCCTGCCCGCGCGGCTCAAGACGAAGGAGGCTCATGCCAAAGCTCCGGGGAAACTCATAATCTCTCTCGCGCCCCGAAGGCTTTGCGAAAACGACGTTCCACCGTCATCCCCGCACAGGCGGGGATCCAGGGCAATTCGGGGACTTGTCGATGTGTCCTGGATTCCCGCCTGCGCGGGAATGACGGAAATGTTCAGGAGCTTGATCCTCGCATTGCGGCTCATAGAAAGAGAAAGGCGATGGTCATGCTCAAACCCCACGACCCACCTCCTCGTCCTCGTCCGGCGGGCGGTTGAACAGGCCGCCCATCAGCAGGCCGATCTCCTCCACACTGGTCTGGTGGGTGGGGCTGCTCTCCGACAGACGGCCGTGGAACAGCACGGCAATGCGGTCGCTCAGCACGAACAGCTCGTCCAGATCCTGGCTGATGACCAGAACCGCCGCCCCCCCGCGCGCAAGGTCGATCAGCGCCCGGTGAATGGCAGCCGCCGCCCCCGCGTCCACACCCCAGGTCGGCTGGCCGACCACCAGCAAGCGGGGTTTTTGAAGGATCTCGCGGCCAATGATGAACTTCTGCAAATTGCCGCCGGACAGCGACCGCGCCTCCGCCCGGTGCCCGTGGGTCACCACGTTGAAGGCGCCGATGATGCGCTCGGCGTAGGACCGCGCCCGGCCGAAATGCACCAGACCGCTGCGCACCAGCGGTTCGCGCGCGTAGCCGGACAGCAGCGCGTTTTCCGACAGGCTCAACTCCGGCACCGCGCCGCGCCCCAGCCGCTCCTCCGGCACGAAGGCGAGGCCCAGTTCGCGCCGCTCGCGCGGGCCAAGGTGCCCGACCGGCCGCCCCTCGATGTTGACCGAGCCGGGGTCCGGCACCAGTTCCTCGCCGCTCAGCGCGGCCATCAGCTCGGCCTGCCCGTTGCCCGCAACACCGGCGATGCCCAGGATTTCCCCCGCCCGCACCTCGAACGATACATCCTTCAGATTGGTCGCGAAGGGATTGTCCGAGGTCGTGGACAGATGCCGCACCTGTAGCTTCGGCGCACCGGCCTGCCCCTGCGGGATGCGCTCCGGCGTGGACAGCTCGGTGCCGATCATCATCTCGGCGAGGCTGCGCGCCGTTTCCTGGCGCGGGTCGCAGTCGCCGACCACCCGGCCGCCGCGCAGCACGGTGGCGCGATCGCACAGCGCGCGGATTTCCTCCAGCTTGTGGCTGATGTAGAGGATCGTGCAGCCCTCGGCCGCCAGCACGCGCAACGTCTCGAAGAGCTTCGTCACCTCCTGCGGTGTCAGGACCGAGGTCGGCTCGTCCATGATCAGCAGCTTGGGGTCCTGCAACAGGCAGCGCACGATTTCCACCCGCTGCCGCTCGCCGACCGACAGGTTGTGGACGTGCCGGCCGGGGTCGAGCGCGAGGCCGTACCGTTCCGACACCTCGGCGATGCGCTGCGACAGGGCGTCCATCGGGCCGGGATTCTCCAGCCCAAGCGAGATGTTCTCAGCCACCGTCAGCGTGTCGAACAGCGAGAAATGCTGGAACACCATGCCGATGCCCAGCCGCCGCGCGCCGGCCGGGTTGGGGATGGTGACCTCCTCCCCCTGCCAGCGGATCGTGCCGGAATCAGCGTGCAGCACGCCGTAGATGATCTTCACCAGCGTGGACTTGCCGGCGCCGTTCTCGCCCAGCAGCGCGTGAATCTCGCCCGGCTTCAGGACGAGATCGACCGCGTCGTTCGCCAGGCAGCCGGGAAAGCGCTTGGTGATGCCGCGCAGCTCAAGACGGTGCGGAAGATTGGACAGGGTTGCGGAATCCAAGGAAGGAACCCAATTAGGGGTGGTTGGTGCGCGGCGATGCCAACGCCGTGCCACCTTTTAACACAGTTGCGCGCGGTCCGCGCCAGCCGTCAACGGTCCAAATAACGCCCACCCCGTGATCAAACGCACAAACGCACGGCAACCGGAGATCGGTTGACGATGCACACCGGTTGACAATTGCACCCCGCAGCCGTCAGCTAAGCATGCTGCCATTCCCGGCGGCTGTTTATGGAGAACCGTCATGAATCGCAAGACGATGTTGGGCGATCCCCCGCCGATCCGCATCACCCCCCAGGATCTCGGACGCCTCGACCTTCTTCTGTCCCAGCTCAGCCGGCCCACCGCCGTGGTCGAATATCTGCAACGCGAGGTCGACCGCGCCGCCGTCACGGACAGTGCGCCCACCCCCTTCGTTCGACTGGGCACCCGCGTCACCTTCGCCGACGACCAGAACGTCCAGCACACGGCCACACTGCTTCCCCCCGGCGAGGCATCGGCCAGCGCGGACGGGATGTCCATCCTGACCCCGGTCGGCGCCGCCCTGCTCGGCCTGTCGGAGGGGCAGAGCATCACCTACGGGACGCTCGACGGACGCACCAAATCGGTGCGCATCCTGAGCATCCACGACACCACCGCCTGACGTCGGCGGCCTGGCGCGTCCGCCACCTCAAGCGGGCGCGCCCATTGCGCGCACCGCACGCGACACCCTTGCCACGCCCCCGCTGCCCGCCCAACTATCGGGACCGGAGCAGACGTGCGGAGTGCGAGGAATGACGGCGGATCAAGCGGGTTACGCGGTGCTGGAAAACCGGGCCGTGGTGGCGGTCGGCGGCGAGGACCGCGCGGCCTTCCTGCAAGGGCTGGTTTCCAATGACGTTCTGCGCATCAGCGAAAGCCGCGCCGCCTACGCGCTGCTGCTCACCCCACAGGGCAAGTTCCTGCACGACTTCCGAATCGCCGAATCGGGCGGCGCCCTGCTGCTCGACCCGGAGACGGCCCGCCGCGAGGACTTCCTGCGCAAGCTGAAGATGTACAAGCTGCGCTCCAAAATCACGCTGGAGGACCGCGCCGCCAACCACGCCGTCGTCGCTCTGTTCGGCGGTGACGCGCTGGCCCGTCTCGGCCTGTCTGAGGAGCCCGGCGCCGCCGTGCCCTTCGCGGGCGGCATCGCCTTCACTGACCCGCGCCTCCCCGCCCTCGGCGCCCGCGCCTTCCTGCCTAAGGCCGACGCCGTCGCCGCGCTGGAGGCCGCCGGCTTCGTTCAAAGGACGCCTGAGGATTACGACCGGCACCGCCTCGCCCTCGGCGTTCCGGACGGCACCGCCGATCTCGTCCCCGACAAGTCGATTCCGCTGGAGAACGACCTGGACGACCTCAACGCCATCTCCTGGGACAAGGGCTGCTACATGGGCCAGGAACTGACGGCCCGCACCAAATACCGCGCGCTCATCAGGAAGAAGCTGTTCCCCGTCGCCGTGGACGGCCCCCTGCCCGCCCCCGGCACGCCGGTAACTCTGGAGGACCGCGAGGTGGGCGAGGTGCGCAGCGGGTGCGGCGCCGTCGCACTCGCGCTGCTGCGTCTGGAAGACATCGCCCGCGCCGAACAAGAACAGATCGCGCTCAAGGCCGCCGGCGCGACACTCACGCCGCGCAAGCCGGCCTGGGCCAGCTTCTGAGTTCTTGTTCTACTCTGCTGCCTGTACTGTCCCATTAATTCTGATCGGGGTGCACCAAAAGAGAGCCACCCTTAGGCGTGACCAATCCGTTCGACAGGTGTTGTTGGGGCTGCCACCGGCAATTTCTACCAACAACGCCGAAAGGAACGAACATGCGGAGGACAATCATCGCGGCCGCGTCCGTACTGGCCCTCATGACCGGCTCGGCCTTGGCGCAGTCCTCGACGGCGCCGGCCACCGGCAACCCGGCCGCAGGCGGCCCGACGGCCACCAACATGAACCAGACCGGCCAGACTTCGGCCAATCCGAGCAACCTGACCGGCGGTCAGATGGCCAGCGCCGAAGAGCTGATGGGCAAGAACGTCTATGGCAAGGACAACGAAAAGGTCGGCGAGGTCGAGGACGTCATCCTCGACTCCAGCGGCAAGGCCCAGCAGCTGGTGATCTCCTCGGGCGGCTTCCTCGGCATCGGCGAGAAGCAGATCGCCGTGGACTACAACCAGGCCCAGTGGGACCAGCAGCAGAACCGCATCCACCTGTCCGGGATGAGCCGCGACGACGTCAAGAGCATGCCGGAATTCAAGTACTCCGACACCACGACGTCGCTGAACCGCAACAAGGACAGGCACTCCGGTTCGTCGAACGACGCCGCCAGCCCGGCGAACACGGGCGTCGGCTCCACGACCGGCACGGGCGCGCCCGCCGACACCCAGAAAAAGTCCGAGTAACAAGAAGTCCGCGTAACGCTGCGGCGTAACGGCAAGGCCCTCCCGCCGCCCCATCCGGCGGCGGGAGGGTTTCCTCACGCCCGCAGCAGATCCACGAAGCGCCGGCAGGCGTCGATGTCCACCCGCAGGTTGGCGCGCCGCTTGGTCGCCTCGGGGTCCTCGCCCCAGGCTTCGATCTGGAAGGTCTCGTCCAGCTGCGACACGTCGAACGCCTCCCCGGCATCGATCCGCCCCTCGATCAGGGCCAGCGCCACCACCACAGACCCGCAGGCGCCCGTCGCCGTCTGCAACGCCGACAGCGTCCAGTCGTCGTAAGCCTCCACCGCCCGGCGCAGCGCGCGCAGCGCCTCGGGCGGCTGCGGCTTCGGCATCAGGCCGGTGTTGACGTGCAGCGGCGCGTCGAAGCGCAGCGTCGCCCAGTCCAGCAGCGGCTGCCACGCCTGCGCCTGCCGCTCCACGAGGTTGCGCGGGTGCTCCGCGCGGTAGCACAGCAGGTCGGTCTCGGCGTAGGCGACCACGCCGTCCACAATGGCCTCGCGTCCCTTGCCGATCAGGTCCACCGCCGTGCTGGCCAGCTGCATCAGCGGCATGGCGTTCGGGTTGATGTCGTCGGCCTGGGCATCCCACTCCTCGGCGACGCCACGGGCCAGCGGCTCGGCCGCGAAGACCAGCGGCGCCTTGGCCGGGCTGCGGATCGGGCGGTTGTCCAGGCGCACCTCGAAACCGCCGGGAACAGCCTCGACGGAGACGGTCTTGTAGAAACGCTTCATCACAGTCCTTCGTTTCTCAACGGGCCTTCGTTTCTCAGCAGGCCTTCGGATTCGTTTGTCTTGTCCAACAGCGACAGCACCGCTTCGGCCACCTCGCGGCCGCGATGGACGATGCGGTCGGCCCCGGCCTTCTCCAGCTCCGCCACCGCGTGGTAGCCCCAGGAGACGCCGACCGACGCCACCCGCGCGTTGCGGGCCATCTGAATGTCGTAGGTGGTGTCGCCGATCACAACCGTGTCGACGAGGTTGACGCCCGTTTCGGCCAGCGCCCGGTGCACCATGTCCGGGTGCGGCTTGCCGGGACCGATGTCGCTGGTCTGCAAGGTGACGAAGCGCTCCGTCAGCCCGTGATGCGCCAGCACCGCGTCCAGCCCCCGGCGCGACTTGCCGGTCGCCACGCCCAGCAGCACGCCTTCCGCCTCCAGCGCGTCCAGCGTGTCGCGGATGCCGGGGAACATCGGCTCATGCAGGTCCCCCTTGCGGCGCAGCGCGGCGAAGGCGTCCTTGTAGCTGTCCGCCACCTCGGCGTACTTCCCGGAGTCGAGGTCCGGCAGCAGCAGCGCGATCGCCTGCACCAGCGGCAGCCCGACCATGCGCCGCACCTCCAGCGGGTCCGGCTCGCCCAAGCCATGAGCGGCCCAGGCGGTGGTCATGGAGTCGATGATGGCGAACTGGCTGTCCACCAGCGTCCCGTCGCAGTCGAATAGGGCAAGGCGCAGGGGCGGGCTCACGGCTTCGTCTCCGGAAAGCGGGGAGGTCTGGCGGGCGGACAGCGTCTTATGCTACCCCGAGGCGCAAAGCGCAACGCCCGAGAAACAAGGGCCAGGGAACAAGGATCAGCGGCCATGGCGACGGTGGAAGAAGCGCTGCTCCTGGCGGTGGACCACCACACGGCCGGACGCCTTGCGGAGGCTGAGACCCTCTACGGCCGCATCCTCGACGCCGTTCCCGACCAGCCCGACACGCTGCATTTCCTGGGCGTGCTGTCCGCTCAATGCGGATACCCGAACCGCGCCATCGCCCTTATCCGCCACGCCATCGCCGTGAACGGCACGGTTCCCGACTACCACACGAACCTCGCCAACGCGCTCCGCGCCGCCGGCCGCCTAACCGAGGTTCCCGCCGTCCTGCGCCGCGCCGCCCTGCTCGCCCCGCCCGAGGCCCGGCGCTGGAGCCACCTCGGCATGGCCCACCGGCAGAACGGCGATGCCGCCGCCACCCGCCGGGCCTTCGAAACAGCGCTTCTGCTCGCCCCCACCGACGCGCAGGTGCTGCACACGCTCGCCCTCACCTGCGAAGCCCTCGGCGACCCGCGCGCCGCCCTTGCCGCCCACAGCCGCGCCGCCGCGATTTCGCCGTCCCTGCTGTCCTCCCGACTCGCCGCCGCCACGCTGCATGCCCGTTTCGGCGACGGCGCCGCCGACCGCATCCTCTCCGCCTTGATCGCGGACGCCCCCGACCTCGCCGCCGCGCACCACAACCGCGCCGCCCTGCTTCAGGAACAAGGCCGCATGGCCGAGGCCGCCGCCGGCTTCCGCACTGCCCTCACCCTGGAACCCGCCGATGCGGACGCGTGGTACGCGCTCGCCACGCTGGACAAGGAGGCGCAGCGCCTCGGTCCCGCCGTCGCCCGCTACCGCCGCGCACTGGCTGTCCGTCCGGACTTCGAGGAAGCCCACCTCGACCTGCGCTTCCTGCAAAGCCGGGAGATCCCCTCCTGGCACTTCACCATGCTGGCCGATTCCGCCCGCAACGAGGCTTACCGCCGCGCCATCGAGAAGGCAGTCACCCCCGGCTGCCGCGTGCTGGAGATCGGCACCGGCGCCGGCCTGCTCGCCCTGATCGCCGCCCGCGCCGGTGCGGGCGAGGTCCACACCTGCGAGCTGTCCGCCCCACTCGCCGCCGTCGCGCGCGGAGTCGTGGCGGACAACGGCTACGCCAACCGCGTCACCGTCCACCACAAGCGCTCCAACGAGCTGCGCGTCGGCGCCGACCTGCCCGACCGCGCGGATATTCTCGTCTCGGAAATCCTCGATTCCGGCCTGCTCGGCGAGGGGCACGCGCCCAGCGTCCGCCACGCAGTGGCCGAACTGCTGAAGCCCGGCGCCACGGTCATCCCCGCCGCCGCGACGCTCTGGGCCGTTCCCATCGAAGCGCCGTCCCTGGCCGCGACCCACCCGATCCGCAGCGTCTGCGGCTTCGACCTGTCGCGGCTGGAGGCCTACCGCAACCCCGCCTACAGCGCCCTGTCGCTGACCGACCTGCCGCACCGGCGGCTGGCCGAACCGGCCATGGTCGCCCGCTTCGACCTCGCCAACCCGCCGCTGCCCGGCCCGGTCGGCGACTGCACCTTCGCCATCGCCGCCCCGGGCACCGTCCACGCCGTCGCCTTCTGGTACGACCTGCATCTGGACGCGGAGATCACCGTCTCCACCGGCCCGAAGGGCGAGTGCCGCCACTGGCTGCAAGCCGTCCAGTTCCTCGACCGGACGGTGGACGTCACCCCCGGCGACACCCTTCCCGCCCGCATGCGCTACGTGGCCGGACGGCTGGTGGTGTCGATCACATCCCCTCTCCCGCCCCCGGCGGGAGAGGGGGACTTTCAGCTCACTCCACGTCTTCGAACGGGTCGCCTTTCAGATTCGGGCTGAAGCCCAGATACTTCCAGGTCTTGACCATGTGATCAGGCAGCGGCGCCGTCACGTCGATGGTCCGCCCGCCGTCGCGCGGGTGCGGCAGGATCAGGCGGCGGGCGTGCAGGTGCAGCTTCTTCGGCACCTCCGCTCCGGGCAGGAAGGCGCCCTGCGCGCCGTACTTGCCGTCGCCCAGGATCGGCGTGCCGATGGCGTTCATGTGCACGCGCAGCTGGTGGGTGCGGCCGGTGCGCGGCCACATCGCCACGAAGGCCGCTTCCTTGCCCGCGTTCTCCAGCACGCTGAAATAGGTCAGCGCGCGCTTGCCGTCGTCGTCGTCGCCGGCCACCCGCTCGCCGCGCGGGCCGCCTTCCTTGGCCAGCGGAATGTCGATCTTGCCCTGATAGGGCTTCGGCACGCCGACGGTGGCGCCCCAGTAGATCTTGCGCACGTCGCGACCCCGGAACAGCTCCGTCAGCTTCGACGCCGCGAAGGTGTTCCGCGCCAGCAGCAGCACGCCCGAAGTGTCCTTGTCCAGCCGGTGCACCAGCTTCGGCCGCTCCGTCGCGTCGAACTTCAGCGCGTCCAGCATGGCGTCCAGATGCTTGCTCGTCCCCGTGCCGCCCTGCACCGCCAGCCCCGCCGGCTTGTCGATGGCGATCACGTCGGCGTCCTTGTAGAGCACCAGCGCCTGCAGCGCCGCGATGTCCTTGTCCGACATGGCCGGTTTCTTCGGCGCCGCGTGCGCCTTGGCCGACGGATCGGGCTTGGCCCAGTCGGCCAGCGGCGGGATGCGGATGGCCTGTCCGGCGGCGAGGCGCGTCGAGGTCTCCGCCCGCTTGCCGTCCACGCGGATCTGGCCGGTGCGCAGCAGCTTTTGCAGATAGCCGTGCCCGACGTCGGGGAAATGGCGCTTGAACCAGCGGTCGAGGCGGACGTCGGCCTCGTCGGACGCGACGGTCCGGGTTTCGACGGCGGCGGGCTTGGACTCACTCATCAGACGGACACCGAAACAAGAGAACGCACGGCCGCGAGGCCGGCAAAGAAGCCGACGATGGTCAACACCATCGAGGCCAGCACATACCCCGCCGCCGACAGCAGATCGTCCCGCGACACCAGGACGCCCACGTCGAGCGTGAACGAGGAAAACGTCGTGAACCCGCCCAGCACGCCCACCATCACCAGCGCGCGCAGCTCCGGCGAGGGCGACCACACCAGCGCGGCCAGCTCCGCCAGCGCGCCCATGGTGAAACAGCCGAGCGCGTTGACGATCAGTGTCCCATAGGGAAACTGCGTGCCGAGCCAGTGGCCGGCCGCCGTCATCACCAGATAGCGCGCCACCGACCCCACGGCGCCGCCGATGGCGACCGCGACGAGCGAGGCAGGGGATGCGATCACGGGACCTCCGGAGGGAACAGGTTCGCGCCCGGATTAGAGCCAGAAATGCGGCGGCTTGTCACGCGTCGGGCACGCCCGGCCTTTGGCAAGATGGCTGACATGCCGACCAGCACCCTCCCCGCGAACGCCACCCTCCTCCTGATCGACCTGCAACGGGCCATCGACGACCCGCGCTGGTCGGCCCTCGGCCCCCGCAACAACCCGCAGGCGGAGGCCAACGTCGCAGCCCTCTTGGCCGGCTGGCGCCGCACCGGCCGCCCGGTGATCCACGTCCGCCACGATTCGACGGAGCCGGATTCCACCTACCACCCCTACGGCGCCGGTCACGCCTTCAAGCCGGAGGCGCAGCCCGAACCCGGCGAGCGCGTGGTGCCCAAGACCACCAACAGCGCCTTCATCGGCACCGACCTGGACGTGTATTTGCGCGAACGCGGCGTCTGGGTCCTGGTGATCGCCGGCGTCATCACCAACAACAGCGTCGAGGCCACCGCCCGCATGGCCGGCAACCTGGGCTTCGACACCCGCGTGGTTGGCGACGCGACCTTCACCTTCCCGAAAAAGGACTTTTCCGGCCGCCTGCGCACGGCGGAGGAGGTGCACGACCTGTCCCTCGCCAACCTCTCCGGCGAATACGCGACCATCATGGACACTGCGTCGGCCCTGGCAGCGCTCTAACTCCCCTCGCCCGCCCCCGGCGGGAGAGGGAGAGGGGTTTGGTCCCCCACCCCGAAGATCCACCCTTCCTGCCGCCGCGCCCGCGCGTCCATGACCGGCGGAGACCATACCTCGGGCCGTCCCGCCAGCCAACGCATCCCCGCTGCCGACACCAACGCGTCCGCGTCGTGGTCCGTCACCGCCCCAGCCAGCCCCACCGGCCGCGAGCCCAGGAAGGCCAGCGCCGCGTCCACGTCCGCCGCATCGCGGATCTTCCGCAGCCCGAACCCCGCCCGTTTCAGGAACAGGCGCGGGTAGATCTCGCAGAACACCGTCCTGTCCGGCGCCGCCGCCTCGAACGGCCACACCGCCACCCGCTCCGGCGCCGCACGCCTCAGCGCTCGCAGCATGCGCATGCCGGCCAGCGCTCCCTTCCCCACCTGCTTGGAGCCAATCAGCTTGTAGGGGCTCTGCGGGCTGCCGTAGCCGTCCGTCCGGCACACCCGTTCAGCCAATCGGTGCGGATCCCTGTACCAGTCCGGCTGAAGCCCCGACCGCCAGAAATCCGTCCCATAGTCGGGATGCTCGGCGAAGGCGCCGCCCGCGAAATCCGACTCTCCGCCCGCCACCGCCTCCACCCGGTCCCAGAGGTCGAACACGGTGGCCGTCTCCGGATCGGTGAAATACCGCCCGGCCACGACGAAGGGCAACGAGAAGGCGCAGTCGATCCCGACCAGCGCCGGCCCCCGTTCCAGCGACGCCAGAAGCCAGTCGAACACCGCCGTCCGCGACCACCAGCCGCCGGGCGGCTCCACGATCCGGGGCGGAGCGTCCCCCACCGCGCACTCGGCCACCGCGACGCCCGCGTAGCGCTTGCCGCGCGCGCCCGACCAGTCGATGGCGACGAAGCGGGGGAAGTCCGGCACCATGGTCACTTGGAGATGCCGCGCAGGTTGGCTACGCTCCGTCCAACCGTCTGCCTGCGAAGGATCCATCATGCGCCGCGTTCTGCTTCCCATCCTCTGCGCAGGAACGGTGACCGCCTGCACCCAGACCTTTGTCCTGCCCTACGACGCCGCGACCACGGCGCGCGCCTCCGGCCGCGTGGCGGTGCTCCCGTTCGACTACCACGCCCCGAAGGGCGTCGCGCCGTACCAGATCCTGAACACCGCGCCGGCCGTTCGCAACGCCTCGATTCAGCGGCCGGTGGATCATTTCGTCGCCGACGCGGTCCGGCAGGAGTTGCTGAAGGCCGGTGTCACGGCGTCGAAGGGCTATCCCGCGACCGGCCGGAGTTGCATGCTCCAGGGCACGGTGAAGACGCTCCAGGTCAGCCCCATCGAACACGGCACCGCCTATGAGAGCGTCATCCGCTACGTCCTCGCGGACGCCAACAACCGCTCCATTCACGACACCACCAAGGCCGTACGCTTCGCCGACGTCCCCACGGATGCGGAAATCGCGGCTTACAAGGCCAGAGCCGCCGTCGCCCCGACCGCTCCCCAGGCGGACATTACACACCACGTCGCCTCCGAACAGCTGTCGAAGGTCCTGTCGGACAACATCGGGCAGCTCATTCGGGACGAGGATTTCCTCTACGCCATCGCCCGCTCCTGCCGGTTCTAAAGCGAATTTGCATTCGCTTTAGATTCACATGGCCTCATTCGCCGGCTCTCAGCGGATGCTGTGGCATCCGCCTGCCTCTCGCGGGAACTGCGTTCCCGCGAGAGGCCGGGCTTCGGACGCATGGGCGTCCGGGACCGCCGTCGCGGTCCAGAGCGGATCAAAACCCGCTCTAACCCTCCGACCCGTTCTCCCGCCGCTCGCGCAGCCGCGCCCAATAGTCTAGCCGCTTGCGGATATCCCGCTCGAAACCGCGCTCGACCGGCTGGTAGAACGCACGCCGGGCCATGCCCTCCGGGAAATAGTTCTGGCCCGAGAAGCCATCCGCCGTGTCGTGGTCGTACTCGTAGCCCTTGCCATAGCCGATCTGCTTCATCAGCTTGGTCGGCGCGTTCAGTATGTGCTTGGGCGGCATCAGCGAGCCGGTTTCCTTCGCCGCGCGCACCGCGCTCTTATACGCCGTATAGGCCGCGTTCGACTTCGGCGCCGTGCCCAGATAGATGACCAGCTGCGCGATGGCCAGTTCGCCTTCCGGGCTGCCCAGCCGCTCGTAGGCCTCCCACGCCGCCGTGGCTTGGGTCAGCGCGTTGGGGTCGGCCATCCCGATGTCCTCAACCGCGAAGCGCGTCAGCCGCCGCGCGATGTAGCGTGGGTCCTCGCCGCCCTCCAGCATGCGGGCATACCAGTACAGCGCCGCGTCCGTGTCCGACCCGCGCAGCGACTTGTGCAGCGCGCTGATGAGGTTGTAGTGCCCCTCCTGCGCCTTGTCGTAGATCGGCGCCCGGCGCTGGATCGTCGTCGCCAGCCCGTTGTTGTCCAGCACGGTGCCTTCTGGAAGCGCGAACAGCTCCTCGCACAGGTTCAGGCAAAAGCGGCCATCGCCGTCCGCCATCGCCTTCAGCGCGGCGCGTGCGTCGGCGTCCACCGGCAGGGGGCGTCCCATCTCCGCCTCCGCGCGCGCCAGCAGCTTTTCCAGCGCCGCGTCGTCCAGCCGGTTCAGCACGAACACCTGGGCGCGCGACAGCAACGCCGCGTTCAGCTCAAAGGACGGATTCTCGGTGGTCGCACCCACCAGCGTGACCGTCCCGTCCTCCACATAGGGCAGGAAGCCGTCCTGCTGGGACCGGTTGAAGCGGTGGATCTCGTCGATGAACAGCAGCGTGCCCTGACCCGCCGCGCGCCGCGCCTTGGCGGCGTCGAACACCTTGCGCAGGTCGGCCACGCCGGAGAAGACCGCCGACAGCGGCTCGAAATGCAGGTCGGTCGATTGCGCCAGCAGCCGCGCGATGGTCGTCTTGCCGCAGCCCGGCGGCCCCCACAGGATCATGGAGGCCAGCCGCCGCGCCGCCACCATGCGGCCCAGCGGGCCGTCGGGCTTCAGCAGATGCTCCTGCCCGACGACCTCGTCCAGGGTGCGCGGGCGCAGCCGGTCGGCCAGCGGACGCGGCGCGCCCGCCTCGAACAGCCCGCCGCCGGTGTCCCCGCGCCTGCTCATGTCAGCGAACCGCGGCCCCGCAGCGCTGATAGCATTGGCGCAGCGAATACTGGCAGTTGTCGGTCGGCGTGAAGGGCGCCAGCCGGTCTGGACGCTCGGCACCGCTCTGCGAACGGGCGGCGACCGAATCCATGCAGGAATTGTTGCTGCGCTCGCACTGCGCCCGGCACGAGTCGCCGCCATCCACCCCGCCATTCAGACGCAGCGACTGGTCGTCGGTGCCCTGATTGGGGGCCGGCGTGGCGCGCGGGGCGGGAGCCGGCGTGGCCGGGGCGGCGGTCGTAGCGGGACTGCCGGCGACCGGGCCGGAACGCCGCGCCGGCGCGTCCGAACAGGCGGACAGCGCGACCAGGGCAAGGGCCAGCATCGGCCCCAGAATGGTGATCGGACGGAACATCTCGGCTACGGCTCCCATTGTTCTTGCGAGGCCATTGTTCTTGTCGGGAAGGTCCGCGCTGGACCCCCACGGGTTCGGGCCCCAATATGCCGGGAACGCCAGTGATAAGGGAATGACCCAAATGAACCCCAACAGCGGAGGACAGCCTCCACGCCGTCGTAGCTCGATCGCGATTTTCGCGGCGTTGCTGGTCGGCGGACTGCTGCTCCTCGTCGTCCGCATGCTCTCCGTGCCGACGGTCAGCCTCGGCGAAGTCATTCTGCCGCTTCTGGCCGGCGTCGGCATGGCCGCCGCCATCGCCGTGATCGTCATGCGCGACCGGCGCGAGCGCAACGCCCTGCCCCCGTCGCAGCGCGACACGCAAGATCGTGGGATGCCGCGCTAAGCGCGGCAGGTCCGGGGCATGCCGCGTCAGCGCGGCATTTCCCTCACACGAACTTGAAGCTCAGCAGACCCCCGATGACGATCACCAGCAGCACGGTGGTCACCAGCATCAGCCGCTTCTCGATGATGTCGCGCACCTGCGGCCCGTAGAAGTGCAGCAGGATCGCGATCATGTAGAATCGCGAGAACCGCGCGACGATCGAGCATAGGATGAACACCGTCAGGTCCAGATGGGCGAATCCGGCGGTGATCGTCAGCAGCTTGTAGGGGATCGGCGTGACGCCCTTCAGGATCAGGAACCAGGGGCCGAACTCGGCGAACATGTCCTGGAAGCGCTGGAACGAATCCTGGGCGTTGTAGAAATCGATGATCAGCCGGCCGACGCTCTCGAACAGGTAGAAGCCGACCGCATATCCGAACAGCCCGCCGATCAGCGACGCCAGCGCGCAAATGTTGGTGTAGCGCCAGAGCTTCTTCGGCTCCGACAGGCACATCGGCACCAGCATGATGTCCGGCGGCAGCGGAAAGAAGGAGCTTTCCGCGAAGGACACCCCAGCCATCCACCACACGGCGTCCTTGCGTGCGGAGAGCTGCAGAATGCGATTGTAGAGAGGTTTCAGCATACCGCGCGCGCGGCGCTCCCCCGGAAGTGAAGGCTCCAGAAACCGAAAACCCTCCCTCCGGGGATGAACCCGGAGGGAGGGCCGGTCAGGCACCTATATCGGTTGCCGAAGCCGTGATGGCAACGACACCGATGGGGCTAAATTCAGCCCTCGGTCTCTTCGTCGGCGATCTCCACCGGGCCCGAATCCTGGCCCTTGGCGTCGACGTCGCGGTCAACCAGCTCGATCACGGCCATGGCGGCGGCGTCGCCGTAGCGGAAGCCGGCCTTCAGGACGCGGGTGTAGCCACCCTGGCGGTCCTTATAACGGTCGGCCAGCACGGTGAAGAGCTTGGAGACCATGTCGTTGTCGCGCAGCTGCGCGAAGGCCAGACGACGGTTGGCGAGGCCACCCTTCTTGCCCAGCGTGATCAGCTTTTCCGCGATCGGGCGCAGATCCTTGGCCTTCGGCAGAGTGGTCTTGATCTGCTCGTGCTTGATCAGCGCGTTCGCCATGTTGGCGAACATCGCCTTGCGGTGGCTGCTGGTCTTGCTGAACTTACGTCCGGAAACGCCGTGACGCATGACGGTCCTCCTTCATGGCATGACCCCCCTCGGGGAGCCGATGGTGAACCCCGCCGCCCAGTCGGAAACGCTGGTACGGCGCGGGGTGGGCCGATCCGGCCCTGGAAAACGCCGGGACCTTGCGGCCCCGGCGGGTAAACACACGAGACTTAGTACGGCTCTTCCAGACGCTTGGCCAGCTCTTCGATGTTCTCGGGCGGCCAGTTCGGAATTTCCATACCCAGGTGCAGGCCCATCTGAGCCAGCACTTCCTTGATCTCGTTCAGCGACTTGCGGCCGAAGTTCGGGGTGCGGAGCATCTCCGCCTCGGTCTTCTGCACCAGATCGCCGATGTAGACGATGTTGTCGTTCTTGAGGCAGTTGGCCGAACGGACCGACAGTTCCAGCTCGTCCACCTTGCGGAGCAGGTTCTTGTTGAACGGAACCTCCTCGTGCTTCTCCTCGGCGACGTGGTGCGTCGGCTCCTCGAAGTTGATGAACAGCTGCAGCTGGTCCTGGAGGATGCGGGCGGCCAGAGCCACCGCATCGTCCGGCTTCACCGAACCGTTGGTCTCCACGACCATCGACAGGCGGTCATAGTCGGTGACCTGCCCGACGCGGGCGTTGTCGACCTTGTAGGAGCACTTGCGCACCGGCGAGAACAGGGCGTCCACCGGGATCAGGCCGATCGGCGCGTCCTCGGGGCGGTTCTGGCTGGCCGGGACGTAGCCCTTGCCGGTCTCGACCGTCAGTTCCATGTTCAGGCGCGCGCCGGCGTCCAGCGTGCAGATGACCAGATCCGGATCCATCACCTGGATGTCCGCGCCGGTCTCGATCATGCCGGCCTTCACCTCGCCGGGGCCTTCGGCCCGCAGGCGCATGCGCTTCGGGCCTTCACCGCCCATACGCAGGCCCATCGACTTGATGTTCAGGACGATGTCGGTCACGTCCTCGCGGACGCCGGGGATCGACGAGAACTCGTGCAGAACGCCGTCGATGTGGATCGACGTCACCGCCGCACCCTGCAGCGACGACAGCAGCACGCGGCGCAGCGCGTTGCCCAGCGTCAGGCCGAAGCCGCGCTCCAGCGGCTCGGCAACGACCGTCGCAACGCGATCGGCGTCGTCACCGGGCTGGATGTCCAGCTTGTTCGGCTTAATCAGTTCCTGCCAGTTTCTCTGGAGAGCCACGGGTCTACCTCTTGCCATCGGGTTGAACGCAAACCCGCGGCGGCCGGCCGTTCCCATCCGAAGACGCCGCGATGGCTGCGGCGCCTGTCCCGGAACGGCTGACCCCCGCGGGTGCGGAGTCGTCTAAGCGATCAGACGCGACGCTTCTTCGGCGGGCGAACGCCGTTGTGCGGGATCGGCGTCACGTCGCGGATCGAGGTGATGGTGAAGCCGATCGACTGCAGAGCGCGCAACGCCGACTCACGGCCCGAACCCGGACCCTTCACCTCAACCTCAAGGGTCTTCATGCCGTGTTCCTGAGCCTTGCGGCCCGCGTCCTCGGCAGCGACCTGGGCGGCGTACGGGGTCGACTTGCGCGAACCCTTGAAGCCCATGGTGCCCGACGACGACCAGGCAATGGTGTTGCCCTGCGCGTCGGTGATGGTGATCATCGTGTTGTTGAAGGAGGCGTTCACATGCGCGACGCCGGCGGTGATGTTCTTGCGCTCACGACGGCGAAGACGCTGCGAAGCGGCGGAGGGCTTAGCCATTGACGGAGGTCCTCTTTACTTCTTCTTGCCGGCGATCGGCTTGGCCGGACCCTTGCGGGTACGGGCGTTCGTGTGGGTGCGCTGGCCGCGGACCGGCAGGCCCTTGCGGTGACGCAGGCCGCGGTAGCAGGCCATGTCCATCAAACGCTTGATGTTCATCGCGACCGAGCGACGCAGGTCGCCTTCGACCTGATAGTCGGCGTCGATCGTCTCACGGATCTTGAGGATCTCGTCGTCCGTCAGCTGGTTCACGCGACGCTCGGCCGGGATGGCCAGCTTCGTGCAGATTTGCTTGGCCTTGAACGGGCCGATGCCATGAATGTAGGTCAACGCGATCTCCACGCGCTTCTGCGCGGGGATGTTGACGCCAGCGATACGCGCCACGCTGCTCTCCTCGATATCTCAACGGCAGCCCTTATGGGCCACCTACACACCGATGTGTCCTGAGTTCAGGTGACCTGAATTCCGAACGCAAAAGTACCTCCCGCCCCCGGTCGGGGCGCGAGAGGGTGCGACTATAGAAAAAGCCGAAAGCTTGTCAAGGCCGAACAACGGCCAAACCCGCCCTTCCCGATCGCCCGTCCTCATTAATCCCTCTCCGGGCGATTGACAAGCCGGGGGAGGCACTCTGTGATAGCCGCAAAGGAGCCGGGCCGGGCAACAACGCCGCGCGTGGATTGTTCGCTTGACGCCCCAACAACCAGAAGCTTGAAGGCAGGTCCGATGAATCGTCCAGGCAACCCGGTGCGCCGCTTCCGCCTCACCAAGATCGTGGCCACGCTGGGGCCGGCCTCCTCCTCGCCGGAGATGATCCGCGCCCTGTTCGACGCCGGGGTGGACGTCTTCCGCCTGAATTTCAGCCACGGCACGCACGAGGACCACGCCCAGCGCCTGGCCACCATCCGTGCGCTGGAGGCCGAGCTGGACCACCCCATCGCGGTCATGGCCGACCTCCAAGGCCCCAAGCTGCGCGTCGGCACCTTCGCCAAAGGCCCTATCGAATTGAAGGTTGGACAGCGCTTCCGCCTGGACCTCTCAACCACCCCCGGCGACTCCAGCCGCGTCGGCATGCCCCATCCGGAGATCTTCGCGGCGCTGAAGCCCGAGACCGACCTGCTGCTCGACGACGGCAAGGTGCGCCTGCGCGTCGTGGATTGCAGCCCGGACCATGCCGACACCGTCGTCGTCTCCGGCACCCGCCTGTCCGACCGCAAGGGCGTCAACGTGCCCGGCGTCGTGCTGCCGCTTTCCCCCCTGACCCGGAAGGACCGCGAAGATCTGGTCTTTGCGCTGGACCAAGGGGTGGACTGGGTCGCCCTTTCCTTCGTGCAGCGCCCCGAGGACGTGGCCGAGGCGCGCAAGCTGATCGCCGGCCGCGCCGCCCTGCTGTCCAAGCTGGAAAAGCCGCAGGCCGTCTCGCACCTCGACGAGATCATCGAACTGTCGGACGGCGTGATGGTGGCGCGCGGCGACCTCGGCGTCGAACTGCCGGCGGAGGATGTGCCGACCATCCAGAAGCGCATCGTCCGCGAATCGCGCCGCGCCGGCAAGCCGGTGATCGTCGCCACGCAGATGCTCGAATCGATGGTGGGCGCCCCCGCCCCGACCCGCGCCGAAGCCTCCGACGTCGCCACCGCCGTGTATGACGGCGCCGACGCGGTGATGCTGTCGGCGGAAACTGCGGCCGGTTCCTACCCCGTCGAGGCGGTGTCGATCATGGACCGCATCGCGCGGCGGGTGGAGCATGACCCGCTCTACCGCACGATCATGGACGCGCAGCATCCCGACCCGCAGCAGACCTCCGCCGACGCCATCACCGCCGCCGCGCGTCAGGTCGCCCACACCATCCAGGCGGCGGCCATCGTCACCTACACCACCAGCGGCTCCACCACGCTGCGCGCCGCCCGCGAGCGGCCGGAGGTGCCGATTCTCTGCCTGACCTCCAACATCGAAACGGCGCGCCGCCTGCAACTCGCCTACGGCGTGCACAGCGTGCATTCCGCCGACGTGAATGATTTCAACGAAATGGTCCAGAAAGCCGCCCGCGCCGCGCACGAGGACGGCATCGCCGTGGAAGGCCAGCGCCTCGTCATCACCGCCGGCGTCCCCTTCGGCACCCCCGGCAACACCAACATCCTGCGCATTGCTTGGGTCGAGGCGGAGTAGCGGTCAACTCCCCTCTCCCGCCCCGGGAGAGGGAGGGACCCGTCGCCTTGCGACGGAAGGGTGAGGGTACCGCCAAGAATCAGCGTGCTATCCTCGTACGACCCTCACCCGGCCGCTGCGCGGCCACCCTCTCCCGAGACGGGAGAGGGATGCGATACCTACAACGCCGCCCCGGCCATCTGCTGGCGGATCTTCATCGCCTGCTCGCGCACGCCGTCCAGATGCGGGTTGATCGCCAACGCCGCGTTGAAGGCTCTCAGCGCCCCCGTCGGCTCGTCCACCGCCAGATAGACCAACCCCAATCCAGCCAGCGCCGCGAAATGCCGGGGCTCCAGCAGCAGCACGCGCCGGATGTCCTGGACCGCCGCCGCATAGTTGCCCATCAGGTAATGGGCATTGGCGCGCTTGTTCCAGCCTTCGGCGTAGTTCGGATCCTTGGCGATGACTTGGTTGAAGTCGGCCAGCGCCGCTTCGTACTCGTCATCGTTCAGCTTCTGCACGCCGTCGCGCATCAGAACCAGCAGATCCTGGCCGGGATGCTCCAGCCAAATCTCCCAGATCTGATCCTCCACGGCCTCCGCCGCGACATGGTCGGCGGTGCCCTGAAGGTCGCGGAACAGCGGATCGAGGCGAGCGTCCTCCTGCCCCGCCAGCGCAGGGGCACCGAGGAACGAGAGGGCCACAAAGGCCACAGCCAAGGAGATTCTGCGGATCATAACCGAAAGATGGGTTGCGTTACCCACGCGCAACACCCTCAATTCGGACATGCCCCATCAGGCCGAAGCGTCCCTAAGGGAATCCCCCGAACGTTCGTACACATGAAAAACGGCCGGCGGATCGCTCCGCCGGCCGTATTCCTTAGGTCCAAGCCCAGCAGGGCGCCCCCCTTCGTACATTGCATATCGCGCTTTCAGAATGAAAGCGCTAGCGGCAGCCCTTTGCTGAAAGCAAAGGGCGAGAGCTGTGCAATGCGCTGTCAGGGCCCAACCGATGGCGTTCGATGGGAACCATCAAACGCCGTTCGGTATGGGAGTTAGGCGGCCTTGCTGTTGCGGCCGGCCACGATTTCCTCGGTGACGTTGCGCGGCACCGGCTCGTAGTGGCTGAACTCCATCGTGTAGGACGCACGACCCGAGGTCATGCCACGCAGCTGACCGATGTAGCCGAACATTTCGTTCAGCGGGACGTTCGCCTCGACGGCGATGTTGGCGCCACGCTCCAGCTGGCCCAGCACCGTGCCGCGGCGGCGGTTCACGTCGCCGATCACGTCGCCCAGGTAATCCTCCGGCGTCACGACCTCGACCTTCATCACCGGCTCCAGCAGGATCGGAGCGCCCTTCGGCATAGCCTCGCGGAAGCAGGCCTTGGCGGCGATTTCGAACGTCAGGGCGTTCGAGTCGACGTCGTGGTACTTGCCGTCCACCAGGCGGGCGCGGAAGTCCACAGTCGGATAGCCGGCGAGCACGCCGTCCTCCTTCTGCATCTCCAGACCCTTCTTGACCGACGGGACGTATTCGCGCGGAACCGTGCCGCCGACCGTCTCGTCCACGAACTCGAAGCCCGTGCCGCGCTCAAGCGGCTCGAACACGATCTTGACTTCGGCGAACTGGCCCGAACCGCCGGTCTGCTTCTTGTGGGTGTAGGTGTACTCGACCGGCTTGGTGATCGCCTCGCGGTAGGCGACCTGGGGCTTGCCCATGTTGCCTTCCACGCCGAACTCGGTGCGCATGCGGTCCAGCGTCACTTCCAGGTGCAGCTCACCCATGCCGCGCAGGATGGTCTGGCCGGTTTCACGGTCGGTCTCCAGGCGGAGCGACGGATCGGCGCGGACCAGCTTGCCCAGCGCGTTGGAGAACTTCTCCTGCTCGCCCTTGGTCTTCGGCTCGACCGAGACGCTGATGACGGGCTCGGGGAAGCGCATGCGCTCCAGGATCACCGGCGAGGAGGCGTCGCACAGGGTGTCACCGGTGTCGGTCTCGGTCAGCGAGACCAGCGCGAGAATGTCGCCGGCGCGCGCCTCTTCGATCGGGTTGGCTTCCTTCGCGAACATCTCGACCATACGGCCGATCTTCTCGCGCTTGCCGCGGGTCGAGTTCAGGACCGACATGCCCTTCGTCAGCACGCCCGAATAGACGCGGATGAAGGTCATCGAGCCGTAGGTGTCGTTGATCACCTTGAAGGCCAGCGCGGAGAACGGCGCGTCGTCCGAGCTGATGCGCTCGCCGTTCGGGTTGCCGTCCTCGTCCACGGTCTTGATGGCCTCGACGTCGGTCGGCGCCGGCAGGTAGTCGACGACGGCGTCCAGAACCTGGGGCACGCCCTTGTTCTTGTAGGACGAACCGCACAGGACCGGGTTGAAGGCGCCACCGATGGTGCCCTTGCGCAGGCAGGCGCGCAGGGTGTCGGCCGACGGCTCCTCGCCCGAATCCAGGTAGGCTTCCATCGCCGCCTCGTCATGCTCAAGGCAGGTGTCGATCAGCTCGGTGCGCAGGCCGCGGATGCTCTTGATGTTCTCGATGTCCTCGTGAACCGTCAGGTTCAGCTTGGAGATCAGCTCGTCCTCGTTGATCTCCCAGACTTCCCACTTGGCGTCCTTGTCGTCGGAGAACCAGACGTAGGCCTTCATCTCGACGAGGTCGACCATGCCGCGGAAGTTGTCTTCCGAGCCCAGCGGGACCTGCACGCACAGCGGACGGGCGCCCAGGCGGTTGCGGATCATGTCCACGCAACGGCGGAAGTTCGCGCCCGAACGGTCCATCTTGTTGACGTAGCAGAGGCGCGGAACGTTGTAGTTGTCGGCCAGACGCCAGTTGGTCTCGGACTGCGGCTCGACGCCGGCCACGCCGTCGAACACCACCACGGCGCCGTCGAGCACGCGGAGCGAGCGGTTCACCTCAATGGTGAAGTCCACGTGGCCCGGGGTGTCGATGACGTTGATCTTCTTGCCGCGCCAGAACACGGAGACGGCGGCGGACTGAATGGTGATGCCGCGCTTCTGCTCCTGCTCCATGTAGTCGGTCGTGGTCGACGACTTCAGGTCCTTGGTCGCGTGCACGTCGACGATCGTGTGCTTGCGGCCGGTGTAGTACAGGATGCGCTCGGTCGTCGTCGTCTTGCCGGCATCGACGTGCGCGATAATGCCGATATTACGGATGTCAGAGAGAGGCGTTTGGCGCGGCATGTTGCGGGTCCATTACTGTAACGCGGCTATCGAAGCGCAACGACGGTCGTCCGCTCCGGCGGCTGGGTGGTTGGTCGGGGTTTTTACGGGCGATCTGTTAAGGCGTGATTAACATTCCGTAAACCGAAAGGGATAACCCTTCCGGAATTTTCGAAGCGCGAGGCCCTCACAGCTTGTGGGCCACGCCGGCAAACCCCAACCGAGGTAGCCGGGTCGCCCCGTTCACGCGGCCTTATTTAGCCGCGATAACCTGAATTTCAACGAGATACTCCGGCGCGGCGAGGGCAGCCTCGACCGTGGCGCGGGCCGGCGTGTTGGCCGTATCGACCCACGCTTCCCACGCCTTGTTCATGGCGCCGAACGTCGCGATGTCCGTCAGGTAGATCGTGGCGGACAGCAGCTTGCTCTTGTCGGTGCCAGCCTCGGCCAGCAGGGCATCGATCTGCCCCAGGATCTGGCGGGTCTGCGTCTCCACGTCCGGAGTCGGATCATCGGCCACCTGACCGGCCAGATAGACCGTGTCGTTGTGGATGACCATCTGGCTCATGCGCGGTCCGGAATGGAAGCGCTGGATAGACATGGATACGGCTCCGGTGACGGGACTTCGACGCGCGTACGTCTATGCGATTCAGAAGCGCCGACCTAGCAAAAAATGCGGTGCTGCCGCTCAAGGCTGCCCCGCGCCGGCGTTTTCCCGTATGACGGGGGCGAAAACGGCGGAAGGCACCGCGAAATTGCGGCGATTCGCTCCGCTGTCCGCCGCGACCGCCACGGCGATTCCGACAACGCTCCAAATGCCGCCACGTTCCGCCAGCAACGCTGCGCCGCTCGTTCCGCGCGTGCCCGCGCAGTCGTGCACCAGCACCGGCCCGCCCGGCGCCTGCCCGACGCCCAGCGCCCGGCAATCGGTATCGGCCATGAGGATCTGCGCCTTATCCTGGCTGTAGCCGCCCAGCCGCAACGCCATGCCCGGCGGCGGATGGGACTCGGACAGCGGCAGCGGTGGCACGTCGGCCGGGGCCGGCTTGTTCAGCGTCAGCACCGCCCAGTCCGTCGCCATGGCCCGTCCCGCCGGCTGCGCCGGATCGTGCGCGGGGTCGGTCGTGAAGGAGGCCACCGTCACGTGCTGCCGGTACTCGCCCTTCGCGTATCCGAACAGGACGTGCAGCGACGAGGCCGGCAGGTAGCGCTGCGTCCGCCCGTTGAACAGGCAATGCGCGGCGGTGACGACCCGCGTCGGCGTCACCAGCACCCCGGTGCAGCGCCCGGCCAGATTCGTCTGCACCCGCACGAGGCTGCGCCACGGATCCTTCCCCGCGTCCACCGTCACCCGCCGATCATCCGCCCCAACCCCCGGCAGCTGCGGCTTCTGCGCCCAGGCCGGCGCGGCGACGAGCATCATCAAAAGAAGGATTGCGCGTTCTTGATACGTTTTCATTTTCGGCGTAATCTCCGGCCATGGCCACGCTCATCATCACCGAGAAATCCAGCCAGGCAAAGGATCTCCGCGCCGCGCTCGGGGAGCGCTTCGGCCGCATCCTGCCGGCCGAGGGGCATCTGCTCCGCCTCGCCGAGCCGGAGGAGGTCGATCCGGCCTGGAAGCGCTGGGCGCCCACCCTGCTGAAGCCGGACGGCCTCTACCCCACCCGCCCCGACAGCGGCGGCAACAAGGCGGCCAAGCTCAGCGCCATCGCCGCCGCCCTGAAGGCCTGCGATCAGGTCATCCTCGCCACCGACTGCGACCGCGAGGGGCAACTGATCGGCCAGGAAATTCTTGAACATTACAAGTACCGTGGCCGGGTGCAGCGTGCGCTGTTCACCGCGCAGGACCCCAAGACGATCCGCGACGCCTTCGCCCGGCTGAAGCCCAACGCCGAACTGCGCCCGCTGTACGAGGCCGCCGTCGCGCGCCAGCAGGCCGACCAGATCTTCAACCTCTCCCTGACCCGCACGGCGACCAAGACGCTGCTCGCCCCCGGCGCGCGCGGCGTCATCGGCATCGGCCGGGTGAAGACGCCCACCCTCGCCATCGTCTGCCTGCGCGAGCTGGAAATCCGCAACTTCAAGCCGGAGGACTATTTCGAGGTCGTGGCGACCGCCACCGTCGCCGCCGGTTCCTTCCAGATGCGCCACGCCCCGCCGCCGAAAGACCGCATCAAGGACCGTGCCCGCGCCGAGGCCATCGCCAAGGCGGCATCCGGCCACAGCGGCCCCCTTTCGGTCGAGGTCGAGGAGAAGCGGCAGGCCCCGCCCAAACTCTACGACCTCCCCTCCCTCCAGAAGACCTGCGGCCAGCGTTGGGGCTGGACCGCCGATCGCACCCTTTCCGTCGCCCAAGAACTCTACGACGGCGAGGGCAAGAAGCTCATCACCTACCCCCGCGCCGAGGCGCGCTACCTGTCGGAGAACCAGATCGCCGACGTGCCGGCCATCGTCGGCGCGCTGACACGCCTGCGCGGCTTCGCGCATCTCGACATCTCCAAACCGGTGATCCGCAAGGGCAAGTCCGGGCATTTCTGCGACCGCGCGCTGGAAGGCGTGTCGCACCACGCCATCGTCCCGAACGTCAACGTGCTGGACGACCTGGAGTCGCGCCTCAATCGCCTGACCGACGATGAGAAGCGGCTTTATGCGCTGATCTGCCGCTCCTATCTCGCCGCCGTGATGCCGGATTACGAGTATCGCCAGACCACCGTCCTGATGGACGTTCCCGTGGACGGCAGGCCGGTGCCGTTCCGCGCGGTCGGCCGCATCCCGCTGAAGCTCGGCTGGAAGGCCGCCTTCGCCTCCGCCGAAATCGATTCCAAGCCGGAGGACGAGGCCGAACAGACCCTCCCGCCCCTCGCCAACGGCGAACCCGCCACCCTCTCCGACCCCAAGGTGGAAGCCAAGCGCACCCAGGCACCGCCGCGCTACAACGAAGGCACGCTGGTGGACGCCATGCAGAACGCCTGGCGCTTCGTCGAGGATCCGGCTCTGCGCGACCGCCTCAAGGAAGCCAAGGGCATCGGCACTCCCGCCACCCGCGCCGAGGTCATCAAAGGCCTGAAAAAGCAGAACCTACTGGGCGCCGACGGCAAGTGGCTGGTCCCCACCCCCGCCGGCCTGCAACTGTTCGAGACGCTGCGCGCCGCCGCCCCCACCCTGGTCGATCCCGGCACCACCGCCGTCTGGGAAATGCGCCTGGACGAGGTGGTGACCGGCCGCGCCGACTTCCGCGCGGTCATCGACGGCATTTCCGATGAGGCCGCCCGCCTGATCGGCGCCCTTCTTGGCAACCGAGGGCCCGCCGTCGATCTTGGCGTTAAGGGACCGGTCCGCGCCGGCCGTGGCGGCTTCGGCCGCCGCCGCACCACCGGCGCCCCCCGCACCCGCGCACCCGCCAAAATTGCCAAGACCGCCAAGGCAACGATTCCCACCGACGGCACGCCCCCCGTCAAAACGCGCCGCACGCGCAAGCCCAAAGCCACCGCCGCTCCGGTCGCGGCCACCTCCCCGGAAACGCCGGCCCCCGCGCCCTCAATCTCGGCGCGGCGCAAGGCGCCGACCGACCGCATGGTCGCCTACGCCCGCAGCCTCGCCGAACGCAAGGGCGTGGAGTTGCCGGACATCGTCACGCAGGACTTCGATCACTGCCGCCAATTCCTCGACCAGCACGCGCGCTGAGTTCTATCCCGCAAACCGGCGATGGTTGAAGGCGACAAAGCGCCGTCCTAAGCTTTCCACCGCATATCCCTTGCCAAAGGCGCCCCGCCGTGACCTCCGCCTATCTGCCGACCGCCTGCCCGCACGACTGCCCCAGCACCTGCGCCCTGGAGGTCGAACGGCTCGCCCCCGACTGCATCGGGAAGGTCCGGGGGGCCGCCGACAACAGCTACACGGCCGGCGTCATCTGCGCGAAGGTCAGCCGCTACGCCGAGCGCGTGCACTCCCCCGACCGCATCAAGGCGCCGCTTCTCCGCACCGGCCCCAAGGGCTCCGGCCAGTGGACGGAAATCGGCTGGGACGAGGCGCTGGACCGCATCGCCGACGCCTTCCTGACCGCCGAACGGCAATACGGCCCCGAAGCCGTCTGGCCCTATTTCTACGCCGGCACCATGGGCCTCGTGCAGCGCGGCTCGATCCAGCGCCTGCGCCACGCCAAGCGCTACTCGCGACAGATCAGCACGGTCTGCGACACGCCGGCCAACATGGGCTGGCTGGCCGGCTACGGCGACATCCGCGGCGCCGACCCGCGCGAGATGGCGGACAGCGACCTGATCGTGAACTGGGGCGGCAACCCAGTCGCCACCCAGGTCAACGTGATGACCCACGTCAGCCGCGCCCGCAAGGCGCGCGGGGCGAAGCTGGTCACCATCGATCCCTACCGCACCGGCACGGCGGAGGTGTCGGACCTCCACCTCATGCTGCGGCCCGGCACGGACGGCGCGCTGGCCTGCGCGGTGATGCACGTCCTGTTCAAGGAGGGTTTCGCCGACCGTGCCTACCTCGCCCGCTACGCCGCCGACGTGGAGCGGTTGGAAGCGCACCTCGCCACCCGCACGCCCGAATGGGCCTCGGCCATCACCGGCCTTTCCGTGGAGGAGATCGTCTCCTTCGCCCGCCTCTACGGCGGCACGCCGCGCAGCTATCTGCGCCTCGGCTACGGGCTGACCCGCGCGCACAACGGCGCCGCGCAGATGCACGCGGTCTCCTGCCTGCCCGTGGTCACCGGCTCCTGGGTGCATCGCGGCGGCGGCGCGCTTTACTGCTCGTCGGGCATCTACAAGATCGACAAGACGCTGTCCGAAGGCCTCGACCGGCTTGACACCTCCGTCCGCGGCTTCGACCAGGCGCGTATCGGCGCCGTCCTGACCGGCGAGGACATCAAATCCGGTCCCCCCGTCACGGCGATGCTGATCCAGAACACCAACCCGGCGGCCATCTGCCCGGACTCCGCCCGCGTGCGCCAGGGTTTCCTGCGCGAGGATCTGTTCGTCGCGGTGCACGAGCAGTTCATGACCGACACGGCCCGCCTCGCCGACCTCGTCATCCCCGCGACCACCTTCCTGGAGCACGACGACATCTACCGGGGCGGCGGCCAGATGCACATCCTGATCGGCCGCAAGGTGATCGAGCCGCAGCATCAGGCCCGCGACAACCACTGGGTCATCTCCGAACTCGCCCGCCGCGTCGGCGCCGAGCATCCCGGCTTCGGCATGACGGCGCTGGAGATCATCGACGCCATGCTGAAGGCATCCGACCTCGGCGACGCCGCGACTCTCACCGAACAGCGCTGGATAGACGCCCAGCCGGATTTCGAGACCTCGCATTTCCTGACCGGCTTCGCCCATCCCGATGGACGCTTCCGCTTCGCGCCGGATTGGTCCGAACTCGGCCCCTACGGCACGGACATCCTGCCCAGCCTCCCCGACCACATGCTCCCGGCCGGGCGGACCGACGCCGAGCACCCCTTCCGCCTCGTCACCGCCCCGGCGCGCCAGTTCCTGAACTCCAGCTTCACGGAAACCGTCACGTCCCAGCGCCGCGAGGGGCGCCCGACCGCCCTGATCCACCCCGACGATGCGGCGGCCTTGTCCCTGACCGACGGCACCCCCGTCCGCGTCGGCAACCGCCAGGGCAGCGTCGTCGTCCATGCCAAGCCTTTCCCCGGCGTGCAGCCCGGCGTGGTGATCGTCGAGGGCATCTGGCCGAACACCGCCTTCGTCGAGGGCCTGGGCATCAACACCCTGACCTCCCCCGAACCCGTCCCCCCGGCCGGCGGTGCCGCCTTCCACGACACGGCGGTGTGGCTGCGGGCGGCGTAGCCATTCACTGAAAGCGAACGCCTCCATCACAACAAATTATTTTTCAAGATAGCTCAGCCGTCCTAGCCTGCTCCCCAACACCACTCACCGGAGGGCGGAGCATGCCGGTCCAAACCACCCTGACCCAGCGGCTGGGCCTCACCCACCCCATCATCCAGGCGCCCATGGCGGGCGGCGGAGACACGGCCGATCTCGTGGCGGCGGTCGGCGAGGCTGGCGGCATCGGCTTTATCGGCGCCGCCTACCTCACCCCGGCCCAGATTGCCGAACGCGCGCAGGCGATCCGTGCCCGCACGTCCCGGCCCTTCGGCATCAACCTCTTCGCCCCGCTTCCGGCGCCGACGCCGCCCGCCGACCCGACCCCGGCGGTAAACCGCGTTGCCCCATACCACACCGAACTGGGCCTACCCGCCCCCACCGCTCCCGCCCTCGCCCCCGATGTCTTCCCGGCTCAAGTCGCCGCCGCGCTCGACAGCGGAGCGGCGGCCTTCAGCTTCACCTTCGGCATCCCGCCGGCCGATGTCCTCGCGGCCATAAAGCAACGCGGCATGCTGCTGATCGGCACCGCGACCACCGTCGAAGAGGCCATCGCCATCGAACGCGCCGGCTTCAACGCCGTCGTCGCGCAAGGCAGCGAGGCCGGCGGCCATCGGGGGACCTTCGCGGGCGAGGTCGCCTCCAGCCTGATCGGCACCATGGCGCTGGTGCCGCAGACCGTGGACGCCGTCCGTCTGCCGGTCATCGCGTCCGGCGGCATCATGGACGGCCGGGGCATCGCTGCCGCTCTGGCCCTTGGTGCTGTCGGCGTGCAGATGGGCACCGCCTTCCTGACCTGCGACGAGGCCGGCGCCCCCGACGTCCACAAGCAGGCCATCCTGTCCGCCGGTGAACATGAAACGCGCCTGACCCGCGCCTTCTCCGGCCGTTCGGCGCGAGGCATCGTCAACCGCTTCCTGGCCGAGGTGCCGGATGACGCGGCCCTGCCCTTCCCGCTCCAGAACACGCTGACCCGCCCGATGCGCACCGCCGCCGCCCAGCAGGGCCGCGCCGAGTTCCTGTCGCTCTGGGCTGGCCAAGGTCTGCGCATGGCCCGCCGTCAAACCGCCGCCGATCTCGTCGCTCGCCTCGCCGAGGAGACCGAGGCGGTGATTGCCGGCTTGAAGGGATAACGTCTTCGAGTCTTCGTGTGTCCCTCTTTCCCTGTGAGAGAAGAAGTTGACCACAGAGACATACCGATATAGGATTTAAGACCTACAAAACCAAGGAAGACCGCCCATCACCGTCGCGTTGGGTTTCCGCCGAGGCAAGAGCTGCATCCCCCGCGACCGCGCGCAGGGCTTGGCCGCGCTCGGCTTTTCCCACCCAACCCTGGTCGCGGCCTGGAACCGCTCCGACCCGCGCTGCCGGGACAGCTGCGTGGTGCGCTACGCCCAGGACGGCCGCGCCCCGACCACCGGCCCCGACGCACTGGACGGCCCACCCCTTCCGCAATGCGAGGAAGGCCGCCTCGTCCCGCGCTCGCCCTACCCCGACAAAGTCTGGACCCGCGTCGCCCGCCTGATCGCCGCCGGCTACTCGCCGACCGAAGCGGGAGCCAAGGTCGGCCTGCACCGCACCACCATCTGGGGCGCCTGGCAGGAGCACACCGATTTCCGCTACCGCACCTACTGGGAATACGTATCGCTGGTCCGCGAGGCCCGCGCCAAACTCCGCCGGCACAACGCCCTGCTCGCTCCCTCCTGGACCCTGCCACCCGACGACGAGAGCCGGCTAGACCGCCCGTTGCCGCCGATCCTTCCCTTGCGCAGCGGGGGAAGGAAGGGGCCCACGGCAAAGCCGTGGGAAGGATGGGGGCAACACTCCGACGATCATTCGCACCCGCACCGTTGTGCACCCCCTGCACAACATACGCCCACGAACAAACCCCGCCATCCCCCTGAAATCAAACAACAAAACCCCAAAAAATCCCATTGTGCAGATTCGCTCCCCTGCACAATCTGCACAACGGTGCACAATGGGGGGATGCACAATAGCGGCGTCCTTGAGCCGCCCTTACCCCTCTTCGGCGTAGACGCGGTTCCGGCCGCCGCGCTTGGCGGTGTAGAGGGCCTGATCGGCGCGGCGGATGAGAGCGGCGAGCGGTTCGCCCGGCCGGTACTCGGCGACGCCGATGGACAGGGTGACCGACCCGTAGGCCGCATTGCGCGCCCGGTTGACGATCTGCCGCGACCCGACCGAAGCGCGGACCTGCTCCGCCACCTTCAGGGCGTTGGCCAGTTCGGTACGCGGCAGGATGATGGAGAACTCCTCGCCGCCATAGCGCGCGGCGGTGTCTCGGCCCTTGATGCACTCGGTCAGCACCTTGGCGACCAGCTTCAGCACATGGTCACCGACGAGATGCCCGTGCGTGTCGTTGAACCGCTTGAAGTGATCGATGTCCACCATCAGCAGGGTGAGCGGCAGTTTCTCCCGCTCAGACTCCTTGGCGGCGGCTTCGAGCGCCTGATCGAAGGCCTTGCGGTTGGCGATCCCGGTCAGCCCGTCCGTCATCGCCTCACGCCGGGCAGTGTCGAGGCTGACGCGCATTTCCGCCAGCTGCTGGCTGGAATCGAGGAGCTGGGTTTGCAGCCGCGTCTGCCGGTCCACGATGGCCGTCGTCTCGGCGGCGATGGCGGCGACCATGGCGCGCAGCTCCTCCACGCTCATCGGCTCCTCCAGCTCTCCCCGGAAACCGGCGAGCGTGTGGCCATAGCGGTCGGTCTCCGACCCCACGGTCCCCAACTGGTCGAGGATGCGGCCGAGCGCCACCCGCGCCTTTTCCGACGTTTCGCGGATCGCCAGCGCCTCGGCGTCCAGTGTGAAGAAGCGTTTGAACAGCTCGTCGCAGTGGCTCTGCGACAGTGTGGCGCCGTCGCGCTGCGCGATGTCGATGGCGCGGGTCAGGTCGGGAAGCTGGCCGCCGAAATAGGCGTACCACAGTGTGAAATTTTCCGGGTTGGGCGGCAGCCGGTCGGCGAGCATCCGTTCCATGGCCTGGGCCGCGATGCCGCTGGCCTTTTCGAAATCGTCGGTGCTCGCCACGGCAAATGCCCCTTCAATGATCGGCGCACGAACGTTAGCGCGGCAATAAAGAAAGGGGCAAGCATCCTTATTATCAGTACACCCTTCAATTACATTGCCCGACCGATTTCTCGGCGCAGACGTGTTTTCCATCGATCCAGGTCGCCCCCGACAGGTCGGCTTGGCGGAGGTCGGCGCCCACCAGTTTCGCGCCGGTGAAGTCGGCCTTGACCAGCGTGGCGTTCACCAGCTTGGCGTTGCGCAGGTCGGCGTCCCTCAGCGACGCTCCGGTCAGGTCGGCGCGGGTCAGGTCGGCCTCGATCAGGCGGGCCCCGTCCAGCTTCACGCCGGGCATGGCGGTGCTGACGAACTTGGCGCGGTAGGCGTCGGCCCCCTTGAGGTCGGCGTCCTTGAGGGTGGCGCGCTGGAAGGTGGCGTCGCGCAGCATGGCTTCGGACAGGGCGACGCCGGTCAGGTCCCGCCCGTCGAAATAGCAGCGGCGCCAGTTGACCTTGGCCTGAGGGGGGTCGGTGCAGTCGGCCAGCGCTTCGGCCGACGCAAGGAGGGTGGCAATAACCGCGAAGGCGGCGAAAATTGTCGTCTTCATGCGCCAAGACATAGGGTGGCGCTCGCCGATTGCCAAACCCTTTAGGCGTTCGACTTCGAGGTTTTGCGGCCGATGCAACGCCCCACCTGCGGCGGAACCGGCAGTTTCGCATGTTCTGCCGCCACGCGGCCCAACGCCTCGGCCGTCGCGGTCGGGAACGGCATGGCCCGGCGTTCGGACAGGTCTACATGGACCAGCATGAATTCCGCCGTCGCAGCCAGGAATCCGTCCTCGGCGTGGATCATCTCATGGAACAGGTGCAGCCGCTTCGCATCCGCCCCGAGGATCCGCGAAGAGAACCGCAGCCCGTCTCCCTCCGTGACCTCCCGCGCGTAGGTCAGATGCGCCTCCACCACGAACATCGACCGCCCCTCGGTTTCGGCATAGTCCTTGCCAATTCCGAAGTGGTCGAGCACCGCGTCCGTGGCGTGGTCGAAGGCCAGCAGATAGTAGGCCACATTCATGTGGCCGTTGTAGTCGATCCAGTCCGGTCGGACCGTCTCCCGGTGCAGGTCGAGGGGGGCTGGCTGGCTCATGTCCGTTACGATACGCGAACCGGCCAGCCCTTGGGAACCGTCCTAGGCCGTCAGACCGAGAAGTACTTGGCCTTGGGATGGTGCAGCACGATGGCCGAGGTGCTCTGCTCCGGGTGGAGCTGGAACTCGTCGGACATCTCCACCCCGATCCGGCCGGCGTCCAGCAGTTTCAAAAGCTGCTCCTGGTCGGCAAGGTTCGGGCAGGCCGGATAGCCGAAGCTGTAGCGGCTGCCGCGATAGGCCTGCTGCAACAGCTTCTCCTTGTCCCGGCTGTCCTCGGCTCCATAGCCCAGCTCGGCGCGGATGCGGGCGTGGACGTATTCCGCCATCGCCTCGGTCATCTCGACCGACAGGCCGTGCAGGTAGAGATAGTCCTGGTACCGGTTCTCCGCGAACCAGTCCCGCGCCACGTCCGCGCAATGCTGGCCCATGGTGACGATCTGCAGGCCGATCACGTCCCGCTCCGGGTCGTTCACGTCCCGCAGGAAGTCGGCGATGCACTCCCCGTCCTCCTTGCCCTGGCGCGGCAGGGTGAAGCGGGCGGCCTCGGTGGTCCCGTCCTCACCGAACAGGATCACGTCGTTTCCGTCCGCCGCCGCCTTCCAGTAGCCGTAGACCGCCTGCGGCCGCAGGATCTCCTCCTTGGCGGCGATCTGAAGGATGCGGTCCAGCACCGGCCGCAGCTCCTTCTTCGACCACTCCTTGAACTCCTCGAAGGACTTGCCGTCCTTCCGGTAGCCCCACTGGAGCTGGTAGAGCATCCGCTCGTTCAGATAGGTGACCAGGGTCTTCAGCGGCACATGCTCGATGACCTTGGCGCCCCAGAACGGCGGGGTCGGCACCGGAACGCCCTCGGCCAGACGGTGGCGGCGCGCACGCACCGCCTCCTTGTCCACGGGGCCGGTGGCGGCGCTGGTCGCCTGCCCCAGCACGCGGCGGCGGTTGACCGCCTTGCCCGCCCGCTTGGCCTGCTGGATGGCAAGGTGCTGGTCGAAGCTGCCCGTCACCACCTGATCCATCAGCGTCAGCCCGTCGAACGCGTCGCCCGCGTAGGCCACGCGGCCGGTGCCGTAGGACTTGGTGCAGTCCTCCTCCACATAGGCGCGGGTCAGCGCGGCACCGCCCAGCAGAACTGGCACCTCCAGCCCCTCGCGGGTCATCTCCTCCAGGTTTTCCCGCATGACGACCGTGGATTTCACCAGCAGGCCGGACATGCCGACGGCGTCCGCCTTATGCTCCTTGGCGGCCTGGATGATTGCCGATACCGGCTGCTTGATGCCCAGGTTGACGACCTTGTAGCCGTTGTTGGTCAGGATGATATCCACGAGGTTCTTGCCGATGTCGTGGACGTCGCCCTTCACGGTGGCCAGAACCAGCGTGCCCTTCTGCTGGCCCTCCACCTTCTCCATGTGCGGTTCCAGGTAGGCCACAGCGGCCTTCATAGTCTCCGCCGACTGGAGCACGAAGGGCAACTGCATCTTGCCGGCACCGAACAGCTCGCCCACCACCTTCATGCCGTCCAGCAGGAACGTGTTGATGATCTCCAGCGGCGAATGGGTCTTCATCGCCTCGGCGAGGTCGTCCTCAAGGCCGGTGCGGTCGCCGTCGA
Organism: Azospirillum soli; assembly: GCF_017876165.1. GTDB lineage: Bacteria > Pseudomonadota > Alphaproteobacteria > Azospirillales > Azospirillaceae > Azospirillum > Azospirillum soli. The sequence goes on from NZ_JAGINQ010000001.1 coordinate 274,665, forward strand.
CAATACGCTCCTTCAGCCGCCCCTCGACCGTCTCGGCGCGGGCCTTCTTCTTGGTGTCGGCGGCCTTGCGGCCCTCGAACAGCGACAGGAAGACCTGAAGCGGATCGTAGCCCTCGGCGCGACGGTCGAAGATCAGATCCTCGGCGACCTTGGCCTCGTTCTCCGGGATCTGGTGCAGCGGCATGATCTTGGAGACGTGCACGATGGCGCCGGTCATCCCGCGCTTCACCGCGTGGTCGAGGAAGACCGAGTTCAGGACGTGCCGCGCCGCCGCGTTCAGGCCGAAGGAGACGTTCGACAGGCCCAGGATGATCTGGCAGCCGGGCATCTCCCGGGCGATGGCCTCGATGCCCTCCAGAGTCCAGACAGCCAGCTTGCGGTCGTCCTCGTTGCCGGTCGCGATGGTGAAGGTCAGCGGGTCGAACAGCAGGTCGGCCGGGGCGAGGCCGTACTCGTTCACCGCCAGATCGTAGAGCCGCTTGGCGATGGCGAGCTTGCGGTCCGGCGTCTTCGCCATGCCCTCCTCGTCGATGGTCAGGGCGATGACCGCGGCGCCGAACTTCTTGGCGAGCGCGAGGCGCTTGCGCGCCGGCTCCTCGCCGTCCTCGAAGTTGATGGAGTTGATGATGGCCTTGCCGCCGTACAGCGCCAGCGCCTTCTCAAGCACCCCGTACTCCGTGGAGTCGATGACCAGCGGCGCCGTCACCGAGCCGACGAAGCGCCGCACCACGGCCTGCATCTCGGCGGTCTCGTCGCGGCCGACGAAGGCGGTGCAGACGTCCAGCGAATGGCTGCCCTCCTTCACCTGCTCGCGGGCCATCTCGACGCAGCCGTCCCAGTCGTGACGCTCCTGAAGCTCGCGCCACTTCTTGGAGCCGTTGGCGTTGCAGCGTTCGCCGATGGCGAAGAAGGCGTTCTCCTGCCGCAGCGTGACCTGGGAGTAGAGCGAAGCCACCGCCGGCACCCAATGCACCGTGCGCCCCTTCGGCGCCGGGCGATGGCTGCCCGCCGGGGCCAGCTTGCGCAGCATCTGGTTGGCCGCCGCGATGTGCGGGACGTTGGTGCCGCAGCAACCGCCGACGAGGTTCACCCCGTCCTCAGTCACGAAGCGCTCCAGCCAGTGGGCGAAGTCGTCGGCGCGCAGTGGATAGTGGGTCTTGCCGTCCACCAGCTCCGGGAGGCCGGCGTTCGGCTGCACCGACACAAGGCCCGGCCAGTTCTGCGTCAGCCACTTGACGTGCTCGCTCATCTCCAGCGGCCCGGTGGCGCAGTTCAGCCCCATCAGCGGCACATCGAGCGCCTGGATCACCGTGGCCGCCGCCGCGATGTCGGTGCCGACCAGCAGCGTGCCCGTGGTCTCCACCGTCACCTGCACGAAGACCGGGGTGTCGGAGCCGGCCTCCTTGCGGGCGCGCTTGATGCCGTTGACGGCGGCCTTGATCTGCAACGGGTCCTGGCAGGTTTCCACCAGAATCGCGTCGGCCCCGCCGGCGATCAGGCCGGAGGCCTGGACGAAGAAGCTGTCCTCAAGCTCCTGATAGGCGATGTGCCCCAGGCTCGGCAGCTTGGTGCCCGGCCCGATGGAGCCGATGACGAAGCGCGGCTGCCCGTCCTTGAAGGTCTCCGCCGCCTCGCGCGCCAGTTCGACCGCGCGCTGGTTGATCTCGAAGGCCTTTTCCGAAATGCCGAACTCGCCCAGCGTCACCGGGGAGGCGCCGAAGGTGTCGGTCTCCACCATGTCCGCGCCGGCCTCGAAATAGCCGCGGTGGATCTCCCGCACGATGTCGGGGCGCGACAGCGGCAGGATGTCGGTGCAGTTCTCGTGCCCCCAGTAATCCTTCTCGACGTCGAGGTCGAGCGCCTGGATGCGGCTGCCAAACCCGCCGTCGCAGAGCAGAACGCGGTCACGCAGGGTGTCGAGAATGTGGGGCATGGAGAAAACGCCTCAAGTAAGAAATGGACGGCGACAAACGGTTCAGTTGGTGACGGGCTGCTTCGCCTTCACGCCGAGCATCCGGCAGATGGCGACGGTCAGCTCCGACCGGTTCAGCGTGTAGAAATGGAATTCCTTGACGCCCTGGGCCTGGAGCGCCTGGCACTGGTCGGCCGCGACCGTGGCGGCGACGAGCTGGCGGGTCTCCGGATCGTCGTCCAGCCCCTCGAACGTCTCGGCGACGCGCTTGGGCATGGAGGCGCCGCACTTTCCGGCGAACTCCACCGCGCGGGCGAAGTTGGTGATGGGCAGGATGCCGGGCACGATGGGCACGTTGATGCCCGCCGCCGTGCAGCGGTCGAGGAACCGGAAATAGGCGTCGTTGTCGAAGAAGAACTGCGTGATGGCGCGGGTCGCCCCCGCATCCACCTTGCGCTTCAGGTTGTCCAGGTCGAACTGGGCGCTCGGCGCCTCCGGGTGGGTTTCCGGATAGGCGGCCACCGAAATCTCGAAATCGGCGACCTTGCGCATGCCTTCCACCAGATCGGCGGCGTAGGCGTAGCCGCCGGAGTGCGGCACATAGCGGCCACCCACCCCGCCTTCGGTCTCCGGCGGATCGCCGCGCAACGCCACGAGGTGGCGGATGCCCGCGTCCCAATAGGTCCGGGCGATGGCGTCGATCTCCTCCCGCGTCGCGCCGACGCAGGTGAAATGCGCGGCGGCCGGAATGCCGGTCTCCTTCTGGATGCGACAGACGGTGTTGTGGGTGCGCTCGCGGGTCGAGCCGCCGGCACCGTAGGTCACCGATACGAAGGACGGGCCCAGCGGGGCAAGGCGCTGAATGGCCTGCCACAGGCTCTGTTCCATCTTCTCCGACTTGGGCGGGAAGAACTCGAAGCTGACCGACGGGGTGCCGGACGTCATGGCTGGGCTCCGCTGGTGGAGAGGATGAGAGGGGTCGCGGCCGGGGCGCCCTTGGCGGTGCGGACCGCCGGCCAGATGGAAACGGTGAGCGGCTCGCCGGGCAGATGCACGACCGTGCCGCAGTCGAGGCCGGCTTGGCGGCACCAGGCCGCAACCTCCTCGTCGGCAAAGCCCAGGCGACGATGGGCGTGCTCGGCACGCAGGGACTCCAGCCCGTGCGGGGCGAAATCCACGATCAGCAGCAGCCCGCCGGGCTTCAGCACCCGCGCGGCCTCCATCAGAAGGTCGGCCGGAGCCTCGGCGAAGTGGAGCACCTGATGGATCACCGCCGCATCAAAGGAGCCGGACGGGAACGGCAGCTGGTACATGTCGGCCTGCCGCACGTGGCAGTGACGCAAGGACGCGTCCTCCAGCTTCGTGCGGGCGATGGCCAGCATCTCGCGCGACTGGTCCACGCCGACGGCGCGGCGGGCGTTCGGCCCCAGCACCTCCAGCATGCGGCCGGTGCCGGTGCCGATGTCCAGCAGTTCCCCCACCCCCTCCGCGGGCAGCAGGCGCAGCAGCGCCTCCTCCACCTCTCGTTCCGGGACGTGCAGGGAGCGGATCTCGTGCCAGCGGGCGGCGTTCTCGCGGAAATAGGACGCGGCGGCCTCGGAGCGGGAGCGTTTGATCGCCTCAAGCCGCTCCAAGTCCAGGGTCAGTGTCGGGTCGTCGGCCGGAATGGCGTCCACCAGGACGCGGGCCAGTTCCGCCGACGCTCCCGCCTCGGCCAGCCGATAGAAGGCGAAGGTGCCCTCGCGGAAACGGTCAAGCAGCCCGGCGTCGCACAGCAGCTTGAGATGGCGCGACACACGCGGCTGGCTCTGACCCAGGATCTGGGTCAGCTCGGTCACCGTCAGCTCGCCATGCGCACACAGGGCCAGCAGCCGGAGCCGTGTGGTTTCCGCCGCCGCCTTCAACGTCGCAAGCAGATCGTCCATGCCGCTGACCAACGTTCCGCCACCGCCCATGCACGGGCGAGCCACCACGGCCCGCCGCCCTGGATACAGATATAAAGATATCTTTATGCAGCGTAAACCCGTTTTCGCACAAAGCGCACAAAGCCCATCACAATTCGCGGCGGCCGTCCGCAGGTGACAATCCCGGCGCAGCGATTCTACCACGTTTGCGCGTGGACCGCCCGTGACCTCATGTGGCACGCTGGTCAAACGGCGACGCCTGTGCTAGTGGACTGAAAGAGCGGGCGTTGCGCGGTTTCCACCGGGTGATGTCCGGCACCGACACGCCAGTCCCGACCCTGATTTCACATTGCGGACGGGACCGGCAGACCGAACAGAGTTGAGCCTCCAGAAAGAGCCGTCGCCGATGAAGCTGGCCAATTTCACCCGCTCCTTCCTTCGCTCGGCCGCCGTGGCCGTGTTCGCCCTTGCCGCCACGGGCTGCGCCAGCACGCCCGCCACCAGCGAAGCGGACGCCACGATCAGCGACCCGTTGGAGGTCCCGAACCGCTTCGTCTTCGCCGTCAACGAGGCGGCCGACATCCTTTTGATTCGCCCAACGACCGAGGTTTACGTGGGCGTCGTCCCAGACCCGGTGCGGCAGGCGGTGCACAACTTCATCCAGAACCTGTTGAGCCCGCTCTACATCGCCAACAACCTGCTGCAGGGCGATTTCGAGGGCGCGCAGATCGCCACCGGCCGCTTCATGACCAACAGCATCCTGGGCATCGGCGGCCTCGCCGACGTCGCGGCGGAAGCCGGCCTGCCGGAGCAGCCGGAGGACTTCGGCCAGACGCTCGCGGTCTGGGGCCTCGGTTCCGGTCCCTACATCGTGCTGCCGCTGGTCGGTCCGTCCAACGTCCGCGACACGGTCGGCCTCGGCGTGGACACCATCGGCGACCCGCTGCGCATCTGGGGCTACGCCACCGATCACAAGAACCTTCTGTACGCACGCACCGGCGCCGCCGTGGTGGACCGCCGTTCGCAGGTGCTGAAGGAGATCGACGACCTGCGCCGCAACTCGCTCGATTTCTACGCGACGGCGCGCAGCCTGTACGCGCAGCAGCGTGCGGCCGCGATTCGCGACAACGCGGCCACGGCGACTCCGGAATTCCCGGAGTTCAACGATACCCCGACGAAGTGAGGACCGGCGAAACGCCGCGGATGCCGGGCATGCGGTCATTGACCGTTGACAAAGCGTCTGCGGCTGCCACTTTTGCCTTGCCATGCTGACACGTCGCCTGTTCCTCGTGTGCGCGGCCCTGCTCGCGGTGAGCAGCTGGGCCGTCCGCCCCGCCAACGCCCAGTCGGCCGACCCGGCTGCGGCCGCGTTCATCCAGAATCTGGGGAACGAAGCCGTCTCCACCTTCTCCAACAAAAGCGTGCCGCGCGATCAGGCGGTCCAGCGCTTCCGCGGCCTGCTCTATCAGGGCTTCGACGTGCCCTACATCGGACGCTGGGTGCTGGGACGCTACTGGAACAGCGCCTCCCCACAGCAGCAGGCCGAATACCAGAAACTGTTCGAGCAGCTGATCGTCAAAACCTACGCCGACCGATTCGTTGAGTATTCGGGCGAGACCTTCAAGATCGTCGGCAACCAGCCGGCGGGCGAGACCGATTCCTCCGTCACCACCCAGATCGTTCGCCCCAACGGCCCCCCGGTGAACGTGGACTGGCGCGTGCGCAAGCGCGACAACCAGTACAAGATCATCGACGTGATGGTCGAGGGCGTCAGCATGGGCATCACCCAGCGCCAGGAGTTCGCGTCCGTCATCCAGCAGAGCGGCGGCAATGTCGAAGGCCTGATCCAGGCGCTGCGCCGGAAGGTTGGACAGGCGGGCTGACCGAACAACCATCGGGAACCGCAATCAAGGCCGCCGTTTTGGCGGCCTTTTTTGTGTCCAGAGGCAACGCCGATACGGTGACGGAACACGCCCGGCGGGTTATCCTTCCCGCCACAGCTTCCTTTTTACGCGATGATGGGCGCACACAGCCGATGGCCGAGCGAGATCCGAAGGAGATCGAAGAGATCAAGGCGATCATCGTCGCCCATCAGCACTGGCTGAAGCGGCGTGGCGGCAAGCGCGCCGATCTCAGCTTCCGCGACCTGTCGCGGCTGAATTTGGAGACGGTCAGCCTGATGGGCGCCAAACTGGCCGGGACCAACCTCGCGGGTGCTCGGCTCGCCAAGGCCGACCTGTCGCAGGCGGACCTGTTCGGCGCCGACCTGGAAGGCGCCAATCTGGTCGGGGCTACCCTGGCCGGCGCGGACCTGCGCGGCGCCAACCTGCACCGGGCCGTGCTGACCGACGCCAACTTGCGCGGCGCCGATTTCCGGGCGGGCGCGTTGATGGGGGATGCCCCCGACTCGACCAAAGGCAACGGCACCACCCGGCTGACCGAGGCCAAGATGGAGCGGTCCATTCTGGCCGGGGCCAACTTCAACGGCTGCGACCTCAGCGGCGCCGACCTCAACGACTCCGACCTGTCGGGCGCCGAGCTTGGCTCCGCCGTTCTGGTCGGCACCGACCTGCACGGCGCCACGCTGGACGGCGCCACCTTCGGCGGAACGGTGATCGACCAAGCCACGCTGGCGCGCACCTACATCCCCTTCGCCCTGCCCCCGGACGCCATCGTTCAGCCCAGCTATAAGCCGATGACGCTGCCCGACTTCCTGACGGCCGTCGCGGCGCACGAACGCTGGGTAGACAGCCAGGGAGCCGATGGGCGCCGGCTCGACCTCGACCTGATTTCTGTGTCCGGGGCCGACCTGAGCGGCCGGATGCTGTCCGCCATCCGCCTGCGCCGCTGCCGGTTGCCGGGCGCCAAGCTCGCCGGGGCGCGGCTGGAGATGGCCGATCTTTCCTACAGCGACCTGAATGGGGCCGACCTGACCGAGGCCGACCTGCGCGGCACGAACCTGCGCCGGGCCTGTCTTGCCCGCGCCGTTCTGAGGAAGGCGGACGCGCGCCCGGCCAGCCTTGCCGGTGGGCGGGCGTGGCCGGCCAATTTCGACGGCGCGGATTTCTCGGCCGCCGACCTGCGGGACGCCCGCATGGGCGAGGCGGTGCTGCACTCCGCCACGCTGGCCGGCGCGAAGCTCAAAGGCTCCGGCATCGCCATGCCCGAGGCGACCTCCCCGCCCCCGCCGGCCGATCCGCAGGAGCGGCGCCGGCAGAAGCGCTTCGTGCGGCCCGGCCTTGTGGTCCAGACCGCACGGGGCACGCACCAGACCCGGAACTGGTCCATCGGCGGCATGTGCTTGCGGGCGCCCGAGCAGCCCTTCGAGCGGGGCGAGATGATCGAGGCCCGCGTGACCATGGCCGACCGCCAGGACGTCACGGCCACCGCCCAGTTCATTGTCCTGCACCAGAACAAGGCCAAGGGTCAGGTGTCGGTGCGCTTCCATCAATACAGCGACGAGCTGAAGGTGCTGCTGAAGACCGCCTTCCTGGAGCACCAGAAGCAGGCGGGCTGAACGGCAAAATAAAAAATGCCCCTCTCCCTTGATGGGAGAGGGGTTGGGGTGAGGGTGGCACCGGCAAATGCCGGCCGGAAATTTTCCTTCCGCCCTGCCGGGCGTAATCACCCCTCATCCCAACCCTTCTCCCACAAGGGGAGAAGGGCTTTTCTTTTGCCCTTACGCCCGCACCAGCGGCTTGTACTTGATGCGGTGCGGCTGGTCGGCCTCGGCGCCGAGGCGGCGCTTCTTGTCGGCCTCGTAGGCTTCGAAGTTGCCTTCGAACCACTCCACATGGCTGTCGCCCTCGAAGGCGAGGATGTGGGTGGCGATGCGGTCGAGGAACCAGCGGTCGTGGCTGATGACCACGGCGCAGCCGGCGAATCCCTCCAGCGCCTCTTCCAGGGCGCGCAGCGTGTCGACGTCCAGATCGTTGGTCGGTTCGTCGAGCAGCAGCACGTTGGCGCCGGACTTCAGCATCTTGGCGAGGTGGACGCGGTTGCGCTCACCGCCGGACAGCTGGCCGACCTTCTTCTGCTGGTCGGGGCCGCGGAAGTTGAAGCTGGAGACGTAGGCGCGCGACGGCATGGACTTCTTGCCGAGGTCGATGACGTCGAGCCCGTCGGAAATCTCCTCCCACACGGTCTTGTTCGGGTTCAGCGCGTCGCGGCTCTGGTCCACGTAGCCAAGCTTCACCGTCTCGCCGACGCGGAAGGTGCCGCCGTCCGGGCCTTCCTGGCCGGTGATCATGCGGAACAGCGTGGTCTTGCCGGCGCCGTTCGGGCCGATCACGCCGACGATGCCGCCCGGCGGCAGGCGGAAGGACAGATCGTCGATCAGCAGGCGGTCGCCGAAGCCCTTGGCGATGGCCTCCGCTTCGATGACCACGTTGCCGAGGCGCGGCGGGGTCGGGATGACGATCTTGGCCTCGCCGGTCGTCTCCTTGCCGCTTTCGGCCAGCAGCGCTTCGTAGGCCGAGATGCGCGCCTTGCTCTTGGCTTGGCGGGCACGCGGCGACTGCCGGATCCACTCCAGTTCGGTGGCCAGCTGCTTCTGGCGGGCTTCCTCCTGGCGGCCTTCCTGCTCCAGGCGCTTCTGCTTCTGCTCCAGCCACGAGGAGTAGTTGCCCTCGTACGGGATGCCGGCGCCACGGTCGAGTTCGAGGATCCAGCCGGTCACGTTGTCCAGGAAGTAGCGGTCGTGGGTGACCAGGACGACGGTGCCCTTGTAGTCCTCAAGATGCTTCTGGAGCCACGCCACGGACTCGGCGTCCAGATGGTTGGTCGGCTCGTCGAGCAGCAGCAGGTCGGGCTTTTCCAGCAGCAGCTTGCACAGCGCCACGCGGCGCTTCTCGCCGCCCGACAGCTTGGTCACGTCGGCGTCGCCCGGCGGGCAGCGCAGCGCGTCCATGGCGATCTCGACGGTGCGGTCGATGTCCCAGGCGTCGGCGTGGTCGATCTTCTCCTGCAGTTCGGCCTGCTCGGCCAGCAGCGCGTCGAAGTCGGCGTCCGGCTCGGCCATCAGGTTGGACACTTCGTTGAAGCGGTCCAGCAGGCCCTTGGTCTCGGCCAAGGCCTCCATGACGTTTTCCTGGACGGTCTTGGTCGGGTCGAGCTGCGGCTCCTGCGCCAGGTAGCCGACCTTGGCGCCCTCGGCGACCCAGGCCTCGCCCGAATAATCCTTGTCCAGACCGGCCATGATCTTCAGCAGCGTGGACTTACCGGCGCCGTTGACGCCGAGCACGCCGATCTTCACCCCCGGCAGGAACGACAGCCAGACGTTATCGAGAGTCTTCTTGCCGCCGGGATAGACCTTGGTCAGGCCCTTCATGACATAAACGTATTGGTAGGACGCCATGCGCCGCTCCGACCCTTCTGCACGGGAGAGAAAATAAGGACGCCACCCGCGGCGCCGCTTCGCTTGCCCTGCGTTTTAGCGCATAAGGACGCATCGTTAAACGACGAAGGAGGGGAAGCGGGTGGTGGAGGTCTATGTGGATGCCGATGCCTGCCCAGTAAAGGCCGAAATTTACCGGGTTGCCGGCCGCAACGGACTGAAGGTCTGGATCGTCAGCAACGGCCCGCTGCGCCTGCCGACCGAATGCCTGTCCGAACTGGTCGTCGTCGGGTCGGAATTCGACGCCGCCGACAACTGGATCGCCGAGCGGGCGACCGAAACCGACATCGTCGTCACCGCCGACATCCAGCTGGCCGACCGCTGCGTGAAGCGCAAGGCCGTCGTCATCGGCCCGACCGGCCGGCCCTTCACCGAGGATTCCATCGGCTCGGCGCTGGCAACCCGCGCGCTGATGCAGGATTTGCGGGACATGGGCGTGGTCAGCGGCGGCAACAAGCCGATGAGCCAGCAGGACAAATCGCAGTTCCTTCAGGCGTTGGACCAGGCGATCCAGGCGCTCAAGGCCGGCCGTCGTCCGAAGTGGCGGTGAGCGGCAGGGCCTGATCAGCGGCGACCGCGCGGGCCTCGCCGTGGGTGGTCACACCCCGCTCGCCCAGCCGGGACAGCAGCGCGGCGGCCAGTTCGGCCTGCACCAGCGCCGGCGTGAAGGGGCCTGAGCGCGGGTTTGGCGCGATGCCGAAGGCGGTGGCCAAGCGGTCGAGCGACGCCCCGTCCAACGCCGGATCCAGCGCCGCCGCCAGCCGGCCGAGGTCGAGGGACGGCGGCGGCTCCGGTTCGGGCAAGCCGGCCCGAACGCAGGCGCGGGTCAGCGCGGCGAGCGCCGTTTCCACCCCGACACCGACCACCACGCAGCCGTGCAGAGCCTCCGCGATCACCGGCCACGCGGCGTGGAAGGGACGCGCCCCCTCCACCATGGCGGAGGTCACGCCGTGGACCGCCGTCGCCTCCGCCGGCACCGGCCCGCCTTGGTCCACAAACAGGTCCAGCGACAGGGTGCGGAAGACGCGCGGACCGGCCAGCCGCACCGTGCCGACCGCGATCACGCCCCCTTCGTCCGGGGTCGGCGCCGTGGTGGCGATCCACAGGCTGACGAGCGGCAGGGCCGGCAACGGCTCCTCGTCGCCAAGGTGTGGAGCCCGCGCGGCCGGACGGATCACCGTTCGCTCGCCGCTCAGCAACAGGTGCCGGTCGGCGCCCCGGACCGGGAAGACCAGGACCAAGCCGGCTTGCAGGCCAAGATCCTTGACGCGGACGGGCACCTCCGCCCCCTCCGCCCGGCGCAGGACGGCGGAAACGGCCTGTCCGTCCTCGCGCGCCCGCTCGATGGCGCGGAACAGTTCCGGGCGGGACAGGCGGTCGTAAACATCGCCCCCGGCCTCAATGCCCAGCAAGGCGGAGGCGGCGGCGTTCAGAACCTCGACCCGGCCGAGGTCGTCGATGACCACCACCGGTTCCTCCAGCACGGAGACGACGCCGGACAGGCGGTCGCCGGAACGGGCGATACCCTGGCGGTCGTGCCGCAGGAATTCCGCCAGGGCGTGGGCGAGGCGTCCGGCTTCGTCTTTCCCGGCGGCTTGAGCGAAGTCCGGCCCGCCGCGCCCATGCGGCATGGACAGCAGGTCGCCCAGACGTTCGAGGTCGCGGAAGTGCCGGCCGAGCCGGGCGAAGACCGCCCACAGGGCGACGATGCCCGCCGCGACCACAGCGATGTCCGTGTAGTAGGCGATGGGATCCCCGGCGAGCAGCCGGCTGGCCTCCATCCCGAGATAGGCGAACGCCAACCCCGCCATCGCCAGACCCAACATCACCACACGCCGCGCGCCGCCCGTCATCGGGCCGTCTCCCCTGTCAGCCTTTTCGTTAAAGCGGATTTCGATCCGCTTTGGACCGCGACGGCGGTCCCGGCCGCACGTGCGGCCGAAGCCCGGCCGGCACATGAGTCCATGTGAATCTAAAGCGAATGCAAATTCGCTTTAAGGGGGCGACTGTAGCCGTCCCGGCGCCCGTCGGGAAGGGAGCGGGCGGGCGAATCCGTCCGCGCCGGAGCGGGTGGTTGTTGTGCATCGTTGTGCAGATTGTGCAGATCCTCAAATCTGCACAATGGCGAAAATCGCCGTTTTGTTGAACGGTGTCAGAGACTTGCGGGCCATTGTTCGTGCACGCCCATTGTGCATCGGCTGCACAACGATTTGTGTACGGATGAACGGGGTTTTCGGGTGGCCGATGGACGCACGTCGGGCGTTGTCGGCGATGATGATACCCCAGCGCTTGGGCTTTCAACAAGACCGCGAGAGGCGTTGGGGATTCACCACCAAGACACCAAGGCACCAAGTGCGGCGTGCCGGCCCTGGTTTCGGAAGGGCGGCATAAGCCAAAGATCTTGGTGCCTTGGTGTCTTGGTGGTGACTCTCCATCCGGCCTTACACCGTCAATTCGTCGCGAAGCAGTACAGCAATCCCGCGCCGCCGGTGCCGCGCAGGGCGTCCTGGCTGCACCCGCCGCGCGAGGCGTGCGAAGAATTCCAGGACTTGGCCGGCGGGCTTTCATCCAAACCGGTGCGGTCGTGGTGGCCGAGCATGGCCGCGCCCTCGGTGCCGCTCTTGGTCCAGTTGCCGCAGGTGCGGTCCTCGGCGCCCGCGAAGGCGGTGCCGTCCGGCTGCGAGCCGGTCAGGATGTCGTGCATGTTGGGCGTGTCGCCGCGCCCGTTGACGGCCTGCCCCTTCTCGTTCAGGGCGGTCTGCTTGGTGAGGTTGTTGGTCCCGTGCAGGTCCTCGACGCTGCGGGCGATCACCTCCCCCTTGGCGTTCTGCCAGGGGCCGCGCCCGATGCGGTCGCGGGCGTTCACCGCCGGCTGGCCGCCGGTCGCCTGGGTGCTGAGATAGGCCCGCCAGGTGCGGTTGCCGGCACCGGCCGCCTGGGCCAGTTGCTGGCAATGGCGGTCGGCCCCCTCCAGCCCGCCGAGGTCGGCGCCCTTGCCGAGGCCGGTGCTGGTGACGAAGAAGCTCATGTTGGCGGCACCGCTCTGCTGCGCCTGCGCCCCGGTGCTCAGGCCAAGCGACAGCAGCACGGCCGCGGTCAGCATCGGGATGCGGGTTGCCCGGTTCATGTCGTTCCTCCCCAAGGTTGTGCGAACCCTATGAGGACCATGACGCCGGCGGATGCCGGTTTATTCCCATCCGGCAGCGTCGCGCCCTGCAACTTGGCGCTCTACGGCTTGGCCCCTACAATTTGGCCATGCCGTCGATGGTGCGGAGGATCGCCGGGCCGATCAGCACGATGAACAGCGGCGGCAGGATGAAGATCATCATCGGCAGCGTCATGATCGCCGGCAGGCGGGCCGCCTTTTCCTCGGCCTTCAGCATGCGCTCGTTGCGCATTTCGGTGGCGAGGACGCGCAGCGCCTGGGCCAGCGGCGTGCCGTAGCGTTCGGTCTGCGCCAGGGTGGTGACCAGAGCGCGCACGCCGTCCAGCGGCACGCGCTCCGCGAAGCCCTGGAGCGCCTTGCTGCGATCCGGCAGGAAGCCGAGTTCGACCGCCGTCAGCCCGACCTCCTCGGCCAGCTCGGGGCAGCCCTCCCCCAATTCGCGCGCCACACGGTCGAAGGAGGCGTCGAGGCTGAGGCCGGCTTCCGCGCAGATGACCAGCAGGTCGAAGACGTCCGGCAGGTTGCGCCGGATCACGGTCAGCCGCCGCTCCGCCACCTTGCGCAGGTAATAATCGGGCGAGAGGGAGCCGAGCAGCATCGCCGTCAGGCAGGCGGCAAGCGACTGAGTCTGGTCGAGCGTGAAGGGCTTCAGAACATAGACCACGAAGACGCTGGCGCCGCCCAGCAGCAACGGCAGGCACGCCTTGGCGAAAAGATAGACGGTCAGCGCGTCCTTGGAGCGGAAGCCGGCCTGTGAGAGCTTCGTCGCCGCATCCGTCGCCGTCTTGCCGCGCGCGAGCTTCAGCCGTTCCACGATGCGGCGCATGACGCTCATCTTCGTGGTCGGCCGTTCGACCTTGCGGGCGGTGCGGGACAGGTCGCCCTTCAGCACGTCGCGGCGGGATTGCAGGGACTTCAGCCGGGCGGTCAGGGGATCGCGCTCGACGAATGCGGACCAGATCAGCAGCACGACGGCAAAGGCCCCGGCCCCCGCGACCCAGGCGGCCAAGTCCTCCATCGTCATGCCGGGGATCAGTCCGTCGAGGTTCATCATGGCTCGAAATTCGCCAGCCGGTACATGATGAAGGCGCCGATCGCGATCATCGCCAGGGCCACGCCGCCCATGATCTGGCCGCGCGGGTCGGTCAGCAGCAGCATGATGTATTGGGTGTTCATCACATAAACGATGCCGAACACCAGGAAGGGCAGCGCGCCGACGATGTAGGCCGACGCCCGCGCCTCCGACGACAGGGCGCGGATCTTGAGTTTGAGCTGGCGGCGCTTGCGCAGCAGGTCGGACAGGTTGCCGAGCGTCTCGGCGAGGTTGCCGCCGGTTTCCCGCTGGATGGCCATGGCGACGACCAGGAAGCGGTATTCCGGCACGTCGATGCGCTTCGCCACGTCCCAGAGTGCTGCGTCGAGCGACTGGCCGAGGCGGACGGAATCGCCAACGCGGCGGAACTCGATGCCCACGGGGTCGGGCAGTTCCCGCCCCACGGCCGAAATGGACTCGGTGACCGGCAGGCCGGAGCGCAGGCCGCGGCAGATCAGGTCGATGGCGTCGGGGAACTGCGCGATGAAGGCGGCGACGCGGCGGTCGCCCATGATCCGGACGGCGACGTGCGGAACGCTGAGCCCGATCAACAGCGCGCCGAACAGCGGCAGCGGCCCCGGCAGGCGCGCCACCTGCGACAGCACGAGCCACGTCATGGCGACGGCCAGCAGGTTGACCACCGCGTATTCACCCAACGGAATGCGCCGGCCGGTGCGGTCGAGCCGGTCGCGGATGCGCTCCGGGTTGGGCAGCAGCGTCTTCAGCAGCCGATCCAGCGTGGGGATGGAGCCGGTGTCCTGCTTCTGGATGCGCACGGGACCGGCGGCCTTGGCGCCGCCTCGCCCGCGTTGCGCCTGCCCTTCCGCCCCGACGCGGGCGAGGCGGCGCTTCAGCTCCCGGTCGCCGTCGCCGGTGAAGGCGAGCACGAGGAGAAGGACGACGACGACCGCCGCGAGGACGACCAGCCAGACGATGGGGGGCAGATCGGCCATCTCACATCGCCTCCAGCAGCGCCTTGTCGAGGCCGAAATAGGCGGCCTTCGGCAGGAAATGCGGGCGGAGACCGGCGGACTTGAACTCGCCGTAAAGGCGGCCGTCCGGGCGTTCGCCCTTGAAGTCGAAGGTGAAGAGGTCCTGCATGGTGATGACGTCGCCTTCCATGCCCACCACCTCGGAAATGGCGGTCACGCGGCGGATGCCGTCGCGCATGCGGCTGATCTGCACGATGATGTCGAGCGCCGAGGCGATCTGCGTGCGCACCGCCTTGGACGGCATGTTCAGGCCGGCCATGCCGAACATGTTCTCCAGACGGGTCACCGCCTCGCGCGGGCGGTTGGCGTGGATGGTGCCGAGCGAGCCGTCGTGGCCGGTGTTCATGGCCTGGAGCATGTCCACCGCCTCCGACCCGCGCACCTCGCCCAGGATGATGCGGTCGGGGCGCATGCGCAGCGCGTTCTTCACGAGGTCGCGCATGGTGATCTCGCCGTGCCCTTCCAGGTTGGGCGGGCGGGTTTCCAGGCGGACGACATGCGGCTGCTGAAGCTGGAGTTCCGCCGCGTCCTCGATGGTGACGACGCGCTCAGTGTGGTCGATCAGCTGCGACATGGCGTTCAGCAGCGTCGTCTTGCCCGAGCCGGTGCCGCCGGAAATCAGGATGTTCAGGCGGCAACGCGCGGCGATCTTCAGCACCGTGCACATGGCGGGGGAGATGTTCTCCGTCCGCGCCATGACGTCGAGCGTGATCTTCTTCTTGGAGAATTTGCGGATCGAGATGCTGGGGCCGTCGATGGCCAGCGGCGGGATGATGATGTTGACGCGGCTGCCGTCCATCAGGCGCGCGTCGCAGAGCGGGGAGCTTTCGTCGATGCGCCGGCCGACGCCGGTGACGATGCGGGTCGCGATCGCCATGACGTGGGCGTTGTCGCGGAACTGCACGTCGGTCAGGGTCAGCTTGCCCTTGCGCTCCACATAGACCTGCTTGGGGCCGTTCACCATGATGTCGGTGACCGCCTCGTCGGCCAGCAGTGGCTCAAGGGGCCCCAGGCCCAGCATGTCGTCGAGCAGGCGCTCCACCAACTCCTGCCGTTCGGCGAGGTTGAGCTGGAGCTTCTGCTCGGCCAACAGCTCATGGACGATGTCGCCGACGTCGCGGGTCAGCTCCATGCGGCTGAGCGTGGCGGCGGCCGAGGTGTCGATGCGCGCCAGCAGCAGCGGCTGGATGCGGTCCTTGGCCTGATCGACGGTCGCCCGGTGGGTCGCGGCGGTGCGCGCGGGCGGCTCCTGCGGCTTCGGTTCCTCGGGCGGCGGTTCGGGCTCCGGCGCGAGCGGCGCGAACCCCTGCGGGCTGAAGGGGGCCTGCACCGTGGGCGTGCCCACCGCCTTCAGGATCGCCGAGACGGAGAAAGGCGCCGGGGCCGGCTCGGGGGTGGGAACGGGGTCCGGTTCGGGGTCCGGAAGAGGGGAAAGCTCAAGCGCGGGCGGCTCGGGAAGGCGGGGCGGGAAGTCCGGGACCGGCAGCGCCGTGGGGGCCGGCGCCGTGGTGTCGGCGGTCTCCGCCGGATCTTCGCGGCGCAGGGGCAGCGGGACGACGACCTGACGAACGGCGGCCAGCACCTCGCTGCTGTCCACCGGGCGCAGGGACAGGACGCCGTTGATCAGCAGGGTGACGAGGTCGCGCTGGTCGAGCAGGTTCAGGTCGCGGCGGTCGCGGTTCAGCAGCTCCAGCAGGACTGTCTTCACCTCGCGCGCCACGTCGCCGCGCGGCAGGTGGGCGGCGCGGGCGGGGTCGAGGCGCTTGGCGATCTCCGGCAGATAGCGGTCGCGGAGCGCGGTCAGGCCCTGGTCGGGCTCGCCGGAGACCCGTCCGCGCGGGGGATCGCCGTCCCCTGCCCCTCCCCCTGCCCCGCCACCTCCACGCCGCCCGAACATCAGCCCTTGTCCTTCTTCAGCCAGCCCACGAGGTCGAAGCCCTTCTTGGCCGGCGGCCGGGCGTCGGCCATGGTCATGGCAAGCTCGCGCATCGCCTTCACCGAGGACGCCTGCGGCGTCATCGACGCCACCGCCTTGCCCTGGTTGGTGGCCGCCGCGATGGCCTTGTCGTCCTCCGGGATGACGTGGGCGATCTTGCCCTGGATGCCGCGCTCGAAGGTCGCCTTGTCCACCTGCGCCTTGCGCGGACCGCCGACCACGACATGGCAGGCGGGACCGCCCAGCACCTTGATGGAGCCCATCAGCCGCACCGTGTCGCGAATGCCGGCCAGCGAGAAGTCCGACACCAGGATGACCTGATCGGCCGAGCCCAGCACCGGCCGGTGCACCGGCAGCAGATGGCGCGGCATGTCCACCACCACCACCTGGAAGCCGCTGCGCAGTTCCTCCAAGAGCGCGCTGACCGCCGTCGGGCCGAAGGAGACGCTGTCCTCCACCGGCTCCTCCGCGCCGAGGACGGAGAGCCAGTCGCTCTCGTTCACCATGGAGCTTTTGACGAGCAGGCTGTCCAGGCGGTTCGGCGTCTCCAGCGCCTCGCGCAGGCCGCGCCCCGGCTCAAGATCCAGGGCCAGCGTGTCGGTGCCGAAATGCAGGTCGAGGTCGAGCAGCGCGGTCTTCCGCTTGAACTCGTGCCCGATCATCCAGGCGGTGTTGACCGCCACCGTGCTGGCGCCCACCCCGCCGCGCACGCCGACCACCACGACCAGCCGGGCCGGCGTCACCTCCTGCTGCTGGACGCGCTTGGGCGCCTGATTGGCGGCGCGGATGACCTGATGCAGCGCCTCGGGCGTCAGCGGCTTGACGAGGTAGTCGGCGGCACCGGCGGCCAGCAGGTCGCGGTAGAGGTCGATGTCGTTCGGCGTGCCGAGCCCGACCGTGCGGCTGTCCGGCCCCAGCGTGGAGGCCAGCCGGGCCATGGTGACGACCGGATTGGCCGTGCCGTCCAGATCGACCAGCAGGATCTTCGGCGCCAGCGTGTGGCCGCCGAGAAGGTCCAGCACGTCGCCGGCCCCGCCGCGCTGCACGGCGCCGGCCGACCAGCCCATCTCCCCCGCCACCGTCCGCGCCACCTGATAGGAGGCGTCGTCGGACACGTAGGCCAGGAAGACTTCGCCCGCCGGCTGGTCGGCGGAACCCTTGAACAGGGGAACGACGCCGGACATGGCTACTGCCCTCCCGGAGAGCCGCCCATGGCCCCGCCGCTGCTGGGGGCGACCGCGGCCATGGAACCCGCCTGCTCGCGCATCAGCGGCTTTTCCTGGCCCCGGCGGTAACGGTCCGTGGCGGCGGCGCCGCGCTGGCCATCGGCCGGGCCGGGATCGCGCCCGACCAGCAGATCGCGCGGCCGGGCGACCATCAGGCCGAGGTTGCGCGCGCTGGAACAGCCGATGTTGAGGTCCGGGTTGTGCCAAGCCCCCACGTCGTCGCGCGGCGGCGGCAGAGCAGCCACGTCGCAGTCCGGCGGCACGACGGTCAGCCGGCGCGGGTTGTCCGCCGCCGGGGCGACGGTGATGGGGAATTCCCGCAGTTCCGTCACGTTCTGGTGCATGGTGCAGCCGGCCGTGAGGACCGTGAGGGCGAGAGCGGGTGCGAATGCGGACGGGAAGCGGCGCGGGGGCATGGCGGTCCTCATTCGACGGAGAAGCCGACCGGGCCGGTCAGGCCGAGGCGGGCGGGAGGCCGGGTGCCCGGTCCGGGAACGGTCATCCGCCCGAACAGCAGGCGGTCCACCAGCGAGGCCGGCGAGATGGTGTCGGTTGGCGCGGCGATCATCCCCGGCGAGGCGACCGGGCGCACCAGATAGGGCGTCACGATGATGACCAGCTCCGTCTCGCTGCGCCGGAAACGGGTGGAGCGGAACAGGGTGCCAAGCACCGGCACGTCGCCCAGGAAGGGGAACTTGTCGATCGCCTGGTCGATGTTGTTCTGCAGCAGGCCGGCGATGGCGAAGCTCTGCCCGCTGCCCAGTTCGATGGTCGTCTCGGCGCGGCGGGTGGACAGGCCGGGGACGCGGAAGCCGATGTTGGATCCCACGGTGACCGACAGGCCGCCGACCTCGGTCAACTGGCTGACCTCGGGCCGCACGCGCATGCTGATGCGGTCGGTGCCGACCAGCGTCGGCGTGAAGGCCAGCGACACGCCGAACTGTTTGTATTCGATGCCGATGGAGCCGTTGTCGCCCGGAACGGGGATGGGGAACTCGCCACCGGCCAGGAAGCTGGCCGTTTCGCCCGACTGGGCGACGAGGTTCGGCTCGGCCAGGACGGTGACCAGGCCGTCGCGCGCCAGCGCGTCGATCAGGCCGTTGATGTCGTAGTTCTTGCCGTTCGTGCCCGCGTAGAGGCTCATCTTCTCCTGCGGGCGGACGAGCACGCCGTCCTGGAAGGTGATGTCGGTGAGGCCAGACCCGAGAATGAAGCGGAAACCGCCGACGTTCAGCATGTTCTCCCAGTTGATGCCGAACTCCTCGCGCACGTCGCGGCCCACCTCCGACACGCGCACGCGCAGCATGACCTGGGTCGTGCCGGTGATGGCGAGGCGGTTGACGACCTCGCCGTTTTCCCCGGCGAACTTGCGGGCGATGGAACGGGCGTCCTCCGCCTCGGTCTGGCTCACCACCTCGCCGGACAGGACGACGGCGCCGTCGAGGGAGGAGACGGTGATGCGGCGATTCGGCAGGCGCTGGCGCAACGCGCGCTCCAACCCGCTGAGGTTCTGGGTGACGACGATCTTGCGGTTCAACACCACCTGTTCGTTGTTGTTCACCGCGATCAGCGAGGTCTCGCCCGGCCGCTTGCCGAACAGGTAGACCATCGTCGGCGACATGACCTGAAGGTCGGCGATGTCCGGGTTTGCGATGAAGACCGACGCGGCGGGCTGTTGCAGCCGGATCACCTCGCCCTTGTCCTGCTCGACCTGCATCGCGTCGGCGGCGGCGGCCGTCCGGTCGGGCTCCGTCGTCTGGACCGGCGTCGCGGGAACGACCGGAGTCGTCCGCTTCTGCGCCAGCACGGGAGTGGCCCCCAAAACGGCCGAAACCAGGACCGAAACGGCGAGCCAGGACGAAAGGCGATGCGTCATCATAACACCGGCGTGAAGCCCCGGCGCGCCTTTCGGGCGCGCTAGCGCTGCGGAAACGAAACCTCCGCGGATTCTCGGCCACGGACGACTTGCACCTTTACTACAGCCGCAGCGTTTTCGCTTTGGTTAACCTCGAACTTGACCGCGGAAACGGGTGTGGCGCCGAGCGCGCGGCTGATGTCGCTGTCCCAGGTGATGGTGTGGGACGGTCCGACGAGCGCATCGGTGACGGTTTCGGCAGCGGTTCCGGCAAGGGGCGCCGCGCCCTCCCCCACCACCGCGTCCGTCACGGTGGCGGGCAGCGACTCCGCTGCCGCCATTTCGATTCCGTCCTGCGCCGGAGTGCCGAGGCTGCGCAGGGACAGCGACAAATGGCCGATTTCCACCGCCAGCGCCACCGCCTCGGCCTGACGGGCCGAAACCTCCAGCGTGGCGATCTGGGCGACCTTCGCTTCTCCCTTCTGGTCGTTGGTCCGCTGGTCCATCGCCAGCACGCGGACGTCCGACAGCACGGTTTCGCTGGCCCGGCGGTCAGGCCCTTCGCCGCCGTCCGGGTTCTTCACGCGCTGTGTCAAAATCAGATCAACACGGTCGCCGGGGAAGACGAGGCCGCCGATGCCCGTCACGCCGTTGATGGCGACCGACACGGCCCGCGTGCCGGGGGTCAGCACGGCGGCGAGGAAGCCCCGGTCGCCCGGCTTCACCAGACGGCCGGCGGTCACCGGCTCGCCCGCCCGCAGTCCCTGGCGGACCACGGCGCCGGCGAACTCGTCGGCGCTGCGGGCCCCTTCGACCATGTAGGTCTTTTCAAGCCCGTCGTCGGCCGGCCAGGCGCGCCAGCGCAGGTGCGACGGCTGGACCAGGGTGCCGGCCGGCAGGTCGCTCGCCGCCACCAGGATGCGCTTGCCCTTGGGCGCCTGCGGCGCCGTCTCTGCCTGGACCGGCGCGGCGCGGTTGTTCGACAGGACGGCGCGGGTGAACTGCACGGTCGCCCCCGCGATCACGAGAGCGAGCAGAACGAGGACGATCTTGCGGACGGACATGGCTCACCTCTTCCTTACGCGCCGAACCCGAGCAACAGCAGCGTCCACAGGCCGCCGGCGGCGATGGCGATGCCATAGGGCAGCCGCGCCTGCATCGCGGTGGCCGCCGCCTCTCCGGACGGTGCCGGAGCGGCACGGCGCGCCAGACGGCGGGCCAGCAGCATGCCCACCCCCAGAAGACCGCCGGCCAGCGCGGTGATCAGCAGCAGGTCGGCCGCATGATTGGGACCCGCCCACAGCGTTGCGGCGGCCATAAGCTTCACGTCGCCGCCGCCCATAAGGCCGCCATAGAAAAGGCCGGCGCCGACCGCGAAGGCGGCCGAGCCGGCCAGGACGTGACCAAGCACCGGAATGTCGGACGGAGAGAAAATCGCAAAAGCCGCGAAGAGGCCGACCAGCAGAAGACTGGTGGCGTTCGGAATAAGATAGCGCCGAGCGTCGGAAACAGCCGCCCAGACGAAAACAGCCGCTGACGCGGCAAGAAGAAAGGTCGTGGGTGTCATAGGCAAATCCCCCACATCGTCACCAAGCGCAGAACGGGGGATGGCGTCCTGATGAGGCCGCCGGGTCCGCCCAGGCGGGAGGCCGTTTGCCACCCGCCCGGACGTCGACCCAATGCGCTTTCGGCCTTGTGCGTTTTAAGCGTGGGCTAAAGCCCGGCCTTGGTCAGTCAGCGCCGCCCGTGCCGCCGCCCGTACCGGTGCTGTTGGCCTTCGTCAGCTGCTCGACGATCGTTCCGCCGATTTTGGTGATCTGGTCACCGGCGCCGGCAAAGCCGCCGATGATGAACACGGCCACCAGCGCGCAGAGGATCGCGTATTCGATGGCGGTGGCGCCGGACTCGTTCTTGGTCAGCGAGCGGATGGTGCGCATGGGACTCTCCACTGGGTCGGTCATTTGTTTGGAAAGAGCAGGAGATTTGCTCGTTCGCGGTAAGCCCATTTAGCGCGCCAGAAGTTAACGACAAATTAACGCGCAACATTCACCAGAGAAAAACTTTCAAGCGGCATAGTAATGCCATTTTAGCCGTCTTTTTGGCCCCTTTTTGTCTCAGGTTTTGCGAATGAGACTTTTATACATTCATTTAAGTTTACTGCGGAAATCGCAGAGGTATGCAAGCAGTACGCATCCTGTTTGCGTGCAAAATGTTTCGAAATCCGATCTATTCCGCCTGCATTTCGACGGTACATTCCCGGCAAACCAGAAGAACTATGCAAGAAAATATCGCCGCTTAGTCTTCGATCTTCCGTCTTATCTTACCATCAGAAAGTTACCCGGCAAGATGTTAATCTCTTTTTAAGCAATCAAGGGCAGACTTTTGGCATATTCTCTTTCATCACTATTTGGAGGCTGGCAATGGTGATGGTGTACCACCCCCACCCGTTCGGGCATCACGAGGAACGGCGGGCGAGCCGCAAGGCTCTGCTGGCGCTGGCGTTCGCGCTGGGCCTGCCGCTGGTCGTGGGGGTCGGCTACACGGTGGACACGGTGCGCGGCTACGCGGTGCAGGCGCGGCTGTCGCAGGCGGTGGACGCGGCGGCGCTGGCCGGCGGCCGCGTGATGTTCGACAACCAGCGCGACGGCCACATCCGCACCTTCTTCGCCACGGCCTTCCCCAGCGGCTTCCTGGGCTCCCGTACCGATCCACTGGCGATTTCCGACGATCCGCGCGCCGGCACGCTGACGGTCAGTGGGCGCGCCACGGTGAGGGGGGTGTTCCTGCGCCTGCTGGGCGGCGGCGACCTGACGGTGGAAGCGCAGTCGGTGGTCCGCCGCGCCACCCGCAAGGGGGCCTGAGGCCGGCGCCCGATCAACTCGGCAAGCCTATTGCTCATCCTTCTGTGAATGTCCGTCCTCTATCAAGCACGTCTCCCGATCGTCATGCCCGCGCGCACGGCTGTCTGAGGAACGGGACCAAGGCTTTGATGCGGATGATTTGCTTTGCGTAGGTCTCCGAAAACAGCACTGCTTTTCACGGAGCTTGCCAGTCTCCAACTCGTCATTCCCGCGAAGGCGGGAATCCAGTCCGTTTAAGCGCTTATCCGTCAAACTCCTGGATCCCCGCCTACGCGGGGATGACGAGAGGGAGAGGCGTGGACTTCGAGCGGCAATGTTTCATCGCACAGCCATGCGCCCGCGCGAGGAGGTGCCGGCTTCGCCGTGGATGCCTGCGTCAAGCCCGGCCATTACGTTGGAAAGGCGTTGTCATCCAACGGAAGTCTTCTGTAGCGATCCTTCAGTCGGCGGCGAGCGAGCGCGCCTCCGCCCAGGGGCGGTCGAGGCTTGGACGGCCGAAGCGGTAACCCTGGAGCAGGCAGACGCGCTCGCGCCGCAGGATGTCGGCCTGCCAGTCGTCCTCGACACATTCGGCCACGGTGGTCAGGCCGAAGCCCTTGGCCAGCCCGATCAGCGTGCGGATGAACAGCAGGGCGTCCGGCCCCTCTTTCAGTTCGCGCACGAAGGAGCCGTCGATCTTCACGATGTCCACCGGCAGAGCCTTCAAATGACGGTAGGACAGGTAGCCGGCACCGAAGTCGTCCAGCGCCGTCCGGCAGCCGAGCGTCCGCACGGCGGTGAGGAAGGCGGCGGTTTCCTCCAGATCCTCGATGGCGGCGGTCTCGGTGATTTCGACGATCAGGCGCCGGGCAAGGTCCGGCCGGCCGCCGATCCGGCCTTCCAGGGCGGACAGCCAAGTGCGGTCGGCGGTGGTGGTGGCCGAGAGGTTGAGGGCCAGCACCACGTCGTCGCTGTCCTCCAGCTCCCGCACGGCGAGGCCCAGCGTGTGGTGGTCGAGCCGCCGGGCCATGCCCAGCCGTTCCACCGCCGGCATGAAGGCCCCGGCGGCAAGCGGCAGGCCGTCCGCGCCGACCATCCGCAGCAGGCATTCGTAGAAGGCCACCCGGCCCACCCCGTCCGAGGCGCCGTCCGAGGCGCCGTCCGAGGCGCCGTCCGCCCTGATCACCGGCTGGAAGGCAAAGCGCAAGGCCCCGCTTTGCAGCGCCGCCTTGACCGTCTGCCCGACGGACAGCGCGTTGCGCAACTCGCTCTGCTGGGCGCTGGTCGCGTGGTGCGGCCAGAAGCAGTCGCGGCCCTGGCGCTTGGCCTCCTGAAGGGCGGTTTCGGCGCGGGTCATCACCTCGTCCACGCCGCAATCGTCGAAACCGGCGGACAGACCGCCGACCGACACCGTGACGTGGACCGGCCCGGCGGGAGTCGCCACCGGAGTCGCCCGCACGGCGCGCAGCAACTTCTCGGCCACATGGGCCATGCTCTCTTCCGGGCAGTGGGGCAGCACGACGCCGAAGATGTCGCCGCCGACGCGCCCCACGGCATCGCCCGGCCGCAGCACCAGCTGAAGCCGCCGCGCGACCTCCAGCACCACGGCGTCGGCGACGGCGTGGCCCATGGCGTCGTTGACCAGCCCCAGCTTGTCGATGCCGACCGCCAGATAGATGGCGAAGCGGTTGAAGGTGTCCGCGTCGCCGGTGGCGCGGAGCAGCGTCTCGCGCAGGCGGTGGCGGTTGACCAGCCCGGTCAGCGGGTCGAAATGGGCCTGGTGTTCGAGTTCGACCTCGTAGGCCTTGCGGCGGTCGATCAGGCGCAGGACCCCGCGCAGGCGTAGCGGCATGCCGTCGTCGCCCCGCTCCACCCGGCCACGGTCATGGACCCAATGCACCCCGCCGTCGGCCAGACGCAGCCGGTAGTCGCAATCGTAGGTGGCTCCGGTCTCGATATGCTGCGACAGGGCGAGGCGCCGCCGCGCGCGGTCCTCCGCCTCGATCCGGGCGCGCAGAACCTCGCCATCGGCAAGGTCCGGGCCCAGCAGAACCGCCGCGCCGCCAGCCCAGGCGATGGTGTCGTCCGCGAAATCCCAGGCGTAGGCCACGTCGCCGGAGGCGTCCATGGCGGCGGCCATCACCCGGATGTCGGTCGCTGTGCTCTGATCCGGGGGGATCGCGTCGGTCGGTCGCGTCATGCTCTTGGGCTCTCCGCCGATGGGGTGCGCCGTACGGCACAATTTTTCGGCCTTTTCGGGATCCCGACGCTACCCCGCCCTGGTTTAAACAGTATTAAGGATAAACCTTAGGCATTCCAATGAGCGGCCGGATGAGCCCGCCCCACTCTATAGCATTTATCCGACATTTTAAGTTTTCGAGAACCGTTTCCCTGGTAAGCTGTATCGTCGTAACATCCGCAACCCGCAACCGGCCGACATCCGCCAGTGTCCAGCATCCCCGCCCTCCCCTCGCCCATGAGCCTGCAAAGCCCGTCCGGGCTCGGCAAGCTGCGGCAGATGCTGGCCAGCGAAGCCATTGCCGTGCAGCCGATCCGCCGCATTCCCGGCGAGCAGGAGCGCAAGCGGTTCGACGGCGTCGAGGCGACCGACGACGCGCTGAAGGGCAGCAAACGGGCGGAACTGGACGAGACGAGCGAGCGCCGCGCGCGACGCTCCGAGTCGTCCGGGGGCTTTTCGCTCAAGGACAAGGAGCAGGACGGGCCGGTCACGCCGGGCCCCGTCCCGATGACCGCGACGCCAAGCGCCCCCTTCATCGCGCAGAGCATCCACCAGGACGCGATGGGCGCCGGCCTGCACATCGAACCCTGGCCGGCGGCCATCCAGGCCTATCGCCGCGCCGATGCCGGTCCCGACAGCGGCGCGGCCATGGTGAGCCGGGTCAGCGTGTAAGCGGCCTTATACCAAATCCCGGTGATCGGAACCGATCACCGGGCCTCAATCGCCGGCGCGAGCGTCCGCTCGCTTGGCTCCGCGGGCATGTGCCCGCGCGGCGGCAGTCGCCGCCGATACCAACTCCCAATGAGTTGGCCTCATTGGGAGTTGGTATTAAACAACGACCGTTCAGTCGTCCCCGTAGATCTGCTCCTGCTGGTAGGCGGTCAGGCCGACGCGCTGGATCAGGTCGAGCTGGGTTTCCAGCCAGTCGATATGCTCCTCGGTGTCGTGCAGAATGTCTTCGAAGATCTCGCGGCTCTCATAGTCGCGAACCGCTTCGCATTCGGCGATGGCGTCGAGCAGATTGCCGCGGTTGTGGCTCTCGATGCCGAGGTCGGCGGTGAACATCTCCGGCAGGTCCTCGCCGATCTTCAGCTTGTGCAGGTCCTGAAGATTGGGCAGCCCTTCCAGGAACAGGATGCGCTCGATGAGCTTGTCGGCGTGCTTCATCTCGCCGATCGACTCCTCGTAGACCTTGTGCGCGATCCGCTTCAGCCCCCAGCTTTTCAGCATGCGGGCGTGCAGGAAATACTGATTAACCGCCGTCAGCTCATTCGTCAGAATCGTGTTGAGATGACGAATGATCTTCGGATCGCCCTTCATTGTTCCCCTCCGTCTTCGGCGCCCTTACGGGCGGGCGCAAGACACCCTTCCCGTGGTCGGTGACCGGAAGTCTAAGCAAGAACACCCGGCCGGAAAACCGCTTTTACTGAGTAGATATTGCGTTTTTCGTGGCCATTACCGCTCGGTGCGAACGGCGGCGGCCAGCGCGCGAACGCCTTCGTCGCCAGCCATCGCCTCCAGGGACAGGCCCAGGCGGCGGCGCCAGTTCGGGTGCTGGTCCACCGTGCCGGGCAGGTTCGGCTGCTCGACCTCGCCCAGCGCGTCTTCGATCTGCACCATGGCGATGCGCCCCGGCGAGCGGGCGAGGTAGCGGTGCACCGCCTCCGCCAGTTCGCGCGAGAAGGGCTGGGACCCCTCGTCGGTCGGGTAGCTGGCGGGCTTCAGACCTTGCGCGGACAGAGCCTGAAGCAACCGCCAGCGGTCCACGCCGCGATCCCAGGCATCCTTGTCCAGCGCCCCCTGGTCCGGATAGAGGTCGAGGCGTCGGCGCCAATCCAGGTCGTTGCCGGTCCAGAAGCCTTTGAAGGTGGCGAGGTCGTGGGTGGTCACCGTGACCATGGACTCCACGGGATAGTCCTGCGGGGCCTTGAAGCCGCCGTCCGGCCCGCGCTCGAAATACAGCACGCGGTAGCTGAGGATGCCGGCGCGCTCCATGGCCGGGCGGAAGCCCTCCGGCACGGTGCCCAGATCCTCGCCGATGACGATGCAGCGGTTGCGACGGCTTTCCAGGGCGATGATGCGCAGCAACTCGTGCATCGGGTATTCGACATAGGCGCCGTCGCTGCCGTCCTCCGGGATCCAGAACAGGTGCTGCAACGCCATGACGTGGTCGATGCGCAGCGCGCCGGCGTGGCGCATGTTGGCGCGCAGCATGGCGACGAAGCTGGCGTAGGCGCTCTCGCGCAGGCCGACCGGCGACAGCGGGGAGAGGCCCCAGTTCTGGCCCTTCATGTTGAACTGGTCCGGCGGCGCGCCGACGTTGGCACCCTGCACCAGAATGCCCGAATCCGCCCAGGCCGCCGCCCCGCCGGGATGCGCCGCCACGGCGAGGTCGCGGTAGAAGCCGATGGAGAGCCCGGCCTTGCGACCGCGCTCCGCCGCCGCGCCCAGCTGGCGGTCGGCCTCCCACTGAAGGTATTCGAAGAAGTCCACGCGGGCGGCGTTTTCGGCGACGAAGGCCTGGACCTCCGGGCTGTTCGGGTCGTGGAAGGCCGGCGGCCAGTTGCGCCACATCCACAGGCCCGGATCCCGGCGGTAGAAATGCTCGTGCAGCGCCTCGAAGGTCGCGTGGCGGCGCAGCCCCTCCCCCATCTCGCGGCGGAACGCCTCGAAGGCCTGGCGGCGCGCGTCGGATTCGGGGAGCGCGCGGAAGGTGGCGTGCAGCGCCTCCAGCACTGGCAGCTTCAGCGCCGACACCGCCGGATAGTCCACCAGTTCGGCCGCGCGGGCGGTGGACAGGCGGTTGCGGTAGTCGTCCGAGGCGATCAGCGCCTGCGCGTCCGGCGTGCCGGCCAGTTCGGACACCCGCTCCACGTCGATGTAGAGGATGTTGAGGAAACTGCGGCTGGACGGCGAATAGGGGCCGATGTGGTTGGGGTCGGCCGGGAACAGCGCGTGCAGCGGGTTCAGCCCGACCAGCCCGGCGCCGAGCCCGCCGGCGATCTCCGCGAAGCGGCCGAGGTCGTCGAAATCGCCGATGCCCCAGTCGTCGCCGCTCTTCAGCGCATAGAGTTGCAGGCCGATGCCCCAGGTCCTGCCGCCGGGAACCGCCTCCTCCACCGTCAGGCAGCGCT
This sequence comes from Azospirillum soli, assembly GCF_017876165.1. Taxonomy (GTDB): domain Bacteria; phylum Pseudomonadota; class Alphaproteobacteria; order Azospirillales; family Azospirillaceae; genus Azospirillum; species Azospirillum soli. The sequence continues at coordinate 302,357 of NZ_JAGINQ010000001.1, forward strand.
CGGGCGCCACGATCAGGGTGGTGGAGCCTTCCAGCGAACCGCCGACACCGCGCGGGCGGATCTCCACCGACAAGCGGTGATAGCCGAGCGGCAGGGTGGCCGGCAGCGCGGTGGCGACCGTGCGCCGCTCGTAGGCCACCCCGTCCAGCACCGCCGTCTCGGCGAGCGGTAACTTGCCCAGCGTCAGGGACGCCCGGTGGGCGGCACCCGATTCCTCGGCCAGGGTCCAATACAGGTCGGCGTCCTCCAGCCCGGCCGGGACGGCGATGGACAGGGTCAGCGGCGCGCCTTCGTCCAGCACGACCACGGGCGGCAGCATGCGCCGCCACGCCCGCTCCTCCACCGCACGCAGGCTGGCTTCGACCTCCGCGTCGCTGCCGCTGGGCAGGCCCATGGCGGCGATCAGCGCCCGCTTGGTCGCGTCCGAGGTGTCCCGCCGGTTGCCCCAGATGTCATGATAGAAGGGCTCGATGCCGACCAATTCGGCAAGCCGGTCGAGAGCGCTCATGCACGGTCCCCGCGGGTGGTTCGGTGTTGGCGGACGGGAATCGCCCGGCCGGGAAGATCGCGCGTCGGCGCTCTCCCGTCCAGTCCCGAACATTCGAAACTTTCGTTCAGGGTGGAGCACCGGGCACGCTGACAACAGCGCGGGCGGGCGGTTGATCCGGCGTCTTCGGTATAATGAAGGGGGTGGCTACTCCGCCGCGGCTGCCTTCGGCGCTTCCGCCCCTTCCGCCGCAGCGGCCGCAGCCGCTTTGGCTTGGGCCATCTGCTCCAGGCGGGCGCGGTAGCCGGCGACGGCGACGGACACCTCGCCGGTCATTGAGTCCAGGGGACGGTTGGGATCGACCGCCTGCATCAGATCGCGGGCGAGGCCCTGGACGCGCTCCACCTCCTCGACGGCGATGGTGCCGGATTCGGCTTGGGAGCGCAGGCGCTCGACCAGCATTTTCAGGGAATTCGCGGTGGCCTCGATGGCCGCCGGTTCGCCGCTGTCGGCAATGCGGCGCTGCAGATCGTCAAGGAAGCCGGGGACGCGGGCCAGATGCTCCACCGCCATGCGCTCCGGCACCGGGGCGGACAGTCCGGGGACGGCGAATTCGATCAGGAAGGCGATCTGGATGCTGGCGCGCAGCAGCTTCTGCTCGTTCACGAAGCTGTTGGCCTCGGCCATCAGCTGGCGGGTGTTGGTGTGCGCCCAGCGGTTAGTCGCCTTCAGGCGCAGCGTGTTCGGCGCGTCCAGCAGCGGCACCTGGGTGCCGTCGCGCGGCGACTTGCGGCGGTCGGGGCCGGTGTAGTCGGCGGTCACCACGAACTTCTTGCGCGCCTCGATCAGGGTGGTGATGCGGTCCTGCACCTGCTTGGGCGAGACCGGCTTCACCAGCAGGTCGTCGGCGCCGCAGTTGGTGACGCGCATCAGCAGCACCGGCGTCGGCTGCCACGTCGTCACGACCAGACAGGCGTAGGGATTGCGCGTGCCGGGCTCGTTGCGCAGCGTGCGGACGAGCTTCAGCGTCTCCGCCTCCTCCCCGTCGGCGTCCACCAGGATCAGGTCGGGGGTGGTGCTGTTCATCATGTCGGCCGCCTGCTTGACCGACCCGTAGGTCTCCACCCGCTTCAGGCCCAGGCGCGACAGCACGTCGCGGAAGACGCGCAGCGTGTTGTGCTGGGTGTCGATGATCGCGGCGTCGACCAGGGAGAAGTCATATTCGGGCATGATCACTTCCGAAGGGCGGGCTGCTCCGGAGGCGACCTTAGCACAAGCGGCGGGCGCCGCTCACCGACAACCGTCAACGCTCGGGCGATTCCACGAGCACAAAGACCAGCGCCGTGCGCCCGTCCACCGGGATGGACCGCCCGGCAAGCTGCATGCGCTCGTCCCCCGCCCCGTCCGGCACGCGGGTGTCCAACACGCAACGCCAGCCGCGCGCGTCCGGCGCCACGTCGGGCAGCGTGACGTTCACCGTGTCGGTGTGGGCGTTCAGCACGATCAGCAGAACGCCGTCGTCCTGGGGCGCGCCGTCCGCCCCGGTGTAGGATCCCGCGTGCCCGTTCAGCAGCAGGGCGATGCAGCGCGCGTGGGTGTTGCGCCAGTGCTCGGCCGCCTTCTCCACGCCCTGCGGGGTGAACCACACGATGTCCTTCAGCCCGTTGGCCGAGGTTTGGCGACCGTGCAGGAAGACCGGGCGGCGCAGCACCGGATGCGCCTTGCGCAGCGCGATCAGCCGCTTGACGAAGGCCAGCAGGTCGTGGCCGTCGCCCTGCCGCTTCGTCCAGTCCAGCCAGGAAACCTCGTTGTCCTGGCAATAGGCGTTGTTGTTGCCCTTCTGGCTGTGGCCGATCTCGTCGCCGGCCAGCATCATCGGCGTGCCCTGCGACAGGAACAGGGTCGCCAGCTGGTTGCGCCGCTGCCGGGCGCGCAACGCCTTGACGGCGGGATCGCTCGTCTCCCCCTCCACCCCGTGGTTCCAGGAGTGGTTGGCGGAATGGCCGTCGCGGTTGTCCTCGCCGTTCGCCTGATTGTGCTTGTCGTTGTAGGAGACGACGTCGTTCAGCGTGAAGCCGTCGTGGGCGGTCACGAAGTTCACCGACGACCATGCCCGCCGCCCGCGCTTCTCGAACAGATCGCTGGAGCCGGCGATGCGCCCGGCCAGTTCCGGCAGCATGCCCTCGTCGCCGCGCCAGTAGCGGCGCACGGTGTCGCGGTAGCGATCGTTCCATTCCGCCCAGCCCGGCGGGAAGTTGCCGACCTGATAGCCGCCGGGGCCGACGTCCCATGGCTCCGCGATCAGCTTCACGTCGGCCAGTGCCGGGTCCTGCCGCACCGCGTCGAGGAAGCCCGAACCGGGGTCGAAGCCGTAGCTCTCCCGCGCCAGCACGGTGGCGAGGTCGAAGCGGAACCCGTCCACATGCATCTCCGTCACCCAATAGCGCAGACTGTCCATGACCATCTGCAGGACGCGCGGGTGGCTGAGGTTCAGCGTGTTTCCGGTGCCGGTGTCGTTGATGTAGAAGCGCGGGTTGTCGGGCAGCAGCCGGTAGTAGCTGAGGTTGTCGATGCCCTTGAAGGACAGGGTGGGGCCGAGGTGGTTGCCCTCGCCCGTGTGGTTGTAGACCACGTCCAGGATGACCTCGATCCCCGCCTCGTGCAGGCGGGCGACCATGGTCTTGAACTCCGACAGGACGCCGGTGGTCATATAGCGCGGCTCGGGCGCGAAGAAGCCGATGGTGTTGTAGCCCCAGTAGTTGCGCAGGCCATGCGCCGCCAGATGCCGCTCGTCCACGAAGGATTGCACGGGCAGCAGTTCGACCGACGTGATGCCCAGCGCCTTCAGGTAATCGATCACCGCGTGGGTGGACATGCCGGCGAAGGTGCCGCGCAGGGGGGCCGGCACCTCCGGATGGCGCATGGTGAAGCCGCGCACATGCGTCTCATAGATCACCGTGTCCGACCAGGGAACCAGCGGGTGCCGGTCATTGCCCCAGGTGAAGGCCCGGTCCACCACCCGGCATTTCGGCATGCCGCGCGCGTTGTCGCGCCGGTCGAAGGACAGATCCTCGCGCGTCGAGCCGACGCGGTAGCCGTAATGGGCGTCCGACCACTTGAACGGCCCGAACAGCGCCTTGGCGTAGGGATCAAGCAGCAGCTTGTTGGGGTTGAAGCGGTGCCCCGCCGCCGGGTCGTAGGGGCCGTGGACGCGGTAGCCGTACAGGAGGCCCGGCCGGGCGTCGGGCAGATAGCCGTGCCACACCTCGTCGGTGTGTTCGGGCAGGACGATTCGCTCGATCTCCCGCTGGCCGGTCTTGTCGAACAGGCACAGTTCCACCTTCTCCGCGTGGGCGGAGAACAGGGCGAAGTTGACGCCGAACCCGTCCCAGTTGGCGCCCAGCGGATAGGGCTTTCCGGGCCAGACGGCCGTGCGCGGGGCGGCGAAGGTGGGCATCAGGGGAGACTCCCCACAGGCACGCTCATCGGACGGGATGGCGAAAGGGACGGAACGGGCACGGCACGCGGGATAACCGCAGCGACCGTGCGCCTGCTGCAATAAAGGAGAGGCACGCGTGGCACGTCAAGCGCGGCAGCGCCCAAGGCGATCACGCCAAAGCATCTCATCGCGGCAGGGAGTCGCGGGGTGGATGTTCCCGGTCGCGGGCATGGCTGTCCGGGGAACGGGGCTAAGTTCTGGAAGTGGTTGGATTGTTTTTGCGCTGATCTCTGCAAACAGCGTCCGTCCTTCGCGGAGCCCGCCATCCCTCAATTCGTCATTCCCGCGAAGGCGGGAATCCAGGGCACACAGGCACTTCCGTGCGAAGTTATCTGGATCCCCGCCTGCGCGGGGATGACGGCGAGAGAGGGTGGTTGCAGCACGGATACGCCTTAATCTGCTTACGTAAGCACCTATGCGCCCGCACGGGGACGACGGCCGTCTCATCGACGGAGCGCGATTTCCCCATGCGATCATCCCGGATGCTGCCTCTCACGCGGTTGACTTGGCGGGTGGCCCTATCCTTTCCGCTCCAGCACCACCACGCCCAGCGGCGGCAGCGTCAGGTTCAGGGAGTGCGGGCGGCCGTGCCAGGAGATCTCCTCCGACACCACCCCGCCGCCGTTGCCGACTCCACTGCCGCCGTATTCGCCGGCGTCGGTGTTCAGCACCTCCGCGTAGTGGCCCGGCAGCGACACGCCGACGCGGTAGTCATGACGCGGGAGCGGCGTAAAGTTGCAGACCACGACGACGTGGTGATCCGGGTCGTCCTTTTCCTTGCGCAGGAAGGCCAGGACGGAGTTGTCGCTGTCGTTGGCCTCGATCCACTCGAAACCGGCCGGGTCGCAGTCGGTCTGGTGCAGCGGCTTCAGCGAACGGTACATGCGGTTCAGGTCGCGGACGAGGGTGTGGAGGCCCTTGTGCAGCGGCTCTTCCAGCAGGTGCCAGTCGAGGCTGCGGTCCTCGCTCCATTCGCGCCACTGGGCGAACTCGCCGCCCATGAACAGCAGCTTCTTGCCGGGATGCGCGAACATGAAGCCGTAGTAGGCGCGCAGGTTGGCGAACTTCTGCCAGTCGTCGCCCGGCATCTTGTTGATGAGCGATCCCTTGCCGTGCACCACCTCGTCATGGCTCAGCGGCAGCACGAAGTTTTCCGAGAACTGGTAGAGCAGCCCGAAGGTCAGGTGGTGGTGGTGGTAGCGGCGGTGGATCGGGTCCTTCGACATGTACTGGAGCGTGTCGTGCATCCAGCCCATGTTCCATTTGTAGCCGAAGCCCAGGCCGCCGAGATACACGGGCCGCGACACCGCCGGCCACGCGGTGGACTCCTCCGCCACCGTCATGATGCCCTGGTGGTGCCCGTAGGTCAGCTCGTTCATGCGCTTCAGGAAGGCGATGGACTCCAGGTTCTCGCGCCCGCCGAACTGGTTGGGAATCCACTCCCCCGCCTTGCGGCTGTAGTCGAGATAGAGCATGGAGGCCACGGCGTCCACGCGCAGCCCATCCAGCCGGTACTGGTCCATCCAGAACAGCGCGTTGCCGAGCAGGAAGTTCTGCACCTCCGTCCGGCCGAAATTGTAGATCAGCGTGTTCCAGTCCTGGTGATAGCCCTGGCGCGGGTCGGCGTGCTCGTACAGGTGCGTGCCGTCGAACCAGCCGAGCCCGTGCGGGTCGGTCGGGAAATGCCCCGGCACCCAGTCCAGCAGCACGCCGATGCCGGCCTTGTGGCAGGCGTCCACGAACTGCTTGAACTCGTCCGGCGTGCCGTGGCGGCTGGTCGGCGCGTACAGCCCGATCGGCTGGTAGCCCCAGGAGCCGTCGAAGGGATGCTCGGTGATCGGCAGCATCTCGATGTGGGTGAAGCCCAGTTCCTTGACGTAGGGGACCAGCCGCTCGGCCAGCTCGCCGTAGGTCAGATAGCGGTTGCCCTCCTCCGGCACCCGCGCCCAGGAGCCCAAGTGGACCTCGTAGATCGAGATGGGCGCGGTCAGGTCGGCGCAGTTGGCGCGCGTCCGCACCCAGTCCTGGTCCTGCCACTCGTACTTGGTCAGGCCGTGCACGACGGAGGCGGTGAGCGGACGCATCTCCGCCATGAAGGCGTAGGGGTCGGACTTCAGCGGCAGCAGGTCGCCGCCGGCGCCCTTGATTTCGTACTTGTAGCGCTCGCCGATCTTGGCGTGGGGGACGAAGATCTCCCACACGCCGGCCTCGACGCGCTTGCGCATCGGCAGGCGGCGGCCGTCCCAGTCGCAGAAGTCGCCGACGACGCTGACCCGCCGGGCGTTCGGCGCCCAGACGGCGAAGGCCACGCCCGGCACCCCGTCGATCTCGCGCGGGTGGGCGCCAAGGCGCTCATAGCTCTTGAGGTGCGTGCCCTCGGCCAGCAGGTGGATGTCCAGTTCGCCCAGCACGTTGCCGAACCGGTAGGCGTCCTCGAACTCCAGGGTCGTCAGCGGGTATTCGACGCGCAGGCGGTAGCGGAAGCGCTGCTTGCGGTCGCGCAGGGTGGCGACGAAGAAGCCCTCATCATGGACCTGCTCGGCCTCGCCCGCCGGTTCACCGGTGGCGCTGTCGACCACCCAGACGCGCCGCGCGCCGGGGATGAAGACGCGGACCTCGACCGGCGCGTCCGGCCCGTCCTGGTGCATGCCCAGGATCGCGAAGGGGTCGCCGTGGTCGGCGCGGACGATCGCCTCGATCCCGCCGCGCAGCGACGACGACCTCTGCTCCTCGGCCTTGATCCCCTTGCGGATGTCGTTCGGCATCGGCTGACCTTTCCCCTGCCCACTTCTCATTTTAGGCGTGAACATACCGCCATGGCGTTTGTCACACCATGGGGGTGCGGACATATGTCCCTACCGTTTCAAAGCCCTCTCCCCTTGTGGGAGAGGGAGTGGGGTGAGGGGTAAACGCTGGCACAGCGAATTCTCTCCGGCCTGACGGCCGCCCCCTCATCCCAACCCTTCTCCCACACAGGGGAGAAGGGCTTTAGAGCGCCTCGTCCAGAAGGCCCAGCACGCCCTTGACGGGAATGCCGATCCAGTTCGGGCGGTGGGCCGCCTCGTAATGGATCTCGTAAAGAGCCTTTTCCATCAGGAACAGGGACAGCAGGCGGCGGCCGGCGGCCTCGTCCTGGGGCACGCTGGGGCAGTCGCCGATGGCGGCATGGTAGGCGTCGAGGAAGCTCTGCACGCTGCGGCGCTCCCAATCGCGGGCGGCCTCCAGCACGGCCGGAGAGGCCGGCTCGCCCGTCTCGTCCAGGCGGAACAGCGCCGCCCAGGCCGCGTAGTTGAAGGAGCGCAGCATTCCCGCCACGTCGCGCAGGGGGCTGTGCTTGGCGCGGCGTTCCTCCAGCGTCTTGGCCGGCTCACCTTCGAAGTCGATGATGTACCAGTCGTTCTGCGCGCGCAGCACCTGCCCCAGGTGATAGTCGCCGTGGATGCGCGTCTTCATCGCCGCCACCGGAAGGTCGGCGAGTTCGGACAGCCGCTCCATCACCTCGGCGCGGCGGGCGAGAAGCCCTTCGGCCTGTTCGCGCACCGCCGGAGCCATGCGGTCGAGCGCGCCGGGCAGGCATTCGAAGGCGGCCTCGGCCTGACGACGGACGGAGGCGACCCAACCCTTCAGGTCGTCGTCCGTCACCGGCTCCGGATCGAAGGCCGGGTCGCCGGTGGTCTGGGCGAGGGCGCGGTGCAGTTCCGCCGTGCGCTGCCCCAGCGTCGCCATCATGGCGAGATGGATGCCGAAGGTCTCCCCGCTCGCCGTTTCCTCGGCGGTGCTGGCGAGGCCAAGGCGGATGTCCTCCAGCTCGCGCAGCAGTGAATCGACGGTGCTGGACCAGCCGTCGCCCTGGTTGCGGATGAAGGTCTGCACCACGGCCAGCGCGGTCGGCGTGCCGTCCTCGGCGATGTGCTCCACCATTCCCAGCAGCGGCGGCGTGTTGGGGAAGGCGACCACCTCGGTCAGGAAGCGGCCCACCTCCAGCTCCGGATGAGCGCCGGAGGTCAGGCGGCGGAACACCTTCAGGACAACCTGCGAATCGACGAGGACGGAGTTGTTGCTCTGCTCGACGCCCAGGCGGCGGACCTCCGGTTCCTCCGACAGGGTCAGCTCGGACATGCGTGCGGTGGGCGCGAAGCGCAGGGTGCCGTGGGAGGCCTGAAGCTCCCGCCCGGCACGCAGCGCGTCCAGAAGGCCGAGCGCGAAGGCGTCGGTCTGCACGGCGTCGAAGATCGCGCCGGTGCGCGGCCCGCGCCGCGCCTTGGCCAGCGTGTAGGGCAGCATCGGCCAGCCGGCGCCGCCGGCGTTCTCCTCCCAGCTCATCGCCAGGGGCAGGAAGTAGGACTGCGTCCCGCCGCCGGCCAGCTGCACGTCGGTGACGACCAGCATGAAGCCGTCGCCCGGCCCCTTCATCTGCGCCCACAGCGGGACATGCGCGCTGTCGATGCGGCGGTCCTTGGCGGCGAACCAGCGCTGGTTGGGCAGGAAGGCCTGCAGGATGTCGCGCGCCAGTTCCGCCTGCGCGCGGCCGGTGATCAGGCTGTGCCAGCCGTCGCGCACCACCACGGTCAGCAGGTCGGGCACCGGCTCCGGCGTCGTCTCGTGCCAGGCCGGCAGCTCGGCCTCGGCGGCCAGCGCGAACCAGTAGAAGCCGTAGGCCGGCAGGGTCAGCAGATAGGGCAGATCGCCGATGGGCGGGAAGACGGTGCGGCCCAGCATCTCCACCGGCACGCGGCCGCGGAACTGCTTCAGGTCCAGTTCCACCGCCTGGGCCGAGCGCGACAGGTTCGCCACGCACATGATGATCTCGGCCCGGCCGTCCTCTTCGAAACAGCGCAGATAGGCCAGGATCTTGCGGTTGCCGGGATAGAGCAGGTGGAAGGCGCCGCGCCCAAAGGCCTTCTGCTGCTTGCGCACGGCGATCAGGCGCTTCATCCAGTTCAGCAGCGACGACGGGTTGCGCGCCTGCGCCTCCACGTTCACCGCCTGGAAGCCGTAGATCGGGTCCTGGATCGCCGGCAGGTAGAGCCGCGCCGGGTCGGCGCGGGAGAAGCCGCCGTTGCGGTCGGGTGACCACTGCATGGGCGTGCGCACGCCGTCGCGGTCGCCCAGGTAGATGTTGTCGCCCATCCCGATTTCGTCGCCGTAGTAGAGCACCGGCGTGCCCGGCATCGACATCAGCAGGCTGTTCAGCAGCTCGATCTTGCGGCGGTCGTTCTGCAGCAACGGGGCGAGGCGTCGCCGGATGCCCAGGTTGATGCGCATCCGCCGGTCGGTCGCGTAGAAGTCCCAGAGATAGTCCCGCTCCTTGTCGGTGACCATCTCCAGCGTCAGCTCGTCATGGTTGCGCAGGAAGATGGCCCACTGGCAGGGGTCGGGGATGTCCGGGGTCTGCCGCATGATGTCGGCGATGGGGTGCCGGTCCTCCATGGCGACGGCCATGTAGATGCGCGGCATGAGCGGGAAGTGGAAGGCCATGTGGCATTCGTCCCCGCCCTTCTCCAGGTCGCCGAAATAGGGCAGCACGTCCTCCGGCCATTGGTTGGCCTCGGCCAGCAGCATGCGGTCGGCGTAGCCCTTGTCGATCTCCGCGCGGATCTGCTTCAGGACGTCGTGCGTTTCCGGCAGGTTCTCGTTGTTGGTGCCCTCGCGCTCCTTCAGGTAGGGCACGGCGTCGAGCCGCAGCCCGTCCACCCCCATGTCCAGCCAGAAGCGCATGACGTTCAGCACCTCCTGAAGGACCTTCGGGTTGTCGAAGTTCAGGTCGGGCTGGTGCGAGTAGAAGCGGTGCCAGAAATACGCCTGCGCCTCCGGATCCCAGGTCCAGTTGGACTTTTCCGTGTCGCAGAAGATGATGCGCGTGCCCTGGTATTTCTGATCGGTATCCGACCAGACGTAATAGTTGCGGTGGTTCGATCCGGGCTTGGCCAGCCGCGCCCGCTGGAACCAGGGGTGCTGGTCGGAGGTGTGGTTGATGACCAGCTCCGTGATCACTCGCAGGCCCCGGTCGTGGCATTCGCGCAGGAAGCGTTTGAAGTCCTGCACGTTGCCGTAGGACGGATTGACCGCCTTGTAGTCGGCGATGTCGTATCCGTCGTCGCGCAAGGGCGAGGGATAGAAGGGCAACAGCCACAGCGTGGTGACGCCCAGCTCCTGAATGTAGTCGAGCTTCTGCGTCAGCCCGGCGATGTCGCCGATGCCATCGTTGTCGGCGTCGAAGAACGCCTTGACGTGGAGCTGGTAGATGACCGCGTCCTTGTACCAGAGCCGGTCCTGCCGATCGATCATGGGGCTTTGCGCTTTCGCGACGGTGATGGTGGGTCGCATCGGACAACAACGAACAGCCAGCGAAGTTGCATAGCGAAGCGTACCATCCACACCTTCGAAGGAAGAATCCCTTTCGGCAGAGGCCCGGCGCTCCGCTACCCCACCTTCGCCCGCCGGAAGACTCGCGGCCTCGGCGCGTAGCGGCCCCGCTGCCGGTTCGCCAGGGTCAGCGCCTCATGCGCGATGCGGCGGCGGTAGTCGCGGTCCACGCGCGAAAACATGGCGAATGCGGTCTTGATCGCCTCGTTCGACGGGTTGGCCGCCGCCTCGCGCAACGCGTTGCGCAGCATGCGCAGTTCCAGCACACCCTGCACGCAGACGAGATCGACCGCCTCGGCCAGGATCTCGATCGAGCACAGCGACGCCTCGTCGTCGAGCCGGTACTTCAACATGCACCTGAAGGTCGAACCAAAACGAAAGGTGGTACCTGTTTATCGCCGATTTGGGACAAAAACCAGCCTTTCGGCAGAGGCGGTCGCGGTCTCCTTGACTTTCGATATGTGCCCCGTCCAGGTTCGAGGGCAAACCCTTCCGATCAGGCTGCCGGAGCGCAAGAACCCATGGCCCCGCTTGGCTCCTTCATCATCGTCACCGGCGGGGATTCCCGCTACTGCCCGCTGATCCGGGAGTTGATCGCCTCGCTGCGCGCCCTAAAACCCGCCTCCCTGAATGCCGCTGGAGAATGCCCGGTCGGTGTGGTGGACGCCGGCCTGACCGACGAGCAGAAGGCAGAACTGAAGGCGGACGGCGTGAAGGTCGTCACCCCGCCCTGGCCGGTGGACATTCCGGCGCACCGGCTGCGCAACCGCATCCACCTGAAGGCCAACCTCGCCAAGCTGCACCTGCCGACCTACTTCCCGGGCTACGACACGGTGATCTGGATCGACGCCGACGCCTGGGTGCAGGACTGGGAAGCCATCGAGCTGCTGCGCCGGGGTGCGGCGACCGGCCGTTTCGCCATCGTCGCCCAGTTCGGCCGCTTCGCCGAGACGGAGCTGCGCCTCAACTGGCTGTTCGGGCCGTTCGCGCGAGTGCGCTCCATCCTCTACAAGAATGCCAGCCGCGCCGGCCTGACGACGGCGGAATGCCGCGCGCTGGCCACCCGGCCGACGCTGAACGCGGGCGCCTACGCGCTGAAATCCGACGCCCCACATTGGGAGGCGTTCCAGCGCTGGCAGGCGCGGGTGCTGAAGAAGGGCCGGCTGTTCACCTCCGACCAGCTGGCGATGGCCGGCGCGGTCTATCTGGACGGGCTGCCCATCGAGCTGCTGCCGGAATGGTGCAACTACATCGGCCCCTGGCGCTTCGATCCGGAAACGAACGAACTGGTCGAATACTATCTGCCGAACCGCCGCCTGGGCATCGTGCACATGGCCGGCGAGGACGCCATGCGCGCCGACCCGACCGTGCGCCGACCCGTGCTGGACATGAACGACCGCGAGCACATGCTGAGCCTGCGCTATCCGGCCTGGGCGCGGCAGGCGGAGAAGGTCGGCTGACGCTCGGCGCTGGGGTGCTGTGGGTGCGGCTCCCCAACCGCGCGCATCAGTTGTTCGGAACGACGATCTTCTTGGCTTCGTAAGGTCTAACGTCACCGCCGGCGCCGCCGCGATGAATTTGGGCTGCCCGCTTCACGGGGAAACCGACGTCGGGCGCATACCAGTACCAGACATCCCGTTCGAAGCCGCCGCTGGCCTGGTTCCAGCGAATGACGAAAGTATCGAAGACGCCGGCACGGATCTGAATCCGCTCGGTCCGCTCAACGGTGAAGGTGTTTTCCCACATGCATTTCTGGCAGTCGAGACCGCCGATGCTGGCGTAGGAGACGCTCTTGCCGACCTGCAACACCAGCTCTCCCAGGGCCTTGGCTCCTTCCTCCAGGTGCCGCTTGCTGGAGGCCCACTGTGCGCGCTCCGGAGCCGGCAGCAAGCCGTAGATGGTGTTGATTTCCCGGCTGCGAGCCTCGGCCTTGCAGAGCGCGCCTTCGGAGTCCTCGAAGCGAACCTCCCCTTGCGAGGTCGCGAAGATGGTCCCGTCCTTGGGGCAACGCAGGTGCGACGGCGGAAGCTGCGGCGCAGGCCCGACCACCGTGGCGGTGGCGGATGAACCGCCCGAGCCACTCGTCTGACAACCGGCGAGAATAAGGGAAACAACCGCAAGAACGCCGAAACCGCGCATGATGATCCTTGATGAAAAGGCGGAGAGTATTGGTTTTGTGGAAAGACGATCCAGAGAAACGCCCGCTGGCCTTTCCTGCGCGATCATCCCCGCACTTCGCCCGTCAAGGCGCGCGCACCCAATGGTTCGGGGCCTGACCTGCGGGGCTGGATAGTCTCATAGGAATTGGGGGGCAATGAAGAAGAAAAGTTGTTTTTTGCTCGTTTGCTTGCCCAATGGCTGCGCCGACGAGCAAGTTCCCTTCACACCATGAGATGGCGCCGGCTGCATGTGGATTCCCTCTCCCCCGGAGGGGAGAGGGAGAAAATGCCCGCTCACGCCCCCGGTGGCTTGATACGCCAGATGGCGGCGGGATTCTGCTGCGGGTCGAGCCAGACGTGCTGGAACTTGCCGATCCAGGTGAAGCGGTGGCCGCTGAACAGATCCTCCACCTGGACGTGGGCGCCGTCGGGCAAGCCAAGCTCCCACAGCGGAACCTCGATGGTGCCGCCGTGGCCGTTGTGCGGGTCGAGGTTCACGGCGATCAGGATGATGTTGTCCTTCGCCTCCGTCATCTTGCCGTAGAGCAGGATGTTGTCGTCGAAAGCGTTGTAGAAGCGCAGGTTCGTAAAGCGATGCAGCGCCGGGTTCTCGCGGCGGATTTCGTTCAGCTTGGTGATGTACTCGACGATGTTGCCGGGCTTGTTCCAGTCCCAGTGCCGGACCTCGTACTTTTCGGAGTGGTTGTACTCTTCCTTGCCGGGGTACGGGTCGGCCTCGCACACGAAGTAGGGGGTGTAGAGGCCGTAGGTGCTGGACAGCGTCGCCGCCAGCACCGCGCGCATCATGTGCGCGGGCCGCCCGCCGTGGACCAGGATCGGCGGCAGGATGTCCGGCGTGTTGGCGAAGAAGTTGGGCTGCATGTAGTCCTTGGACTCGCCCTGGGTCAGCTCCGTCAGGTACTCGGTCAACTCCGCCTTGGTGTTGCGCCAGGTAAAGTAGCTGTAGGACTGCGTGAAGCCGATCTTGGCGAGGCGGCGCATCAGCTTCGGCCGGGTGAAGGCCTCGGCCAGGAAAAGGGCGTCGGGGTAGCGGTCCTGCACCTCGCGGATCATCCATTCCCAGAAGGGGAAAGGCTTGGTGTGCGGGTTGTCGACGCGGAAAATGCGGACACCCTCGTCACACCAGAACAGGACGACATCGCGCAGCGCGTACCACAAATCCGGGTAGGATTCGCGGTAGAAGCTGACGTTGACGATGTCCTGGTACTTCTTCGGCGGGTTCTCGGCGTAGCGGATCGTGCCGTCCGGGCGCCAGTAGAACCACTGCGGATGCTCCTTGATCCACGGGTGGTCGGGGGAGCATTGCACGGCGAAGTCCAGCGCGATTTCGATGCCGTGGCGTTTGGCCTCCTTCACGAGGCGGCGGAATCCGTCGAAGTCGCCGATCATCGGGTCGATGTCGGTGTGCCCGCCCTCGTCGGCACCGATGGCGTAAGGCACGCCGGGATCGTCCGGGCCGGGGTTCAGCGTGTTGTTCCGGCCCTTGCGGAAGCTGCGGCCGATGGGGTGGATCGGCGGGAAGTACAGAACGTCGAAGCCCATGTCCCGGATGAAGGGCAGCATGTTCGACACATCGTCGAAGGTGCCCGGCCGCGACGGGTCGGGCGAGGCGGAGCGCGGGAAGATCTCGAACCACGCGGAATAGCGGGCGGCGGTGCGGTCCACATAGACCTCAAGCTCGCAGCCGTAGCGGGAGAGATACTGGCGCTCCCCGTACTTGTGCATGATCTGCCGTGGCTCGTCGGACAGGGCGTAGTCGGTCAGGTCCTTGCCCTGGAGGGTGTTCATCCGCTCGACCACGCGTTCCAGCGCGGCGCGGCCCTCGCCCTCGTTCATGCCCACGGCGTGTTCGACGAAGCGGCGGCCCTCGACCAGTTCGAGGCTGACGTCCAGGCCGGCGTCGAACTTCTTCTTGAAGTCGGCGCGCCAGCTTTCCCACACGTCGCGCCACGCCAGCACGGTGTAGACGTAGCGGGTGTTGCGGGTCAGCGGCACCTTGCCGACCCAGCGGTCGTTCTCGAAGAGGGTCATGGGGACTTCGCGCCACGCCTCCTCGTCCACCGGGCGGTAGGTGACGACGGCGGACAGGACGAAGGTGCCGTCGGTGTAGATGTCCGCCCACACGTCCATCAGGTCGCCGACCACCCGCTTGACCGGGAAGCGGCCGGAATCGATCTCCGGATAGACGTTCTCGATGGTCACGCGGCGGGCGGCCAATTCGTCCATCCAAGCGCGGGAGTCCTTGTCGTGCTGCGGCCCCTGCTCGCCTAAGTGGTTCAGCTCGATGGGCCGGCGCTGCTGCTGGCGGGCGCGGAAGACGCGCAGCTCCAGCGGGCGCAGGCGGATGGTCTGGCCGGGGTCGAAGGGCAGCGGTTCGGCCTCCGGCGTCACGTCCTCGAAGTCGCTGAAGGTGCCGCCGGTCTCCGCCAGCAGCGGGCCGGGGTCGATGGGGTGCGGCTGGCCCTCGTCGGGATTGATGACCATCACGGCGCAGCCCTCCCCCGCCCCGTTGGCCCAGCCATCGGTGCTGCGGATCAGGCCAACGACCGGGTTGTGGGGCGAGGTGACGCGGCGCTGCGGCCCCTCGACGTTCAGGGCCGGCGTCTCCGCCTTCATGGCGTTGACCTTGCCGATGAAGCCGGTGAGGTCGAGCTTCGGCTGCTCCCAGTCCTCGGGCGTGGTGTTGACCACGTCGAGCTTGCGGGTGAAGCCGTATTCGAAGCCGACCGGCATCATGACGCCGGTCGAGAAGCTGGCCGTGAACAGGTAGTGCATCTTCAGGTGCCGGGCCAGACGCTCGGTGTCCTGGCTGCCGACCTCGGCCGCGAGACGGTCGGTGTCATGGCTTTCCGGAAAGGCGATGCTGGGGGCGATCCAGCGGTATTCCTCATACTGGTCCAGCAGCCAGTCGGCCTTGAAGTCCCACCATTTGGCGGAGTTGAACAGGAAGTCGAAGCCGGCACCGCACAGGTCGCGGACCTGCTCCACCGTGCAGCCCAGCGTCTCGGCGAAGAACTTGACCTCCGGATCGACCTCGCGGGAGCGGTCGATCAGCGTCTTCCAGATCTCCGCCGGGATCTGGTAGGCGGCGTCGCAGCGGAAGCCCTTCACGCCCAGCCCGATGCAGTGGCGCAGGTAATGGGTCCAATAGTCGATCAGTCCCGCCCGCGCCTCCGCCTTGTCGTAGTCGAGCATGGCGAGGTCGCCCCACACCGTGACCAGCGACGGGTCCACCGGGTCCACGGCGCGCGGGCTGTAAAGCTCCCCATTGCCGTCGCGCCGGTACCAGTCCGGATGCTCCCCGGCCAGCAGCGCGTCCTTGGAGGTGTGGTTGATGACGAGGTCCAGCATGACCGACTGGCCGTGCCGCCGCGCCTCGGCGATGAAGCCGCGCAGCAGCTCGTCCGGGTGCTCCGGCGCGCCGCCCTGAAGGCGGTCGTGCAGCCGGTAATAGTCCTTCACGGCGTAGAGGCTGCCGGAGAAGCCGGGGTAATGGATCGGGTTCAGGAACACCCAGTCGAACCCCATGCCCTGGATGCGCGGCAGGTGTCCGGCCCAGTCGCGCACCGGACCGATCAGGGTGGGAAACAGGTTGTAGATGCGCGGTCCGGCGGTGGCCATCGGGGCTCCTCATGGGTCGGCTGCGGCGCGCGACGCCTTGGCCGGTTGACAACCCAGGGGGCGCAACGGAGGCTCGGCGGGGCGCACGCGCTCAACCCCAGGACGGCGCGAAGGTTCCGCGACCGCAAAATTGTGGAAGGACCAGCATGGCCAACGGCAACGGCAAGATTCGCCTCGACAAGCTCGACATGAAGGCGGCGCACTTCGACAGCAAGGAGGAGTACGAGCGCCGACTCGGCAAGCTCCAGAAGGAGCTGCTGCGCATCCAGCAGACCTACTGGCACGAGAAGCGCCGGGCGATCATCGTGTTCGAAGGCTGGGACGCCGCCGGCAAGGGCGGCTGCATCCGCCGCCTGACCGAGCCGCTCGACCCGCGCGGCTTCCACGTCTGGCCGATCGGCGCCCCGTCGCGGGACGAGCAGGGCAAGCACTACCTCTATCGCTTCTGGACCCGCCTGCCCGCCCCCGGCTCCTTCGCCATCTTCGACCGTTCCTGGTACGGCCGGGTGCTGGTGGAGCGGGTCGAGGGCTTCGCGTCCAAGGACGAATGGAAGCGCGCCTACGATGAGATCAACCAGTTCGAGAAGATGCTGACCGACGACGGGGCGCGCATCATCAAGATCTTCATGCACATCTCGCCGGAGGAGCAGCTGGAACGCTTCCGCGAGCGGCTGTCCAACCCCTACAAGCGCTGGAAGCTGACCGAGGAAGACCTGCGCAACCGGGCCCGCTGGGACGACTACGTCAAGGCCATCGAGGGCATGTTCGACAAGACCTCCACCGAGAACGCCCCGTGGCAGGCGGTCGAGGCGAACTCCAAATGGTACGCCCGCCTGCGGGTGCTGGAGATCGTGACCGAGGCTTTGAAGAAGGACGTCAACGTGGCCCCGCCGCCGGTGGACATCTCCGTCGCCAAGATCGCCGCCGAGGTGCTGGGCATCCACATGCAGATGGAGACCGACGCTCAGTCGCCGCCGTAAAGGCCGCGCTCGCCCAGTTCTTCGCCACGGCGGCGTTCAAGCTCCTGGCTGTAGCGGCGCAGGGCGTAGGCTTCGGTGACGTAGCCGACGATGCGCCGGTCGCCGCGCGCGGTCAGGACGGGCAAAGCCTCCACCTCCGCGCCGCAGAAGCGGTTCAGCACGGTCCGCACGTCGTCGCCCGGCAGCAGGAAGCTGCCGGCGTGGCGGGCCAGTTCGCCCACCGGCCGGTCGGCACCGTCCTCGCCCTGCGTCGGGTCGTGGATCAGGTCCATGTCGATCAGCCCGCCGTAGTGGCCGTTGCCGTCCACCACATAGACCATCTTGGCGGAACCCAGGGGATAGAGCCGGCGCAGCGTCTCCACCGTCTGGGTGTTCAGGATCGTCTTGGCGTCGGCGCGCATCAGACGCAGCGCCGTCAGTTCCGAGACCCAGCCGATGTCGTAGGCACCCCGGATCGGCACGCCGCGCAGGTGGAAACGCCACGTGGCGAAGGAGTAGCCGAAGAACTGCCGGACGATGGTGGTGGAGACCGCCACGCCGATCAGCACGCCGGACGCCGCCCAGAAATCCTGCGTCGATTCCAGCACTAGCAGCACCATGGTCACCGGCGCCCCGATGATGCCGGCAGCCACCGCGCCCATGCCCACGAGGACCAGCAGATTCCGGTCCACCCCGAACTCCGGCAGCAGGCCGCCGGCAAGGGCCGAGAGCAGGCCGGCGAAGACGCCGCCCAGCAGCAGGGAGGCGCTGAACAGCCCGCCCCGGAAGCCGGAACCCAGCGACACGGCCGAGGCCGCGACCTTCGCCGCCAGCACGGTCGCCAGCAGCGCCGCACCGCCGGTGAGGGAGGCCGGCACGGTGTCGGGGCTGGCCGCCCCCATCACCTGCGGCACGACCAGCGCCAACAGGCCGACGCAGAGCCCGCCCAGCGCCGGATGCAGCCAGACCGGAACGGGCAGCGCGCGGAAGGCACGCTCGGCCACCGTGACCGCCTGCATGGCGGCGATGCTGAGCCAGCCGGCCAGGAAACCCAGGGCTCCGCAGGCGGCGTAGTCCCAGCCCTCGATCTGGACCGGGCGGTCGAACAGCAAGGGGATGCCGGGGTCGGCCAGCCAATTGGCCACCGCCACGGCGGCGACCGAGGCCGCGCCGATGGGGGCCAGCGTGGCGATGGTGTAGCCGCCCAGCACCAATTCGAAGGCGTAGAAGGCCCCGGCAAGAGGAGCGCCGTAGGCCGCCGCGATGGCCGCCGCCGCCCCGCAGCCGACCAGCGTGCGCAGATCCGCCCGGCGCAGCCGCAAATGCTGGCCGAGCGCCGAGGCGATGCTGGATCCGGCCTGGGTGTAGGCGGCCTCCATCCCCACCGAAGCGCCGGAGCCGTTGGACAGCATGGTGGCAAGCGTCAGGCGCAGACTGTCGATCAACGACATCTTGCCGCCGTAGAGCGCGTTCGCCTCGATGGGATCCACAATGTCGTTGGGGCGCCAGCGGCGGACCAGCTTGACCAGCAGACCGAGCACCAGCCCGCCGAGGACGGGAATCGCCAGCACGCGCCACCAGGGGTCGCCGACCACGGCTTGGCCGAGCTGCTCGCCTTCGGGCAGGGCGAAGGCGGTGGCCTGCGCCCAGACCACGACCTCGTGCAGCAGGGCCACGGCCAAGCCGACGCCCGACCCGATCACCCCCGACAGGAGCACGAGACCGAGCGGGCTGTCGCGCAGCATCCGCCGGGCCTGCGCCCCCGCAGGCCGCTCGGCGGCCGTGGCGCACGTGGGGTTCACGGCGCCTCTGATACCCGTCACATCGTCCGGCATGACGGGAAAACCGGTCCGCGCGCCGGTCGGTTCCAGCGCGCGGGGTATGCTTTACCCGTTAGGGCTTGCTCGTCTGGGCGGGGGCCGCAGGAGCGGGAGCCGTGGCGGCCTTGCGCAGAACCTCGGCAAGGTTGTCGCGGACCTTGTCGGCCAGCGCCTTGTCGGTGTCGGAGGATTCGTGGAACAGCACGGTGAACAGGCGGGCCGGCGACAGGAAGAAGGTCAGCGACACGTGCATCTTCGCGCCGTCCTTCATCGTGCAGTCCACCGCGCCGGTGCGCAGCGACACGCCCGACACGGTCTCGACCGGGTTGAGGCTGATGGTTGAGGTGCCGTCGCACCGCTTCTTCATGGCCTCGGCAAAGCTGCCGGACAGATCGGCGAGCTTGGCGTCCTCGCCCACCACGCGCTCGCGGATGCCGCCGACCACCGGGCCGAAGCGCCAGGCGACGTCGGCCGGACGCTCTTCCTTCGGGATCTTGTCCATGGACACCGGCTCGACCTCGCGCAGGCCGGCGGCCAGAAGCAGGTCGGTCAGGCCGGGCGGCAGCGCGCCGGGCTTGGCGGTCTCCTTAGGCGCCGGCGGCTTGGTCGCCGTGGTCAGCGGCGGGACGTTGCCGGACTTCTCCACGCAAGTCTTCAGATCGGCCAGGATCTTCTTGGTCCCCTTCAGGGTGAAGGAGATGCGATCGGCGGCGGAGATGAAGGTCAGCTCGTTGCCGTTGGTCAGGGCCGAGTACAGCTCCTCGTCCTTGCCGTTCGGGACGACCAGCATGTCGGGTTGCGGGGCCACGGCGGTGCGCTCGCGGGTGAGCTTGCCGTCCACCGAGATCTTGACCGGCCACTGCTGCCCGCCCGGCAGTTCGGCGCCGGGAATGGCAACGCCCAGGTTCACCTCGCCCTTCGCGTTGCGGGCGATCATCAGGGAATGGCCGGAATCGAAGCGGCCTTCGATGACGCAGTAGGAGAACTTGCCGTCCTTGTCCTTGGCGGGGCCGCCAACCCAGCCGTCCTCCAGAGCCGCCGGGCCGGTCTTCACGGGCGCGGGCGGCGGGGGCGGCGGTTCCGACGCGGGCAGCGGGTAGTAGAGGCCGGGCGGATCGACCGGCACGAGTTCGGCCAGCTGCGCGTTCTCGGCGTGGACGGCGGTGGCGCCCAGCAGCAGGAGGGCGGAGAGCGCGGCGGCAGGCTTGCGAATCATAAGAATTAGTCCATTCGGGCAAAGCGACGGCGGAGGCTAGCCGCAGCAACCGACCTCCGCAAGCAAAAGGGGCCAGGCTTCGGGGGTGGTTTTTGGGGCTCGAGGGAGGGGCACGGCGGTCAAGTCCCTTCAAAACACGGATAAACACGGATTCTATCGGATGGACACGGATTTCCGGTGCTCTTGATTCGCGTCTAGCCGTGTCTTCCATGCCCCACCGGGAGGCTTCGCCCTTACCCGCCGAGGAAGGCTTCGCGCAAGGTTTCCTGGGGAAGGCTGTCGGCCGGGCCGTCGTGGACGATGCGGCCGAGGCGCAGCAGGACGGCGCGGCTGGTGGCGGACAGCGCGCGGGCGGCGCTCTGTTCGGCGACGAGGACGGTGGTGCCTTCGGCGGCGATGGCGCGGACGGCGGTGAAAACCTCCCCGGCCAGCTTGGGCGACAGGCCGAGCGACGGCTCGTCGAGCAGGAGAAGGCGCGGACGGCCCATCAGCGCGCGGCCAACGGCGAGCATCTGCTGCTGACCGCCGGAGAGGCGCCACGCCTGATCGGCGGTCTTCTCGGCCAGCGCTGGGAAGAGGGTGAAGACGCGCTCCACGTCGCGGGCGCGGTCGGCGCGGCCGAGGGGGCTGGCGACCTCCAGATTGTCGCGCACGCTCATGCCGGGGAAGACGCGCCGGCCCTCGGGAACATAGCCGAGGCCACGGCGCACGCGCCGTTCAGTGGCGAGGTTGGTGATGTCGTCGCCGTCGAGTTGGACGCGGCCCGCGCTGGCAGGAATGAGGCCGAGGATGGTCTTCAGCAGCGTGGACTTGCCGGCCCCGTTGGCGCCGAGCAGGGCGACGGCCTCTCCGGCGCGGAGCGAGAGCGAGATGCCGTGCAGGGCGGTGGCGCCGCCATAGCTGGCGGTGAGGCCGTCGATGCTCAGGAGGGGGGCGGTCAGGAGGGGTTCGGTCACGCGGCGCCCTCCCCCAGATAGGCGGCGACAACGGTGGGGTCGCTGCGCACGCCCTCGGGCGGGCCATCGTAGAGGATGCGGCCCTGGTCGAGGCACAGGACGTGACCGGCGAGCGGCAGCAGAAAGCCCATGTCGTGCTCAACCACCAGCAGCGCCGTGCCGGTCGCGGCGATGGCGCGGAGGTGGGTGGCGAGGTCGGCCTTCTCCGCATCGGTCAGGCCGGCGGCGGGTTCGTCCAGCAGCAGGACGGACGGCTGGCGGGCCAGCGCGCGAGCCAATTCGACACGGCGGCGCAGCGCGGCCGGAAGGTCGGCGCAGGGACGCGGGGCGAGGTCGGCGGCGTTCAGGCGGCCCAGGATGTGGAGGGCGTGGGCCTCGGCCTCGACGATGGAGCGATCGCGGTCCAGGCGGGCGGCGGCGACGGCGTCGAGCACCGTGGCGCCCGGCGGCAGGCTGACGGCCTGGAAGGTGCGGGCGATGCCGGCCCGCGCGATGCGGTCGGGACGCCAACCGGAGATGTCGGAACCCGTGATGTCTTGGCCGGACAGGAGAATGCGGCCTTGGTCGGGGCGCTCCAGGCCGGAGACGAGGTTGATGACCGTCGTCTTGCCGGACCCGTTCGGGCCGATCAGGCCGGTGATCGAGCCTGCGTCGAGGACCAGCGACACGCCATCCACCGCGCGCACGCCGCCGAAGGATTTGCCGAGGTCGGCGATCTGGAGGACCGGGCCGGTGGCGGGTTGGGGGACCGGGGGTGCGACAGGGATGGGGAGCGGCTTCGGACGCGGCGGGAACAGGCGGTCGATGAGGCCCGTCAGGCCGTGCGGGGCCAGAACGATGGCCGCCAGGAGGGCCACGCCGTAGACCAGCAGATAGCTGCGCTCCAGGAAGCGGAACCACTCCGGCAAATGGATCAGCAGCACCGCGCCGAGGATCGCGCCGGCCACCCGGCCGCGCCCGCCGACCACCGCGATGGTCAGGATGGAGACCATGACGGGGAACTCCAGCACCTCCGGCGAGACGACGCGCTGGGTGTGCACGGCGAGCGCTCCGGCCGCCCCGCCGTAGACGGCGCTGAGCGCGAAGGCGGTCAGGCGCAGCCGCCCGACGTCGAGGCCCAGCGTGCCGGCGGCGAGCGGGTCGTCGCGCACCAGCGTCAGGGCGCGGCCCCAGCGCCCGCGCGCCAGCGTCCACGCGATCAGGCCGCCGATGGCGACGAAGCTCCAGACGATGGCGGCGAGCGGCAGGCCGCGCGGCACGGCCCAGCCGAACAGGACGATTCCGGGGACGCCGGGCAGGCCGTTGGCGCCGCCGGTCAGGCCGGGACTGTTGACCGCCAGCAGATGCACGACTTGGGCAATGCCGAGCGTGGCGAGGGCGAAGTAGTGCGATTCCAGGCGCAGCACCGGCAGGCCGACGAGCAGCGCTACGGCGAGGGGGACGAGGAGGGAGACCGGGAAGGTCGCGGCGAAGGTCCATCCCCACTGGCTGCCGAGAATGCCCGTGGCGTAGGCGCCGAGGCCGAAGAAGGCGCCTTGCGCGAGCGACAGGGCTCCGCCCAGGCCGAAGACGATCTGGAATCCGATGGTGGCGAGCGCGTAGACGCCGGCCACGGTCAGCACGCGCAGGCCGTAGGGCGACGCGTAGAGGGCGGCGTAGGCGACAAGGGCGACAACGACGACAGCAACGATCCCCTCCCCTGCCGCAATGTGGGGGAGGTTCAGGGTGGGTGCTCGCTTCGACACGGTCTCACGCACGGCGCCGCGCCGCCTCCCCGAACAGGCCCTGCGGGCGGGCGACCAGGATGACCAGCAGCGTGGCGTAAAGGGCGCCGAGCGCAACGGGGTAGGACAGGACGGACGAGACTCCGACCTCGAACAGGGCGATCAGCAGCGCGCCGACCACGGCACCGGGCACCGAGCCCCAGCCACCGATGGTCACGGCGATGTAGGCCTTCAGGATCAGATCCCCGCCCGCCGTCGGCGTCACGAAATAGCGGTTGGCGAGCAGCAGCCCCGCCGCCCCGGCGTAGGCCGTGCCGAGCGCGAAGGTGACGAGGATCATCGCCGTGACGGGCACACCGCAGGCGCGGGCCATCTCCGGATCCTGGGCGGTGGCGCGCAGGCGGCGGCCGAGCTGCGTCCTGGCGAAGACCCATTGCTGGGCGGCGATCAGGATAGCGGCCACGGCGATGATGGCGAGCGACTGTTCCGCGACGGTCAGTCCGCCGACACTGACCGTGCCGCCGGAGAACAGGGGTGGTGCGGCGCGCGGCTCCGGCCCGAACAGGATGGTGGCGCCGTTCTGAAGGATGATGCCGGTGGCGATTGTGCTGATGAAAACGCCGACCGGTGGGCGGTTGCGCAGGGGAAGGTAGGCGGCCAGCGCGAGGATCAGGCCGAGCGCGGCCATGAGGAGGATGGTGAGAGGCAGCAGCGCGATGCCGGGCAAGGGAATATGCGGCGCCAGCGCCACGGCGAGCAGCCCGCCGGCCATGACGAGGTCGCCCTGCGCGAAGTTCACGGCAGAGGTGGCGTTCAGGACGAGGACGAAACCGAGCGCGACCAGCGCGTAAGCCGCGCCGAGGGCAACGCCGTTGATGAGGAGTTGCAGGGTGATCATGGTGACTTGCCCCACGGGAAAGCCGCGCGGCGAGCCCCCACCCTAACCCTCCCCCACCTGACGGCGGGGGAGGGAATCAAACCTGCCCCCACGCAGTGGGGGAAGGAGGGGCCCAACCGAAGGCTGGGAGGAAGGGGGCTTGCGGCGACCACTCCCCTCACTTCACCACACCGGTCACGTTGTCGTAGCGCTTGGCGATCTTCGGGACGCGCGACGTGCCGTCGTAGCAGACGATCACCGCCGAGTGGGCCATGTTGCCCTTGCCGTCGGACCTGTAGGTCATGGCGAGGCCCCGGTGCGTGCCGGTGGACAGCGCCTTGCGGATGTCGTCGGGGGTGCGGGCGCCGGCCTTCACGGCTTCCAGCACCATGCGCATGCCGTCGTACTGGCCGAGCGCGAAGGCGT
The DNA here is from genome assembly GCF_017876165.1 of Azospirillum soli. GTDB lineage: Bacteria > Pseudomonadota > Alphaproteobacteria > Azospirillales > Azospirillaceae > Azospirillum > Azospirillum soli. The sequence goes on from NZ_JAGINQ010000001.1 coordinate 326,488, forward strand.
CGGGCTCCGTGTTGAAGGCACTGCGGTACGCGGCGGTGAAGTCCTCCACCTCCGGGCTGCCGCCGGAGATGGGCGAGGCGGCGGTTTCCGCGCACACGCCCTTCAGCTCGGCGGGCTCCAGCAAGGCGGCGGTGCTCGGCTGGTGCATGGCGGAGCCGGCGACGATGGGAACTTCCACGCCGTTGGCGGCGGCCTGCCGGATGAACAGGGCGGTCGGGCCGGAATGCAGGTGCAGGACCAGCACGTCGGGCTTGGCGGCCAGCGCCTTGGTCAGCACGGGAAGGAGATCCTTGGCGGCGGGGTCCACGCCTTCCTCGAAGACGAGATCGGCGCCGAGGGACTTGAACGCCTCGGTCAGGTGGGCCTTGCCGGACTGGCCATAGGCGGTGGTCTGGTAGATCAGCGCGGGGCGCTTTTTGCCAAGTTCCTCCACCACGTAGCGGGCGTGGGCCTCCTTCGTCACGGCGTCGCCGGGGAAGAAGCGGAAGACCCAGGGGTTGCCCTGCTCTGTGATGCTGGCGGTGCCGGAGACGGTGACCAGCGGGATTTTATACTCGGCGGCCAGCGGCAGCATTGCCAGCATCTGCGTGCCGAGCATGCTGGCGGCGACGGCGGCGACGTTCCGGCCGGCCGCGCGCTCCAGCGCCGTCACGGCGGCCTCCGGCGAGGTACCGGTGTCGATCACATCGGAGGAGATGGTCACGCTGGCGGGCGCGTCCTTCAGCGCCAACACCGCGCCGTTGCGCTGGCTGGTGCCCTCCAGCGACAGGAAGCCGGTGAGCGGGACGAGGACGGGGAAGGACAAGCTCTCGGCCCGCGCCGGACCGGCCGCCGCAATCGCAAGACCAAGGAGAACGGGTAGCAACCGCCGCATGGATGGAAACTCCTCCTGGCCGGCGGGAAGCCGTCGCGAAGTCACTGCCGTGGCGGCGCTTCGCACGGTCGGCTCCCTTCGCTGGCATGACCCAGATCAGGTTCGATGGGTGTGGTCTCAGCCCGCCCCGGAGAAGCGGGCACCCCAGCCGTGATGACCGCACAGTGGAACCCGGCGGCGGCGCTGTCAAGAAAGGGCGTTGCGTCCGGGAATCACAAAATTGCAATCGAAACGCCACGAAACCGCAGAGCGACTGTGGTCATGTCCGGCGGCCGATCCGCGGCGCTCCGCCGCATAAGGGAAAGCCGCTCGACCATGTGGACTTCGACACGATGCACCTCGGGACATGGGCCGGAGGACGAGGCACGGTGCGTGCGCGTCCGGCTGGCCGGGCGCATCGACTACACCGCGCTAGCCGCGATGAGGCCGCTGCTCCGCCATGTGGAGGAGAGCGCGAGCTTGTGCGTCCGCTTCGATCTGTCGGCGGTGGAGTTCATGGACTCCTGCGGCATCGGGCTTCTGCTGGCGATGCGCAACACGGTGCGGGAAAAGGGCGGCAGCATCGGGTTTGAGAACCTCACGCCGCGCGTCCGGCGGATTCTGGAGCGCAGCGGGGTCGCCGCCCTCGCCGCGCCGGAGCAGTCCTGGTCGGCGCCTTCCTGGCCGGGGCAGCCCTGCGCGGCGTGACGGAGGTGCTCTGCGGCAATTGGTCGCCCGGTATGCGCGAGCAATATTCTGCCAATCTCTACGGACAAATGAACCGTTCCTTCGGTTTGAGAGTTTTTAGCGAACCGAGGGCAGACTTCATCGCCGAAGAGGACGCCTGATGCCCCCCACCGCAGCCGCCGCGCAGGCCCCACGGAATGAGGCGACGGCTCCCGACCGCGCGCTTTGGCGGATCGACGCGCGCACCGAGGCGGCGTTGCAGGCTTTGGGGGCGGCGTTGGGGCCGGTGGTCGAGCGGACCCTGGGGGAAGCGGCGGATTCGGACGAGCAGCGGCGGGCTCTGCGGGCGCATCTGGACGCCGTGCTCGCGGCACGGTTCGATTCCGGGTTCATGGAAAGCGCGAGAGGCGTGGACTCGGCGCTGGCCGGGCGGGCGCTGCTGCTGGAGCGCATGGCGGCGCACGTCATCCGCGCCCACCGCTTCGACCGGGAACGCGCGGCGGTGGAGGTCGGGGCGCTGATCCGCGGCGTGCTGCTGGGGGTGGAAGCGTCGCTGGCGGCGCAGCCGGAGGCCGTCGCGTCTCCCGACATGACCCGCGAGATGGAGGAGTTCGCCGAGAGCTTCGAGCGCGAGCTGCGCGAGACGGTGGACCTCGTCCGTCACAACGCTGCCAGCATGGAGGGTGCCGCCGACGAGGTGCTGGGTGCCGCCAATAAGGTGGCGACCGAGGGCGAGCACGTTACCCAGGCGTCGGAACAGACCAACATGAACGCCCGCCTGATCGCGCTGGCCGCGCGCGGGCTGTCGGAATCCTTCAGCGAGATCACCGCCAAGGTGGAGCACGCCACCGAAAGCTCCCGCGACGCCTCCACCCGCTCGCAAGAGGCGCAGGTCTACGCCACCACCCTGGCCGAGGCGTCGGAGCGCATCGGCAGCGTCGTCAAGCTGATCGAGAAGATCGCCAAGGAGACGCGGCTGCTGGCGCTCAACGCCTCCATCGAGGCGGCGCGGGCGGGCGACGCCGGCAAGGGCTTCGCGGTGGTGGCGAACGAGGTCAAGAACCTCGCCGACCAGACCAACAACGCGACCGGCGACATCCGCACCCAGATCGAGGCGATGCAGGCCTCCATCAACCAGACCGTCACGGCCATCGAGTCCGTGGCCCATCGCGTGCTGACGGTCACCGACGACATCGCCTCCATCACCGAATCCGTCGCCGAACAGGCCATCGTCACCCGCGACATCGCGGACAACGCCGACGAGATGGCCGAGAGCATGCAGAGCGTCCACGAGCGCATCGAGAACGTGGCGCAGGCGGCCGAACGCTCCACCAAGAAGGCCAGCGAGCTGTGGGAGAACGCCACGGGCCTCGTGAAGCAGATCTACGGCATCAAGCGGCGCGTGACGGCCAGCTTGCGCGGCACCCGCTTCGGTAACCGCCGCCGGGAGGACCGCATCGCCGTGGACATCGCCTGCACGGTCGAGGTGGACGGGCTGAGGTTCCAGAGCCGGTTGGACAACATCTCCATGGGCGGCTGCCAAGTGCGGGAGTTGCAGCTGGCGAGCGCGGATGGCTACGCGATCAAGCTGGACATCGAGGGGCAGGGCCGCACCACCGGCACCATCGTGGCGACCGAACGCGACATCGCCCATGTGCGCTTCGATCCGTTGGCCCCGGACTTCGCGGCTCGGCTGACGCAGGCGCTGACCCGCTGGAACGCGGCGGACGCGGAGCTGGTCGGCCTCGCCCAGGATACGGCCAAATCCATCGGCGCGCTGTTCGACGCGGCCATCGACAAGGGGCAGACCAGCTTCGAGCAGATCTTCTCCACCGACTACGAACCGGTGCCGGGCAGCGATCCGCAGCAGTTCACGACCACGTTTACCGAGCTGTGCGACCGGCTGCTGCCCAGCCTTCAGGAACCCGTGCTGGGCAAGCACCGGCGGATCGTCTTCTGCGCGGCGGTGGACCGCAATGGCTACCTGCCGACCCACAACAGGAAATATTCGGAGCCGCAACGGCCGGGCGATCCGGACTGGAACAAGGCGCATTGCCGCAACCGCCGCATGTTCGACGACGCGACCGGCCTCGCCGCCGCGCGCAACCGGCAGCCGGTGCTGATCCAGACCTATCGCCGCGACATGGGCGGCGGGCTGGTCGCCTCGATGAAGGACGTGTCGGCACCGGTCTACGTGAAGGGCAAGCACTGGGGCGCCTTCCGCATCGGCAGCGAGGGGTAGCCCTGCCCTTCGCGCTTTACGCGCGGCGGCGCATCGTCTCGCGGTGGAGGATGTAGAGGCCGCTGGCGATGATGACGCCCGCACCCGTCAGCACCGTCGGCGTCGGCACGTCGCCGAACACCAGGAAGCCGAACAGGGTCGCCCAGATCATGCCCGTGTACTCGAACGGCGCCACCACGGCGGCGGGGGCGAGGCGGAAGGCCTGGGTCATCAACACCTGCGCCCCGGCGCCGAGCGTGCCGACCAGCAGCATCAGGCCGGCATCGGCAAGGCCGGGGGCCTGCCACACGGGCACGGCGGCGATGCCGCTCACCACCGTGGTCGTCAGCAGAAGATAGACGACGATGGCGGTGTTGCTCTCCGTCCGCGACAGGCCGCGCACGGCGATCATGGCGAGCGCGTAGAAGAAGGCGGCCGCCAAGCCGACCAGCACCGGCAGGAGCGGCGCGTCGGCCTCGGGCCGGGCCATCACCACGACGCCACCGAATCCGACCAGCACCGCCGCCCAGCGGCGCCAGCCCACGGGCTCTCCCAGCAGGGGCATGGACAGCGCGGTGATAAACAGCGGGCCGGCGAAGCTGAGGACGTACACTTCGGCCAGAGGCAGATGCTTGAAGGCGTAAAAGAAGCAGCCCATGGACAGCAGTCCGGCGAAGGCCCGCCAGACATGGGCGAGCGGACGGCGGGTGCGCATGCCGCTCCAGCCGCCGCGCGCGATCGAGATGCCGCCGACCAGCAACACCGCCACCGCCGAGCGCACGAACATCAGCTGCGCCACCGGATAGCCGGCGCTGAGATACTTGATCAGCGTGTCCATACCGGCGAACAGCAGGATCGCCAGCAGGAAACAGCCGATGGCTTGGCGCGTGTCGTCGGTCTGGATGGTCGGGAGGGCGTCGGTCCGGGTCATGGTCGCACCCTAACCGAACCGCGCCCATACGGCCCAATGCCGCAACCGCAGGTCAGGCCCGCGCGCCGCCTCCTTGTAAGCTGCCTCCTTGCAGGAGGTACAGGCCGCTTCCCATCACGATCACCGTGCCGACGAGGGTGGCGAGGCCGGGCATCTCGCCGAACAGCAGCGCGCCGAACATCACCGCCCACAGCATGGAGCTGTAGGAGAAAGGCGCCACCACGGCGGCCGGAGCCAGCCGGTAGGCCTGCGTCATGGCAAGCTGCGCCACGGTGGACAGCAGCCCCGCCCCGGCCATCAGGGCAAGGCCGCGCGCGTCGGGCATGACGAAGTCCGGAATCATGCCGACGCCGCCCAACACCCCGCAGGCCAGCGTGAAGTAGAAGACGATGGAGACGTTCGTTTCCGTCCGCGACAGCCGGCGCACGCAGATGGAGGCGAGCGCGCCGAACAGCGTGGCGACGACGCACAGCAGCGCCGTGCCGGACAGCAGGCCCGCCCCCGGATTCAGCATCACCAGCACACCGAGGAAGCCGACACCGACCGCCGCCCATTGGCGGGCGCGCACCGCCTCCCCCAGCAGCGGGGCGGACAGGGCGGTGACGAACAGCGGGCCGGCGAAGCTGATCGCGTAGACGTCGGCGAAGGGCAGACCGCCGAAGGCGTGGATGAAGCCGGCCACCGACAGAGCGCCGACGATGGAGCGCAGCAGATGGCCGAGCGGTCGCCGCGTCGCCAGCGCGCCCCAGCCGCCCATGCGCGCCAGAACCACGGCGAGCGGCGCCAGCGAGAAGAGGGAGCGGAAGAACATCACCTCCATCGCCGGGTAATGGGCGACCAGTTCCTTTTGCAGCACGTCCATCAGGGCGAACAGGAACAGGCAGAGCAGCATCCACCCCACCCCGCGCCGCACCGGGTTGTCCGCGCGGGGAGAAGGAATGGAGACGGGGGTGGAAACAGGAACCGGAAGAGCGCCGATCAACGCGGTGTCCGAGGGCATGGCCACACCGGCAATTATAGTTAACGATTACCGGCTTTTTAGGCGAATGCCCGTGATCCCGGGGTGCGAACCGCCGATGCCCGCCCTTTGTCCCCGATGTCCGAGCGTGGCGGTGGGGCGAATGCTCCATCCCCTCCCCTGCAACTCGCGCTTCGCGAAACGCGGGAACGGCTGTTTTGCGAAGGATTCCCTGCCTTTCGCGGATCGACGGTGGCGAGGATCGCCGGATTGGAGAGGCTGGCCGCCGGCATCTTCTGCATGAAAGGCACGGCCATGATCCATTCGACCGGCTTGCGCATCCTTCTCGGCTTCTCCCCCTGGATCGCCTTCGGCGCGTTGCAGCCGGCCGGCGGCCTATGGGCCACGGCGGCGGCGTTCCTGCTCAGCGTCATCCTCTGCGCGGTGGATCGGCGGGGCGGGTCGCTGAAGGCGCCGGAGCTGGTGGCCGCCATCTTCTTCGCGGTGCTTCCGGCTTGCGGGCTGCTGGGCTGGAGCTGGCCGGGGGAGAACATCGGACTGGTCATCCACCTCGTGCTGGCGGGGATGGCCTTCGGCACGCTGGCGACGGGCAGCCCCTTCACCCTGCAATACGCCCGCGACGCGTGGCCGCGCGACTATTGGCAAATGCCGCAGTTCGTTGCGATCAATTCGGCAATCACAGCGGTGTGGGGCGCCATCTTCCTGGTCAGCACGGCGGCCTTCTGGCTGGCCCCGCTGTGGGCGCCGTTCATGAGCATGGCCGCGACGGTGGTCGGGATCGTGCTGAACCGGAAGCTGCCGAACTGGCTATCCGGCCGGGCCATCGCCAAGCAGCTCGCCGCCATGGAGCCCTATGACTGGCCGGCACCGGTAGTGATCGGTTCAAGAGACGGCGATGCACGGGACGTGGTGGTGGTCGGGGCCGGCATCGGCGGGTTGACGGCGGCGGCGCAGCTGGCGGCGGACGGGGCGCGGGTGACAGTGGTGGAGGCGCACGACCGGCCGGGCGGCTACTGCTCCTCCTGGGAGCGCAAAGTGCGCGGGGCGGACGGGACGGTCGGGCGCTTCGTCTTCGACGCGGGCGTGCACGACATCAGCGGCGCCCATAAGAACGGCCCTGTCGGCCACCTGCTGCGCACGGTCGGGGTGGCGGACCGGGTGAACTGGCAGGCGGTGAACCGGGGCGTGTACGTGGGTGGGCAGCTTCGCCGCCTGCCGGACGACGCGGACGGGCTGGTCGCCATGATCGCGCGGGACTATCCAAACAGTGCGGCGGGCGTAGCCGCCTTCGTGGAGGAGATGCGCGGCATCTACCGCGACCTGTATCTGGGCTGCGCCGAGACGGGCTTGCCGCACATCCCGCGCGATGTGAAGGCGATGCGCGCCTATCCCCGCACCTGCCCGACCGCCTTCCGCTGGAAGGACACGAGCTTCCTGACGATGCTGGAACGCTTCGTGCCGGACGCCGGGGCGCGGGCCTTTCTGGCGAGCCTGACCTGCTATCTGTCCGACCGGCCGGAGTTGCTGCGCGCCAACCAAATGGCGCCGATCTTCGGCTATTTCTTCGACGGCGGCTTCTACCCGGAGGGCGGGTCGCAACGGCTGGCCGACGCGCTGGTCGAGGCGATCCGGGAGAACGGCGGAGAGGTCCATTTGCGCACGCCGGTGCGGCGAATCCTGGTGGAAGGCGGACGCGCGGCGGGGGTCGAGACGGCCGATGGGCGGCGGATCGCGGCCCCGGCGGTGGTGTCCAACGCCGACGTGCGGCGGACTATGCTGGAACTGGTGGGGGCGGAGCATCTGCCGGCCGACTATGCGGCGCGCTGCCGGGCTCTGCGTCCGTCCGCCTCGGCCTTCATGGTGACGCTGGGGCTGGACATCCTGCCCGACCTGCCAGCCATGTCCTTCGTGCTGGACGAGCCGGGCGTCGGCATCGCGGTGCCGTCGGTGCACGACGCCTCGCTGGCTCCGGCGGGGTGTGCGGCGGTGACGCTGATGCGGCTGGCCCCGGCCGATGGCGGGTGGGACCGGACGGCGGACGACTATCGGGAGCGCAAGGCACGGGTGGGCGACGCCATGATCGCCGCCGCCGCGCGGGCGATTCCGGACCTGAAGCGGCACATCGTCCACCGCCAGGACGCCACCGCCGCGACCTTCGCCCGCTACGCCCACACGACGGGCGGCGCGATCTACGGCGTCGATCCGGCGCAGCGGCCGCTGCCGCGCAAGTCGCCCATTCCGGGGCTGTGCCTAGCGGGCGGCGGGGTGTTCCCCGGTCCGGGGGTGGAGGCCTGCGTCATCTCCGGCCGGCTGGCGGCCGAGGCCTTGAAGGGGAACTGGGAGCAGTCGGAGGTGCCGGAACCGGATCAGGCGGTCTGGGCGGCTTGAGAGCGGGCTTGGCGGGCGGCCTCCGCCTCGCGGCGCAGGAGGTAGAGGCCGCTGCCCACCACGATGGCGGTGCCCAGCGCCAGCCAGGGGCTCGGCACGTCGCCGAAGACGACCAGCCCGATCAGCACGCCCCAGACGATCTGCGAATACTGGAAGGGAGCGACGACCGGCGACGGGGCGATGCGGAAGGCGGTCAGCAGGCAGAGCAGCGCCACCCCGGCGCTCAGGCCGCACAGCGCCATCAGCGCCCAGTCCTGCGGAGCCGGCGGGATGTAAACCTGGGGCAGCACAGGCCCCAGCAGCAGCACGGCCAGCAGATTGCCGTAGAAGGGGAAGGACGCCGTCGTCTCCTGCCGGCCCCAATGGCGGACGAGCAGAGCGGAGGAGGAGAAGCACAGGGCGCTGACGATGGCACCCATGGCCCCGGTGTCGATGATCGCCTCGGTCGGGCGCAGCATCACCAGCACGCCGCCGAACCCCACCAGAACGGCCAGCCAGCGCCGGGCGTCCACCCGCTCGCGGAAGAACAGGGCGGACAGGACGGTGATGATGAGCGGCGACGAGAACAGGATCGCGTAGACGTCGGCCAGCGGCATGCGCGCGAAGGCGAAGAACGCCCCATAGCCGGAACCGAGGCCGAGCAGCCCGCGCAGCAGTTGCAGCCCCGGCCTCCGGGTCGCCAGCATGCGCGGCCCACCCTGCCACAGGGCGAAGCCGGCGATGGGCACCAGCGAGAACAGCGCGTTGAAGAAGACGGTCTGCGGCAGTTGGTAGCTGCCGGACAGGAACTTCATCAGCGCGTCGGTGATCGCGAGGCCGACGAAGCCGACCAGGATGATCCCGATGGCCCGCAGGTTGGTGCGCCGGTCCCCGCTCATCACTCTACCGGCCGATGCGCTCGGCGATGAGAGGACCCTTGGCCGGAGCCACGTCGGCGATGGTGAAGGCCTGGCGCAACAGGCGGGTGGCGTCCTCCACCTGGGCATCGCTGCGGGCGTGCACGATGGCGAGCGGACGTCCGCCGGGAGCGACCGAGGCGCCGAGGCCAGCGACGTCGGCGAGACCCACGGCGAAGTCAATGGGATCAGTCGTCTTGGTCCGGCCACCGCCCAGCGCCACCACGGCGATGCCGACCGCGCGGGTGTCGATGGCGGAGACGACGCCGGAACGGTCCGGGTAAACGGGGCGGACGATGGGGGCGGCGTCGAGGTGGTGGTCGGGCGCCTCCAACAGGTCGGCCGGGCCGCCCAGCGCGTGAACCATGCGGGCGAAGCGCTCGGCGGCGGCGCCGCTCCGCATGGCCTTGTCGAACATCGCGCGGCCGGCGGCGGCGTCGGGCGCGAGCTTGGCGAGAGCGAGGAGTTCGGCGGCCAGCGCGGCGGTGACCTCGTACAGGCGGGGCTCCGCTTCGCCGCCGCGCAGGATGTCGATGCACTCCCGCATTTCCAGCGCGTTGCCGGCGGTCAGGCCCAGCACCTCGTTCATGTCGGTCAGCAGGGCGACCGTGGGCAGGCCGGCGCCCTCGGCCACCGTGACGATGCTCTGGGCGAGTTCGCGCGACTTCTCGAAGGTCGGCATGAAGGCGCCGGAGCCGAACTTCACGTCCATGACCAGCGCGTCGAGGCCGGCGGCCAGCTTCTTCGACAGGATCGAGGCGGTGATGAGGTCGATGGACTCCACCGTCGCCGTCACGTCGCGGATGGCGTACAGGCGCTTGTCGGCCGGGGCGATGTCGTCGGTGGCGCCGATGACCGCGCAGCCAACGTCCTTCACAACTTTTTCAAGCGTCGCGCGGTCGGGCTTGGCGCGGTAGCCGGGGATGCTCTCGAACTTGTCGAGCGTGCCGCCGGTGTGGCCAAGGCCGCGCCCCGACACCATCGGCACGAAACCGCCGCAGGCAGCCAGCGCCGGGGCCAGGATCAGGCTGACCTTGTCGCCGACGCCGCCGGTGGAATGCTTGTCCATCACCGGGCCGGGCAGCGACAGGTGGTCCCAGCGCATCACCGTGCCGGAGCCGGTCATGGCGCGGGTCAGGGCCACGCGCTCCTCCAGCTCCATGCCACGGAAGAAGACGGCCATGGCGAAGGCCGCCGCCTGCCCTTCCGTCACGGAACCGTCGGTGATGCCGCGCACGAAGGCGTCGATCTCGGCGGGGTCGAGGCGTGCGCCGTCGCGCTTCCGGCGGATGATTTCCTGGGGGAGCATGGTGCCTTCTGTTCATTAGCCGGCAGTGGCCGGCTGGGCGGTTCAGTAGCCGGCGGTCGCCGGCTGGGCGGTGGGGGTGCCGTGGCCGGCGGCGGCGAGCAGGGAATCGAGCAGGCTCGACGCGCCGAAGCGGAAGGTCTTCGCCGTCGCCCAGCCCTTGCCCTGGATGGCGTCGGCCAGCGCCAGGAAGGCGGCGGCACCATCGGCGTCGCGGATGCCGCCCGCCGCCTTGAAGCCCAGCTCCTTGCCGGATTCATGGATGGTGTGGAGCATCACGGCGGCGGCCTCCAGCGTCGCGGCCGGCTGGACCTTGCCGGTGGAGGTCTTCAGGAAGTCGGCCCCGGCGGCGATGCAGTCGCGCGCGGCCCAGGCCAGCAGTTCTGGATCGGGGAAGCAGCCCGACTCCAGGATCACCTTCATGGTCGTGTCGGCGCCGCAGGCCTCGCGGCAGGCGCGGATGACGTTGATCGGCTGGGTGCGGGCGCCATCGATGAAGGCGCGGTAGGGCAGAACCACGTCGATCTCGTGCGCGCCGTCCTTCACGGCGGCCTTGGTCTCCGCCGCGACGGAGGCGGCGTCGCCCTCCCCCGTGGGGAAGTTGACCACCGTGGCGATCCTGATGCCGGAGCCCTTCAGCGCCTTGCGCGCGGGCTTCACGAAGCGCGGCCAGATGCACACGGCGGCGACCTTGCCGGCCGGCGTGACAGCGCGTTTGCAGAGCTTCTCCACCGTGTGTTCGGTGTCGTCGTCGTTCAGGCTGGTCAGGTCCAGCATGCCGATGGCGCGGGCGGCCAGCTTGGCGGTGGCCTTGGCCGAGGCGGCGGCGTCGAGCGCCCGTTGCAGGTCGGTGGAGAGTTTCATGGCCGGGGTCCGTCCTTTTCGTGCAGCCCTTCCAGAAAGCCGACCAGCAGCCGCTCCAGCTCGGAGGCGGCGGCCGACGCGGCGCGCAGGGTCTGGTCATGGTCCACCGGCCCGTCGCCGAGCCCCACGCCCAGGTTGGTGATGACCGCGCAGCCCACCACCCGGAGGCCGCAATGGCGCGCGATGATGCATTCCGGAACCGTGGACATCCCGACAGCGTCGGCGCCCAGCAGCTTCAACATGCGGACCTCGGCCGGCGTCTCGAAGGACGGGCCGGGATAGGCGACGTACACGCCCTCGGCAAGGTCGATGCCAATGGCTGCTGCCTTGGCTTTCAGAAGGGCGCGCAGGGCCGGGTCCCAGGCGTCGGTCATGCTGGGGAAGCGCAGGCCGAAGCTGTCGTCGTTGGGGCCGGTCAGCGGGTTGGCACCCAGCATGTTGATGTGGTCGGAAATCGCCATCAGGCAGCCGGGACCGACATCAAGTTGCAGGGAACCGGCGGCGCAGGTGAGGGCCAGGATGTCGCAGCCGGCGAGCTTCAGCGCGCGGATCGCGGTCTTCAGCGTGTCGAATCCGGCGCCCTCGTAGGCGTGGACGCGGCCCTGCATGCAGGCGACCGGCTGGCCGCCGAGAGTCCCGAGCACGAGGCGGCCGGTGTGACCCTCCACGCTCGGGACCGGGAAGCCGGGCAGTTCGGTGTAGGGGATGGCGACGGCGTCCGCGATGCGGTCGGCGACGCCGCCGAGGCCGGAGCCCAGCACGATGCCGACCCTCGGCTTGACGCCGGGGGCACGGTGCAGGATTTCGGCGGCGGCGCGTGCGGCGGTCATCGTTAAAAATCCAGGTTATCGGGGCCGAAGGAGTGCGGCAGCAGCTCCGCGAGCGTGAAGGTGCGGCGCAACCCCTCCGGGCCGCAAACGTGGATCGGGGTGTTGGGCGCGGCGAACTCGCGCAGGCGCTGGCGGCAGCCGCCGCAGGGCGTGCAGAGCAGCCCGTCGCCCGGTTTACCGCCCATCACGACGATTTCCCGGATGGCGCGGTCGCCGCCCAGGATCATCGCGCCGATGGCCGAGGTTTCCGCGCACTGGCCCTGCGGGTAGGCCGCGTTCTCCACGTTGGCGCCCGCGAAGATCTGGCCCGAGGGGCCGAGGATTGCGGCACCGACGCTGAAATTCGAATAGGGGGCGTAGGCATTCCCCATGGCGTCGCGGGCGGCGTCGATGAGGGCGTTCAGATCGGGCATCAGCGTTCCTTCACGTACGGGATGCCGCTGGCCTTCGGCGCGATGGCCTTGCCGACGAAGCCGGCGAGCAGCAGCACGGTAAGGACATAGGGCAGCATCTGGATGAACTGTACCGGGATCACGCCGACGATGGGCAGCGGCACGCCTTGCAGCCGCACCTGAACGGCATCGGTGAAGGCGAACAGCAGGCAGGCGAACAGGGTCGGCCAGGGCCGCCACTTGCCGAAGATCAGCGCGGCCAGCGCCAGATAGCCCTTGCCCGCCGTCATGTCGCGCACGAAGCCGGCGCCGTGGGCGGTGGACAGGTAGGCCCCGGCCATGCCGGTCAGCACGCCGGTGAGGATGACCGCCTGATAGCGCAGCTTGGTGACGGAAAGGCCGGCGGTGTCCACGGCGGCCGGGCTCTCCCCCACCGCGCGCAGGCGCAGCCCGAAGCGGGAGCGGGTCAGCACCCAATGCGTCACGATCACGACCAGCAGGGTCAGCCAGATCAGCACGTTGGTGTCGTCGATCAGCTCCCGGTAGATCGGGCCGATGACGGGGATGGGCGACAGCGCTTCCACGCCGGGGAGGCGGATTTGCGGGAGGCGCGCCTCGCCGGGCAAAAGCGGCGTTTGCCCGCCCTGCTTGAACCAAGCATAGGCGAGCGTCGGCGCAAGACCAGCGACCAGGATGTTGATCGCCATGCCGGAGACGACCTGATTGCCGTGGTGCGTGATGCAGGCGAAGCCGTGCACCAGGGCCAGGGTGACCGAGGCGGCGATGGCGGCGAGCAGGCCGAGCCAGGGGCTGCCCGTCGAATAGGCGACGGCGGCGGCGAAGAAGGCGCCGGCCAGCATCTTGCCCTCAAGCCCGATGTCCACCACGCCCGCGCGCTCGCAATAAAGGCCGGCGAAGGCGGCGAGGACGAGCGGGGTCGCCACGCGGATCGTGGCGTCGATCAGCAGCAGGGCGAGGATCAGGATGTCGTCCATCTCAAGACCTCCCCTCTCCCCGGCTGCCCCGGCGCCGGAACAGCGATTCGACCTGCGGCTTGAACAGGTTTTCCAAGGCGCCCGCGAACAGGATGACGAGGCCCTGGATGACCATCACCAGCTCGCGGTTCACGTTGGGATACTCGAACGACACCTGCCCGCCGCCCTGCGCCAGCATGCCGAACAGCAGGGCCGCCAGAATGATCCCGACCGGGTGGTTGCGCCCCATCAGCGCCACGGCGATGCCGACGAAGCCGACGCCGCCCGTGAAGTTCAGAAGGATGCGGTGCTGCACGCCGAGGATCTCGTTCACCCCGACGAATCCGGCCAGCGCGCCGGAGATCAGCATGGCGAGGATGATGTTCCGCGACGGCGAGATGCCGGCGTAGACCGCCGCGCGCTCGTTCTGGCCGACCGTGCGGATCTCGTACCCCCAGCGCGTCCGCCACAGGAACAGCTGGAACAGCGCGCAGCAAGCCAGCGCCCACAGAAAGGACAGGTTGAGGGGGGATGCGGGGATGGTGACGCCGACCCAGCCCAGCGCCCGCTCCATGGAGGGCAGCCAGGTTCCAGGGTCGAACTCCCGCGTTTCCGGCGACTGCTGGCCCGGCTTGATCAGCACGTCCACCAGCAGGTAGGTCATGATGGACGCGGCGATGAAGTTGAACATGATCGTCGTGATGACGATGTGGCTGCCGCGTTTGGCCTGGAGCCAGCCGGGAATCCAGGCCCAGGCCGCCCCGAACAGCGCCGAGACGAGGATTGCCGCGACGGCCACCACCGGCCACGGCCAGCCGGTCATCGCCAGCCCGACCAGCCCGGCGCCCAGCCCGCCCAGATACGCCTGCCCTTCCCCGCCGATGTTGAACAGCCCGCAGTGAAAGGCGATGGCGACCGCCAGCCCGGTGAAGATGTAGCTGGTCGCGTAATAGAGGGTGTAGCCGATGGCCTCCGGATAGCCCACGGCCTCGACCAGCATCAGGGACAGCACGTCCACCGGATTCTCGCCGATCACCAGGATGACCAGCCCGGACAGGATCAGCGCGACCAGCAGATTGAGCAGAGGCAGCAGAGCGTAGTTCACCCAGCCGGGCACCTCCCCCGGCATGCCGAACCCCTTGCTCGCCATTCCCTGCGCCATGCCCAACCCGGATGTGGTTCGCGTGTTCAACGCACAATCGGCATGGAAGGTGCCCCGGCCCGCTGCACAGCGCAAGCTTGAGCGTTCGCGCTATGACGCGAGGCTTAGGCGGCACCCGCCATCATCAGGCCGAGACGGCGTTCGTCGGCCTGTTCCGGCGTGACCTCGCCGACGAGGTGGCCGTCGAACATCACAAGGATGCGGTCGGACAGGCTGAGGATTTCGTCCAGTTCGACGGAGACCAGCAGGATGGCCTTGCCCTGGTCACGCAAGGCGACGAGGCGCTTGTGGATGAACTCGATGGCGCCGATGTCCACGCCGCGCGTCGGCTGGCCGACGAGGAGAAGGTCGGGGTTGCGCTCCATCTCGCGGGCCAGAACGATCTTCTGCTGGTTGCCGCCGGAGAAGTTCGCGGCGCGCAGAGTCGGGTCGCGGGGACGGACGTCGTAGGCCTCCATCTCCGACTCGCAGCGGGAGAGGATGGCGGCGCGGTCCATCAGAACGCGGCCGTTGTAGACCGCCTCGTCGTGGTAGCCGAGGATGGCGCATTCCTGCGCCTCGAAACTGGTGACGAGGCCGACCCTCTGGCGGTCCTCCGGGACATGGCCGACGTGGAGCCGGCGCAGGGCGCGGGCGTTGAACAGGCCGGGCCGGCCCGCGAGATCCTCGCCGCGCAGGCGGACGGTGCCGGCGGCGATGGGGCGCATGCCGGCCAGCGCCTCCAGCAATTCCGACTGGCCGTTGCCGGACACGCCGGCGATGCCGACGATCTCGCCCGCGCGGACGGTGAAGCCGACGCCCTTGACGCGCTCGACGCCGGAGCGGTCGCAGACGCGCAGGCCCTCGACGGACAGGACGACGGGGCCGGGGTTCGCGGGGGTTTTCTCCACGCGCAGCAGGACCTTGCGGCCGACCATCAGTTCGGCCAGCTGTTCGCGGCTGGTGCCAGCCGTGCGGACGTTCGCCACCACCTCGCCACGGTGCATGACCGTGACGTTGTCGGTCAGCTCCATGATTTCGCGGAGCTTGTGGGTGATGATGATGATGGTCTTCCCCTGCTCGCGAAGCGCGCGGAGGATGCGGAAGAGGTGGTCGGTTTCCTGCGGGGTGAGGACGCCCGTGGGTTCGTCCAGGATCAGGATGTCGGCGCCGCGATAGAGCGCCTTCAGGATCTCCACACGCTGCTGCGCGCCGACCGGGAGTTCGCCGACCGGGCGGTCGAGGTCCACCTCCAGCCCGTATTCGCGGGCGAGGTGGATAAGTTCCTTGCGGGCGCGGTCCCGGCCGGCCGCGAGGGTCACCCCGCCTTCGGCGCCGAGCAGGACGTTTTCGATGACGGTGAAGGGATCGACCAGCATGAAGTGCTGGTGGACCATGCCGATGCCCACGGCCAGCGCGTCGCGCGGGCTTTTGACGCTGACCGGGCGGCCGTCCACGAGGATCTCCCCGCTGTCGGCGGGAAGGTAGCCGTAGACGATGCTCATGATCGTCGATTTGCCGGCCCCGTTCTCGCCGATCACGCCATGGATGGTTCCCTTGGGCACGGCTAGCGACACGTCGCGGTTGGCGTGGTTGGCGCCGAACCACTTGTTCACGCCGCGGGCTTCCAGGGCGGGGGGCGGGGGTTGGGTCATGGTGTCTTGGGAGGTTGTCGCGGGGAGCCCCCACCCTAACCCTCCCCCACCTTCGGCGAGGGAGGGAACTTTAGCCCCTTCCCCCGCCGCAAGGTGGGGGAAGGCCGGGATGGGGGCCGGGTGCAGGCGCTTTACGGCTGATACGCCTTCACCTGAAGCTGGCCGGCGATGATCTGCTGCTTGGCCTCTTCGACCTTCTTTTCCATGTCGGCGGTGATGAGCTTGCGGTTGTTCTCATCCAGCGCGTAGCCGACGCCGTCGTCCTTCAGGCCGACGAGACGGTGGCCGGCCTTCCAGCTGCCGTCCTTGGCGGTCTTGAAGCAGTCGTAGACGGTCACGTCCACGCGCTTGACCATGGAGGTCAGGATCTTGCCCGGATGGATCCAGTTCTGGTTGCTGTCCACGCCGATGCCCAGCTTGCCGGCGTCCGCCGCCGCCTGGAGCACGCCGAGGCCGGTGGCGCCCGCCGCCGCGAAGACGATGTCGGCGCCGCGCCCGAACTGGCTCTTGGCCAATTCCGCGCCGCGCGTCGGGTCGTTCCAGGCGGCCGGGGTGGTGCCGGTCATGTTGGAGAAGACCTCGCCGTCCGCCTTGACGTGTTTGACGCCCTGCTCGTAGCCGGTCAGGAAGTTGCGGATCAGCGGGATGTCCATGCCGCCGACGAAGCCGACCTTGCCGGTCTTCGACGCCAGCGCCGCCAGCATGCCGACGAGGAAGGAGCCCTCATGCTCCTTGAAGGTCACGGACTGGACGTTGGGCAGTTCCAGCTTGTCGTCGATCAGGCAGAACTTGGTGTTGGGGAATTCGCGCGAGACCTTGTCCACGGCGGCGGTCTGGGCGAAGCCGACCGCCGTGATGACGGTGGCGCCGCGCCGCGCCATGTTGCGCAGGGCCTGTTCGCGCTGGCTGGCGTTCGTCACCTCGAAGTCGCGGTAGGCGATGCCGGTTTCCTTCTTGAAGCGCTCCGCCCCGTTGTAGGCGGCCTCGTTGAAGGACTTGTCGAACTTGCCGCCCTGGTCGAAGACGACGGCGGGGACGAATTCCTCGGCGGCCAAGACCGGGGTGGCGCTCGCGGCCAGCGACACGGCCAGGGCAGTCAGGATGCGCTTCATCATCGTCGAATTCCCTTCCCTGTTCTTATAAGGCCCGTTTCTTTCGGGACCTGACGCGAAGGATAGCCGGTCGCCCCACCGCACAACAGGGGAATTGCCGTCGCATCCCACACGCCATCGTACGGTTCAAGCGCAGCAAATCCGCCTTTGGCCGGTTGACGCAGGGGCGGAGGACGGCTATCACGCCGGCCGATTGCGAACGGAAAACACCGGGCATCGGCACGCGGACGCCTGAACAAAGGCGTTTCGCCGCCGCCGGGCAGGCGTCATACTCCGTTCGGATTGTTACGCTTTTGTGAGGAGCGCTGGACGGTGCATGGGCTGGTGGTGCTGCTGCAGGGCATCGTCCTTGGGATCGCCATCGCCGCTCCGGTCGGGCCGATCGGGCTGCTGTGCATCCGGCGCACGCTTCAACACGGGCCCCTGATGGGCTTCTTCACGGGGTTCGGCGCGGCGGTCGCGGACACGATCTACGGCGGCATCGCGGCCTTCGGCGTCTCGGCGGCGCTGGATTTCCTGCAGGGGCACGAGATCGCCTTCCAGCTGATCGGCGGCATCTTCCTGATCGCCGTGGCGATCCGCACCTTCCGCCAGAAGCCGGAGGAGGAGGAGCGCGAGGCGGCCGCCGCCCCCGACACGCCATCCTTCCTCGGCGGCTTCATGACCGGGCTGTCGCTGACGCTGACCAACCCAGCGACGATCATGGCCTTCATCGCCATCTTCGCCGGCTTCGGGCTGGGCGGAAATCTGGGAAAGATCGACGCCAGCACGTTGGTGGCCGGCGTCTTCATCGGCGCGTCGCTGTGGTGGATGGCCCTGTCGGCCGGCGTCGCCGCCGTACGCCACCGCATCTCCGACGAGCGGCTGACGCTGCTCAATCACTGCACCGGCATAGCGCTGGCGGGGTTCGGGATCTGGGCGCTGGGAATGGCCTTCACGGGGATGGCTGGCTGGGCGATGGGGTGAGGCCCCCGCGCGCCGTCCGTTCCCGGCGGATGGTGCGGAAATGCTGGATCAGGCGGAAAACGTAGAGGCCGACCAGCACGACCAGAAGGCCCACCGTGAAATAGCCGACCAGCCGGTGCGCGAAGGGCCAAGTGGACAGCATGTAGCCGGTCCAGGCCAGCACCCCCGTCCACAGGATCGAGCCAAGCCCTGAATAAGCGCAATAAAGCGGGATCGACATCCGGCAGGCGCCCGCCGGAATGGAGATCAGCGTGCGCACCCCCGGCACCGGCTGCGTCAGGAAGACGGCGAGGCCGCCGCGCTTGGCGAACCAGTCGGTGCTGCGCCGGACCTTCTTCGGGTGGATGGTCAGCCAGTGGCCGTAGCGCTTCAGAAAGGCCTCCAACCGCTCGCGGCCGAGAAGGCGGCTCGGCAGGAACCAGACGAGCTGCCCGGCGAGCGAACCGAGCCCGCCGGCCAAGGCGATGCCGATCAGGCTGTATTCCCCATGCGCGGCGCCGATGCCAGCCAGCGGGATCACCGATTCGGCGGGGATGGGCGGGATGACGCGCGCCAGCACCAACAGCAGGAAGATGCCGATGTAGTCGAGCTGGTGCATCACCTCCACCAGCCAATGCGTCAAGCCGCCGTCCATGGCCAACCGTCCTGAGTTCCCGTCATTCGGGGAACACTCCGGTCGGTTGCGCGGTTCCGTGCCATGGGTGAGCGGGAAGCTTGGTTGGGAATGACGGGAGACGGACGGATGCCCCAGTGCCGGGGGAAGGGTCGGGCATCCGTCCGTCGACCACCGCCCGGCGGGGGAATCGGGCGGTGTGGTCTGTCTGCTTCGGCTTGGCTCGCCAATGAGAAGCGGACAAACCATGCCGCAGCCGGCGCACAGGGTCCAATCGATTGATACGAATGCTTCGATAGGGCAAGCCTATGCTTCCGCCGGCTGTCACGCGCAACGAAAAATGGCCAGACCGTGGGGACGGTCTGGCCAGGATCACCAGGATAAATTTGCCCAAGATGTGTTTGCCGCGCGGGCGGAGCGGACCGTGGATGGCCGGCCGTTCCGTGCGGGATCGGGTGTTACTTGGCTGCGATGGTGATGGTGACGGTGTCGGAGTAGTTGCCGGCGATGGCGTTGCCGTTGGCGTCGAGCGACACGGTCAACGGGACGCTCTTGGCGAACTGGGCGGTGGAACGGGTCACCGACAGGCCGCCAGTCAGGTTGTTGTTCTGCCCGTCGTAGCCGACCCGGTAGGAGACGCTGCCGCTGTTCTCGTTCTTCAGCAGGCCGCCGTTGGCCGAACTGATCGAGATCGAATAGCCGGTGCCGCTGTTGCAGTTCTCCACGACCGTGCCGACCTGCCGCGCGCTTTCGCCGCCGACGAGGTTCAGCGCCTGGTTCAGGTCGGTCACCGCCACCGAGCAGTTCAGCGCGACGGTGCCGGACAGCTTCACCGTGCCGGTGGTCGCGGCAATCGCGGGCGCCACGGCAGCGCCAGCCAGAGCGGCGGCGATCAGGGCGGTGCGGGCGATGGCGGCGATCTTCGACATGGCTTTGTCTCCTTGGTGGGGTGAGTTTCTTTTTCGGTTGGGGCGGGTGGGTTACCGCCCCGCCGTCCTTGTGAGATATTTGTATAAAATTTTAGGCGAATTTGGCAAGCAATTTTGACGAATGCACGGTGTCGCACCCCGATGTCGCAGGGGCGAAGGTGAAAAGCCGTGTTTTGTCAGAGGATTGGGGTGAGCGCGCGAGGGCGCGGCCCGTCACCGGATGGCGCGGGGCTTAGGAGCGGGCTCAGGCGCGTTTGAGAGGGAAAGGGCCTGTTACGCGCCGGCCAAACGGGCTTCGTCGGAAGCGCGGTCGAATTGCAGGGCGGCGAGGCGGGCGTAGAGGCCGCCTTCGCGGACCAGATCGGCGTGGCGGCCGGTGCCGACGACGCGGCCCTGCTCCATCACCACGATGCGGTCGGCGTTCAGAACCGTCGCCAGCCGATGGGCGATGATGAGAGTCGTGCGGCCCTTCATCAGCCGGTCCAGCGCGTCCTGCACCATGCGCTCGCTCTCGGCGTCGAGCGCGCTGGTCGCCTCGTCCAGCAGGAGAACCGGCGGGTCGCGTAGGATGGCGCGAGCAATGGCGAGGCGCTGGCGCTGGCCGCCGGACAGGCGCACGCCCTTTTCGCCGAGGAAGGTGTCGAGGCCCTCGGGCAGCGCCTCCAGGAATTCCAGCGCGTGGGCGGCCTCGGCGGCGGCGCGAACCTCGGCGTCGGTGGCGTCGGGGCGACCGTAGCGGATGTTCTCCCAGGCATTGGCGGAGAAAATCACCGGGTCCTGCGCGACGAGGCCAAGGCGGCGGCGCACCTCCACCGGGTCGGCGTTGCGCACGTCCACGCCATCCAGGCGAATCGCACCGGCCTGCGGGTCGTAGAAGCGCAGGAGAAGCTGAAACACCGTGGTTTTGCCCGCACCAGACGGGCCGACCAGAGCCACCGTCTCGCCCGGACGCACGTCAAGCGTGAAGCCCTCCAGCGCCGCGTCGTCGGGGCGCGAGGGGTAGTGGAAACGCACGTCCGCGAAGGACAAGGCGCCCTGCGGCGGTTCCGGCAGGGAGACCGGGCTGGCGGGGGCGCGGATCTCGGGCTGGGTGTCCAGCAGGTCGAACAGGCGTTCGGTGGCGCCGGCCGCGCGCTGGAGGTCGCCGATCACTTCGCTGATCGCGCCGACCGAGCCGGCGACGACCACCGAATAGATGACGAAGGCCGACAGTTCGCCCGCCGTCAGCCGGCCGGCCAGAACGTCGTGCCCGCCGATCCACAGGATGATGCCGACCGAGCCGAACACCAGGACGATGACGATCACCGTCAGGATGGCGCGCACCCGCACCCGGCGAATCGCCGTGTCGAAGGCGTCCTCCACCCGCGCGCCGAACAGGGTGCGGTCGATGGCCTCGTGCGTGTAGGCCTGCACGATGCGGATGGCGCTGAGCGTCTCCTCCACGAAGGAGCCGACGTCGGCGACCTTGTCCTGGCTGGCCCGTGACAGGGCACGCACGCGGCGGCCGAACAGGACGATGGGGAAGACGACCAGCGGAACGACCAGGAAGACCAACCCGGTCAGCTTCGGCGAGGTGACCAGAAGCATCGCCGTGCCGCCCAGAAACAGCAGCGTGTTGCGCAACGCGATGGAGACGGAGGAGCCGACGACCACCTGCAACACCGTCGTATCGGTGGTCAGGCGCGACAGGATCTCGCCGGTCTTGGTCGTCTCGAAAAAACCGGGGGACAGCGTCAGGATATGGTCGTAGACGGCGCGGCGGATGTCGGCCACCACCCGCTCCCCAATCCAGCTGACCAGATAGAAGCGCCCGTAGGTGGAGGCGGCCATCAGGACGATGACGCCCAGCAGCACCAGCAACGCCCGGTCGAGCAGAGCCGCGTCGCCCGCCGCAAAGCCCTGGTCCACCAGCACCCGCAGCCCCTGCCCCAACCCCAGCACCGTGCCGGCCGCGACGGTCAGCGCCACTGCGGCACCGGCGATCTGCATCTTATAAGGTGCGAGGAACGGCGCCAGCCGGCGCAGCGGCGTCAGCTTGCGGCGGCGGGGCTCGGCCGAAGCCTTGTCTGAGGCGGTCTCGGGCGTGGTTTCGGGCGTGGAGGATTCGCGAAACACCGGGGGTCCTGAGCGGCTGTGGCGTGGGGCTGAGTGGTGGCGGCGCAAAGAAAGCTGGCATATAGCAAGGCGGTCCGGCGCCAACAAGGCAAGGGCGCGCACCGGATGGGCACCGGATGGAAGGAAGCGGGTTGCATCGGGCGGTTCGCTTTGCTATAGACGCCGCTCGCTTTGCAGGAACCCCGGCCATGAAGACTGATATCCATCCCGACTACCACGAGATCAACGTGGTGATGACCGACGGCAGCACGTTCAAGACCCGCTCCACCATGGGCAAGCCGGGCGATACGCTGCGCCTCGACATCGACCCGAAGTCGCACCCGGCTTGGACCGGCGTGCAGAAGCTGCTGGACACCGGCGGCCAGATCGCCAAGTTCAACAAGCGCTTCGCGAACTTCGGCCTGAAGTAATCGCTGCTTCTTTGCAAAACGAAAAAGGGCGTCCGGCCAGCCGGGCGCCCTTTTCGCGTTGATTCCTCTTGTCGTCGGTGTGGCCGCGATCAGCCCGCCCTTCAGCCGACGGCGGCCTGACGCACGTCCTCGCGGACCATCTCGTCCAGGCGGGACACGCGCATGTAGAGCCTGTGGCTGCGCTCCAGCAGACTGCGCAGGCCGGCCGGCAGGGCCTCGTTCTCGGGGCCGGAGGGATCGGTGCAGACGTCGCCGCCCGACAGCGCGAAATCATCGCCGGCCGCCTGTTCGCGGGTGATCTCCCCGGCGTGGACGGCCTTCTGCGCCAGCAGCCAGGCCATGACCTGGGTGAGGCGGCTGGTCACCCGCATGGATTCGTAGGAAATCTGAAGGCGGACGTGCGGGGGCAGCGCCCGATGTTCCATAGCGTCGTGATAGGCGATGTAATTGCGCGCCTCGATCAGCAGCGCCATCGTCTCGTCATAGGTGCCATTGAAGAAGGTCGGTGAGTGCATCACGGCCGTACCCCTCCCGCGGCCGGATGGCCCAACCTTGAGCCTCGCCGCAACTGATTAACAATGAATGAGTGCAGGTGGTGCCACGAAAGAGCGTCCGCCAGGACGCCGACCGACGCGGCATCGACCCTCTTGAACAGGCCAAAAGCCTGACTATGTCTTGCGTTGCCGGCGGACGCCCGTATGGGGTGCGTCGGCGTTGCCGAAATGGGGATCGACGATTGCCGTGGTCCCCGAACGCTATATCGCTCGATTGGAGGATATGTCATGCGTACCTACGACCTTTCGCCTCTGTTCCGTTCGACCGTCGGGTTCGATCGCCTCTCGCGGCTTCTGGAGTCCGCGATGACCGGTGACGAGGCGGCTGCGTCCTACCCGCCCTACAACATCGAGAAGACTGGCGAGGACGCCTACCGGATCACGATGGCCGTTGCCGGCTTCGGTCCGGAGGATCTGGAAATCACCGCTCAGCAGAACTCCCTGGTGGTCACAGGGAAAGCTAAGAAGGAGCAGGAGGCTGGCCAATTCCTCTACCGGGGTATCGCCGGGCGCGCTTTCGAGCGCCGCTTCCAGCTTGCCGACTTCATCAAGGTGGGGAAGGCCGACCTCGTGAACGGGCTGCTGCACATCGATCTGGTGCGGGAAGTGCCGGAGGCGATGAAGCCCCGGACCATCAAGATCGAGGCCGCCGGCGCGCAGCCGGCTCTGACCCAGCAGGCCGCCTAACGGACCGGTGGGGGATTTGAACAGCGGCGCTCCGGGAAACCGGGGCGCCGTTTTTGCGTGTGCGCGCTTGCCCCCTACACACCCATCGTCTGCAACTACTCGTCGGTGCTCATCACGCGCTCGGGGGGCAGGCGGACGGTGACGGTGGTGCCCTGCCCCGGCGCGCTGTCGATCAGCAGCGTGCCGCCGTGGCGCTCCACCAGACGCTTGGACAGCGGCAGGCCGAGGCCGGTTCCCTCGTAGCGGCGGGCCATGGACTGGTCCACCTGGAAGAAGGGTGCCAGGGCCTTCGGGATGTCCTCCGGCGCCATGCCGATGCCGGCGTCGCGCACGAACAAATCCACGCCGCCCTCCCCGTTCCGGCGGGCGCCGACGGTCACCGGTCCGCCGGGCTGGGAGAACTTCACGCCGTTGGACAGCAGGTTGACCAGAACCTGGCGCAGGCGCAGCGAATCGCCGCGCACCGGCGGCAGGTCGCCTTCCAGGTCGATGGACAGGCCCACGTTGCGCTGCCCCGCCTGGATGGCGACCAGATTCACCCCCTGCCCGACCAGATCGGTCAGATCCACGGGCTGCTCGACAAGGTCCAGATCACCCGCCTCGATCTTCGTGATGTCGAGGATGTCGTCGATGATGCCCAGCAGATGCTCGCCGGACTGGCGGATGGAGGCCGCGTATTCGGTGTAGCGGTCCACCTCCGCCGTGCCGAGAATGCGCATCTCGATCACCTGGGCGAAGCCGATGACGGCGTTCAGCGGCGTGCGCAGCTCGTGACTCATGGTGGCGAGGAAGGCGCTCTTGGCGTTGTCGGCGGACTCCGCGGCTTCCTTCGCTTGGATCAGCTCGCGCTCGATGCGCTTGCGCTCGGTGATGTCGCGGACGATGCCGGTGAACATGCGCCGGCCGTTCGCCTCGATGGAACTGACCGACAGCTCAATGGGGAACGGCGTGCCATCGCCGCGCAGGGCCAGGATGTCGCGCGCCGGCCCCACGACGCGGGTGGACCGGCCCGGCTGGTAGGCGTGCAGGCGATCGGCATGCCGCACGGCATCCGACGCCGGGATCAGCCGGTCGATCTTCCGCCACAGAATGTCGGCCGCCGGAATGCCGAACATCTCCTCCGCCGCCCGGTTGAAGCTGTGGACGATCCCTTCCTCGTCGATGGTCAGGATGGCGTCGGCGGCGGTGTCCACGATGGCGTTGGTGCGCGCCTCGGCCATCAGCAGGGCCTCGGCCGTGCGCACGTATTCGGTCATGTCGGTGATGGTGCCAACGCAGCCCCGGCATTTGCCCTCCGCGTCGGTCAGCGGCGAGCTTTGGCAGAGGACCGACGTGATGGCACCCTCCGCCCCACGGAAGCGCAGGTCGATCAGCATGGGCCGCCCCTCCCCCATGCAGCGCGCCCATTCGGCCTCCAGGCGCGGCCGGTCGTCCGGATGGACGGCGGCGAGCCAGCCGTGGCCCAGCACCGCGTCTTGCGGCAAGCCGGCGATGACGGCGAGGCGCGCGTTGGCGAAGGTGATCCGCCCAACGCGGTCGGTCTGGAAGATGCCGACCGGGGCCGATTCGGCCAGCGTGTGGTACAGCGCCTCGCTGGCGCGCAGGCGCTGTTCGGCCTCGATCCGGTCGGTCACGTCGCGGACGTTGACGACGATGCCGCGCACCTCCGGATCGTCCAGCAGATCGTGGGCGGTCGCCTCCACATGCCGCCAGCCGCCGTCGGCGTGGCGCAGACGGCAGATCATGCCGTCGGACGGTTCATCGGTCGGGACGCCGACGCGCTGGGCGAGCCGCCGGGCGGCCTCGTCGCGGTCGTCGGGGTGGACGTAGTCGAGCATGGCGTTGCCGACCACGCTGTCCGGCTCATAGCCGAAGACGCTCCGCGAAGCCCCGTAGACATCCTGGAACCGGCCGTCGCGCGACAGCACGGCCACGACGTCGCCGGAGTTCTTCAGCAACACGCGGATGAAACGCTTGCTGAGTTGCACCGCCAAAACCTCCCGCTTACCGCGACCGCCACGGTCCCCTTACGACTTAGCCCTCCGGTCGTTAACCCGTGATGTCACGCCTGTAATCAAACCCAAAACGATAAGATTTTTCAGGTTCGAAGCCGTGCGGCGAGCGCGTCGATGGTGGCGTCGGGGGCCTCGGTCATGACCATGTGCCCGATGTTCGGCAGCACGACCACCTCCGAATCCTTGATCCGCAAGGCCAACGCGCGTCCGGCCTTCGCCGGGGTCATGCGGTCGGCCGCACCCAGCACGAACAGCGCCGGACAGGACACGGCGGCGGCGGCTTCCGCCCCACGGCTGTAGGCGTTGCAGGCGCTGAGATCGACGCCAAGGACGCCGGGCCGGGCGCGCTGCATCAGCCGCCGCCCGCCGGGCACCAGGGCGAGGCCGGGCGCCGTGCTGCCGCCGACATGGCCGCGCGGACCGTGGCCCCAACCGATGACCAGCTCGATGGACGCAGGGTCGTTGAGCGCGGCGGCGGCGAGAAGGTCCGGGTGCACCGGCATCGTCTCGGCAACGCCGAGAAGGGCCAGAGCTTCGACGCGGGCCGCAAAGCGCGACGCGGTTTCCAGGGCGATCAGGGCGCCCATGGAATGGCCGACCAGCGCCGCCTTCTCCGCACCGACGGCGTCCAGCAGGGCGACGATCCAGTCGGCCAGCTCGGCAATGGAGACCAGCGGCGCGCCGTCGGAGCGGCCGTGGCCCGGCAAATCCACCGCCAGCACCGAACGGCCGTGATGGGCGAGGTAGCGGCTTTGCAGGCTCCACACCGTGTGGTCCATGCCGGCGCCGTGGATCAGCACCACGGCCGGCTTGGCGGGGTCGAAGGGCTGTCCGCCGGTGTGGGCGTAGACGCTCTGGCCGTTGACGGTCACTTCCATGGATCGCCCCTCACCCCTTCGTCGCGGCGCGCAGAGCCTGCCGCAGGTCTTCGATCAGGTCCTCGCAATCCTCCAGCCCGATGGACAGGCGGATCATGTCCTCGCCCACGCCGGACGCCTTCAGCGCCTCGGCGTCGAGCTGGGCGTGGGTGGTGCTGGCCGGGTGGATGACCAGCGATTTGGCGTCGCCGACGTTGGCGAGATGCGAGAACAGCGACAGCTTCTCAATGAAGCGCCGTCCGGCTTCGCGTCCCCCCTTGATGCCGAAGGAGATGATGGAGCCGGCGCCGTGCGGCAGAAGCTGCGCGCACAGGCGGTGGTCGGGATGGTCCACCAGTTCCGGGTAGGTGACCCAGGCGACCGTGCCCTTCTCGGCGTAGGCCTCCGATTCGAGGAAGCCGATCACCTTGCGGGTGTTGTGGATGTGACCCTTCATGCGCAGCGGCAGCGTCTCCACGCCCTGGAGGATCTGGAAGGCGTTCATTGGGCTCATGCAGGCGCCGAAGTCGCGCAGGCCCTCCGCGCGGGCGCGCATGATGAAGGCGGCCGGGCCGAACTCCTCCACAAAGTCGATGCCGTGATAGCCGGCGTAAGGCTCCGTCAGGGTCGGGAACTTGCCGGACGCTTCCCAGTCGAAGGTGCCGCCGTCGATGATGACGCCGCCGATGGCGACGCCGTGCCCGGCCAGCCATTTGGTGCAGCTGTGCATGACGAGGTCGGCACCGTGGGTGAGCGGCTTGCACAGGTACGGCGTCACGAAGGTGGCGTCGACCATCAGCGGCACCCCGGCCTCGTGCGCGATCTGCGAGACCTTGGGGATGTCCAGCACTTCAAGCCCCGGATTGCCCAGCACCTCGCCGAAGATCAGGCGGGTTTCCGGGCGGATCGCGGCGCGGAAGCCGTCGAGGTCGCGCGGGTTCACGAAGGTGGTCGTGATGCCGAATCGCGGCAACGTGTAGGCCAGCAGGTTGCGGCTGCCGCCGTAGATCGAGGAGGAGGCGACGATGTGCCCGCCCGCGTCCATCAGCGTCATGATCGCCAGCGTCAGAGCCGCCTGGCCGCTGGCCGTGCAGACCGCGCCGACGCCGCCTTCCAGGGCCGCCAGCCGCTCCTCCAGCACCGCCACGGTGGGGTTGGAGATGCGGGAGTAGATGTGCCCGGCGCGTTCCAGGTTGAACAGCGAGGCCGCATGGTCCGTGTCGTTGAAGACGAAGGACGTCGATTGATAGATCGGCACGGCGCGGGCCCCCGTCGCCGGGTCGGGCCGCTGGCCCGCGTGCAGGCTCAGCGTGTCGAACTTGAGGAACTTGGCCTCGGCCATGACCTCCCCCCTAAAAAGTTGAGGACCGCCCGGCGCCGAGCGGCCCTCTGTTGTTTATGCGTTTTTTGCCTGCCCTGCTCAACTCTATGAGCTGATTCGGCGTGAGGGTATTGAGGGATGCCGCAAACGTCAAGCGGCGCCGGATACGTCAGCACGGCCTTGTGAAGAGCGGCATGTGAAGGACCGTGCGGCCAATCGGTCGCATTCGGCAGCTTTTGTTTCACATACCACAGTATGCTAGACTGATGACCTATGCCGATGGGATGGGCCGCCAAGCATCCCAAGCCCGCCCACTCCAGGAAGCCCGCATGTTCCACTGGCTCAGCAACTTGTCATTCGCGAAGAAGATCGCGCTGCCGATCGCCATTCTCGTCGCCGTCATCGGCGGGATCGTTTGGGAGGCGGGGACCGGACTCAAGCATGTGTCCGATGCGTCGGAGCATGTCTCCGGAACGGTCGCGCGGCGGCTGCAAAACGCATTGGCGATGCAGGCGGCGGTCAACGACGCGTCGGTGAACGAAAAGAACGCTATCCTCGACAACGACCGAAAGTCCATCGAGGCGTACAAAGCCCTCTACACGGAAAGCATGGCGGACGCCCTCGCCCACGCCGATCAGTTGATCGCCTTGGCGGATTCGGCGGAGCGCCGGGCCGCGAACCAAGAGATCAAGGAGCGAATCCGCGCCTATGACGCGATCGCGCAGCGGGTGCTGGCCCACGCGTTGATCAACGAGAACACGGAGGCGTTCCGGATTTCCGGCACGGAAGGCCGCGAAGCCCGGAGCAAAGTCGTTGAAGCCATCGAAACGCGCGTGAAGACGAACGAGCGCGATATGGAAGAGGCGACGCAGGCCGTGACCGAACTGACAGGCAACGTGCGCACCATGATGTTCGTCGTCGCCGGTGCCGGCACGGCCATCGCCCTGGCGTTGCTCGTCTGGCTCATCAGCAGCTTCGTCGTCCGTCCGCTGGCCGGCATGACGAGGGCGATGGAGCGGCTGGCGCGGGGCGATCTGAACACGGAGGTGGCCGGAACCAACCGCGCCGACGAAATCGGCACGCTGGCCCGCTCGCTTCAGGTCTTCAAGGATGCCGCCATCGCCAACCGCCAGCACGAGCAGGAGCAGCGCGAGGAGCAGGTCCGCAAGGAGGAGCGCCAGCGGCGGATCGAGGGCTTCATCACCACCTTCGACCGCGCGGTGTCGAACGTCCTGAACGGCGTCGCCTCGGCCTCGACCGAGTTGAGCCAGACCGCCGAGAGCATGGCCGCGCTGGCCGAGCAGACCAATCGACAGGCGACCGCCTCCGCCGCTGCCGCGGAGCAGACCTCGGCCAACGTGCAGACGGTGGCCTCGGCCGCCGAGGAGATGGGCGCCTCGATCCAGGAGATCAGCCGGCAGGTCGCGACCTCCAACGAAATCGCCTCGCGGGCGGCACGGCAGGCCCAGCAGACCACGGGGTCGGTGCGCAGTCTGGCCGACGCCGCCAACCGGATCGGCGAGGTGGTCAAACTGATCCAGGACATCGCCGAGCAGACCAACCTGCTGGCGCTGAACGCCACCATCGAGGCGGCGCGGGCCGGCGAGGCCGGCAAGGGCTTCGCCGTGGTGGCGAGCGAGGTGAAGGCGTTGGCCAACCAGACCGGCAAGGCGACCGAGGAGATCGCCGCGCAGATCGCCGAGGTGCAGAACGCCACCCAGGGCACGGTCGGCGACATCGAAGGGATCGGCCAGACGATCACCTCGATCAACGAGATCGCGTCGGCCATCGCCGCCGCCATTGAGGAGCAGAACGCCACGACCGGCGAGATCACCCGCAACGTGCAGCAGGCCGCCCACGGCACCGAGGAGGTGAGCGCCAACATCGTCCAGGTGAGCCACGCCGCCACGCAGACCGGTTCCGCCGCGAGTCAGGTGCTGAGCGCCTCCAGCGACCTGTCGCGTCAGGCGGAGTCCCTGCGCCGCGAGGTGGAGAACTTCCTCGCCGACATTCGCGCGGCGTAACGGGGACGGCTAATCGGGGACGGAGGGCGGGCGCCGGGGTCAGGCGGCGACCGCCTCCACCCCCACCATCGTCTCCTCGACCAGCCAGTCCACCACCTTCGCCAAGGCCTCCCAGCCGGTGGCGCCCTCTTCCAGCGCGGCGCGGTAGGTGGCGACCTGACGGTGGGCGCTGGTGCCGCGCCGGAGGATGTCGCGGACACGCTCGACCTCGGCGACGCAGCCGAAACGTTCGGCGTCCTCGCGGGTCAGGTCGATCAGTTCCTCCATCAGGTCGGCGCAGGGCACGATCCGCCCCTGCCCGAAGTCCACAAGACCGTCGTCGAGGCCGTAGCGCTGGGCGCGCCACCGATTTTCCTCGATCAGCAGGTTCTTGTAGGGACGCCAAGTCACGTTCTTCAGCTTCAGCCGCCACAGCATGCGCAGCAGGCAGCGGTAAAGCGACGCCACCGTCACCGCGTCATCCAGGCGCGTGCAGATGTCGGTGATGCGCATTTCCAGCGTTGGGAAGCGCGAGGACGGACGGATGTCCCACCACAGCTTGCTCGCGTCCTCGATGATGCCGGCGTCCACCAGCACGTTCACCTGCTGCTGGTACTCGCCGAAGCTCTGGAAGGCGTCGGGCATGCCGGTGCGCGGCAGTTCGTTCCACACCGACAGGCGGTAGGATTTGCGCTCCATGTCCCGCCCGCGCCAGAAGGGCGAGGAGGTGGAGAGCGCCAGCAAATGCGGCAGAAAATAGCGGACCTGATTCATCAGATCGATGCGCAGATCGTCGTCCTCGATGCCCACATGGACGTGCATGCCGCAGATCATCAGGCGGCGGGCCGGCGCGCCGAGGTCGCGCGCCAGCATGTTGTAGCGGTCGCGGTTGGTGTGCTTCTGCGGCTCCCACGCGGCGAAGGGGTGGGTGGAGGCGGCGATGGGCGCCAGATTGTGCCGGTTCGCCACACCGGCCACGGTGGCGCGAAGGGACGCCAGTTCTGCCCGCGCCTCCTGGACCGTGGCGCAGACGGGGGTGCCGACCTCGATCTGGCAGCGCAGGAATTCCGGGTGGATGCGGCCCGGCGCCATCTCCTGGCAGGCGGCCAGCATCTCCTCCGGCGGGTTCTGCGCGATGTCCCGCGTGTTGCGGTCCACCAGCAGGTATTCTTCCTCAAGGCCCAGTGTGAAGGCCGGCTCCATGACTCAACGCTCCCGCGGATAAAGCTCGATTTGGTAAAGGGCCGGGTCGGCCAGGATCGGCTCCAGCGCGTCGCCCAGCACCCCGGCCCACAGGGCCACGCCCTCGGCGATGGCGATGAGATCCTGGCGGACCTCGATCAGCACGTTGGGCAGGCCGGCGGGCGTGGCGTGCGTCTCCACCGTGCCGCCCGCCGTGTTGCGCCCCGAATAGGGTTCGTTATCGCCAACGCACCACCGCCCGTCGGCGCGCAGCCGCTCAATCATCGGCAGCGGAATGCGCGGGTCGCGGTCCCACAACACGCCGACGTGCCAGGGCCGCGCCACGCCGCGCATCGCCGGCGTGAAGCTGTGGATGGAGACCATCGCCGGCACCTGCCCGCGCGCGCGCCGCTTGGCAACCTCGGCGGCGACGGCGGCGTGGTAGGGGTTGAAGATGGCCTCCACCCGCCGCTGCTCCTCCGCCGCGTCCAGCGCGCGATTGCCGGGAATGATGACGTCGTCGCTGATGACCGGAATGGCGGTCGGATCGTCGAGCGCCCGGTTGGGGTCGATGACCAGCCGGGAATAGCCGGACAGCACCGCCGTCGCCCCGAACCGCTCGGCCAGCCGCTTGGTCAGTTCCGCCGCGCCGATGTCGTAGGCGATGTGCCGGCACAGTTGCTCCTCGGTCAGGCCGAGTTGGTCGAGCGCCTTGGGAATGGCCCGCGTGGCGTGGTCGCAGACCAGCAGCAGCGCGCTTTCCGAATCCGGGTTCAGCACCGTGACCGGCGGCGGGTCGTCGGGGCCGAGCAACGGCGGCGGCGGCGCGGCACGCGGCGGCGTCGGGGCGGTCACCGGGCGGCGATGTTCAGCCGGTTCGTGCTCAGCCGGCTGGCAGGGGGAGTGCGGCGTCATCGTCGAGCAGTATCGCAGGGGACAGGGCGAACCGGAAGCTCCGGCAAACGTGGTAGAACGGCATCGAAACTGGCGGGAGTTTCGCGAGAATCGGCATAGATGATGCTGAAACAGATCGGGGCGCTTTTGTTCATCGTCCTGCTGCCGTTTTCCGCCTGCGGCCCCTTGAACGAGACGCGGTCGCCCGGTCCATCAAGAACGCCGCCGCGAAGAAGAAGACCGGAACGTCCTGCCGAGGAACCTGCGCCCTCCGCAACAGGAAGCATCGTCGGGACCGCCCTTTGCAGATGAGCCATGCGGCGGGCGGCCATGGCGCGCGATGGTTGCGCCCGCTATAACGCGGGTATGCTCGACGCCGCCCCCCTCTCTCCCGCCACCCGCATCGACCGCGCGCAACGCGTCGCGCTGATCGCGCTGTTGACCGGGGCTTTGGGGATCGCCTTCGCGCCGATCTTCGTCCGCCTGTCGGAGTTGGGGCCGGTCGCCACCGCCTTCTGGCGGCTGGGCTTCTCGGTGCCGGTCCTGTGGCTGTGGATGGCGCTGGAGCCGAAGGGCGCGGGGCGCGCGCGCCGGCCATCGTCCTTGTCCGACTACGGGCGCCTGACCGCCGCCGGCCTGTTCTTCGCCGGCGACCTCGCCGTGTGGCACTGGTCGATCAAATACACGTCGGTCGCCAATTCCACGCTGCTCGCCAACTTCGCGCCGATCTTCGTGACGCTGGTCTCCTGGCTGGTGTTCAAGGAGCGCTTCACGCGCACCTTCGTGCTGGGCCTCGCGCTGGCGCTGGGCGGCGCGGTGGTGCTGATGGGGCGCAGTCTTCAGCTCAGCCCCGACCACTTGTTCGGCGACGCGCTGGGCCTGCTGACCGCCGTGTTCTATGGCGGCTACATCCTGTCGGTCGGGCGGCTGCGCGCCGAGTTCTCGACCGCCACCATCATGACCTGGAGCGGCGTCGTCACCGGCGCCGCGCTTCTGCCCATTGCGCTGTTGTCGGGAGAGAGCCTGATCGCGGGCACGGCCACCGGCTGGGCGGTGCTGCTGGGGTTGGCGTTGGTCAGCCACGCGGGCGGACAAAGCCTGATCGCCTACGCGCTGGCCCATCTGCCGGCCGCCTTTTCCTCGGTCAGCCTGCTCTTCCAGCCGGCCGCAGCGGCGGTGCTCGCGTGGGTGCTTCTGGGCGAGCCGCTGGGCGCGCTGCAAGCGGTCGGGGCGGTGATCGTCCTGGCCGGCATCCTGCTGGCGCGCCGGGGAAGCCGATAACTGACGACTCGGTTGACGCCTGTGCGGCAGCCGGGTACGACCTATGACTGATTGCTTATGAAGGGGACTCCTCCGTGTCCGAAGCCGAAGAATCCCTCCATGTCCCCGCCTCCTCGCAACGCATCTCCGAGTGGGTGGCGCAGCAGCTTCTCGATCGCATCGCGCGTGGCGAGCTGGTGCCGGGCGAGCGCCTGCCGGGCGAACGCCAGCTGGCCGAGCAGTTGCACGTCAGCCGCGTGTCCGTTCGCGCGGCTCTGCAGAAGCTGAAGACCCAGGGCTTCCTAACCGCCGTCCAGGGCGGCGGCACCCGCGTGGTCTCCTCCGCCGGTGCCATGGACGGCGCGCTGACCGAAATGGTGCGCGTCAAGCACGCCAACCTCTGCGACCTCGTGGAGATCCGCCAGGCACTGGAAGGCTGGGCGGCCCGCCGCGCCGCCGAGCGCGCGACGCCCGAGCAGATCGCGCACATCGGCAAGGTTCTGACCGCCATGGGCCAGACCGGCCGTGACGGCAAGCAGGCCGCCGACGACATGGACTTCCACCTCGCCGTGGCGCAGGCGGCGGGCAGCCCCGTCTACCTGCATCTGCTCGCGACGATCCGCGACATCCTCGGCCAGATGATGGACTACCACCACACCGAGCCCTTCGCTCTGGGCAAGGAGGCGCTGATGATCGACCATCATCGCGCCATCTACGAAGCCATTGCCCGCCGCGACGCCGACGCCGCCTCGGCGGCGGCCATTGCCCATCTGGGCTGGGTCCTCGAACGCTACAACGACATGCCCAAGGACCCGGAAACGGCACCGGCGGCGAAGACCGACGCACCCAAGGCCTGAACGGCGCCCGTCGGTTCCGACCCGCCCTCCCCCGCCCCGGACGTGCTCGACAAAAAAGCCGCAGCCTCCATCAGGAGTCTGCGGCTTTTTTGTTTCAGCGTTGCGAACGGTCCCGGCCGCCTCAGGCGGCCAGAAGCCCCTCGATCTGCTTCGTCACTTCGTCGATGTCGGCCATGCCGTCCACCGTCTTCAGCACGCCCCGATCCCGGTAGTAGGGCAGAATCGGCGCGGTCTGCTCGTGATACTGGGCCAGACGGGTCTTCACCGTGTCGGCGTTGTCGTCGGCGCGGCGCTTGAACTCCGTGCCCCCGCACGAGTCGCACACGCCCTCGACCTTTGGCTTCTCGAACGTGTCGTGATAGCCCTTGCCGCACTTGGCGCAGGTGTAGCGGCCGGTGATGCGCTCCACCAGAACGTCGTCCACGACCTTCATCTCGATCACGTGGTCGAGCTTCAGGCCCTTGTCGGCCAGCATCTTGTCCAGCGCCTCGGCCTGGGCGACCGTGCGCGGGAAGCCGTCGAGGATGAAGCCGTTCTTGACGTCCGGCTTGGAAATGCGCTCGCCGATCATCTGGACCATCAGGTCATCCGGCATCAGCTTGCCGGCGGCCATGATCTCCTTGGCCTGCTGCCCCAGCGGACCACCCTCGGCGACCATCGCGCGGAGCATGTCGCCCGTCGAAAGCTGGACGAGTCCACGCGTGTCCTCCAGACGGCGCGCCTGGGTCCCCTTCCCGGCGCCCGGCGGTCCGAGCAGAATGAGGTTCATTACTTTCTCCCCCGAAGCTTCGCTTTCTTAATCAGCCCTTCGTACTGGTGCGCCAGCAGATGGCTATGGATCTGCGCGACCGTGTCCATGGTGACCGTGACCACGATCAGCAGACTGGTGCCGCCAAAATAGAACGGAACCGAGTGCTGGGAAATCAGGATTTCGGGCAGGAGACAAACCGCCACAAGGTAGGCCGAGCCGATCACCGTCAGGCGGGTCAGCACGTAGTCGATGTAGTCGGCCGTGTTCTTGCCCGGCCTGATGCCGGGGATGAAGCCGCCGTACTTCCGCAGGTTCTCCGCCGTTTCCGCCGGGTTGAACACGATGGCGGTGTAGAAGAAGCAGAAGAAGACGATCAGCGCGGCGTACAGGAACATGTACAGCGGCGTGCCGTGCGCCAGATAGCGCGACACCGTCTGCAGCCACTCCGGCCCCTCCCCGCCCGCGAAGCCGACCGCGGTCAGCGGCAGCAGCAGCAGCGACGAGGCGAAGATCGGCGGAATGACGCCCGAGGTGTTCAGCTTCAGCGGCAGGTGCGACGCCTCGCCGCCGAACACGCGGTTGCCGACCTGGCGCTTCGGATACTGCACCAGCAGGCGGCGCTGCGCGCGCTCCATGAACACGATGAAGAACACCACACCCACGGCCATCAGCAGCAGAACGATGATGAACACCGTGGACAGGGCACCCGTGCGGCCCAGTTCCAGCGTGCTGACCAGCGCGCGCGGAAGTTCCGCGACGATGCCGGCGAAGATGATGAGCGAGATGCCGTTGCCGATGCCCCGCGCCGTGATCTGCTCGCCCAACCACATCAGGAACAGCGTGCCGCCGACCAGCGTGATGACCGTGGCGATGCGGAAGAACATGCCCGGATCGGCCACCGCCGGCCCCATCGAGCCGGACATGGATTCAAGGCCGACCGCGAGACCCCAGGCCTGCACCGTGCCCAGCAGCACCGTGCCGTAGCGCGTGTACTGGTTCAGCTTCTTGCGGCCCGATTCGCCTTCCTTCTTCAGCGCCTCCATCTGCGGCGACACGGCGGTCAGCAGCTGCACGATGATCGACGCCGAGATGTACGGCATGATGTTGAGCGCGAAGATGGTCATGCGGCTCAGCGCGCCGCCGGCCAGCATGTCGAACATGCCGAGAATGCCCCCGCCCTGCTGGCGGAAGACGTCGGCGAGAATCTGCGGGTTCACGCCGGGCAATGGGATGTAGGTGCCCAGGCGGTAGATGATCAGGGCACCGAGGGTGAACCAGATCCGCTTCTTCAGCTCGGTCGCCTTGGCGAAGGCACCGAAATTCATATTCGCGGCAAGCTGCTCGGCCGCTGATGCCATGGGTCGATTCCCTGTCCGGTATGTGCAAAGGGGCGGTCCTGCGCGATGCAGGCCGCCCCTCGCGACTTCGCTTCTTTTAGTGCCGGAGGCGGCCCACGCGCAAGCGCGAGCTTATCCGTTCACCCGACGTCGGTCACCCGACGTCTATCACTCGGCGGCTTCGGCGGCGGGCGCGGTCAGCGTAACGCTGCCACCCGCCTTCTCGACCGCTTCGATCGCCGACTTCGACGCACCGGCGACGGTGAAGCTGACCTTCGTCGTCAGGGCGCCCTTGCCCAGCAGACGAACGCCGTCCTTCTTCACCTTGCCCGTCACGCCCGCGGCGTTCAGGGCCTCGGCGTCGATGGTCTTCGACGCGTCGAGCTTGCCGGCGTCGATGGCCTTCTGGACGGAGCCCAGGTTCACCACCGAGTATTCCTTCGCGAAGATGTTGCGGAAACCGCGCTTCGGAAGGCGACGATGAAGGGGCATCTGGCCGCCTTCGAAGCCGTTGATGGCAACGCCGGTGCGCGAGGTCTGACCCTTCACGCCACGGCCGCCGGTCTTGCCCTTGCCCGAGCCGATACCACGGCCGACGCGCATGCGCTCCTTACGGGCACCGGGGTTGTCCCGGAGTTCGTTCAGCTTCGTCATGGCTTCAGCCCTCGTTCTCGACGCGGACCAGGTGCGCGACCTTGGCGATCATGCCCCGCACCGCCGGAGTGTCCTCCAGCTCGCGGGTCCGGTGCAGCTTGTTCAGGCCCAGACCGATCAGGGTTTCCCGCTGGTCGTGCTTGCGACCGATCGGGCTGTGGGTCTGGGTGACGATGACGGTCTTCTTCTCGGCCATGATCAGGCCTCCTGACCGGCGGCGCCGGTCTCGCGCTTGCCGAGGATGTCGCTCACGCGACGGCCGCGGCGGGCGGCGACGCTGCGCGGGCTGACCACCTGCGACAGGGCGTCGAAGGTCGCCTTGATCATGTTGTGCGGGTTGGAGGTGCCGATCGACTTCGTCACCACGTCCTGCACGCCCAGCGCCTCGAAGATCGCGCGCATCGGACCGCCGGCGATGATGCCGGTACCGGCCGGGGCGGCCCGCAGCACAACCTTGCCGGCACCGAAGTGGCCGTTGGAGTCATGGTGCAGCGTGCGGCCTTCGCGCAGCGGAACGCGGATCATGCCGCGCTTCGCCTGGTCCGTCGCCTTGCGGATGGCTTCCGGGACCTCGCGGGCCTTGCCGGAACCGACGCCGACGCGGCCCTTGCCGTCACCGACCACCACCAGGGCGGCGAAGCCGAAACGACGGCCACCCTTCACCACCTTGGCGACGCGGTTGATGCCGACGAGCTTTTCAATCAGCTCGCTCTCTTCCCGGTCGCGGGGCTGCCGCTCGCGGTCGCTCCGCTCGCCTCGTTCACGTGCCATATCGGGGCCTCCTTAGAACGACAGCCCGCCCTCGCGGGCGGCGTCGGCCAGGGCTTTGACCCGGCCATGGTAAATGTAACCACCGCGGTCGAAGACGACCTCGGTGACGCCCGCCGCCTTGGCGCGCTCGGCGATCAGGGCGCCGATCTTCTTGGCGGCCTCGAC
Source organism: Azospirillum soli (assembly GCF_017876165.1). GTDB lineage: Bacteria > Pseudomonadota > Alphaproteobacteria > Azospirillales > Azospirillaceae > Azospirillum > Azospirillum soli. The sequence continues at coordinate 364,058 of NZ_JAGINQ010000001.1, forward strand.
GTTCCCGCCGTGCTTGAGCTGCTCGCGCAGCTCCTTCTCCAGCGAGGAGGCGGAGGCCAGCGTCTTGCCGGCCTCGTCGTCGATGATCTGGGCGTAGATGTGCAGATTGGACCGGAAGACCGAGAGGCGAGCCCGCCCGCCGGCCTTCTTGGCAATCTGCGCGCGCACGCGCTGCTTGCGGCGCTCGTGGAGTTGCTTTGGCTTCAGCATGGCGGACCTTACTTCTTCTTGCCTTCCTTGCGGAGGACGGTCTCGGTCTCGTACTTGATGCCCTTGCCCTTGTAGGGCTCCGGCTTCTTCCAACCGCGGATTTCCGCGGCGACCTGGCCGACCTTCTGCTTGTCGAAGCCCGACACCGAGATCGACGTCGGCTTGTCGCACTTGATCGAGATGCCCTCGGGGATCGCGTACTTCACGTCGTGCGAGAAGCCGAGCTGCATGACCAGCTCCTTGCCCTGCACGGCCGCGCGGTAACCGACGCCGTTGATCTCGAGGTTGATCGTGAAGCCCTGGCTGACGCCCGTGACCATGTTGTTGATCAGGGTGCGCGAGGTGGCCCACATGACGCGGGCCCGCTTGCTGTCGTTCGCCGGCGCCACCACGACCTTGCCGTCTTCCAGCTTGGCCGAAATGTCGTCGATCAGGGTCATGCTGAGCGAGCCCAGCTTGCCCTTGGCCGTCACCTGCTGACCGTTGACGGAAACGTCAACGCCAGCCGGGACCGGCACGGGATGCTTGCCAATGCGCGACATCGCGAGGTCCCCCTTAGAACACGCGGCAGAGGACTTCGCCGCCGACGTTGGCGGCGCGGGCCTCGTTGTCCGACATCACGCCACGCGGAGTCGAAAGGATCGCGATGCCCAGGCCGTTGAAGACGCGGGGCAGGTCGTTGATCTTCGAATAGACGCGGCGGCCGGGCTTGGACACACGGGCGATCTGCTTAATGACAGGCTCGCCTTCGTGGTACTTCAGCTCGATCTTCAGGTTCTTCACACCCGGGCGCAGCTCCTGTTCGGAGTAGCCACGGATGTAACCCTCGCGCTTGAGCACCTCAAGCACGTTGCTGCGCAGCTTGGACGCCGGGCTTTCCACAACAGACATACGGGCGTGCTGACCGTTGCGGATGCGGGTCAGCATATCGCCGAGCGGATCGCTCAAAGACATATTCGACCCTCCTTACCAGCTCGACTTCACCATGCCGGGAATCTGGCCGGTGGAGGCCAGTTCACGGAGGGTGACGCGGGACAGCTTGAACTTGCGATAGAACGCCCGCGGACGGCCGGTCATTTCGCAGCGGTTGCGGATGCGCACCTTCGAAGAGTTGCGCGGCATTTCGGCCAGCTTGAGGCGGGCGGCGAACTGCTCTTCCGGCGGGAGGGTACGGTCGGAAGCGATGGCCTTGAGGCGCGCACGCTTGTTGGCGAACTGCTTCACCAACTTGGTGCGACGCTTGTTCTTCTCGATGGCACTGGTCTTAGCCATGGGGTCGTGCTCCAGCCAATCAGCTCACGAACGGCATGTCGAAGGCCTTCAGGAGAGCCTTGGCTTCCTGGTCGGACTTCGCCGAGGTGACGAAAATGATGTCCATGCCGCGGATCTGATCGATCTTGTCGTAGTCGATCTCCGGGAAAATGATCTGCTCCTTGACGCCCATGGCATAGTTGCCACGGCCGTCGAAGCTGCTGCCGGGGATGCCGCGGAAGTCGCGGACACGCGGCAGCGCGATCGTGACCAGACGATCCAGGAACTCGTACATGCGATCGCGGCGCAGGGTCACCTTGCAACCGATCGACATGCCCTCACGCAGCTTGAACTGCGCGATCGACTTGCGGGACTTCGTGACGACCGGCTTCTGGCCGGTGATCGCCGCGAGTTCGCTCACCGCGTTCTGGATCTTCTTGGAGTCGCCGACAGCCTCGCCGACACCCATATTGATGACGATCTTCTCGATCCGCGGAACTTCCATGTCGTTCTTGTAGCCGAACTCGCTCTTGAGCGCGGCGCGGATCTTGGAGTCGTAAACTTCTTTCAAACGTGCAGCCATGGGTCCGGTCCTCACACGTCGATGACTTCGCCGGACCGCTTGGCGACACGCACCTTGCGGCCATCCTCAAGGACCTTGAAACCGACGCGGGTCGGCTTGCCGTCCTTGGGGTCGACATGAGCGACGTTCGAGACGTTGATCGGCGCCTCGAACTCAACGATGCCGCCCTGCGAGCGGGCGCTGGGACGCTGGTGCTTCTTCACCACGTTCACGCCCTGCACGACGACACGGTTTTCCGCCGGGATGACCTTGAGCACCTCGCCGGTCTTGCCCTTGTCCTTGCCGGCCAGAACGACGACCTTGTCCTTGGTCTTGATCTTCGCGGCCATCACAGCACCTCCGGCGCCAGCGAGATGATCTTCATGAACTTCTTGCCACGAAGCTCACGGGTGACCGGCCCGAAAATACGGGTGCCGATCGGCTCGCCCTGCTTGTTGATCAGCACGGCGGCATTACGGTCGAAACGGATCGCCGATCCGTCCTCCCGGCGCAGTTCCTTCGCGGTGCGGACGATGACGGCGCGATGCACGTCGCCCTTCTTGACGCGACCCTTCGGAATGGCCTCCTTGACCGAGACGACAATGATGTCGCCAACGGTCGCGACCTTCCGCTTGGACCCACCAAGCACCTTGATGCACTGCACCCGGCGCGCCCCGCTATTGTCGGCGACTTCCAGGTTGGTTTGCATCTGGATCATGGTTTGTACCCTTCCGTTTAGGCGGCGCCGCCAACGGCGGCGGACTCAAGCACGACCTCCCAGCGCTTGCGCTTGGAGATCGGACGGCACTCGATGATCGAAACGGTATCGCCGACCTTGAACTGGTTGCCCTCGTCGTGGGCGGCGTACTTCTTCGACTGACGAATGAACTTCTTGTACACGGGGTGCATGACGCGGCGCTCGACCAGGACGATAACCGTCTTGTCGCCCTTGTCGCTGACCACCGTGCCCTGCAGAACGCGGCGAGGCATAGGTAGCCCTCCTTACTTGCCGGCTTCGGCCGAGCGCGAACGCTCGCCGAGGATCGTCTTGATGCGGGCGATGTCGCGACGCACCACCTGCACCCGCGCGGTGTTCTCCAGCTGGCCGGAAGCCCGCTGGAAACGCAGGTTGAACTGCTCTTTCTTGAGCTGGAGGAGCTGATCGTTCAGCTCATCCGTGCTCTTGCTACGAACGTCGACGGACTTCATGCCGCCACCTCCTCACCGCCGAGGCGGGTCACCAGCTTAGTCTTGATCGGCAGCTTGGCGGCCGCCAGGGCGAACGCCTGCTTTGCCACATCCGCGGGCACGCCGTCCAGCTCAAACAGGATGCGGCCCGGATGAACGCGCGCCGCCCAGTATTCGGGCGTGCCCTTACCGGAACCCATGCGGACTTCGGCGGGCTTGGTGGAGACCGGCAGGTCCGGGAACACGCGGATCCACACGCGGCCCTGACGCTTCATGGCGCGGGTGATCGCGCGGCGGGCCGCCTCGATCTGGCGCGCGGTGATGCGCTCGGGCTCCAGAGCCTTGAGGCCGAAGGAACCGAAGTTCAGCTGGGTGCCGCCCTTCGCGTTGCCGTGGATGCGGCCCTTGTGGGCCTTGCGGTACTTGGTACGCTTCGGAGAAAGCATCGCTCTGCCCCTTTACTCGCGGTCAGCCCGTTCGGAACGGTCACGGCCACGGCCGCCCCGATCCTCACGGTCGCCACGCTCGCGACGCTCGCGGCGCGGCTCGCCATCGGTGGACACCGGCTCGGAGCCCATGCGCTTGTCCTGGGCCATCGGGTCATGGGCCATGATCTCGCCCTTGAAGACCCACACCTTGACACCGCAGGTGCCGTAGGTGGTCTTCGCGGTGGCGGTGCCATAGTCGATGTCCGCACGCAGGGTGTGCAGCGGAACGCGACCCTCGCGGTACCACTCCAGACGAGCGATCTCGGCGCCGCCGAGACGGCCGGAGCAGTTGATCCGGATGCCCTGGGCGCCGAGGCGCATGGCCGACTGCACGGCGCGCTTCATGGCGCGACGGAAGGCGACGCGGCGCTCCAGCTGGCTGGCGATGTTCTCGGCGATGAGGCGAGCGTCGATCTCCGGCTTGCGGATCTCGACGATGTTCAGGCTCACCTCGCTGCCGGTCATCTTCGACAGCTCGGAACGCAGCTTCTCGATGTCCGCGCCCTTCTTGCCGATCACCACGCCCGGACGAGCCGAGTGGATGGTGACGCGGGCCTTCTTGGCGGGACGCTCGATCACGACGCGCGAGCAGCCGGCCTGCTGCAGGCGGCCCTGCAGATAGCCGCGCAGCTTCAGGTCCTGGTGCAGCAGGTTGGCGTAGTCGCGCTTGGCGAACCAGCGGCTGTCCCAGGTCCGGTTGATGCCGAGGCGCAGCCCGATCGGATTGACTTTCTGACCCATCTTACTCGGCCCCTTCGGCAGCGGCTTCGCGCTCGCGCACGATGATCGTCAGGTTGCTGAACAGCTTCTCGACACGGGCGCCGCGACCGCGGGCCCGGGCGTGGAAGCGCTTCATCACCAGAGCGCGGCCGACCGTCGCCGAGGAGACGTACAGGCGGTCAACGTCCAGCTGGTGGTTGTTCTCGGCGTTCGCGATCGCGGCCTGGAGGACCTTCTTCACCTCGCCGGCGATGCGGCGCTTGGAGAAGGTCAGCTCGGCCACGGCCTTGCTGGCATCCATGTTGCGGATGAGCTGGGCGACGAGGTTCAGCTTGCGCGGGCTGGTGCGGATCATCGGATTGGAGGCCAGGGCCTCGTTCTCCGCGATACGGCTGGGGTTGGAGGGCTTGCCCATGGCTTACTTCCTCTTCGCCTTCTTGTCCGCCGCGTGACCGTAGAAGGTGCGCGTCGGAGCGAACTCACCGAACTTGTGGCCGATCATGTTCTCGGTCACCAGAACCGGCAGGAACTTGTGGCCATTGTAGACGCCGAACGTGAGACCCACGAACTGCGGCAGGATGGTCGAACGACGCGACCAGATCTTGATGATCTCGTTGCGGCCCGAAGAGCGGCTCTTGTCCGCCTTCTTCAGCAGATAGCCGTCGACGAACGGGCCCTTCCAAACGGAGCGTGCCATCGTCCGACCTCCTTACTTCGAATGACGGCGGCGCAGGATCAGGCCGTCCGTCTTCTTGTTGCGACGCGTCTTCTTGCCCTTGGTCGGCTTGCCCCACGGGGTGACCGGATGACGGCCGCCCGAGGTGCGACCCTCACCACCACCGTGCGGGTGGTCGATCGGGTTCATGACGACGCCACGGACCGACGGACGCTTGCCCAGCCAACGGTTGCGACCCGCCTTGCCCAGGTTGATGTTCATCTGGTCCGGGTTCGACACGGCACCGATGGTGGCCATGCACTCGCCGCGCACCATGCGAAGCTCGCCCGAGGGCAGCTTCAGCTGGGCGTAGCCGCTGTCGCGGCCGACCAGCTGCAGATAGGTACCGGCCGAACGGGCCAGCTGGCCACCCTTGCCGGGCTTCAGCTCCACATTGTGGATGACCGAGCCGACCGGGATGTTCTTCAGCGGCATGGCGTTGCCGGGCTTCACGTCGACCTTCTCGCCGGCGATGACCGTGTCACCCACCTTCAGGCGCTGCGGCGCCAGGATGTACGACAGGGTGCCGTCCTCATACTTGATGAGGGCGATGAAGCCCGTGCGGTTCGGATCGTATTCCAGCCGCTCAACGGTGGCCGGCACGTCGAACTTGGCGCGACGCTTGAAGTCGACCAGACGATAGGTGCGCTTGTGACCGCCACCCATCCGGCGCGCGGTGATGCGGCCGGTGTTGTTGCGGCCGCCGGACTTGGTCAGGCCCTCGGTGAGGGACTTGACCGGCTTGCCCTTCCACAGCTCCGAGCGGTCGACGATGACCAGCTGGCGGAGCGACGGCGTAATCGGGCGGTATTGCTTCAGAGCCATCGGATCACACTCCCGCTCAGATGCCCGTGGTCACGTCGATCTTGTTACCCTCGGCGAGGGTGACGACGGCCTTCTTGAAGTCCGAGCGACGACCGATGGTGCCGCGGAACCGCTTGGTCTTGCCCTTGGAAATCAGGGTGTTGACCGCGGTCACCTTCACGTTGAAGAGACCTTCAACCGCCGCCTTGATCTCCGGCTTCGTGGCCGACAGCGGCACACGGAACGTGACCTGGTTGTGCTCCGACGCCATCGTCGACTTCTCGGTGATGACCGGAGCCAGGATCAGGTCGTACATCCGCTCCCGGCTCACCGCAGGTTTCGACTGCTTGCTCATTTCAGGCGAGCCTCCAGCTGCTCGACCGCGTTGCGGGTCAGGACCAGCGTATCGCGGCGAAGAATGTCGTAGACGTTGGCGCCCTGCTCCGGCAGCACGTCGATCAGCGGGATGTTGCCAGCGGCCTTCACGAAGTTCTCGTTCAGGTTGGCGCCATCGATGATCAGCGCGGAGGTCAGGCCGAGCGCGCCCAGGCGGGCGAACAGCTCCTTGGTCTTGTGCGTGTCGGCCGTGGCGGCGTCGAGCACGATCAGCTTGCCTTCGGCAGCCTTGGTGGACAGGGCGGTCTTCAGGGCCAGCTTGCGGACCTTCTTGGTCAGGCTGTGCTCGTGCGAGCGGACAACCGGGCCGAAGATCGTCGCGCCACCACGGAACTGCGGCGAACGCAGCGAGCCCTGGCGGGCGCGGCCGGTGCCCTTCTGACGGTACGGCTTCTTGCCGGTGCCGGAGATCTCGCTGACGCCCTTGGTCTTGTGCGTACCGGCGCGGCGCTTGGCCAGCTGCCAGTTGACCATGCGGGCCAGCAGATCGGTGCGGGCGGGGAGGCCGAACACCTCGTCTGCGAGTTCGATCTCGCCGACGGCCTCGTTGTTCAGGTTCTTGACGGTCGCCTTCATGGCCTTCACTCCTGCGGCTCGGCCGCGGACTCAGCCGCCGGCGCAGCCTTGATGCCGGCCGGGAACGGGAGACCTTCCGGCGCCTTCTTCTTCACCGCGTCGCGGATGCGCAGCCAGCTGCCCTCGGAGCCCGGAACGGCGCCCTTCAGGAAGATCAGGCCGCGCTCTTCGTCGACCGACACGACCTTCAGGTTCAGGACCGTGACCTTCTCGTCGCCCAGATGACCGGCCATCTTCTTGTTCTTGAAGACCTTGCCGGGATCCTGGCGGTTACCCGTCGAACCGTGCGAGCGGTGCGACACCGACACGCCGTGCGTGGCGCGCAGACCACCGAAGTTCCAGCGCTTCATCGGACCGGCGAAGCCCTTACCGATGGAGGTGCCGGTAACGTCCACGTACTGGCCCGGAACGAAGTGCGCGGCCGACAACTCGGCGCCAACCTCGATCAGCGCATCGGCATCGACGCGGAACTCGACCAGCTTGCGCTTCGGCTCCACGCGCGCCTTGGCGAAATGCCCGCGCTCAGGCTTCGTGACGTTCTTCACCTTGATGGCGCCCGCGCCGAGCTGGACGGCGGTGTAGCCATCCTTGTCCTCGGTGCGAACGGCGACGACCTGGCAGCTGTCGACTTTCAGCACAGTCACCGGCACGTGCTGGCCCTCGTCCGTGAAGACGCGGGTCATGCCGACTTTCTGCGCGATCAAACCGGATCGCATTGTTCTTTATCTCCTGACCAGGGACATCCTCAAACGGAGAGGTCCCTCAACAGCAACGACTTAGAGCTTGATTTCGACGTCCACACCCGCGGCGAGGTCGAGCTTCATCAGCGCGTCCACCGTCTGCGGCGTCGGATCGACGATGTCGAGCAGACGCTTGTGGGTGCGAATTTCGAACTGCTCGCGCGACTTCTTGTCGACGTGCGGCGAGCGGTTCACGGTAAACTTCTCGATCTGCGTCGGCAGCGGGATCGGGCCCCGCACCCGAGCACCGGTCCGCTTGGCGGTGTTGACGATCTCGCTGGTCGACTGGTCGAGCACGCGATGATCGAACGCCTTCAGGCGGATGCGGATGTTCTGGCTGTCCATGTCCAAACGTCCCTTGCACCTCGTTTCGGTGACGCGACCGCGCCACCGGTACCCCAAAACTTTTCCCCGGGGACCGGCAGCGTCAGGTCACCCTGCGCCGGTTCACCGAAGCGTCGGGCGGCGGTTCGTCCAAACCGATGTGACGGCCGATACGAAAAGAACATCCCCCCGCGCCTGGGCGCGGCCGGGATGTTCCGGTCAGCATGCGGTGCGAGCGAGGCTCGCCGTGCCGTTCGATATCGGGCTGCGTCTAGGCCGGACGTGCCTACTACCAACCCAAATTCCAGAGGGCGTAACGTGTATGCCCAAGGCGCCCCGGTGTCAACCCACATTTTCCCCCTTGCGTCGGGAGGAGGAAGCATCGAGGGCGTTTGGGATGCCACGGCCTGAAATCAGGAACTAAGAACGAGAAAGGGGCCGGCGTTTCGGCCGGCCCCCCTCACTTCGGTCGAACGTTCCAGTCGCGGAGACTGGTTACTGAACGATCTTGGCAACGACGCCGGCGCCGACGGTGCGGCCACCCTCGCGGATGGCGAAGCGCAGGCCCTCGTCCATGGCGATCGGGGCGATCAGCTCGACGTCCATGGCGACGTTGTCGCCCGGCATCACCATCTCGACACCTTCCGGCAGCGACACCATGCCCGTCACGTCGGTCGTGCGGAAATAGAACTGCGGCCGGTAGTTGGTGAAGAACGGCGTGTGGCGGCCACCCTCTTCCTTGGTCAGGATGTACGCCTCGGCCTTGAACTTGGTGTGCGGGGTGATCGAGCCCGGCTTGGCCAGAACCTGGCCGCGCTCCACGTCCTCGCGCTTGGTGCCGCGCAGCAGCGCGCCGATGTTGTCGCCGGCCTCGCCCGAGTCGAGCAGCTTGCGGAACATCTCGACGCCGGTCACCGTGGTCTTCTGCGTCGCCTTCAGGCCGACGATCTCGACCTCGTCGCCGACCTTGACGATGCCGCGCTCGACGCGGCCGGTCACCACCGTGCCACGGCCGGAGATCGAGAACACGTCCTCGATCGGCATCAGGAACGGACGGTCCTTCGGACGCTCCGGCTGCGGGATGTAGGCGTCGACCTCGGCCATCAGCTTGAGCACCGCGTCACGGCCGATCTCCGGCGAGCGGTCCTCCAGCGCGCACAGGGCCGAGCCCTTGACGATGGGGATCTCGTCGCCGGGGAACTGGTAGGAGGACAGCAGCTCGCGCACCTCCAGCTCGACCAGCTCCAGCAGCTCCGGGTCGTCGACCATGTCGACCTTGTTCATGAACACGCACAGCGCCGGCACGCCGACCTGGCGGGCGAGCAGGATGTGCTCGCGGGTCTGCGGCATCGGGCCGTCGGCGGCCGACACGACCAGGATGGCGCCGTCCATCTGCGCCGCCCCGGTGATCATGTTCTTGACGTAGTCGGCGTGGCCCGGGCAGTCGACGTGCGCGTAGTGGCGGTTGGTCGTCTCGTACTCGACGTGCGCCGTCGAGATCGTGATGCCGCGCGCCTTCTCTTCCGGCGCCTTGTCGATCTGGTCGTAAGCGGTGAAGGTCGCACCGCCGGACTCGGCCAGCACCTTCGTGATCGCCGCGGTCAGCGACGTCTTGCCGTGGTCGACGTGGCCGATCGTGCCAACATTGCAGTGCGGCTTGTTCCGCTCGAACTTTGCCTTGGCCATGGGTTGCTCTCTCCGTCTCTTGGTCGTTCCAGCGGTTTCAGGCCATCTTGGCGCGGATTTGCTCCGCGATGGCCTGCGGCACCGGTTCGTAGTGGTCGAACTGCATGGTGTATTGCGCGCGCCCCTGGCTCATGGAGCGCAGGGTGTTCACATAACCGAACATGTTGGCCAGCGGCACCATGGCCGTGAGCGCACGGGCATTGCCGCGCTGGTCCATGCCGCTGATCTGCCCACGGCGGCTGTTCAGGTCACCGATGACGTCGCCCATGTAATCTTCGGGCGTCACCACCTCAACCCTCATGATCGGCTCCAGAAGCGTCGGACCGGCCTTCTGCACGCCCTCGCGGAATGCAGCGCGGGTGGCGATCTCGAAGGCCAGGACCGAGGAGTCGACGTCGTGGTAGGCGCCGTCGACCAGAGCGACCTTCAGATCGATAACCGGGAAGCCGGCGATGACGCCGGTGGCCATCGACGAATCGAGCCCCTTCTGGACGCCCGGCACATACTCCTTCGGCACGGCGCCGCCGACGACCTTGTTCTCGAAGGCGAAGCCGCCGCCGGGAGGCAGCGGTTCGAAGACCAGCTTCACACGGGCGAACTGGCCCGTGCCGCCGGTCTGCTTCTTGTGGGTGTAGTCGACCTCGGCGGACTTGGTGATGGTCTCGCGGTACGCCACCTGCGGCGCGCCGACGTTCGCATCCACCTTGAACTCCCGCTTCATGCGGTCGACGATGATCTCCAGATGCAGTTCGCCCATGCCCTTGATGACCGTCTGACCGCTCTCGTGATCGACCGAGACGCGGAAGGACGGGTCCTCCTGGGCGAGGCGGGCGAGCGCCATGCCCATCTTCTCCTGGTCAGCCTTGGACTTCGGCTCAACGGCCACCTCGATGACCGGCTCCGGGAACTCCATCCGCTCCAGAACGATGGGCTTGGCGGGATCGCACAGCGTGTCGCCGGTGGTCGTCGCCTTCAGCGCTGTGAAGGCCACGATGTCGCCGGCGTAGGCTTCCTTGATCTCCTCGCGCGAATTGGCGTGCATCAGCAGCATGCGGCCGATGCGCTCGCGCTCACCCTTCACGGGATTTAGCACGGTGCTGCCGGCCTCGACGACGCCGGAATAGACACGCACGAAGGTCAGCGACCCGACGAAGGGGTCGTTCATGATCTTGAAGGCGAGCGCCGAAAAGGGTGCGGAGTCGTCGGGCGCGCGCTCGTCCGGCTCGCTGCTCTCGACGCGGTGCCCCTTCACCGACCCGATGTCCACGGGGGCCGGCAGGTAATCGACGACGGCGTCCAGCATCGGCTGCACGCCCTTGTTCCTGAAGGACGAGCCGCACAGCACGGGCACGAACTTCAGCCCGATGGTGCCCTTGCGGATGCAGGCCTTCAGCGTGTCCACCGACGGGTCCTGGCCGCTTTCCAGATAGGCTTCCATCGCCGCGTCATCGAGTTCGAGCACGGTGTCGAGGAGCGTCTGGCGGTATTCGGCCGCGCGGTCCTTCAGATCGTCGGGAATGTCGGTGTGGTAGAATTCGGCGCCGAGCGTCTCATCCTTCCAGATGATCGCGCGCATGGTGACCAGATCGACGAGGCCGACAAAACTTGCCTCGGATCCGATCGGCAACTGGAGCACGAGCGGAACGGCGCCCAGTCGCTCCCTCATCATATCGACGCTGCGGAAGAAGTCCGCGCCGATACGGTCCATCTTGTTGACGAAACACATGCGGGGCACGCCGTACTTGTCGGCCTGCCGCCACACGGTTTCAGACTGGGGCTCCACCCCCGCCACGGAGTCGAACACCGCGACCGCACCGTCGAGCACGCGCAGGCTCCGTTCGACTTCGATGGTGAAGTCGACGTGACCCGGCGTGTCGATGATGTTGATGCGGTGATCGCGCCAGAAGCAGGTCGTGGCCGCCGACGTGATCGTGATGCCCCGTTCCTGTTCCTGCTCCATCCAGTCCATGACCGCGGTGCCCTCGTGCACCTCGCCGATCTTGTACGACTTTCCAGTGTAGTACAGGATCCGCTCGGTGGTCGTGGTCTTCCCGGCATCGATGTGAGCCATGATGCCGATGTTGCGGTAACGGGCGAGAGGGTGGGAACGGGGCATGACAAGCACCTGGGTCGGTGGGTGCCTTACCAGCGATAGTGCGAGAACGCCTTGTTGGCTTCCGCCATACGATGGGTGTCCTCGCGCTTCTTCACGGCGGTGCCGCGCTGGCTGGCGGCATCCAGCAGCTCACCCGACAGACGCTCGGTCATGGTGTTTTCCGAGCGGGCGCGGGCAGCGCCGATGAGCCAACGGATGGCAAGAGCCTGGGCGCGGTCCGAACGGACCTCGACCGGAACCTGGTAGGTCGCACCGCCGACGCGGCGGGAACGGACTTCCAGGTGCGGCTTCACGTTCGCCAGGGCGTCGTGGAAGACCTGAACGGGGTCGTTCTTGGTCTTGGTCTCGATGCGACCCAGGGCGCCATAGACGATGCGTTCGGCGGCAGACTTCTTGCCGTCATACATCAGGCAGTTCATGAACTTGGTCAGGACGCGGTCGCCATACTTGGCGTCCGGCAGGACCTCACGCTTCTCGGCGCGACGACGACGGGACATCGTGAATACTCCTTACTTCGGACGCTTCGCGCCGTACTTCGAACGACGCTGCTTACGATCCTTGACGCCCTGGGTGTCAAGCGTGCCGCGGATGATGTGGTAGCGAACGCCGGGAAGGTCCTTCACGCGGCCGCCACGGATCATAACCACCGAGTGCTCCTGGAGGTTATGGCCCTCACCGGGGATGTAGGAGGTGACCTCGAAGCCGTTCGTCAGACGAACGCGGGCCACCTTACGAAGGGCCGAGTTCGGCTTCTTCGGGGTCGTCGTATACACGCGGGTGCAGACGCCACGCTTCTGCGGGCACGCCTCCATCGCGGGAACCTTGTTGCGCGCGGCCAAGGGCTCACGCGGCTTACGGATCAACTGGTTGATCGTCGGCATATCTGCCCTTCATCCCTTCAGGTCACTCGGCCGGCGGAGCCGGACGATTCTGGTCGTTCGCCCGGCGGAGCCGGACGATGCAAAAGCCCGCCTGCGAAGCCCTGGAGCTTCGAGCGGGCCCAATGATCGAACACCGTCAGATGATCTCTGCGCGGCTATGTCGCTTGGGTTCAACGGACCGGTTGGGGCGCGGACGCCCACGGGGGTCCCCTTGAAGTTCGCGGACTATATGGGGAGGTCAAAGGCCCGTCAAGCGCGCAAATGACGGTTCGAGGTAGGCGGAACGCGCTTTCGCGAGGCACGGACAGCCCGCAAAGAAGAAGGGCGCGTCCCTTTCGGAACGCGCCCCCTTCCCTACTCTCACACCACCGATCAGGCGGCGGTGTTCTCGCCCGCGTGCGGCAGGGCCGGAGCTTCGGCCTCCTCCGCACCGCCTTCCAGGGCCGCGGCGCGGTCCCGTTCGGCGGCGATCTGCTTCAGGCGGTTCACCACGGAGCCCGTGCCGGCCGGGATCAGGCGGCCGACGATGACGTTCTCCTTCAGGCCTTCCAGGTTGTCGGTCTTGCCCGACACCGCCGCTTCCGTGAGGACGCGGGTGGTTTCCTGGAACGAGGCGGCGGAGATGAACGAACGAGTCTGCAGCGACGCCTTCGTGATGCCCTGGAGCACCGGATGGCCGGAGGCCGGCTTCAGCCCCTCGGCAACCGTCTTCTCGTTCTCCTCGTCGAACTCCTGACGGTCCACCTGCTCGCCCACCAGGAAGGTGGTCTCGCCGGCGTCGGTGATCTCGACCTTCTGCAGCATCTGGCGGACGATCACCTCGATGTGCTTGTCGTTGATCTTCACGCCCTGCAGTCGATAGACGTCCTGGATTTCGTTGATGAGGTAGTTGGCCAGAGCCTCCACACCCATCACCGACAGGATGTCGTGCGGGACGGGGTTGCCGTCCATCAGCAGGTCGCCGCGCTGGACATAGTCACCCTCCTGCACGGAGATGTGCTTGCCCTTCGGGATCAGATACTCGCGCTCGTCCCCCGTCTCGTCGTTGCGGACGACGATGCGGCGCTTGGTCTTGTAGTCCTTGCCGAACTCCACGCGGCCGTCGAGGTCCGAGATGATCGCGAAGTCCTTCGGACGGCGCGCCTCGAACAGCTCGGCCACGCGCGGCAGACCGCCCGTGATGTCGCGGGTCTTGGAGGACTCGCGCGGGATACGGGCCAGCACGTCACCGGCCTTCACATGGGCGCCGTTCTCGATGGAGAGGATGGCGTCCACGGACATGAAGTAACGGGCTTCCAGACCGTTGGCGAGCGTGATGACCTCGCCCCGCTCGTCACGCAGCGTGATGCGCGGCTTGAGATCGGCACCGCGCGGCTGCTGGCGCCAGTCGACGACCACCTTCGACGAGATACCGGTCGCCTCGTCCATCACCTCGCGCATGGAGATGCCTTCCACGAGGTCGACGTAGTGGGCGGTACCCTCGCGCTCGGTGATGATCGGCAGGGTGTACGGGTCCCACTCGGCCAGCTTCTGGCCGCGCTCGACCTTCACGCCCTCGTCGGCCAGCAGCTTCGCGCCGTACGGCACGCGGTGGCGCGCCCGCTCGCGGCCCTGCTCGTCCAGCAGGATCACTTCGCAGTTGCGGCCCATCACGACCGGGATGTTGGACGAGTTGATGACGACGTTGCGGTTGTTGATCCGCACCGTGGCATCGAACGCCGCCTCCACCTGGCTCTGCTCCGCACCGCGCTGCGCCGCGCCACCGATGTGGAACGTGCGCATCGTCAGCTGCGTGCCCGGCTCACCGATCGACTGGGCGGCGATGACGCCGACCGCCTCGCCGGTGTTCACCAGCGTGCCGCGGGCCAGATCGCGGCCGTAGCACTTGGCGCAGACGCCGTCCTTGGTCTCGCAGGTCAGGACCGAGCGGATCATGACGCTGTCGATGCCCGACCGCTCGATGCGGTCGACGATCGGCTCTTCGATCAGGCCGCCGTCCTCGATGATCAGCTCGCCGTTCAGCGGGTCGACCACGTCGCCCACGGCCGTGCGGCCGAGGATGCGGTCGCCCAGCGGGGAGATGACCTCGCCGCCGTCGATGACGGCCTTGACGGTGATGCCCTTCTTGGTGCCGCAGTCGTGCTCGACGATGATGGCGTCCTGCGCCACGTCGACGAGACGGCGGGTGAGGTAACCGGAGTTCGCCGTCTTCAAGGCGGTGTCGGCCAGACCCTTGCGGGCGCCGTGGGTGGAGTTGAAGTACTCCAGCACGGTCAGGCCTTCCTTGAAGTTCGAGATGATCGGCGTCTCGATGATCTCGCCCGACGGCTTGGCCATCAGGCCGCGCATGCCCGCCAGCTGGCGGATCTGTGCGGCCGAACCGCGCGCGCCGGAGTGGGCCATCATGTACACCGAGTTCACGGGCTTGCCCGGCGCGGTGTCGGAGATGACCTTCATCATCTCGGAGGCGACCTTTTCCGTGCACTCCGACCAGACGTCGACGACCTTGTTGTACTTCTCGCCCTGGGTGATCAGGCCGTCGAGGTACTGCTGCTCGAACTCCTTGACTCGCTCCTTGGACTCGTTGACCAGCTTCTCCTTGGCGGCGGGGATGACCATGTCGTCCTTGCCGAAGGAGATGCCCGCGCGGCAGGCGTGGCCGAAGCCGAGCTTCATCAGGCGGTCGGCGAAGATCACCGTCTCCTTCTGACCGCAATGGCGGTAGACGGCGTCGATGACGTTGCCGACGTCCTTCTTGGTCAGCAGGCGGTTGATCAGGCTGAACGGCACGTTCGGGTGGCGCGGCAGGATTTCGGACAGCAGCATGCGGCCCGGAGTCGTCTCCACGATGGAGATCTTCTCGTTGCCGTTCTCGTCCACGCCCTTGTAGCGCGCCTTCACCTTGGCGTGCAGCGTCACGACCTTGGCGTCCAGCGCCTGGTCGATCTCGCCGACGTTGGCGAAGACCATGCCCTCGCCCTTCTCGCCCGGCCGGTCCATTGTGATGTAGTAGAGACCCAGCACGATGTCCTGCGACGGCACGATGATCGGCTTGCCGTTCGCGGGCGACAGGATGTTGTTGGTGGACATCATCAGGACGCGCGCTTCCAGCTGGGCCTCAAGGCTCAGCGGGACGTGCACGGCCATCTGGTCACCGTCGAAGTCCGCGTTGAAGGCGGTGCAGACCAGCGGGTGCAGCTGGATCGCCTTGCCTTCGATCAGCGTCGGCTCGAACGCCTGGATGCCCAGGCGGTGCAGCGTCGGCGCGCGGTTCAGCATCACCGGATGCTCGCGGATGACCTCTTCCAGGATGTCCCAGACCTCGGGACGCTCCTTCTCGACCATGCGCTTGGCGGCCTTGATGGTCGAGGCGAGGCCGTACAGCTCCAGCTTGGCGTAGATGAAGGGCTTGAACAGCTCCAACGCCATCTTCTTCGGCAGGCCGCACTGGTGCAGCTTCAGCTCCGGACCGACCACGATGACCGAACGGCCCGAGTAGTCGACGCGCTTGCCGAGCAGGTTCTGACGGAAGCGGCCCTGCTTGCCCTTCAGCATGTCGGACAGCGACTTCAGCGGACGCTTGTTGGCGCCGGTGATGACGCGGCCACGGCGGCCGTTGTCGAACAGCGCGTCGACGGCCTCCTGCAGCATGCGCTTCTCGTTGCGCACGATGATGTCCGGCGCCTTCAGCTCGATCAACCGCTTCAGACGGTTGTTGCGGTTGATGACGCGGCGGTACAGGTCGTTCAGGTCGGACGTCGCGAAGCGGCCGCCGTCCAGCGGGACGAGCGGGCGCAGCTCGGGCGGGATCACCGGAATGACTTCCAGGATCATCCATTCCGGGCGCGACTGCGACGACAGGAAGGCGTCGATCAGCTTCAGCCGCTTCACGAGCTTCTTGCGCTTGGCCTCCGACGCGGTCTCGCGCAGCTCCTCGCGGCAGGTCTTCTTCTCCTCCTCGAGGTCGAGCGCCGACAGCATAATGCGCAGCGCCTCGGCACCGATGGAGGCGGTGAAGGCGTCCTCGCCGTACTCGTCCTGGGCGGAGATGTACTCCTCCTCGCTGAGCAGCGAATGCAGCTTCAGCGGGGTCAGGCCCGGCTCGATGACAACGTAGTTTTCAAAGTACAGGATGCGCTCAAGGTCCTTGAGCGTCATGTCGAGCAGCAGGCCGATGCGGCTCGGCAGCGACTTCAGGAACCAGATGTGCGCGACCGGCGAGGCCAGCTCGATGTGGCCCATGCGCTCGCGCCGGACCTTCGACAGGGTGACCTCGACACCGCACTTCTCGCAGATGATGCCGCGATACTTCATGCGCTTGTACTTGCCGCACAAGCACTCGTAGTCCTTGATCGGGCCGAAGATGCGGGCGCAGAACAGGCCGTCGCGCTCAGGCTTGAAAGTGCGATAGTTGATGGTTTCCGGCTTCTTGATCTCGCCGAACGACCAGGAGCGGATCCGCTCGGGGCTCGCGATCTGGATGCGAATCTGATCGAAGCTCTGGGGACCCTGGACCTGGCCGAAAATGTTCATCAACTCATTCATGACCGTCTCCCGCTGGCAGCGCCGCGTTGTCGGTTAAGGGCAGTTCTCGCCGGAAGGGGCCAAGATGGTCACCCCTCCGGCGAGTTCAAGTCTGTTTGGCTCAGTACGTCCGCTGGTTCAGCTCGACGTTCAGACCCAGGGAGCGCAGCTCCTTGACCAGCACGTTGAAAGACTCGGGGATGCCGGCCTCGAAGTTGTCGTCGCCGCGGACGATGGCCTCGTAGACCTTAGTACGGCCGGACACGTCGTCCGACTTGACCGTGAGCATTTCCTGCAGCGTGTAGGCGGCGCCGTAGGCTTCGAGCGCCCACACCTCCATCTCACCGAAGCGCTGGCCGCCGAACTGGGCCTTGCCGCCCAGCGGCTGCTGGGTGACCAGCGAGTACGGGCCGATGGAGCGCGCGTGGATCTTGTCGTCCACGAGATGGTGCAGCTTCAGCATGTAGATGTAGCCGACGGTCACCTTGCGGTCGAACGTCTCGCCGGTGCGGCCGTCGGTCAGGCTGACCTGACCCGAGCGGTCGAGCCCGGCCATCTCCAGGTGACGGCAGATGTCGTCCTCGCGCGCGCCGTCGAAGACCGGCGTCGCGAAGGGCACGCCCTTGCGCAGGTTGCCGCCCAGCTCCAACAGCTCCGACTCGTTCATGTCGGCGATGTCTTCGCTGTAGATCTTCTCGCCGTAGGCGGTCTTCAGCGTGCCCTTCAGGTTCTCGATGGCCTGCTGCGGCTCGCCCTTGCCCTTGGTGGCCAGACGGTACTGGTCGATGCAGCGCCCGATCTGCTTGCCAAGGCCGGCGGCGGCCCAGCCCAGGTGCGTCTCCAGGATCTGACCGACGTTCATGCGCGACGGCACGCCCAGCGGGTTCAGCACCAGATCGACCGGGGTGCCGTCCTCAAGGTACGGCATGTCCTCCTGCGGGATGATGCGCGACACGACACCCTTGTTGCCGTGACGGCCGGCCATCTTGTCGCCCGGCTGAAGCTTGCGCTTCACGGCGACGAAGACCTTGACCATCTTCATCACGCCCGGCGGCAGCTCGTCGCCGCGCTGCAGCTTCTCGACCTTGTTCTCGAAGCGGTTCTGCAGCGCCTGGATCGAATCGTCGAAGACCTTGCCCAGGTTCTCCACCGTCTCCATGACCTGCTCGTCGGCCACGGAGATCTGGCGCCACTGGCCCTTGGTCAGGTTGCCCAGTTCGGCGTCGGTGATGACGGTGCCGGCCTTCATGCCCTTCGGGCCGGACTGCGCGGTCTGGCCGAGCAGCACTTCCTTCAGGCGGGTGTAGAAGCTGCGCTCCAGGATCGCGCGCTCGTCGTCGCGGTCCTTGGCCAGCTTCTCGATCTCGGCGCGTTCGATGGCGAGCGCGCGCTCGTCCTTGTCGACGCCCCGGCGGCTGAACACGCGGACCTCGACGATCGTGCCGGCCACGCCCGGCGGCAGGCGCAGCGAGGTGTCGCGGACGTCGGACGCCTTTTCGCCGAAGATGGCGCGCAGCAGCTTCTCTTCCGGCGTCATCGGGCTTTCACCCTTCGGCGTGACCTTGCCGACCAGGATGTCGCCCGGACGGACCTCGGCGCCGATGTAGACGATGCCGGCCTCGTCGAGGTTCTTCAGAGCTTCCTCACCCACGTTCGGAATGTCGCGGGTGATTTCCTCCTGGCCCAGCTTGGTGTCGCGGGCCATGACCTCAAACTCCTCGATGTGGATCGAGGTGAAGACGTCGTCCTTGACGATGCGCTCGTTGATGAGGATCGAGTCCTCGAAGTTGTAGCCGTTCCACGGCATGAACGCGACGAGCACGTTGCGGCCGAGAGCCAGTTCGCCCAGCTCCGTCGAGGGGCCGTCGGCGATGATGTCGCCGGCCGCCACGCGGTCGCCCACCTTCACCAGCGGACGCTGGGTGATGCAGGTGTTCTGGTTGGAGCGCTGGAACTTCAGCAGGTTGTAGATGTCCACGCCCGGCGCGGTCGAATCGGAGGCGTCGGCGGCCCGGACCACGATGCGGGTGGCGTCGATCTGGTCGACGATGCCCTTACGCTTGGCGACGATGGTCACGCCGGAGTCACGGGCGACCGTGGCCTCCATGCCCGTGCCGACCAGCGGCGCGTCGGCCTTCACCAGCGGCACCGCCTGGCGCTGCATGTTCGAGCCCATCAGCGCGCGGTTCGCGTCGTCGTTCTCAAGGAACGGGATCAGCGCCGCGGCGACGGACACCAGCTGCTTCGGCGACACGTCGATCAGGTCGATGGCCTCGGGGCGGAACATCAGATATTCGCCGCCCTGCCGGCACGACACGAGGTCGGCGGCGAAGCGGTTGTTCTCGTCCAGCTCGGCGTTGGCCTGGGCGACGACGTAGCGGCCCTCCTCCATGGCGGAGAGGTACACGACCTCGTCGGTCACCACGCCGTCGATCACCTTGCGGTACGGGCTCTCGATGAAGCCGTACTGGTTGACGCGGGCGTAGGTGGCCAGCGAGTTGATCAGACCGATGTTCGGGCCTTCCGGCGTCTCAATCGGGCAGATGCGGCCGTAGTGCGTCGGATGCACGTCGCGCACCTCGAAGCCGGCGCGCTCGCGGGTCAGACCGCCCGGGCCGAGGGCCGAGAGACGACGCTTGTGCGTGATCTCGGACAGCGGGTTGGTCTGGTCCATGAACTGCGACAGCTGCGACGAGCCGAAGAACTCGCGCACGGCGGCGGCGGCCGGCTTGGCGTTGATCAGGTCGTGCGGCATGACCGTGTCGATCTCGACCGAGCTCATGCGCTCGCGGATCGCGCGCTCCATGCGCAGCAGGCCGACGCGGTACTGGTTCTCCATCAGCTCGCCGACCGAGCGGACGCGGCGGTTGCCGAGGTGGTCGATGTCGTCGATCTCGCCGCGGCCGTCCTTCAGGTTCACCAGAACCTTCAGGATCGACAGGATGTCCTCCTTGCGCAGGACGCGCATGGAGTCGTCGGTCTTGAAGCCCAGGCGCGAGTTCATCTTCACGCGGCCCACGGCCGACAGGTCGTAGCGCTCGCTGTCGAAGAACAGGCCCGCGAACAAAGCCTCGGCCGACTCCAGGGTCGGCGGCTCGCCCGGACGCATGACGCGGTAGATGTCGATCAGCGCGTCCTCGCGGGACGCGTTGCGGTCGGCGGCCATGGTGTTGCGGATGTAGGCGCCGACGTTGAGGTGGTCGATCGCCAGCACCGGCAGCTCGTCCACGCCGGCCTTCTCCAGCTTCTCCAGATCCGACGCCGACAATTCGTCACCGGCTTCGAACAGGACTTCGCCGGTCCGCTCGTTGATGATGTCGACAGCGAGGTAGCGCCCGGTCAGCTCCTCGGTGGAGACGAGCTGCTCAGTCAGGCCGGCCTCGACCAGCTTCTTGATCAGGCGCGGGGTCATCTTCGCGCCGGCCTCGGCGACGACCTGGCCGGAGGCCGCGTCCACGAGGTCGGAGGCGATCTTGACGCCCTTCATGCGGTCGGCGTTGAAGGGGGTCTTCCAGCCGCCCGACGCGCGGGAATAGGTGATGGTGTCGTAGAAGAAGTTGAGAATCTCCTCCTTCGACATGCCCTGCGCCTCGTACGGCAGCAGGTCCTTCTTCTGGGCCTTGCGCTCGGCGCGCAGCTCGGCGGTGTCCGCGCCGTCCAGGGCGAACAGCAGCGTGGTGGCCGGCAGCTTGCGGCGGCGGTCGATGCGCACGTACACCAGATCCTTGGCGTCGAACTCGAAGTCCAGCCAGGAGCCACGGTACGGGATGACGCGGGCGGCGAAGAGGTATTTACCCGACGAGTGGGTCTTGCCCTTGTCGTGGTCGAAGAAAACGCCCGGCGACCGGTGCATCTGGGAGACGATGACGCGCTCGGTGCCGTTGATGATGAAGGTGCCGTTGGCCGTCATCAGGGGCATGTCGCCCATGTAGACGTCCTGCTCCTTGATGTCGCGGATGGAGCGCAGGCCCGTGTCCTCTTCCACGTCGAAGACGGAGAGGCGCAGGGTCACCTTGAGCGGGGCGGCGAAGGTCATGCCGCGCTGCTGGCACTCTTCGACGTCGTACTTCGGCTGCTCAAGCTCGTACTTCACGAAATCCAGAACGGCGCGGTCGGAGAAGTCCTTGATCGGGAACACCGACCGGAACACCTCCTGAAGGCCGAGGTTGGCCCGCTTCTCCGGCGGGACGTCCATTTGCAGGAAGTGATCGTAGGAGCTGCGCTGAACCTCGATGAGGTTGGGCATCTGGGTGACTTCCGGGATGCGCCCGAAGCTCTTACGAACACGCTTACGACCCGTAAAGGATTTGGCCATGGATGTCCCCAAACGTCTGTATCGTGAGTGCGCTGGACCTAGGTACGGCGGCGGCCGCGCGGGCCGTCCCCCTCCCCGGTTATCGGCCCGGAAATTGGGACGGAAAGAGCCGGACCGGGGAACCCGGTCCGGTGGAAGGCAGAAAACGCCGTGCGGCGGCGGGCTCCGTTTCGGGAGCCAGCCGCCGTTCGGCGTGGATATATGGTATCCGTCGCAGCAAGACGGTCTTACTTAATATCGACCTTCGCGCCAGCCTCTTCAAGCTGCTTCTTGATCTTGCCGGCCTCGTCCTTCGACACGCCTTCCTTGACGGTCTTCGGAGCGCCCTCGACGAGGTCCTTGGCTTCCTTCAGGCCCAGGCCGGTGATGGCGCGGACTTCCTTAATGACGTTGATCTTCTTGTCGCCGGCGTCGGCGAGGATGACCGTGAACTCGGTCTGCTCTTCGGCCGGGGCGGCGGCAGCGGCGGCCGGGCCAGCGGCGGCGACGGCAACCGGAGCGGCGGCGGAGACGCCCCACTTCTCTTCGAGGAGCTTCGACAGCTCGGCGGCCTCGAGAACGGTCAGGGCCGACAGGTCGTCGACGAGCTTCTGCAGATCAGCCATTTTACTACTCCAACAACTCGAATTTCTGGGTTCAGTGATAAGCTAGGCTTCAAGCGGCTCAGGCCGCCTCGTCCTTCTTCGCGTAGGCCGCCAGCACGCGGGCGACCTGGCCGCCCGGAGCCTGGAGGACACCAGCGATGCGGGTCGCCGGGGTCTGGATCATGCCCACGAGCTTGGCGCGCAGTTCGTCCAGCGACGGGAGCGTGGCGAGAGCCTTGACTCCCTCCGCGTCGAGGAGCTGGTCGCCGAGACCGGCACCGACGATCTGAAGCTTATCGTTGGACTTGGCGAAGTCGGCCACCACTTTGGCGGCCGCGACGGGGTCCTTCGAATAAGCGATCGCGGTCGGCCCCTTGAAGAGACCGTCCAGACCTTCGAACTGCGTGCCCTGAAGGGCGCGGCGGGCGAGCCGGTTCTTCGTCACCTTGAAGCTGGCACCCGCGGCCCGCACCTTCGCACGCAGGTCGGTGACTTCCGCCACCGTCAGGCCGAGATGGTGGGTGACCACCACCAGGCCCGTGTCCTGGAGCTTCGAATGCAGGTCCGCGATCGTCGCTTCTTTTTGTGTACGATCCACGGATCGCCTCCTTGCACAGAGGTTTACGAGGAGCCCCTTCCCTTTCGGGTCGACGCCCCGGTGAAAACCTGTCCCAGAAGTTCAAGCCGTTCCGGTGCGCGAGGCAGGCCCCGCGTGGTTAACGGTTCAACTCCCGTCTGCGCTGGCTGGGTATTATGCCTCCTTTCCCTATCGGGATTGGAAGCACCAGCGGTCTCGGACAGGGTGGGCGCCTCCCGCGGGAGACACCCGGTCACCGCCAGCCCTCTTGCGAAGGACCGGCGGTGAAACTCAGGTCACTCAGGCTTGGCCGGCCAGAGTGGCGAGATCCAGCTTCACGCCCGGACCCATGGTCGAGGACAGCGACACCTTCTCGATGTACTGGCCCTTGGCACCGGTCGGCTTGGCGCGGGTGATCGCGTCAACGAAGGCGCGGACGTTCTGGACCAGAGCCTCTTCCGAGAAGCTGGCCTTGCCCACGCCGGCGTGCACGATGCCGGTCTTCTCGGCGCGGAACTCAACGGCGCCGGCCTTGGCGGCCTTGACAGCGCCAGCGACGTCCGGGGTCACGGTGCCGAGCTTCGGGTTCGGCATCAGGCCGCGCGGGCCGAGCACCTTACCGAGCTTGCCGACGACGCCCATCATGTCCGGGGACGCGATGCAGCGGTCGAAGTCGATGTTGCCGGCCAGGATCTTCTCGGCCAGATCGTCGCCACCGACGATGTCCGCACCGGCGGCCAGCGCCTCGTCGGCCTTCGGGCCCGGACGGACGAACACGGCGACGCGGACGGTCTTGCCCGTGCCGTTCGGCAGGTTCACGACGCCACGGACCATCTGGTCGGCGTGGCGCGGGTCGATGCCGAGGTTCATGGCGATCTCGATGGTCTCATCGAACTTCGCCTTGGCCGAACCCTTCAGCAGGCCGACAGCGTCTTCCAGCTTGTAGAACGAGTCGCGGTCAACCTTCGAGTAGGCGTCCTTCAGACGCTTGCCCAGCTTCGCCATGGGATCAGCCCTCCACCACTTCGAGGCCCATCGAGCGGGCCGAGCCGGCGATCATGCGCGCGGCGGCCTCGACGTCGTGGGCGTTCAGATCGGCCATCTTCTTCTGGGCGATCTCACGGATCTGGGCGGTCGTCACCTTGCCGACGAAGCCCTTGCCGGTGGTCTGCGAACCCTTGTCGACGCCCGAGGCCTTCTTCAGGAAGTAGGAGACCGGCGGGGTCTTGGTGACGAAGGTGAAGGTACGGTCGCCGTAGGCGGTGATCACCACCGGAATCGGCATGCCGACTTCCATGTCCTGCGTCTTGGCGTTGAACGCCTTGCAGAACTCCATGATGTTCAGACCGCGCTGACCGAGCGCCGGGCCGATGGGCGGCGACGGATTCGCCTTGCCGGCCGGAACCTGCAGCTTGATGTAACCGACGATTTTCTTTGCCATGTCACAACCTCCAAATACGACGCCCCGATAGGCTTTGAAGCGTCGCGGGGTTCTGCGGTGCGGCTATGGCGGGCCTTCCGCAGCAGAAAGGAGCACGTGACTTTCAATCACGTGCCCCGGGAAAAACCTTACAAGGACCTTAGACCTTCTCGACCTGGGTGTACTCCAGCTCGACCGGGGTGGAACGGCCGAAGATCGACACCGCAACCTTGAGGCGGGCCTTCTCCTCGTCGACTTCCTCGACGATGCCGTTGAAGGAGGTGAAGGGGCCGTCGCTCACGCGCACCTGCTCGCCCACCTCGAAGGTGATCGAGGGCTTCGGGCGCTCAAAGCCTTCCTGCACCTGATGGATGATCCGCTCGGCCTCGCGCTGGGAAATCGGCTGCGGCTTGCCGCCGCCACCCAGGAAGCCGGTGACCTTCGGCGTGTTCTTCACGAGATGCCAGGACTCGTCCGTCAGATCCATCTTGATCAGGACGTAGCCGGGGAAGAACTTACGCTCGGTGTTGATCTTGGAACCCCGGCGCACCTCGACCACTTCTTCGGTCGGCACCAGAATTTCTTCGAACTTGTCTTCCAGACCCTTCTGAGCCGCCTTTTCGCGGATGGCCTGGCAGACCTTTTTTTCGAAGCCCGAATAGACGTGTACGACGTACCAGCGCGCGGCCATGGCGATCAGGCTCCCAGCCCAAGAATCGTTCGGACGGAGAAGGCCAGCACCTGATCCACGACGAGGAAGAAGAGCGCAGCCAGCACCACCATCACGAAGACCATGGCGGTCGTCACGCCGGTCTCCTTGCGGGTCGGCCACGTCACCTTGGCGACCTCGCGGCGGACCTCGCGCGCGAATTCTGCGGGATTCACTTTAGCCATCGTAGACCGTGCGAGCTCCGGAGCGACTTATGGGCGCCGCTTTCTGCCCTTTGTTATCTGCTCTTTTTTAGCGAGACGGGATGGCAGGAGTGGAGGGGCTCGAACCCCCAGCCCCCGGTTTTGGAGACCGGTGCTCTACCAATTGAGCTACACTCCTATCGCCGTCCGGCTCTGCTACCCCCGGAGGGAGCGGAGCTTATAGCGTACTACGACCTTAGAACCTAGAGAAAAATGACTAAGGTCGGTAAAAACTCCGCCGTCGGCCCACCGGACCGACGGCGGAGGCAGGCTATACCATTACTGAACGATCTTGGCAACGACGCCGGCGCCGACGGTGCGGCCACCCTCGCGGATGGCGAAGCGCAGGCCCTCGTCCATGGCGATCGGGGCGATCAGCTCGACGTCCATGGCGACGTTGTCGCCCGGCATCACCATCTCGACACCTTCCGGCAGCGACACCATGCCCGTCACGTCGGTCGTGCGGAAATAGAACTGCGGCCGGTAGTTGGTGAAGAACGGCGTGTGGCGGCCACCCTCTTCCTTGGTCAGGATGTACGCCTCGGCCTTGAACTTGGTGTGCGGGGTGATCGAGCCCGGCTTGGCCAGAACCTGGCCGCGCTCCACGTCCTCGCGCTTGGTGCCGCGCAGCAGCGCGCCGATGTTGTCGCCGGCCTCGCCCGAGTCGAGCAGCTTGCGGAACATCTCGACGCCGGTCACCGTGGTCTTCTGCGTCGCCTTCAGGCCGACGATCTCGACCTCGTCGCCGACCTTGACGATGCCGCGCTCGACGCGGCCGGTCACCACCGTGCCACGGCCGGAGATCGAGAACACGTCCTCGATCGGCATCAGGAACGGACGGTCCTTCGGACGCTCCGGCTGCGGGATGTAGGCGTCGACCTCGGCCATCAGCTTGAGCACCGCGTCACGGCCGATCTCCGGCGAGCGGTCCTCCAGCGCGCACAGGGCCGAGCCCTTGACGATGGGGATCTCGTCGCCGGGGAACTGGTAGGAGGACAGCAGCTCGCGCACCTCCAGCTCGACCAGCTCCAGCAGCTCCGGGTCGTCGACCATGTCGACCTTGTTCATGAACACGCACAGCGCCGGCACGCCGACCTGGCGGGCGAGCAGGATGTGCTCGCGGGTCTGCGGCATCGGGCCGTCGGCGGCCGACACGACCAGGATGGCGCCGTCCATCTGCGCCGCCCCGGTGATCATGTTCTTGACGTAGTCGGCGTGGCCCGGGCAGTCGACGTGCGCGTAGTGGCGGTTGGTCGTCTCGTACTCGACGTGCGCCGTCGAGATCGTGATGCCGCGCGCCTTCTCTTCCGGCGCCTTGTCGATCTGGTCGTAAGCGGTGAAGGTCGCACCGCCGGACTCGGCCAGCACCTTCGTGATCGCCGCGGTCAGCGACGTCTTGCCGTGGTCGACGTGGCCGATCGTGCCAACGTTGCAGTGCGGCTTGTTCCGCTCAAACTTTGCCTTCGCCATCGCTTTGGTCTTTCGTTCCCGACGTTCCGGACGCACACAATGGCCCGGCCGAGATCGTCACCCCTTTTCGCGCGCGGGCTGGAGCGGGTGAGGGGAATCGAACCCCCGTCGTAAGCTTGGAAGGCTTCTGCTCTACCATTGAGCTACACCCGCCTAAACTCAAGCCCCGCCGGCGCGACTGTCCGGGCAATGCGATCACGGACAAGCCGTGGAAAGTAGTGGTGGAAGGGGCTGGATTCGAACCAGCGTACGCTGACGCGGGCAGATTTACAGTCTGCTGCCTTTAACCACTCGGCCACCCTTCCTCAGTCCGCTTCGGGCTGGGCCCGTCGCGGAGTTCGGCACTATGAGAATTTTTCGGGCCTTGTCAACACGTCTGAAGCAGTCCAAACCAGAAATCTGTGAATAAGCGGTTCGACGCACTCTCCTCCCCTGCCAGCCGGACATCATGACCCGTTCGAAGAAGCCCTCCCCCTCCCATTCCCATGGCCATTCCTCCAGTGCCGAACGCCGCGACTACGCTGGCGCGGAGCGCCGGGAGCCGCGCCCGGACCGGGGCTCCGCTCCGCGCGGCGCGCAGGGCGTGTGGCTCTACGGCCTGCACCCGTCGGCCGCCGCCTGGGTCAATTCGGAACGGCGCATCCACCGCCTGCTGGTGACCGAGTCGGGCCGCGCGGCCATGGAACCGGCGATGGCCGAGGCCAAGGCGAAGGGGCTGAACCGTCCCGGCATCACGCGGGTGGAACGGGCCGATCTGGACCGCTTGCTGCCGCCCGGCGCGGTGCACCAGGGAATCGCGCTGGACGTCGCCCCGCTGCCCGAGGTCGGCATCGAGGATATCTGCGCGGCGTCCGAATCCGATTCGTCGGCTCTGGTGGTCGTGCTGGACCAAGTGACCGACCCGCACAACGTCGGCGCCATCCTGCGCTCCGCCGCCGCCTTCGGGGCCAAGGCGGTGCTGGTGACGGAGCGGCACGCGCCGGAGACCACGGGCGTGCTGGCCAAGAGCGCGTCCGGCGCGCTGGAGGTCGTGCCGCTGGTGCGCGTCACCAACCTCGCCCGCGCGCTCGGGGAGCTGCAGGAGGCGGGCTTCTGGAGCGTCGGCCTCGCCGAGTCGGGGGCGCAGACGCTGGCGCAATGCAACCTGACCGGACGCACGGCCCTGGTCATGGGCGCGGAGGGCAGCGGCCTGCGCCGCCTGACCATGGAACGGTGTGACGTGATCGCGCGCCTGCCGACCCAGGGACCGGTCGGCAGCCTGAACGTTTCCAACGCCGCCGCCGTGGCGCTGTACGAGGTCGCCCGGCTGCGCTAAGGCGGCAGACGGATCAGAGATTCACCACCAAGACACCAAGACACCAAGAATCCTCGGCTTGGCCGCGCTGAAGCTCCTTGGTGTCTTGGTGTCTTGGTGGTGAATTCTCTCCTGTGCGGGCGCTTACTTCGCCAGCCTGATCGCGTATTTGGCGAAGCCGTTCGGCGCGTCGCCGGCCGGGGTGATTCGGCCATCCGCCGGCAGCACGTCCTTCGCCTTCGGCGACGACTCGAAGGTCACCAGCGGGTTGCCGTCCAGCGCGGCGAAGCGCCAGTTGCCGTCCGACGACGGGTTGATGGTCTTCTGGTCGTAGAGGTAGGTGATCAGCGCCGTGCGGTTCTCGTCCGGCGCCTCGATGGCGATGCTCTTGCCGTCGAGGCCGGGGAACTTACCGCCGCCGCCAGCCCGGTAGTTGTTGGTGGCTACCAGGAACTTCTGTGCGCCGTCGATGGGCTTGCCCTGGTAGGCGAGGTTCCGGATGCGGTGCGACTCGGGATTCACGACCTTGCCATCCATGTCGTAGCGCCAGGGCTGGCTGAGGTCGATTTCGTAGGTCACGCCATCGATGACGTCGAAGTTGTAGGACGGGAAGGCAGCGTTCAGCAGCGGCTGCTCCTCTGTCTTCTTCGGGTCGATGGTGTTGAACATACCGGCGGACATTTCCAGCCACTCCCGCACCTGATCGCCGGTCATCACGACCGCGCGCAGCGTGTTGGGGTAGAGGTAGAGGTCGGCGGCGTTCTTGATGGCGATCGGGCCGGGCGCCACGTCGGTGTAATAGTCGGCCCCGTTGCGCCCGCCCGCTTTGAAGGGGGCGCCGGCCGACAGGATCGGCAGCGTTTCCAGCTCCGTCCCCTTCACCAGCCGCTGCACGTACCAGGTCTGGGCGTTGGTGACGATCTGGATCGACGGGTCGTCCTGCACCAGCGCGAAGTAGCTGTGGATGCGGGCGTTCGTCTCGCCCACCGGCTTGCGGACATAGGCCAGGGTTTCCTCATGGATCGCCTTGGCGCCCTGCTCCACCGCCGGCTCCGAGTCGACCAGTGGCACGCGCTGCTTGTCCTTCAGTTCGGAGATGGCGCGAGTCGAGGTTCGCCCGTCGGCGACGGTCCAGCGGCCGCCGTCCTTCTCCAGCGTCAGGTCCACGATGCCCAGATGGCTGCCCCAGAAGCCCGGCATGACCACCGGCTTGCCGTTGATGGTGCCCTTCTCGATGTCGGCGCCGGGCAGCTTGGCGAAATCAGGGCCGGGGAAGACGCGGTGCTGGTGGCCGGTCAGGATGGCGTCGATGCCCTCCACCTGCGTCAGGTGATAGCCGGCGTTCTCCTCCCCGCCCTGGCGCGGGTCCGGCGAGATGCCAGTGTGGGCCAGCGCAACGACGAGATCGGCGCCCTTGGCGCGGATTTCCGGCACCAGGGCCCTGGCGGTGTCCACGATGTCGCGGGTGACCACCTTACCGTCCAGATGGCTCTTGTCCCAATTCACGATCTGCGGCGTGACGAGGCCGATGACGCCGACCTTCAACGCCTGTTCCTTGCCGGCCTCGTCGGTGACCTTGGCGTCAATGATCCGGTACTGGTCGAAATAGGGCTTGCCGTCGGCGTGGAAGACGTTGGCCGATACGATGGGAAATTTCACCCCCGCCATCACCGTCTTCAGATAGTCGAGGCCGTAATTGAACTCATGATTGCCGAGCGTGCCGGCAGCGTAACCGAGCTGGTTCAGCGCCGCGTAGACCGGATGCTCCTCGCCGGGTTTCAGCCCCTTCTCACGCGCCACATAGTCGCCCAGCGGGTTGCCCTGGATGATGTCGCCATTGTCGAACAGCAGCGTGTTCTTCGCCTCCTCCCGCGCCTTGCGAATCAGTGTGGCGGTGCGGGCGAAGCCCTGGGTCACGTCCTCCTTGTCGCTGTAGTAGTTGTAGGGAAGGATCGCGACGTGCAGGTCGGTCGTCTCCAGGATGCGCAGCTTCACCGTGCTGTCGGCGGCCAGCGCCGGAAGCGTCAGGGCCGTGGTGGCGGCCAGCGCCAGCGCGAACAGAGCGGACGTCGGTCTCATGAGCTCTCCCCGTTTTGGAATTATGAACGTTCGCCCAAGGGACGCGAAGCCGCAACCGATCCGTCATCGCTTGGCCGAAGGTGCAGGTGCCGCTTGTCCCGCGCGGCGCGGGACGCTAGTGTATGCGCCCGCCGCAAGGGCGCGCCGGTTTAGCTCAGTTGGTAGAGCAGCGGTTTTGTAAACCGAAGGTCGCGGGTTCGAGCCCTGCAACCGGCACCATTCCCCCGTCGAAACGGCGGGAACCAGACCAAGGCTCTACGGGTTGGTGCGGACGAGCATCCGCAACCAGAATCACCCGCCGAGGTCCCTTTCATGGCCGATCACACCGACAAGTCCGTCCCGCCGCCGAACGCGGCGGCGCAGCGCCTGCGCGACGCCACCGACCGGGGGCTGACCGGCGACAAGGTGCCGGCCGCCGACCCCGCCGCCGCCCCGCTGGGCACCGACGACGAGGCCGCCGGCACCCGCTCCCCGCCCGAGATGGCCGTCGACCGGGAGGTCCCGAAGGACCAGCGCACCCCGTCCGGCCACGCCAAGGGCGACGACGCATTCATGAAGGGCGATTACGGTTCCCGCGCCAAGCGGGACGAGTAAGGCCAGTGAATAAAGGCGAAAAAAGCGAAAGCCCCCTTCCCCGATTCGGGGAAGGGGGCTTTCGCCGTCAGGCTGGCGTCCAGGCGATCAGAAATACCGCTCGGGGATGCGGACCACGTCGTCGGGCATGACCGGCGTGGTGATCGGGGCCTTGCGCAGTTCCTTCTTCGGATCGCTGCCGCGGGTGATCAGCACATACTCTTCCTTGGCGCGGTAGGTGTAGCCGCCGGCCATGGCGACGGCCGACAGCGCGGTCATGCCGTTGACGTACTGGTACTGGCCGGGGTTGCGGACCTCGCCCAGGATGAAGAACGGGCGGTGGTTCATCACCTCGACGCTGACCTTAGCGTCCTTGACGTAGCCCTGCGACAGGCGCCGGGTGATGTCGGCCTCCAGATCGCGCGCCGTGCGGTTCTTGGCCGGCACCTCGCCGATCAGCGGCATGGCGACCTTGCCCGAGCCATCGACGCGGAATTCGCCCGACAACTGCTCCTCGCCGAAGACAATGACGCGCAGCGCGTCGCCGGAACCCAGCTTGTAGTCGGTCATCTCGGCGACCGGAGTCGACTCGGGCGGTGCGTCCATGCCGGCGCAGCCGGCCATCGCGGCGGCGGCGATCACGGTCAGCCCAAGCGCACGGAACATATGACGTCGATTCATCCCAAACCCTTCCTTGCTCGTGAGGACAACGGGGCGGGCGTCCCCTCGCGAACAGTCCGGCCCCCAGCGGTCTCGGAGGGAGACTAGCAACTCACACGCGCTTGGGAAAAAGTGGAGAGGAAGTAATGCCAACGGGGGAAAAGAACTCGCGCCCTTGTATAGGCAAAAACACAAAAAAGGCGTCTGCCGGTTGACAGACGCCCTTTTGCCGAAGCTCGGAGACTTGTATTACATCTGAGCGCCGACGCGCAGATAGACAAGGTTATCCGAGAAATCGAAACCACTGAGGTTCGAATTACGCTTTTCGTAAGTATAGCCGCCGCTCAGGAACAGATAGCGGTTCATCTGGTAGGTGGCGCCAGCGCCTAGCGTGTAGACGTTGTCGGTGCGGTCCACGCCGTTGAAGTCGTCCTGGCGCCACTGGACGCGGCCGTTCAACAGCAGAGTGCGCAGCAGCTCATGATCCACGCCGATGGCGGCGATGGTGCGGTCGTAGCTGGACGCGATCTGACCGCCACGGGTGAAGGTCGTCTCGCGGATGCGGCGGCTGATCGACCCGGTGACCGAGGTCAGCTGCGTCACGGCCCAGTTCACCCGGCCACCGATGGCCAAGCCGCCGAAGTCCTTCAGCTGCGGATCGTCGTAGTTCCTGTTCAGATAGCCCAGGTAGAACTCGCCGGTAATCAGGCCGGTCAGGTCGGTCGAGACGCCGGCCACCACCTCGTAGCCGTTGGAGTCGCGATCGATGCCGCCGAAGTCGCGGTCCAGACGGTAGCGGGTCCAGGAATAGGTGCCCTGGATGAAGGTCTCGTAGCCGTCGATGAACTCATAGCCAACGCGGGCGGTGCTGGCGTAGTCCCAACGGTCGCGATCCTCCTGCGACGGCTTGGTGCCGTTGACCAGCCGGGTGTCCTCGTAGGTGGTGTAGTGGGCGAGGCCCGACAGGCGCGCGCGGATGCGGTTGAAGCGCTGCGTGTAGCCGGCCTCGGCGCCGCTGGTGTAGTAGACCACCGGCTCCGCGTAGGTGGTGGCCGACAGCAGCGAGCCCGTGGACACGTCCGGATCGGACCGGCCCTCATGGTCGCGGCGGTTGAACACCAGAGCGTCGATCGAGCCGTTGCGGGACAGGTCGTAACGGCCGTCGGCCTGGAGGCGGTAGTCGGTGTAGTTCTCGCTCTTGAAGTCGAAGTAGCGGCCGAAGTTGGCGGCACCCGAGAAGTTCAAGGCGTGGTTGTTGAAGTCCGAGCGGACATCCAGGCGCGGCGCGGTGACCCAGATGGTGTCGTCGCGCTTGTTGTTCTCGGTCGCGAAGACGTTGCTCTCGTGGGTGAAACCCGTCTCGATGCGCGGCAGGATGCGGAACGAGCCGGCGCGGACGCCGAGCTGCTCGACCTCCGGACGACGGCGCTCAAGCACGGTTTCACCGCGCTGCAGTTCCTGTGCGTTCGCGGGCACGGACGCCGGCAGTGCGGTCAGCACCGTGGACGTGAGCGCGAGGGCGAGGATGGACAGGGAGCTGGGCTTCATGGGTCACCGCGCAAGGCTGAAATCAAAGGGCTCAAATCGGTCGAGAATGGCCGAACGGCCGGCGAATTGTGCAATCCCCGCTCCGGATGAAGCGGACAGTCGCCGCAAAGTCAACTCACGGCGTGGTTCCAATGCAACAGTGAAGCCGGCCAGCCTCGGTTTTTACGCGTCCGTGTGTTGTTGGCGCAACAAGACTTGCGCCGGGCGCGCGTTTCCCCGATTCGCCTGCGAACAATTATAGCGAAGGTCATAGAACCCTGACGCAAGGTGCGCGGAGCGCGCCAACGGGCCGGGCGCGACTCCGGACTTCAGACCCGAAGGAGGGGAACCGGCGGGCGAAGCGTCCGTTCACAGGGGACCTGTCGTCAATCCGCCGAAGGGTCCGACATGACCAAGCATCTGGACACGCCACCGCCGCCCAAGTCACCGAAACGCCCGGCCGACGACCATATGCCCTCCTACACGCCCGGCGGCGTGCCGGCGCCG
This sequence comes from Azospirillum soli, assembly GCF_017876165.1. Classification (GTDB taxonomy): domain Bacteria; phylum Pseudomonadota; class Alphaproteobacteria; order Azospirillales; family Azospirillaceae; genus Azospirillum; species Azospirillum soli. Next base: position 397,157 of record NZ_JAGINQ010000001.1, read on the forward strand.
GAAGGCGACGTGCCAAAGTCCGAGCGCGAAAAGACTCCACCCCCAAACACCTACCCACCTAAGCAGAATCCCTAATTGAAGTGCGGCCTCCCCCCTTGGTAGGACCAAGGAGGCATTGGCACGGCGATAAACGCCCGCTGGTATACGGACCATCGACTGTTCCGGATCTGCAGCGTGTCGCGGTAACGAATGCTTTAGGTTATTAAACCGTGAACGCCCAGAACTGTGGCTCTATGCCGCAGCGATGGGCGTTGCCTGCCTTCGATTGCGTACCTAGGCTAAATCCTGGGGCGTATAACTTTTTGCGCGAATTCGAAGGATTCTCCGAGTCTTAGCGCATGCATCCGGGTGCGACGCCCCGGAGCCCGCCCGCCTTCTCCCGGAACGAAGGCGGACATCGCAAAGCTTGTGTGCGCTCATGGACGATACCGGCCGTACGCCGCCCGACGACTACACGCTGTCCGAACAGGTGCACTACCGCCTGCGCCGGGCACACCAACGCGCGTCATCCATTTTCCTGGATACGATCGGCAATGCCCAGCTGACACCCACCCAGTGGGCGGCGATGGTGACGCTGCGCAACGAGGGCGCCCTGTCGCAGAACCAGCTCGGGCGTCTGACCTACATGGATCCGGCGACGACTCAGGGGGTCATCCTGCGCCTCGTCGAACGCAATCTGGTGGAGCGCCAGCCCGACCCGCAGGACCGGCGCCGCACCAGCGTCCGCCTGACCCGCACGGGGCAGGCGCTGGTCAGCAACCTTCTGGCCAACGCCGCGGCGGCGCATGACAGGACGCTGGAGCCCCTGTCGACGGACGAGCGCAGCACGTTCCTGGGGCTGCTCGCGCGCCTGATGTAGCATCCGACCGCGGCGAATGCGGCGCAACGGAACGGTGACTTTTGTCGTGGGTTTGCTATGAACGCAGCCATGCGTTCGCGCAGCCTCACGCCTCGGGCAGCCGTTGCACGTGGTTGCACCGACCGTTCCGCCAACCGCCGCACCGGGTAAACGCAGGACCATGAACCGCCGCCAGACCCTTTCGCTGCTGGGCACCGCCGCGCTCATCGCCGCCACCCAGACCGCCTTTACCTTGCCCGCCTTCGCACAATCGCAGCCGATCCGAATCGGCGAGGTGAACAGCTACACCGGCCTTCCCGCCTTCACGATTCCCTATCGTCAGGGCTGGCAGCTCGCGGTGGAGGAGGTGAACGCGGCCGGCGGGTTGCTCGGCGGGCGCACGCTGGAGGTCGTCTCACGCGACGACGCGGGCAAGCCCGACGACGCCGTGCGCGTCGCGCAGGAGCTGCTGAGCAACGAGAAGGTGGAGCTGCTGGCCGGCACCTATTTCTCGCACGTCGGCCTCGCGGTGGCGGATTTCGCGGCGCGCAACAAGGTGCCCTTCGTGGCGGCCGAGCCGCTGACCGACGCCATCACCTGGACCAAGGGCAACCGCTACACCTTCCGCCTGCGCCCCAGCACCTACATGCAGGCCTCCATGCTGGTGGACGAGGCGGCCAAGCTGCCGGCCAAGCGCTGGGCCACAGTGGCGCCGAACTACGAATACGGCCAGTCCGCGGTGGCCTGGTTCAAGCAGCTTCTGAAGGAAAAGCGCCCGGACGTGGAGTTCGTGGCCGAGCAGTGGCCCGCCCAGGGCAAGCTGGAGGCCGGCCCGACCGTGCAGGCGCTGGCCGCCGCGAAGCCCGATGCGATCTTCAACGTCACCTTCGGCGCCGACCTCGCCAAGTTCGTGCGCGAGGGCGAGGGGCGCGGCCTGTTCCGCAACCGCACCGTCGTCAGCCTGCTGACCGGCGAACCGGAATATCTGGAGCCGATGAAGGACGAATCGCCCGAGGGCTGGATCGTCACCGGCTACCCCTACGAGCAGATCGAGACGCCGGAGCACAAGGCCTTCCGCGACGCTTATCAGAAGCGTTTCAACGACTTCCCGCGTCAGGGTTCGGTCGTCGGCTACGCCACCTTCAAGGCCATCGCCGCCGCCATCGAGAAGGCCGGCTCGACCGATCCGGAGAAGGTCGTGGACGCGCTGTCGGGCCTGCAACTGACCAGCCCCTTCGGCCCGATCACCTTCCGCGCGTCGGACCATCAGGCGACCATGGGCGCTTACGTCGGCAAGACCACGGTGAAGAACGGGCGCGGCACCATGACGGAGTGGCGCTATGCCGATGGCGCCAACTACCTGCCGTCGGATGAGGCCGTAAAGAAGATGCGGCCGGAGTGAGAAAGCCCTCGCAACGGGCCCCCATCCCAACCTTCCCCCACTTCGCGGGGGAAGGGGCTTGATCCCCTCCCCCGTGCGCAGCATGGGGGAGGGTTAGGGTGGGGGCCCGCCGCGATGATGCCACCACGATAGGCGCGGCCCTGACATGTCCTTCTATCTCGTCCAGTTCCTGAGCGGCCTTGCGGCGGCGGCGACGCTGTTCCTGGTGTCGTCGGGGCTGACCATCGTGTTCGGCGTGACGCGGATCGTGAATTTCGCGCACGGCTCCTTCTACATGCTGGGTGCCTATCTGGGCTGGAGCCTGATCGAGCGCTGGGGAACCACGCCGCTGGGCTTCTGGGGCGGTGTCGCGCTGGCCTCGCTGGCGGTCGGGGCGCTGGGCGCCCTGATGGAGGTCGGGCTGTTGCGCCGGCTCTACCGCTCGCCGGAGCTGTTCCAGCTGCTCGCCACCTTCGGCGTCGTGCTGGTGATCCAGGACGCGGCCTCCTACGCCTGGGGGTCGGAGGATCTGCTCGGACGCCGCGCGCCGGGGCTGAAGGGCTCGGTGGATATCCTCGACCAGCCTTTTCCTCTCTACGATCTCGTGCTGATCGCCCTGGGGCCGGTGGTGCTCGGCCTGTTGTGGCTGCTGTTCAACCGCACGCGCTGGGGCACGCTGGTCCGCGCCGCGACGCAAGACCGGGAGATGGCGGCGGCGCTGGGCGTCGATCCGGCCAAGCTGTTCACCGGCGTGCTGTTCCTGGGGTCGGCGCTGGCCGGGCTGGGCGGTGCCTTGCAGGTCCCGCGCGAGGCGGTGAACCTGCACATGGACATGTCCATCGTGGTCGAGGCCTTCGTGGTGGTCGTGGTCGGCGGCATGGGAAGCCTGACCGGGGCCTTCGTCGCCTCGCTGCTGATCGGGCAGTTACAGGCCTTCGGCATCCTGGTCTTCCCGCAGATCACGCTGGTGCTCGTCTTCCTGTTCATGGCGGTGGTGCTGGTCATCCGCCCCTACGGCCTGCTCGGCCGCAAGGAGGAGGCGCCGCCCACGGCGGCCAGCCCCGGCCCGCCGCTGGTCCTGGCGACGGGACTGGTGCGCTGGGTCCCTGCCCTGCTCCTTCTTCTGCTGGCTCTGGTGCCGCTGGTGGCCGGCGACTACGCGCTGATCGTGCTGACCGAGGTGGTCATCCTGGCGCTGATGGCCGCCAGCCTGCATCTGCTGATCGGGCTCGGCGGGCTCGTCTCCTTCGGGCACGCGGCCTATTTCGGGCTGGGCGCCTATGGATCGGCGCTGCTGGTCAAGCATCTGGCGGCACCCATGCCGCTGGCGCTGGCGGCGGCCCCCGTCCTGGCCGGAGTCGGGGCGCTGATCGCCGGCTGGTTCTGCGTGCGGCGGTCGGGGCTGTATTTCGCCATGCTGACGCTGGCTTTCGCGCAGATTGCCTGGTCGGTGGCGTTTCAGTGGTACGGCTTCACCGGCGGTGACAACGGCATCCTCGGCGTCTGGCCGCCGGATTGGGCGGCGGGCAAGGCCGCCTATTATCTGCTGACGCTGGCGCTGGCCGGGGGAACGCTGTTCCTGCTGCGCCGGGCGGCCTTCGCGCCCTTCGGCTACACGCTGCGCGCCGGGCGCGACTCGGCGCTGCGGGCGGAGGCGGTGGGCATCGACGTGCGCCGGCACCAGTGGTACGCCTTCGCGCTGGCCGGGTCGGCGGCGGGGCTGGCCGGCGGGCTCTACGCCTTTTCCAAGGGCAGCGTGTTCCCGACGCTGATGGCCGTGCCGATGTCGGTGGACGCGCTGGTCATGGTGCTGATGGGCGGCATCCAGACGCTGAGCGGCCCGGTCGTGGGTGCTGCGCTGTTCCACCTGCTGGAGACCGAGGTGATGAGCCTGACCGAGTGGTGGCGTCTCGTCCTGGGCCTCGTCATCATCGTGCTGGTGCTGGCCTTCCCCAAGGGGGTGGCCGGCTTCGTCCGGGACCTGTGGATGCGGAGGAAGGAGGCATGAGCCGCCTCGTCGTCGAGAACCTGCAACGCTCCTTCGGCGGGGTGAAGGCGGTGCGCGGCGTGTCCTTCAGCCTCGCACAGGGAGAGGTTCTGGCGCTGATCGGCCCGAACGGGGCGGGCAAGACGACCTGCTTCAACCTGCTGAACGGACAGCTTCGCCCCGATTCGGGGACGGTGCGGCTGGACGGCGTGGACCTCGTCGGGCTGCCGCCCCGGCGCATCTGGCGGCTGGGCGTCGGACGCACCTTCCAGATCACCGCGACCTTCGCCTCCATGACCGTGCGCGAGAACGTGCAGATGGTCTTCCTGTCCTGCCGCCGGCGCCTGTTCGGCCTGTGGCAGCCGGCCGTTGGCTGCTTTCGCGACGAGGCCCAGAACCTGTTGGAGCGTGTCGGCATGGGCGCGCAGGCCGACCGGCCCTGCGGCGTGCTGGCCTATGGCGATCTTAAGCGGGTGGAACTTGCCATGGCGCTGGCCAGCGACCCGAAGATCCTGCTGATGGACGAGCCCACCGCCGGCATGGCCCCGGCGGAACGGCTGGAGCTGATGGCCCTGACCTCCGCCCTGGTGCGGGAGCGCGGGCTGGCCGTGCTGTTCACCGAGCATGACATGGATGTGGTGTTCGGTCACGCGACGCGGATCATCGTGCTCGACCGCGGCCAGTTGATCGCCGAGGGACCGCCCGAGGCTGTGCGCGCCGACGAACGCGTGCAGGCCGTCTATCTGGGGACCGCCGCATGAGCCCCCAAACACCCAACACCGAACCTCTGTTGACCGTTCAGAACCTTCAGGCCTGGTACGGCCGCGCGCACATCCTGATGGGCGTGGACCTGACCGTCGGCCGTGGCGAGGTGGTGGCGCTGATGGGCCGCAACGGCGCCGGCAAGACCACCACCATGAAGGCGGTCATGGGCCTGATGGACACGCGCTCCGGCGGCGTGTCCTTCGACGGGCGCGATGTTTCCGCCCTGCCTCCGCACCGGATCGCGCGGCTGGGCCTCGGCTACGTGCCGGAGGACCGGCGTGTCTTTACCGAACTGACCGTCGAAGAGAATTTGGAGGTCGGCCGCCAGCCGCCCCGCCCCGGCGCTCCCTCCTGGACGCCACAACGCCTCTACACGCTGTTTCCGAACCTCGCGGAGATGCGCGGCCGGCGCGGCGGGCGGATGAGCGGCGGCGAGCAGCAGATGCTGACGCTGGCCCGCACGCTGATGGGCAACCCGTCGCTGCTGCTGCTCGATGAACCGTCGGAGGGGCTGGCCCCGCGCATCGTCCAGCAGATGGCCGAGGCGATTCGCGCGCTGAAGGCGGAGGGGCTGTCGGTGCTTGTGTCCGAACAGAACCTGTCCTTCGCCGCCGCCGTCGCCGACCGTGCCAGCGTCATCGAGAAGGGCCGCATCCGCTTTGACGGCCCCATGCAGGCCCTGCTGGAAGACGATACCGTGCGGCGACAATATCTCGCGGTGTGAGCCGATTGCCGGACGCCGATTACCATGCCATCACGCTTCCTCAACCACAGGAGGAAACGATGAGGGCGCTTTTTCTCGGAGCACTGATGATGACCGTCCTGACCTCCGCCGCGCAGGCCGACGCCCCCGGCGAGTTGCTGACCCCCGCCCAGATCGAGGCCGCCTGGGTCGGCAAGACCCTGAAGGCCCAGTCGCCGAAGGGGAAGAGCTACACGCTGAACTTCAAGGCGGACGGCAGCGCCGAGATCAGCGGCGATTTCCAGGACAAGGGGACGTGGCGCCTGTCGGACACCGGCTACTGCACCACCTGGCCCGGCATCCACGGCAAGGAAAACTGCTTCGCCGTGCGCAAGGCCGGCAACCAGTACACGACCATCGCCGCCGACGGGTCGGTGAACGCGACGATCACCGTCGCCGAGTAACCCTCACGCCAGCATGTCGAGCAGACGGTTCGTGTTCTCCTGGGCCGTCTGCATCACCTTGGCGTTGGCGGCGAAGTCCATCTGCGCCGAGGTGACGCTGACCACCACCGCCGGGTTGAGGTTGCCGGCAGCCAGCTGGCTGGCGGCGTCCTGAACGCGCGCCTGCGCGTCCGCCATGCCCTCCAGCGCGTTGGCTTGCGGCTGCGCCAGCATTGGAATGCTCGGGGCGCCGGTCGGGCTGATGTCCATGGCGGGGACTCCTCATGTCGGTCCCGCCGAGGCTACACCCGATCCGGTAAAGCTTCGATGAATTACGAATCCGCCAGCCAGTCGGCCAGACGTTCCAGAAAGGCCGCCGTCTCGGCCGGATCCTTCAGGCTCCAACCGGCGGCGGTGGCGCTCGGCGGGTCCATCACCCGGATGCCGATTCCCCGACCCGCCCCCTCACGTGCAGCCAGGGCGCGGAAGGCGTCCTCGTCGGTTTCGTCGTCGCCGATGTAGAGCGGCGCCGTGTCCGGCCCGGCCAGCCCCAACGCGTCGAGCAGGGCCAGCACCGCGCGCCCCTTGTCCCAGGGCAGGTTCGGGCGCAGTTCGTGAATTTCCTTGCCGCCGGTGACGCGAAGCTGCCCATGGTCGGCGGCCACGTTGCGCACCGCCTCGGCCACGGTGGGCTTGTCCGCCGGAGCCGCCTGACGGGTGTGCACGGCGATGGCAAATCGTTTGCGCTCCACCAGCACGCCGGAAAGGCCGGACAGGCGGGCCTTCAGCTCGGACTCGGCGCCGCCCAGCTCGTTCAGATATTCCAGGCCGATCTGGGTGCGCAGGCTGGGGCCGCGAATGTCGAAGCCGTGGCTGCCGGCGTAAACCAGTTCGTCCAGCCCGACATGGCGCGCCACGTCGTCCAGGTCACGGCCGCTGACCACCGCCACCGGGCACAGAGCCGCCAGCCGCCGGATCGCCGCACGGACGGACTCGTCCAGAACGGCAAGGTCCGGCCGCTCCACGATGGGGGTCAGGGTTCCGTCATAGTCGAGGAAGACGGCCGGATGCCGGTCGCCCAGGAGTGCGGCGAAGTCGTCGAAATCCGCGAGTGCGGACGGTTTCTCCGTCCTTTCGTTCGTTATCGGCTCAGCCACGGTACCGGTCTCCAACGCTTTCATTCGTACAGTTACGAACAACGGGCCGGGCCGTCTGCGGGTCCGAGCAGTCTACCGAAAGAAGTTGTGGCTGCCGCGCAACAGTACACCCCAAAAAGCTTCGACCCCACGAGGGGGCCGTCGCTTGGGGGTTGCACGCCCCTAAGATTTTGTTAATTTTGCAGTGCAGCAAGCGATTGCTGCTTCGCCCTTCTTGGGCGTTTCCTCCCTAAACTCAGGCCGCTGTTTTCAGCGGCCTTTTTTCTGCCAGAAACCCGTTACCTCTGGCAATCCCTGACGAAGGACATACCTCTTCAGCGTCTCCCACTATCTCCTTGGCGGAAGGCGGGGAGCACCCGGCGCTTTGCCTTGCGTACAAGGCCCGTTTGGCGCTTAAGCTGCCCGCCCATAGCTTCCGGTCGGGGAACAAGTCCTTGAAAGCGCTGGTCAACGCGACGATTCACACCGGCGAAGCGGTGCTGCCCGAGGCGGCCGTGCTGATCGACGGCGGCACCATTCTGGACGTGGTGGCGCGCGGCGACGTGCCCGCTGACGCCGAAACGCTCGACCTCGGCGGCGGGGTGCTGGCGCCCGGTTTCATCGATCTTCAGGTCAACGGGGGCGGCGGAGCCCTTTTCAACGATTCGCCGGACGTGACGACGCTGCGCCGCATTGCCGAGGCGCACCGGCGCTTCGGCACCACCGGGCTGTTGCCGACCTTCATCACCGACGACGCGCAAAAGCGCACCGCCGCCGTGGACGCTGTCCGCGCCGCGATGGCCGAGAGCGTGCCCGGCGTGCTGGGCATTCATCTGGAAGGCCCGCACATCACCGCCGAGCGGCGCGGCGTCCACGACGCCCGCTTCATCGCGCCGCCCAACACCGCCGACCTCGCCCTGCTGAACGGGTTGGCCGGGTTGCCGTCGCTGGTCACCCTCGCCCCCGAGACCGTCGCGCCCGATTCGATCCGCGCGCTGGCGGAGGCCGGGATCCGCGTCGCCGCCGGCCACACCGCCGCCAGCTGGGCGCAGGCCAAGGCGGGCTTCGCGGCGGGGATCAGCGGCGTCACCCACCTGTTCAACGCCATGAGCCAGTTGGGCTCGCGTGAGCCGGGAATGGTCGGCGCCGCGCTGGAGGACGATTCGGTCTGGTGCGGCATCATCGTGGACGGGCATCACGTGCACGACGCGTCGGTGCGGCTGGCCTGGAAGGCGAAGGCGCGCGGCAAGCTGTTCCTGGTCACCGACGCCATGCCGCCAGTTGGGGCCGAAGGCGGCTTCCAACTGTACGGCCAGACCATCCGGGTGGAAGGCGGGCGTTGCGTCACCGCCAATGGCACGCTGGCCGGCTCCGCGCTCGACATGGCGACGGCGGTGCGCAACTGCGTCACTCGGATCGGCGTTCCGCTGGATGAGGCGCTGCGCATGGCCTCCGCCTATCCGGCGGACTTCATGGGCTTTTCCGAAACACGCGGGCGCATCCGGCCGGGGCTGGCCGCCGACCTCGTGCATCTGGACGATGGGCTGGCGGTCCGCGCCACCTGGATCGCCGGAAAAATGGCAGTCCTGTAAACAGAATCGCTGCACGCGCGCGCAAAACTGTCGTATAGAGGCGTCCGACCCTGGATCGAGGAGAGTCCCATGGACATCGCGCTGATGGTTGCCGCCCTCGTGTTCTTCTTCTGGCAGACCATTTCCGAGTGATCGGTCCCAGAACACGATAAGGTACGACAACGCCGAAAGGGCGGCTCCCGACCGGAGCCGCCCTTTCGCGTTTCGGCGTTTCAGCACTGTCGCTTCGGTGCTGTCGGGGGCTTACTCGGCCGCCGCCGGGAAATCGGGCTGTAGACGTTCCAACCGCGCGTGCGCCGCCGCGATCAGCCGAAGCGTTTCCATGATGGAGCCGATGGCCTCGTGCAGGTCGGCCTGCCCATCGGGCGACGGAATGGCGGACAGGGCGGTTTCAAGCTCGTCCGTCGCGTCCTGAAGCCGCGCGCAGGCCTGCTCCAGATGCCGTGCCGTGCTGGCGGCACTTGCAGAACGCGCACGGGGCGAAACGCCCATACCCAGATATGCATTACGATTTGCAAAATGCAACGACGCCGTGTTCGTCCCGGCGCGCACCCCAATCTTTCTGCGAATCATGGCCCTGCTCCGTGTTGATTGATAACAACCGGAGCAAGAGCCGCGCCAATTCATTGCAACACCCCAAAGCGAATTAGCATTCGCTTTGGATTCATATGGCCTCATTCGCCGGCCGGGCTTCGGCCGCCAATGTCCAAACAGAAGGCTGGCGGCCGGGACCGCCGTCGCGGTCCAAAGCGGATCGAAATCCGCTTCAGCGGGCGCCCGGCGGCCACAGCCACGCCGCGCCGCGCATGCCGCTTTCCGCCCCATGCCGGGCACGGACGAAGCGCGTGCGCGGCGCCGGACTGAGCGCCCAGTTTCCCCACAGGGCCGGCACCGCCTCATACAGGCCCGGCAGGTTCGAAAGCCCACCACCCACCACGATGGCGTCGGGGTCCAGCAGGTTGATCACCGCCGCCAGCGCGCGGGCCAGCGCGTCGGCGTGATGGGCGAGCGTAGCGGCGGCTCTCACGTCGCCCTCCAGCGCCCGCGCGGCGATCTCGGGCGAGGTCAGCGGTTCGCCCGTACGCCGCGCGTGCAGCCGGGCGAGTCCCGCCCCGCACAGCAGCGTCTCGATGCAGCCGTCCCGACCGCAGCCGCAACGCTCCGGCGGGCCGTCCTCGTCCCGGTGCCACGGCAGCGGCGTGTGCCCCCATTCCCCGGCCAGCGCGTTGGCGCCCGGCAGGATGCGGCGGTCCACGACGATGCCGCCGCCGACGCCGGTGCCCAGGATAATCCCGAACACGACGCCAGCCCCAGCCGCAGCGCCGTCCACCGCCTCCGACAGCACGAAGCAGTTGGCGTCGTTGGCAATCCGCACCGGCCGCCCCAGCTTGCTGGCGAGGTCATCGGCGAAGGCGCGCCCGTCCAGCCAGGGCAGGTTCACCGCCCGCACCGTTCCCGCCGCCGCGTCCACGATGCCCGGCAAGCTGACGCCCACGGTGGCACCCGCGACGCCTGCCTGCCTCTCCAGCGTAGCGACCGTGTCGGCCAGCGCCCTCAGCGTCCCGTCATAGTCGCGCGGCGTGTCGGCACGGTGGCGCGCCCGCTCGCCCCCACCCTGATCGAGGAGGGTCGCGGCGATCTTCGTGCCGCCGAGATCGATGCCGATGCGCATGGAACGTCCGTGCTGTAGGCCCAAGGGAGGAAGCCAGAGGCAATGGGGTGGCAACCCTATACCGCAGCGAAGGCGCCGGGCCAGTCCCACCGTTGAGTCAGACTTCCCCATAAGAGGGTTCGGCACCGCCCTTTGCACCCTCGCGTGGCGGCGGCGCGCCGCTAGAGTCAAGGATCATGCCCGCCCCCTCAACGGCTCGCGCGATATCTCATGGACCGTTCAGCATCGAAGTCCTCCCACGCATCGAAACGATCCCAGGCACCCCGCCTGCGCCCGGATCAGGTGGAGGTCTTTGACGGACTTCTCCTGGCGCTGCTGGCGCGCAAGCGGCTGCTGCTTCTGGTGGGAGAGCCCGGCTCCGGCCGGACCGCCGTGTTCCAGCAGCTGGTGGAGTATGTCGCCTCCGACGGCGCGCTGGTGCTGCCGGTGGCGGCCAGCCCCGGCGCCCAGGTGGAGGATCTGGTTGGGGCAGCGGGTGACGCCGTGCTGCCGTCCGAAACCGGCGAACGCGATTTCGACACGCTGATCGAGGAGCTGGAGCAGCGCCTCGACCTTGCCGGGGCTGGGTTGCTGGCGGTGGACAACGCCGGCGTGCTGGCCGCGCCGACGCTCGCCGACCTGATCGACCTGTCGCGGTCGGAAACGACGGACGGTCGCTTCCTGCAAGTCCTGCTGTGCGGCACGCCGGAGATGGAGCGCACGCTGGCCCGTCCCGGACTGGCCGAGGCCGTGCGCGACCTCGGCGTCATCTACCGCATGGCTCCGCGGGGCGGCGCGGGGGCCGTGGCGTCCGTGGTGCCGGTCGCCACCCCAATGGCCGCTCCATTGACCGCCCCTCCGCCCGCTCCGGAGCCGAAACCGACAGTCGACAGTTCCCCGGCCAACGATTGGGATGTACCGGACGACTGGACCGGGTCCGAGGACGCCCAGTTCTCCGCGCCTCACATGCCGCCTCCGCCGCGCCGCCGCGCCGCCTTGGCCGGGGCCGCCGTGACCACCCTGATCCTGCTGGGCGCGGCGGGCGCCGCCGTGACCCTGGCAATACCCGACGCCACGCCGGAACGCGCGCTGGAGACGGTGAAGCGCGGCTGGACCGACCTGCGCGCCTATGTGGACGAGCATGTCACCAACCCCTTCACCCCTAGCCCGCCTGAACTGAGCCGCGAACCGGACGCGCTCGCGCTTGCTCGTTTGCAGAACCCCTATCTGCGCGTGCCGGTCACCCCGGCGGAGTCGGCGCAGCCGCCGCTCGTCCGGACGTTCGAGGCCCCACCCGTCAAGCCGGACGCTATGAAGCCGGACGTCATGAAGGTGGAACCGGTGAAGGCCGAGCCGCCTCCCCCGCTGGTGGCGAAGCCGGACATTCCGCCGCCGACGCCTCCGATCACGCCACCCGTGGTGCTGGCGACACCGCCCGTGACCGAACCGCCGCCACCGGCCGAATCGGGCAGCAACAGCGCCGTCGGCACCGGTACGGCGACCCTGCCGCCGCTGGTCGAGGAGACGCCGACCACCCAGGTCGCCGCCCTGCCCTCGCCCTCCGCGCCGCTGCCGGAGATGGACGGCGCGCTGACCCTGCGCGTGCGGGCTCTGGTCGATCAGGCGCGCCGGCAGATCAGCGCCAAGCGTCTGACCACTCCGCCCGGCGACAACGCCTACGAGACGGTGTCGCGCCTGCGCGAGATCGCGCCCACCACGCCGGAAATCCCGGAACTGCTGGCGGTCATGGAGGACACCTACCGCCGCTGGGCCGCCATGGCCGAGCGCGACGGCGACTTCAGCGAGGCGCGGCGCTTCTACGAGCGCGCCCTGATCGTCGCGCCCGACAACGGCGACCTGCGCGACCGCATCAAGTCGGCCGGCGAACGCCGCATGCACGCCGATCTGCCGCAGCCGATGCCCGAGGCCGAACCGGGCCTGGACAGCCGCGAGGCGATCATCGCCCTGCTCCGCCGCCCGGCCGAGCTGAAGCGCGTTCTTGACGGCGGCGCCGACCCGAACAAGCGCGTGGACAACGGCAAGACGCTGCTGATGCTGGCCGCCGAACAGGGGCTGACCGACGCGGTGCGGGTCCTGCTCGACCGCCGCGCCCGGACGGAGCTGAAGACCTCCGACGGCGCCACCGCCGTGATGTACGCCGCCTGGGGCGGGCATGAGGGGGTGATCCAGGCCCTCGCCTCGGCCGGGGCGGAACTGGACGCCACCAACGACGATGGCAAGACCGCCCTGATGGCGGCCTCCGCGCGCGGTCATGCGAACGTGGTGCGCGCGCTGATCGACCACGGCGTGGCGGTCGATCGCGTGGCCGGACACGGCTGGTCGGCGCTGATGTACGCCGCCAACAACGGCCACGACCGCGTCGCCCGCCTTCTGGTGGAACGCGGCGCCAACCCCTTCCGCATGGACACCGCCGGCAATTCCGCTCTGACGTTGGGCGCCTTGCAGGGCCATGTTCAGGTGGTGGAAGCGCTGAAGCCGCGGTGAGGTGGCTGGATTCTCGGCGGACAACAGGATCTACACGGATTTCACGGATTTGAGCACGGATTACACGGATTTTTTCTTGATCTTGGCTAAGCGACAGCCTTTCCGGAAGGCCATCACTCAGCAAGAGCATCAATAAAAATCCGTGTAATCCGTGTTTTCAATCCGTGAAATCCGTGAAGAATTAGTACCCCGCCGTGCGGCGTTCCCTTTACGACGCCAGCGCCGCGAAGCGCGCCAGCATCGCCGCGTGCGAGCGGATGCCGTTGTGCAGGCACTTTAGCTCGAACTTCTCGTTGGGCGAATGGATGCGGTCATCCTCCAGCCCGAAGCCCACGAAGATCGAATCGAAGCCCAGCGCCTCGCGGATGTAGCCGCCGACCGGAATCGAGCCGCCGCTGCCGATCAGCGCCGGCTTGTTGGTGTAGACGTCGCCCAGCCCGGTCATGGCGGCGCGGAGATAAGGGCTGTCGGTCGGCACCTGGACGCCCGGCGACATGCCGAAGGTCTGGATTTCCCAGCGCCCGTCCTTGGGCGTGCGCGCCTCCAGGAACGCCTTCACGCCGGCCAGGATCTTCTGCGGGTCCTGGCCCGGCACCAGACGGCAGGACAGCTTGGCCGAGGCCTTCGCCGCGATCACCGTCTTGGCACCCGCGCCGGTGTAGCCACCCCAGATGCCGTTGATGTCGCAGGTCGGGCGCGACCACAGCCGCTCCAGCGCCGTGCGCCCGGCCTCACCCACCGGAGTCGTCAGACCGACGCCGGCCAGGAAGGCGCTCTCGTCGAAGCCAAGGCCGCGCCACATGGCCTTCTCCTCTTCCGAGGCCTCGGCAACGTCGTCGTAGAAGCCGGGGAACTGGACGCGCCCCTCGTCGTCGTGGATCTGGCCCAGGATGCGGGTCAGGGCGTTGATCGGGTTCAGCACCGCGCCGCCGAACATGCCGGAATGCAGGTCGTGGCTCGGCCCGAACAGCGTCGCCTCGATGTACATCAGGCCGCGCAGGCGCGTGGTGATGGCCGGCGTCTCGATGTTCCAGCTGTTGGTGTCGGTGATGACGCAGACGTCGGCTTTCAACTCCTCCGCGTTGGCCTTCAGGAAGGGCAGCAGGCTGGGGCTGCCGGTCTCCTCCTCGCCCTCCAGCAGGACGGTCACGCGGATCGGCAGCGTGCCGTGCACGGCGTGCCAGGCGCGGAACGCCTCGATGAAGGTCATCACCTGACCCTTGTCGTCCACGGCCCCGCGCGCCACGAGGCGGCGGCCGTGTTCAGCCTCGACGATGACCGGCTCGAAGGGCGGGCTGTTCCACAGCTCCAGCGGCTCCGCCGGCTGCACGTCGTAATGGCCGTAATAGAGGATGTGCGGGACGTCGTCGCCACCCCCTTGATTTTTGTTGGGGCCCGGATGGTGCGCGACGACCGCCGGGTGGCCGCCTGTCTCGCGGACCGAGGCGTCGAAGCCGAGATCCGTCAGTTCCCGCACCAGCCAATCCGCCGCGCGGCGCACATCGCCCTTGTAGGCGGGATCGGTGCTGATGCTGGGGATGCGCAGCAGGTCGCAGAGGCGGCCGACCGACTCCTCGAAGCTGCGGTCAACCTGTTGGAGAACGGAATCAACGGACAGGGCGCTGGACATGAAGACAAGCCTTCGATTGCGAACGAACGAAGCGATGGTAGCGCATCGCAGCCCGCCGCCAAGGCAGACATTCCGCAGAGGAGCCATCCCCGCGAAGGCGGAGCCCAGGCTTCGCGGGGAAGCACAGGGTTGCGGAGCCCGGCCTCCGCCCTCGCGAGAATCTTCTGGAGAACGGGCGTCAGACGGTCAGGTACCGCCGCACCTCGCTCTCCACCAATCCGTCGCGGCTGCCGGACAGCATGACCTCGCCGCGCTCCATCACCGCCCAGTCGTCGGCAAGGTCGCGGGCGAACTCAAAATACTGCTCGACCAGCAGGATCGCCATTTCGCCCTTGTCCCGAAGGTAGGAGATCGCGCGCCCGATGTCCTTGATGATGGAGGGCTGGATGCCCTCCGTCGGCTCGTCCAGCACCAGCAGCCGAGGGCGCGTCACCAGCGCCCGCCCGATGGCGAGCTGCTGCTGCTGCCCGCCCGACAGGTCGCCGCCGCGCCGGTCCAGCATGGACTTCAGCACCGGAAACAGCTCGAACACCTCGTCGGGGATCGAGCGCTTGGCGCGCGGCAGCGGCGCGTAGCCGGTCAGCAGGTTTTCCCGCACGGTCAGCAACGGGAAGATCTCGCGCCCCTGCGGCACATAAGCGATGCCGCGCCGTGCCCGCTCATAGGGGGCGAGCTTCGTGATGTCGCCGCCGTCCCAATTGATGGCTCCGCCGGTCACCGGCTTCAGGCCGACGATGGCGCGCAGCAGGCTGGACTTGCCCACGCCGTTGCGCCCCAGCAGGCAGGTGACCTTCCCCACCTCCGCCGACAGGGACACCCCGCGCAACGCCTGCGCGGCGCCATAATGCAGATCGACCGAACGTACGTCGAGCATGTGCCCATATCCCTTCCGTAAAGCCCTTCTCCCCCTGGGGAGAAGGGTTGGGATGAGGGGGCGGCCGTAAGGCCGGAAAGCCGCCATCTTGTCGGCGCTTCCCCCTCACCCTAGCCCTTCCCCAGGGGGGAGAGGGGATTGAGGTCCTACCGCCCCAGATACACGTCCACGACCTGCTGGTTGGCGCTCACCGCGTCCAGCGAGCCCTCGGCCAGGACCGAGCCCTCGTGCAGCACCGTCACCTTCACGCCCAGCTCGCGGACGAAGGCCATGTCGTGCTCCACCACGATCACCGAATGCTTGCCGGCGATGTCCTTCAGCAGGCGGGCGGTCTGCTCCGTCTCCGCGTCCGTCATGCCGGCCACCGGCTCGTCCACCAGCAGGAGCTTCGGGTCCTGGGCCAGCAGCATGCCGATCTCCAGCCACTGCTTCTCGCCGTGCGACAGGCTGCCGGCCTGCCGGTCGCGCTTGGGCGACAGGCCGGTGATGTCCAGGATCTCTTCGATCCGCGCGCGGTCGTCGCGGGTCGCCGAATAGGTCAGCGTCTTCAGCGGCCGGCGCGGCGCCTTCAGCGCCAGTTCCAGATTGTCCCAGACCGTGTGCATCTCGAACACGGTCGGGCGCTGGAACTTGCGGCCGATGCCCAGGTTGGCGATGCCCGCCTCGCGCAGCGCCGTCAGGTCGGTGCCGCCCTCGAACAGGATGGTGCCGGTGTCGGGCCGCGTCTTGCCGGTGATGACGTCCATCATGGTCGTCTTGCCGGCGCCGTTCGGGCCGATGATGGCGCGCATCTCGCCGGGCTCGATGATCAGCGACAGGCTGTTCAGAGCCCGGAAGCCGTCGAAGCTGACCGACACGCCGTCAAGATACAGGAGGGTGTCCTCGGCGCTCATGTCTCAGATCCCCTTCTGACCGGCGGGCTTCGCCGCCATCGCACGGCCGGACGGCCAGCGCCCCTTCACCTGCGCCGCCAGCCCCAGCAGGCCCTTGGGCAGGAACAGCGTGACCAGCACGAACAGGCCGCCCAGCGCGAACAGCCACAGCTCCGGCAGGGCCGCCGTGAAGTAGCTCTTGCCGAAGTTCACGAGCACCGCGCCCAGCACCGCGCCGGCCAGCGTGCCGCGCCCGCCGACCGCGACCCAGATCACCGCCTCGATGGAGCTGGCGGCCGAGAATTCGGACGGGTTGATGATGCCGACCTGCGGCACGTACAGCGCCCCCGCCACGCCGGCCATGCAGGCCGACAGCGTCCAGGCGAACAGCTTGTACCGCTCCGTCTCGTAGCCGAGGAAGCGCACCCGGCTCTCCGCGTCGCGCACCGCCACCAGCACCTTGCCGAGCTTGGAGGCCACGACGCAGGAGGCCAGCGTGTAGCCCGCCGCCAGCGCGACGACCGTCGCCACGAACAGCCCGACGCGGGTTTCCGGCGCCTGGATGTCGAAGCCCAGGATGGTCTTGAAGTCGGTCAGGCCGTTGTTGCCGCCAAAGCCCATGTCGTTGCGGAAGAAGGCCAGCATCAGCGCGAAGGTCAGCGCCTGCGTGATGATCGACAGGTACACACCCGTGACCCGCGACCGAAAGGCGAACCAGCCGAAGGCGAAGGCCAGCACGCCCGGCACCGCCACCACCATCAGCGCCGCGAACCAAAACTGGTCGAAGCCGTGCCAGTACCAGGGCAGCTCCTGCCAGTTCAGGAACACCATGAAGTCCGGCAGCACCGGGTGGCCGTAGACGCCGCGCGGCCCGATCTGGCGCATGAGGTACATGCCCATGGCGTAGCCGCCCAGCGCGAAGAAGGCTGCGTGCCCCAGCGACAGGATGCCGACGTAGCCCCACACCAGATCCAGCGCCACCGCCAGCAGCGCGAAGCACAGATACTTGCCCAGCAGGGCCACCGTGTGGGTGGACAGGTGCCAGGGGGAGTCGGGCGGCGCCGCCAGCGCCATCACCGGGACCGCCACCGCCAGCACGGCCAGGACCGCCAGCAGCACGCCGGCCTTCTTGTCCAGGCCCATCAGAAGAAATCGGGTCAGCATCGGATCAGGCCTCCACCGCCCGGCCCTTCAGCGCGAACAGGCCGCGCGGACGCCTCTGGATGAACAGGATGATGAAGATCAGCACCAGGATCTTGCCCAGCACCGCGCCCGCGTAGGGCTCCAGGAACTTGTTGACCGAGCCGAGCGCCAGGGCGCCGACCAGCGTCCCCCACAGGTTCCCCACGCCGCCGAACACCACCACCATGAAACTGTCGATGATGTAGCCCTGGCCCAGATTGGGGCTGACGTTGTCGATCTGGCTCAGCGCCACGCCGGCCAGCCCGGCGATGCCGGAGCCGAGGCCGAAGGTCAGCGCGTCCACCCGCGCGGTGCGGATGCCCATGGCGCTGGCCATGGAGCGGTTCTGCGTCACCGCGCGGATGTTCAGGCCGAAGGCGGTCTTGCGCAATGCCACCAGCAGCGCCGCGAAGACCAGGAAGGCGAACACCACGATCCACAGCCGGCCATAGGTGATGGTCAGCCCGCCCAGTTCGAACGCGCCGGACATCCAGCTTGGCGCCCCCACCTCGCGGTTCGTCGGCCCGAAGATCGACCGCACCGCCTGCTGAAGCGCCAGCGACAGGCCCCAGGTGGCGAGCAGCGTTTCCAGCGGGCGCCCGTACAGCCAGCGGATCACGCTGCGCTCGATGGCGACGCCGACGGCGCCCGACGCCAGGAAGGCGACCGGCAGGGCCACCAGGATCGACAGGTCGAACAGGCCGGGGGCGAAGGTGCGGAACACCTCCTGCACCAGGAAGGTCGCGTAGGCGCCGATCATCACCATCTCGCCGTGCGCCATGTTGATGACGCCCATGACGCCGAAGGTGACGGCCAGCCCGATGGCCGCCAGCAGCAACACCGAGCCCAGCGACAGCCCGTACCAGAGATTCTGCGCGGCGCCCCACAGGGCGAGCCGCTGTTCCACCGACGCGATGGCCCGCTCCGCGACGGCCTTCACCTCCGCGCCGCCGCTGTTGGCCGCCGCGTTCAGCAGCGCCAGCGCGTCACGGTCGCCGCGCGCCTTCAGCGTCTCGACGGCGGCGATCTTGTCGGCGTCCGGGGCGGAGGAGTTCAGCACCACGGCGGCCCGCGCCTGAAACATCGCGCGGCGCACGCCCTCGTCGGTTTCCTTCGCCAGCGCCGTGTCCAGCGCTTCCAGCGCGTTCACGTCGCGGCTCTTGAACACCGCGTCCGCCGCCTGCCGGCGTGTCTGCGGGTTCGGGCTCATCAGCGTCAGCGCGCCCAGCGCGGCGCTGATGGAGCGGCGCAGGCTGTTGTTGATCTTGATCTTTTCGACCGCGCTCCGGTCCGCCTCGCCCAGCGCGGCGCCGGTCAGCGGGTCGGTCAGCGCGACGCCGTTGCCGGCCTTCCTCGCGACGACCACCGCGCCGTCCGCCTTGCGGACATGCAGGTCACCGGTCTGGAGCGCCTCGATCACCGGCACGGCGGCGGTGTCGCCGGTCTCGGCCAGTTTCGCGAGGGCCTTTTCGGTGTCGGCGTAGGTGCCCGTCCCCAGCGCCCGCACCAGCGGATCGAGGTCGGCAGCGAAGGCGGGAGTCGCGACCGCGATGAGCGCGGCCAGCAGCCAGGAGAGGACGCGGTGCATCGAGGATTCTCTCGGAAGGTGTCGGGATGCGGCACTTGCCCCCACCCCGGCCCTCCCCCGCTGCGCAGGGGAGGGAGGATGGTCCCCTCCCCTGCAAAGCCGGGGAGGGTTAGGGAGGGGGCAACACTCAGAGTGTCCTCACGACCCCTTGCCGCCGCACTTGCCGGTCTTCACGTTGAAGTTCCCGCAGGACATCGGCGCGCGCCAGTCGGCGATCAGGTCCTTGCTGTCCGGCAGGAAGTCCGACCATTCGTCGCCGACCACGAGACCCGGGGTCTTCGACACGGTCTCGAACTGGCCGTTCTCCTGCACCTCGCCGATCAGGACCGGCTTGGTGATGTGGTGGTTCGGCATCATCGCGGAGTAGCCGCCGGTCAGGTTCGGCACCGACACGCCGACGATGCTGTCGATCACCGCGTCGGGGGCCGTCGTGCCGGCCTTCTCGACCGCCTTCACCCACATGTTGAAGCCGATGTAGTGGGCCTCCATCGGGTCGTTGGTGACGCGCTTGTCGTTCTTGGTGAAGGTCTGCCACTTCTTGATGAAGTCGGCGTTCTCCGCCGTGTCGATCGACTGGAAGTAGTTCCAGGCGGCCAGATGCCCGACCAGCGGCTTGGTGTCGATACCGGCCAGCTCCTCCTCACCGACCGAGAAGGCGACCACCGGAATGTCCTGGGCCTTGATGCCCTGGTTGCCCAGTTCCTTGTAGAAGGGCACGTTGGCGTCGCCGTTGATGGTGGAGACGACGGCGGTCTTCTTGCCGGCCGAGCCGAACTTCTTGACGTCGGCGACGATGTTCTGCCAGTCGGAATGGCCAAACGGGGTGTAGTTGATCATGATGTCCTCGGACTTCACGCCCTTGGACTTCAGGTAGGTTTCCAGGATCTTGTTGGTGGTGCGCGGGTAGACGTAGTCGGTGCCGGCCAGCACCCAGCGCTTCACGCCTTCCTTCTCCGCCAGATAATCGACGGCCGGGATCGCCTGCTGGTTCGGGGCGGCGCCGGTGTAGAAGACGTTGCGCGAGGACTCCTCGCCCTCATACTGCACGGGGTAGAACAGCAGGCCGTTCAGCTCCTCGAACACCGGCAGCACCGACTTGCGGCTAACCGAGGTCCAGCAGCCGAACACCGCCGCGACCTTGTCCTTGGTCAGCAGCTCGCGCGCCTTTTCGGCGAACAGGGGCCAATTCGAGGCGGGGTCGACGACGACCGGTTCCAGCTTCTTGCCGAGCACGCCGCCCTTCTTGTTCTGCTCCTCGATCAGCATGAGCATGACGTCCTTCAACGTCGTCTCGCTGATCGCCATGGTGCCGGAGAGCGAATGCAGGATGCCGACCTTGATGGTGTCCTGCGCCGACGCGGGCGCGGCGAAACCGGCCGCGGCGCACAGGGCGAGACCGGCGGCGGCGGCCAGGGAACGACCCGTCTTCAACATTGTGATACCCCCCGTTCTTTGGTCGGGAGCCCGCCACGGGCACCCGCAAGGGGGTCTTCGCAAACGCGATGCCACTCCGGATTCAACGGGGCATTGTCAGCAAATCCGCCACGCTTTCCACCCACCTACCACGGCGGGACGTGTATACGACGCCGCCCGGACTGCATATTCCTTAGGCAGAGCCGATCATGTGCGCAAACTTTATGCATTGCACATTCCGTCGCCCCCGGCGGCGCACCGCCGAGGGCGGGAAGGCATGGCCTACTTCGTGGTCGTCGTGCCTCCGGTGGTGGTCCCGGACGAGGTGCCCATGGATCCACCCGGCCCGGTTCCGGTGGTGGCCGAATTGCCGGTGCCGCCAGCGCTTCCGGTGCCGCCCATCATTCCACCACCCGACATGCCGCCCCCCATCATCCCACCGCCCATCATCCCCCCGCTGCTGGACCCGGAGGCCATGGAGCCGGAGGAGTCGATCATCATCGTCACCGTCTCGCCGTTGGCACCCTGGGCCTGCACCAGATAGGCGGAATCGAGGACGCGGACGTTGGTGAAGCCCGCCTGCTCCAGCGACTTGCGCAACTGGTCTTGGTTCATGGCGTTGCTGCCGTGAAACCGCCCGCCCACCGTGCCGGCGCTGTTCTGGTCCATGGGCGTTGCGGAGGGCGCGGCGGACGGATTGGCCGTCGTCGATTGCGCCAGCGCACCGACGGGCAAGGCCAGCAGCGCGGCGGTCGCGGTCATCACGAGAACTCGCATGGCTCTTCCTCCCTAACGCGGGTCCACGCCATCGGAACCCTATACCGGAAGAACAGTCCGCCGCCCCGTGCGTCACCACTCCCCTATTGGCGCACGTCGAACAGCTTGCCGTTGCGGAACACGCAGGTCCCCTGGATCAGCCGCCCCTCGCCCGAGGTGAGCGACAGCCGCACCCGCACCGTCGTGTCGTTCGGCCGCTCCATCTCCGTGGCCGACACGGTGTAGGCGTGGCTTTGCCCGCCGCCCGACTGCCGCTCCGCCAATTCATGCGCGCAGGCCTCGACCAGTGCCTTGTCCGGCTCCGTTGCGGTCTGCGCCAAGGCTGGCGCTGCGAACGACATGACCAGGATAGCCCAGCGTCCGATCATCTCCTCTCCCTCCTTCCATTGCGGGTTTCATTGCGGGCCTGCGCCACGGGC
Organism: Azospirillum soli; assembly: GCF_017876165.1. GTDB lineage: Bacteria > Pseudomonadota > Alphaproteobacteria > Azospirillales > Azospirillaceae > Azospirillum > Azospirillum soli. The sequence goes on from NZ_JAGINQ010000001.1 coordinate 418,892, forward strand.
ATCCCAGATCAGGCTAGCCCAATTGGTCGATAGAGTGATTGTTTGACAATCAAACATACCAGTCGCATCATGAACGTGACGATATAAATCGAGCCGGTCTGTCTTCCGTCGATTTGCGACCGTCAAGACAAAACCCAAGCAACCGGCCGTTCGGGGAGTGAAACGACCATGCCAGATGTGCGCTCTGGCCGCCCTAGTCTGCGGGCGGCCAGGATGCCGGGCCTTGCCCTTTTTCTCACCCTTCTGTCCCCTCTTGCCGCGCAGGGCGCCGAGCCGCTGAAGGACTGGCCCTGCCGTGAACCCATGGTTGCGCCGCTGACCGCCGCCATGGTGTGGCCCGACCGCCATCCGGAAGCACTGGCCGTCCTGCCGCCCGACCGCGCGTGGGAGGCCGATCCCCGGGTCCGCGATCTGGTCGAGTTCGCCGCCAATCCGGAAAATTCGCCCGACGTCGGCGGTGCCGCCATCGCCCGCTTCGCCGCCGGGCAGGGTCCCGACCGCCAGGCCGCTCTGATGCTGACCCTGTCGGGCGTGGTGGACCTGACCAACCGGCTGCGCGCTATCATGGCGGACGGCATCGGCGTGAACGTCACGCGCTCGGAAATCCTGGCCGAGCAGGTCAACGCCAACACCGCTGCACTGGCTTCGGCGCAGGATTCGGCCACCACCAACCCCGCCGACATCCGGCAGGCGCGTTTCTGGAACCTGCGGCGGCTCGACAAGGCGGAGGACGACGCCGCGATGATCTGCCGCAAGATCGCCTATTCGGAGCGCAAGCTGCGCGCGCTCGCCCAGGCGGTTTCCCAGGCACTGGACTGATCCCGACGAGGTTCTCAAGACCCGATAGGCTCAAGAAACGAGAGGGAGGCGTTCCATGCGTGCAAGATTGACGTCGGTCAGAGTGATGTCGGGCGCCGTTCTGCTGTTCGGCGCCGCGTTCGGCACACACGCATCGGCCGCGACCTGGGACGAGCTGGTCGCCGCGGGCGGGCAGAGCAAGAACTGGCTGAACTACGGCGGCGACCTCGGCCAGATGCGCTTCTGGCCCAGCAAGGCGATCACGCCCGACAACGTCAAGAACCTGAAGGTGAAGTACATCTTCCAGACCAGCGTGGTCGGCTCGTTCCAGACGACGCCCATCGTCGAAAACGGGGTCATGTACATCACCACCCCCTACAACCACGTCTTCGCCCTCGATGCGGCGACGGGGAAGGAGCTTTGGCACTTCCAGCACAAGCTGGCGACCAACTACCTGTGCTGCGGCCCCAACAACCGGGGCGTCGCCATCCTCGGCGACATGCTCTACATGGGCACGCTGGACGCCCACCTGATCGCCCTGAACAAGAAGACCGGCGAGAAGGAATGGGACGTCGAGGTGGCCGACAGCGAGATGGGCTATTCCGAAACCCACGCGCCGGTCATCTACAAGGACAAGGTCATCATCGGCATTTCCGGCGCCGAATACGGCATCCGGGGCTTCATCAGCGCCTATGACGCCAAGGACGGCAAGCTGGCCTGGCGCTGGCACACCATCCCCACCCCGGACGAGGCCGGCCCGGACGGCATCAAGGGCTGGGAAGGCGCCTTCGTGGAGAAGGCCGACGGGCAGAACACGCTGAACCGCGACATCGCGGGCGAGAAGGCGGCCATCGCGTCCGGCAAATACGCCGACGCGTGGCGGCGCGGCGGCGGGTCGAACTGGATGACCAACTCCATCGACGTGCAGCGCGGCATGGTCTTCGCGACGACCGGCAATCCGTCGCCCGACCTCGACGGCTCCGGCCGGCCGGGCGACAACCGCTGGTCGGACAGCCTCGTGGCGCTGGACGCCGACACCGGCAAGGTGAAGTGGGCCTATCAGTACCTGCCGCACGACGTGTGGGACCTGGACTCCGCCTCGCCGCCGGTGCTGGCCGAGGTGCGGGACGAGTCCGGCAACATGGTCCCGGCGGTGCTGCACGGCGGCAAGACCGGCTGGGTCTACGCCAACCACCGCGAGACCGGAAAGCTGATCCGCCGGTCCGAGCCGATGATCCCGCACGAGAACCTGTTCGCGTTGCCGACCCCCGGCCAGGGCACCCGCATGCTGCCCGGCGCCAACGGCGGCGTGGAGTGGAGCCCCTGCGCCTGGAGCCCCGACACGCGCCTGTTCTACTGCGTCAACCTGCACCAGCCCATGCACTACATCGTGAAGAACGAGCCGTGGGAAAAGGGCAAGCTGTGGCTGGGCGGCGCCTTCGTCGCCATCCCCGGCGAGAAGCAGTGGGGCAACGTCGCGGCGGTCAGCCCCGACACCGGCAAGATGCTGTGGGAGGCCCGCACCGAACAGCCGATGATCGGCGGCACCATGACGACAGCCGGCGGCGTGGTCTTCGCGGGCGAGGCCAACGGCGCCTTCAACGCCTATGACGCCAAGACCGGCGCGAAGGTCTGGACCTTCCAGGCCGGCGCCGGCGTGAACGCCGCCCCCATGGCCTTCGAAATCGACGGCAAGCCGCACGTGGCGGTCGCGGCCGGCGGCAATTTCCAGATCAACGCTAAGTATGGCGACGCGCTGGTCGTGTTCGCGCTCGACTGATCACTCCCGTCCCTTGGCAAAGGGCGCCGTTCCCCCAACCCGGCGCCCTTTCTTTTTGGAGAATTCCCCATGGTTCGCTGGCCCAGGGTTCGACGGAGCGCGGGTGCGCTGGCCTTCATCGGCACCGTGACGGCGGTGTTGTCCGGCGTGGTCGCCGACGAGAAGCTGCTTCCCACCTGGATGACCGTGAACGCCGACCGCAAGCAGGTGCGCATGGACGTGGTCGCCGGCTGGAATCCCAACAACGGGGCGCTGAACTTCAACGGCTATTACAAGGGCAACATGACGGTGGTGATGCCGGTCGGCTGGACCGTCGCCATGAAGTTCACCAACAACGACGGCATGCTGCCGCACAGCCTGCTGGTGACCAAGGCCTACGACCCGAAGGAGATGCCCGACGTGGCCGGCGTGCAGCAGGTCGCCATCTCCCGTGCCTACACCGTCAATCCGGAACAGGGCCTGCCGCCCAACGGCAGCGACACCATCGACTTCAAGACCAGCACGCCCGGCGAGTTCTATTTCCTCTGCGGCGTCGCCGCCCACGGCACCGGCGGCATGTGGACCAAGTTCCGCGTCGATGAGCAAGCCACCGAGCCCACCATGATCATCGCCAGCGGCGCCGAGGAAGGGCGCAAGTAGCGTCCTTCATCTGATCACCGGCATCAGATCATCGGCATCAAATCACCGGCGCGTTCAGCCGTTCGCCCCAATGGCTAGCGCGCTTGCGCATCTCCGCGGTCCGGGCGTAGGCGAGCGTTTCCTCGTCGAACCGTTCCACCACCTCCAGCGTGAAGCTGTCGGCGCCGTGCGCGTTCCAAGCGGCCTGAAGGTCACGGTAAGGGCATCCGTTCATTCGCAGCTGGAACCACAGGCGGTTCTGGATGGTGCTCAGGTCGGGCGCGGCACCCACCCAGCACGCCCCCGTTGCCGCGCAACGCACGGCGTAGACGCCGGCCTCCACCTTGCGCTCCTTGTAAGCCGTAACGGTGGCCTTCCTGTTCTGGTCGGTCATGGCCTCTGTCCCTCTGTCGCCGTCTCATCAAGAATTATACCCGGATGATATTGCCCGCAAGGGTTTTATCCGGGTATAATTTCCCCGAACGACCAAGGGGGCCTTACCGTGACCGAAACACCGTCCTGCACCGCCTTCTTCAATGACCGGCTGCTGGCAACCGGCGCGCCCTGGGACGTGGCGCTCGCCATCAAGCAAGCGACATTGGGGGACGCCTCCACCGTCCTCGTCTTCGACGACCGGACCGGCCGCCAGATCGACTTCGACCTGCGGGGAAGCGATGACGAGATCGCCGAGCGTTTGCGTGGCCCGGACAGCGCACCGGCTGCCGGCCGTTCGCGCGGCCGTCCAAAGCTGGGCGTCATCGCCCGCGAGGTGACCCTGCTCCCTCGCCATTGGGACTGGCTCGCGCAGCAACCGGAAGGCGCCTCGGCCGCGATCCGCCGCCTGATCGACGCGGCCCGCGCCAAAAGCGCCGAGGCCGATCAGGCGCGTCAGGCCCGCTCCGCCGCCGACCGTTTCATGATGGCGATGCTGGGCAACCAGCCGGGATGGGAGGACGCCTCGCGCGCGCTCTACGCCGGTGACGCCGCCCGCTTCCACGCTCTCACCGAGCCGTGGCCCACCGACCTCCGCGACTACGCCCGGCGGCTGGCGGAGGCAGCCTTTACGGCGCAGGCTCACTCCCCCAGCAGCGTCGCACCGCGCCAGTAGCCGGGGCGCATCGCTCCGCCACCATCCACCGAGGCTCCAGGCCCGTCCTGGATGCCGCCTCGGAACTGGCCGACATGCCGGGCGCCGCCGCGCAGGATCAACTCGCCGTTGCCGCTCGGCAGGCGGTCCACGATCATGCCCTGGTAACGGTCTCCGTTGGAGAAGGCCATCTCGCCATAACCCTCGACGCGGCCCTGGCGGACCTCGCCCGCGTAAACGTCGCCGTTGGTGAAGCGGTAGATGCCCGGCCCGTTCGGCGTGTTGGCGCTGAAGGTCCCCTCGTAGCGGTCGCCGGTGGTAAAGGTCATCACGCCGTAGCCCGCCATCACGTCGCCCTTCCACTCGCCCTCGTAGACCTGCCCGTTGGCGAAGCGGTAGACGCCGAAGCCCTGCTTGCTGAGCGACGGCTGCAAGGGGTTCTCGAATCCACGCGCCCAAGCACCCTCGTAAACGTCCCCATTCGGGAAGCGGTGGGCCCGGTGGCCGGTGGACTGGCCGCTGCGGGCCAGATCGGCGGCCTGCCGGGCGGAAGCCTGGGCCTGACGCGCCCGTTCTCCGGCCGTGCGGGCGAGACCGGCGGCGCTGTTCGGCCCGGCGGCGGCGCGGGCCGCCGCGCTGCGCCCGGAATCCACGGCCTCCCGGAAGGGCGAAGCCAGCCCCTTCACCACCGGATCACCCGGCGGCGCCGAACCGCCCCGGGGCGCGGCCGGCAGGGCAGCCATCTCGGTCGGGCCGCTCGCCCCGGACAGCGCGCCGGCCAGCGGGTCCACGTCGCCCCGCGTCACGACCGGGGACGGCGAGGCGGGCGGCGCGCGTTCCGCGACCGCATCGCTCCAGCGCGACAGCGCGGCGGCGGTGACGTAGCCCTCCTGCCCGAAACGGTCGCGCACCTTGACCCAGTTGGAGTCCGGCACCGCCTCGACGACGGTGATCATCTGGCCCTGCTCCAGGTCGCGCACGCTGCGCGCCCCCAGCATCGGCCGCGCGAACATGGTGGAGGGCCGCGCCACCGCGTAGATCCCCGTTGCCGCCTCCGGCGTTGCCGGCGCTGCGGAAGCGACCGGCGCGTTGCGCCCGCCCGCCTCTTCGGGCCGGGCGAGGTTCGCGGCGGAGGCGAAGCCGGTTTTCCCGTCATGCTCGACGCGCAGCCAGCCGGAGCCCTTGCGCGGGCGCCCGGTCACCTTGACCTCGGTGTCATGGCGCAGGACGGTCAGCACGGAGGATTTCACATCGGGACTGGTCCGCAGGTTGGTGTCGCGCGTGGTCACGCGCTTCTCGTCCAGCGGTTCGACCTCCACCTCGAGGACGGCCGGCTTTTCCTCCGGCTTCGGCGTCTCGGGTTTGGCCGCATCGGGTTTCGGGGGCGGCAGGGCGGCCACGCCGGTCGCCGGCACCAGCACCAGATCGCCCCCCAAGCGGTCCTGAAGCCAGGGATGCTGCGCCCCCTTTGTCTTCCCGACCACGACGCGCGCGACCTCGGCCAGCGCGTCGCGCAGCGGCACGCCAGGCTTGACCATTTCCTGCGCCAGCGCGGCGGTGAAGGGGCTGGGGCCGTTGCCGGACAAAGGCGCGGGCGGCACGCCGGGGCGATGCGCGTAGGCCACGAACAGGTTGTCCAGCGCCGAGGGCGTCGCCAGCACCGGCTTCACCGAGCGTCCGGCATCGCCCATGGCGACGGTCAGCTTGTCGGCCAGCGGGTGCCCCGGCACCGGGTCGAACACGGCGACGGCCTTGCGCCCGGCGCTCTGCAACTCTTTCAGCGCGTAGTCGAGTTCGATGGTGTCGAAGATCACGTCGTACTCAGACGCGAGCTTGGCGTCCACCGGCACCAGGAACCCCTTGGCCGACAGGCTGAGCGCCAGCCCCGAATAGTAGAGGAAGCCCAAATCCGCGTCGGCCAGCGAGTCCTGAAAGCGGCTCAGCGCCGCGACCATGCTCCGGTGGTCGAGGTTGTTGCCCACCGTCACGGTGAAGCCGGCACGGCGCAGCGCGTCGGCCATGGCCGACGCGTTCGCCGCCATCCCGGTCGCCGGGCCGCCGGTGTGATACTGCGCGTTGCCGATCACCAACGCGACGCGCTTTTCCCCGGCAACCTCCGCGGCGACGGCGGCACCGGCCGTCAGCAGGATCAGCAAAAGACTCCAAACAGCGCACCGGCACCAACCCCACACGACCGCCCCCTATCCAGAATTTCTTCTGCGCAACCCTTTCAGCGAGGCCATGCCTTCAAAAGACCTAAAGGACCACACCGAATTGGCCGCTCGCCTCTCGCCCACTGAACAAGGATTTTACCGCGCGCATTCCAGGCCAATTCTTGCAATTTCGGAGTTGCGCGGCGTCATCTGCCGCAGTGTGACACGGCGACAACACTGATACACCGGTTCGCGGCGTGCATTTTTTGTGACGCTGTGGCCCGCTTCACAGCGGGCGGAATTTAGCCAGACGCAATCAATTCAGATCGCGCGCCACGCGGAAGCCGTCGGCCACATACCGCACGTCCGCGTCGTAGCCGATGCGCGCCGTCACGGTGATGGCGTCCAGCTCGTCCCGCCAGGAACCGCCGCGCAGCACGCGCTTGCGGCACTCGCCGCTGGTCCAGGCGCTGCCGTCCGCCGGGGCGCCCTTGTAGCCGGAGTTCCAGCAGTCGGCGACCCACTCCGCCACGCCGCCGCTGGTGTCGTATAGGCCAAAGCCGTTCGGCTGGAAGCGCCCGACCGAGGCCGGCCGCATCCGGTCAAAGGAACCGCCGCAGTCGCGGCAGTTGGCCTGCAACGCGCCCGGCGTCAGGCTGTCGCCCCAGGCAAAACGGCTGTTCGCCCCGCCGCGCGCGGCGTATTCCCACTCCGCCTCCGACGGCAGGCGGTAGCGCTGCCCCGTCTTGCGGCTGAGCCACGCGGCGTAAGCCAGCGCGTCCTCAAAGTGGATATTATGGACCGGCGTATCGTCGGACACGTTGCTCATGCGCGGCATGGCGCTGCACCCGCCCCCTTCTACGCAGGCGCGCCATTCCGCCACCGTCACCTCGTAGGCGCCGATGGCGAAGGGGCGCGAGACGGTGACGCGGTGCGCCGGGCGCTGGGCAGAATCGCCCTTGTCGTTGCCCATGGTGAAGCTGCCGGCGGGCACCTTGACCATCGACGGGCAGTCCGCGCAGTCCTGGAAGCTGTTGCCGTTCCCCTGCGCCCGCCCCTGCGACGGCGGCGCTGAAGGGGCCGCCATAGCAAGCCGCTGGCGGTCCTCCGGCCCGGCCGGACGCAGCGCCGGCCCGGAGACGAAGCCCTGCGCCCCGTCGTCCAGCACCACCCGGTACCAGTCGGCGTTGGCGACCCGGCCGAGCACGCGCACGTAGCCGCCCTTGGTCACGCCGCCGACCGCGTCCGACCGCGCGTCCGGTCCGGCGCGCAGCACCGAATCCGCCATTGCCACGTACATGCCCTCGCCGGTCGGTTCGACGCGCAACTCCGCCGGGGCCGGGTGCGACGGTTCGGCCTTCGCCTTGGCCGTTCCCGAAGACCCGCTCGGCTCCTTCCCCGTTCCCGTGGAACCGGACTTGGCCTCGGCGACTTTCGCGCCCTCGGACGAGCGCAGGGCGTTCAGCCGCTCGCGCGCCAGACCGACGAAGGGACCGCCGTCGAACAGGCGCAGGAACGCCTCCACCTCGCCGGCGTCGCGGCTGTCGCGCACGCGGCGCCACAGCGCCTCCTCCAGATCGGCGGCAGGCGGCGGGGCGCCGGCGTCCTCCACCTCCAGCACGGCGCTGACCGTCGCGCGGCCGCCGCGCCCGTCCTCGACCAGCACGCTGAACACGCCGGCCCGGCCGGCGGGCGCGCGTTCGGGGTCGAAGGTCAGTGCGGTCAGCTGCTCCGGGCTCAGCCGGTCGCCCGGCTTCACCGGCGTGGTGCCGTCGCGGACCTTGCCGCGCTCCGGCACCGCACTGACGATGAAGGTCAGGGGATCGCCGTCCGGATCCACCGGCACGTCCAGGCGCAGTGGGTTGATGATGGTGCGCACCGTGCGCTCCGCCGCCGCGACGGGCGGGCGGTTGCTCGGCTTGATGAGGATCGGCACGCCGCCGCGCGCCACGCCGCCGCGCCCGTCCATCACCGCGAAGTCAAAGCTGCCGGCATCGCCCAGATGGGTGGCGTCCGGCTTGAAGGTGGTCGCCGCCAGCTGGTCCACGGTCAGGTAGTCGCCGATCAGCACGACCCGGTCGCCGATGCGCACGGCCCCGCCGCGCGGCAGTCCGGTGACCTGCGCGAACAGCTGATCGCCGTCCGGATCAGCCGGGCGGTTGACGCCCACGGGTTCCGCCCCGCCCCGGTCGAAGACTTCCAGCGGTTTGACCTCGGCCAGCTGCGGCGCCCGGTTTTCCGGCAGCGGGTTGAAGTAGAAGGGGGCGGCGCCCAGCGAGCCATACAGGTACGGCTCCTGCCGCCCCTGGGTCAGCTGCATGACGTCGTCGCGCACGCGGCGGAAGAACAGGCTCAGTTCCAGCCCCGGCACCTCGAAGTTTTTCAGGAGCGATGCGGTGTAGGGGCTGTGGTCGCCGGTCCCGTCCTCGGCCACCGCGTCGGCGCGGGTGGCCATGGCGACCAGAGTGTCGGTCGGCGTGTCGTCGACGCGGGCGAAGCCGGAATGCACCTCGGTGCGCTTGGTGCCGGACCGCACCAGCCGGTCGGCGAAGGGGTTGTTGCGGCAGGCGTCCAGGATCAGAATGCCCAGCTTGCGCGCCTGCGCCAATTCGCCCATCGGCAGGTTCAGCGGCAGCGCCTCGTAGACGAGGTCGCGCTCACGCTCCAACCGCGCGTCGGCGGGGATCAGGAAGTTGGTGCCGCCCACCTGCATGCCGTGCCCGGCGAAGTACAGCAGCGCCACATCCGCCTGCCCCGCCTGGATGCCGAACCCGCGCAACGCCTCCGCCATGCCCCGGTTATCGAGGTCATATTTTTCCTCGACCGAGAAGCCCATCTTGCGCAGCGCGCCAGCCATGGCCTGAGCGTCGTTCTTGGGATTGGGCAGTTCCGGCGCGTGGGTGTAGGCGCTGATGCCGACGACCAGAGCGATGCGCTGCTCAGCCGTGGCAGCGACGGCCGATCCCCAGGGGATCAGCAGAACGCCGATCACGACAGCCAGCACAAAGCGGCAAAGGCGCAGCCCCATCGTCACTCCGATCGCTTCGGCCCAATTGCCTCAAATGGAACGTGGTAATCCCCGATCCTAATCTTTCAGTATTTGATTGCCGCCCCCATGAACAAGACGGCAAAACAGGCTAACGCCTCTCTCCAGCGGGGTCATGCCCGACGGCGCTAAGCCAGCACCTTCATTCAGCCCTTATTTGGAGGTAGTCGGCCCATTCTTTACCGGATCGGCGCATCGCATACCCCATCGCACCTCCCCCCGCTGTGATGCGGGCAACAAGGCAGCGCACCGCGCGGGCGGGGGCAAGTTGCGCTTTTCCTTTTCGGCAAAGCTTTCTATATCACCCTCTCGACAACACGAGGGGACCACCCATGCCGCCCGCAAAGCCGACGGTCGTAAAGATGACCGACACCGAAATCGCCCGCGTGCAGGCGTACCTGCGCAAGACCCTCGGCAACGACAAGATCACGATCGAGCCGCCCGAGAAGGCCGGCCAGTCGGCCGAAGTCACGCTGGCCGGCGAGTTCGTCGGCACCCTGCACCGCGACGTGGACGAGGGCGAAGTGTCCTACGCCCTGCACGTGGTCATTCTGGAAGAAGACCTGCCGCCGGCCCCGGCCGCGCGCCGCTGACTTTCGCAAGCCCCCGCCCGTCATGGGACGGGGGCTTTGCGCGTGTTACCGGCTGTGCTTGCGCAGTTCGGCCGCCAGCGCGGCGAACAGCGTCTCGCCGCCCGACAGGGTCAGCCCGCGCACCAGCACGATGGCGGGGCGATGGTCGCGCCGGTGCATCACCAGCCGGAAGCCGCTGGCCCGGCTTCGGCCCCTCGCGCCCTTGTCCTTCCCCTTCGGCCTCAGCGCGTCCAAGTCCACCCCGACCTCTCCGGTGACCAGTTCCAGCTCCGCCTTGTGCTGCTGGGGCGTGACCGGCGCGATGCGCGCCACGAACAACGGCCGCCCCTTCCCCGGCGCGTAGAGGGCGAGATCGCGGATCGTCTCGTGCGGGTAGACATGGCCGTGGGACAGCAGCCCCTCCGGCGTGACGGCGAGGCGTACCGCGCGCCGACGCGCCGCCTCCCACAGCGTCAGGACCCACAGCAGCAGCACCGGCACCACGCACAGGGCGGCCAGCCAGCGAATCATCGTCGCGGTCGGTTCCTCGAACAGGTCCGCCGCCAGGACGAATCCGCCGACCATCAGCGCCGCGTAGAGCAGGTGAATGTAGCGCAGCGGCGGCATCGTCGCCGGAATCGCCTCGAACACCGTCGCCCGGCCTGTGTCCTCGCGGGAAATCTCGACCTCGGGCATGATGTCCGCAACCTCCGTACGTGCGTGCGCCCCGCCGTATACAGCCCCGGCGCGCGACACGCCAGCCGTTGAAGATCTGGACCGTCCCGGCGGCCATGGATATGCCGAAGGGCGTGGCGAAGAACTGGTTTCGGCATCGCGTCAATGCTAGCGTGAACCGTTTGTTTGCCGACGGCCGATTGCTGAAGCGCCGACTGCCGAAAGGACCCCGCCCGTGCTTGCCCAGAATCCGCTCCAGCCATCCGGGGCGTCCGCTCCCATGCCCGGAGACGCGGGACCACCCATTGTTGAGGCACGCGGTCTTTCGCTCGTCTATCAGGCGGCCGACAAGCCCGTCTTCGCGCTGAGCGAGGTCGATCTCGCCATCCACAAGGGCGACTTCATCTCGCTGATCGGCCCGTCCGGCTGCGGCAAGACCACGCTGCTGCGCGTCATCGCCGACCTGGAGCGCCCGACCTCCGGCGCCATCACCGTGGAGGGCATGACGCCGGAGCAGGCGCGGCTGAAGCGGCTCTACGGCTACGTCTTCCAGGCCCCGGCGCTCTATCCCTGGCGCACGGTGGAGCGCAACGTGATGCTGCCGCTGGAGATCATGGGCGTGCCGAAGGCCGAACGGCAGGCCCGCGCGGCGGACCAGCTCGCCAACGTCGGCCTGACCGGCTTTGAGAAGAAGTTTCCCTGGCAGCTGTCCGGCGGCATGCAGCAGCGCGTGTCCATCGCCCGCGCGCTCGCCCTCCAGCCCGACCTGCTGCTGATGGACGAACCGTTCGGCGCGCTGGACGAGATCACCCGCGACCACCTGAACCTTCAGCTGACCCAGCTGTGGCGGCGCACCGGCAAGACCTGCGTCTTCGTCACCCATTCCATCGCCGAAGCGGTCTTCCTCTCCACCCGCATCGTGGTGATGAGCCCGCGCCCCGGGCGCATCCTGGACATCATCGACTGCGATGCCCTGCCGCGCGAACGCACGCTGGACATCCGCGAGTCGCCGGAGTTCGCCGCCATCGCCCACCGCGTCCGCGAGGGGCTGAAGGAGGGTCACTCCTATGACGATTGAGGCGCACGCTTCGGGCCCCCACCCAAACCCTCCCCCACCTGACGGCGGGGGAGGGCTTTCTAACCTTCCCCCGCCGAAGGTGGGGGAAGGAGGGGCCCAGCCGAAGGCTGGGAGGAAGGGGGCCCAACTCGGCAACGTCCTCAAGCAGCGCGTCCTTCCCGTCGCCGTGGTGACCATCATCATCCTGGCGGCGTGGTACGCCGGGGCGATCTGGCTGAACAGCCCCCAGGCGGCAGAAGCGCTGACCCGCGCCGGGAAGCCGTGGGGGACGATGGACCTGATCGCCCATACCTTCACCATGAAGCGGCCGGTCCTGCCGACCCCGGATCAGATCGTCGTGGACCTCTGGAACTCGCTGACCGGCTACGCACCGACCAGCCCGCGCAACCTGCTGTTCCACGCGGGCGTAACGGCGCAGGCGGCGTTGACCGGGCTTGCCATGGGCGTCGTGCTGGGCGTGGCTTTGGCCGCCGGCATCGTCTACGTGCGCACGCTGGAATACAGCCTGCTGCCGTGGATCATCGCGTCGCAGACCATCCCCATTCTGGCCATCGCGCCGATGATCATCGTGATCCTGGGCAACATCGGCCTGACGGGGCTGCTGCCCAAGGCGGTGATCTGCATGTATCTGTGCTTCTTCCCGATCACCGTCGGCATGGTGAAGGGGCTGCGCGCGGCCGACCCGCTGTGGCTCGACCTGATGCGCACCTACAGCGCCGGGGGCCTCGCCACCTTCCTGAAGCTGCGCATTCCCGCCTCCCTGCCCTTCCTGTTCGCCAGCCTGAAGGTCTCCGTCGCCATCAGCGTCGTCGGCGCCATCGTGGGCGAGCTTCCAGCCGGCGCCCAGGCCGGCCTGGGGGCGCGGCTGCTGTCCGGTTCCTACTACGGCCAGACGGTGCAGATTTGGAGTGCGCTGGTCATGGCCTCCCTTCTCTCCGTGGTGCTGATCGCCGTGATCCGCGGGGTCGAGGTCGCTGTGGTTGGTCCCATAATCGGCCGGGGGAGCGCGGCGCGATGAGCGGCAATCCCTATCAGACCTCTCCCTATCGGACTTCCTTGCGCACCGCCGCCGACTGGGGCTTGGTCACGCTTGCCCTTCTCACCGCCGCCGCCCTGACCCAGCCCATTGGCATCAAGGATGGCGCCATACTGTCCTGGACCGCCGATCCCATCGCCCTCCTTTTCCTGGTCGGCTCCGCCTTCTCCGTCGTCGGCGGCCGGACCGCCCCAACCCCGGCCAAAGGCGCCTGGGTCGAGCTGGGCGGGGCCGCGATGGCGTGGCTGCTGCCCTTCCACCTCCTGAACGAAGGCGTGGACCTGTCGCGCGGCTGGGGCCTGTGGCTGTATTTGATCGTCGCGACGGTGATGCTGTGGCGCGTGCTGGGCGTCCTGTCGGCCGTGCCCGGCTGGCGGCGCAGCCTGCTCGTCCCCGGCCTGTTCGGCCTCGGCCTGCTGCTCGGCTGGGAAGTGCTGGTGCGCGGGTTCCAAATCCCCTCCGTCCTGCTGCCGCCGCCCAGCGCCATCGCCGCGTCGCTGGTCAAGCACGCCCCGGTGCTGTGGGACGACTTCCGGCAGACGGTGCTGACCTCGGTCGTGCGCGGTTATGTGATGGGCTGCGGGGCGGGCTTCGCCATGGCGATCCTGGCCGACCGCGTGCCGTTCCTGGCGCGCGGCCTGCTGCCGCTCGGCAACCTCGCCAGCGCCGTGCCGGTGATCGGCATCGCGCCCATCATGGTCATGTGGTTCGGCTTCGACTGGCAGTCCAAGGCGGCGGTCATCGTGGTGATGACCTTCTTCCCGATGCTGGTGAACACGCTGGCCGGCCTGCAAACGTCGGAACGCATCCAGATGGATCTGATGCGCAGCTACGCCGCCGGCTACGGCACGACGCTGGTCAAGCTGCGGCTTCCCAACGCCCTGCCGTTCCTGTTCAACGGGCTGAAGATCAACTCCACCCTCGCGCTGATCGGCGCCATCGTGGCGGAGTTCTTCGGCACGCCCGTGGTCGGCATGGGCTTCCGCATCTCGACCGAGGTGGCGCGCATGAACCTGGACATCGTCTGGGCGACCATCGTCGTCGCGGCGGTCACCGGATCGGTTTTCTACGGCGGGCTGGCGCTGCTGGAGCGCGCGACCACCGCTTGGCATCCCTCCATGCGCCGGCGATAAGCCGGCGTTTTTTTAACCAATCGAACAGGGGAAGGTGTGGGCATGAAGAAGTTCGGGAAGATCGCGATCCTCGCCACAGCCATTGCCGGCTGGACCACCGCCGCCAGCGCCGCCGACAAGCTGACCCTTCAGCTGAAGTGGGTCCCGCAGGCGCAGTTCGCCGGCTATTACGTCGCGCACGCCAAGGGCTTCTACAAGGAGGCCGGGCTTGACGTGACCATCAAGTCGGGCGGTCCCGACATCAACCCGTCGCAGGTCATCGCCGGGGGCGGCGCCGACGTGGTGGTGGACTGGCTGCCGTCCGCGCTCGCCACCCGCGAGAAGGGCGTGCCGCTGGTCAACATCGCGCAGATCTTCCAGAAGTCCGGCATGATGCTGACCTGCCGCAAGGACAGCGGCATCACCAAGCCGGAGGACTTCAAGGGCAAGACTCTGGGCGTCTGGTTCGCCGGCAACGAGTATCCGTTCCTCGCCTGGATGAGCAAGCTCGACTACTCCACCGGCGGCGCCAACCCCGACGTGAAGATCCTGAAGCAGGGGTTCAACGTCGACCCGCTGCTGCAGAAGCAGGCCCCCTGCATCTCCACCACCACCTACAACGAATACCAGCAGGTTCTCGAAGCCGGCGTGCCGGAGTCCGAACTGGTCAACTTCCGCTACCAGGATATCGGCGTCGCCACGCTGGAGGACGGCCTCTACACCCTGGAGAAGAGCCTCAAGGACCCGGCCATGGTGGACAAGCTGGCCCGTCTGGTGAAGGCGACCGTCAAGGGCTGGGAGTACGCCGCCAAGAACCAGGACGAAGCGGTGAAGATCGTCCTCGACAACGACACCACCGGCGCCCAGACCGAGGAGCACCAGACCAACATGATCAAGGAGGCCGTGAAGCTCCTTGAAGGCTCCAAGAAGACCATGGGCTATCTGGACCCGGCCGATTTCGACCGCACGGTGGACATCCTGCTGTCCGGTTCCTCCGACCCGGTCATCACCAAGAAGCCGGACGGCGCCTGGACCCACGCGGTCTACGAGAAGACGGGGCTCTGACCTCCACCGTCCGGGGTTCCAGTCACCTGTCCGGAACCCCGGACACATCGCCGGCTATCTTTCGTTCACAAACGCTCCCAAAGGTCGGAAAGCTGCCGTTTGCGTCACCCGGACGAACTGGCACGAGCGTTGCTTTATTAGGCATCGAACCGTCCCATGGCCGCTCTTGTTCCCTGCGTCCATGGTGAACGATTCCTCCAAAGCATCTTGCCGGCCGCCCTGTGCGGCCGGTCTTTTTTTGGGGCCGGTTTTCAGCCGGCCGGCGGTTCGGCGGAAGCCGTGGGGAACTCGGCCGGCAAGGTGATCTCCAGCATTTCCAGATCGTCGGAATGCTCGATCTCCACGTGGCGGATGCCCGGCGGCTGGTGCACGCAGGACCCGGCCTGCAGCAGCACCTCGCCCACGCCCTCATAGGCGAACTTCACCCAGCCCTTCAGCACGTAGACCATCTGGAAATTCAGGTCGTGCGTGTGCCAGCCGCCGTGTGACGGCTCGCCCGGCCGGGCGCGGATCACATGGGCGTTGGCCTTCCCGCCGGTCGCCGCGCGGATGCCCAGGTCCCGGTACTCGAAGAAGGGCCGCAGCCCGTCGCGCTTGAAGTCCGCCGGATCGGCGTGGCTGACCGCAAAAGCCATCTTGGTGTCATCGGTCGTGGTGTCGCGATCGGTCATGTTGCGTCCTCCCCATTGTTGTGATTGCACCCTATAGTGAAGACCGTCGCGCAACGACGCGGCCCCGACAAGAAAAAGCATCCAGGGAGAGAGATATGGACACCGCCGCAGGAACCGCCGGCCAGCCCTTCGCGCCGCCGCTGCCGCAGGACGTGACGGTCAACCCGATCCGCTCCGCCGCCGACTGGCAGGCCCAGCGCGCCGCCTGCGAGGCTGATCCCGGCGCTTTCCACGGCGCCGTCGCGGCGGAGACGATCCACTGGTTCGACGGCGCCTCCTGGCTGATGCGCGAGAGCGACGGCGTGTGGCGCGGCTGGAACGCCGCGACCGGCGAACCCGCCGAGCGGCACGACTGGACTCCCTGGGCCCAGGCCTTCGACGGCTCCGAGGCCCCCTTCTACCGCTGGTTTGTCGGCGCCCGCACCAACGCCGCCTTCAACGAGGTGGACCGCCACGTCCTGTCCGGCCATGGGTCGGAGGTCGCCTACTGGTACGAGGGCGACCGCTGGGACGCGGCGGCCAACAACGGGCGTGGCGGCCCGGTGCACCACATCACCCTGACCCGCCGCGAGCTGCTGATCCGCTCCGCCCTTGCCGCGCAAGCCCTGAAGGACCTCGGCCTGTCGCAAGGCGACCGCATCGCGCTGAACATGCCCAACATCCTCGACCAGATCGTCTGGACCGAGGGGGCGAAGCGGCTGGGCGTTATCTATACCGCCGTGTTCGGCGGCTTTTCCGACAAGACGCTCTCCGACCGCATCGAGAACGCGGGCGCCCGCGTCGTCATCACCGCCGACGGCGCCAGCCGCAACGCCGAGGTTGCCGCTTTCAAGGAGGCCTACACCGACCCCGCGCTCGACCGTTTCGTCGCACTCCCCGACGCGCTGCGCATCACTGAAGACGTGCTGCGCGCCAAGCTGAACTCCACCGCCCTCCTGGACTCCGTCCGCACTGGCCTGGAAGGTGAAATCACCGTCGCCCCCGCCGACGTGATGCGCGAGCTCGGCAAGGCGCTGGACCGCGCCGGCACCCTCGACGCCGCCACCGTCGCCGACCTGCGCGCCAGCGTCGCCGAGGCGCTGACCGCCGCCCCGCCGCGCGTTGAAAAGGTCATCGTCGTCCGCCACGTCGGCCTCCCCGACATCGCTTGGACACCAGGGCGCGACGTGTGGGCACACGACCTCTTTGCGAAGGCCGAGGAAACCCTCTGCCGCAACGCCGGGGTCCCCAACCTGGAAGCCCTGCGCGCGCTCGACGACCGCGCCCTCTACGCCGCCATCGCCAAATCGGTCCCGGCCGCCCCCGTGGACGCCGAATACCCGCTGTTCATCATCTACACGTCGGGTTCCACCGGAAAGCCGAAGGGCGTCGTGCACGTCCATGGCGGCTACGTCGCCGGCCTCGCCCACACCATGAAGGTCAGCTTCGACGCGCTTCCCGGCCGCGACGTGATCTACGTGGTCGCCGATCCCGGCTGGATCACCGGCCAGAGCTATCTCATCACCGCCAGCCTTGCCGCCCGCATCCCCGGCATCGTGACGGAGGGCGCGCCCGTCTTCCCAAATGCGGGCCGCTTCGCCTCGATCATCGAGCGGCACAAGGTGACCATCTTCAAGGCGGGCGTGACCTTCCTGAAGACGGTCATGACCCACCCGGAAAACCGCGCCGACGTGGAGCGCTACGACCGCTCCACGCTCCGCGTCGCCACCTTCTGCGCCGAGCCGACCAGCCCCGCCGTGCAGGCCTTCGGCATGGCGGTGATGACGCCGCAATACATCAACTCCTATTGGGCGACGGAGCACGGCGGCATCGTCTGGACCCACCCCTACGGCAACCCCGACCAGCCGCTCCGCGCCGACGCCCACACCTATCCCTTGCCGTGGGTCTTGGGCGACGTGTGGGTTCCCGAGGGCGAGTCTGACGACGCCGGCCGCGTCGCCTACCGCTCCGCCGACCTCGACGAAAAGGGCGAGATCGTCGTCACCGCGCCCTATCCTTACCTGACCCGCACCATCTGGGGCGACGCGGAGGCCATCGGCACGCCCGGCTGGAAGGGCGACTTCGACCGCTTCAAAAAGACCTATTTCGGCCGTTTCAAAGATTCGAGCGGCGCTCCGGTCTGGGCCTATCTGCAAGGCGACTTCGCGCGCAAATACGCGGACGGCAGCTTCAGCCTGCACGGCCGCTCCGACGACGTGATCAACGTCTCCGGCCACCGCATGGGGACGGAGGAGATCGAGGGCGCCATCCTCCGCGACAAGCAGATCAACCCGGACAGCTCGGTCGGCAACGTCATTGTGGTCGGCGCCCCCCACCGCGAAAAGGGCCTGACCCCCGTCGCCTTCGTCCTGCCCGCCAAGGGGCGCGACCTGACGGCCGACGACGAGCGTCGCCTGAAGGACCTCGTCCGGCAGGAAAAGGGCGCGGTCGCCGTGCCCTCCGACATTCTGGTCGTGCCCGCCTTCCCGGAAACCCGCTCCGGCAAATACATGCGCCGTTTCCTGACGGCGATGATGAACGACGAACCGCTGGGCGACACCTCGACGCTGCGCAACCCGGAGTGCCTGACCGACCTCGCCGCCCGCATCGACGCCTGGAAGCGCGGCCAACAGCGCGCCGAGGAACAGACCCTTCTGGAGCGCCAGCGCTTCCTGTCCATCCAGTACGACACCCTGGCGGACGGCGTGCGCATGGCGACCGTGACCATCGACAACCCGCCGGTGAACGCGCTCTCCGACCGCCTGCTGGACGAGCTGGACACGACCATCGCCCACCTCGGCCGCCGCAAGGACATCCGCGCCGTGGTCATCACCGGAACCGGCCGCAACTTCGTGGCCGGCGCCGATATCCGCCAGCTTCTCGACGAGGTGCAGGACGAGGACGAGGCCCGCGCCCTGCCCGCCAAGGCGCACGCCGTTTTCCGTGCCATCGAGGCGCTGGACAAGCCGGTGATCGCCGCGATCCGGGGCGTCGCCCTCGGCGGCGGCTGCGAGCTTGCCATGGCCTGCCATCTGCGCGTCGCCGACCCGCGCGCCCGCCTCGGCCAGCCGGAAATCAACCTGTTCCTGCCCCCCGGCTACGGCGGCACTCAGCGTTTGCCGCGCCTTCTGCTGCGCAAGGACCCCGAACGCGGCTACGAACGCGCGCTGGAGATTTTGTTGTCCGGCCGCCAGATCGACGCCGAAACCGCCCTGGAATTCGGCCTGATCGACCGCATCGCGCGCGGTGCCGATGACGCGCTGACCCTCGCCAAGACGCTGGCCCGCGAAGCCGCCCTGAATACCCTCTCCCCTCTGGGGAGAGGGGAGGGTGAGGGGGTTGCACGTGGCGGCATGTCCGGCAAAAGCGCACCCCCCTCACCCCAACCCTCTCCCCAGAGGGGAGAGGGAGTTGAGCGCCTGCTGGCCCAAGCCCATTCTGTCGGCCGAGGCCCCGTCGCGGACACGATCCTCTCCCTCGTGGACAAGGGGCTGCGCGACGGCTTCGACGCCGGTTCAGGGGCCGAGATCGACGCCTTCGCCCGCCTGCTCCTCGATTCCGAGCACGGCGCCAAGAAGGGCATCGCCCTGTTCCTTGAGAAGAAATCCCCGCCCCTGCCCGCGCGCCCGCGCCGCGAGTCCCGCGACGGCGTTCTGCCCATCGGCAGCCCCTTCTTCCCCGGCGCCACGCCCCTGCCCCGGTGGCAGCTGGCCCAGGCCGTCGTCCGCGACCTGGAGACCGGCGCCGCCAACCACGGCGACCCCGCCCAATCCGAAACGGAAGTCGTCGTCCCCGTCTCCGAACCCGGCCCCAACCAGGCGCTCGTCTACGTCCTCGCGTCCGAGGTAAACTACAACGACGTGTGGGCGCTGACCGGCATCCCGATCTCGCTGTTCGACGAGCATGACGAGGATGTGCACATCACCGGGTCCGGCGGCGTCGGCCTGATCGCGCGTATGGGCGAAGCCCTTCAGGCGCAGGGGCGCCTCGCGGTCGGCGACCTCGTGGCGATCTATTCCGGCGTATCCGACGTGCTGGACCCGGAGGCGGGCACCGACCCGATGTTCACCGACTTCCACATCCAGGGCTACCAGTCGCCGGACGGCAGCCACCAGCAGTTCATGCTGGCCGACGGCCCGCAGCTGTTCCACCTGCCGCCCGACCTCGCGCTGGAGGAGGCCGGCAGCTACATGCTGGCCGCCGGCACCGCCTACCGCGCGCTGTTCACGGCGCTGGACGTTCAGCCCGGCAAGCGCCTGCTGGTCGAGGGCGCGGCCGGCGGCACCGGCGCCTGGACCGTCGAATTGGCGCTCGCCCGGCGCATGAAGGTGACCGGCATGGTCTCGTCCGAACGCCGCGCCGCCGCGATCCGCGCCCGAGGGGCCGGGGCCGTGGACCGCTCCGTTGCCGAGTCCGCCTTCACCCGTATCCCCGCCGATCCCGCCCAGTGGGCGGCGTGGGAGAAGGCCGGCCAGCCCTTCATCGACGCGCTGCGCGACGAGAACGGCGGCCATCTTGTGGACTACGCGGTCAGCCACGCGGGCGAGGCGACCTTCCCCCGCACCTTCCAATCCCTCGCGGAGGGCGGCGCCCTGACCTTCTTCGGCGCCTCCAGCGGCTACCACATGACCTTCCTTGGCAAATCCGGCGCCGCCGAACCCGCCGAGATGCTGCGCCGCGCCCGCCTGCGCCCTGGCGAAGCGGTGCTGGTCTTCTACGGCGCCGGGGCGTTGGGCCTGCGCGACGACATGGCGCTGTCGGCCATCGAGGCCGCCCGCGAGTCCGGCGCCCGCATTTGCGTCGTCACCGACCACGATTCGGAACGCGATTTCGTCCTGTCGCTCGGCTACGGCGAAGCCCTCGCCGGGGCCGTCTCGCTGACCGAGATCAAGCGCCGCGTGCCGCATTTCGTCTGGCCGGACACCATGCCGGACCTGCCCGACCCGCAGCGCGAAACCGCCGCCTTCAAGGAGGCGGTGCGCCTCTTCACCGAGGAAACCTTCAAGCCGCTGGGCCAGGCGGTCGGCCGCATCCTGCGCTCCGCCGACAACCCGCGCGGCATGCCGGACGTGGTGGTGGAACGGGCGCGGCGCGACACGCTGGCGGTCTCCACCATGATCGTGAAGCCGCACACCGGCCGAGTCGTCTATTGCGGAGACATGGACGGAAAACGCTACAGCTTCTACGCGCCGCAGGTGTGGATGCGTCAGCGCCGCGTCCTGATGCCCACATCCGCCATCATCGGCACGCACCTGTCGAACGCGGCGGAGATCGCGGGGCTGAACCGCGTCATCGCGTCGGGCGCGGTGCGCGTCCCGCCGACCTATCTCGGCGCCTGGGACGAACTGCCCACCCTGCACCAAGCGATGTGGGAAAACCGCCTGCCCGAGGCGACCGGGGGTGCGGCGAAGGCGGTGGTCAACCACGCCCTGCCCGAAGCGGGCCTGAAGTCCCGCGACGAGCTGCTGATCGCCTGGGCTGGACAGATGGGAGCTGGAAAGCAGGGGGCGGGAAAGGCCGGTTAACGCGCGTAGACCTTCGGCTGGGCGAAGTTCAGATGGTCGAGAAGCTCCTTGCTGGCGCAGCCGTCAACGGGGAGCTTCGCAGCCTTCTGATAGGCGCGGATGGCGGATCGGGTGTTGGGGCCCATCTTGCCGTCCGCCTTGCCGGGCCTGAAGCCATGCTCGGCCAGCGCCGCCTGGATGCCTTCCACATAGGCGCGCTGCATGTCTGACGGCATGGAGTCGGACGGACAGGCCGCGAAGGCCGGTGCGGAGAAGGCGGTCAGCGCCAGAATGACGGCAAGAATGCTGCGGGTCATGGGGATCTCCGGTTCGATTTACGGAGATCAACACGGCAGAGGCGAAGTTCTTCCCTTGGGGATGGTTTTGCCCCCCTGCCCCTCCCCCGCTCTCGGCGGACCCTGAGGGTCCACCTGCCGCGTCAGCGTCAGCTCTGCTTGCGCGAGAGCTGACGCAGGGGAGGGAAATGGGGTGCCTTACGCCGCCGCGTCGTCGCTCTGGCCCTTGATGCGCGAGGCCAGCGCGGCTTCCAGGAACTTGTCGATGTCGCCGTCGAGAACCGACTGGCTCTGCGACGTCTCCACCTCGGTCCGCAGGTCCTTCACCATCTGGTAGGGGTGCAGGACGTAGGAGCGGATCTGGTGGCCCCAGCCGATGTCGGTCTTGGTGGCCTCCAGCGCGGCGGCCGCGTCCTCGCGGATCTTCAGCTCACGCTCGTACAGGCGGGCGCGCAGCATGTCCCACGCCTTGGCGCGGTTCTTGTGCTGCGACCGTTCCTGCTGGCAGCTCACCACGATGTTCGTCGGCAAGTGCGTGATGCGCACGGCCGAGTCCGTCTTGTTGATGTGCTGGCCGCCAGCGCCCGACGCCCGGTAGGTGTCGATGCGGCAGTCCTTTTCGTTGACCTCGATGTCGATCTTGTCGTCGATCACCGGGGAAATCGAAACAGCGGCGAAGCTGGTCTGGCGGCGCGCCTGGCTGTCGAAGGGGCTTATGCGCACCAGACGGTGCACGCCGGCCTCGGTCTTCAGCCAGCCGTAGGCGTTGTGGCCCTTGATCTGCACCGTGGCGGACTTGATGCCGGCCTCTTCGCCGGGGCTTTCTTCCAGCCACTCGGTCTTGTAGCCGTGCTGCTCGGCCCAGCGCAGGTACATGCGCAGCAGCATCTCCGCCCAGTCCTGGGCCTCGGTGCCGCCGGCGCCGGCGTTGACCTCGATGAAGCAGTCGTTGGCGTCCGCCTCGCCCGACAGCAGGCTCTCGATCTGGAGCTTACCGGCACGGTCGCGCAACGCGTAGAGCTGGGCCTCGGCATCCGCAACCACCGTCGCGTCGCCCTCGGCCTCGCCCATCTCGATCAGCTCAAGGCTGTCGGACAGGTCGCGTTCCAGCGCGCGGTAGCCGGACACGGAATTGTCCAGCTGCGTGCGCTCACGCATGATCTTCTGAGCCTTGTCGGGATCGTCCCAGAGCTTGGGGTCCTCGGCGAGGTTGTTCAGTTCGTCGAGACGACGCAGCGCGTTGTCCCAGTCAAAGATGCCTCCTCAGCAGCGCCAGCGATTCCCGTATCTCGCCGGCGGCCGCTTCGATCTCGGCCCGCATCGCGGTACCTCCTCGTCAGCCAGAGTTGATCCACAGTCCAAGGCCTTATGTAGCGAGTTACGCCCGCCGATGCACCCCCTTATTCCGCCTTGACGAAACCTCGGCCGACACCAAGCCGGTCAAGTCATATCGACATCGTCGAAGGTCAAATCCACTGTCCCCGGCCCTTCGCCTTAAACGATTTCAGCGAAAAGCATATCCGGACCGAGTAAGTCGCAATCGATCCACATGAGTACGTCGATTTCCGCACTGCGGAACTCCATTCGCGGCGGAATTGTGGCGGCGCAATCCGTGATAGCGTCACCGCCGTTCTGTGACCTTATTGGGAATCAACGCATGCATTCATCCCCGCCGCCGGCACGGAAGGACCGCCCGCCCGGCGCATGAGCAACGCCGCCTGGCAAACCCGGTTCCCCAGCTCAGTTCCCTAGGCCGGCGACGCGCCTCCAACGACAAACAGCCCCAACGACAAACGGCGGGCCTTCCAATGAACTTCACCAGTCTCGAATTCCTTTTGTTCATCACGGCTTTCACGGCGGCGTTCATGGCGCTGGCGCGCACGCGCCTGTTCACGCCGATGCTTCTGGTCGTCAGCTACGTCTTTTACGGCTACTGGGACTATCGGTTCTGCGCCTTGCTGGCGCTGACGACCGTCACCGACTTCTATTGCGGATTGCGGATCGCCGACGCGCCGAACCGCGCGACGGCCAAGATGTTCATGCACGTCAGCCTCGGTTCCAACCTTTCGATCCTGTTCTTTTTCAAATACTTCAACTTCTTCATCGACAGCGCGGAGGTGGCGCTGGCCGCCGCCGGCATCGACGTCGGGCGGCGGACGCTCGACATCATCCTGCCGGTCGGCATTTCCTTCTACGTCTTCCAGAATCTCAGCTACGCGCTCGACCTCTATCTCGGCCATCTCGACAAGCCGGAACGGTCGCTGATGCGCTACGCGACCTTCGTGGCCTTCTTTCCGCAGCTGGTCGCCGGCCCCATCGTCCGGGCGCGCGACCTGCTGCCGCAAATCCAGGACGGCCCGAAGCACGACGTGCCCTTCGCCTTCCGCTTCGCCGGGCTGGAGAAGGTGATCTGGGGCTATTTCCTGAAGATCGGCCTTGCCGACAACGCCGCCGCCGTGGTGGACGCGCGCTTCGCCCAGCCGGAGTTCTACAACGCGCTGAACCACGTTATCGGGCTGATCTGCTTTTCCTTGCAGATCTACGGCGACTTCGCGGGCTATTCGCTGATCGCCATCGGCCTGTCGCAGATCTTCGGCTACACGCTTTGCCAGAACTTCGCCCGCCCGTACTTCGCCATAGGCATGCGCGACTTCTGGCGGCGCTGGCACATGTCGCTGTCCACCTGGTTCCGCGACTACGTCTACATCCCGCTGGGCGGCAGCCGGACGCAGTGGCTGCGCGTGCGCAACATGACCATCGTGATGCTGGTCTCCGGCCTGTGGCACGGCGCCAACTGGACCTTCATTCTGTGGGGCGCCATGCACGCCGCCCTGATGGCGGCGGAGGACGCGGTGCGCTGGCTCGGCTCCAAAAGCCCTGTCCGCCTGACCGGCATTCCCCTGGCCGCCGGCCGCCTGCTCACCATTGTCGTCGTCTTCCTGCTGGTGACGCTGACCTGGCTGCCCTTCCGGGCCGACAGCATGCACACGGTCTGGACCATCCTGGGCATCATCGCCGACGCGGATTTCAGCCTGCCGCGCGGCATGCAGCAGATGAGCTACCTGATGCGCGTCGTCGTCTTCGCGGGCGTGGTGCTGATGATCGACGCCCTGATCGAGATGGGCGCCAGCCGCCGCTACGCCGGGGTGAACGTGGTCGCGCGGTCCATGGCCTGCTCGACCCTGGTCATTCTGCTGCTTCTGTTCGGCAACTTCGCCAACCGGTCCTTCATCTACTTCCAGTTCTGAGGAGCCTTCCCATGTTCCGCCTCCTGGCAGCCTTTGGCATGATCCTTGTCATGGTGGTCACCATGGACCGTGTGTTGGCATCCTCGCTGGGCGAGATGCTGCGGCATTCCTCCGACCGCTTCATGACCGTCTACCGGCAGGCCGGCCCGACGGAGAAAAACCCCGGCGAGACGATCGACGTCGTGGTGCTCGGCAACTCGCGCGCCGACAACCATTTTCCGGCGCTCGACATCCAGAACGTGACCTGCGGGAAGACGCTGAACCTCGGCATGGGCGGGGCGCCGACGACCATCGCCGACCTGCTGTGGCAGGACTATGTCGAGCGGCACGGCGCCCCGCGCCTGCTGCTGCTGGAGCCGACCAGCGTCGTCGATCCGCCCTACACCCTCGCCGACGTGCCCCTACTCTCCTACTATTCGGAGCGGGTGGACGACTTCATCCGCAAGGTCGATTACCGGATGTGGGCCTCCAACCAGGCCTTCAACACGCTGATCTTCAACAACAACCAGACAATCCGGCTGGCCATGGGCCTGCTGCGCCCGGCCGATGACCGGACGCTGAGCGGCACCATGTCGCCATTCCTGCGCCACCAGATCGAGAATCTGCCGACCGAAGCGATGGAGGGCTTCCAGCCCAATTGGGAGGCGCTGGACCGCATCATCGCGACTGCGCGGGAACACGGCACGCGGGTGGCGGTGGTCATCACCCCCTTCCATCCGGGCTACATCAAGAAGGTCAGCAACTTCGACGCCTTCTTCGAGGACCTGAAGCGCCGCCTGCCCCCGGATGTTTCCGTGATCGACGCGCGCCACGCCGTGGAGGGCGACGAGCATTTCGCCGATGCCCTCCACATCAACCAGGAAGGCGTGCGCGTCATGCTGGCGCACATCGAGGACCGGCTGCGCCCGCTCGGCAACTGTCCCGCCGACGCCATCGCCCAGCTGGGCACCCCCAACATTGAGCATGCGGCGGCCCGGCCGTAAACACGGACAAGTCCCTCTCCCGGCCCCGCCGGGAGAGGGAGTGAACGGCTCTTACCGCTTCCCGCGCTGCTTGTCCCCGGCCTCGATCTTTTCCACGTCCACCTCGGTCTTCCGCGCCGTCTCACGGACGGTTTCCTGCCGCTCCGTCGTCGTCTTGGACACCTCGACCTCCCCGATCAGGCGGGCGGCCTTGCGGACCTGGGCTTCCTCGGCGGTTTCCGTCATCTCGACGCTGGTTTCCTTGAAGGCCCGCTCCGCTTCCTCGGGGCTCAGCTCGCGGTCGGCTTCGCGGTGCCGGACGCGGACCTTTTCCTCCTCCAGCCTCACCCGCTTCTCGATCGGCTGTTCCGTCACGTGGGTGCGGGCGCGCACGCCGCCGCGAACAACCCGGCGCTTGCCGATCTGAACCCGTTCCTCGACCTCTGGAAGGGTCTTCTTTTCCCGGCCCCGCTTATCCCCCTCCTCCTCTTCCACGTCCGAATAGGCGTCCACGGCGTGGGCCTCGTTCTCTTCCAGCAGAGCGCAGATGTCCTCGGCCCGGTCGTCCTCCACCTCGACGGCGATCACCGCCGCCCCTTTGGCGACGGCCCCGGAGAAGGCTTCGCCATCCTCCTCGTCGATGCCGAGGTCCGCCAGCTTGCGCACCATGTCCTTTTGCTGGGTGTCGAACAGCTGAATGCTCCCGGCGGGACAGCCGTTCTTCGTCAACTCGCCACGGGCGCGGCGCGCCGGCTCCGGCGTCTGGTACAGTCCGATCACGGTCGTCGTCATGCGTCTTCTCCTAAGCTCGTGCTGCGGCTCGTCTCGGTCGGGCGGCGGCGGGCCTTCGGCCTCCCGTTCCACCTCGACCTCGGTTCGACGGACGTTCACGCGGTCGCGGAAGTGGTGGGTGGTCCGCTTGCGCGTCACCCGCACCTCCTCGACGAGGCGGAGGCGTTTCACCACCACCTCCTCGATCACCGGGATGACGGTGGTGTCGCCCTCCTGCCGCTCGTCCATGGGGGCGTCGATCCAGCGTCCGACCGGGACACGCTCCACCACGATCTCCACCGACTCCAGCGGTGCGTCGATCTCCTCCACCTCCTCATGGACGCGCCGGTGCACATGCACGGTCCCGGTGCGGCGGGCATGCTTCTCGATTTCGACCATTTCCTGAACGACGGGTATGACGACGCGCTTCGGCTCGGCGTCCGTGGTCATGGCGGAGTCCTCGTGGATGGCGGGAATGCAGGAGTTTGCTCGGCGTTGCGGAGCGTTAACCGCGTGCAGTCCCACCAACAGGACGGACTTCGCCCCGTTCCGCACCTGCGAACGGCAATATCGGCGCCCTGGACACCGCTATTTCGAGCGTGTCTTTAAAGGCGTCCGTCTGACCTATGCTTCGGAAATACGGATGGGCGTTGCGGGATTGCACATCATTCCCGCGCGCACTCTGTCGCCGCAGCGCACCATCGCTTGATGAGCATACGGGGCGGGACAACGAATCGGTTGTCCCGCCCTCGTCTCAATACAGCCCGCCGGTGCCGACCGTGGCCGCGGACGGCGCCGCCGGGGCGTTCGGCACCCCGAAGCCCGGAGTCGCCCCGAATCCGCCGGTCGCCGCCGACGGCTCGCCATAGCCGGAGCCGGGCACAGCACCGCCGGTCCAACCGCCCACGCCACCCGCCTGGCCCGACCCGTCGAGCACCATCTGCTGCCGGTCGGGGTTGGGCTCGGTGCCGGGAATGAAGGCCTCCCAGATCGCCTTGCGCTCGCCCGGCTGGGCCAACTGGCCGGTCTCCGGGTTCACGCGGACGAGGCGCAGGCCGCGCGGCACGCGGAACGGGGTGGCCGGCTTGTCCTTCAGCGCCTCTTCCATCACGTCCTTGAAGATCGGCACGGCAGCCGAGCCGCCCGTCTCCTTCGGCCCCAGCGAGCGCGGCTGGTCGAAGCCGATGTAGGTGCCGACCACGAGGTCCGGCGAGAAGCCGACAAACCACGCGTCCATGCTGTCGTTGGTGGTGCCCGTCTTGCCGGCCAGCGGCTTGCCGAGCGACAGCAGCTTGGTCGCCGTGCCGCGCTGCACGACGCCTTCCAGCATGGAGACCATCTGGTAGACGGTGCGCGGGTCGGCGATCTGCTCGCGCGTGTCGGCCACCGCGGGCACGGCCACCCCATCGCGCCATTCCACGCTGGTGCAGCCCTCGCACTGGCGGTTGTCGTGGCGGAAGATGGTCTTGCCGGTGCGGTCCTGGACGCGGTCGATGAAGGTCGGGACGATCTTCTTGCCGCCGTTCGCCAGCATGGCGTAGGCGGTGGTCATGCGCAGCACCGTCGTTTCGCCGGCGCCCAGCGACATCGGCAGATAGGGCTGGAGGTTGTCCACGATGCCGAACTTCTCGGTGGTGGCCTTGACCTTGTCCATGCCGATGGCCTGGGCGAGGCGCACGGTCATGACGTTGCGCGACTTCTCGATGCCGGCGCGCAGCGGGGTCGGCCCGTAGAACTCGTGGCTGTAGTTCTCCGGCCGCCAGATCGGCTGGCCGTGGCCGGGGTCATATTCGAACGGCGCGTCCATGACCAGCGAGGCCGGGGTGAAGCCCTGGTCCAGCGCCGACAGATAGACGAACGGCTTGAAGGAGGAGCCCGGCTGCCGCATCGCCTGGGTGGCGCGGTTGAACACGCTGATGTGCGGGGAGAAACCGCCGACCATGGCGAGCACGCGGCCGGTGTGCGGGTCGAGCGCGACGAGCCCGCCCTGCACCGCCGGGATCTGCCGCAGGCCATAGGTGGCGGGCGGCAGGTCCTTGCCCTTCTCGTCCTTGGCGATCGGCTCCACCAGGATGATGTCGCCCAGCTTCGCCGCGTCGGACGGCCGGCGGATCTCAGGACCGATCCGCTCGCCCTCCTTCCAGGCGCGCGCCCAGCGCAGTTCGGCCAGCGGCACGCGCCCGCGCGACCCGTCGGCCAGACCGATGTCCAGAGCGTCGGCCAGATCGTCCTTCAGCACGACGGCCAGCTTCCAGCCGTCGGCGCCCGGCGGCACCGGCATGGCGGCCAGCTTCTTCGCCCAGGTGTCGAAATTGTCCATCTTGCCGACCGGCCCGCGATAGCCGTGGCGGCGGTCGTACTGGATCAGCCCGGTGCGCAGCGCCTTGGTCGCCGCCTCCTGCATCGTCGGGTCCATGGAGGCGCGCACCGACAGGCCGCCCTCATAGAGCGCCTGCTCGCCGTACAGCTTCACCAGCTCACGCCGGATCTCCTCGGCGAAATACTCGGCGGTTACATATTCCTGCTCGTCGCGCTTGCGCACGGCCAGCGGCTTGGCCTGGGCCGCGCGGGCCTCCTCGGGCGTGATGTGCCCGTCCTCGGCCATGCGGCCGATCACCCAGTTGCGGCGCGCCATGGCGGCGTCGCGCTGGCGTTCGGGGTGATAGTTGCTGGGCGCCTTGGGCAGGGCCGCCAGATAGGCCGCCTCCTCGATGTCCAGCTCGTCCAGCGCCTTGTTGAAGTAGTTCAGCGCCGCCGCCGCCACGCCGTAGGAGCGGTAGCCGAGGAAGATCTCGTTCAGGTACAGCTCAAGAATGCGGTCCTTGGTGAAGGCGCGCTCGATGCGCACGGCCAGGATCGCTTCCTTGATCTTGCGGTGGAAGGAGACCTCGTTGGTCAGCAGCATGTTCTTGGCGACCTGCTGCGTGATGGTCGAGGCGCCGACCGGCCGGCGGTCGCTGCCGAAATTCTCCACGTTGGTCAGGATCGCGCGGGCGATGCCGATGGGATCGACGCCCTTGTGCTCGTAGAAGTTCTTGTCCTCGGCGGACAGGAAGGCGTTGATCACGCGCTTGGGCATGGCGTCGATGGGAACGAACACGCGCTTTTCCGACGCGAATTCGGCCAGCAGCCGCCCGTCGCCGGCGTGGACACGGGTGGTCACCGGCGGCTGGTAGTTGGCGAGCTTGGTGTAGTCCGGCAGGTCGCGGTCGTAATAGTCCAGCACATAGACGAGCCCCCCGGCACCGACCAGGACGAGCATCACGAGGGCCATCAGAACGGACAGAATCAGGCGCATGACAGTTCCCAAACAGGCAAGGCGGCACGCCGCCATTCCCCATCACCAAAAGCAATGGGCACCGGAACAACGGGCACCGTCCGAACGGCGGCATCCTACACCGCCGGAGCCGGCTCGCCGACTCCTTCCCAGGCATGTCAGGAAAATGTGACGCCCACAAGGCGCGCGCAAGAAGGGGGTAGCTGGTCAGCGCCCCGCGCACCCCTCCCGAACCTCAACTCCGCCGCGCAATCCCCAGCCACTTGAAGTAGGCGTCTACGCCCCGGAGCATCGCCCGCGCCAGCTTTTCGCGGTGGCCCGGCGTGTTCAGCAGGTTGGCGTCCTGCGGGCTCGACAGGTAGCCCATTTCGACCAGCGCAGACGGCAGGTCCGGCGCCGTCAGCACGGCGAAGCCCGCCTGTCGGTGCGGCTTGCTGGGGATCAGCTTAATGTCCCGGCCCAGATGTTCCAACGCCATGTTGGCGAAGCGCTTGGAGTGGTTCTTGGTGTCGCGTTGCGCCAAATCGATCAGGATGCTCGCCACAAGATCGTTCTCGGCCGACAAATCCAGCCCGGCGATGGCGTCAGCCCGGTTTTCCTTGGCGGCCAGCATTTCCGCCTCGCGGTCCGACGCCTTGTCCGACAGCGTGTAGATCGACAGGCCACGCATGCTGGTGCTGCCGATGCTGTCCGCGTGCAGCGAGAGGAACAGATCGGCATTCGACTCGCGCGCGATGGCGACGCGGTCGCGCAGGCGGACGAACACGTCCTTGTCGCGGGTCATCCGCACCCGGTAGCGGCCGGACGCCTCCAGCTGGCGCTTCAGCTCGCGCGCCATGGCCAGCGTGATGTCCTTTTCATAGACGCCACCCACGCCGACGGCGCCGGGGTCGACGCCGCCATGCCCCGGATCCAGCACGACCAGAGGCTTCTCCGGCACCGGGGCCACCTTCGGCGGAGCCGGAGGCGCCATGGGGGCGGCGACCGGAACGACGTTCGGGCGCGCAGCCGGCCCGGACGCCTCCGCCTTGGGAACCGGCGGCGCGCTCGCGGCTGCCCGCGCGACAGCCTGCGCAACCTGGGCCGCGCTCGCCCGCTCGATGTCGATCACGAAGCGCGGGTTGAAGCCGTCCCTGGCCGACAGAGTGAAGGCTTCCAGCACGCGCACCGGCCCCGTCGTCTCGAAGACCAGACGCGGCGCGCCGGTCTCGCCGGCCTCGTAGCGGTAGCGCGCGATCAGCCCCTTGCCCGCCGTCCCCTTGCCGGCCATCGCAGCACCGCCGTTCGGCCAAGCCAGTTCCGGCAGGTCCACCACGACGCGGTAGGGGTTGGCCAGCACCGACACCGAAAACGGCACCGACTCGCTGAGTTCCAGAACGAAACGGGTCTTGTCGGGGTGGATGCCCAGCCGGCTGTCCAGGACCACCGGCCGCGCCTGCGACGGCGGGGGCAACGGCAACGCGGCGGTGGTCTGCGCCAGCGCCGGCGCGAGCGGAAGCGCGGCCGCCCCCACCAGAGCGCCCACCACGGCGACGACCATCGCGAGCATTCGGGGCATCAAATCCACCAGAATCGCTTTACGGCTAAGCTAGCCTTAGCTATAGCCGAGTGAAATCAAGGCGTTCAACGGCGGTCGTGAGACGGCGGCTGAGATAAATGGCGGGGGTGCCGTTCCTGCAACACTCCCCCTGACACTGCACCGCCCGGCCCGCCGGGCAACAGGGGCATCGGACGGCCGCCATCCGGCCGACACCATCCGGTCACGGGGCAACCTTCATTTCGCCGAAATCCACCGTTGTGCAAGTTTTCGTGCTTGTCTATGGTAGCCCTGCGACATACCGCGACCCACCAGCGTTTCCCTTCGGGACCGCTGCGGCGTCGCCCTCGGATATCCCCGGCCGACATAGATCATCGGCCGCCGTTCGGGGCGTGACGCTTTTGGGTCACCGGTGATTGTGACGAAACCTCGAAGCTGGTGCCGGCCGCAAGGCCGGAACCCGGAGTCCGAAGTCCGACTCGTCCTGGCTGCTTCGTCAGCGCCGTTCGACGATGTTGGGGCCGGTTCCGCAGGCTTCGCCCACAACGATGACGCGTCCAGGCGGCTTGTACGTCGCGCGGGCGGCCCGGCTGCGTCATGGGGATCTTGTATGGCCAAGCGCATGCTGGTGGACGCCACGCACCCGGAGGAAACCCGGGTCGCCGTGGTCAATGGTAACAGACTCGAAGATCTCGACTTCGAAATCGCGACCCGGAAGCAGCTCAAGGGCAACATCTACCTTGCCAAGGTGACCCGGGTCGAGCCGTCGCTCCAGGCGGCCTTCGTGGAATACGGCGGGAACCGCCACGGCTTCCTCGCCTTCTCGGAAATCCATCCCGACTATTACCGCATCCCGGTCGCCGACCGCGAAGCGCTGCTGGCCGAGGAACGCCGGCTGGAGGAACAGGCGGAGGCCCGCGCCGAAGCCGCCGCCGACGGCGCGGTGATGGCCGAGCCGATCCGCCCCGAGCAGGTCGTCGAAGAGATGTCGCCGATGCCCTCGCCCTACGGCGAGGTGAACTTCGGCGCCGAATTTGACGGTGACGCCGACGCGGAGACCGAGAGCTACGCGCCCGTCGAAGCCTCCTACGGCGAAGAGCCGGCCGCCGACGCCGCCTCCGGGGACGCCGTGACCGGCGATGCGGACGGCGAGACCTCCGCCTACGACGCTCCGGAATCCGCGGGCTCCGACGAGGTCGTCAACGGCAGCGACGCCGCCCCGGCGGAAAACGCCGCCGATGGCCCGGACGTGATCGGCGGCGACGAGGTCGAGGAAGCCCACCGCCGCCGCCAGCGCCCGCTGCGCAGCTACAAGATCCAGGAAGTGGTCAAGCGCCGGCAGGTCATGCTGGTGCAGGTCACCAAGGAGGAGCGCGGCAACAAGGGTGCGGCGCTGACCACCTACCTCTCCCTGCCCGGCCGCTATTGCGTGCTGATGCCCAACACCGGCCGTGGCGGCGGGATTTCCCGCAAGATCACCAACCCGGCCGACCGCAAGCGCCTGAAGGAAATCCTGTCCGACCTGGACATTCCGGACGGCATGGCGGTCATCCTGCGCACGGCGGGCCTGGAACGGTCCAAGCAGGAAATAAAGCGCGACCTCGAATATCTGCTGCGCCTGTGGGACGACATCCGGGAACAGACGCTGAAGTCGTCGGCCCCCTGCCTGATCTATGAAGAGGCGAACCTCATCAAGCGCTCGATCCGCGATCTCTACGCAGACGACATTGACGAGGTGTGGGTCGAAGGCGACGCCGGCTTCCGCACCGCCAAGGACTTCATGCGGATGCTGATGCCGACGCACACCAAGCGCGTGCTTCAGTACCGCGACGAGACCATCCCGCTGTTCCACCGCTATCAGGTGGAAACGCAGATCGACGCCATCCACAGCCCGGTCGTGCAGCTGCGCTCCGGCGGCTACATCGTCATCAACCCGACCGAGGCGCTGGTCTCCATCGACGTCAACTCGGGCAAGTCGACGCGCGAGCGCAACATCGAGGAAACCGCCTACAAGACCAACCTGGAGGCCGCCGAGGAGGTGGCCCGCCAGCTGCGTCTGCGCGACCTCGCCGGCCTCATCGTGATCGATTTCATCGACATGGAGGAGCCGCGCAACAACGCGTCGGTCGAACGCCGCCTGAAGGAGGCGATGAAGAACGACCGGGCGCGCATCCAGCTCGGCCGCATCTCCGCCTTCGGCCTGCTGGAACTGTCGCGCCAGCGCCTGCGCCCGTCGCTGCTGGAGACCAACTTCGAGCGCTGCCCGCACTGCGCCGGCACCGGCGTGGTCCGCTCGGTCGAATCGGCCGCGCTGCACGTCCTGCGCGCCATCGAGGAAGAGGGCATCCGCAAGCGCTCGTCGGAGATCACGGTCCACGTGGCCGCCTCCATCGCGCTCTACATCCTGAACCAGAAGCGCTCGGAACTGATCAAGATCGAGGAGCGCTACCGCTTCCGCGTCATGGTCCAGGCCGACGACACGCTGATCGCCCCGGATCTGCGGATCGAGCGCATCAAGGCCCGCACGCCGGAGGATGACATTCCGCTGGTCAGCGCCGACCGCGTGATGGCCGAGACCGACCGCGCGCTCGCCGCCGAGCCGGAGGAGATCGAGGAGGAGACGGAGGAGGAAGCCGCCGAGGCCGAGACCGCCGAGCGCTCCGAAGCCTCGGGCGAGGGTGACGGCGACCGCCGCCGTGGCCGCCGCCGCCGCCGCCGTGGCCGTGGCCGTGACCGCGAGGAAGGCCGTCCGACCTTCGACCCGGCCGACGCCGCCGAGGGCGCCGAGGACGGTGCCGAGCTGGAAAGCGCCGAAGCCGAGGCCCCCGAGGGTGCCGACGCCGAGGGCGAGGACGAGGGTGCCGAGGAAGGCGCCGAGGCCCTGGAGAACGCCGAAGCGGGCGAGACCAACGGCGACCGCAAGAAGCGCCGTCGCGGCAAGCGTGGCGGCCGTCGCCGGACCCGCCAGCGCGAGGACGGCGTGATCGCCGAAGA
This sequence comes from Azospirillum soli, assembly GCF_017876165.1. GTDB lineage: Bacteria > Pseudomonadota > Alphaproteobacteria > Azospirillales > Azospirillaceae > Azospirillum > Azospirillum soli. The sequence continues at coordinate 453,151 of NZ_JAGINQ010000001.1, forward strand.
AGCTGCGGCCCCGGCCGAAGCCGCTCCGGCGCCCGTCGCTCCGGCTCAGGCCGCCCCGGCTCAGGCCGCCGATGTGGAGCCGATCGACTTCGATTGGATCCTGACCGGCGAAGCCCCGGCCGCTCCGGAAAAGCAGGCCGCCGAAGCCGCCCCGGCCAAGGAGGCTCCCGCCGCCGAATCGGTTGCGGAAGCCGCTCCGGAAGCCCCGGCCAAGAAGCGTGCCGCGCCGCGCAAGCGCAAGGCCGCTGCCGAGGCTCCGGCCGAAGCCGCCCCGGCGGTTGCCGAGCCGGTCGCGGAGGTTCCGGCCGCCGCCGAGGAGGCCAAGCCGGCCAAGAAGCGTGCCGCGCCGCGCAAGCGCAAGGCCGCTGCCGAGGCTCCGGCCGAAGCCGCCCCGGCGGTTGCCGAGCCGGTCGCGGAGGCTCCGGCCGCCGCCGAGGAGGCCAAGCCGGCCAAGAAGCGCGCCGCTCCGCGCAAGCGCAAGACCGCCGCCGAGGCTCCGGCCGAAGCCGCACCCGCTCCGGCGATCAGCGAACCGGCCCCGGAACCGGTCGCGGCCGAGCCTGCGGTTGAGGAAAACGCCGCCCCTAAGGCCGCCCCGAAGGCTGCCGAGGCGGTCAACCCGCCGGCGGAAAAGCCCAAGCGCGGCTGGTGGAACCGCTAACGCGGGGTTTATGACCAAACACCGACTGGAAAAGGCGCCTCCCGGCGCCTTTTCCTTTTCAGGAGACAGCGCAAGGGTCGCGACGATGAGCAAGGCTTTCACACGGGAAAACGATTCCGCGAACGACGACGAGGCGGACGATCCCAAGCCCTTGCCGAAGGGCGTGAAGAACTACATGACGCCGGCCGGCTTCCAGCGCATGCAGGAGGAGCTTCGCAATCTCCTGCGCGTCGAGCGTCCCAAGGTGGTCGAGGTGGTGTCCTGGGCCGCCGGCAACGGCGACCGCTCGGAAAACGGCGATTATATTTACGGCAAGAAGCGCCTGCGCGAGATCGACCGGCGCATCCGTTTCCTGACCAAGCGCCTGGAGTCGGCGGAGGTCGTCGATGCGACTCAGCAGAAAAACCGCGACCGCGTCTTCTTCGGCGCCACCGTGACCTACGCCCGCGAGGACGGCACGGAGAACACCATCACCATTGTCGGCGCCGACGAGGTGGACCTCGACCGCGCCCACGTCAGCTGGATTTCCCCCATCGCCCGCGCGCTCCTGAAGGCCCAGGAAGGCGACGTGGTGGACCTCCGGGCTCCCAATGGCGTGGAGCAGATCGAGGTCATCGCGATTCGGTATCCGGGGGACGAGTAAGTCGCTGCACAGGGCCCCCACCCAACCCTCCCCCACCTGACGGCGGGGGAGGGCTAAACAACCTTTCCCCGCCGAAGGTGGGGGAAGGAGGGGCCCAGCCGAAGGCTGGGAGGAAGGGAGCCCGTCGCAACGGCCTTACAGCAGCCCCACCCCTTCCAACTCACGCCGCAGCCGCTCCGCTCCCGTGAACTGGTGCGCGACCATCCCGGTGTCCCGTGCCGCTTCTACGTTCGCCGCGTTGTCGTCGATGAAGAAGCAGTCCGAGGCCGTCAGCCCGTAGCGCTCCAACAGCAGTTCGAAGATGGCCGGGTCGGGCTTCACCAGCCGCTCCTCCCCCGACACCACGATCCCATCGAAGACGTTCAGGAAGTCGAAGCGCTTGCGCGTCAGCGCCAGCTTGTCGGCCGAAAAGTTGGTGATCGAATAGAGCGGCGTCTCCCGCTCCTTCAGCTCCAGCAGGATGTCCGGCGTGCCGGCCACCGGGCCGGGCACCATCTCCTCCCACCGCTCGTGGTAAGCGCGGATCAGCTCGGCGCAGTCCGGATGCTCGGCGGCCAGCAGGGCGACCGCCTCGTCCCAGGGACGGCCCCGGTCCTGCTCCAGGTTCCAGGCCGGGGTGCAGACGTTGTCGAGGAAATGCTCCATCAGGTCCTCGTACCCCTCGAAGATCTCGCGGTAGAGGTTCCGGGGATCCCACTCGATGAGCACGTGCCCGATGTCAAAGACGACCGTCGTCGGCGAAGCCATTGTTACCCCTTGCGCGCCGCTCCGACCAGACGCTTCATCTCGTCCAGCTTGATGGCGCCGGGAACGAGCGCGTCGCCGATGATGAAGCCCGGCGTGCCGCGGATGCCCAGCTGCTCGGCCAACTGCTGGTTGGTGGCGATGACCTTCATCACCTCCGGGCTGTCCATGTCCTTCTTCAACTTCTCCACGTCGGCGCCGGCCGACTTGGCAAGGCGGTAGATGGTGTCCTCGTCCAGTTGTCCACGATGCCCCATCAGGGCGTTGTGCACCTCCAGATACTTGCCCTGCGCCTTGGCGGCCAGCGCCGCGCGCGCCGCCACGACCGACGCCGGCCCGAGGATCGGGAACTCCTTGAAGACGAAGCGCAGCTTGGGGTCGTCCTTGACCAAGCGCTGCGTGTCGGCCATCACCGCCTTGCAGTAGCCGCACTGATAGTCGAAGAACTCCACCACCGTCACGTCGCCCAGCGCGTTGCCGATCGCCGGGTCGGCCGGGTTCTGGAACAGCGCCGCCTTGTTGTCCACCAGCGCCTTCTGAGCCCGTTCCGCCTCCGCCGTCTTCTCGCGCTGCTGCAACGCCTCGATGGCTTCCAGAATGACTTCCGGATTCTTCATCAGATAGTCGCGCACCACCCCTTCGATGGCCTTGCGCTGCGCCTCGTCCACGGCTTGCGCCTGGACGATGGCGGGGGAAAACGCCGCCAGCGCGGCGGCCAACAGAAGGGCCTTGGGCGCAAGGGCGGCGGGGTGGATGCGGATCATGTCGGAAAACCTCTGGGTGCGGATTTGGGCGCTACTCTGTACCGGATAACCCGGCCGAACAAGGGAGCTGAACAAGGGGGCCGGGCAAGGCGGCGGCGCTACTTCCCGCCCGCCTGCCCGCGAATGTCCTGGGCGCGCAGCCAGCCGGGGGATCCCACGGGCAGCAGCCTCTCCGCCCGTTCGGCCTGGGCGCGGGCCATGGGCTTGTCGCCGCGCGCAAAGGCCTCCTCGGCGGTGGCGTAGGCGACCATGCCGTTGTTGCCCTTCATGCTCCAGGCCTGGGCCGTCAGCCGCCACAGGAACGCCGACCCCTGCGTCTTGGAGGCGACCTGAAGGTGCTTCAGCGCCTCGTCGGCCAGCCGGGGGTCGTTCTGTTCCAGCAGGGCGTGGCCCAGCGACACGCGGATGCTGTTGGCGTCCGGCTGCAGCTCGATGGCCTTGCGGTAGGGCGCCACGGAGTCGGCCGCGCGCCCGTTCTGCAGCATCAGATCGCCCTTCATCTCGTGCAGGAAGGCGTTCTTCGGCTCCTCGGCGATCAGCTGATCGACCAGCGGCAGCGCCTGCTTGACCTCGCCGCGCCGGAAATAGGCGTAGGCCCGCCCGTAGCGCGCGACAAAGGAGCGGTCCTCCGCCCGGTAGCGCCGCAGCGCCCCGTTGGGGTCCAGATAGGCGTAGAGCTTCGCTTGGATGCGGTGGAAATTCTCGTTCCACGCCGCTGGGATCGGCTTGTTGCCGGCACGCTGATGATCGACGAAGTTGCGCACCGAATCGATGCGCTCGCGGGTCAGCGGGTGGGTGCGGCGGTAGCCCTGGTCGCGGTCGGTCAGCACCGGCTCGTCGGCACCCAGCTTTTCCAGGAAGGACACCATGCCGCGCGCCGACACGCCGGCCTGCTCCATGTAGGACAGGCCCGCCTGATCGGCCGAGGATTCCTGGCTGCGTGAGAAGGACAGGAAGTTCCGCTCCGCCAGATGCTGGCCCAGCATGACGCCGGCCGCGCCGGCCCCGGCGTTGCCGGCCGCGATGCCGCCGACGATGCCCAGGCCCATGCCGATCAGCGAGGACAGGAAGGCGTTCTCCATCGCCTCCGACCCGCGCACCAGATGGCCGCCCGCGATGTGCCCGGTTTCGTGCGCGATCACGCCCAGCAATTGGCCGGCGTCGTCCACCCCCAGCAATAGCCCGGTGTGCAGAAAGATGTTCTGCCCGCCGGCCACGAAGGCGTTGATGGTGTTGTCGTTGACCAGGATGATGTTGACCGTGTCCGCGTCGATGCCGGCGGCCTGGAAGATTGGCCGCGCCATGTCGCGGATGATATGTTCGGTTTCGGCGTCGCTGAGGAGTTGCATCTCCGGACGGCGCTGCGCGCCCGCGGGCGGCGTCCACGACAGAATCATCACGGCAAAGATGGCGATGACCGAAACCAGCCTGCTGGGCTTGCGCACCGTTACGACCTCCGCATTCCGGAACCGAGCATCCCACCCCCGACGTCAAGGGTCTACCCGCCAAATTTGGCAAGGCTTGGGCGCGATTGCCATAGCCGCGATGCTGCTGCCCGGCTGCGTCAACACCAAGTACAAGACGAACGCCCTGCTGCAGAGCTACGTCATGGCGGACGAGCCGCGCGCGGCGGGCATCGGCCGCGACATCATCGCCCAGGGCGGCCGCGCGGGCGACGCGGCGGCGGCGATGGCGCTGGCGATGACGGCCACCCTGCCGTCGCGCGTCGGCCTGAACGGCGGCGGCGTCTGCGTGGTCTTCAACGCGGCGAAGAAGGAAGCCCGCACGCTGGACTTCCTCCCCCGCCCCGCCGCCACCTCCGCTGGCCCCGCCGGAGTCGCCACCCCCGCCTTCCTGCGCGGCGTCTACGCGCTCCAGGCCAGCGCCGGCGTCCTGCGGTGGGAGCAGACCGTTGTCCCGGCCGAGCAGTTGGCCCGCTCCACCCCGGTCAGCCGCGCGCTCGGCCAGGACCTCGCCACCTTTGGTGCCCGCCTCGCCACCGACCCGGAGGCCAAGCGCGTCTTCCTCCCCACCGGCGCGCCGCTTGCCGAGGGCACGCCCTTCAGCCAGCCGGACCTCGCCAACACCCTGTCGCAGGTGCGCCGTACGGGCGTCGCCTCCCTGTACGGCGGCCCGCTGGGCGCGACGGTGGCGCAGTCCATTGGCCTCGACCCGTCGGCTCTGCGCGGTTACCAGCCGCGGTGGGGCGCCACCTCGGCGCTCCCGCTGGGCATCGTCTCCATGCACTTCGCCCAACTTCCCGAACCCGAGTCCGGCGCCGCCCTGACCGCCGCCTGGAACGCCGCTGCCGACTTAGCCCCCGCCCAGCGCGCCGCGCGAGTCGCCCAGGCGCTGGGCGCCACCGGAAACGGCACGTCCGTTCCCGGCGCCGGCCTCGTGGTGATCGACCCGGACGAGAACGGCGTGGCCTGCACCTTCACCATGGGCGCGCCCTTCGGCACCGGCCGCATGGTGCCGGGCACCGGCCTGCTGGCCGCGCGCGGCGTGGACCGCGCCGGCTTCGGCACGCCGGCCCTGCTCGCCAACGGCATCGTCGGCCGTACTCTGTTCGCCGGAACCGGCACGTCGGGCGGCAATGACGGTCCCGCCGCCGGCCCGCTGGCCCTGCTGACCGCCGCCCTGCCCGCCGCGCTGGAAAGGCAGCCGGCCGGCGCCATCCAGGCCGCCCGCCCCGGCGACGCCCCCGGCCGCGCGTCCTTCACCGCCTGCCAAGTGTCGATGGAAAGCGGCTGGAAGGAATGCCAGATGGCCGTCGATCCCCGCACCCACGGCCTTGGGATTCAGGTCGAAACTCCCCGCGAGACGGACTAACTCTCTAAAATCATGAGCAAACACCCCAAAGTCTCCAAACGGGGCGCAATCCCGCCCTTCTTCGTGATGGAGGTCATGCGCGCCGCCGCCGAGCGCGAGGCCGCCGGGCTTGAGGTCCTGCACATGGAGGTGGGGCAGCCCTCCACCGGCGCGCCGAAGGGCGTGCTGGACGCCGCCCACCGCATGTTGGATGCCGATGTGCTGGGCTACACCGGATCGCTGGGCATCCCGGCACTCCGCTCGGCCATCGCCCGTTGGTACCGCGACCGCTACAAGGTCGACGTGCCCGACCGCCGCGTCGTGGTCACCACCGGATCCTCCGGCGCCTTCCAGCTGGGCTTCCTCGCCGCCTTCGATCCGGGCGACCGGGTCGCCATGGCCTCGCCCAGCTACCCGGCCTACCGTCACACGCTGACGGCCATCGGCGTCGAGCCCGTCGAACTGCCGACCGGCCCCGAGCACCGCTTCCAGCCGACCATCGAGCTTCTGGAAAAGCTCGACAAGCCCGTCCAGGGCCTGATCGTGGCCAGTCCCGCCAACCCCACCGGCACCATGCTGAGCCGCGAGGAGCTGACGGAATTGTCCGCCTGGTGCGACGCCAACGGCGTGCGCCTCGTGTCGGACGAGATCTACCACGGCCTGACCTATGGGCCGGAGGCCGTCACCGCCGCCGAGGTCAGCGAGAGCGCGCTCGTGGTGAACAGCTTCTCCAAATACTTCTCGATGACCGGCTGGCGGCTCGGCTGGATGATCGTGCCGGACGACCTGATCCGCTCGGTCGAGTGCCTCGCGCAGAACCTCTTCATTTCCGCGCCCAGCCTGTCGCAGGCCGCCGCCGTGGCCGCCTTCGACTGCACGGAGGAGCTGGACGGCCACGTCGCCCGCTACGCCCGCAACCGCAGTATCCTGCTGGAGGAGTTGCCCAAGGCCGGCTTCGACAAGCTCGCCCCGGCGGACGGCGCCTTCTACGTCTACGCCGACGTGTCGGCCATGACCGACGACAGCGAGGCCTTCTGCAAGCGCATCCTGGCGGAGACCGGCATCGCCTGCACGCCGGGCATCGACTTCGACCCGGCGCGCGGCCATCGCTTCGTGCGCTTCAGCTTCGCCGGATCGGAAGAGACGATCGCCGAAGCCGCCCGGCGGCTGATCGCCTGGAAACGGTAACCTGACCATCCCTCTCCCGGCCCGGCCGGGAGAGGGATCGCCTTCCTCAGTAGGCATACTCCCGGAAGACCGGATCGACGCTGCCGCCCCACTCGCCGTGGAACTTGGCCAGCAGTTCGTCGGCCGGCGTCTCGCCGGACTCGGCGATGTTCAGCAGCGTGTCGAGGAAGTGAGCCTCGTCGTCGCCCCAGTTGTCATTGCGGGCACGCCGGACCAGACCGCCACGGGCGATCTCCAGAACCTCCATAGAGACCTCGCGCACCGTCCGGTTCCGGAAGGTCGTGCGCAGGGCGTGGCGCGGCACCTCGGCGCGCAGATGGGCGCGCTCCTCGGTCGTCCAGTCCTTGACCAGATCCCAGGCCGCATCCAACGCCTGGTCGTCGTACAGCAGCCCGACCCACAGCGCCGGCAGGGCGCACAGGCGCCGCCACGGACCGCCATCGGCGCCGCGCATCTCCAGGTACTTCTTCAGCCGCACCTCGGGGAAGGCGGTCGTCAGATGGTCGGCCCAGTCGGTGATGAGCGGCGCCTCGCCCGGCAGCGCCGGCAGCTTGCCGTTCAGGAAATCCCGGAAGCTCTGCCCCGACGCGTCGATGTACGTCCCGTCCCGATAGGCGAAGTACATCGGCACGTCGAGCAGGTAGTCCACATACCGCTCGAACCCGAAACCGTCCTCGAACACGAAGGGCAGATCGCCCGTGCGGTCGGGGTCGGTGTCGGTCCAGATGTGGCTGCGGAAGCTCTGGAATCCGTTCGGCTTGCCCTCGGTGAAGGGCGAATTGGCGAACAGAGCCGTGGCGATGGGCTGCAGCGCGAGGCTGACCCGGAACTTCTTCACCATGTCGGCTTCCGACGCGAAGTCCAGGTTCACCTGCACGGTGCAGGTCCGCGACATCATGTCGAGCCCCAGCCCACCGCGCTTGGGCATGTAGTCGCCCATGATCTTGTAGCGGCCCTTGGGCATCCAGGGAATCTCGTCGCGCCGCCATTTCGGCTGGAAGCCCAGGCCCATCATGGCGATGCCCAGCTCCGCCCCGACCTCCTTCACCTGCCGCAGGTGGTGGTGCACCTCGGCGCAGGTCTGGTGCAGGTTTTCCAGCGGCGCGCCGGACAGCTCCACCTGCCCGCCGGGCTCCAGCGTGATGTTCGCCATGCCCTGGACCAGCGCGATGACGTTGCCGTTCTCCTCCACCGGCTCCCAGCCGTAGCGCTGGAGGCGGGTCAGCACCTCGCGGATGCCGTCCGGTCCGTCGTAGGGCAGCGGGCGCAGGTCGGAGACACGGTAGGCGAACTTCTCGTGCTCGGTCCCGATGCGCCAGTCCGCCGCCGGCTTGCAGCCGGATTCGAGATAAGCGACCAGCTGGCGACGGTCGGTGATCGGTTCGCCACGCGTCTTAGGAGGTGCGGACATGAAAGCTCCCGCTCGCGGAAATGCCGTGAAAAATCAGAACAGCCGATTAAACAGCCGGGGAACGGAAAGGCGGCCGGGTGTCGCCGTCTTCCGCCGTCCAATCCCCCGAAAGCGCCTGCCAGCAGGCCAGCGCCGCGACCACAGCCGTGTCGGCGCGCAGGATCCGGGGGCCCAGACCAACCGGGACAACAAAGGGTAGTTTACAAATTTCGTCAAGTTCCGACTGTTGGAACCCGCCCTCGGGCCCGACCAGGAAGGCCGCCGGTCCACGGGGCCGCGCCCGCATCGCCTCGGCGATGGGCCGTACGTGCCCGGCCTCGGCGCACAGGTACAGCGTACGCTCCTCGGGCCAGCCGGCCAGCGCCTTGTCCAGCGGCACCGGTTCGGACAGTTCCGGCACGGTCAGCCGCTCGCATTGCTCAGCCGCCTCGATGGCGTTGGCGCGCAGGCGGTCGGTGTTGACCCGGTTCGGATCGGTGCGTCGGGTGAAGACCGGCCAGATGCGCGAGGCGCCCAGCTCGCTGGCCTTCTCGGCGATAAAGTCAATTCGCCCCCGCTTGATCGGCGCGAACAGCAGCCACAGGTCCGGTTCGCCCTGCTGCGGGCGCCGCTGCGCCGACACGGTCAGAGAACACCAGCCTTTGCCGAACCCGTCGATGGCCGCCAGCCATTCCCCGTCCCGGCCGTTGAACACGGCCACCACGTCCCCTTTGTCGAGCCGCAGGACATGACGCAGGAAATGCGCCCGCTCGTGGTCGAGCCCGACCGCCTGCCCCTCGGCCAGCGGACTGTCGACGTACAGACGGGTTTTCGGCGAAGGAAAAGGCGGGTGCTCGGCCATTGTCACTCTCCGGTGTGCGGCCCCGACTATAGCGGCAAGCACCCCCACACCGCGAGCGGTCCGCTCATACCGAAGGCGTTTGATGACTTTCATCAAACGCCTCGGTTCGAACCCGGCAGCACTTTGCTGCGCAAAGTGCGAGAGGGGGATACGGCCGGCCGATCATGAACCATTCATGCGCCGGCCGTATCAATCCGCGGCCCGACGAATTGCGCGGGACTCGCGGCCGCCCGCCTGGATCAGCTCGCGCAACAGCCGGCGCAGGGCGTCCGGCCGCACCGGCTTGTGCAGCACGGCAAAGCCGGCGCGCCTCGCCTCCGCTTCCAGCTCCGGCCCGGTGTCGCCGGTCAGGACGACGGCCGGCAGATCGGCGCCATAGGCCGTGCGCATCGCCTGGATCGCCTCGCCGCCCGTCCGCCCGCCCCGCAGGCGGTAGTCGGCCACCACCGCGTCGGGCGCCACGCCGGCCTCGGCCAGCAGTTCCCGCGCCGTGTCCAGGTCGCTGGCCGCGATCACCCGGAAACCCCAGGCGTCCAGCATGGCCTGCATGCCCTCCAGAATGATCGCCTCGTCGTCGATCAAAGCGACCACCCCCTGTCCCTGGCCGCTGGCGGCACAGGGCACGGCCACCACCCCGGCCTTGCGCGGCACCGTGACCGCGAAGACCGAACCGCGTCCCGGCACCGAGCGCACCGACATCGGATGGCCGAGCAGCCGGGACAAGCGCTTCACAATGGCGAGGCCGAGGCCGAGACCCTGCGTGCGGTCGCGCTCCGGATTGCCGATCTGGACGAACTCCTCGAAGATGTCGTCCAGCCGGCCGGGCGGGATGCCGATGCCGGTGTCCCACACCTCGATGCGCAGGTGATCGCCGCGCCGCCGGCAGCCGATCAGCACGCCACCCTTGGTGGTGTATTTCAGCGCGTTCTCGACGAGGTTGCCAACGATGCGGCCGAGCAGAGTCGGATCGCTTTCCACCGCCGCGTCCCCGGCCAGAACCTTCAGCGTCAGCCCCTTCTGGGCGAAGCGCGGCGCGTATTCGGCCCCGATCCGGTTCAGCAGGGGCGAAAGCGGCACCGTCTCGCGCCGCACGTCCACCACGCCGGCGTCCAGCTTGGACAAGTCGAGAATGCCGTCGAGCAGCCCCTTCAGCGCGTCCAGCGCCTGCTGCATCGTCCCGACCAGCTCCTGCGCGCCGTGCCCGGCCAGCCGTTCGGACAGCACGTGGGAGAAGAACAGAAGCGACTGCACCGGCTGGCGCAGGTCGTGGCTGGCGGCGGCCAGGAACTTGGACTTGGCGACGCTGGCGCGCTCCGCCTCCTCCTTGGCGTGGTGCAGCTCGTCCTCGATGCGCTTGCGGTCGGTGATGTCGATGTCCAGGCCGGTCATGCGCACCGTGCGGCCGGCCTCGTCCACGACGCACCGGCCGATGGCCCCGATCCAGCGGACCTCGCCGTCGGGGTGGACGACGCGGAACTCCACCCGCAACGGCGCGCCACTGTCCTTGGCCGTGCGGTTCGCGCGCCAGAAGGCGTCGCGGTCGTCGGGGTGGAGGACCCGGTCGATGGCGTCCGGCGTCGGTTCGCCCATGGGCCGGCCGTACCCGAACAGGCGCCACATCCCTTCGGACCATGTGACGCGGTCGGTCACGACGTCCCAATCCCAGAGGCCCGCGCGCGCCCCGTCCAGGGCGAAGGCCAGCCGGTCCTCCCCCTCGCGCCGGGCGCGTTCGGCCTCGTGCAGGTCGGTGACGTCCAGCAGCACGCCGTCCCACACCACCGAGCCGTCCGCGTCCCTGCGGGTGGTGGAATGGGAGCGGACCCGGCGCGGGCGCCCTCGCCCGTCGATGATCGTGCCGTCCAGATGCATGGGCTCCAGCGTCCGCGCGGAACGCTCGACGGCATCGCGCCAGCGCTTGGCCGTCTCCGGCTCCATCCGCTGGCCGATTTCGGCCGGATCGAAGGTCCGCCCGTGAAGCTCCTCGACCCGGTAGCCAAGGAAGCCGGCCACGGTGTCGCTGATGTAGGGGTAGGTCATGCGACCGTCGGGATACAGGACGCGCCGGAAGATCACGCCGGGGAAGTTGGCCGCGATGTCGGCCAGACGCTGCTCGGCCACCTTCTCGGCCTGCAAGGCTTCCAGCCGCCGCTCGGCCTCCTGCCGGCGGGTGAAGGCGGCGATCAGCCCGGCCCCGAACAGGGCCGCCAGGACCAGCGCCAGCCCGCCGCCCCCGAACAGGAACAGCCGGCTGCGCACCAGCGGCGCCATGACCACCCGGTGCGGCGCGCCGGCCAGCACCGCCCAGCCGCTCTGCGGCACGGCGGCCTGGGCGAGCAGGAAGCGTTCCCGATCCGCCGCGACCGCCTCGTACAGACCGTCGCCGGCCCGCAAGCCCTCCAGCACCGAATCGGTCGGCAGTTTGCCGATGAGCGGATCGTCAGCCTCCGCCGAATGGCTCCGCGCGACGATGCGGTTGTCGCGGTCCACCATCGTGATCCGTCCGCCCTCGGCGACGATGTGATCCTTAAGCAGGCCGTGGAAGCTCCAGGCAGGCAGGATGGCGCTCAGCACCTGGACGACCTTGCCGTCGCGGACCACCGGAACGCGCAGGCCCACCATGGCGTCCGGCCGCCACGCCGGCTGAACGCGGACCCCGGTGACCTGCGGCTTTCCGGTCTCGAAGACCTCGGCGATGCTGGGCAGGTCGAGCGGCGGGGGCAATGCTTCCCCGAACGCGAAGCGGGTGTTCACCAACTGCCGGTCGCGATCCGTCAGGATGACCAGTTCCCAACTGGGACGGATCGCCACCGCGCGGCGCGCCTGAATATCGAAGGCCGTCAGGTCGCCCCGCTCCAGCGCGTCCGAACTCGCCAGCGTGGTCAAGGCGGCCAGTTCCTGGGCGATCTCCCGCTCCACCGCTGCGGCCGTGGTCCGCGCGCTCTGCCGCAGCTGTTCCTCCAGAACGCCGCGTTCGCTTTCCTGGAGGATCGACAGCGTGATCGCCGCGAAGACGGCAACCGGCAGCAGAGTCACCACCGCCAGCAGCGCCAGTTGCCGCGCGCTCAGCATAAGAAGGAACCTTCGATTCGGCCGGTCGTCATGGAGGCCTTCGGTTCGGCTCGGCGGGTTCCGGAGCGTTCGCGCGCCGTCCGCCTTGTTGTTCAGAGTCGATACGAGTATCCAGGGTACTTCGGAAACGGCAAGCCTTTTCCACATCCCAGGTCCGGCTTCCCGCAACCTTGCCCCACCAGTATGAGGCCGTTAGGTTGCCGGCCTACGACCATCGTCCGAGCCTTTTCCGTCGGAGCCTGCCATGACCAGCCCCGCCTCCCCCGCCCCCGGTGAATTCACGGACATCCGGCGCGGCGGGTGGATCGACCGATTCGCTCCGGAGCCGCTGCGTCCCTACCTGCGGCTGGCCCGGCTCGACCGGCCGATCGGGACGTGGCTGCTGCTGTTCCCCGGCTGGTGGAGCATCGCCCTGGCTGGCCAGGGCACGCCCGACCTGTGGCTGATGGCTCTGTTCGGCATCGGCGCCGTGGTCATGCGGGGCGCCGGCTGCACGGTCAACGACATCCTGGACCGCGATTTCGACGCCATGGTGGAACGGACGCGGAGCCGGCCGATCCCCTCCGGGCAGGTGACCGTCAAGCAGGCGCTGGTCTTCCTCGCCCTGCAACTGCTGATCGGGCTGGCCATTTTGGTGCAGCTGAACCTGTTCAGCATCGGGCTGGGTGTGCTGTCGCTGCTGCTGGTCTTCGCCTACCCGCTGATGAAGCGGATCACCTGGTGGCCGCAGGCCTTTCTCGGCCTGACCTTCAACTGGGGCGCTCTGATGGGCTGGACGGCGGTCCGGGGCGAACTGGATTGGCCGGCGCTGGTGCTGTACGCGGCGGGAATCGTCTGGACGCTGGGCTACGACACCATCTACGCCCACCAGGATAAGGAGGACGACGCCCGCATCGGGGTCAAGTCCACCGCCCTGCGGCTGGGCGACCAGAGCAAGATCTGGATCTACGGCTTCTACACCCTGACCTTCGTGGGGATCGGGCTGGCCGGGCGGTTGGCCGGGCTGGGGCCGTTCTTCCTGCCGGTGCTGATGGCGGCGGCGCTTCAGCTGTCCTGGCAGGTGGGGACTTGGCGGCCCGACGACCAGACCGACTGCCTGGACAAGTTCAAGTCCAACCGCTGGGTCGGCTGGCTGGTCCTGGCGGCGATCCTGGCCGGGAAAATCTAGAGAAGAACTCTAGATTCAGTCCTGGATCAGTTCGGCGACCGCGCCGGAGCCGGGCTTGCGGCCAGGCATCACGGTGCGCAGACCCTCCACCGAGGCGACCTCGCCCTTCACGGCGGCGCCCTTCGCGACACTGGGAACGGTGGGCTTGCGGCGCGGCAGGACCGACACGACGGTGTCTTCCGTCTTCGCCGGAGCCGGGGTGTAGGAGGCGGTGAGGATCTGCGGCTTGCGGCCGGGCACCGCGACCATGTGCGGCTTGGCCGAGGCCTGGAGCAGACGGGTTTTGTCGGCGTCCCGCTTGGCGGCGCCACGCCCGGTGGGGGTGACGGTGAAACCGGTGTCGATGCCCGAGCTGCGGGCTTCCATCACGCGGCCACGGGCCGGTTGCCCTTCCGGCAGGATGAAGCCGTAGGAGGCGTAGACGCGCAGGCCGAGCTGGTCCGACGGCTCATGCCAGACGCGGACGGCCGTCCAGTCGTTGTGCGGCGACACGTCCACGACCCGCATGTTGCGGCGCAGGCCGGTGCCGTCCAGCCAGGTGTGGTCCACCTCGATGGTGCGGCGGTCGATGACGTTGCTGACGAGGGAAACATGGCCCCGGCTGAGGCGGCCCGTCCGCTTGAAGACGAGGACCGAACCGAGCGCCGGCTGCTTGTCGCGGTCGTACTGACCGGCGGCGCGATCCCACCACTTCCAGGCGTCGCCTTGGATTGTGAAATCGGAGATTGCCCGAACCGTGCGAACACAGTCGCCATCCTGGGCCGCGGCCTGGGATATGATGACAGGGCTAAACGCGATGAACGCAGCGAACGAAAGGCCGTATGCGATTCCCTTCGACCGCATGAATCCCCCTTATCCTTTGTCTTCCCCCTTTCGATTGGGTAACACGGGAGCCCCGGTGTGTCTACTCCGTTTGAATTATGTAACCAAAAACGGTTGTGGACAGATCATCGCCCGCCCCGCCGAATCACCGAGAATCCTCGCATGAACAATTCTTCCCCCGTCGACTTCATCCGGACCAACACCACGGTCGCGACGACTCCGCTGCTGCCGGAAATACGTCTTCATTTGGCGACCGAGGTCACGCCGTTGTGGCAGGCGACTGAGGAAGTGCTGGCAGCGTCCGACCTGCCCCCGCCCTACTGGGCCTTCGCATGGCCGGGCGGACAGGCGGTGGCGCGCCTCGTCCTCGACCGGCCGGAGCTGGTGGCGGGCAAGTCGGTCCTCGACTTCGCGGCGGGCACCGGGCTGGTGGGCATCGCCGCGAAACTGGCCGGGGCGGCGCGCGTGCAGTCCTGCGACATCGACCGCTTCGCGCTGGCTGCCATCGGCCTGAACGCCGAGGCGAACGGGGTGGAGGTGAAGGCGGTCAGCGCCGATCTGGTCGGGCGCGAGTTGCCGGGGATCGACGTCGTGCTGGCGGGCGACGTCTGCTACGAGCGGCCCATGGCCGAACGGGTGACCACGTGGCTGCGCACCATCGCGGCAACAGGGACGTTGGTGCTGCTGGGCGATCCGGGCCGCGCCTATGTCCCTACCACGGGGATCGAGCGCGTCGGCGGCTACACGGTTCCGACCTCCCTGGAGCTGGAGGACCGCGAGACGCGGGACACGGTCATCTGGCGCCTTCTGCCGGAATGATCGCCTGCCCCATGGCGCACGGGCGTTGCTCCGCTCGCGTCTTTGGTGTATCGAACATACCATGAACACCAAAACCCGATCGAGCGAGGCGCCCCGCAAGGGCGCGACCCGGATGGCCGACATTCCGGCCGATGTGCTGGCCGACCTGAACGCCGGCCGCCGCGAGACCGCAACCTTGGCCGAATCGCTCGCGATCGATTTCACCGCACTGTTCGGGGCGGCGGTGCCGGAAGCCGCCGGTGGGCTTCGCTTCGATCCGAAGGACGGAGTCACCAAGCGCATGGCGGCGGCCGGCGTCGGCGCGCTGGAGGCGCTCGGACCGGATGCCGTCGAGCGGCTGGGGGCACACCCGTCGGACACGGTGCGCGGCTGGGCCTGCTACGCGCTCGCGGCGATGCCGGGGCTGACGCTGGCGGAGCGGCTGGAGCGGGGCCGCCCGCTGGCCGACGATCCGCATTTCGGCGTGCGGGAATGGGCGTGGCTGGCCCTGCGTCCACACATCGCGGAGCGGATCGACGACGCGGTGGGCCTGCTGACACCCTGGACCGGTGACGCGTCGGAACGGGTGCGCCGCTTTGCCAGCGAGGCCACCCGCCCGCGCGGCGTTTGGTGCGGACACATCGGCATCCTGAAAGAAGACCCCGCACGCGGGCTGGCGGTGCTGGAACCGCTGCGGGCCGACCCAGCGCGCTATGTGCAAGACTCGGTGGCGAACTGGCTGAACGACGCGGCGAAGACATGGCCGGACTGGGTGCGGGAACTCTGCGCGCGTTGGGAGGCGGAAAGCCCGGCACCGGCGACGCGCTACATCGTGCGGCGGGCGCTGCGGAGCGTGGGGCGGGAGTAAACCCTTGACGCGGCGCCCTCCGCGCCGATGCTAGGCACCGAAACTGGACGCCCCCGCCACGACAGCCATCACGGACGAACCGATGCCCTACACCTCCCTGCGCGACTTCATGGACCGGCTGGAGAAGGCCGGACGGCTGGTGGTGGTGAAGGAACCGGTGTCCACCGTCCTGGAAATGACCGAGATCCAGACCCGCCTGTTGGCCGAGGGCGGCCCGGCGGTGCTGTTCGAGAACGTCATTAAGGCGGACGGCACGCGCTCGGAGATGCCGGTTCTGGTCAACCTGTTCGGCACGGTCGAGCGCGTCGCCTGGGGCATGGACCGCGAGCCGCACGAGTTGCGCGGGGTCGGCGAGACTCTGGCTTTCCTGAAGCAGCCGGAGCCGCCGGGCGGCTTCCGCGAGGCGCTTGAACTGATCCCGCTCGCCAAGACCGTGCTGTCGATGAAGCCGAAGACGGTCGGCTCGGCCCCCTGCCAGGAGGTGGTGCTGACCGGCGACCAGATCGACCTCGGCCGCCTGCCGGTGCAGAGCTGCTGGCCGGGCGAGCCGGCGCCGCTCATCACATGGCCGCTGGTGGTGACCAAGGGACCGACCGGCAAGCGCGAGGACGACTTCAACCTCGGCATCTACCGCATGCAGGTGCTGGGGAAGAACAAGACCATCATGCGCTGGCTGAAGCATCGCGGCGGTGCGCAGCATCATCACCGCTGGCAGGAGAGCGGCAAGAAGGAACCCCTGCCCTGCGCCGTCGTGCTGGGCGCCGACCCCGGCACCATCCTGGCCGCCGTCACCCCCGTCCCCGACACGCTGTCGGAATACCAGTTCGCCGGCCTGCTGCGCGGCAAGAAGGTGGAGCTGGTGGACTGCAAGACCGTGCCGCTGAAGGTGCCGGCGCAGGCCGAAATCGTGCTGGAAGGTCACGTCAGCCTGGACGAATACGCCGACGAGGGTCCCTACGGCGACCACACCGGCTATTACAACTCGGTCGAGCCCTTCCCGGTCTTCACCGTCACGGCGATGACCATGCGGCGCACGCCCATCTACCTGTCCACCTTCACCGGCCGCCCGCCCGACGAGCCCTCGGTGCTGGGCGAGGCGCTGAACGAGGTGTTCATCCCCCTGCTGACCCAGCAGTTCCCGGAGATCGTCGATTTCTGGCTGCCGCCGGAGGGCTGCTCCTACCGCATCGCGGTGGTCAGCATGAAGAAGGCCTATCCGGGACACGCCAAGCGCGTGATGATGGGCGTGTGGTCGTTCCTGCGCCAGTTCATGTACACGAAGTGGGTGATCGTCGTGGACGACGACATCGACGCGCGGAACTGGAAGGACGTGATGTGGGCGATGTCCACCCGCATGGACCCGGCGCGCGACATCACCGTTATCGAAGGCACGCCCATCGATTATCTGGACTTCGCCAGCCCGGAGTCGGGCCTCGGCGGCAAGGTCGGGCTGGACGCCACCAACAAGTGGCCGCCGGAGACCAAGCGCGAGTGGGGCCAAAAGATCCGCATGGACCAGGACGTGGTGGACGAGGTGTCGCGCAAATGGGCGTCCTACGGGTTGCCGGGCAGCGGGACGCCGATCTGGAAGTAGGTTTTGGGGCGTTGTTGCGGCGGGCCCCCATCCCGACCTTCCCCCACTTCGCGGGGGAAGGGGCTTGGTCCCCTCCCCCGCCGCAAGGTGGGGGAGGGTTAGGGTGGGGGCCCGCCGCGACAGTTTTCTCTGGAGGGTTTATGTCCCGCGAGATCGCCGCACCGCTCAGCACCGTCCGCCTGAACTTCCGGGCCGGCAGCGCGACGGCCGAGGATTTGTCGGTCGTGGAGCGAGTCGGCAACTGCCTGTTCGCGGCGGCGGACGAAGGGGCGGAAGTCGTGCGGCTGGTGTCCGGGGATGGCGGCAACGCCTACAACGAGGACGCGGCCTTTCCGTTGAAAGAGTTTTTCGACCTGCCGGCGGACGGCGCCGGAGAGGACGAAGCGGACATTGAAGGGCTGAGCGCGCGGGACGGCTGGCTGTGGGTCGTCGGCTCGCACAGTCTGGCGCGGGAGAAGCCTAAGAAGAGCGAGGACGACACCCAGTCGCTGGCGCGTCTGACCGAGGTGCGGTGCGATCCGAACCGTTTCCTGCTGGGGCGGATGCCGCTGCGGACCGGGGCGGATGGGCTGCCGGTTCCCGTGCGCGAGGACGGCGACCGCAAGGCGCGCTGCCTGAAGTTTCGCAACGGCGGCAACGCGCTGACCAAGGCGCTGAAGAAGGACGAGCACCTCGCCCGTTTCGTGACTGTGCCGGCCAAGGAAAACGGCTTCGACATCGAAGGGATCACGGCGCACGGCGACCGCGTGTTCCTGGGCCTGCGCGGGCCGGTGCTGCGTGGCTGGGCCTGCATTCTGGAGCTTCAGGTCACGGAAAACCCGAACAGGCCGGACCGGCTGAAGCTGCGGCGCATCGGTGTGAACGGCGAGAAGTACCGCAAGCATTTCGTCGATCTGGATGGACTCGGCATCCGGGAACTGACCTTCGACGGCGAGGATCTGGTCATCCTGGCCGGGCCGACCATGGATCTGGATGGACCGGTGACGGTGTGGCGCTGGACCGACGCGCTGAGCATCGCCGCGGAGACCATCGTTCCACGCGACCGGCTGGTGCGATTGCTGGACCTGCCGTTCGGCACGGGCTTCGACCACGCCGAGGGGTTTGCGCGGATCGAGCGGGACGGAGCCGTGCCGACGCTGCTGGTGGTCTACGACAGTCCGGGCAAGGAGCGGCTGAAGGGCACGAGCGTGGACGCCGACCTGTTCGCGCTGCCGTCCCGCTACGATCCGGCAAACGCGTTCCTGGCGTGAATTTTCCCCTCCCCCGCCCCCGGCGGGAGAGGGACAATCGTCCTCTATGCAGCAACAATCATTGTCCATCGCCGCTGATTATCCCGCCGAACGACACAGCTATCTTTGTCTTCAGACGAACCGGCCCCCTGATCATCTCGCTGGGGCCACCCCTCGGGACAAGGAGACCACGCCATGATCGACAACCGCACCGCCCCCTACGCCGCCCTCATTCTCCGCGTCAGCCTGGGCCTTCTGTTCATCGCCCACGGGCTGCTGCTGAAGGTCTTCACCTTCGGCGTGTCCGGCACCGCCGCCTATTTCGAGAGCATCGGCTATCCGGGCTTCTTCGCGTACCTCGTCATCCTGGGCGAGATCGGCGGCGGCCTTCTGCTGATCGCCGGTGTTTACACCCGCTGGATCGCGCTGGCCCTGCTGCCGATCATGATCGGCGCCACGTTGCAGCACATCGGCAACGGCTGGCTGTTCTCCGCGCCGGGCGGCGGTTGGGAATTCCCGGTCTTCTGGACCGTGCTGCTCGGCGTGCAGGCCCTGCTGGGCGACGGTGCCTTCGCCCTGAAGCTCCCGGCGGTCGAGCGTTCGGCCCCGCGCCGGCTGGCGTAAAGCCCGATCCGCACAAGGAAGGGTTTCGGAAATACGGCTTCTGAACGGTAAGGCGTGCGGGTAGGCTCCGGCCTCCCCGCACGCTGCCTTTTGGTTTTCATGTCCCTTTCCAATCGACGACCGCCTGTCTGGCTGCTGGTCGCCGCCACGGCCACCGGCCCGCTGGCGCTCAACCTGTTCGTGCCCAGCATGCCGGGGCTGGTGGCCCTCTTCGACACCGACCACGCCACGGTGCAGCTCACCCTGTCGCTGTACCTGATCGGCGTCGCCGTCGGGCAGCTGGTCTACGGGCCGCTGTCCGACCGCTTCGGGCGGCGGCCGGTGCTGCTGGCCGGGGTTGCGCTCTATCTGGGGGCAAGCGCGGCCTGCGCGCTGGCGCCTGGCATCGGCGCGCTGATCGTCGGCCGCGTCGTGCAGGCGGTCGGCGGTTGCGCCGGCATGGTGATCGGCCGCGCCATCGTCCGCGACGCCTGGGACCGCGACCAGGCGACCCGCGTGCTGGCCGCCGTCATCGCCGGCATGGCGGTGGCGCCCATGGTTGGCCCGGTCATCGGCGGCTTCCTGGAGGAATGGGCCGGCTGGCGCGCGGGCTTCATCCTGATCGCCGCCTTCGGCGCGCTGGTGCTGGCCGCCGGCCTGAAGGCGCTGCCGGAAACGCACAACGACCCCACCCCCCTGCCCGGCCCTATGGCGCTGGTCCAGGCCTACCGGGGGCTGCTGGCCAAGCCGCAGTTCCTCGGCTATGCGCTGCTGTCGACGCTGAGCACGGCGAGCTTCTTCGCCTTCCTGGCTGGCGCGCCTTACGCCACCGTGCAGATGCTGGGGCGGTCGCCCAGCGAGTACGGGCTGCTGTTCGTGCTGCTGTCCGTCGGCTACATGGCCGGCAACATCCTGGTGTCGCGGCTGATCGGGCGCGTGACGGCAGAGCGGCTGATGCTGGTCGGGATGGCGCTGTCGCTAGCCGGACCCTTGGTTACCCTGGCTCTGCTGCCGGCCGGAATCTTCTCCGTGTGGTCGCTGTACCTGCCGGCCACCATCATGTGCCTGGGCAACGGGCTGGTCATGCCGACCTCCATGACCGCCGCCGTCAGCGCGGAACCCCGGCTGGCCGGCACCGCGTCGGGCCTGCTGGGCTTCTTCCAGATGGGGCTGGGGGCGGTGGTCTCGACCGGCGTCGGCGCGCTGCGTGCGGGGGAGCCCTACACGATGGCCATCGGCATGGTGGTAGCGAACGTCGCGGCCTTCGCCGCCTTCGCCTACGCCCGACGGCGCCCCCCAGGCGACCTCCGAGACGGCGCCTGAGGCGATATGCCCCTTCCTCTTCAGCCCGGCGCTCCCATTTGCTAGGTGACCCGAATTTGTTAGACAGGCCGAAGACCTAGCGGAGAGCCTTGATGCCCGTTTCGACCACCTCGCAACCTGACGTGCTGAATCTGCTGGAGGACCTGATCGCCAAGGCCAAGCGCGCCGGGGTGGATGCCGCCGATGCCGTGCTGTTCGACAGCGCCTCGGTGTCGCTGAGCCAGCGACTCGGCAAAGCGGAAAAGCTGGAGCGGTCCGAATCGGGCGACCTGGGGCTGCGCGTCTTCGTCGGCAAGCGGCAGGCCATCGTCTCCTCCACCGACCGCAGCGCCAAGGCGCTGGACGAGCTGGTGGAGCGCGCCGTCGCCATGGCACGCGTGGTTCCGGAGGATCCTTTCACCGGCCTCGCCGACCCCGAGCAGCTGGCCCGTGAATTCCCCGACCTCGACGTGCTCGATCCGGAGGAGCCGGCTACCGAACTGCTGATCGAGCGCGCCCGCATCGCCGAGGAAAGCGCGCTGGCGGTCGAGGGCGTCACCAACTCCGAAGGCGGCGACGCCGGCTGGAGCCGCTCCACCATCGCCATCGCCGCGTCGAACGGCTTCGCCGGCAGCTACGGCGTGTCGCGGCAGTCCCTGTCGGTCTCGGTTCTGGCCGGGACGGGCACAGGGATGGAGCGCGACTACGACTACGACAGCAAGGTTTATGGCTCCGACCTGCGTTCGGCCGCCGAGATCGGGCGCGAGGCCGGCGAGCGCGCCGTGCGCCGCCTGAACCCGCGCCGGGTCAAGAGCTGCAAGGTGCCGGTGGTGTTCGACCCGCGCGTCTCGCGCGGGCTGCTGGGCCACCTGACCGGCGCCATCAGCGGGCCGAGCATCGCGCGCGGCACCAGCTTCCTGAAGGACAAGATGGGCCAGCGCATCTTCCCGGAAAGCGTCACCATCGTCGACGATCCCCATGTGAAGCGCGGCCTGCGTTCCCGCCCCTTCGACGCGGAAGGCGTGGCGACCACGCGGCGCAATCTGATCGAGGAAGGCCGGCTGACCACCTGGCTGCTCGACCTGCGTTCGGCGCGGCAGCTGGGCCTGAGCACCACCGGCCATGCGGCGCGCGGCACCTCCGGCCCGCCGGGTCCGGCGCCGGCCAACGTCTACATGGTCGCCGGCAAGCGCAGCCGCGACGAGCTGCTGGCCGAGATCGAAGACGGCTTCTACGTCACCGAACTGATGGGCATGGGAGTCAACGGCGTGACCGGCGACTACAGCCGGGGCGCCGGCGGCTTCTGGATCGAGAAGGGCCGGATCGCCTACCCGGTGACCGAGCTGACCATCGCCAGCAACCTGAAAGACATGTTCCTGAACATGGAGCCGGCGAGCGACCTGGAGCTGCGCTTCGGCATGGACGCCCCGACGGTGCGCATCGACGGCATGACCATCGCGGGCATGTGACCCGAGACGGGCGCAAACGTCTGTTTGATGCCGGACAAAGTCGGCGTTTGCGCCCCGTGCCATAACCATTGCCAAAGACCAACCAAAGCAGGAGGGTATTGGCGATGAACATGGCGAAATTCTACGAGCATCATGGCGAGGTCCGCGCCTTGGCCGCGCGCATCGAAGGCCAGCTCGACCCGGCGCGGATCGCCGCGAACCCGGCGGGCGTCTCCGCCGACGTGCTGCAGCTGTTCGGCAAATTCTCGGTCCACCTGACCATCGAGGATCAGGCGCTCTACCCGCGCCTTGCCCAGGACAGCAACGCCGAGGTGCGGCGGATGGCGACGGCCTTCCAGAACGAGATGGGCGGGCTGAAGACGCGCTTCGACGCCTACCGCAAGGCGTGGCCGGGGCCGATGGCCATCGCCAAGGACCCCGCGCGCTTCGTGAGCGAGACGCGCGAGGTGCTGACCCTGCTGAAGACCCGCATTGAGCGGGAGGACCGGCAACTCTACCCGCTGGCCGAACGCGCGGCGGCCTGATGGAGATGGAGCCGGCCCTATGGCATGAAATTGCCGGCGGGCCGGCTCAGCGCACGACGCCCCGGATGATGTCGTGCACGGTGCCGTGGACGGCGTCCAGGATCAGCATGTCCGCGCCGGCCATGATGCACTGCCAGCCGTTCATGCAGGCCGGCACCCGCTGGACCAGCGCCACCGGAACCGGCTGGTAGATCACCTCGGCCGGCAGCGGATAGCCCCGGCGGATTTTCTTGGCGATGCCCGGCGGCAGACCGACCGGGCGGTAAGGCTCCACCGCGAAGTAGTCGTAGACGACGTGCCGCTCGACCCTCGGGTAGACCGGTACCACCCGGCGTTCCACGATCACGGGGCGGGGCTGGTAATAATGGCGGGGCGGCTCGTAGATCACCACGGGGCCATGGTGATCCCGGTGCTTGTGTTTGTGCTTGCCGTGCTTGTGGTGGTCACCGCCATGGCGTTCCCACTTATGGTGCTTGTCCCTGTCGGCAAGCGCCGGAGACGATACCAGGAGCATGCCGAGCACGGCGGCGATGAGTCGACGGGCCGACAGGGCCATGATGGTTCCTCCGCGGTTCGGCGGTTCGCGTGCAGGGAGATTCCCATGCACACGAACACCCCGAACCGCATTTTCATCCATAACTCTTTCGATAACCCGCTTTCGGGTCAGCGGACGACTCCACGGATGATGTCCGCGATGGTGCCGTGCACCGCGTCGAGGATCAGCATGTCGGCGCCGGCCAGGATGCATTCCCAGCCGTTCATGCAGGCGGGGACGCGCTGGCGCAGTTCGATGGGCGCCATCTTCTTGGCGATGCCCGGAGGCAGCGGCTTGCCGCGCGCGAGGTTCTTCGCGATGCCCGGCGGCAGCGACGACACGCCGACCGGATAGCTGACGAAATACTGCCGGATCACGTCCACGTCGGTGCGGGTGACGACGGTGGCGCCACCGCCCGGCCCGTTGCCCTTATGCTTCTCCTTGCCCTGGCCGCCATTCCCGCGTCCGGGTCCATGGCCCGGCCCGCCATCGTCCATGACGGCCGGTCCCTGCCCGTGACCCTTGCCGTGGCCCCCACCATGACCCCCGCCGGCCCAGTCCGGCTTTTCCGCCAGAGCCGGTCCCGCCAGCAGCAGTGCCGCCAGCGCGGCGCCCACGATCCGATACGTCCGCATGGTTGCCTCTCTCCCTTCCCAGGATGTGTTTTGCGGCCAAGTCTAAGGCAAAAACGTCCGACATGCGCCGACTATTCCCCTATCGATTTAGCCGGGCGGATCGCTGCCGTCCTGTTGCAAGGAAGGGATATGAGGGTCAGCCGACACCCCCAACCAGCACCGGCAAAGTCCAAGGTGCCAGCGCAATCTCCACCGGCAGGCGCGCGATGATGTCCCCGTCGCCCTGCACCGCGTCGCCGGCCGGCCCCTCGATCACCACCCGGCCAGCCGGAACGATCCGATAGTCGCGGAAATGCGGCAGCCGCCCCGCCGTGACGCCCCAGATGTAGCGCATGGCGTTCCACCGCCCCGGCCCCGGAAACAGGCAGACATGCAGGTGCGGGTCGGTCAGCCGGGCTTCCGGCGCGCAGACGAATTTGCCGGCGTAGAAGTGACCCTTGGCGACGATCACCGAGGCGACCTCCACCGCCACCCCGTCCACGGTGACCCGGTAGCGCGTGTTCCGGTAGGCGGCGAGCTGCGCCAGCGTCTCCGCCACATAGGCCCCCTTGCCGATCAGGCGTTTCAGCCGGCTGTCCACCCGCTCCACCACCCGCGCGTCGAGGCCGCAGCCGGCCATCATCGCAAAGCCACGCCCGTTCGCCACGCCGAGATGCACCGGGCTCGCCCGGCCGCCGGCCAGCACCGACGCCGTGCCCTCGGGATCGAGCGGCAGGCCCAGCTCATGCGCCAGCACATTGGCCGTCCCCAGCGCCACGATGCCCAGCGGGACCGGCGCGTCGCCATCCGTCCGGGCGCCCAACCCGTTGACCACCTCGTTGATCGTGCCGTCGCCCCCGGCGGCCACCACGGCGTCGAACGCCCCTGACGTCACCGCCCGCGCCATCGCCTCGGCGTCACCCCGCCCGGTGGTGACGCGCACCGTCACCTCCGCCCCGAAGCGCTGCTCCAGCACTTCCAGCACTGCGCGCAGCCGCCGCGCCCGGCGGGCGCCCGCAACCGGGTTGTGGATCACCAGGAAGCGGCGGCGCGGAGCGGCCTCAAAAGCGGTGCGGACGGAAGCCTCAGCGGAAAAAGCCTGCAACGATTCGCCCCCTTCACCCCGACGTGCCGTTTGTTGCGGTCCCATGACAGCAAAACGACGAGTTCATTTCAGAACAGTGTCAATACCATCAAGATTTCGCAAAATGACTGCGCCGATTGGTGCGCCGCACACTAGTCATTGTCAATAGCCATATTTCGCGGTTATACGAGCCTCGACAGACGATCCCTTGTCTCAACGGCGATGGAGCGGGGCATGGACGCCTCATCCGGTGTGACGCGGTACCGCAGCATCTGGATTTCCGACGTTCATTTGGGAACGCGCGGGTGCAAGGCGGAGTTCCTGCTGGATTTCCTGAAGCACAACGAGTCCGACCACCTCTACCTCGTCGGCGACATCGTCGATGGCTGGCGCCTGCGGAAAAGCTGGTACTGGCCGCAGGCGCACAACGACGTGGTCCAGAAAATCCTGCGCCGGGCGCGCAAGGGCGTGCACGTCTACTACATCCCCGGCAACCACGACGAGGCCGCCCGCGACTACATCGGGTTGCAGTTCGGCGGCGTGCACGTGGTGGAAGAGTGGGTGCACAAGACCGCCGACGGGCGGAGCTTCCTGGTCACCCACGGCGACCGCTTCGACGTGGTGGTGAAGTATGCCAAGTGGCTCGCCTTCATCGGCGACAACGCCTACGTGGTCCTGCTGCACGCGAACAACCTGTTCAACGCGGTCCGCCGCAAGCTGGGCTTCACCTACTGGTCGCTGTCGGCCTTCCTGAAGCACAAGGCGAAGACCGCCGTCGATTTCATCGGCAAGTACGAAGAGGCGCTGGGCGATGAGGCCCGGCGGCGCAAGGTGGACGGCATCATCTGCGGCCACATCCACACCGCGGAGATGCGCGAACTGGAGGGGATCCTCTATTGCAACGACGGCGATTGGGTCGAGTCCTGCACCGCCTTGGTCGAGCATCCCTGCGGACGGCTCGAAATCATCAACTGGGCGGACGTGCTGCGCCGGCGCACCACGCTGAAGGTGCCGGAAAAGACGGCGGAGAAGGCGGCGGCGTGAACATCCTGATCGTCACCGACGCCTGGTTCCCCCAGGTCAACGGCGTGGTGCGCACCATCAGCACCGTCCGCCGCGAACTGGAGGCCATGGGCCACACGGTGGAGGTCATCGGCCCCGACCGCTTCCCCACCGTGCCGATGCCGACATACCCGGAAATCCGGCTGGCGCTGGGGGCCGGACGGCGGCTGTGGGCGATGATCGACGCCCTGCGCCCCGACTGCATCCACATCGCCACCGAAGGGCCGCTGGGCTTCGCGGCGCGGCGCTATTGCCTGAAGCGGGGCAAGCCCTTCACCACCGCCTACCACACGCGCTTTCCCGAATATGTGCGCGACCGCCTGCCGGTGCCCCTGGCGTTCAGCTACGCGGTGGTGCGTCGCTTTCACCGGCCGTCCTCGGCGGTGATGGTCGCGACCCAGTCCATCGAAAACGACCTGACCGCGCGCGGCTTTTCCAACATCCGCCGCTGGACACGCGGTGTAGACACCGACCTGTTCCGCCCGCGCGAAAAGGCCTTTCTGAAGGTTCCCCGCCCCGTCGCCATGTATGTCGGCCGCGTGGCGGTGGAAAAGAACCTGGAGGACTTCCTGAAGCTGGACCTGCCCGGCAGCAAAGTGGTCGTCGGCGACGGCCCGGCCCGTGCCGATCTTCAGCAGAAATATCCGGGCGTGCACTGGGCCGGCGCCAGGCATGGCGAGGAACTCGCCCAATATTACGCCGCAGCCGACGTGTTCGTATTCCCCTCGCGCACCGACACCTTCGGTCTGGTCCTGCTGGAGGCGCTGGCGTCCGGCGTGCCCGTCGCGGCCTACCCCGTGCCGGGTCCGCTGGACGTGGTCAACGGCTCCGGCACCGGCTGCCTGGACGAGGATCTGGGGCGGGCGGTGAAAGGGGCGCTGGGCATACCGGCCGAGCGGTGCCGGGAATACGCGCTGAACTACAGCTGGCGCCGCTCAGCGGAGCAGTTCCTGTCCAACCTGCGGCCGTTTTCCTAACCGCAAAGCGTCGACAGCGGGGCCCCCATCCCAACCTTCCCCCACTTCGCGGGGGAAGGGGCTTGATCCCCTCCCCCGTGCGCAGCATGGGAGAGGGTTAGGGTGGGGGCCCGCCGCGACACCCTCACGCAAAGCCATACCTCCGCCACAACCGCCCGTGCTAAGGTGCGCGCGTGCCGCGGCCGGGAAACCGGCCGCGTTGGTTTTGTTGGATGACGTTTCGACCCCAATGCTGCAGTCCCTCTACCGCGGCCTGACGACCATCGCCGGGCCGGCGGTGCGCCTGTATCTCGACCGCCGCCGCGCCGCCGGCAAGGAAGACTCCGCCCGTCAGGCGGAACGCTTCGGCGCGCCCTCGCGGCCCCGGCCCGCCGGGTGGCTCGTCTGGATCCACGCGGCCAGCGTGGGCGAGGCGAACTCGGTCCTCGTGCTGGTGACGAAGCTGCTGGAGCGGGAGCCGGGCCTGACCGTGCTGATGACCACGGGCACCGTCACCTCGGCGGAGCTGATGGCACGGCGGCTGCCGGAGCGGGCCATCCATCAATATGTGCCGGTGGACCTGCCGGGGGCGGTGAACCGCTTCCTCGACCACTGGCGGCCGGACGTGGTGCTGTGGACCGAGTCGGAGATTTGGCCGAACTTGCTGGCGGCCATCCGGGCGCGCGGGATTCCGGCAGCGCTGGTCAACGCACGCATGTCGGAACGGTCCTTCGCGCGCTGGCGCTACGCGTCGGGGCTGATCGGGCCGCTTCTGTCCACCTTCCAGATCACGCTGGCCCAGACGGAGGGCGACGGGGAACGGCTGCGCAAGCTGGGCGCGCGCGAAGTCGCCAGCGTCGGCAACCTGAAATTCTCCGCCGAACCGCCACCCGCTCCCGCCGACCAGATCGCGGCGCTGAAGGCGGCGCGCAGCGGCCGGCCGCTGTGGCTGCTCGCCAGCTCCCACCCCGGCGAGGACGAGATCGCAGCATCCGTGCACGAATTCCTGGCCCCGCGCCTGCCCGGCCTGCTGACCGTCGTGGTGCCGCGCCACGCCCACCGGGGCGCGGCCATCGCCGAACTGATGCGCGGCCGGGGCCTGTCCGTTTCCCGGCGCAGCGAGGGCGCGCTGCCGGGGACGTGCGACGCCGTTCACGTCGCCGACACCATGGGCGAGCTGGGGCTGTTCTACCGCACGGCGCCGGTGGTGTGCATGGGCGGGTCCTTCGTGCCGCACGGCGGCCAGAACCCGGTCGAGCCGGCGCAGCTCGGCTGTGCGGTGCTGTACGGCCCGCACATGTGGAACTTCGACGAGATCACCCACCAGCTGGAGGCGGCCGGCGGCGCCCTGCCCGTGGCCGACGGCGCCGCGCTGGCCGAGGCAGTCGGGCGCCTGCTGGCCGACACCGAGGCCCGCGCGCGCATCGTGGCGGGCGCCGCCCGCGTGACGGAGGACAACCGGCGCATCGTGGACCGGGCCCTGGACGTGCTGAGCCCGGTGCTGGGCGCCGCCGGTATCCGGTCCGCCGCATGAAGACCCCAGCCTTCTGGTACCGCCCCGCCGGACTGGCGGCGTGGACGCTGGCTCCCATCGGTGCCCTCTACGGGCTGGCCGGGCGGCTGCGCATGGCGAAGGGCACTCCTTATGAGGCTGGCGTGCCGGTGCTGTGCGTCGGCAACCTCGTCGCCGGAGGTGCCGGAAAAACGCCGGTCTGCATCGCCGTCGCCGAAGCCCTGCGCGCGCGCGGGGTCGCCGCCCATTTCCTGACGCGCGGACACGGCGGACGCGAGCGCGGGCCACTGCCGATCGATCTCGCCCGCCACGGTGCCGATGATGTCGGCGACGAGGCCCTGCTGCTGGCCGAGCACGCCCCCTGCTGGGTGGCCCGCGACCGCGCCGAGGGCGCGCGGGCGGCGGAGGCGGCGGGCGCCGGGGCCATCGTCATGGACGACGGTTTTCAGAACCCCGGCCTTGCCAAGAATTGCTCGCTGGTCGTGGTGGACGGCGGCGTGGGCTTCGGCAACGGGCGGCTGGTGCCGGCCGGCCCCCTGCGCGAACCGGTAGCGTGCGGCCTCGCCCGCGCCGACGCCGTGGTCGTGATGGGCGAGGACCGCGCGGGCGTGGAACGGCTGGTCGGAGGCGCCTTGCCCGTCCTGCACGCCCGGCTGGAACCGGCCGGGGAGGCGATGGACCTGTCGGGGCGCGCCGTGCTGGCCTTCGCCGGCATCGGCCGGCCGGAGAAATTCTTCGCGACTCTGGAGGCGCTGGGCGCCCGCGTCGTGGAGCGGGTCGGGTTCGCCGACCATCACCCCTATCGGCCGGAGGAGATCATGGCCCTGGCGGATCGCGCCGCCGGCCTCGGCGCGATGCCCGTGACCACTGCCAAGGACGCCGCCCGCTTGCCGGCCGCGCTGCGCTCCCTGGTGCGCGTGGTGCCCGTGCGCGCCGTGTGGCGGGAGCCGGCGCTGCTGGACCGCCTGCTCGACACCGTTCTGACGCGCGGAGGATCGCATGGCCAAGCCGCGTAGCCCGGCGGCGAAATGGCTGATCCGTCGGGTCGGCCACCCGCTGGAAGCCCTGTTCGTCCACGGCGTCTGCCGCCTGTTCCGCGCCCTGCCGCTCGACCGCGCGTCGGACCTTGGCGGCTGGATCGGGCGCAGCGTGGGGCCGCTCCTGCCGGGAACGAAGACCGCGCGGCGCAACCTGGAGCGCGCCTTTCCGGAGAAATCCCGCGCGGAGATCGACGCCATCCTGCGCGGCATGTGGGACAATCTCGGCCGCGTCATCGCCGAGTACCCGCATCTGGACGAGATCGGGGAGTGCGGACCCGACGGCCGGGTCGAGGTGGTCGGGGCTGAGCATCTCGCGTCCCTGCGCGACGACGGCAAGGCGGGCATTCTGGTGTCCGGCCATTTCGCCAACTGGGAGGTGCAGTCGGTCACCTCGCGCAAGATGGGGATGGAACTGGCGCTGGTCTACCGCGCGCCGAACAACCCCATGGTGGGCGCCCTGCTGACCGATTTGCGCGGCGCAGCCTCGGGCACGCACATCCCCAAGGGGCCGGACGGCGCCCGCATGCTGATCCGCATCCTGTCGCAGGGCGGGCATGTCGGCATGCTGATCGACCAGAAGATGAACGACGGCATCCCCGTCCCCTTCTTCGGCCGCACCGCCATGACCGCCCCGGCGGCGGCGCAGTTGGCCGGACGTTTCGGCATTCCGCTGTGCCCGGTGCGGACGGAACGGCTGGACGGCGCGCGCTTCCGCATTACCGTCTGTCCGCCCGTCGCGATGCCGGCCACCGGCGATCGCAACGCTGACACGCGGATTTTGATGGAGCGCCTGAACGCCCTGTTGGAGCAATGGATACGGGAACGTCCGGCCGAATGGCTGTGGCTGCACCGGCGCTGGCCCGATTGAGGATATTGTCATGTCCCTGCCGCTCGACCCGCATCTTCTGCAACTATACCTGATCGCCGCGACCGTCCTGGTGCTGGCGCCGGGACCGGATTCGCTGCTCGTCCTCTCGCGCAGCATCTCCGACGGGCGCAACGCGGGCGTGACCGCCACGGCCGGCATCACCGTCGGCAACATCGTGCACGCCTTGCTGGCCGCCGCCGGCATCTCCGCCCTGATCGCGGCGTCGCCGGCTCTGTTCGACCTGCTGCGCTATGCGGGCGGGGCCTATCTCGGCTGGATCGGCGCGCGGGCGCTGTGGAGCGCCTTCACCACGCGCGGCGAGGCCGGAAACGATGCGCCCGAGTCGCCCCAGCAAAGCCGGGTTTTCCTCCAGGCGCTGCTGACCAACCTGCTGAATCCGAAGATCATCCTGTTCCAGCTGGCCTTCGTGCCGCAGTTCGTGGCGCCGGAACTCGGCCATGTCGCGCTGCAGATTTTCGTTCTGGGGTCGATCCTGGCCGGGCTCGGCTGCGCCTATCTGCTGGGCGTCGCGGCGCTCAGCGCCGGGGCGGCGCGGCGTGTTCTGTCCAACGTACGGGTCAAGGCCGTGCTGGACGGCGTGGCGGGCGTGCTGTTCCTGGGCTTCGCCGTGCGTCTTCTGCTGACTGACCGGCGCATTGCGTAGGCGTCGAAAATCGTTACACAGCCTGTGGACGAGCGGCACCTGCGGTGTCATAGTGCCGCCCGCGTTTGACCGGCCCTTTGATCGCGAGCGACGATGAGCGAGAAAATCTCCCTGATCACCTGGATGGCGAACATCCACATCCGGTTTGTGACCTGGCGCCGGGGCGAGAAGGTCGGCACCGACCGCTTCGGCAACACCTACTACCGCGACAAGAACGCCAAGCGCGGCCTGCGGGAGCGCCGCTGGGTGCTCTACAACGGTGAGCCGGAGGCCTCCAAGGTCCCGCCGGAGTGGCATGCCTGGCTGCACCACACCACCAAGGACCCGCTGCCGGAAGGCACCAGCCCCTACCACAAGCCCTGGCAGAAGGAGCACATGGCCAACCCGTCGGGTTCGGCGCAGGCTTACCGGCCGCCGGGGCACCAGTACGCCGGCGGGCAGCGCGTGCGCGCCACCGGCGATTACGAGCCGTGGACTCCGGGCTGAACCGCCCGGACCGTCCTTTAGGAAACATTCATGCGCCGCAATGTGATTGAGACCGTGCTCGGCGGGGTTGTCCTCGCCGTTGCCGGCTTTTTTCTCGCTTTCGCCTACACCAGCGCCGACCTGCGCAAGGTGGACGGGTACGAGATCACCGCCAACTTCTCCAGCATCTCTGGCCTGCAGAGCGGGGCGGACGTGCGCATCAGCGGCGTGAAGGTGGGTTCGGTCACCGGCCTGACGCTGGATCCGAAGAGCTATCAGGCGGTCGTGCATATGTCGGTGCACCCGGACATCAAGCTGCCCAAGGACACCGCGGCGGTGATCGCCTCGGAAAGCCTGCTGGGCGGCAAGTTCCTGGCGCTGGAACCCGGCGGCGACCCCGACATGATCAAGCCGAACGGCAAGGTCGAGTACACGCAGAGCACCCCCGGCATCGAGCAGCTTCTGGGGCAGGTCATCTTCTCGCTCCAGAACATGAGCAAGCCGGACGGCAGCCAAGGCGCCGAGAACCCGAAGATGTGACGACGATACGAGAAGGGGCCGAAAGGCCCCTTCGGTCGTTTTGGGGCCATCCGTGTCGCAGTACCATCGTATTTGGTCTGCAAAGCGGTTTCCCTTCCGAAAACACCTTTTCACCGTCATTCCCGCGAAGGCGGGAATCCAGTCCGTTGAAGTGCTTATCCGTCAAACTTCGGGATCCCCGCCTGCGCGGGGATGACGATGTGGATAGGCGGTCGCAGCCGAATCACATCCATGAGCCGGGGAGAAACACGATGACCGATCAACGCTGGGAGAGCGACGGCTACAAGCGGCACGCCGGCTTCGTGCCGGAACTGGGCATGCCCGTGGTGGACCTGCTGGCGCCACGGCCGGGGGAACGGATCCTCGACCTCGGCTGCGGCGAGGGGACGCTGACGGAACGGCTGGCCGCGGTCGGCTGCGATGTGGTCGGCGCGGACGCCAGTCCGGA
This sequence comes from Azospirillum soli, assembly GCF_017876165.1. Lineage (GTDB taxonomy): Bacteria > Pseudomonadota > Alphaproteobacteria > Azospirillales > Azospirillaceae > Azospirillum > Azospirillum soli. Next base: position 485,449 of record NZ_JAGINQ010000001.1, read on the forward strand.
GTTCGTCGCCACCGCCAAGGCGCGCGGCCTGGATGCACGGGTGGCCGACGCCCACGACCTGCGCTTCGCGAACGAGTCCGACGCGGTCTTCTCCAACGCCGCGCTGCACTGGATGACGCGGCCGGACGCGGTGATCGCGGGGGTCAAACGGGCGCTGAAGCCGGGCGGGCGCTTCGTCGGGGAATTCGGCGGGGCGGGCAACGTCGGCCGCATCGTCGCGGCGCTGACCCGCGCGCTCGACAAGCACGGCATCGACGGCACGGCGGCGAACCCCTGGTACTTCCCGACGCCGGAGGAATACCGGGGCAAGCTGGAGGCGGCGGGCTTCACCGTCGCCAGCATCGCCCTCATCCCCCGCCCCACCCCGCTGCCCACGGACATGGCCGGCTGGCTCGGCACCTTCGCGCAGAGCTTCCTGAACCGCGTGCCGGACGCCGACCGCCCCGCCCTGCTCGCCGAGGTCATGGACGACCTCGCCCCGGCCTTGCGGAGCGCGGACGGCCAGTGGACGGCCGATTACGTCCGGCTGCGATTCGCCGCCAAGGCGTAACCTCGACCGGAACCATTGCCCGCACGCCGACGTTTCCTCCGCAATTCGCGCAAAACAGGAGGAAGAGCGATGCGAGCGCGTGTTTTGGCCGTCCTCGGCCTGGGGCTTCTGGTCACGGCCTGCGGCAACACGATGGAGGAGAAGGCGGGCAGCGGCGCGCTGGGCGGTGCCGCGGCGGGCGCCGTGGTCGGCGGTCCTGTGGGTGCCGTCGTCGGTGGCGCGGCCGGTGCGGCCGGCGGCGCGGCGACCGAGAAGATCGAGGAGAACCGCAACGCCACTGGCCAGTCGGACAACACCACGACCCGCCGGACCACCACCCGCAACGAGCGGACCGGTGACACGACCACCAGCACGACGACCCGTACGACCCGCAGCGGCACGGCCGGGTCCACGGCGGGTTCGACGACGACAACGACCCCGACCACCGACGCCAACACCGGTGGCGGCACCACGGCCCGCACGGGCGCACAGTAGACGCGGGGACGCTTCCGGGATAGTAGAAGGCGGACGGGTTATCCCGCGCCGTTCGACACCACGGAAGCGATCCGACGTGACGACACTTAAGAGCTTCTGCGGCGCGGCCCTCGTGGCCGCGCTTTTCTTCGCCCCGACCGTCCTCGCTCCAACGGGGGCCGGGGCGGCTCCGGTTCCCGACCAGATGGTCGCCCGCCCGGCCGCCAAGTTGCAGGGGCTGGACAAGGTTACCGCCCGCACCTCCACCTTCACCATCGCGGTCGGCGAGACGAAGATGTTCGGCAGCCTGCGCGTCACGCTGCGCGCCTGTCGGGAAAACCCGCCGATCGAGCCGCCGGAGGCTGCCGCCTTCCTGGAGGTCGTCGAGAATAAGCCGGGCGAGAAGGCCGAGGCCGTGTTCAGCGGCTGGATGTTCGCCTCCAGCCCCGCCCTGTCGGCCATGGAACACCCAATTTACGATGTCTGGGTGCTGTCCTGCACGGGTGGATGAGATTCCTGCGTCAGGAACTGTTCAGCAGCGCCGCCACCGCCCGGTTCTGATCCACGCCGCCGAAATCGGCCTGAACGGCCAGGGCGGCGGCGAGGCGGCGGCGGTACTCGCCGCGCGGGATCTCCAATGCGCCGAACTGGCTCAGATGCTCGGTGACGAACTGGGTGTCGAGCAGGGCGAAGCCGCCGGCCTTCAGCCGCGCCACCAGATGGACCAGCGCCACCTTGCTGGCGTCGGTCTCGCGGCTGAACATGCTCTCGCCGAAATAGGCGCCACCCAGGGACACGCCGTACAGGCCCCCGACCATGCGCCCGTCCCGCCAGCATTCCACGCTGTGGGCGAAGCCGCTCTCGAACAACTCGGTGTAGAGCCGCACGATGTCGGCGTTGATCCAGGTCTTCGGCCGGTCGGCGGTCGACTCCGCGCAGGCTTCGATCACCGCCTGGAAGGCCGTGTCGAACCGCACCTCGAACGGGGATTTGCGCACCGTGCGGCGCAGGCGGCCGGGAATGTGGAAGCCGTCCAGCGGCAGGATGCCGCGCCGCTCCGGGTCGAACCAGTACAGCTCCTCCGATTCGGCGCTCTCGGCCATCGGGAAGATGCCGGCGGCGTAGGCGCGCAGCAGCAGCGGTGCGGACAGCTCGATCATCGCAGCCACTATAACCGCTCGAACTGGAATGGCCCAACGCCGATGACGGGTCTCCACTTCCGCGCGACAGAATTCGCCCACCATGGTATGCAACAAAAAATCGCACTAAACGCTTGGAGACACGTCATGAGGAAGGCTCTCGCGACCATCGTCGCCGTCACGGTTGCGTTTCTGTCCACGACCGGCAGCTCTTGGGCGCAACGCAAGGCGGAGCCTGGGACCTTCGACTATTACGTCCTGTCCCTGTCCTGGTCGCCGACCTACTGCGCCAAGGAAGAGAGCCAGGGCAATCCCGACCAGTGCGGCGTGGATCGAAAGTTCGGATTCGTCGTGCATGGGCTCTGGCCGCAGTACAGCGCCGGCGGCTACCCGGCCAACTGCACGCGCGACCGCAGCGTGCCGAAGGCGGTGGTGGACCAGACCATGCCGATCATGCCCAGCGTCGGCCTGATCGTGCACCAGTGGCAGAAGCACGGCACCTGCACCGGCCTGAACGCCACCGATTATTTCGCCCGCATCCGCACCGCTTACGAGAAGGTCAAGATACCGGCGGAATTTCACTCCACCGCCAGCGGCCTGTCCGTGCCCGCCACCCAGGTCGAGCGCCTGTTCGTCCAGGCCAACCCCGGCCTGACGCCCGAATCGGTCGCGGTGGTCTGCTCCAAGCGCGACGTGGCTGAGGTTCGCCTGTGCATGGACAAGGACCTGGGCTTCGTCGCCTGCGGGGAGAAGGTGGTGGACCGCTGCCGCCGCGACGCCATCCTGTCCGCCGCGCGCTGAAGGGATTAGGAACGCCGAAGGGCCTCCACCGGTTGAGCCGTGCAGCGGGGATATTCCGTCACGGTTCAGGTTCGATGGAGGCCAGAATGGCGATTCAAGATATGCGGCATGCCCACGACAGGCGTCGTGGGCGGCAGCCGAGCGAACGCGATGAGCAACTCTCGCGCGCGTTGGGATGGTTCAGCATCGGGCTGGGGCTGGCAGAGATCGCCGCGCCCGACACGGTCGCGCGGCTGATCGGCATTCCCGACGACGACGGCAATCGGACGATGCTGCGGGCCTTCGGCCTGCGGGAGGTCGCCAACGGCGTCGGCATCCTGGCTCAGCCGCGCGAATCCGGCTGGCTGTGGGCGCGGGTCGGCGGCGACCTGATGGACCTCGCCTTTCTCGGCAACAACGCGCGCCATCGCGACGCGCAGCCCAACCGCATCGCGGCGGCGGCGGCGGCCGTGGCCGGGGTCGCGGCGCTCGACGTGCTGGCCGGGCAGCGGATCGGGCAGCAGTTCGGCCAGGGGCAATCCGGCACCGGCCGGTCGTGGACCGGCGACATCCATGTGCGGCAGACCGTGGCGATCAACCGCCCGCCGGAGGCGATCTACGGCTTCTGGCGCGATTTCCGGAACCTGCCGCAGTTCATGAGCCACCTGGAGCATGTGGAGGTGCTGGACGAGCGCCGCTCCCACTGGGTGGCAAAGGCCCCCGCCGGCCGCACCGTGGTCTGGGACGCCGAGGTGACGGAGGATCGCCCGAACGAACTCCTGGCCTGGCGTTCCCTGGAGGGGGCGGACGTGGACAACAGCGGCGAGGTGCGCTTCGAACGCGCGCCGGGCGGGCGCGGCACCATCGTACGGGTGGAGATGCGCTACAACCCGCCGGGCGGCGTCATCGGCGCGATGGTCGCCAAGCTGTTCGGCGAGGAGCCGCAGATGCAGGTGCGCGATGACCTGCGCCGGCTGAAGCAGGTGCTGGAAACGGGTTCGGTCACGGTGGCGGAAGGCTCCATGGCCCTGTCGCACCCGGCCCAGCCTTGGCCGGCCGATGAGCACCACCAACCGAGCCATTGAGGGAGGACACCAGCGTGAAAGCCATCTGCTGGCACGGCAAGAAGGACATGCGGGTCGAAAACGTCCCCGACCCGAAGCTCCTGAACGGCCACGACGCCATCGTCCGCATCACGTCCACGGCGATCTGCGGATCCGACCTTCACATCTACAATGGCTTCAACCCCGCCATGCAGCCCGGCGACATCATGGGCCACGAGTTCATGGGCGAGGTGGTCGAAGTCGGCAAGAACGTGCAGAAGCTGAAGGTCGGCGACCGCGTTGTCGTCCCCTTCCCCATCGCCTGCGGCGGCTGCCTGTCCTGCATGCGCAACCTGTTCTCCTGCTGCGAGAACTCCAATCCCAACGCCGCCATGGCGGAGGAGCTGTGGGGCCACTCCCCCTCCGGCATCTTCGGCTATTCGCACCTGCTGGGCGGCTATCCCGGCGGGCAGGCGGAGTATGTGCGCGTGCCCTACGCCGACGTCGGCCCGATGAAGGTGCCGGACGGGATGGACGACGAACAGGTGCTGTTCCTGACCGACATCCTGCCGACCGGCTACATGGGCGCGGAGGCCTGCGACATCCAGCCGGGCGACACGGTGGCGGTGTGGGGCTGCGGCCCGGTCGGGCAGTTCGCCATCAAGAGCGCCTTCCTGCTCGGCGCCGAGCGGGTCATCGCCATCGACCGCTTCCCCTATCGCCTGCGCATGGCCCAGGAGAAGAGCGGCGCCGAGGTGCTGAACTACGCCGAGACCGACGTGTTCGAGGCGCTGAAGGAGATGACCGGCGGGCGCGGCCCGGATTCGGTGATCGACGCGGTCGGCCTGGAATCGCATGGCGTCGGCTTCGCCGGGGCCTATGACCGAACGAAGCAGGCGCTGATGCTGGAGACCGACCGCACGTCGGCGCTGCGTCAGGCGATCATGGCCTGCCGCAACGGCGGCACGGTGTCCATCGTCGGCGTCTACGCCGGTTTCGTGGACAAATTCCCGATGGGATCGCTGATGAACCGGGCGCTGACCATCAAGACCGGCCAGACGCCCGTCCATAAATACATGCGCCCGCTGCTGGAGCGCATCCAGAAGGGCGAGATCGACCCGACCTTCATCATCACGCACCGCATGCCGCTGAACGACGGGCCGAACGGCTACGCCATCTTCAACGACAAGCAGGACGACTGCATGAAGGTGGTGCTGAAGGCGTAATCAGCCCCCTCTCCCGCCGGCGTCGCCGGCGGGAGAGGGGGTCTGACTTACTTCTTCGACATCAGCTGTTCGAGCCAGTGGATGTCGTAGTTGCCGTCGATGAAGTCCTGCTGCCCGATGATGCGCTGGTGCAGCGGAAGCGTGGTGTCCACGCCGCCGATCACATACTCCTCGATCGTCCGGCGCAGGCGCATCAGGCACTCGTTGCGGGTGGTGCCGTGCACGACCAGCTTGGCGATCAGGCTGTCGTAGTGCGGCGGCACCCGGTAGCCGTCGTAGAGCGCCGAGTCGACGCGCACGCCAAGGCCGCCCGGCGCGTGGTAGCCGTCGATCTTGCCCGGCGACGGGATGAAGGTCTCCGGGTTCTCGGCATTCACGCGGCACTCGATCGAGTGGCCCTGGAAGCGGATGTCGCCCTGCGTGTAGCCGAGCGGAGCGCCCGTCGCCACGCGGATCTGCTCGCGCACCAGATCGATGCCCGTGATCATCTCGGTGATCGTGTGCTCGACCTGAAGGCGGGTGTTCATCTCGATGAAGTAGAACTGCCCGTCCTCGAACAGGAACTCCATCGTGCCGACGCCGCGATAGCCGATGGCCGCCGTGGTCTTGGCCGCGAGGTTGCCGATGAAGTCGCGTTGCGCGGCGTTGAGCGCCGGCGACGGGGCTTCCTCGATCACCTTCTGGTGGCGGCGCTGGACCGAGCAGTCGCGCTCGCCGAAATGCACGCAGTTGCCGTGCGTGTCGCCCAGCAGCTGGATTTCGATGTGGCGCGGCTTGCCGAGGTACTTCTCGATGTAGACCTCGTCGTTGCCGAAGGCGGCGCGCGCCTCGCCACGGGCGAGCTGGTAGGCTTCGGCCAGCTGCTCGGGGTTGCGGGCGACCTTCATGCCCTTGCCACCGCCGCCGGCCGCCGCCTTGATCAGGACGGGATAGCCGATGTCGCGGGCGACCTGGGCGGCCTCCTCCAGCGTCGGCACCGGGCCGTCGGAGCCGGGGACCACGGGCAGGCCCAGGTCCATCACCGTCTTCTTGGCCGTGACCTTGTCGCCCATGATGCGGATGTGGTCCGCCGTCGGGCCGATGAAGGTGAAGCCGTGCTCCTCCACCATCTCGGCGAACTGGGCGTTCTCGGACAGGAATCCGATGCCGGGGTGGATGGCGTCCGCCCCGGTGATCGCCGCGGCCGAGAGGATGGCCGGTATGTTGAGGTAGCTTTCGCGGGCCGACGCGGGGCCGATGCACACGCTTTCGTCCGCGAGGCGGACGTGCATGGCGTCGGCATCGGCGGTGGAATGCACCGCCACGGTCTGGATGCCCATTTCGCGGCAGGCGCGGTGGATGCGCAGCGCGATCTCACCACGGTTCGCGATCAGGACCTTCTCGAACATCGCCAAGGGATGGTCCCCGCTCACTCGATGATCATAAGGACTTCGCCGAACTCCACCGGCTGGGCGTCGGAGACCAGGATCTCCGTCACCGTGCCGCCCCGCGGGGCCTTGATGGGGTTCATGACCTTCATCGCCTCGATGATGAGGACGGTCTGGCCGGCCTTCACCGTGTCGCCGACGCGGACGAAGGCCGTGGCGCCGGGTTCGGGCGCCGTGTAGGCGGTGCCGACCATGGGCGAGGTGACCGCGCCCGGATGGCTGGCCGGCTTGCCCGCCGGGGCCGCCGCGACGGGGGCCGGGGCGGCGACCGCCACCGGCGCGTGGACGGCGACCGCTTGCGTGGCGGTCGGGCGGGTGACGCGGATCCGCTTCTCGCCCTCGGCGAACTCGATCTCGCTCAAGCCCGTCTCACGCAGGAGATCCGCCAGCTTGCGGACCAGATCGCCGTCGATGTCGAAGCTCGCCATGGTGTTCGTGATTCCCGTAGTTCCTTAGTCGCGTTCGAGGATATTCGCCACGGCGTCCAGCGCCAGCAGATACCCGTGCGGGCCGAAGCCGCAGATCATCCCCTTGGCCACCGCCGAAATGTGCGAGTGGTGGCGGATGGCCTCACGCTTGTAGATGTTGGAAAGATGCACCTCGACGACCGGCAGCTCGGACAGGATCAGCGCGTCCATGATGGCGACGGAGGTGTGGCTGTAGGCGCCCGCGTTGATGACGATGCCGTCATGCTCCGTGCGCGCCTGCTGGATCCAGGAAACAAGCTCGCCCTCGTGGTTCGACTGCCGGAAATCGACGACCAGCCCCAGCTGTTCGGCGCGTTCCTGGCAGGCCGCTTCCAGGTCGTCGAGCGTCAACGAACCGTAGATGTGCGGTTCGCGCACGCCCAGCATGTTCAGGTTGGGTCCGTTGAGGACCAGAACCGACGCGTCGATGGCCACGGGCCACGCCCCTTTTCCAGATCAAGACGCGCGTTTATAGCACTTTGCGCCGTACAGGCAATGGCGCATGGCCCCAGGTAGGACCATTTACCGGAGCAAAGCAGCCCTGCCCGCGCGCCCGGTTACCGAACCAGGGCTGCATGGCGTTTGACGATTTCGTCGAAGGCGCCGCTGTCCTTCAGCTTCTGCAAGCCGGTGTTGAAGGCGGCCAGCACCGCCGGGGCCTCCGGGTTGGCTTTCGACACGATCAGATGCTGCGCGACCTGCGCGAAGGGCCGTGCGGCGATGCGGATCTCGTTCGCCGCCCCGGCCCTGGCGATGGCGGCTTGCCCCGTGTGCTCGTCGATGACGAAGGCGTCCACCCGGCCGGACGCCACCATCCGCACGCAAGCCGGCAGGTCCGCCGGGCTTTCGCGCGTCACCTCCCCCGCCTGGGCCATGGCGTGCAGCTCCGGCGGCAGCGCGTAGCCGACCGGCGCGCAGACCGCACGCGCCTTGAAGTCCTCGGGCGACTGGAACTCCATGGAGCTTTGGGTGGAGATGTAGACGAGCTGCCGCACCACCAGCAGCGGGTCGGAGAACAGGGCGTCCTCCTCCCGTTCCGGCGTGCGCACATAGGGGAATGTGCCCAGGAACTTGCCGGCGACCACGCCGTCGTAGCCGCGCTTCCACGGCACGAAGCGGACATCGTAGTCGAGGTTCATTGCCTTGAAGGCGCGCAGCACCACTTCGGTCAGCATGCCGCCCTGGGGCAGATCCTCGCCGGTGAAGGGCGCGTAGTCGTGGCCGGTGACAAGGTCGAGCGTGGACTCGATCACCGCCGCGCGCGCGGTGCCAGCCCCAGAAGACACGATAAGAGCAGACAGGATAAGGTTCGGTAGCGCCGCCAAGGCCAGAAGCATCCGCCTGCCGAGCATGCTCGCCTTTCCTTCCCTCGAACCCTTAGCGTTCGCAACCCTGACGCGACATGTAGCGGGACGATTCGGAACTGTAAAGAGGTTCCGGCTCCAACTCAATTCCCCCAAATCCTTGCCAAAAGAAGGGGTTCGCTGGGCCCGTCGACGCGGCGATCACAAGGCGGCGATCATTCCGCGGCGGCTGGCGCCTTGTCCGCCGCCCTGGCGCGCTTACCCGCCGGGTCGGTGTAAAGGTCGTTGATGCGCTGGACATGCTCGGCCAGCGCCTCGCGGATGCCGAAGATCCGCTTCTTGGCGCGCGAATTCCAGCCGGCCGGCCGCTTGCGGAAGATCGAGCGGAAGAAGCGCGTGTTGCGCAGGAAGGCTTGGCGCAGGTTCAGGTCCACGTCGCCGAACCGCTCCGGCAGCACCTTCGACACCCGCCGCGCGGCAAAGGCGCGGATCCAGAAATGCCCGGCGAAGAACAAACCGCTCACCAGCACCGACGCCGCCAGCGCCCGCACCGGCAGCCCGCCGGCAGGCGCCTCGGTCAGCCAGCCGAGGAAGGCCGGCACCGTCTCCGTCCCGACCAGCGAGGCGATGCCGGCGAACAGCCCGGCCAGCAGCCCCGCCCACAGCAGGTCGCCGACCAGCACCAGCCGGCGCCAGCGCCGCATGGCCGCGCGCAGCAGCGGCACGACCTCGCCGCTCAGCTCCTTCACGAGGCTGTCGATCATGCCGACGATGCGGTAGGCACGCGCCACCTCCACCTCGGCGATGCGGCTGTGGATTTCCGCCAGATCGGCGTCGCGCCGCGCCTGATAACGGCCGCGCACGGCGTCGTCCTCGATGGCGACCGCCGACTTGTCGTCGTAGATGGCGTAGAAGCGCCCGGACACCAGACCGGCCTGCGCGATGGCCCGCTGCCACGCGCCGAACACGGCCTCCAGATTGTCCTCCTTCGCGGTCGTATCGACCTGATTCAGAATATAGAGCACCTTGCGGGCGTCGGCGCGGTCCACCGTCTTCGCCACCAGATGCTTGAGCGTGTCCTGCATCGCCCCCGGTTCGGGGTGGCGGGCGTCGAAGAAGACCAGCACGAGGTCCGACAGCTCGACGATGTGGTCGACCAGCCGCAGGATGGAGCGGCGCTGGTCGTCGGCGTCGAAGCCCGGCGAGTCGATGAAGATCTTGCCCCGCGCCCGGTCGCCGCCCAGCGTCTTCAGTTGCAGGTAGTTGTCGATGCGCTTGCCCTCGCCGGCCGCGACCTTCTCGATCTCGTCGGCGATGCGGTAGAAGGGAAAGCGCGGATCGGCGTTCAGCGCCGTGCCGGGCAGAGCCTCCCGCCGCGTCTCCGGCCCGTGGCAGATGACCGTGAACTTGTCGTCCACCGCCTGATTGCCGGTGTTCTGCAACGGCGCGCCCAGATAGCCGTTCAGGAAGGTGGACTTGCCCGCCGAGAAGGTGCCGAGCACCGCGATCATCGGCCACCAGGGAATGCGCGTGGTCAGCGACTCGTGCGGCCCCAGCAGGCCCAGCCGGACCAGCACCCGGTCGAAGTTCCGGAAGGTCGGAATGACCGGCAGGATGTTCGGGTTTTCCGCGCGCAGATGCGCGTCCAAGGCCGCGAGGCGCTGCTGGAGGGCTTGCCTGGGGGTCATGGCCGGCGGGGTCCCGTGTCTGTGAAAGGGCGTGCGTAACGGGGGCACTGTCTAGCACGAGCCAACGCCCGGAGGGGGAGCGAAATCGCCGTGACGAAGCCACCCGACCGTTCTAGTGTCCGAACGACGCCGCCCCACGAGCAAGGAGCCGAACCGGTGGGCCACGGATCGCACGCGCACGATCACCCGCACGACCATTCTCATGACCATCACGGGGATGACAAACACGATCACGGCCATGGCCATGGCCACGGGCATGGGCATGGGCATGGGCATGGGCACGATCATGCCCACGGCCACTCCCACGCCGTGGCGGTGACCGCCGACAGCGAACGCCGCATGCTGCTGGTCCTGCTGCTGACCGCCTCCATCATGGTGGCGGAGGTGGTGGGCGGCATCCTGTCCGGCTCGCTGGCCCTGCTGGCCGACGCCGGGCACATGCTGACCGACGCGGCGGCGCTGGCGCTGGCGTGGCTGGCCTTCCGGCTGGGGCGGCGACCCTCGGACCAAAGGCGCAGCTTCGGCTATCACCGGCTCCAGGTTCTGGCCGCCTTCGTCAACGGGATCAGCCTGTTCGCCCTGTCCGGCTGGATTCTGTACGAGGCGGCGGAGCGGCTGATGCAGCCGCAGCCCGTCATGGGCGGCACCATGATGGCCGTGGCGACGCTGGGCGCCATCGGCAACGTCGTGGGCTTCGTCATCCTGCACCGGGGCGACCGCGAGAACCTGAACGTGCGCGGCGCAATGTTGCATGTGATGGGCGACCTGCTGGGGTCGGTCGCGGCCATCGCGGCGGCGGGCATCATCCTGGCGACCGGCTGGACGCCCATCGACCCGCTCCTGTCGGCGCTGGTGGCGCTGCTGATCCTGCGCGGCGCCTGGACCGTGGTGCGGCAGAGCATGCACATCCTGGTCGAGGGCACGCCGTCGGACATCGACCTGGACATCCTGCGCCGCACGCTGCGCGACGCCGCGCCGGACGTGACCGACATCCACCACGTCCATGTCTGGTCCCTGACCACCGAGCGCACGCTGCTGACCATGCACGCCGTCGTGCGGCAGGACGCCGACCGCGACGCCGTGCTGGGGGTTCTGCTGGAAACGCTGCGCCAGCGGTTCGGCATTGGCCACGCGACGGTGCAGATCGAAACCGGCCCCTGCCCCGATGGGCGTCCTTGAGGGTTTGCCGCCTCCCGAACCGAAGCCCGGCCCCAACGGCATCGTCACGCTGACCGACGCCCGATTTTGGTAACTGGACCCGAGGGAGCCCTGGCGGTGTTTATCCGTCATGGCTCCCGACGATGACACGGACTTTCCCGAACCATCGGACGCCGTCCGCCTGACCGCCGAGGAACTGGCCTTCCTGCTCGGCGACCCCGACGCGCGGGCTAGGCAGGACGAGCGGAACGCCCGCGCCAACCGGGCGCGCACCGAACGGCGGCGCGCTGACCCGTCCTATGCCGAGCGGCTGCGCGCCGACGACCGCGAACGCCAGCGCCGCCGCCGCGCCAAGGCCGCCATCGGCCGCCCGGAACCGGAGCCGGCGCCCGCCGTCCCCCTGCCCGATCTGTCGGCGGAAGAGGCCGCGCAACGGCTGGAGGAGCATCTCCGCACCGCCGGCACGCCGCAGGCCGCCCAGTTGCGGAACCGACCCGACGCGCTGCGCCGCTGCGTCGAGGGGTTCGTCGTCTATCGGACCCTGGCCGCCAACGGTGAGCGGCCGACGCGCGGGGCCATCGCCGCCGCCTTCCGGGCGCGCTTCGGCGTCGCCCTCACCCCGTCGCAGATCCAGAAGCTGCGCGACCACATCGAAGGCTTCGCCCACCCCGGCGGGCCTTGGCATGTCAACCGTGGGCCTATCAGCCAGGGGCATGTCCGCTGAGACGCGCGGGCGATCAAGCCCGATACACCCCGTCACGCAACCGGCGCAAATTCCGAATATCTGAGCACCGAACCATGTTTAACGACCCCTTAAGATGTTGGTTAACGATCCATTAAGATGAATGACGCCCCGACCGGGGCACACCTCCCTGGGCAGGCCGCTGCGTGACGGGGTGTATCGGCCTCTACAAATCCGTTGCCGATCCCGGCGCGCTTCCGCCGGGCGCTCCCGGTGCTGGCGGCGTGCCGGGAGCCGTTTCGGGAGGTGGCGGAGGCGGGCGGTTCCGGTCGAGCCGGCGGATGATGATGTCCCCTTCCGGCGTCACCTCCGGCGGAGCGAACAGCGGCACCTGCCGCACCCACCCTTCCAGGGCCTTCATCAGAAGATCGAGCCCCTGCCGCGCCTGCTCCCCCGGCGTCATCGGGGCGGGAGTCGCCGAAGGTGGCGACCCCGGCGTGTCGGCCGCATGAGCCGGCTCGGCCCACAGCAAACCGGCGGTGAAAAGGGTGATGAGCGCGCGCGCTGCCATGATTCCGTTCCGACCTTGCCCACATCCTATCTGGTGACGAGGCCCGCAAAACAAAAAGCCCCTTTCCACGGGGAAAGGGGCTTCTCGTCGGTCAGCGTTCACCAGTCAGCGGGGTTCCCGCTCAGAACTCCTTCCAGTCGTCCTCGTCGGCCGAGGCGCGCTGGAGCGTGCCGCCGACCGCCGCCTTGACCGGGGCGGGCTTGGCTGCTGCGCGGACTGCCGGCTTGGCCGCGGGGCGCGTGACCGGCTTGGTCGGGGCGATGGTGCGATGGAAGGCCGGCTGGGCCGAGGCCGCCGCGACGGCCGACATGACCGCCGCCTGATCCAGCTTGAAGAAGCTGACCAGCGCGCGCAGGTCGGTCGCCTGGTTGGCGAGCGACTGGGCGGCGGCGGTGGTTTCCTCGACCAGGGCGGCATTCTTCTGGGTCATCTCGTCCATCTGGGCAACGGTCGAGTTGATCTCGTCCAGGGCGGAGGCCTGCTCGCTGCTGGCCGACGCCATCTCGGCGATCAGGCTGGCGACCTGCTGGACGCCGGAGACGATGCCCTCCAGCGCGTCGCCGGCCTTCTTGACCAGTTCCACGCCGTCCTTCACCTGACTGTCGCTGTCGAGGATCAGGCCCTTGATCTCCTTCGACGCCTGGGCGGAGCGTTGCGCCAGCTGACGCACCTCCTGCGCCACCACGGCGAAGCCACGCCCGGCATCGCCCGCCCGCGCCGCTTCCACCGCCGCGTTCAGCGCCAGCAGGTTGGTCTGGAAGGCGATCTCGTCGATCACGCCGATGATGTCGGTGATCTTGCGGCTGGCGTCCTCAATGCGCTTCATCGCGTCGATGGCCGAATTCGCCACGCCGCCGCCGGATTCGGCGGAGTTGCGGGCATCGGTCGCCATGTGATTGGCGCGCTGGGCATTGTCGGCGTTGGAGCGCACGGTGGCGCCCAGCTCTTCCATGCTCGCCGCCGTCTCCTCCAGGCTCGACGCCTGCTGCTCGGTCCGCTCGGCGAGGTCGCTGGAGCCCAGCGAGACTTCCGACGCGGCCGAGGAGATGGCGTCGGTGGCCCGCAGGATCTGCCCGACGATCTCCGAGAGCTTGGCGGAGGTGGCGTTGACGTCGGTCTTCAGCTTCTGGAAGGCGCCCTGGTAATCGCGCTCGACGCGCTTGTTCAGGTCGCCCTGAGCCAGCGCGCTCAGCACCGCGCCCAGATCGTCGATGACCGCCTCCACCGTGTCGGTCAGGCGGTTGATGCCCTCCGACATGGTCTTGTAGAAGCCGTCCTTGCCGGCCAGATCGAGGCGGCGCGACAGGTCGCCCTTGGACACGCCGTCGATCAGCGCGGCGATCTCCTCGCCGATGGCCTTCTCGCGGGCGCGCTGGGCCTCGTCGGCGCGGCGCTCGGCTTCCAGCCGCTCGCGCTCGGCCTCGTCCATGCGCTTCTTCTGGATTGCGTTGTCCTTGAACACCTCCACCGCCTTGGCCATCCGGCCGATCTCGTCCCGGTTGGCCAGGGCCGGGATGGTCACGGTCAGGTCGCCCTCGGCCAGCTTGGTCATCGTCCCGGTCATGTCCAGAACCGGACGGACAATCGAGCGCGCCACGGCCCACGCCAGCAGCAGACCGACGGCGATCGCGATGCCGGCGATGGTCATGTTGGCGGTCAGGGTGCGGTCCATGCTGCCTTCGGTCGAGGACAGCACATCCTCGCGGTCCTTCGTCTCGATGGACACGGTGCGGTCGGACAGCTCGGCGAACTCGGCACCCATCGCCCCCATCTTCTCGACCAGCTTGGCGCTGTCGACGACCACGGCGGCGGTCTGCTGGAAGATCTCGACGTAGCGGTCGGACAGCTGGTCGGCTTCCTGCGCTATGCGCTTGCGCGCCGGGCTGTTCAGCCTGTTGGCGACGTCGCGGATCGCCTCATTGAAGGCGTCGTTGCGCGTTGAAACCTCGGCGGCGGCCTTCTCGCTGGGGCTGGAGAAGAAACGCAAGGCGGCCATGCGGGCCAGCAGCAGCTTCTCCTGGGCGAGGCCGGCCAGCGCCGCCCCTTCCATGTCGCCGTCCGCCATGGCTCCGGTGACCAGCTGCGACATGGTCTCGCGCGCCTTCTCGCCGGCCGGGACGAGCTGTTCGTCGTACAGGCGGTCACGGCGCTGGCGCAGTTCGACGATCTTGCCGAAGTCGACGACATAGGCATCGAACAGCTGGTTCATGCGCTCCAGGTTGGCGCGGCGCTCACCCGTCGTCCCCTCCAGCGCGGCGCGCAGCTGCTTGCCCATGCTGGCCTGCACCTTGCGCACCTGCTCGGCGACCTTGGGGTCTCCGGAGACGGTGTAGTTGTAGGCCAGCCGGCGCATCTGCGCCACGTTGCCGTCGATGTCGATGACCTGGATCGAATGATTGCTCACGGCGGCGTAGGACTGGAAGCCATCGCGCGCCGCGCCCAGACCGCGCACGCCGACGGCAACGACCACCACGAGCAGGAGCAGCACCGCCACGAACCCGAAGTAAATACGGGTCCCGACCTTGAAGCGCCCCGCCAGACTGCTTGCCTGCATGGAACTGATCCTTTGACTGCGACCCGGTGGCGAACCGACCGCCACCGGTGAACCCCGCGCGCGCCGCCCCGGATACGGCCTTGAAAGGCCACTCCGAGCGTCCGCTGGCGCGAGGTGCGTAAAATGCCAGATATCAGGATTTGATTAGCAAAGGGTTTCCACACGGTTACCGCCCCGAAGAAATGACCGCACTTTGCAATTAAAGTGCAGCACTCCCCGGCCGCCCTTTCCGTTCCTTCCAGCGAGGCCGCACACCTCGTCCAGAGTCGCGCCAAATGGTTTCTGGGCAACAGGACGGGTGAACAGCCCCGGCCCTTTCACAACTCGCGACTACCCGTCTCGACATCCATCGCATTCGGCAAATCAACAATCACTAGTCGCGAACCATACTGGGCTATGACATTTAAGAAACGCTCGCCGTCCAATAATTTCAAAGTTTTCACTTGATTGCACCGAAGGGATGTGTGAACATAGTCCTGTTTGATAGACAGACTAAACAATTAGCGCCAAAGAATTGGAGTGCCGGGTCATGAAAGAACCTTCGGCGCGCAAAAGAGGGCGGCGCGGATCGCCCGAATCCTGGTCAGTCGATGCGCATGTGGGTCAACGCGTTCGCATGCGGCGGACCTTGCTGGGAATGAGCCAGGAAAAATTGGGCGAGTCCATCGGCCTGACGTTTCAGCAGGTTCAGAAGTACGAACGCGGGTCGAACAGGATTTCCGCCGGCACGCTTTACCGTTTGGGACAAGTGCTCGACGTTCCGATCAGTTTTTTCTTTGACTCATATGACGATCCTCATAGCGCTTCGCACCAGGCACGCAATGAGGATTCCGACACGACGGCCGAGAGCATCATCAGCCGGCGGGAGGCCCGCCTGCTCCGCCTGTGGCGCGCCGCTCCGGCCCATGTGGCGGACGAACTGCTGTCCCTGCTCGGCAGCCTTTCCCCCGACCTGCGGGAGGCGCAGGACGGCGTCCAGGACGCCCCTCAGGGCACCATTGGGGACGATGCCCACACGCCTCCAACCGCGACCAACGACGCGCCCGCCGGGCGTTCCGCCGCATCCCGCGAGTCGTCCAGCCGGTCGAAAAGTAAATCCGCCAACAAGACGCGGCGGCGCCACGGCGCCGTCTGGGACCCGGCGGACATCTACCGCGCCGCAAAGGCCCCGCCCCCGACACGCTGATGTGCGGCCGACAATCCAGATGCGACAGGCTCAAATGCGAAAAGCCCCTCACCCGGCGGTGAGGGGCTTTCCTTATACCACTCGGTAGGACTTAGAACCGCAGGATCGCGGCGGTCGAAGCACCGGAGGGCAAGTCGCCCTTATCCACCACATGCACTTCGCCGCCGCGCATCAACGTCTCCGTGGTGGCGTGCTCGACGAGGTCGATGGACCCATCGGTCGGCCGGTGGTGCGGGAAGGCACGGTGATAGTCTTCCCGGTAATGACCCCAGACCTTGTCGTTTCCAGCCACCAGCAGGACGCCGACGCGGCCTTCGCGGGCGGCGACCATGACTTCGTCGGTGCGGGTCGTCGTCCGCTCGGCGGTGGTCCGGTCGCCGGCCAGCGCGTTGAAATGCTCCAGCGCCGCCCGCCGGGCCTGCTCGAACATCGGCTTGACGACCTCATAGGCGCGCCGGTGCAACTCTTCCGGCTCCAGCGCGTCGGGGTTGGCGAAGACGCCCTGCTCGATCAGCGCGCGCGGGTGCGTGTCCTTGCGGACATGGCCCTGGATTTCGCTCTCGGCGATCAGCACCAGCGGGCCGTGGAAAACCTTCAGGTGGTCCTGCACCCTGGCGCAGACCCGCCCGATGTAGGAGATGAGGTGCGCCTTGCGCAGTTCCTCCGGATCCTCGCCGAAATTGTGCGTCTTCACCATGGAGACGCCACCCCGGTCGGTGCGGTCGCCGTGGCGGGCCGGCGGGGCGGAATGCAGGTTGTTTTCGTCGTAGTCGGTCTCGGCGTGGATTTCCGCCACGCCGTGCGGCAGGTCCACGTCCTCCTCGGCAAGGCCATGGCGGGTCGCCGAGAACAGACGCGCCCGGCCGGCGGTGATGGTCAGGATCATGAAGTTGCCGTCGCCCGCCAGCAGCGGCAGCAAGGGCCGCAGCGTGAAGCGGGAGTTGACGGTCACCTCCTCCGGCAGTTCCATCGGGACCCGGTAAATCTGGCACATCCCCTTTGCCAGGAAGATCGCCAGCCCTTTGTCCTGATGGCGCCAGAACTCGCCCTGGTCGAGCAGGGCGGCGACCGGCTTCATGAAGGTTTCGGCGTCCGGCCGCCGCATGCCGTGCTTCTCGACCAGCTGGTCCTGCACCTTGGCCATGAGGTTCCGGAGCCGGATCACGTCCTGGCGGATTTCGCGCCCGGCGATGTGGGTGGGCATGAAAATGGACACCGCCGGAGCGGCATCGACGGCCAAAAGCCGTTCGAGATCGTCTTTCTTGAACATCGCCTTCCCCGCGCTTGTGCGTTGGAGCCTGTCGGCAGCAACCGAAGCGTCGGGGGATGGTTCCTATCCCCTACCGTCAGGTCAGGAAGGGGTTGAGAGACAAGACTTACCAGCTCCGGACCGGGCCCACGTCGATGTGGACGAAGCCGCTGCGCGGGTAGTAGCCGACGCCGCCCGCCCCCAGCCCCTTCGCCGCCTCGGCGATGGCCTTCAGGTTGACGTCGGGCAGCATCACGTCCACGGCCATGCCGCGGGTGTGATAGCTTTCCTTCGCGACGCCGCGTGACCGGCGGCGGGCCATGGCGTTGGTGCGGCGGGACCGGAAGCCGCAGACGACCCGGAACGGCTCATCGCTGTCCAGCGCTTGGTGCACGCGGGCGAGCGCGTCGAACAGGCGCGGATCGAACCGGCAGACCTGCTTGGCGCGATGGTCGCGCAGCAGAACGTCCAGCCGCTTCAGCGCGTCGGCCTTGTAGTTGCCGTCGGCCCAATAGACGCCGTCGAAATGCTCGTTGGTGTTGATGTTGTGGAGGGCGATACGGCGGACGCCGCCGACCAGGGGAGCGGCCTGGACCGGAGCCCCGGTTACCAGGGCGGGTGCCGCGAAGGTCGTCAGAGCCGCGGCGGCAAAGGTCAGAAACCCACGGCGCCCAATCTCCGGCGCCTTGCGATCGTCATCCCCCAAAAGCATCCTCACCCCTTAATGCATTTGGTGTTCGAAACGAACCGGCCTCCTTCGCCGGCTGGTCCCTACCGCTGGTTTGGATGACCCCAAAATATTGTGGTCATACCCAGCAACTATCCGTATAGGGGAGGGTCAGATCATAATCAACCCGATTTTGCCCAAAAAGGTCACAAACCTGTCGGACCCGCATAGGCCGCGCCTATCCGGCTCGGCCGGGCCGATTCGGCAGGAAGGTCACACCTGCGTCCCGAAAGAGGGATCCGACTCACGTCGCCTCGCCAGCGCGGACTTGGGTGTATAAATTAAGAGTGGACATTCGGCGAACCGGGATCGGGCACGGATCCCGGCAAGTGAGGACGGCACGATGCGCGCAACTGAGATGTTTCCCGCAAAGCGGACCTTCGCCGCGCTGGTGCTGGCGGTTTCCGTCATTGCCGGAGCGGCCTCGGCCCGCGCCGCCTCCTATCGCGACACGCTGACCGGCTGGGCCGACCGGCTGGACACCGTCGCGGCGGAGTTGGAGTCCACCCCCGACCAGCCGATCACCCGCATCGGTTCCGGCGCCACCCTGAAGAAGGGCATGAGCGGGGAACGCGTCGGGCTGCTGACGCAGCGTCTGATCGAACTCGGCCACCTGTCCGCCGACCAGCGGACCGAGTTTTTCGACGCGACGGTGGACACCGCCGTGCGCGCCTTCCAACAGGCCCAGGGGATGAAGATCGACGGGCTGGTCGGCGGCGGCACGCGCGTCGCGCTCGACCGCTCGCCGAGGGAGGCCGCCGCGCAGATGCGCCGCAGCGCCACCGCCATGCGCGAGTTCCGCGACACGGAGCCCGACACCGTCCTGCTGGTGAACCTGCCGAGCCAGACCACCACGCTGGTGCGCGACGGGGAGGAGGCGTTGACCATGCGCGCCATCGTCGGCCGGCCGTCGCGCGAGACGCCGCTGCTGCGCGACCGGATCACCCACATCATCGTCAACCCGACCTGGACTGTGCCGCCGACCGTGCTGAAGGAGGACAAGCTGCCGATGCTGCGCGCCAAGGGCACGCCGGGCATCGAGCACGCGGCGGTCTATCTCGACGGGGAACAGGTGGAGCCGGGGACGGTCGATTGGAACAGCGTGTCGCCGGGCCGCGTGCGCATCGTGCAGCAGCCGGGCGACCACAACGCGCTTGGCCGCTTCCGCTTCAACCTGACCAACCCCTACAACATCTATCTGCACGGCACCAACGAGCCGCGCCTGTTCGACCGCGAGATCCGCACCATCAGCTCCGGCTGCGTGCGCCTTCAGGACGCCCGCCACATGGCCGAGGTGCTGTTGGCCGACGTGAACATCGCGCCGGACCGCCTCGACCGCATGCTGAACAAGCCGGAGCCGCAATGGGTGAAGCTGGCCCGCCCGGTGCCGGTGCGCTTCGTCTACTGGACCGCGACGGTCGAGGACGGCGGACAAATTGGTGATGGGCAAACTGGCGGGAGCCGCATCCGCCTGCACCCGGACGTCTACGACCTGATCGACGAGACCACGCCGGTACCCGACCAGACCACAGCCCAGCGGGCGTAAGCAACGCTCCCCAGAAAGCCCCCCTCCGTGAAGGAGGGGGGCTTTTTCATTACGACGCGTGCAGTTCCGTGTCGGAACCCGCCGCGCGCCAGACCTTCGAGGCGGTCGGGCCGGTGTCGCCGGTGGTCTCGACGTACTTCACCGGGTCGCCGGTCTGCAGCTCCTCCATGTCCACGTTGATGCAGCTGTTGCGATGGAAGTACAGCTGCGTGCCCGTGTTGGTCGTGATGAAGCCGTGGTCCTCGTTGGGGTAGAGCTGGGACACGCGGCCCGGCTGCTCCGGCTCGTGCGTCTTCACGTCACGGCGCAGCTTGTCCTTGTATTCCTTCAGCTGGCGCTCGGCGGCCTCGAAGGCATCGCGGATCGAGGTGCGGGCGTCCGGGTTGGCGTAGCGCTCCTTTGCCTTGTGCGGCTTGCGGCTGACCACGATGTCCTGGCCGGGAACCATCAGCTCGATGTGCACGTCGTAGACGTTGCCGGTTTTGTGCTGGCGGTGCTGGTGTTCCACCGCCACCCGCATGCCGACCAGCCGGTCGAACAGCTTCTCCAGCTTCTCCGCGCGCTCGCGGATGTAGGTCTCCAGCTCCGGCTGGGTTTCCATGTTGTGGAAGGCGATTTCCAGGTTCGTGTCCATCGCTGGTTCCTCTTGTTCTGTCAGGCGCGGGAAGGGCGCGGGCGGTCGTCGGAGCGGGGGCCGGCCTCGTCCGGCCGCTCGGGCCAGGGGTCGCGGTCGCCGGCGCCGGGAATCTGGAACTCCTCGCCCTGGTCGGCGATGCCGGGCATTTCGCCCTGGCTGGCCATGCTCAGCGCCGGTTCGACCGGCTCCGTACGGGTGGCCGTGTCGTCGGGACCGCGCGCCGGGTTCGGCACCAGCGTGTCCCGATAGTTGTCCTCGATGGCGATCTCCTCGCTGGCGAGCTTCCAGTGATCGTCGGCGCGGCCCTCCGGCCGGCCCTCGCGCTCCCAGATTTGGTGGGCGCGCTGGCGAATCCGGCTGTCCAGATCCTTCGCCGAATCCTGTCCGAAATCCTCGGCCATCCGGGTTCTCTCCTTGTCATGGTGCGCTTTCGCGGATGTGCGACGGGGGGTGCGGCAACCTTAACCGGATGGCCCCTGCCTTGGTTCCGCAACCGGTGGCACACGCCAGTTGCGACATTTCACAAGCCTGTCAGCAGTTTGCTTGCAAAGCTCTCCATACGGCGGCAAACATTTGAATCGTTCGATCCGGTAATGATCGGTGAGTGCGAGTGGTGGAAGTCACACATTATGGAGGTTGAGGTGCGGAGGTCCGGTCGGCGCTTCAGCGTGCGTTCGCGGCTGTTCGGAGAGGCCGCTGCCCTGCCCGCTTCCACCCCGCGGGCAGAGACCGCTGCCGAGTTGCGACTGCGACGCGTTCACAAGGCGGCTGTGGTGGCGCTCGCCACGCTGGCCGAGCACAAGGATCCCTTCGCCGCCCAGCACATCATGCGCGTCTCGCGCCTGACCGACGAGATCGCGCGGGTGCTGCAATCCGGCCCCTACCGCGATCAGGTCAGCGCCCGTTTCCGCGAGGATCTGCGCGTCGCCAGCATGCTGCACGACGTCGGCAAGGTGACCATCCCGGACGGCATCTTGCAGAAGCCCGGCCGCCTCGACCCGGACGAGCGGGCGGCCATGCAGAAGCACAGCCACAACGGCCGCACCATCCTGTCCCGCGCGGCCCGCCTGTCGGAGGCCGGCGGCTATCTGGCGCTGGGGGCGGAAATCGCCGGCCATCACCACGAGAAGTTCGACGGATCCGGCTATCCCTATGGCTTGTCGGGAACGGCCATTCCCCTGTCGGCCCGCATCGTCGCCGTGGCCGACGTGTTCGACGCGCTGACCCACCGCCGCTCCTACAAGGACGCCTGGCCGGCGGAAGAGGCCACGGCCTACGTCCGCGACCGCGCCGGCAGCGAGTTCGACCCGGTGGTGGTGGACGCCTTCCTGGCGGTGATGGAGGCGCGCGCCGCCGTCACCATCATCCAGTGGACCGAGGCCATGAGCGTCGGCGTCGAGGATCTGGACAACGACCACCGGGTGCTGATCGACCTGATGAACCAGCTGGCCGGGGCCGACTCCCGGCAGGACCGCATCAACCTGGAAGCGGTTCTGGACGAGCTGGTGGACTACACGGTCTTCCACTTCGAAAAGGAAGAAGGCTATCTGGAGCGCGCCGGCTATCCCGCCCTGGCAGGCCACCGCCGCCTGCACGCCCAATTGACCGAGCAGGTCTTCGCCATCCGCCGCAAGCTGGTCTCCTCCGCCCAGTCCGAACTGGGGGACGAGGTTCTGGCCTTCCTCAGCAACTGGCTTCAGGAACACATCCTCAAGACCGACGCGCTCTACACCCCCCACCTCGTTCCGGCAACGCCCGGCGGGAAACCGTAACGCGCGATTCTCCAAAGGATGGATGCCGTTTGAATTAATACCAACGCGGTGGTATTGCACGTGGACGGATGATCGGTCCCGCGAGTCTTGGCCGGGCCAACAGACGGGACACACGATCTTGAGCGAACCGCTTCCACCCGCTGGCAGGTCCGACGCACCTCGCTCACCCGGTTTTCACCGCATCGCATCCGCCGTTTCCGCCTTGGCGCTTCTGGGCTCCATCGCGCTGGCACCCTCGGCGCGGGCGGCGGGCGACGTATCGCTGCTGCAACTCGGCCTCTTCCAGAAGGAGGGCGAAGCCAACTGGGCGTGGCAGAAATTTCAGCGCGGTCAGCCCAAGCTGGCGGACGGGCTGACGCCGAAAGTCATCCCGCTCGACCCCAAGCGGCAGGGCAGCGGCGTGGCCCTGCGCGCGACGGCGCCCGCCGGGATCGATGTCCGGGCGCTGTGCCGCCGCATGGTCGGCGCCGGCTTCGGCTGCCTCGTGCTGGAAGAAGCGGCGGCGCCGAAACCGGAATCCCCCGCCGTTCCCGCGATGGCGGCGCCAGCCCCCGCCCCGGTGCCGGCGCCCGCTCCAATACCCGCTTCTATCGCGGCGCTGCCGCCCCCGGCATCGCCCGTCCCCGTCACGCCGCCACCGGAAGCCGTCACCTACAGCGAGGAAGACGCCCGGACGATGACCGACATCGAGAAGGTCGGGCGCCGCAAGGGCCGGCTTGGCGCGGTAATCCCGGACACGCCCTTCGACGTGATGCCGGCGACGCTGAAGCGGGAGAACTGGAACCTCTGCGCGCTCACCTTCGACGACGGCCCGCACCGGGTGGTGACGCGGCAGATTCTCGACGTGCTGAACCGCGAGAAGATCCGCGCCACCTACTTCCCCGTGGCCAAGGTCGCCGCCAACCAGGGCGACGTGATCCGCGACTTCCTCGCCGCCGGGCATGAGATCGGCAACCACAGCCTGAGCCATTCCGATCTGCGCGCCCTGCCGCCGGACTCCCAGCGCTTCGAGATCGCGGAATCTAACCGCATCCTGCGTAGCTTAGGGGCCAACCCGGTGCTGTTCCGCCCGCCCTACGGGCGCTACACGCTGGACCTTCTGGCCATCGCCCGCGAAGAGAAGATGGCGCCCGTGCTGTGGACCGTGGACACCCGCGACTGGCAGTCGCGCGATCCCGACAAGATCGTGCAGCACGTCAAGACGGCGGCCGGAACGGGCAGCGTGCTGCTGCTGCACTCCACCTACCCGTCGACGCTGAACGCTCTGCCCCGCGTGATCGACGAGATGCGTGCCAAGGGCTGCGAGTTCGTCACCCTGTCGGAATGGATCGAGCGGATGCGCCTGCTGGCCCACCCGCATCTGGTCAACGCCAGCGAGCCGATGCTGAACGCCAGCGCCCCGGTCCCGACGACCCGCAACTGACGGGGCGGAACCGAAGGGGCGGAACGGGCGGTTACCGTCCGGTCTTCTGCTTGCGGTTCTGGGCGTATTTGCGGATGGTGGCCTCGATCTCCGGGGCCAGCATGTTCCATTCGCCGACCAGCTTGCCGTCCTTGATCTCGTTGACGCCGATGGTCGCCGGGAAGGTGAACTTCCCGCAGTCGTCGTCCACCCGGACGGTGATCCGGGCGGTCTGCCCCTTGATCAGCGAATCGTCGAACTTCGTTGCGACGAAACCCTTGGTGGTGAGGGCGGCCAGCGGGAAGCTCTTGCTGTCCACCTCGATGAAGCTGCCGCTGGTGACCTTGCGGCGTGCGGGCGCGGCCGGCTTCTTCTTTTCGAACACCGTGATCTTCAGAAAATCGAAGACGCCCATTCTCAAGCTCCCGCTGCCATGCCGCCCGCCCTTCGGACGCGCGATTTAAGCGCGGAGCACCCTTAAGGGGCAACCACTTCCGTGAGATCGAATGTCGCGGCGTCAGTCCCCGGCCCGCGTCCAGGCGGCGTGCGCGCGTTTGGCGCATAGAACGGCGAAGGGCAGCAGGATGACCAGCACGGCGCCCATGCCGACCAGCGCGGACAGCGTTCCGGCCGGGTCGGACAGCGTCAGACGGGAGGCCAGATCAACCATCAGGTGAAGAATCAGCGCGGTCAATGCGGTCGCCGAAAAGGCGGGAGACGCGTAGGACGGCAGGCGGACTTTCCGCGCCCGGCTCACGCCGACCGGCTTCACCCAGCGGCGCCGACGCGCGCGGGATGAGGTTTCGAAGGCTTCCGGCCCAAAGACATCCAGCATGGGCATTCCCCTGTCGCCGCACCCTTTGTCACCGTCTTGCCGCCCTAATGCGCCGGGGGCGAGCAACCACCACTATAACGGTGAAACGCCGCAATGCCTCGCATCTGAAGTATTTACCCCCATCGACCGGCCCGGCAACCAAAGGTCATGGCGAAAAGGGAGGATCACACCTCCGACGTAGCTCTCCACAGAGTCTGTGGATAACTATGTTGACAAGGATGCGCATACTCCGATTCGCCACAGGCGCCACAAGGCCCTCACCCGGTTTGCCTGAATTTTGGGCAAAACAGCCAAGCCTTTGAAATTGCAGAACAATATCGCAAGAGGCCGACCCGAACCCGTCCGTACGTGTCAACCGGAATTTCGCCGACCACCTCCTGCGTCACGATTTCGCGGAGGTCTGTGCCCTGTTGACAACTGAATGTTCGGCGTCCCCGCAAGGGGCACCCCCTATGTCTTTTGTACAGATCGAGGTAAGCCCTTCCCTGAGGGCGGCCGAAGCCTTGCAGCCGGCAAGAACAGGCCTCGGTCCGCGCCATATCGGCAGGCGGAACGCAAAAGGCGCCGAAGAACGGGCGGGGTCGCGCGGCCTTGGCCAGTCAATCCCCGAACCCCGTCCCCACGGCGTTTTCCGCTTTCGTTCCTGACGGATTGCTTTCCCTATACCCAAAGCAGATTTGCCGGCCGACGCGCCGTCACCCGCCGACCGATCACCCGATGGCCGATCACCCGATGGCCGGAACGCCCTCGGTCAGCGTGACGGTCACGGCGGTACCCCCGCCGGGCTTGCTGTACACGCGGATGGTGCCGCCCATGCGCTCGACCAGCGCCTTGGAGATCAGCAGGCCAAGGCCGCTGCCGATCTCGCCATCGGCGCCGGGGTTGGCGTGATGGTGGTCGATGCGGAACAGGTTGGGCTGAACATCGTCCGGAATGCCCATCCCGTTGTCCTGCACCCGGATGGTCACCTGCCCGTCCACCACCGCCGCCGACAGCATGACGATGCTGCCCGACGGCGAGAAGCGCACCGCATTCTCGATCAGGTGCCGCAACACCGCCGTCAAACCGGTCAGGTCGGCCAGCACGGACGTGGCGAAGATGCGGTTGACGATCAGGATGTCGCGCGCGCGGGCACGCGGCTCCAGCTCCTCCAGCACGTCTTGGAGCATACCGCCGACCTCGTAGACCCGCAGTTCCATGGGAATCTGGTTCAGCTGCAGGCGCGACCACAGCGACAGGTTCTCGATGGTGCGCATGATCTGCCGGCCGGCGTCGGAACACAGGTCGGCGTATTCGCGCACCCCCTCGGCCTTCTGGTCGGTCGAAATCATCTGCGTGGCGCCGAGGATGGCGCTGAGCGGGTCCTTCAGATCCTGGCAGATCTGGCCGAGGAAGCGGTTCATGCGCGACACGGAGTCGGCCAGCTGTTCCCGCTGCGCCTCGCGCTGCACCTCCTGCTCGTGGCGGCGCGAGATGTCGGTGATGAAGATGCAGGCCCCCATGGCGATGCCGTGCTCGTCGTCCAGGCGGGAGTCGTTGAAGATCGTGTAGAGCGGCTGCCCGTCCGCCCGCAGCAGCGCGATGTCGTAGGTGCGGTGGGGGACGAGGTCCCGCATCACCACCTGCCGCTCCAGGATGGGCCGGCATTCCGCCGCCACGTAGCTGAGCATGTGGGTGCCGACCAGCTCCCCCTCCCGATAGCCCAGCATCGCGCAGAGCGCCGGGTTGACGTAGACGGTGACGAGGTCGCGGTCCACGACCCAGCAGCCTTCGGACGTGTGCTCCAGAACCGTGCGGTCGAGATTGTCCCAGCCCGAAGTTTTTCGCGCGGCTTTCGGCAACAACGTCAACATGGCTCCCTCCTGCTCCGTCCGGCCCCCAGGGCACCCTTATTGCGCGAGCGTCTTCCGTCTGGCCGACACCAAATAGTAGGCACAGCCATCGCCGTCGATCAACAGTAGGGATTTTTCAGTTTCGTGAAGAATTAAAGAGCCGTTTGAGGGCCAATAAAATTTTATCTTTCAAACCGGCAACATTTCTTGCTCACGCCATCGCAAACCTCACCACAGTTGATTCAATATTCATTCCGATAACTGGCACGCGCGGGAAGACCACCCAAACAAAATGGCGCGGCGACCCTGGCGAGGACCAAAGTCGCCGCCTTGATATAGACTCTAAACCTTTCCCGTCGCCTTACGTTTTTGTGACATCCGGCTGCGGCGCGGTGGCCGCCCAACAGCGCAACACCTCCGCCACGCTCCACGCCTGGGAAATGCAGCCGCGCGGCCGGAACGGCGGTTCGGCGTCAAATATTTCCGCGATGGTACCAATCCCCGCCTCGTCGAGGTGCGGCAAAAAGTCCTCCAGCAGCCGGCGGGCGCCCTCGCGGTCCTCCGGGTGCACCTTCAGCCAAGCATCGACGTAGGGGCCGATCAGCCAGCCCCACACCGTTCCCTGGTGATAGGCGGCGTCGCGCGCCCGCAGGTCGCCGAAGTATTTCGGCTTGTAGTCGCGGCTGCCCGGCGCCAGCGACCGCAGCCCGACCGGGGTCAGCAGGCGAGTGCGCACCGTCTCCACCACCGGCTCCCACCGGGCGCGGTCCAGCACCGGGTTGTCGAGCGAGATGGCGAATATCTGGTTCGGCCGGCAGGCGGCGTCGTCCCCCTGCTCCCCGTCCACCACGTCGTAGAGGTAGCCGGCGTGCTCGCACCAGAAGCGCCGGTTGAAGGAGACCCGCGCCTGCTCGGCCAGTTCCTCCAGCGGCCGGGCGGCGGCGGCCTCGCCCTCCTCCACCAGCCACGAGGCGGTCAGGCGCAGCGCGTTGTACCACAGGGCGTTGATCTCCACCGCCTTGCCCCGGCGGGGCGTGACCACCCAGTCCTCGACCTTGGCGTCCATCCAGGTCAGCTGATAGCCCTCCTGCCCCTGGCGCAGCAGGCCGTCATCGTGGTCCACCCCGATGCCGAAGCGGGTGCCGCGCCGGTGGTGGTCGATGACCCCGACCAGCTTGGGCAGCAGCAGCTGCAGCGTGTGCCGGTCGCCGGTGGCGCGCAGGTAGCGGTTCAGCGCGTGGAAGAACCACAGCGTCGCGTCGGCGGTGTGGTACAGCCCCTCGTCCTTGCCGTCGGGGAACATGTTGGGGATCAGGCCCTGGCGGATGTAGTGCGCGAAGGTGCGCAGGATCCACCCCGCCTCGACATGCCGCCCGGTGGTCAGGGTCAGCCCCTCCAGGCTGATCATGGTGTCGCGGCCCCAGTCGGTGAACCAGTGATAGCCGGCGATCACCGTGCGCACCTCGTCGCCCTCAGCCCGCGCGCGCATCTGATCCGCGACGCGGCCCGCCGGCACGAAGATGAAGCTGTCGGCCGACAGCACCAGCTCCGCCATCGCCCCCGTCCGCAGCGAAGGATGAGCGGTGTGGACCAGCCGCCGCCGCCGCTCCGCCTCGAAGCGCAGCACGTCGTTCGGCGGCAAGGCCCAGATGCGCTGCCAGGATTCGGTCGCCGCGACGAAGGTGACGGTCTGCCCCTGCGACAGGTGCCCGCTGAAATAGCCGGGCGTCCAAAGGGAGCCGCGCGACTCATACCCCCGGTCAGCCTCCACCTGATAAAAGACGTCGCGCCGGGCGCCGCCGTCCAGCGTCATGGGCAGTTCCGCCCCCTCGATCGCCATGCGCAGCACCGGCAGGCCCGGCCCGGCCTGCACCTCGTACTCGTGGCCGCGCGCGGTGATGCTGTAGTCGCGGGCCAGCGGCTGGTCCACCGCCGCCTCCAGCTTGCGCACGGCCAGCACCGGCCGCAGCCGCAAACGGACCGGCTGCGGCGCCTTCAGAATGCGGTAGGTTACGTGCACGATGTTCTGCCGATGCGGCAGCACCACCTGCTTTTCGATCACCACGTCCCCGATCTCGAACCGCCACACCGGCAGGCCCGATTCCATGCGGAATTCGGCGAGGTTGCCGACCCAGCCGTCATTCCTGGGGTCGGTGTCGGGGTTGTGGCTGCTCAGCCGGCATTCGGTGCCGTCCGCCTGGATCAGCACGTCGTTCACCTGGCTCAGCATCACAACGCGCCCCAGCGGGGCCGGCAGCGCCGCCACCAGCAGCCCGTGATAGCGCCGCGTCACCGCCCCCGAAATGGACGAGGACGCGTAGCCGCCCAGCCCATTCGCGACCAGCCATTCACGGGTGAGGGCGGCGTCGTGCGAGGATCGCAGGACGTCGCGCCCGATCTTGCGGACGAAGTCAGCCATGGGCCTCCTTACGTGGTCTTGGTGTCCGTCTGAAGTTTCGGTGCCAGCACCAGCGCGGCGTGGCCGGGGATGCGCCATGTGTCCCGCACCTCCACCGGCGCCGTGCCGCATCCCCCGTACCGTGTCGATTCGCTGGACCACAGCAGCTCCCACTCCATGCCCGGCGGCGGGGCGAGCAGCGGTTCCGGCACCACGTCCAGGTTCAGGTCGCGGCCCAGATTGACCAGCAGCAGCCGGTCGTCGCCATCCTCCCCGAAGAAACGCAGGACGAACGCCTCCTCGGCCAGCACGGCCCCGTCCAGCCCGCCGACCTTCTGCGCGCTGAACACCGGATCCTCCCGGCGCAGGCGCAGCAGGTCGCGATGCAGGTTCCAAGTCTCCGCGTGCGTCTCCCGTTCCGCGTGGTTCAGCTTCGACCGCCGGAAGGTGTCCTCGTCCTGCGGCTTCATCAAACAGGCGCGCATCTCCGGCGTGGCGAGGCTGGGGAACTGGGACAGGAACTCGGCCCGCCCCTCCTCCACCTTCTCGGCCAGCCAGGGTTCATGGTCGGCGAAATAGTAGAAGGGGCTGCTCGCCGCGAACTCCTGCCCCTGGAACAGCATCGGCGTGCCGGGGCCGAGCAGCGTCAGCGCGGTCATCGCCTTGTAGCGCCCCGGCGAGGTCAGCGCGTGGGCGCGCAGCCCCTTGCCGGAATTGGCGATCTGGTCGTGGTTCTGGATGAAGGTCACGAAGGCCGGGCGCGGCAGCCCGAAGGCCGGCATGCCCCGGCGCTTGCCCTGCCAGCGGTACCACTGCCCCTGATAGAGGAAGCCGTGCTTCATGGCGGAGACGAACTCCTGCGGCGTCCCCTTGTAGTCGGTGTAGTAGGCCTCGTTCCGGCCGGTCAGCGCGACCATGGCCGAATGGTGGAAGTCGTCGTTCCAAATGGCGTCCAGCCCGCAGCCGCCCTGCTCCACCGGGCGGACCATGGTGGCGTGCTGCGGCTCGTTCTCGCCGACCAGGATGGTGGCCCGGCCGCGCGCCGCCTTGCGCACCGCCCGGCTCATTTCCGAGAGGATGTGCGTCTTGCTGGCATCAAAGATCTGCTGCGTGGCGTCCAGCCGCAGGCCGTCCA
Organism: Azospirillum soli; assembly: GCF_017876165.1. Lineage (GTDB taxonomy): Bacteria > Pseudomonadota > Alphaproteobacteria > Azospirillales > Azospirillaceae > Azospirillum > Azospirillum soli. The sequence goes on from NZ_JAGINQ010000001.1 coordinate 515,210, forward strand.
GATGATACTCGTCGATCCAGTAGGCGGCGTTGGTCAGGAAGAACTCCCGCGCCGGGCCAGCGTCGGGACCGTCGAAGTTGATGGCCTCGCCCCACTCATTCTCATAGCGGTCGGTGAAATAGCCGTCGGCGAAGCATTTCAGGTAATTCCCGCTGGGACCCAGGTGGTTGTAGACCACGTCCAGAATCACCGCGAGGCCCAGCGCGTGCGCCCGGTCCACGAAGCGCCGCATGTCGTCGGGACCGCCGTAGAGCCGCGTCGGCGCGAACAGGTCCACCCCGTCATAGCCCCAGCCGAACCGGCCGGGAAACTCCGCCACCGGCATCAGTTCCAGCACCGTGACGCCGAGGTCGGCGAGTTGCGGCAACTCCCGCATCGCCGCTTCCCAGGTGCCCTCCGGCGTGAAGGTGCCGACGTGCATTTCATAGATGACCTGGCCCTTGATCGACCGCCCCTTCCAACCGCGATCGGTCCAGTCGAAGCGGAACGGATCGACGACCTGCGAGGGACCGTGCGGACCGTCCGGCTGGAAGCGCGACACCGGGTCGGGGTAGAGCTTCTCGTCATCATCCAGGCGGAACCCGTACAGGCTGCCGACCGGCACATTCTCGACGAGCGCGGAGAAATAGCCGCCGCCCTCCGCCTCCATCTCCACCGACCGGCCTTTCTGGTCGGACAAGCTGGCAGGCTCGATCACCAGGGAGACGCGGCGGCACTTCGGTGCCCAGACGCGCGCGTGCACGCAGTCGCCCGGTAACGCCTCCACCCCGACCGGATAGCGGCGGGGGGCGTTCAGTGGCTCTTGATCTTCGGACAGGATTGCTTGGACCATCGGTTCCCCACAACAGGCGGCCGGCCGAATCGATCCCGCCGGATTGATCCCAAAGGACAGGATCGGCCAAGCCGTTTGGGTGTTTTCTCTTCGGACCAACACCGCCACGCCGGAAACCATCCGCTCATGACCCAAAGAGCACCCCGCGTCGTCATTTGGAATGAGTTCCGCCACGAGCGCACGAACGAGGCCGTGGCCGCCCATTACCCGCAGGGCATCCACGAGGCGCTGGCCGCCCCCTTGCGCGCCGCCGGGCTGGAGGTCGCGACCGCCACCCTGGACGAACCCGAACACGGCCTGACCGAGGCACGTCTGGCCGCCACCGACGTGCTGGTCTGGTGGGGGCACAAGGCCCACGCCGAGGTCTCCGACGCCGTCGCGGAGCGGGTGAAGACGCGCGTGACCGAGCATGGAATGGGGCTGGTGGCGCTGCATTCCAGCCACTTCTCCAAGCCCTTCATGGCGCTGATGGGCACCGGCTGTTTCCTGAAGTACCGCGTCGCCGGCGAGCGGGAGCGGCTGTGGGTCGTCGATCCCGGCCACCCCGTGGCGGCGGGCATCGAGGACCACATCGACCTCGACCACGAGGAGATGTACGGCGAGCCCTTCGACGTGCCCCCGCCCGACGATCTGGTCTTCATCAGCTGGTTCAAGGGCGGCGAGGTCTTCCGCAGCGGCTCCGGCTGGCGGCGGGGGATGGGGCGCGTCTTCTACTTCCGCCCCGGCCACGAGACCTACCCCACCTACCACCACCCGCAAATCCAGCGCGTGATCCTGAACGCGGTGCGCTGGGCCGCGAGGCCGGAGGGGCTAACGGCGCCCGTTCGCGGACGCCGCGAGTCGCCGTTGGAGGATCTGGAGTGAATCCCCTCTCCCGCCCCTGGCGGGAGAGGGAACTTGGGCGCCCTACACCCTCTCGCCGAAGCTCCGCGCGGCGGCGTCGATCACCGCCGGGTGGGCGCGCAGCGCGTTCAGCGCGGCGTCGTACCGCTCGTCGCCGACCTCCAGCGTCACGAACACGTCGGTCGCCCCGCCCCGCTCCGCATCGCGCTCCTCGCGGTCGGTCTGGGCGACGTTGCCGAAACGGTCGCGGAGCGCGCCGATGATCTCGGCCTCCACGCCCCGGCCCTTCTCGGCGGGATAGGCATACACGAGCTTCATGGCATCCCCTCCCCTGGATCCCCTCCCTTACGGAGCGAAGACGACCCGCATGCAGTCGTCGTTCTTCTCCTTGAACATCCGGTAGCCGCGCGGGCCATCGTCCAGCGACCACTTGTGGGTCAACAGGTAGGAGGGGTCGAGTTCGCCCTTCTCGATGTGCTCGAACAGGCGCTTGACGTAGCGCTGACCATGCTGCTGGCCCATGCGGAAGGTCAGGCCCTTGTTCATCGCCGCTCCCATGGGGAACTTGTCGATGAAGCCGCCGTAGACGCCGACGATGGACAGCGTGCCGCCCTTGCGGCAGCACTGGATCATCTGGCGCAGCACGCCCGACCGGTCGTTCTCCAGCCCCAGGGCCTGCTTGGTGCGGTCGTACCAGTACTCCACCCCGGTGTCGAAGCCGTCCGCCTCCATGCCCACCGCGTCGATGCACACGTCCGGCCCGCGCCCGCCGGTCATCGCCAGCAGCGCGTCGTAGACGTCCACCCGCGTGTAGTCCAACGGCTCCGCCCCGGCCTTCATCTGCGCGGCCTTAAGCCGGTCCGGGTAGCGGTCGATGCCGATGACCTTTTCCGCCCCCATCAGAAGGGCGCTGCGCATCGCCATCTGGCCGACGCCGCCGCAGCCCCACACGGCCACCACGTCGCCCGGCTTGATGCCGGCCATGTCGGCGGCCATGTAGCCGGTCGGCACGGCGTCCGACACGAAGACCGCCTGCTCGTCCCGCACGCCGTCCGGCACGCGGAAGCAGTTGGTGTCGGCGAAGGGGACGCGGATGTATTCGGCGTGGCTGCCGGCGTAGCCGCCGAAGGCGTGGCTGTAGCCGAAGATGCCCGCCGTGCAATGCCCGTAGGCCGCTTCCTCATAGGCCGGCTGCGGGTTGGAGTTGTCGCACAGCGAGTATTCCTCGTGCTCGCAGTGCCAGCATTTGCCGCAGCCGATGATCGACACGGTGATGACCCGGTCGCCCCGGTTCAGCCGCAGCACCTCCGGCCCCTTCTCCACCACCTCGCCCATGAACTCGTGGCCGATGATGTCGCCGGGCTTCATGGTCGGGACATAGCCGTCGATCAGGTGCAGGTCCGACCCGCAGACGGAGGACAGGTTGACCTTGATGATGGCGTCGCGGGGGCCGAGGATGCGCGGGTCCGGCACCCGCTCCACCCGCAGGTCGTTGACGCCGTTCCAGCAGAGCGCCCTCATTCCACGATCTCCCGCATGCCTCTGCGCCCTCTGGGCTGCCCGTCGATGGTCGGAAGCTCGCCCGCCTCCATGATCCGCTTCAGGCGGCGCAACGCCTCGCGCGCCTGCTGCTCGGGCGCCGATCCGAACAGGCGGGAGACGACGCGCCCGCCTTGCCCGCCCGGCGGCCGGTAGACCAGGGTCAGCCGCACCTCCGTCCCGCGCCCACCGGGGGCGGGGTGGAACATGACCGAACCCCGGTGCGGTAGTTCCGCGTCCACCAGCGTGTGCCAGGTGATCAGCTCGTTTTCGCGCACCTTGTCGAGCCGGCTGTGCCAGACGACCCGCATGCCGCCGGGGCCGTGCGCCTTCCAGCAGCTTTCCGTGTCCGACTGCACCTCCACCGCGTCGAGATGGGGGAACAGCTTCGTCAGGTTGCCGAAGTTGCGCCAGAAGCGGAACAGCTTCTCGGGTTCCGTCGCGATGGTGACGTTGGCCTGGGTCGTCGTCGGGTCCCGGTCCATGGTGGGGAGCAGACCCGCCACATCCATTCTTCTCATGGCCGGCAGGCCGCCTTCCCGCACCCGCCGGGCGACCGGCTCGGCCAGCGGCACCCCGGCCGCCCCGGCCAGGAACAGCCCGCCGCCCAGCGCGGCCAGCGCCCAGCTTCCCCGGCGCAGGCCGGCCAGCCCCAGCGCCGTGCCGCCCATGATGGCGACCCAGCGCTCGGTCGTCCCGGCCTCCGGCCCGTCCGTCAGGGTGTCCAGCGCCATCACCCCTCCTTCCTGAGCAGGTTCAGCTCATAAAGTCCCTTCATCAGGTAGTCGTGCAGGTCGATGCGTTCGGAGATGTCGGTGTAGTGCGAGGCGTCGGGCGCGCGGCCCGCCTCGTCCAGCGCGCGGTCCCACTGGTTGCCGGCGAAGTCGCCGCGTCCGACCATCATGACGGCGCGCAGTTCCATCCGCTGTTCGGGCGACAGCCCTTCCAGCATCCGGGTCAGCTGGTCGAGCGCCTCGCTCGCGTCGGTGGACATGATGTTCAGCGCGTCGAGGTCGGTCGGATTGCGCGAGCCGCGCTCGGCATTCTGTTCGCCCAGGTCGATGTTGCGCATGCCGGCGAGGAAGCGCTGGCGGTCGGCCACGGCCTCGTACGCGAGGTCGGCGGCCTGCTTCACGGTATCGACCGAGATCTGCTTGAGCATGGGTGTCGCACTTCTTTGATCGGTTGTTCGGGTCTGCCTGACTGCAACAGCCGGGCGGCGGCGTTGTCCCGCGCTCCCTCCGGGGCGAGGGAGCGCGGGGCGCCTAGTTGTTCCGGTCGCGCTGTTCCTTCGACGCGCCGCGCGAACCGCCGGAGCCCGAGCCGCGCTCCCGCCCTTGCGAACCGGACTGGTTCTGGCCGGGCTTGTTGCCGGTGGCCTTGTCCGGATCGACGTGCCCGGCCTTCGCCGCCTTGCCGGGACCGCCGGTCTGGTGCTTCTCCTGTTCGGTGTCGCGGTTGCTGCGGGTCATGGGAATCCTCCAGTCTTAGTTGCGGCGACCGGCCCTTCCGGCGCCGGCCGCGTCAGGGACAACAGGCAAGCGACGGGAGCGTCCTGATCGGCGCCGAGGAATCCCGCCTCACCCTCCAACCGGGACGCGGCGGCAACTCCGACCCGGCATCCCGTGTTACCGATGTCGAGAGTCGTCAACAGGAGGAGCTTCATGCCGCTTCTGACCGCCGACATCGGCGAGCGCTCGGAGGAGGGCTACCAACCCGTCCGCCTGGACACCGACCGGGGCGCGGTCGAGGCGCGCTACTACGCATCTCCAGGCTCGGCGCTGGGCGCCATCTGGGTCGGCGGCGTGGGCGGTGGTTTCGACACGCCGGCACGCGGACTCTACCCCCGCCTGGCCGAGGATCTGACGAAGGAGGGCATCGCCTCGCTGCGCCTGCGCTTCCGCAACCCGCGCGACCTGGAGGAGGCGGTGCACGACATCCTCGTCGGCCTCACCTTCCTCGGCCGGCAGGGCATCCACCATGTTGCGCTGATCGGCCATTCCTTCGGCGGAGCGGCGGTGATCCAGGCCGCCGCCTCCAACCGGGGCGCGGTCTGCACGGTGGTGACGCTGGCGACCCAGGGCTACGGCACCGACCCGGTGCGGGACCTCAGCTGCCCGGTCCTGCTGGTGCACGGCGAGGCCGACGAGGTGCTGGCCCCGATGTGCTCCATCCACGTCCACCGCCTCGCCAACGAGCCCAAGAGGCTGGTCCTGATGCCCGGCGCCAGCCATTGCCTGGACGAAACCGCCGAGGCCGTCTGCCGCGAGGTGCGCGACTGGGTAAGGGGAAAGCTGCTGGCCGTCTGACGCATAGCTCTCCCCTCCCCCGCTCGCGAAGGGAGGGTTAGGGTGACGGCCCTCGGCGACCACCTCCGGAGTCCCCGCCCATGCTCGGCACCCTCACCATCCTTCTCCTCTGCCAACTGGCGGGCGAGCTGCTCGCGCGCCTGCTGCATCTGCCGGTGCCGGGGCCGGTCATCGGCATGGTGTTCCTGTTCATCGGCCTGCTGATCCGCGGCGGCGTTCCGGCCCCGATTCAGGAAACGGCGGGCGGCATCCTGCGCCACCTGTCGCTGCTGTTCGTGCCGGCCGGCGTCGGCGTGATGACCCACGCGGAGCGGCTGGGCACCGAGGCGCTGCCCATCGCCGCCGCCCTGTTCGGCAGCACGCTGTTCGGCGTGGCGATCACCGCCTGGGTGATGAATGCGCTGCTGCGCCGCTCCAAAACCGACGGGGAGGGAACGCGATGAGCGCCGATTTCCGCGAAATCTGGGTCTACCTGTCGGCCAGCCCGCTCGCCGGCCTGACCCTGACGCTGGTCGCCTACCAGATCGGCCTGTGGATCTTCGAACGGTTCGGCCGCCGCCCGGTGCTGAACCCGGTCCTGATCGCCGTGCTTCTCCTCGCCGCCGTGCTCAGCGTCACCGGCGTCGAGTACCGCACCTATTTCGAGGGCGCGCAGTTCGTCCATTTCCTGCTCGGCCCGGCGACCGTGGCGCTGGCCGTTCCGCTCTACAACCAGTTCCATCAGGTGCGCCGCTCGGCCCTTGCCATGATCGTGGCGCTGCTGGTCGGCTCCGCCGCGTCGGCCCTGACCGCCGTCGCCATCGCCTGGGCCTTCGGCGGTTCCATGCCCACCCTGCTCTCGCTGGCGCCGAAGTCCGTCACCTCCCCCATCGCCATGGGCGTGTCGGAACAGATCGGCGGCCTGCCGTCCCTGACCGCCGTGTTCGTCATCCTGACGGGCATCATCGCCGCGACGCTGGGCACCTGGGTGCTGAACCTGATTCGGGTGAAGGACTGGCGGGCGCGCGGATTCGGCATGGGCGTGGCCGCGCACGGCATCGGCACCGCCCGCGCCCTTCAGGTCAACGAGGTGGCCGGGGCCTTCGCGGGCCTCGGCATGGGCCTGAACGGCCTGGCGACCGCCATCCTCCTGCCGATCCTCTACCGGCTGATTTTTGGGTGAATCCTACCTTGACACACGGTCTCTGCCTGCGCAGAGTACGCGCCATGATCCACTTCGACCACACGAACGCCCTTCTGCGACTTATCAACCCGGCGCTTTGAGCGTCCGGGTCGTCTGCGTTCGCCTACCCTTTTTCCGGTCGAAGTGTATTTTTCCCATGAGCGCCCACTGCACACAGCGTGTCTCCCGGATGCGTGTCTCCCGGCCGGGGCCGGGGCTGCGACTTAGCAACGGTCGCTGAGCCCGCCCGGCAGCTCCGCGACCGTATCCGCGCCGGTCACTCACGACACGAGACACGCCCCAAGGGAAATCGAGAAGCGCCATGAACCACGTTGCCCCGAACACCGCCGCCGCCCAGAACGCCGGCAAGCACGAGAAGTACGTCCCCTTCGCCCCCGTCAAGCTGACCGACCGCCAGTGGCCGAACCGCACGCTGGACAAGGCGCCGATGTGGTGCTCGGTGGACCTGCGCGACGGCAACCAGGCGCTGATCGAGCCGATGGGCGCCGACCGCAAGCGCGCCATGTTCGACCTGCTGCTGCGCATGGGCTTCAAGGAGATCGAGGTCGGCTTCCCCGCCGCCTCGCAGACCGATTTCGACTTCTGCCGTGAAGTGATCGAGCAGGGCCGCATCCCCGACGGCGTCACCATCCAGGTGCTGACCCAGTCGCGCGAGGAGCTGATCCGCCGCACCTTCGAGGGCATCAAGGGCGCCAAGCGCGCCATCGTGCACCTGTACAACTCGACCTCGGAGCTGCAGCGCCGCGTCGTCTTCGGCATGGACCGCCAGGGCATCATCGACATCGCCGTCGCCGGCACCAAGCTGGTCAAGCAGCTGGCCGCCGAGCATCCGGAGACCGAGATCGTCCTGCAATATTCGCCGGAGAGCTTCACCGGGACGGAGCTGGACTTCGCCCTGGAGATCTGCGAGGCGGTGATGGAGGTCTGGGAGCCGACCCCGCAGAACCGCGTCATCCTGAACCTGCCGGCGACGGTGGAGATGTCCACCCCGAACATCCACGCCGACCAGATCGAGTGGTTCTGCCGCAACCTGAAGAACCGCGACTGCGCGATCATTTCGCTGCATCCGCACAACGACCGTGGCACCGGCGTCGCGGCGGCGGAGCTGGGCATGCTGGCTGGCGCCGACCGCGTCGAGGGCACGCTGTTCGGCAACGGCGAGCGCACCGGCAACGTGGACGTGGTCACGCTGGCGCTGAACCTGCTGACCCAGGGCGTCGATCCGGGCCTGTCCATCGACGATATCAACGAGGTCGTGCGCGTGTCGGAATACTGCACGCAGCTGCCCGTGCACCCGCGCCACCCCTATGCCGGCGAGCTGGTCTTCACGGCCTTCTCCGGCTCGCACCAGGACGCCATCAACAAGGGCCTGAAGGCGCTGTCCAAGTCCAACCACGGCAAATGGGAGGTCCCGTACCTGCCCATCGACCCGCAGGACCTGGGCCGTTCCTACGAGGCGGTGATCCGCATCAACAGCCAGTCCGGCAAGGGCGGCATCGCCTACGTGCTGGAGAAGGACTACGGCTTCCAGATCCCGCGCCGCCTGCAGATCGAGTTCTCCAAGATCGTGCAGCGCATCGCCGACGAGACCGGCAAGGAGCTGTCGCCCGCCGACATCCACGCCGCCTTCAAGGCCGAGTATCTGGACGCCGAGGCCCCGCTGGCCCTGATCGAGCACGGCACCGAGCCGCGCGGCCCCAACTCCGGCCCGCGCACCCTGACCGCCGTGGTCAAGCGCGACGGCAAGGCAGCGACCATCAAGGGCAAGGGCAACGGTCCCATCGACGCCTTCCTGGACGCGCTGCGCCAGGACTGCAAGCTGGACCTGCACGTGGTGGACTACCGCGAACACGCCGTCGGCGAAGGCGAGGACGCCCAGGCGGCGGCCTATGTCGAGGTGAAGACGGCGGACGACCGCACTCTGTTCGGCGTCGGCATCGACCCGGACATCGTGACGGCGTCCTTGCGCGCCCTGGTCAGCGCCGCGAACCGCGCCGCGAAGTAAGAAAAGCGCCGGCAAACGAGCCCCCACCCAACCCTCCCCCACCTTCGGCTCTCAGCGAATGCCACGGCATTCGCCTGACGCCGTCAGCGGGAACGAAGTTCCCGCGAGAGGCGGGGAGGGCTTTTATCTCCTTCCCCCGCCAAAGGTGGGGGAAGGCCGGGATGGGGGCCCGCCGCATCAACTTCCCCACCCCACCTTGCGGCGCCCCTTCCCGCCCCCTATAAGGGCCTGACGCCCTTCATGTCCGACCGGCGGTAAGGATAGCCCTGCATGATCGTGGTCACCGGCGGCGCCGGCTTCATCGGCTCCAACCTCGTGGCAGCCCTGGCGGCGCGCGGCATCACCAACGTCGCGGTGATCGACCGTTTCCGCGATGGCGAGAAATGGCAGAACCTTGCCAAGCGCGAGGTCGCGACCCTCGTCCCGCCCGAAAACACGCTGGCCTTCCTCGATCAGAACGCGGCCGAAATCGACGTGGTCTTCCACCTCGGCGCCGTGTCCGCCACGACCGAGCGCGACGTGGACAAGATCGTCGCCAACAACGTCGCCCTGACGCTGGACCTGTGGAAGTGGTGCGCGTGGCGCGGCGCCCGGCTGATCTACGCGTCCTCCGCCGCGACCTACGGCGACGGCTCGGCCGGCTTCGACGACGACGGCTCTCCCGAAGCCCTGGCCAATCTCCGCCCGCTGAACGCCTATGGCTGGTCCAAGCATCTGGTGGACCGCCGCGTCGCCCGCGTGCTGGCCGAGGGCGACATGGCCCCGCCGCAGTGGGCCGGGCTGAAGTTCTTCAACGTCTACGGCCCGAACGAGCAGCACAAGGGCGACATGATGAGCGTCGTCGCCAAGCTGACGCCCAAGCTCCAGGCCGGGGAACCGGCGCGCCTGTTCAAATCGCACCGCCCGGAGTTCGATGACGGCGGGCAGCTGCGCGACTTCATTTACGTGGACGACTGCGTCGCCGTGATGCTGTGGCTGCTCGACAACCCGGAGGTCAACGGCCTGTTCAACGTCGGCACCGGGCAGGCGCGCAGCTTCAAGGATCTGGCGCTCGCCACCTTCGCCGCCCTCGGCCAGCCTCCGCGCATCGAGTATTTCGACATGCCGGAGGTCTTGCGCGGCAAGTACCAGTATTTCACCGAGGCCAGGACCGAACGCCTGCGCGCCGCCGGCTTCACCCAGCCCTTCACGACGCTGGAAGAGGGTGTGCGCCGCTACGTCCAGGACTTCCTCACCCAACCCGACCCGTACCGCTAACCACACCCCAAAAATAAGCGCCGGGAGCCCGCATGCTCGCCCTAGCCTTTCCCGCCCTCGACCCGGTCGCCTTCGAACTGGGGCCGATCGTCATCCGCTGGTACGCGCTGGCCTATCTGGCCGGCTTCGTGCTGGGCTGGCGCTACTGCCTGCATCTGGCGCGCACCAACCCCGGCCGCCCCTCGGCGGAGGATTTCGACGACTTCCTGACCTGGGCGGTCATCGGCGTGATCCTGGGCGGGCGCATCGGCTACGTGCTGTTCTACAACCTGCCCTTCTACCTCCAGAACCCGCTGGACGCGCTGATGGTCTGGCACGGCGGCATGTCGTTCCACGGCGGCCTGCTCGGCGTCATCCTGGCGATCCTGCTGTTTTCCCTGCGACGGGGCATCTCGCCCTTCGCGTTCGGCGACCTGATCGCCGCCGCCGCACCCATCGGGCTGTTCTTCGGCCGTATCGCCAACTTCATCAACGGCGAACTCTACGGCCGGGCGGCGCCCGACGTGCCGTGGGCAATCGTCTTCCCGCGCGATCCGATGCAGGTGCCCCGCCACCCGAGCCAGCTCTACGAGGCCGCTCTGGAGGGCGCCGTGCTGTTCGTCGTGCTCGCCATCGCCGTGCGCCTTCCCGCCGTGCGCGAGCGGCCGGGCACGGTCGCCGGCCTCTTCTTCATCGGCTACGGCCTGTCGCGCATCATCGTGGAGTTCTTCCGCGAGCCCGACCCGCAGCTTGGCTTCCTGTTCGCCGGGGCCACCATGGGCCAGCTGCTGTCGCTGCCGATGGTCCTGTTCGGCCTGTGGCTGGTCGCCCGCGCCCGCCGGACGGTCGTGGCATGAGCGACGGCGCGGACACCCTCGCCCACCATCTCGCCGCCCGGATCCTGCTGGACGGCCCGCTGTCCGTCGCCGCCTTCATGGGCGAGGCGCTGGGTCACCCCCGCTTCGGCTACTACATGCGCCAGGACCCGTTCGGCGTGTCCGGCGACTTCACCACCGCGCCGGAAATCAGCCAGATGTTCGGCGAACTGGTAGGCCTGTGGTGCGTGGACAGCTGGGCGCGCCTCGGCGGGCCCGCGCCCTTCCATCTCGTGGAACTCGGCCCCGGTCGCGGCACGCTGATGCAGGACGCGCTGCGCGCCGCCGCGCTCGTCCCCGCCTTCCGCGACGCCGCCCAGGTCCACCTCGTCGAGACCAGCCCGACGCTCCGCGCCCGCCAGCGCGCCACCCTGGGCGACACCCCGGTGACGTGGCACAACCGGCTGGAGGACGTGCCGGACGGCCCGACCCTCCTCATCGCCAACGAGTTCTTCGACGCCCTTCCCATCCGCCAGATCCAGAAGACCAACCACGGCTGGTTCGAGCGGCTGATCGACGTCGATCCCGAATCGCCCCCCGATGCCCCCCGCTTCCGCTTCGTGCTGGAAGCCTTCGGCAGCTCCGGTTCGCGACTCGTCCCCGACTCGCTCCGCGACGCGCCGGAGGGCAGCGTGGTCGAGGTCTCCCCGGCGTCCCAATCCGTCGCCCGCCTGATCGGCCAGCGCATCGCGACCGCTCCCGGCACGGCCATCATCATCGATTACGGCTACCCCCAAGGCCCCGCCGTCGGCGACACGCTTCAGGCGCTCCGGAAGCACGCCTTCGCCCCGGTGCTCGACTCGCCCGGCGAGGCCGACCTGACCGCCCATGTAGACTTCGCCTCCATCGCCGCCGCCGCGCGCGAGGGCGGCGCCGACGCCTTCGGCCCTGTGGACCAAGGCGCGTGGCTGACCAGCCTCGGCATCGGCCCGCGCGCCGACGCGCTGAAGCGCACCGCCACGCGGAAGCAGGCCGCCGACATCGACTCCGCGCTCAACCGCTTGATCGCACCCGATCAAATGGGCACCCTGTTCAAGGTCCTCGCGCTGACCTCCCCCGGCCGGGGGGCGCCGGCCGGCTTCGAGGCCCTCTAAAGCGAATTTGCATTCGCTTTAGATTCATATGGCCTCATGTGCCGGCCGGGCTTCGGCCGCACGTGCGGCCGGGACCGCCATCGCGGTCCAAAGCGGATGAAAATCCGCTTTAAGAAAAGAGACAGGGTCAATAAAGGGACAGGGTTGTGATCACGCTTGGCGCGCTGAACGAAATCACCCACATCCGCCACGCCTTCTTCACACGCGCGGGCGGGGTGTCCACGGGGCTGTACGCCTCGCTGAACGTCGGCTTCGGGTCGGGCGACGCCCCGGCCGCCGTCGCGGAAAACCGGGCGCGCGCCGCCGCTCGGCTCGACCTGCCGCCCGAGCGGCTCATCAGCTGCTACCAGGTGCACAGCCCGACCTGCATCACGGTGACCGAGCCCTGGACCCAGGACAAGGCCCCGCAGGCCGACGCCATGGTCACCAAGGTGCCGGGCATCGCGCTGGGCATCCTGACCGCCGACTGTGCGCCCGTGCTGTTCGCCGACGCCAAGGCGAAGGTGATCGGCGCCGCCCACGCCGGCTGGAAGGGTGCGAAGGGCGGCGTGCTGGAGGCCACCGTCAAGGCGATGGCGGCGCTCGGCGCCAAGCCGTCGCGCATCGTCGCCGCGATCGGCCCCTGCATCGCCCAGCGCTCCTACGAGGTCGGGCCGGAGTTCCCCACCCCCTTCCTGGAGGAATCGCCGGAAAACCGCGACTTCTTCGCGCCGTCGCGCAAGGAGGGGCATTTCCTGTTCGACCTGCCCGGCTACGTCACCCGGCGCCTCGGCAACGCGGGCGTGGAGGTGGTCCAACGCTGCCCCAACGACACGCTGGCCGAGGAGGACCGCTTCTTCAGCTACCGCCGCTCCTGCCTGCGCGGCGAGAAGGATTACGGCCGCGGCCTTTCCGCCATCCTTTTGCAGGGGCAATGAGCCTTCAAGGCTAAGCCCCTTCGGCCGACATCGCTCCTCCGGGCAATGTTTGTTGAGCGGATTGATTGCACTCGAACGCAATTCGGGTAAGAATACGTCCGCCGCAAGCATTACCGGGGCAGGCGCATTTCGGAGGAGGACCGGCATGTTGCTCGATTGGCGCGACGAGATGGTCCTCGACCATGGGGGCCTCGACACCGACCACCGGGATCAGCACGATCTGATTCGCCGCTTCGTGGACCTTCCCGGCGAGGAGGAGCAACGCGACGAGGCCCTGTCCATCCTGGAGGAACTGCGCACCGTCTCCACCCGCCATTTCGCGCGGGAGGAGCGGGTGCTGGCCTCCATCAAATACCCGCATCTGGCCGAACACCGTGCCCAGCACCGCCGTCTGGCCGAGATTCTCGGCGAGATCATCATGCAGGTGGAGGCCCGCGAGTCGGCCTTCACCTTCGCCTACACGAAGAGCAAGGCGGACGAGCTGCTGCAATTCTGGTTCTTCGACCATTTCGCGAAGGCCGACCTGCGCCTGAAGACGCACCTCGCGAAATTCGGCGTGCGGTGAGACCGTTGGTATGCGGACGGGCGGTATGCGGGGAACGCAACGCCGGGCTTCCATGGCCTGTTGAACGGCTTGTCATGGAACGTTTACACGGCCACGACCCTTTGTTATGGTCCGGCCCGTTTTCAAGGGGCGGCGTCGGCATAGGGCCGATGGTTGCCCTGAAACCGTTTCCCTGCAGAGAGAGCCGACTGCGATGAAGGTGCTTGCCGGCAACAGCAACCGTCCGCTGGCCGAGGCCATCTCCACCTGTCTCGGCGTGCCGCTGACCAAAGCGAGCATCCGCCGTTTTTCGGACATGGAGGTGTTCGTCGAAATCCTGGAGAACGTGCGCGGCGAGGACGTGTTCGTCATCCAGTCGACGTCGTTCCCGGCCAACGACAACCTGATGGAGCTGCTGGTCACCATCGACGCGCTGCGTCGCGGGTCGGCCCGGCGCATCACGGCGGTCATCCCCTACTACGGCTACGCGCGTCAGGACCGCAAGACCGGTCCCCGCACGCCGATCTCGGCCAAGCTGGTCGCCAACCTGATCACCCAGGCCGGCGCCAACCGCGTGCTGACGATGGACCTGCACGCGGGCCAGATCCAAGGCTTCTTCGACATCCCGACGGACAACCTGATGGCCGCCCCGGTGTTCGAGAAGGACATCCGCGCGACCTTCAGCGACGTCGGTGAAGTGACCATGGTGTCGCCGGACGTCGGCGGCGTGGTGCGCGCCCGCTCGCTGGCCAAGCGCCTGGACGCCGATCTCGCCATCATCGACAAGCGGCGCGAGCGCGCCGGCGTGTCGGAGGTGATGAACATCATTGGTGACGTGAAGAACCGCCGCTGCATCCTGCTGGATGACATCGTGGACTCGGGCGGCACCCTGTGCAACGCCGCGGTCGCGCTGATGGACGCGGGTGCCAAGTCGGTGCACGCCTACTGCACGCACGGCGTTCTGTCCGGCGGTGCCGTCGCCCGCGTGGCCGTCTCCCCGCTGGAGCAGCTGGTCACCACCGACAGCATCCAGGCGACCGAGGCCGTGCGCGTGTCCCGCAACACCCGCCAGCTGACCATCGCCCCGCTGATCGCCGAAGCCATCATGCGCATCAGCGAAGAGCGTTCGGTGTCGAGCCTGTTCTCGTAAAACGACAGGTTCCAGCACGAGAAACGAGCGGAGCGGCTTCGGCCGCTCCGTTTTCGTTTGGACTCCCCTTGACGCGGCGCCCCGATTGGCTTAATGACCGCGCCCACGCGTCAGCACCCCTGGAGGCTGGCGCTTTTTTCCGTTTGAGGAGCATTCCATGACTCAGATCGTTCCGCTCAGCGCCGAAGCGCGCGCTCGGGCCGGCAAGGGGACCGCCCGCCAGACTCGTCGTGAGGGCCGCGTTCCGGCCGTCATCTACGGCGGCAAGCAGGCTCCCCTCACCATTTCGCTCGAGAAGTTCGCGTTCGACCGCGTCCTGCACGCGCCGGGCTTCTTCACGCACCTGTTCGACGTGACCGTTGACGGCCAGACGCACCGCGTCCTGCCGCGCGACGTTCAGTTCCACCCGGTCACCGACGTGCCGCTGCACGTGGACTTCCTGCGCGTGTCGGCCGACACCCGCATCCACGTCCAGGTTCCGGTCGAGTTCGTCAACCAGGAGAAGTCGCCGGGCCTGAAGCGCGGCGGCGTGCTGAACATCGTCCGCCACGAGCTGGACGTGACCTGCGCGGCCGACAACATCCCCGAGCAGATCACCATTTCGTGCGAGGGTTTCGACGTCGGCGAGTCGATCCACATTTCGGCGGTGACCCTGCCGGAAGGCGTGACCTCGACCATCACCGACCGCGATTTCACGATCGCCACCATCGTCGCTCCGTCGGGCCTGAAGTCCGAGGAAGCCGAGGGTGCGGCCGCCTCCTAATCCGGGGTACGCCGACGTTTAAAGCAGGGGGCTTCGGCCCCCTGTTTCATTTTTGCGGAGATCTGGGACATGCTGCTGCTGGTGGGATTGGGCAACCCCGGCGCGGAGTACGCGCGCAACCGGCACAACATCGGCTTCATGGCGGTCGAGGAGATCGCGCGCCGCCACGGCTTCAGCCCCTGGCGCAAGCGCTTTCAGGGCCAGACCGCCGAGGGCACCGTCGGCGGCGACAAGGTTCTGGCGCTGGAGCCGTTGACCTACATGAACGTGTCCGGCCAATCGGTCGTGGCCGCCCTTCAGTTCTTCAAGCTGAAGCCCGAGAACATCGTCGTCATCCATGACGAACTGGACCTGCCCCCCGGCAAGATCCGCGTCAAAAAGGGCGGCGGGCACGGCGGGCACAACGGCCTGCGCTCCATCGATTCGCACATCGGCAAGGAATACTGGCGCATCCGCCTGGGCATCGGCCATCCCGGCGACAAGAATCAGGTCAGCGGCTACGTGCTGCACGACTTCGCCAAGGCCGACCAGAGCTGGCTCGACCCACTGATCGATGCGGTCGCCGACGCCTTCCCCCTGATGGCGCAGGGTCAGCCCGAAAACTTCATGAACAAGGTCACGCTGGCGACCCAGCCCGCCAAGTAAGCGCGCAGACTGGCTTTTGCATGATCGGCGCTTGAGCAGCCGAGGCTGCGCCGACGCCTATCGACATCCGGAGGGACGCGGCCGACACCGACCCGCTGCCCTTCAGTCACACTTCACGGCGATGATGGATTTGCTGAATCCGGCGACCCGCTCGTGCAGGATGACTGCGTCCGGGAACAGTTCCCGCATCTGCCGTTCTTCCAGAAGCACCGTCCCGTCCAGTTCACGGTCGACGCGCGCCTGATCCGGCCGCTCCGTCCATCCCCACACGCTGCACCATCGCACCAGGCGGCGCGTCAGACGGCGGGGAAGGAAATGAAGAAACGGGGCGAACAGATGCGGTTCGATGAAAAAGCGGCGGTTCGGCGTCTGCACGTAATAGCGGGGCGCCACCCGCCGGATTTCCTCGGCGAAGCGCTTCTGATCGCTCCAGCCGCCGACATGCTCAATCACCGAGTTCGAATAGGCGATGTCGAAGCTGTTATCCGGAAAGGTCAGGTTCCGGCCATCCCCCTTCATGATCGGGAAACGGCCGACCTGGCGCGTCTCCACATTGATGTTGACGATGAGAACCGCGGGCCTCTGCTCGATCAGCGTCCAATTGTAGATGCCCCCGCCGACATCAACGATGCGGTCCGCATCCTTGATGCCGAACAAGTCGCAGAACTGGCGCATTCGCTTGTTGCGAAAGTACCGTTGGAACGGGCGGTAGACGTCATCGAACCTCATGGGTTTTCTATATCAACTTGGATGGAGGCCGACCACCAGTTTTGCGTGCTGCCCGACTTACGCCGCCAGCAGCGGTCGTGGAACGCCACCTCAACCCGGCAAAAGGCTTCCGCCCAGAACGCGTCATGATTGAACCGGCGCGCATCGCACTCGGATTCCGGCTTATTCCCCCGCGCAACGGGGCGTCGCGGGGGCACCTCCCCCACTTCCCGTTTGCTCTTTGCGCCCATGCGTAGGATAAAGCGCCGCAAATCCCGAAATTCCGACGGCGAGCAACCGAACCCATGGGCTTCAATTGCGGCATCGTCGGCCTGCCGAACGTCGGCAAGTCGACCCTGTTCAACGCGCTGACCGCCACCCAGGCGGCCGAGGCGGCCAACTTCCCCTTCTGCACCAAGGAGCCGAACGTCGGCCGCGTCGGCGTGCCTGACCCGCGCCTGGACAAGCTGGCGGAAATCGCCAAGTCGCAGAAAATCATCCCGACCCAGCTGGAGTTCGTGGACATCGCCGGCCTGATCCGGGGTGCGTCCAAGGGCGAAGGCCTCGGCAACCAGTTCCTGGCGAACATCCGCGAGGTGGACGCCATCGTCCACGTCCTGCGCTGCTTCGAGGACGACGACGTCACCCACGTGGAAGGCAACGTCGATCCGTTGCGCGACGCCGAGGTGGTCGAGACCGAGCTGATGCTGGCCGACATGGAAAGCCTGGAGCGCCAGCTCACCAGCCTCCAGAAGAAGGCCAAGGGCGGCGACAAGGATTCCAAGATCAAGGCCGACCTGATGGAGCGCGCCCTGAAGGTCCTTCAGGACGGCAAGCCGGCCCGCGTCGTCGAGGTCAGCGAGGAGGAGAAGCCGGTCTTCAAGCAGTTCATGCTGCTGACGGCCAAGCCCGTGCTGTACGTCTGCAACGTCGAGGAGGCCTCGGCCGCCACCGGCAACAGCCTGACGGAAAAGGTCGCGGAGAAGGCCAAGGCCGAAAAGGCCGGCATGGTCATCATCTCCGCCGCCATCGAGTCCGAGGTCGCCCAGCTCTCCGATCCCGAGGAGAAGAAGGAGTTCCTGGAGTCCCTCGGCCTTGAGGAGACCGGCCTGAACAAGCTGATCCGCGCCGGCTTCCAGCTTCTCGACCTCATCACCTTCTTCACCGTCGGCCCGAAGGAGGCCCGCGCCTGGACCGTGCGCCGTGGCGCCAAGGCCCCGGAAGCGGCGGGCGTCATCCACACCGACTTCGAGCGCGGCTTCATCCGCGCCGAGACCATCGACTTCGAGAGCTACACGACTCTCGGCGGCGAGCAGGGTGCGAAGGACGCCGGCAAGATGCGGCAGGAAGGCAAGGAATACGTCGTCCAGGACGGCGACATCTTCCACTTCCGCTTCAACGTCTGAGTCCGCAAGGCCTCGGTTCTTTTGGGGCGCATTCCCTCCAGAAAGGGGGAGTGCGCCCCATTCTTATCACCAGGGCATAGATCGTTAACTCTTTCGCAATCACGACAAAACCGCTTAACTACCCCTGAAATATGGTTAACAAAACCCTGACTCGGCTGTTGTCGCCTTGGTAGGGGATTGGAGGGGGCTATGGCGGCGAACCACAAGGCCATCACCGAGGCCGGCTTGTTCGGCCCGCTGGAATCGAGCGAGATTCCGGGCGCCTTCTCCGATCGCATCCGCGAGGCCATCGACCGCAACGAATTGCGGCTCGCCTACCAGCCGCAGGCCGACGCGCACACCGGCCGCCTGTCCGGCTTCGAGGCGCTGTCGCGCTGGCGTCTGGACGATGGAACGGTCATCCCGCCCGACGTCTTCATCCCCATGGCCGAAACCAGCGACGCCATCCATCTGTTGGGCGAATGGTCACTGCGCCGCGCCTGCGAGACGGCGGCCGGCTGGATGCGCGACGGCATCGCCGACGTGCCGGTGGCGGTGAACGTCTCCGCCCGCCAGCTCGACGATCCGGGCCTTGCCCGCCGGGTGCTGGGCATTCTGGCGGAAACCGGCTTGCCCGCCGCCAACCTGAAGCTGGAACTGACCGAAACCGCCCTGTTCGAACACAGCGGCTCGTCGCGCGAGGTGCTGACCCAGCTGCGCGGCGCCGGGGTGCGCCTCGTCCTGGACGATTTCGGCACCGGCTATTCCTCGCTGTCGCTGCTGCGCCGGGTGCCGGTGGAGGCGCTGAAAATCGACAAGCACTTCACCCAGGCCATGGTCGAGGACCGCGACGCGGCGGCCATCGTGCACGCCATCATCGCGCTGGCTCACGCGCTCGGCCTTCAGGTCATCGCGGAAGGCGTGGAGACCAAGGATCAGTTGCTGTTCCTGCGCGCCTACCGTTGCGACCGCATCCAGGGCTATCTGCTGTCCCGGCCGCTGCCGGACGCCGAGATCCCGGACTTCATCCAGCGGCTCGCCGAGCGGCGGACAGGCGGATGACGCGCTGGGTCTCGTCCCACTCCGTCAGCTCCGCCACCTCCTCCACCGTCGCCCAGCAGGCCTCCAGCGCGTCGTCGGCGCAGACCGCCTCGCCCTCCGGACACTCCGCCGCCACCTCCACGATGGTGTAGTGGAAATGCACCTGCCCCGCCGCGTCCGGCGTGATGGCGTCCACCACGGTGACGACCTCGGTCGGCACCACATGCAGGCCGGTTTCCTCCAGCACCTCGCGCACCGCCGTTTCGAACACCGTCTCGCCGACGTGCTGCGCCCCGCCCGGCAGACTCCATTGCCCCAGCCGGGGCGCCCGGCCGCGCCGAACCAGCAGCACCCGTTCCCCCCGCCACACGATGACGCCCACCCCCACCCAGGGGCGGTCTGGATACTCGCGGCTGGACCGGTCGACGACGGGTTCGGCATCGGACTGGGCGGTCATGGGAATCCCTCGTTGCGCTTGACCCGACGCTAACCCAGGCGGAGAGTCGGGCGCCAGAGGACAGATGATCGGACGGACAGATGATCGGACCGGCGCCATGAAGCTCAACGAGATCCGCACCTTCGTCGCGGTGGCGGAGGCGCAATCGGTGCAGGAGGCCGGCAACCGGCTGGGCCTGACGCAATCGGCGGTGTCGCGCCTGATCCAGCGCCTGGAAGCCGAGCTGGGCGTCACCCTGTTCGACCGCCAGACCAAGCCGCTCGCCCTGACCCGCGACGGCGAACTGGCGCTGGCCCACGCGCGGCGGGTGCTGAAGGCCTCCGACGATCTGTCCGACGCCTTCGCCGGCGCGGCGGCGCCCAGGGGCATGCTGCGCCTCGGCGTCGCCCATGTGCTGACCTCGCTGGCCGCGCACCGGCCGCTGGACACGTTGCGCGCGACCTTTCCCGACCTGGCCGTCCGCCTGCATTCGGACTGGAGCACGCCGCTGATGGAGCAGGTCCGCAACGGCACGCTGGACGGCGCGCTGGTTCTGCTGGTCGACGGGCAGCTTCCGCCGGACGATCTCGTCGGCATCCGCGTGTCCCAGGAACCGGTGCACATCATCGCGTCCAGGGAAGCCTGCGGGCCGGAGCCGCTGACCCTGCCCGCCATGAACGCCGTCGGCTGGGTCCTGCAACCGGACGGCTGCAAGTACCGCCACGCCATGACGCACGCGCTGGCCCGCCACGGCCTGCCGCTGAACGTCACCATCGAGGCGTTCGACCAGACCCTGCTGATCTCGCTTGTGGCGCGCGGCGTCGGCTTCGGCTTGGCGCCCATGCGCCTGATCGCCTCCACCCCGCACGCGGCACAGGTCCGGACGGTGGACATCCCGGAATTTTCGCTGACCGTGTCGGTCTGGCTGGTCCGCGCCCGCTTCACCGGCCGGATCGGCCCCGTGTTCGACCGGCTGGAGAGCAGCCTGCGCGACCAGCTCGCCACGCCGGTCCCCTCCCCCATGCCGTTCCATTCCGCAGCGGAATAATACGATTTCCCATTATGAATTTGATGGGCGCCCCGACCGGCCCTATCGTGCCAAAACCCGCTCCGCCGCTCGGCAACAGCGAGCCATAATGGACGGGCCATACAGGAGGAAACCTTGAGCACCAGCACCCCGGCGGGCCGAGCCGCCGCAAAGCGTTCCTGGCAGACACCGGGATTCGTCATCGCCTGTGGTTGCCTGATCGCGATGCTCGCCTTCGGGCCGCGCTCCAGCATGGGCCTGTTCACCGGTCCGCTGCCCACCGCGCACGGCTGGGGCCGCGACGTGTTCGCCCTGTCCATCGCCATCCAGAACCTGCTGTGGGGCATCGGCACGCCCTTCGCCGGCGCGCTGGCCGACCGCTACGGCCCGGCCCCGGTGCTGGCCGGCGGCGGCATTCTCTACGCGCTGGGCCTCGCCCTGATGTCGGTGGCCGACACGCACCTGATGCTGCATTTCAGCGCCGGCCTGCTGATCGGCCTCGGGCTGGCGGGCGCCTCCTTCGGCATCGTCATCGCCGGCTTCGCCCGCATCGTCCCAGCGGACAAGCGGTCCTGGTCCATGGGCATCGCCACGGCGGCGGGCTCCATGGGGCAGTTCCTGTTCGCGCCGATGGGGCAGGCCTTCATCTCCGCCTACGGCTGGCAGACGGCCCTGGTGCTGCTCGGCGCCTCGATGCTGATGATCCCGCTGCTGGCCTCGTCCTTCATCGGAACCGGCGGCGGCAAGAACGCGCCCACGGTCACCGGCGCCGACATCGGCTTCGCCGCCACCGTGCGGCAGGCCTTCAAGCATCCCAGCTACGTCCTGCTGGTCGCCGGCTTCTTCGTCTGCGGCTTCCAGCTGGCCTTCATCACCACGCACCTGCCGCCCTACCTGACCGCCGCCGGCATCAGCCCCAGCCTCGCCTCCTGGGCGCTGGCCCTGATCGGCCTGTTCAACGTCATCGGCTCCTACAGCTCCGGCGTGTTGGGCGGCAAGGTCAGCAAGCGCTACCTGCTGTGCGCCAACTACACCCTGCGCGGCCTGTGCACGGCGGCCTTCATCCTGGTGCCGATCTCGCCGGTGACGGTGATCCTCTACGCCGCCGCCATGGGCCTGCTGTGGCTGTCCACAGTGCCGCCGACCTCCGGCCTCGTCGCGCTGATGTTCGGCACGCGCTACCTCGGCATGCTCTACGGCTTCGCTTTCCTCAGCCATCAGGTCGGCGGCTTCCTCGGCGTGTGGCTGGGCGGCGTGCTGTACGAGCGCACCGGCTCCTACGACATCGTCTGGTGGGCCAGCGTGGCGCTCGCCCTCGCCTCGGCCGCCGTCAACTGGCCGATCGACGAGAAGCCCGCGCCGTCCCTGGCAACCTCCGAAGCCAAGGCCTGACCCTCAGGATACCGTGCCATGAGCGACACGCCCAACACCCCCATCATCGGACACGGCTTCGCCCTCGCGCTGGGCGCGGCGGTGGTCGCGGTCTGGCTGGCGGTGATGGGCGTGACGCTGAATCAGGCCGCCCTGAACGAGGAGGACGCCGGCACCGTGCTGGCCGTCTTCCCGCCGGGCACGCCCAGCGCCACCGCCTTCGCCGCCGTGGTGCAAGCCGGCGGCGAGCCGGTGCGCCAGACCTGGATCCCCTTCGCCTGGGTCGCCAAGGCGGACGGTTCCGGCTTTGTCGGCCGTCTCAAGGAAGCCGGCGCGGTCACCGCGCTTGGCGAGCTTCCCATCGGCCCGGCGCTCGGCGGCTGCGCGGTGGTCTCCCTGGACGACAAGCGCCCGGTCGCCTTCCAGTTCCGCAACTGAATGTGACCGACGCGAATACCCCGCGAAGAAGGTCTTGACAGCCCCCTCAAGTAGGAGCACGCTACCTCTCAGAGCAAAACTGGTTGAGGTGAAGACGCGGAAAGCTCCGCTTCAGGTTGGCAAAAGCCAGCTGCACTGCAAGGCAAGTGTTCCCGTAGACAGGAGGGTGAGAAGCTCATGAGTCCACCGGCGCTTACTTGAGGAAGCCGACCTATTCGGCCAGACATCTCTGAGATTTCGCCGTGAAAACGGCATTGCAATTGCGGGCTCCTAAGATCGCCCGCTGAAACCCCCGCCAACCGAGCGGGGGTTTCGCTTTTTGAGCGTGAAGCCCCCTCCCTAGCCCTCCCCCGCTACGCGGGAGAGGGAACTCCGCCGCAACCCCCTCCACCGCCAAGGGCGGGGGAGGGTTAGGGAGGGGGCAAAACAAAACCCCTCCCCGGTCTCCCGGAGAGGGGCTTCGCGAACGTTCCCCAAAGACCGATCAGCGTGCGCCGATCAGTACATGTGCTGACCGCCGTTGATCGACAGGGTCGAGCCGGTGATGAAGCCGGCGTCGTCGCCAACCAGGAACAGCACGCCACGGGCGATCTCTTCCGCCTTGCCGAGACGGCCGACCGGAATGCGGGCGACGATCTTCTCCAGCACGTTCGGCGGCACCGCGCGCACCATGTCGGTGTCGATGTAGCCCGGCGCGATGGCGTTCACGGTGATGCCCTTGGCCGCACCCTCCTGGGCCAGCGCTTTGGTGAAGCCGTGGATGCCCGACTTGGCGGCGGCGTAGTTCACCTGACCGTACTGGCCGGCCTGACCGTTCACCGAGCCGATGTTGACGATGCGGCCGAACCCGCGCTCGCGCATGCCGTCGATGACATTGCGGCACAGGTTGAAGCAGGAGGTGAGGTTCGTCGCGATGACGTCGTTCCACTGCTCGGGCGTCATGCGCTGCAGCACGCCGTCACGGGTGATGCCGGCGTTGTTGACCACCACGTCGACCGGGCCGAGATCGGCCGTGATCTGGGCGATGCCTTCCTTGACGGCGTTGAAATCGGACACGTCGAACTTGTAGACGGCGATGCCGGTGCGGGCCGAAAATTCCTTGGCCTTCTCATCGTTGCCCGCGTAGTTCGCGGCGACAAGATAGCCGGCGTTCTTCAGCGCGACCGAGATCGCCTCGCCGATGCCGCGCGTACCACCGGTGACAACTGCAACCCGAGCCATTGGCTCCTCCCCCAAAGTGTGTGTGGACTTGTTTGTAGTCTTCTACGTGCTCTTACGAAGCGGGCCGCTCCCGTGAGGGAAGCGGCCCGCTTTTCACATCAGCCCCGCTCGACGCAGAGGGCGATGCCCATGCCGCCGCCGATGCACAGGGTGGCGAGGCCCTTCTTGGCGTCGCGCTTCTGCATTTCGAACAGCAGCGTCGTCAGGACGCGGGCACCCGAGGCGCCGACCGGATGGCCGAGCGCGATGGCGCCGCCGTTGACGTTCACCTTGCTGGTGTCCCAGCCCAGGTCCTTGTTGACGGCCAGAGCCTGCGCGGCGAAAGCCTCGTTCGCCTCGATCAGGTCCAGATCCTCGTGCTTCCAGCCCGCCTTCTGCAGGGCGAGGCGGGAGGCCGGGATCGGGCCGGTGCCCATGATCGCCGGATCGACGCCGGCGGTCGCCCACGACACGATGCGGGCCAGCGGAGCGACGCCGCGCTTGGCGGCGTTGTCGGCGGTCATCAGCACCAGCGCGGCGGCGCCGTCGTTGATGCCCGACGCGTTGCCGGCGGTCACCGTGCCGTCCTTGGCGAAGGCCGCGCGCAGCTTGGCCAGCGATTCCACCGTGGTGCCGTGCTTCGGGTATTCGTCGTCGGCGACGATGATGTCACCCTTGCGGCCCTTGATGGTGACCGGGATGATCTCGTCCTTGAAGCGGCCGGCCTTCTGGGCGGCCTCGGCCTTCTGCTGCGACGCGGCGGCGAAGGCGTCCTGCTCGTCGCGGGTCAGCTGCCACTTCTGGGCGACGTTCTCGGCGGTGTTGCCCATGTGATAGCCATGGAAGGCGTCCCACAGGCCGTCCTTCAGCATGGTATCGAGCATCTCGGCCGAGCCCATCTTCACGCCGTTGCGCAGGTGCATGACGTGCGGGGCCTGGCTCATGCTCTCCTGGCCGCCGACGACCATGATGTCGGCGTCGCCGTTGCGGATCGCCTGATAGCCGAGCGCGACCGAACGCAGGCCCGAACCGCAGAGCTGGTTGATGCCGAAGGCGGTCGCCTCGGCCGGGATGCCCGCGTTGACGGCGGCCTGGCGAGCCGGGTTCTGGCCCTGACCGGCGGTCAGGATCTGGCCCAGGATCACCTCGTTCACCTCGCCGGCTTCGGTCTTGGCGCGGGAGAGCGCTTCACGGATCGCCACCTCGCCCAGGTAATGGGCGGGGACGGAGCTGAGCGCCCCGTTGAAGCTGCCGATGGGAGTACGCGCAGCACCGGCGATGACAACTTCGGTCATGTTGACGCTCCTCGGATTTGACAGTTTTATTATCGAGTTAGAGTGACGCTGGGAGTCGGATTGACCTTAGGCGCGCCTTTCGCCCAATGCAAGACACCTGACAGGCTGGGGTTATCCTGCGGCAATAAGCCAATCGGCCAGGGGGCGCCATATGCCGGTCTCTGCCCCAGCGCTTACCACCATGCCAATATGGCCCAAGGCGGGCCTGATCATTTGAGCTCTAGGTATTGTTCTTGCCAACGCTATTGCCGAAGACGGCGGAACAATGCGGTCGCGCTCGGGAATCATTGCCAAAGTGGGCACGGTGACGCGGGCCGGATCGACGGACAGGCCGGCGACCAGCCAGTTGCCGCGCGCCGTGTCGTTGCGCCCGTACCACCCGGCCAAAGTGTCGCGGGCCACGGCGGCCACCAAAGGCACCCCGTCGTTCAGCCAATCTTCCAGCGCCACGAAGGACAACGCGGCGCGGCTGTCCGGGTCCATGCGGGCGAACTGGCTGAACTTCTTCAGCGCCATCATGGGGTCCAGCTGGGCGAACAGCGCCTGCAGCGCGTCCACCGGAAACTCCCCCCAGGCCTCCACCAGCGGGCCGTAGGGCTGGAAGAAGGATGCCGCCCGGCGCGCCAGCCCGGCGTCCTCGGCGTGGAAGTCCCAGGGCGTCGCCATCAGCCCCAGCGCCGCAACCTCCTTCGGCCGGCGCAGCGTCAGCGCGGTGGCGAGCAGCCCGCCCATGCAATAGCCGACCACCGGGACCGGCCGCCCGGTCGCCTCCACGACGGCCAGCAGCGCGCGCTCCAGCCGCCCGGCGATGTAGTCGGTCAGGGTGAACCGCCGCTCCAGCGGGCCGGGCGTTCCCCAATCCACCAGAAAAGGCCGCAGCCCCTGCCCCGCCAGCCAGCGCATCAGGCTTTTGCGCTCAGACAGATCCAATATGTAATGCCGGTTGACCAGCGACGGCACGAACAGCACCGGCACACCGGAGCCCCCCGGACCGCCTCCAAGATCGGGGCCGCCATAATCCAGAACGCGCGTCGCACCCTCCGCCCACAGCACGGGCGGGTCCGGCAGGTCGCGCCGGTAGGGATGGTGCCGGTACCGTTCCAGCCCGGTCAGGAACAGGTCGAGCTGGCGCCGAACCTCGCGGTCGACCGCCTTACCGAATCCGTCGGCGTCGGTTCGGCCGACCAGTGCCCGCAGTTCCGCGGCCCGGCCCTTCAGTTCCGCCCTCCACGGCAGCGAGCCGTTCCTCAAGTGCGGCAATCCTGCGGAGGAGCTGAGCAACGTGGGGATCACCGTCGCCAGATGCAGCGCCAGCGGACGCGGGCCCAGCCGGGGCCGTGCCCTCTGTGCGGCCGGGCTCATGCGCCCCTCCCGCGGGCGGCGGCGCGTCCGGCGGCTTCGGCGTCGTGGAAGGCTGCGGCCTTGGGTGTTGCGGTCCGGTGTGTTGCGGCCCGGTGTGTTGCGGCCATGTATGGTACGGCGACGGATCGGGGGGCGGATTCGGGTTCCAGCCGGTGCCCGGCGTGCTCGCGAAGGCGAACCCGCCCGGACCGAACATGAAGGGCGCGACCGCCGCGGCCCCCTGCCCCATCATCTGGAAAAGCCGCGCCAACGCGTCCGCCGTTTCGGGATCGGCGGCGGTTGCCGCCCATTGTTCCTGCCACAGGTCGAGGTACCGTTGCGCAAGCGTTTCCAGGGAAGGAATGTCGGGGTCGGACGAATCGGCCATGACCATCAGTATAGGTGGTGCGCCGCCGCCTTGACCAGCATCGTGTTACCCCGTTCGGAAATGTCCACAAAACTGCAAAACCGGGCGCGCCCCGGGCCGTCGTCGCTCTGCGGCGGTACGGCACTGGACACCGTGCAAACGTTCGAGTAGATGCTTATATCTGAATCATTTCCGCCGAACGTCCTTTCTTGAAAGAAACCGCGATGGCCGACAAGGAAGACCAGAAGTCCGCTCCGATCACGATCAAGAAGTACGCCAACCGGCGGCTCTACAACACCGCGACCAGCAGCTACGTGACGCTTGACCACCTCTGCCAGATGGTCAAGGACGGCCTGGATTTCGTGGTTTACGACGCGAAGACCGGCGAGGACATCACCCGTTCCGTCCTCACCCAGATCATCGTGGAAGAGGAGAGCAAGGGCCAGAACCTGCTCCCCATCAGCTTCCTGCGCCAGCTGATCGGCTTCTACGGCAACAACATGCAGTGGATGGTGCCGAGCTACCTGGAATACTCCATGCAGTCCTTCGCGCGGAACCAGGAGCAGATGCGCGACTATTTCCAGAACACGCTGGGCGGCATGTTCCCATTCGGCCGGCTGGAAGAGGTGGGCAAGCAGAACATGGCGATGTTCGAGCGGGCCATGCGCATGTTCTCCCCCTTCGGCCCCGGCGAGGAAGGCCAGGAGCAGCCGCAGCCCTTCGTCAAGCCGCCCGCTCCGGCCGCCGGCGAGCACACCTTCGACGAGTTGCAGAAGCAGATTGACGAGTTGCAGAAGCAGATCGCCAGCATCGCCAAGCCGACTGCCAAGCCGACCAAGCCCGAGGGCAAGTGAGCCCATCCGGCCGTCACGGTTCCAAAGGACGTTTCCTGAAGGGCGGGGATTTCCCCGCCCTTTTCCTTTGCGCGCGACCACTCTCCGCTTCGGCTGTTTGACAGGCACCCACGGTCAACCGGGAGGATCAGCCATGAAGACGGAATTGTGCGTGACGATGCAGCTGGAGGTCGCCGACGCCCAGGAGGCCAGCCGCTTCGAGGAGAAGCTGCGCGGCTGGCTGCGGCACCAGAGCCAGGTGGTGGACGTGTCCACCTCCGCCAGCGGCGGCAACGACATCGCGTGGCGCGAAGCCCGCAAGGAAGCCTTCGGCCCCCGCCTGCCCAACCCCTTCGCGCCGGGACGCGGCCAGTAGCTCCCGAAGGCGCTTGCCCCCTCCCTCTGCCACTTCCTGCGGTGAAGGGAAAGACAGCGACAGTCCCCTCCCCTGCGAAGCGGGGGAGGGTTAGGGAGGGGGCAATACTCCCCTACCCCCTGAACAGATGCGGCACCATCGCCGCGTCCGGGCCGACGCGCGGGTCTTCCGATTCGCGCACCGACATGCCCAGGCACTTGTCCCCGACGATCCAGGCGTGCAGCACCGCGTGCATGCCCTCGTCCTCGAAGATCGGCGGCGTTTCCAGCCACACGCTGCCGCCCAAACCGCTCCCATTCAGGCTGTCCGCCGCCCCGGTGTCCGACACCACCTGCCCCTGCACGGTCATGCACTGGGCCGCGTCGTCCAACCCGAACAGGCTGCGCACCGTCACCGAATCGCACCCGCCCAGGTCGGCCGGATCGAAGGCGGCGCGGCACAGGTTCGGGTGCTGCGGGTAGAGGTGCCACAGCAGCGCCAGCAGCCCATGGTTCGACATCAGCCAGCACCACAGCGGCGACAGCACGCTCATTCCGCCGGAGCGCAGCTTGTGCACGAAGGCATCCTCGGCCAAGCCCTGCCACGGGTAGATCTTCGCCAGCCACGCCACCGTCTGCCCCTCGTCGTCGAGGAAGCGGCGGCCGTCCCAGCCCAGGCTCTGCAAGGGCAGCAGATGCGTGTCGATGCCGGCCTCCGCCGCTGTGGCGGCCAGATAGACCAGCTCGCCCTCGCGCATCGGGTCGGGGGTGGCGCAGGCCAGATGGACGCGGGCGCGGCTGTGCAGGCCGGTGGCCAGCTCTTCCCAACGTTCCACCAGCCCCTCATGCAGGCCGTTGAACTGGTCGGCGTCGGCGGCCAGCGCCTCGCGCCAGTTGCGCTGGACGATGGAGGCGGCAAACAACCCCTCGCTCGTGTCGTAGTTGCAGCCCAGCAGCTTGACGGAATCGCGCCCGTCATAGGCCAGCGACAGCCGCCCGACGAGAGCGCCCGCGCGCTCGTTCAGCCGCCCGCCGGCCCAATAGTCGGACCAGGAGGCTTCCAGCAGGCGCGCGACCTCGCCGCGAATGCCCAACTGGGCGAACAGCTTGCCCTCCACGGCGGCGCGCACGGCCTCGTGGATCATCGCGTGCAGCTCGTCGGCGACGCTTTCGATCAGGTCGATCTGGGAAGCGGAAAATTCATAGCGGACATCCTCGCGCCACGGCGCGCCGGCGTTCATCGCGCGCACGCCGAAGGGATACTTGCGGAGCCCCGGACGCCAGTCCGCCCGAGGTTTCGTCGTCACTCTGCGCATTTCGGATTCCGGGCCGCCGGGATCAGTCCTTGAGGGAGGCCGGCGATGGGACCGCCGGTGGGGCGCGATCATTGCGGCGCAATCGCTTCAGCACAAGCCCGTTCCGGGGGCGGCCCTGTGATTTCATAAGGATGATCTCACACGACGCGCCCCTCCACCGCCCCATCTTCACACCACGGGGCGGATCATCAACGCACGATTGCAGGCAAGTTCCGGGTCAGCGACCGCACCGCCAGTGGCGCCAGCCGCCGCCTCACCCGCACGGGCACGGGGTTATCGGACGCCTCCTGCGCCGTCCCGGCCTTTGCCGTCGCCACCGCCGCCTTGGTCGCCGCCTTGGTCAGCGCCCCCGCAGTCGTTGCCTGGGCCTCGGCGCGCGTCTGGCGAACGCGGCGGGCGTTCAGGACGATGCGCATCACCTCTTCCTCGCCGACCGCGCGCCCGGCCTGCCCCGACGCGAGGCTGGCGGTTTCCCGCAAGGCGGCCAGCTGCGCCAGCGCACCGGTCAGCCCCTTGGCCGCCGCGGTGATCGTCGCCTCTTCATGGATCGCGAGGACAAGCGTCCTCAACCCGACTTCCATTCGTCTGGACATGGCACGCGCTCCGGGGGATTTTTTGTTTCGACGGTCAATTATCCGTCGGTCACCGCTCGGAGACCACAGGATCCAAGGGGTTAATCCCTTCGATTTCGAAATCGCCGGGAATTTTGGATCAAATTTTCGGAAAATGGTTCCGGCATCACGCCGGAGGGAGGAGAGATGGTGGAGCCAAGGAGGATCGAACTCCTGACCTCTACAATGCCATTGTAGCGCTCTCCCAGCTGAGCTATGGCCCCACGTTCATCTCTATACAGCCCCAACACTGGTAAGGTGTTGGTGCGCTTGGAGGGACTCGAACCCCCACGGCCTTTCAGCCACTAGGACCTGAACCTAGCGCGTCTACCAATTCCGCCACAAGCGCGTCCCGCGTCGTTCTGGGTGGCGCGGGCCGTTCGTATAGCCGGGCTGGCATAGGCGCTCAAGCAAAATCGACATAGGTCCGTCACTTTTTTGCAAAACCGTTCGGAGAGGGCCGAAAAGCAAAAGGGCCCAGCCACGGCGGTGGCTAAGCCCTTGAGAAAATTCAGCGTTGTGGCGGACCCGACGAGATTCGAACTCATGACCTCTGCCTTCGGAGGGCAGCGCTCTATCCAGCTGAGCTACGGGTCCAGCGACAGCGGACGCGCACCATAGCCGAAGCTTTCACGGAGAGCAAACCCTTAAATGAGGGCATCTCGCCGAAAATTCATCCGGGCGCAGCCCTCGCCCATTTCACACCGGCACCCGACATACGATCAGCTTCCCTTGTAAAAAACGCATGGCAGAACCGCCGCCCTTTTCCAAAGCGCGCGCTTTTCACATCTGTATCCTCACTCCGAAATCCTAATTTACCACATCATTTTCGTTCTTTAAGGATCGGCATGACGGACCTTTCCCTTTCCCGGCCTTCCGCCGGATCGGTCGGCGACCGGGGCCGCAACAACGGCGCGGCGGGCGTTGCCGCCGCTTTGCTGGTGGTCGGCGCGCTGTGGCTGGCCGACGCGGTCAGCGCGACCCAGGCGGCGCTGTTCCTGCTGGGCAGTGCCCTCGGGTTGGCGCTCTACCACGCCTCCTTCGGCTTCACCTCGGCCTTCCGGGTTCTGATCGCGGACCGGCGCGGGGCCGGGCTGCGGGCGCAAATGCTGATGCTCGCCCTCGCCTGCGCCCTGTTCTTCCCGGTGCTGGCGGCCGGCAGCCTGTTCGGCGCGCCGGTGAAGGGGCTGGTCGCCCCGGTCGGCGTGTCGGTCGTGGTCGGCGCCTTCGTCTTTGGCGTCGGCATGCAGCTGGGCGGCGGCTGCGCCTCGGGCACGCTCTTCACCGTGGGCGGCGGCAACACCCGCATGCTGGTCACGCTGGCCGCCTTCATCGCCGGTTCGGTGCTGGGCGCCTATCACCTGCCCTGGTGGCAAGCCCTGCCCTCCGTGGGGCCGGTGTCGGTGATCGACAGCTTCGGCTGGCCGGCCGCGCTGGCGCTGAACCTCGCCGTCTTCGCCGCCGTCGCGGGCCTGAGCGTCGTGTTGGAAAAGCGCCGGCACGGCCGTCTGGTGACGGACGGCGCCACGCCCACCACCGCTGGCCTCGGCCGGTTCCTGCGCGGCCCCTGGCCGCTGGTGTGGGGCGCGGTGGCACTGGCGGTGATGAACTTCGCCACGCTGGCGCTGGCCGGCCGCCCCTGGGGCATCACCTCAGCCTTCGCGCTGTGGGGGTCGAAGGGGCTGGCGGCTGCCGGGGTGGACGTGGCCTCCTGGCCCTTCTGGCAGACGCCGGCCAACGCCGCCATGCTGCGCGGCAGCGTCGCCGCCGACGTCACCTCGGTGATGGATTTCGGCATCATCCTGGGGGCGCTGTTCGCCGCCGGTCTGGCGGGCCGCTTCGCGCCGGGTTGGAAGCTGCCGCTGAAGTCCTTCGTCGCGGCGGTGGTCGGCGGGTTGCTGCTGGGCTACGGCTCGCGTCTGGCCTTCGGCTGCAACATCGGCGCCTATTTCAGCGGCATCGCCTCGGGCAGCCTGCACGGCTGGGTGTGGATCGTCGCGGCGCTGGCCGGCAACTGGGTCGGCACCGCCCTGCGACCGGCCTTCGGGCTGGCGGTCGAGCGCACCCCGCGCCTCTCCGGCTGCTGACCTCCGGCTGCTGACGTGAAAAGAGCCCCGCGATCCCGCGGGGCTCTTTCCTTTTCCAGACCTTCCCGGACCTTACTTCGCGGCGACCAGCTCGCGCGGTCCCTTGTCCGCCCCGCTCGCCAGCGGGTTCTTGGGGTCTTGGATCCAGGCGACGATGTCGTCCATCACCACCTGCCCTTTCAGATCGCGCAGCAGCATGTGCCAGCCGTCCGGATAGACGGCGACCACATGCCGCCCGCCGGCGCCGAAGTCCTGTAAAGCCCGCTTCACGGGCTTCGGCGGCAGCACCTGCTCGTGCGCGCCGTACAGCACCAGCGACGGCACCTCCAGCCGTCCGCAGGCGGCCAGCGCCGAGCCCATCAGGTCGGTCAGCCCGTCCAGCGCGTCGACGCGCGAGCCCTTGATGACCATCGGGTCGCGGCCCAGCGCGCGCAGCATCTCGATGTTGTCGGAGGCCTGGATCTTCAAATCCTTCGGCGGGTGCACCACGATCCCGGGCACGAGGTTGTAGCTGAGCCACAGCATTGCTCGTGGGAAGAAGCCCATGACCTCCCGCCCCCAAACGGCCGGGGCGACCAGGATGGTGCCGTCCACGGTCGGCGCGTTCCGCTGCGTCATGGCGGTCAGCACCACGGCCCCACCCATGCTCTCGCCCATCAGGTAGACCGGCACGCCGGGGTGGCGGGCGCGCACCTGTTCGACCGCCGTGTTCAGGTCGGCGACCAGCGTCGGCGTGCCCGGCCAGATGCCCCGGTCGCGCGTCGCGCCGAAGCCCCTCTGATCGTAGGCGTAGGTCGCGATGCCGCGCGTGGCGAAGCTGCGCCCGGCCCCGTCGAAAGCATTCGAATAGTCGTTGTAGCCGTGCAGAGCCACCACCACCGCCCGCACCGGGGCGCCGTTTTCCGGCAGCCAGCGGCGCAACGGCAGCTCGAACCCGTCGGCGGCGTAGAGGGCATTGTCGGTCAGCCTCGGCTGCGCGACCGGCGCGCCCATGGGCTGAAACGTGGCGGTGCAGCCCGACAGCATCAGACCCACCCCCAAAACCAATCCAGCAACAACCTTCAAAGGGCGGCGCCGGACCGCATCACGCAGCATCGTTGACGTTCCCTCGCGCATGCGCCCCGGCGGTCAGCTGGAGGAAGATGTCCTCCAAGTCTGATTCCTCCGTGCTCAGATCCACAACCCCAAGCCCCCCGCCCGCCAGCGCGGCCAGGATGGCGTCGACCCGCTGGCGGCTGGGCTCGTAGCGCACGACCAGCCGGCGCGGCTCGACCAGTTCCGCCTTGAAGCCGCCCAGCTCCGCCGGCACGCCGTCCAAATCCCGATCGACCACCACGGTCAGCGCCTTGGCGTCCACCCGGCGCAGCAGCTGCGCGGTCGGCTCGCAGGCGACCACCGCCCCATGGTTGATGATCGCGATGGTATCGCACAACTCCTCCGCTTCCTGGAGGTAATGCGTGGTAAGCAGGACCGTCGTCCCTTCACGGTTGAGCTTGCGCACATGCTCCCACAGCTGGATGCGCAGCTCGACATCGACGCCCGCCGTGGGCTCGTCCAGCACCAGCACGGGCGGCGTGTGCACCATCGCCTTGGCGACCATCAGGCGGCGCTTCATGCCGCCGGACAGCGACCGCGCGTAGGCGTCGGCCTTGTCGCGCAGGCCCACGGCCTCCAGCAGTTCCTCCGTCCGGCGTTCCTTCTTCGGAACCCCATAGAGCCCCGCCTGAAGCTCCAGCATCTCGCGGGGCGTGAAGAAGGGGTCCATGTTCAGTTCCTGCGGCACCACGCCGATGGACGCCCGCGCCTGGCGCGGGTGGTCGTCGATGTCGGTGCCCCAGATCGCCACGGCGCCGTCGGTCTTGTTGACCAGCCCGGCGAGGATGTTGATGAGGGTCGATTTCCCCGCGCCGTTGGGACCCAGCAGCCCGAACAGCGAGCCGCGGGGAATCGCCAGATCGATCCCCTTCAGCGCGTGTTTCGGCCCGGCCTTCCCGGCGGAGCGGTAAATCTTGGTGAGGTCGCGGACCTCGACGGCGTGCGCCGGCAGGTTGACGGGATTGAGTGAGGTGTGCGCAACCATGGGCTTCGAAGCTTGGCCTTTCCGGTATCACCTTGATCCGCGCGGCGCGTTGGGTATCATCCGGCCGCGCGCGCGTGCCTCATTCGGTGGGCATCTTAACCATGACGCTGTCGCGCGAGTGTGTCAAAGAGGAGGATGTCTGCCATGCAGCCGACCGAGACGATTGAAGTGGAAACCCTGACCGTCGGGTGTGACGGCGGCGGCGGTGCGCTGGGCCACCCGCTGGTCTATCTGACGCTGAGCGCCGAGGGCCGCACCGAGTGCCCCTACTGCTCACGCCGTTACGTCCTGAAGGAAGGCGCCAAGGTCGGCCACGGCCACTGAGTCTCTCAGACCGGGCCAACCCCTTTAAAAGACAAGGGTTATTCCCAAAAAGCAGGGGCCGGAATCGTCCGGCCCTTTCTTTTTGCCCGCGCGCCCGCCATTCCGCGCTCCTATGACGCACGTTCTATAACCCCCCTTTCATTACAATTGAGAAAAACATAAAGTGATCTGCCTTGACGTGCGCCGCCTTCCTGGCATCTACTTTTGTGCGACGCAAAAGGGCTAAAGACAGAGACATCACGTCGAGTTCCAAACATGCTTTTCCCCAACGGTGCGGCCCTTGCGTCGGAAGAGGCGCGCTCGATGAGCCAGGAAACGGAAGAGCAGTACCGGAGTATTTTTGAGAACGCGGTCGAAGGTATTTACCAGACCACGGTCGATGGCCGTTATCTTCGCGTCAATCCGGCGCTGGCGCGGATCTATGGTTACGATTCGCCAGCCGACCTGACCGACAACCTGACGGACATCGCCGGCCAGCTCTACGTCGATCCCGGCAAGCGCGAGGCCTTCGCCCGCGCCATGGCCGAACGGGACGTGGTGCAGAATTTCGAGGCGCGCGTTTTCCGCCGCGACGGCTCCATCATCTGGATCACCGAGAACGCGCGCTGCGTCCGCGACGCCGGTGGCCGCATCCGCTATTACGAAGGCACCGTCCAGGACATCACCGAGCGCAAGCGGCACGAGGAGAAGATCCGCCTTCTCGCCACCGTGTTCGAAAGCGTGGCCGACGGCATCCTGATCGTGGACCCGGACCTGACCGTGCAGGCGGTCAACCCGGCCTACGAGGTGATGACCAACTTCCGCCGGGACGAGCTGCTGAACCGCCCG
Source organism: Azospirillum soli (assembly GCF_017876165.1). Classification (GTDB taxonomy): domain Bacteria; phylum Pseudomonadota; class Alphaproteobacteria; order Azospirillales; family Azospirillaceae; genus Azospirillum; species Azospirillum soli. The sequence goes on from NZ_JAGINQ010000001.1 coordinate 550,187, forward strand.
CTGGTCCTCTTCGCCCCCGGCTCGCACGAGCGCATCTTCATCGAGGACATCTGGCGCACCGCCCGCAGCGACGGCCGCTGGCAGGGCGAGGTGACCAGCTTCCGCCATTCCGGCGACGCCTTCGCGGCCTCCCTGTCGGTCAACGCCGTGCGCTCCCCCGGCGGGACGCTGGAACATTACGTCCTGACGCTCGCCGACATCAGCCAGCGCAAGTACCAGGAACACCAGATCCGTTATCAGGCCAGCTTCGACCGGCTGACCGACCTGCCCAACCGCTGGCTGGTCTGCGAGCGCTTGGAGGAAGCCATCCTGCGAGCCCAGCGCACCCGCACCAAGGTGGCGGTGGCCTTCCTGGACCTGAACCGCTTCAAGCAGGTGAACGACACGCTGGGCCACCACGCCGGCGACGACCTGCTGAAGCTGGTCGCCAAGCGCCTGCGCAACTGCACGCGGGTGGCGGACACGGTGGGCCGTCTTGGCGGCGACGAGTTCCTGATCGTTGCCCCCGATGCCGCCGACCGCGCCTCCGGCGCCCGCCTCGTCGAGAAGGTCCTCTATTCGATGGGCGAGCCCTTCGCCGTCCACAATCAGGAGCTTTTCTGCGGCGCCTCCATCGGCCTCGCCTTCTACCCCGACGACGGCGAGACGGCCGACCAGCTTCTCCGCAACGCCGACCTGGCCATGTACCACGCCAAGCGGAACCCGGAGCAGAAGTACGTCTTCTACGAGACCGGCATGCGCGAGCGGTCCGGCTTCACCTTGGGGCTGGAAAGCGACCTGCGCCGCGCCGCCTCGAACGGCGAGGAGTTCGAGCTTCATTTCCAGCCCAAGGTGGACACGAATCCGCGCCGCGTGATCGGCGCCGAGGCCCTGATCCGCTGGCGCCACCCCGCGCGCGGCCTCGTCAGCCCGGCGGAGTTCATCCCGCTGGCCGAGGAAACCGGCCTGATCTGGGAGATCGGCGCCTGGACCCTGCGCGAGGCCTGCGGCCGCCTGTCCGGCTGGCTGGCCTCCGGCCTGGATCTGGCGTCGGTGTCGGTGAACCTGTCGCCCCGCCAGTTCCAGGACGCCCGCCTCGTCAGCTTCGTGCGCAACGTGGTCGAGTCCACCAACATCCCCCCCGGCCGGCTGGAGCTGGAGCTGACCGAGGGCGCCATGATCGGCGACATCGAAAAGGCCGTGACGATCCTGAACGAACTGAAGGACATCGGCGTGCGCCTGTCCATCGACGACTTCGGCACCGGCTATTCGTCGCTGGCCTACCTGAAGCGTTTCCCCATCGACACGCTGAAAATCGACCGCAGCTTCGTCCGCGACATCGTAAAGTCCGCGACCGACCCGGCCATCGTCGGCACCATCGTGAACCTCGCCGATAGCCTGGGCTTCGACACCATCGCCGAAGGCGTGGAAACCGAGGAACAAGCCGAAATGCTCCGCCAGCAGCGCTGCACAAGAATCCAGGGCTTCCTCATCAGCCGCCCCCTGGACGTGGTGGCGTTCGAGAGGTTCGTGGCGGAGAGCAACGTGGGGGTGTGAGCGCCCTTAATTCCCTCTCCCCTCCGGGAGGGAGGGGACCCGCGGCGTAGCCGTGGGGAGGGTGGGGGCAAGTGTGGCCGCCCCTCGACTCTCCGGCCCGGTTCGGCCATGGTAGCGCCCCCAAAGGGATTGAGACCGCGCCATGTCCGATAAGACCGCCGAAGACCAGAAGATCGCCGACGCCCAGGGCACCGAAACCAAGGCCCCCGCCCCCGCCGGGGACGGCAGCGGGCTGTATCTCGTGGACGGGTCGGGGTTCATCTTCCGGGCCTTCCACGCGCTGCCGATGCTGAACCGGCCGGACGGCACGCCGGTCAACGCGGTGCTGGGCTTCTCGAACATGCTGCTGAAGCTGCTGGCCGACCTGAAGGCGTCGGCCGTGGCGGTGGTCTTCGATTCGAAGCGGCTGAACTTCCGCAACGACTTCTACCCCGACTACAAGGCCCACCGCCCCGAACCGCCGGAGGAACTGAAGCCCCAGTTCGCCCTGATCCGCGAGGCGACGGAGGCCTTCTGCCTGCCCTGCCTGGAGCTGGAGGGCTACGAGGCCGACGACCTGATCGCCACCTACGCGCGCCTCGCGAACGAGGCTGGGCGCGAGGTGACCATCGTGTCGTCCGACAAGGACATGATGCAACTGGTCCGCCCCGGCGTGCGGATGCTCGACCCGCTGAAGAACAAGCCCATCGGCCCCGACGAGGTGTTCGAGAAGTTCGGCGTTCCCCCGGACAAGGTGGTGGACGTGCAGGCTCTGGCCGGCGACAGCGTGGACAACGTGCCGGGCGTGCCGGGCATCGGCGTGAAGACGGCGGCGCAGCTCATCACGGAATACGGCGACCTCGAATCCCTGCTGGCCCGCGCGGGCGAGATCAAGCAGCCGGCCCGCCGCCAGAAGCTGACCGAGTTCGCGGAGCAGGCACGCGTCTCCCGCCGCCTCGTCCTGCTGGACGACCACGCCCCGGTGCCGAAGCCGCTGGAGGAGTTGCGCGTCCGCGAGCCCGACCACCAGAAGCTGATCGACTTCCTGCGCGCCCAAGGTTTCCGCACCATCGTCGCCCGCGTCGAGGCGGAGATGCGCAAGGACGGCACCATCGCCGACGGCGCCACCAGCGCGCCCGCTCCGGCAGCAGCCAGCGCCGGCAGCCCGGCCCCCTCCCCAGCCGCCGCCGAAGCCCCGGCCACCCCGCGCAGCCGCCCCGCCCCGGCGACCGACATCGCCAAGCGCTACGAACTGATCCAGGATCTCGACGCCCTGGCCGTCTGGGTCGAGCGCGCCCGGACCACCGGCGTCCTGGCCGTGGACACGGAAACGGATTCGCTGACGCCCTCCACCGCGACGCTGGTCGGCATTTCCCTCGCCACGGAACCGGGTCTGGCCTGCTACATCCCGCTGGCGCACAAGGCGCCGGGCACGGCGGCCAACGGCGAACTGGCCTTCGACGCGCCGGAGGCCCCGAAGCAGATCCCCACCGCCGACGTGATCGAAACGCTGAAGGGCGTGCTGGAAGACCCGGCGATCCTCAAGGTCGGCCACAACTTCAAGTTCGATTACCAGCTGTTCGCCCGCCACGGGGTCCATGTCGGCCCCGTCGATGACAGCATGCTGATCTCATACGTGCTGGAGGGCGGCGGCCACGGCCACGGCATGGACGAGCTGGCCGAACTGCACCTCGCCTACACCCCGATCTCCTATGCGGAGGTCTGCGGCACCGGCAAGGCCAAGATCACCTTCGACCGCGTGCCCCTGGACAAGGCGCTCGACTACGCCGCCGAAGACGCCGACATCACGCTGCGCCTGTGGACGCTGCTGAAGCCGCGCCTCGTGGACGACCGCATGGTCACCGTCTACGAAACACTGGAGCGCCCGCTGGTCCCCATCATCGCCGGCATGGAAACCTGCGGCGTGCGCGTGGACCGCGCGGCGCTGGCCCGCCTGTCCCAGGACCTCGCCGTCCGTCTGACGGAGATCGAAAAGGAAGTCCACATCCTCGCCAACCGCAGCTTCAACATCGGTTCGCCCAAGCAGCTCGGCGAAATCCTGTTCGATGAGCTGAAGCTCGGCACCGGCAAGAAGGGCAAGACCGGCGCCTACTCCACCGACTCAAGCGTCCTTGAGGAACTGTCGGAGCAGGGGCACACCATCGCCCAGCGCGTGCTCGACTGGCGCCAGTTGGCGAAGCTGAAGAGCACGTACACCGACGCGCTCCAAGCCCAGATCGCCGAGTCCACGGGCCGCGTGCACACCGCCTTCGCCATGGCGGTGACCAACACGGGCCGCCTGTCCTCGACCGACCCGAACCTGCAGAACATCCCCGTCCGCACCGAGGAAGGCCGCAAGATCCGCCGCGCCTTCGTGGCGATGCCCGGCCACAAGCTGCTGTCCGTGGACTATTCGCAGATCGAGCTGCGGCTGGTCGCCGAAATGGCCAACATCGGCGCCCTGAAGGAGGCCTTCCGCCAAGGCATCGACATTCACGCCGCGACGGCGTCCCAGGTCTTCGGCGTGCCGCTCGACCAGATGACGTCGGAGATCCGGCGCAAGGCCAAGGCCATCAACTTCGGCATCATCTACGGCATCTCGGGCTTCGGCCTGGGCCGGCAGCTCGGCATCATGCCGGGTGAAGCCAACGCCTTCATCAAGGCCTATTTCGAGCGCTTCCACGAGCTGAAGGCCTGGATGGAGGAAACCAAGGCCTTTGCCCGCCAGCACGGCTATGTGGTGACCCTGTTCGGCCGGCGCTGCTACATGCCGGGCATCCACGACAAGAACGCCGCCCGCCGCGCCTTTGCCGAGCGTCAGGCCATCAACGCCCCCATCCAGGGCACCGCCGCCGACATCATGAAGCGGGCCATGGCCCGCGTCCCCGCCGCCCTGGAGGCCGCCGGCTCCCAGGCCCGCATGCTGTTGCAGGTGCACGACGAACTTCTGTTCGAGGTCCCGGAGGCGGAGGCCGACTCCGCCGCCAAGCTGATCAAGGAAGTGATGGAGGGTGCCGCCCAACTCGGCGTCCCCCTCGTTGCCGAAGCCGGCATCGGCGACAACTGGGAAGAGGCGCATTGAGGGGCGAGCGTTGAGGGGGCGGCGCCCCCTCTCCTCAATCCAGGAAAATGTCCGGCGCCAGCGGCGCCCCCGGCTTCACCGCATACTGGTCGAGGTCGGTCACGCCCTCCTCCGCCAGCACCTCGTCGTCGATGAAGAAATTGCCGGTCACCATCTTCGCGTCCCGCGTCAGGATGGCGTGCGCCGCGTCGGCCAGGATCTCCGGCTTGCGGCAGTTGTCGAACTCGGCGGCACCCTTCAGCATGGCGATGGCCGCCGTGCCGATGATCGTGCGCGGCCACAGGGAGTTGACGGCCACCTTGCCCCGGAACTCCTCGGCCATGCCCAGCGTGCACAGGCTCATCGCGTACTTGGCGATGGTGTAGGCGGTGTGGTGCTGGAACCAGCGCGGGTTCAGGTTCAGCGGCGGCGACAGGGTCAGGATGTGCGGGTTTTCCGCCTTCAGCAGATGCGGCAGGCAGGCCTGCGAGCAGGCGAAGGTCCCCCGCCCGTTGACCCCCATCATCAGGTCCCAGCGCTTCAGCGGGGTTTCCAGCGTGCCGGTCAGGCTGATGGCGCTGGCGTTGTTGACCAGAATGTCGATGCCACCGAACGCCTCGGCCGTCTTCGCCACTGCGTCGGCCACCTGCGCGTCGTCCCGGATGTCGCAGAGGATCGGCAGAGCCTTGCCGCCCGCCGCCTCGATCTCCTCGGCGGCGGAATAGATGGTGCCGGGCAGCTTCGGGTGCGGCTCGGTGGTCTTAGCGGCGACGGCAACGTTGGCGCCGTCGCGGGCCGCGCGCAGGGCGATCGCCTTGCCGATGCCCCGGCTGGCGCCGGTGATGAACAGAGTCTTTCCCTTCAGCGACCGGGTCTCGGTCATGGCCCTTCCTCCCTACCCCGTGGTGCCGCGCCCGTTCGCCGAGCCGGCCTGTTGATCGGCATCCTATCACAGATACCCGGCACGGCGTCCAGACGCATGCGTCATGCGAATAACCTATGCGTCAACACCGCCCCTGCGTTTAAAACGTCGATCACCCGCCCTTCGGAGAGAACGTCCCGTGACCAGACTGGTCCGCCTGCTGGTGGCGCTTGCAGCACTCGGGACCGCCATTCCCGCCCTCGCCCAAGGCACGGCGCAGCATCTCTTCTACGAGGTCGTGTCCGCCGACGTTCCCGCCGACGCGTCCTACGAAGCGCGCCAGCGCCTGACCGAACGCGCCCGCGACGAACTGGTCCCGGCCATTCTGAGCGTCATGGGCCTTGACCAGCAATCGGCGGCGACCGAACTGCGCATGGGCGGCTACCGCCTGCACACCAACCCGTCGCTGCACACCGCCGCGCCGCTGGCCGACGCACCCGCCGACCGGCTGGCCGCCGCCATCGCCTGGACCTTCAGCCAGGACAGCGTCCTCGTAGCCGATTTCGGGGGCGGCGACGGCACCACCGGCTACGCCCTGGTCCGCTTCCCCGAGGGCACACTGACGCCGGCCACGGCGCAACGATTCTTCGAAGCCGCCACGACGATCCATGACGGCCTCGGCGGCGGCTACACCGCCTTCGGCGACACGCTGCTGTTCCTCAACCTGCGCGGGCCTGACGGGCAACCCTACAGCGGCCTTTCCGACGCCGACTTTACAAGCGCGCTCCGCATAGCCGTCGCGGGGTTCCCCACCACCACCCTGACCGAAACCGGCTTGGCCGACGCGCGGCTTGTCACCCCGCCTCCGGCCAACGACAATCCGGCCCTGATCCCCCTGCGGGCGCGCCACGCCGCCCTCATCGCCGAAACCTTCACACCCGAGCCCGCACGATGACCCCGATCCGCCGCCGCAAATTCCTGACGCTGGGCACCGCCGGACTCGCCGCGCTGACCTTTCCGGCGCGCGCGCAGGGCTTCGCGCCGGGCCTCGTCTACGCGGTGGGCCAGAAGTTCGACAAGAGCTTCAACGAGGGCGCCCTGGCCGGGGCCGAACGATTCAAGGCCGCCACCGGCGTCCCCTACCTCGAATACCTCCCCGCCAGCGCCGCGCAGTTCGAGCAGGCCGTGGCCGCCCTGCTGCGCCGTGGCGTGACCGACCTCGCGACCATCGGCTTCTACTACGCCGCTCCGCTCGCCGCGCTGGCGCCGAAGCATCCGGGCGTGCGCTTCACCATCGTCGATGCGGTGGTCGAGGCCGCCAACGTCCAGTCCGTGACCTTCAAGGAACAGGAAGGCTCCTTCCTCGTCGGCATGCTGGCGGCGATGGCGTCGAAAACGGGGACGGTCGGTTTCATCGGCGCGCTCGACATCCCCCTGATCCGCAAGTTCATTACCGGTTTCGAGCAAGGCGCCAGACACGCCCGCCCCGACTGCACCACCGTCGTCAACTTCGTCGGCACCACGCCGGCCGCCTTCAACGACCCGACCACCGGGGCGGAGGTGGCAAAGGCCCAGTTCCAGCGCGGCGCCGACGTGGTCTTCGCCGGGGCCGGCGTGTCCAACTTCGGGATCTTCGCGGCGGCGAAGGACGTCGGCCGCCTCGCCATCGGGGTGGACAGCAACCAGAACCACCTCTACCCCGGCACCATTTTGACCTCGATGCTGAAGCGCGTCGATCTGGCCGTGGAAACCGCCTTCCAGGCCGGACGCGCCAGCACCTGGACACCCGGCCTCCGCGCGCTGGGCTTGGCCGAGGGCGGGGTCGACTACGCCCTGGACGACAACAACCGCCCCCTCCTCACCCCCGCCATGCTGGAGCGGGTGGAGGCGGCTCGCCGCGACATCGTCGCAGGCCGCATCCGCGTCTTCGATGGGACAGGGGCGCCCTGACCGCCACCGTAGCGCCGGAAGTGCCGCGCACAGTCGTCGACGACCTGACGCGGCGTATTCCGGCCATGGAGATGGCATAGCCTCTACCCGTTGCCGACCTTGGCGGCGCGCTCGGCGACGTCGTTCCACCGAAGCGCGTCGCGCACCTTGCGCCGTATGCTCTCGTCGTCGTCACCGTCCGGAATTTCGAGATAGGCGACGCTGGCCCGCCTCAGGGCTTCCTTCTTGACCGCATCGCGCGTCACCGCGTTGCCCCGGTAATGACCGCTGCCCTGATATTCGATGGCGACCAACGGCTGGCCGTACGGGTCGATGATCAGGAAATCCACGCGCTTGCTGTTGACGCACTCGAACGCCTTCTGGTCATCCGACCCGATGACTTCGCCAAGGCTGGTTTGGGCGAAAAGGCGAACTCCTCTGTTGGAGGTCTTGATAAGGTCTTCAATCACGCGAAACACACGGTATTCCGCCTTATTCATGAGGTTCTTCTTTCGGAAATCGGCCTGTGTCACGAAACGGATCTGGTTGTCCGAAAACTTCGTGCTGAACTTGGCCTCATCCGCGCGCCTGCGCTGGGCCTCGCCACGGGTGACAATATGAAAGATGGCCATGCCGACCAGCACGCCGATCACAAACGTTTCCAACGCATTCTCCGGACATCAGAAATGGCAAGGGTGGCGCGCGTCAGTGACACCACCAGCCGCACCTGTCAAGGCGCCAATCACCACCCAGAAGAGAAAACCAGGAGCGTTATCTCACGCCGACGCTGCTTCCATCCCGACCGCGAACGACACGTCCGCCCCCCGCAGCGTCGCCGAGGTCGCCTTAATCAACGACAGATCCGCGCCGTGCAGGATCGTTCCCGCCAGACTAACGTCCCGCAGGTCCGCACCGGTCAGGCTGGCCTCCGCGAGGTTGGTCGGCCACATGCGGCTGCCGTCCCCTGCCAGATCCACCGAGCGCATCCGCGCCCGCCACAGCTTCGCCCCGGCCAGATTGGCGCCGCGCAGGTTGCAGCCCGACAGGTCGGCGCTGGTGAAGTCCGCCTCGCGCAGGTCGCAATAGGACAGGTCCGCCATGACCAGCTTGGCGCCCGAGAAATCCGCCCCGCGCAAGCCGCAGAAACGCATCGCGCAGCCGGCCAGCAGCTGGTTGGCAAAGCCGTAGCCGCGCAAATCCGCCCGTTGCAGTTCCAGCCGCGTGCCCGCCTTGCCGCCGTGGTCCACCCACAGCTGGTGCGCGGAGATGGCGTCGGCGATCCGTTCGGCGAGGCTCGTCAGGCCGGTGCCGTCCACGTCGATGCCGCGCCGCTCCAGCGTCCGGCGCAACTCCTCATCCAGCCGGGCACCGCACATCAGGGCGCCTTCCAGCGTGGCGGTGCGCATCACCGCATCGACCAGATTGGCCCCGATCAGGATGGCGCCCGACAGATCGCCGCCCGTGAAGTCCGCCCCGGCCATGTCGCAGCCGGAAAAGTCGCACTGCGCCATGCGCGCCTCGGCCAGAACCGCCCTGGTCAGCTTCGATCCCACGAAGGTCGTGCTGCCGTCCGCGTTACCGGCCGGACGCCGGTCGTCGGCGCCCATCATCATGCCCTTGCGCAGGTCGGCGCCGCGCAGGTTCGCCTCGTGCAGCTTGGCCCCTTCCACCCGCGCGCCGCGCAGGTCGGCGGATTCCAGCGTCGCCCCGGTCAGGTCGGCCTTGGACAGGTCGGCGCCGAACAGGTCCGTCTTGGTCAGGACGGCGCCCACCATCCGCGCGGAGTTCAGGTTCGCCCCGGCCAGCTTGGCGTTGCTCAGGTTGATGCGGTTCAGCCCCAGACGGGACAGGTTGTGGAAGCTGAGGTCGGCGCAGCGCCCCTGCCCGCTGGGATCGCGGGTCAGCCATTGCTGGTGCTTGACCAGCGCGTTGCGGATCGCCCGCAGGTATCGCTCTTCGGTCATGCGACGTTTCCGCGCCGGTTTCGACCCGGCCCCTCTCCCGCACGCCCCCCGATTGAAAGGTTCGGGTTCGCGCCACGCAGGGATGTTACAGGGAAGCAACCTAAAACGACAGGGGCGAACGCCTCACCGAACTGCGTCGGAAAGTAGCGCCCCCCGCGAGGCCATCATGTACAGTCCCATATGGTGGGCCGGCCCCTGCGGGTGCGCCGCCGTCTCCGGCAGACCAAGCTCCCGCACCGCCTCCATCGGAAGGTCGTAGGTGGCGCAGCCCGGCTCGTGCACCACCACGTCCTTCAGCGTCGGCACCATGCCGTGGTTGCGCGCCGACAGCAGCGTCAGCACGAAATCCATGACGCAGATGTCCGTGCAGATGCCGACCGTCACCACCGATTCCAGCCGGTGCCTGTTGATCCAGTCCACCAGCCGGTTCTTACCGTCCTTCCCGGTCGCGCCGACAAAGAAGTTGATGCAGTCCTTGGCGATCAGGGTCGTGTTGGGCGCGGTCTCCAGCCATTTCAGCTCCGGCACCAGTTCGTCGTGGCCCGTGCCGGCGATGCAGTGCGGCGGGTACGGCGGCTCCGGCTTGCCCGGATCGTGGCTGTCCAGCGAAGCGCAAATCGGCCAGCCGGCCTCCACGAAACGGCGGGCGAGCCGGTCGGTCTCGTCGATCATGCGGGCGATCTGCGCGTTCGGGGCCGGCGGGGCGAGCGGGCCGCAGCCGACGCCAGCGAAGCCGTTCACCTCGTCGATGATCACCAGCCCGGTCAGCCCGGCCGGCATCTCGTAGGCGCCCACGGCCACCGGAAAGGTGCGGCGGAGCGTGTCCAGCGCGTCATCGCGGACCAGCAGATCGAGCATGGTTCCTCCGGTCAGGCAGCGGATCACCCACCATACCCAACAGGCAACCCGGCGTCATGTCCAGCTTCCCCTGCCCCGCCCGGCGTTGCATGCATAGGACTGCGACAAATTGGCATTACCACCGGCGCCGGGATCGGGCGTCGGCATGATTCGTCCAGCGTTTCGAACGATTGTTGCAACCGCGAAGGCGGTTTTGAACCATCGGAGCGTGGGATTGCGACGCGATGTCGCGGTGCCAAGCGCCTTTAAGTTGGCCCTGATGATAACGAGGGCGCTGCCGCCGCAACCGAAGGTGCACGAATGGTCATATCGGCCGAGTTTCTGGGCTTGCTGCTGCTGGTGACCAGCGCCGCCGCGCTCGGCCTGTCGATCGTCATGGATGTCGGGCGGGTCAGCGCCGAAAAGGCGCGCGAAACGATGATGCAGCGCCAGCACGAGAAGAAGAAGGCCGCGCTGACCGAATGGAAGCGCAAGACAGAACAGACGCGCGGCGAGTTGACCGGGCTCCAGGCCCGCCACACGGAATTTACCGGGCGCCGCCACAAGGCGCTGACCGAGATCAAGGCCCTGGAGTTCGCCAAGGTCGAGCTGGTCCATGAACTGGGCGACAGTGACGAAACGACCGGCTTCTGGGCGCAGCTGAACGTTCAGGACAACGTCGCCACCATCGAGCGGCGCGACGTCATCTTTTCCCGCCAGATCTGGGAATACCGCAACGTGGCCCACGTCTTCGCGCCGGCGCCCGACCAGGCGACCGCTCTCCTGCGCACCGCCTTCACCGCCAAGAACGGCGTGCTGCCGTCGCAGATCGTGCCGCTGTCCATGGCCCCGGACATCGGCGCCGGGATCGGTTCAAAGGCCCTCTCCGCATGACCGGGATGATGCTCTATTTCAGCCTCGGGCTGATGATCCTGACGGTGCTGTCCAGCCGCTACTGGCGCCGGCAGCTGGTCTCGGTCCGGGAATCCCAGGCCAAGACCAGGGAGAAGATGGAGGAGTTGACCAAGGAGGTCGCCGACGTGGCCGCCGCCTACGCCCAACTCACCAACCAGCAGAGCGAAGCCGAAAAGCGAGTCGCCAAGGCCGAACAGGATCTGCAAGCCGCCCTGATCGAGCTGGACGCCAAGAAGGAAGCGCCGGTCAACCGCTACTACGTCCTCGACCGGCAGGAACCGCGCCAGGGCCGCTTCTGGGAGGCCGCGGTCCGCTACAACCCCGCCAACACGCTCGCCACCGACCGCCAGGGCCAGCGCACCTGGACCGGCATCCGCCGCTACGTGATGATCGCGGAGGCCGAACGCGACGTCCGCGAACGCATCGCCGCGCGCTTTCCCCGCAAAGCGGGGTTCGAACTGGTGGAGGTGGCGCCCTGCCGCCTGAACGGCCTTGCCGTGAACCGCATCGCCGAATTCAGCACCTTCCGCAAGCCGGGCGCGGCGGAGGAGGACGCCAAGCCGGCGCGGCGCGCGGCAAGGGCGGGAGGCTGAAACGAAAAACGCGAGAGGCCCTGCCTCTCGCGCTCTCCGCCAAGGGCCGGTCGGCCCTTGGAACCCAGTGCTCTCAGTGACCGCCGCTGCCGTCGAAGGACGGGGCGTTCATGCCCGACTTCTCCAGCTGCTCGATCAGCGCGGCCTTCAGGCGCTCCAGACCCTCGGGGCTGAAGGCCTCGGCGCGGGCAACCAGCACGTCCTGGGTGTTGGACGCGCGCAGCAGCCACCAGCCGTCCGGAGTCGTGACGCGAACGCCGTCGATGTCGTTGACGTTGGCACCCTCGGCCTTCAGGCGCTCCTTCACCTCGTCCACGACCTTGAACTTGCGCTCCTCGTCGATCTGGAAGCGGGTCTCCGGGGTGTTGACCACGTCCGGCAGACGGTCGCGCAGGTCGGCCAGCGACACGCCGAGCTTGCTGACCAGCCCGATCAGGCGCACGGCGCAATACAGCGCGTCGTCGAAGCCGTACCACTTGTCGGCGAAGAAGATGTGGCCCGACATCTCGCCGGCCAGCGGCGAGCCCGTCTCCGCCATCTTCGCCTTCAGCAGCGAATGGCCGGTCTTCCACATCAACGGCTTGCCGCCGTTCTTGGCGATCTCGTCGAACAGCGTCTGGCTGGCCTTCACGTCGGCGATGATGGTCGCGCCCGGATGGCTCTTCAGCACGTCGGCGGCGTAGATCGCGACCAGCTGGTCGCCCCACACCACGCGCCCCTTGTGGTCGATGGCGCCGATGCGGTCGCCGTCGCCGTCGAAGCCGATGCCGAGGTCGCAGCCGTTGTCGGCGACCGCCTTCTTCAGATCGACGAGGTTCTTCTCGACCGTCGGATCGGGGTGGTGGTTCGGGAAATTGCCGTCGATCTCATCGAACAGAAGGATGTGCTCGCCCGGCAGCTTGGCGGTCAGGCGGCGCAGGATCTCGCCCGACGCGCCGTTGCCGGCGTCCCAGGCCACCTTCAGGTCGCGCACGCCGTCGTAATCCTTCAGCAGGCGCGCGACATACTCGTCCTTCACGTCGACCTGCTCGCTGGAGCCCTGGCCCGACACGTAGTCGGCCTTGGCCGCGATGGTGCCGAGGTCGAGGATCTGCTGGCCGTACACCGGGCCCTTGCCCAGCATCATCTTGATGCCGTTGTAGTCCGGCGGGTTGTGCGAGCCGGTGATCATGATGCCGGCCGCCGCCTCGCGGTCGCGGGTGGCGAAATACAGCATCGGCGTCGGGCCGAGGCCGATGCGCAGAACGTGCAGGCCGCAGGCGACCAGACCTTCGACCAGGGCGGCTTCCAGCTCCGGCGAGGACAGGCGGCCGTCGTAGCCGACGCAGACCGTCTTGCCGCCGCCACGCACGACCACGGTGCCGAAGGCGCGTCCGACGGCGCGGGCGTCGGCGGGGTTCAGCGTCTTGCCGACGATGCCGCGGATGTCGTACTCGCGCAGCACGGTCGGGTGGAAATTATGGGCTTCGCTCATGTTCTTGTTTTCCTCCTCAAACCGCGGCGACCGGCGCCACCGGCCGGCCGATGGAGCTGTAGGTGAAGCCGGCCTGGGCCATGTCCTCGGGATTGTAGATGTTGCGCAGGTCGATCATGACCGGCCGCTTCAGCAGCGACTTGACCCGCTTCAGATCCAGCGCCCGGAACTCGTTCCACTCCGTCAGGATCGCCACGCAATCGGCCCCGTCCAGCGCGCCGTAGGCGTCGTCGGCCCACTCCACGCCGGGCAGCAGCTTTTGCGCCTCGTGCATGCCCGCCGGGTCGAAGGCGCGCACCGTGGCGCCCGCCTTCTGCAACGCCGGGATGATGTCGAGCGAGGGGCTGTCGCGCATGTCGTCGGTGTTCGGCTTGAACGTCACGCCCAGCACGCCGATGGTCTTGCCGTCGACAGTGCCGCCGCAGGCCGCGATGATCCGCTCGGCCATCTGCTTCTTGCGCTTGTCGTTGATGTCCACCACCGTCTCGATGATGCGCAGCGGGCTGCCCACCTGCTGGGCGGTGCGGACCAGCGCCAGCGTGTCCTTGGGGAAGCACGACCCGCCGTAGCCCGGACCGGGGTGCAGGAACTTCTTGCCGATGCGGCCGTCCAGGCCGATGCCGCGCGCCACGTCGTGCACGTTGGCGCCGACCTTCTCGCACAGATCGGCGATCTCGTTGATGAAGGTGATCTTGGCGGCCAGGAAGGTGTTGGCGGCGTACTTGGTCAACTCCGCCGTCTCCAGCGAGGTCAGCACGATCGGCGTTTCAATCAGGTAGAGCGGCCGGTACAGCTTGCGCATCACCTCCGACGCGCGGTCCGACGTGGTGCCGATGACCACGCGATCGGGCCGCATGAAGTCGCCGATGGCCGAACCCTCGCGCAGGAACTCGGGGTTGGAGGCGACGTCGAACTCGGCGTCCGGACGGACCCGGCGGATGATCGCCTCGACCTCGCGGCCGGTGCCGACGGGAACGGTCGATTTGTTGACCACCACCGTGTAGTGGTCGAGGTTCTGCGCGATCTCCTCGGCCGCCGCGTAGACGTAGGACAGGTCGGCGTGGCCGTCGCCGCGCCGCGAGGGCGTGCCGACCGCGATGAACACCGCGTCCACGCCCTGCATGGCTTCCTTGAGGTCGAGCGTGAAGGACAGCCGCCCGGCGGCGACGTTGCGGGCCACCAGATCGTCCAGGCCCGGTTCGTAGATGGGGATCTCGCCGCGCTTCAGGCGCTCGATCTTGCCGGCGTCCTTGTCGACGCAGCAGACGTGGACGCCGAATTCAGAAAAACAGGCGCCGGACACAAGACCGACATACCCAGTACCGATCATCGCAATGCGCATGAGAACCCTCGTAGCCTCGATCCGTTCTGCCGGCGGTTCATCGTCGAAGCGGCGGTGTCCCGGCACACGTCGCCCGCCGCACCCGAATGAACGGGTACGGCGGGCGCGCGGATCATAGCAGAACAGTGTGTCAGCAGTACTTCCGAAGCATCTCGCGCACCTTGGCGGACATGTCCGGCCGCTTCAGCGCGTGGGCGAGGGTCGCCTCGATGAAGCCGACCTTGTCGCCGCAGTCGAAGCGCTCGCCTTCGAAACGCAGGCCATGGAACGGCTGGTTGCCGATCAGCTTGGCCATGGCGTCGGTCAGCTGGATTTCGTTGCCGGCGCCGCGCTGCTGCTTCTCCAGATGGTCGAAGACCTCCGGCTGGAGGATGTAGCGGCCGATGATCGACAGGGTGGAGGGAGCTTCTTCCGGCTTCGGCTTCTCGACGAGGCCGCGCACGGTGGCCAGACGGCCGTCGTCCTTCTCCACGTCCAGAATGCCGTAGCTGCTGGTGCGCTCGCGCGGGACGTCCACGACGGCGACGACGTTGCCGCCGACCTCGTTGTAGGCATCCACCATCTGCTTGAGGCAGGGGGTATCGGCCTGGACGAAGTCGTCGGGCAGCACGATGGCGAAGGGATCGTTGCCGATCAGCGCCCGCGCGCACCACACCGCGTGGCCGAGGCCCAGCGGCACCTGCTGGCGGGTGTAGAAGCAGCGGCCGGGCGCGATCTCGCTGCCGCGCACCTCTTCCAGGGCGTCCTGCTTGCCGCGCTCCTCAAGGGTGCGGTTCAGCTCCGTGTCGGCGTCGAAGTGGTCTTCGATGGCGCGCTTGCTGCGGCCCGTCACGAACACGAAATCCTCGATGCCGGCGGCCCGCGCCTCTTCAACGGCGTGCTGCAACAGCGGCCGGTCGACCAGGGGCAGCATCTCCTTCGGGATCGCCTTGGTGGCCGGCAGGAAGCGCGTACCAAGACCGGCGACGGGGAACACCACCTTGCGCACGGGTTTTCGCATTGGGGTTCTCTTGTGGTTGAATTCTATGTCGAAATGAACGTCAGGCGAGCCGACTTATTCCGCGCGGTCCGCCTGTAAGGTTTTCTGCCACACGGACTCATGGGGCGCAACCGCCCTTCCGGGACCCAGCGAAAGGCTAGGTGCGCAACAGCAAATCCTTCGCTTGGTTGAGTTTGGCGGCCAAATAGGTTGATCCGCCGTGGTCTGGATGCACTTTCATCATCAGCCGTCGGTGCGCTTCCTTCACCTGATCGGGTGTAGCCCCCGGTGATAGCCCCAAAATGTCATACGCCTCTTCGCGGGTCATGGGGCCGCCCCCGCGCCCGCCACCGTTGTTCGCACCGCTCCCGCCGCCACTCCCGGCTGCACCGACCGCCTCTTCCGCCCGCTCCCGCCAGTCGGGGTGCGTGCGCTCCAGCCACGCCTCCAGCACGCTGGCCGACTGCGCGTCGTCGCGGCGGCACTCCTCCAGCAGCGACAGCAGTTGCCCGATGGTCAGGGAGTCCAGCGTCCGCCCGCGCCACGGCCCGTGCAGCACCTCACCGGACATGGTGCCGGTGTCGTGCGACAGCGTCATGCGCAGATAGAGCGTCTCGACGCGGGAGGTCTGCCCGCCGGACGGCCCGCGCGCGGCGCGGAAGGAATCGCGCAGCGTTCGCCAGCGCGTGAACAGCGGGAAGGCCACCGCGCCCAGCATCAGCGCCGTGCCCAGCCGCCCGGTCAGCGTCAGGAACACCACGACCGTGACGCCCAGCGCCACACCGCCGTAGCGCACCGTATAGGCCAGCGTGCGCGGGTCGGCCGACACGAAGGCGCGGGCCAGCATGTAGAAGCCGACCACCAGCGCGATGCCCAGGAGAAAGTACCCAAACATCCCGCCCTGCCCCGTTTCCATGATCGAAACTTTGTCTACACGTGAGGTTGACCGTGGCCCACCTGGCTGGTGAGCAGCCGCACCGTCTCGCCCCGGCCTTTGCTGTAATTCTCCAGCGCCGCCCGCCCCCCGGCCGCGTAGACCGCGACGGCGCTCAGCAGATCCTTCAACTGCTGCGCCGACGACCCGTCGAAGGGGCAATAGGCCCCGCCGGACAGCCGCGCGATGGTCTGGAAGGCGCGCTTGGCGATGGGATCGCCACGCTCATGAAACATGAAGACCGGCACGCCGAGCAAGCCCAACTGCCCCGCCTGATGGGCGAGCTGGTCGATGTCCTCCTCCATGCAGTCGCCGACGAAGACCAGCGCGTTGACCTTCTGGGTCTTGGTCTGCTTGATGCAATGGCCCAGCACGCGGGCGATCTGCGTCTGCCCGGCCATGCAGCTGACCGCGGTCATCCGCCGCAGCAGATCCTGGGAGTTGCCGACCCACGGGCTCGCCTGGCATTCCCGGAAACCCCGGTAGTAGACGAGCTGGATGTCCAGCCCGCCCAGCGTTGAGGTCGCCTGGAACATCTCGCCCTGGATTTGGCAGGCGCGGTCCCAGGTGGGTTCGCGGCTGGCGGTGGCGTCCATGGCGAACATCAACCGCCCGCGCTTGCCCGTCGCCGTCCTCGGGATCGCCGCCACCTGTCTCAGGAAAGCATCGACGTCGGCCTGCGAGGACCGTTGCTGTGCCGGCAGTTGATCGCGCTCCCCCATCGCCCCGCCCCCATTCTCAACAAGCTTTCAACGAGCCTTCAGCTTGAGAAGATGGACCACTCCGCGCGCCCGGTCGAGTATGCCCATGGTTCACACCCGATTCGGGAACAGGCCGGCGCGGGGGCGGGTTCCTTGACCCCGCCTTGTCCCCGTGCTTCGTTGCCGGCATGACCCCCGCATCGACTCCTGCGTTGACCCCGGCCGACCTCCGCTCCCGCATCCTGCACGAGGATCCCGACGTCTTCGTGATCGACAAGCCGGCCGGCCTCGCCGTGCACAAGGCCGGGAAGATCACCGACCACCTCGACCTCTACCTGCCCCACCTCGCCGGGGAGGACGGCATGCCGCCCCGGCTGGCGCACCGGCTCGACCGCGACACGGCCGGCTGCCTCGTGCTGGGGCGCTCGCCCTGGGCGCTGAAGCGGCTCGGCGACATGTTCGCGGCCGGGCATGTGGAGAAAACCTACTGGGCGGTCAGCGACGGCATCCCGGAGGAACCCGAGGGAACCATCGATTACCCGCTGCTGAAGCTGGTCGTCCCCGGCTCCTGGAACATCGTGACGCACCCGACCGGGCAGCCGGCGATCACCGACTACCGCGTGCTGGGCACCGGCAACGGCCGGGCGTGGCTGGAGCTGAAGCCACGCACCGGGCGCACCCACCAGATCCGTGTGCACTGCGCCGCCATCGGCTGCCCCCTGCTGGGCGAACCCTACTACGGTCCCGAGCGCATCCCGCCCGGCAACCTTCACCTTCTGGCGCGTTCCGTGTCCTTCACGCTGGCCTTCGACCGGGAACCGGTCGCCGCCCTCGCCCCGCCCCCGCCGCACATGCGCGACGCGCTGGCGGCCTGCGGGTGGGACGGCTAAACCGCTCTACCGCCCAACCTCGCTGACGCCTTCGGCCAGCCACACCATGCGGTCGAGCGCCGGGTCGGCGCTGGCGATCGTCTTGCCCTTGGCCAGCACGGTGCGACCGGTGTTGTCCACGATCGGCCCGCGGAACACCGCCGCGTTGCCGTTGGCGAGCTGCATGCGCGCCGCGTCGGCGTGCGCCCGCGCCTCCACCCCCACGGCCGGACCGTAGGCGGTGTTCCTGACAAAGCCCGCCCCGAAGCCACCTTGCCGCTGGCGCTTCCACGGCTTGCCGGTGGCCACCATGGAGACCGTCTCCTCATAGGCGCGGCCCCAATCCCATTCCGCCCCCGTCAGGAAGCCCTGCGGCGCGATGGCCGACAGGTCGGTGTGCACGCCGCAGCACAGGATTCCGTGGGACTCCGCCACCTCGCAGACCGGGCGCGGCGCATCGAGGTGGGCGGCCAGCACGTCCACGCCCCCGGCGGCCAGCCCGCGCGCCGCCTCTGCCACCGCCTCCGGCGAGGCGCCCTCGCCGACGAAGGCCACCCGCACCGTCACGGCGGAATCGGCCCGCCGGGCGCCCAGCGCGAAAGCGTTCACGCAGCGCAGGACCGCCGGCGCGGCGTGGGAAGCGACCATGCCGATGGACTTGGCCCGGCTGGCGTAGCCCGCGACGATGCCGGAGATGTGCTGGGCCTCGTCCAGAAAGCCTTCGTAAAAGCCGACGTTCATCGGCAGCCGCGCCTCGTCCAGGGGAGCGCCGCAGAACAGGAATGCGGTGTCGCGGTTGGCGTCGGCCTGGGCCAGCAGGCTCGGCAGCGCCTCCCCGCCGGGCGCGGTCACGAAGACGACCCGGCAATCCTTTTCATTGACCAGCTCCTCGGCCACGGCGGCAAGATTGCCGGCGGCATCCTCGCGCTCCTCAATCCGGATGCCGGGAAGCGCGGCCAGCGCGCGAACCGCTTCGGCGTGGGCCTGGTTGTAGCCGAAGTCCGTCCGGTTTCCCCCGTAGAGGACGCCGACGCCGACCTGTGCGATCTCCGGCGCGCTTCCAGCCGGTGCGTTGCCCCACGCATTGGGGGTCGCCAGCAACACCGACGCCGCCCCGAAAGCCTTGAGCACCCCCCGGCGGTTTGGAAAAATTTTGGTCATGGCCGCCTCCATCGATGTGGGGGACTATACCCTTTGGGGGCGGCGGGACCAAACAAATCGCCTCAAATCCGTCCCCACGGTCCGGCGCGCCGGTTCTGAGGGAACCTCCAGACGCGTGACGGGGGCGGCACGTCGATGGGCAAGGGCCGCCATTCCACGGGCGGCGGATCGACCCGGTCGGCGAGGCGGCGGGCCAGGGTCAGCACGGCGTAGACCACCAGCAGAACCGCCACCAGCATCCCCAGCGGCTGCTGGGTCAGGTCCAGGCCCGACCACGCCTCCGCTTCGGCATGAGCCTGGGTTTGAAGATGGGCGAAACACTCGATGCAGTCGGACACGCGCGCTCCCTCCCCCACTGTCGGCCTGTGTCCAGGCTAACGGGGCTGAGCGCCGCCGTGCGGCGACAACGATGAGACCAGGCGTCAGGAGAGGGGGGTGCGCCGAACCGGTGCCACCAACAGGCGCCATGCCCCTTCGGGGTCGTCCCGCCGCTCCCGCATCGCCATGCCGAGCGATTGCTCGATCCAATCGGCGATCCCGACGCGGTAATGCAGGCTGTCCCAGTAGTTGGTGTCCTCTGTGGTGATCCGGGAGGCGAACCGGAAGTCCACCACGGCCGCCCCGTGCGCCGCCCCGATGCGGGCGATGCGGTCCTTGCACTCCTGCTCCCGCGCCGCGAGGACGGAGCCCGGCTGCGGCAGCGCCGCGACATGCACCGGCATGAAGGCCAGGATCGGCTGCGTCTCGGCCGGCAGCCGGTCGACCAACTCCTCCAGCCAAGCCAGCGCGGGATAGCGCCAGCCCTGCCGCTCCGCCTCGCCGGGCACATAGGGGGGATCGACCGGCACGATGGCCTTCTTCGGTCCGCCCCAGATCATCGGCTCGACCTTGCCCCAATCCCACTCGGAATCCGGCGGCACAAAGCGCTCGTACCCGTCCGGCCCCAGGCGCGGCGGGCGCAGGCCCAGATGGTATTCGACCAGCCGTCCGGCGATCTCCAGCGTCTTGCCGTTCAGCAGATAGGCCAGGTCGTTCCAGCGGTCGTCGTCGTACATCCACGGCGGAAAGGGCCGGAAGGTCAGGCGCTGGGTGTCGGCGTCCGGCTCGCACCACACGCGGTCCAGGCCGAAGACCACCGTGCGCGGGGCCGGCACCGTGCGCAGGAACAGGTCGGCGATGCGGTACTGCTCCCACGCCGTCGCGCTGTTCATGGCGAGGTTGGCGAAGCGACCGCCGAACTGCCCGTTCAAATGCGCCGGCTGCAACAGCCGCGAGGTCGAGGTGCCGAAGACCGCGCTGTCGAACTGTCCACTGCGCACCAGCCCCGGATAGAGGAAGCGCTGGTTGTCGTCCATCATCGGCCGCTCGATGGGCGGCGAGAAGGGCACGTTGTCGTAGGGATCGACCAGCAGCACGAACAGGAACAGCGCCGCGACCAGCCCCCCGGCGGTCAGCAGCAGCGTCTTCACGAACCCGGCCCAGCCCTGCGGTTTCCTCATCGCGCCGCCCTCAGAACTGGAAATAGATGAAGTTGATGGGCTGGCCCTTGCCGACCTCCAGCAGGCAGACCACCGCCACCACGGCGAAGGCCGCCGCCACGGCCCGGCGCGGCTTCAACAGCTCGTCCACGAAGGCGAGGCTGGTCGGCCCCAGCACCGACACGGCGAAGGCGGCGCCCATCAGCAGCGGCTTCTGCAACCCGCCGCCGAGGCCGCCCGCCCCGACCATCCCGGCCAGCATGTTGCCCGCCACCGTGAAATCCGGCGCGCGGAACAGCACCCAGCCCGCCACCACGAACAGCATGGTCAGCAGCCACGCCGCCGGCACCGGCATGGGCCGCTTGGTTATTTTTCTCAGTGGGCCCTGCCACACATGGCAGACGATCAGCCCCACGCCATGGATCAGCCCCCAGGCCACGAAGGTCCAGGCCGCTCCGTGCCACAGCCCGCACAGCCCCATGGTCGCCATCGTCGCCAGCACGTAGCGCCCGAACCCGGCCTTGCTGCCGCCCAGCGGGATGTAGAGATAGTCGCGCAGATACCGCGACAGCGTCATGTGCCAGCGCCGCCAGAAATCGCGCACCGACAGCGCCTTGTACGGCGCGTCGAAGTTCATGGGCAGCCGGATGCCGAACAGCAGCGCAATGCCCAGCGCCATTTCCGTGTAGGCGGAAAAGTCGAAGAACAGCTGAAAGCTGAAGGCCAGCGCCCCCGTCCAGGCCTCGCCGAAACCCAGAACCCCGCTCCCCGCCCCGGCAAAGATCGGGTCGGCGACGCGCGCCAGCGGATCAGCCAGCAGCACTTTCTTGGCGAAGCCCAGGATGAACAGCGCCAGCCCCTTGCCGAACCGCTCGGCGAAGCCCGACCGCAGCGGATCGTCGGCCAGCTGCGGGATCAGCTCGTTGTGGCGGACGATGGGGCCGGCGACCAGATGCGGAAAGAAGAAGACAAACAGGCAGAAACCGCGCAGCGGATAGGTCGGCACCCTCCCCCGCCGCAGATCGACCAGATAGGAGATCAGCTCGAACGTGAAGAAGCTGATGCCGATGGGCAGCAGCACGTCGCTGCGCGGCAGGTCCGCCCCCAGCAACGCCGACAGGCTGTCCATGAAGAAGTTGGCGTATTTGAACCAGCCGAGGATGGCGAGGTTCACCACCACCCCCGCCGTCACGATCCACGACACCGGCCAGCGCCGGTACACATGCGCCAGCCCCCAGGTCGCCAGCGTCTGGCCTAGCAGCAGCGGCACGAACCGCACGTCCCACCAGCCGTAGAAGACCACGGAGGCGATGACCATCACCCACTCGCGCGCCGCCTCCCGCCGCGCCACGGCGTAGAAAAGGATCAGCACGGCCGGCAGAAAACCGAGCAGGAAGGCTTGCGAGTGGAACAGCATGCGATGCAGCGACCCCGGTGCGGACTGGGCCGTCTTGATACACCGGAACGCCCCCTTTTCAGGATGAAAAATCCCGACCGGGGTCTCTTGGCCCTCCTGCCGGCAGCCACCTCCCCTATCCCCCATCCCCGCGAAGGCGCATAGGCGCTGGCTTGAGCAGATCGGGGCATTTCCAGGAGGCAACCACCTCCCCTCAACGTCATTCCCGCGCAGGCGGGGATCCAGCGAGAGCCGCGTCAGCGGCGACATGAGTCATAAGGCTCGCAGACGCTCGCTTCTGGATTCCCGATTTCGCGGGAATGACGATCTTCCTTCACAAAGGGAGGCTCTTTCGTAATGCGATTGCCCAATCACCCCGAGTTCTTGCTTTGTCCCGGAACGCCGCGTACCCTTTCACCGTCAACGCCCGACCTGCGTCCGCACCATGCAGGCATCGCATCATGACGTACGCACATCGTTGTGCATCGATGCACAATGACCGCCTACGAACAATGCGCCGCAAGTCACTGACGAAACACACGCAATCGCCGTTTTTGCCCATTGTGCAGATATGCGGGTCCGCCCAAACTGCACAACGGCGCACAACAACGTCATGCCGGATCGGCATCGCTGTCGTCCGGCCTGAACGGGCCCGGCCTGAACGGAATATCCGCGCCTTCCGGCCAAGCCAGCAGGTGACTGGCGCAAGCCCGGCAATCGCTGCTGCCGAAACCCGGAACCGGCACCGGAAGTCCGGCCAGCACCGCGACCGCCGCGCACTCGTCGCCATCGGGCAGGATCCAGGCGCCGACGAGACGCCCGGCACCGGTCAGCCGGTCGATGTGCCAGCGCACCGGCTTTTCCCGGCGGAAGTGCCGCCCGACCCGTGCCCGCAGGCCCCCGGCCCCACGGGCGCTGCCGCAGTAGAGATAGCGCCCCGGCGCCAGCACCGCCGCCGGCTTGCCCGGCAGGGCGAGCGCCAAGGCCCGGTCCAGTTCGATGAGCAGCACATAGGCCCCCGGCACTGCCGGAAGGCGCTCGGGACCGCGATGGAAAGAGGTGTCCGGAAAGGGCTGCATGCCCCGCAGACTACGCCCTGCGAACCGCGGCCAGAAGCCTCGACGTGGGCAAACGGACGGTGACGGTCGTGCCGACGCCCGACTGGCTCTCGATGGCGAGGCTGCCGCCGTGCTGCTCGACCAGCGCCCGCGAGATGTGCAGGCCAAGGCCCGAGCCCGGATAGCGGCGGGTCAACGCCTCGTCCAGCTGGATGAAGGGCTGGCCGACGTGGGCCAGACGGTCGGTCTGGATGCCGATGCCGGTGTCGGTCACGGTGATGATCAGGGCATCCCTCGCCACCGCCACGCCGACGCCGACCCGCCCGCCCTCGGGCGTGAACTTCAGGGCGTTGCCCAGCAGGTTGATCATCACCTGCTTCAGGCGCCGCCGGTCGCCGACCAGCACCGGCGCCGGGTTCGGCACCGACACGTCCAGCCGGTGGCTGTCGGAAGCGAAGGCATGCTGGGTCAGCCGGACCGATTCGGCGATCACCCGGCCGAGGTCGAGCGGCTCCTCGTCCAGGTCCAGCCGGCCGGCCTCGAAGCGGGCGACGTCGAGAATGTCGTTGATGAGGGCCAGCAGGTGCCGGCCACTGCGCCGGATGTCATCGATGTATTCGGTGAAGACCGGCTCGCCCACGGTCTCCGAGAACTCGGCGGCCAGCAGGTCGCTGAAGCCGATGATGGCGTTCAGCGGGGTGCGCAGTTCGTGACTCATGGAGGCGAGGAAGGCCGACTTGGACCGGCTGGCGGTCTCCGCCGCGTCCTTGGCCGCGCGCAACGCCTCCTCGTGCTGCTTGGCGAGCGTGATGTCGGTGCGGATGCCGACGATGCCGCCGTCCTTGGTGCGGTAGTCGCTGATCCGGGTCCAGCGCCCGGACCGGGTCTTCTGCTCGGCGACATACTGGTCCGCGTCGGCGTTGAGGCGGGCGGCGAGCACCGCGTTCCACTGGTCGGGCGGCAGGTCGGTGTCCGTCTCGTAGAACCGCTGCATCAGCGTCGCGTAGGGCGTGCCCGGCACCAGATGATCGACCAGCGTCGGGTAAAGCTCCCGGTAGCGGCGGTTGCACAGGACGAAGCGCCGTTCGGCGTCCAGCAGGATGAAGCCTTCCGACAGGCTTTCGATCGCCTCGGCCAGCAGCTGCTCGGCGCGGCGGGCGCGGGCCTGCGTCTCGCGGAGCGCCGCTTCGGCCAGCCGTTGCGCGGTCACGTCGGCGGCGACCCCGCGATAGCCGAGAAAGGCGCCGTCCGCCGAGAACACCGGCTTGGCGCTGGTCAGGATGTAGCGGATGTCTCCGCCGCTGTTGCGGTGCCGGTATTCGAAGTCGCGGAAAGGGCGACGCGCTGCCAAGTCCTCGAAATGGGCCTGCCATTTCGGATCGGCGGTCGTCTCGGACGTCAGCTCCTGCCGGGTCTTGCCGAGCAGATCGGTCGGGTCGCTGCCCAGCAGGTCGGCCATCCGCTCGGAGAAGTAGGTGAAGCGGAGACCGGCGTCCAT
This sequence comes from Azospirillum soli, assembly GCF_017876165.1. Classification (GTDB taxonomy): domain Bacteria; phylum Pseudomonadota; class Alphaproteobacteria; order Azospirillales; family Azospirillaceae; genus Azospirillum; species Azospirillum soli. Next base: position 574,753 of record NZ_JAGINQ010000001.1, read on the forward strand.
CTCCCAGAACCAGTCGGACGCGGCCGACGCGAAGTCATGGACGCGGCGCTCGCTCCAGCGCAGCGCCTCTTCCGACCGCTTGCGCTCGGTCACGTCGATCATGGTGCCGTGCAGATGTTCCAGCCGGCCGGAGGATCCGTAATTGGCCACGGCGTGCAGTTCGACCCAGCGCAGCCCGCCGTCCCGGGTGCGGATGCGCAGCTCCCGCCGGCAAGGCGTGCCGTGCGGCACCGCCGCCCGTCCGGCCCCTTTGGCGGTCAGCGACGGCCAGCGCTCATGGTCGGCCGGATCGATGACCTCCAGGCACGGCCGGCCGAGGCTTTCCTCGACCGCGAAGCCGGTCACCGTCGTCCAAGCGGGGCTGAGGAAGGTCCAGGTCCCGGCGGCATCCGCCGCGAACAGGATGGCCGGCGTCATAGAGACGAGGCGTTCGAAGAAGGCGGCGTCGGTGGGCAGTCCCGGCATGATTCCGGCGGCTCAGTCCAAGGTCTCGGGCGCAACGGAACCTTAGTCTGAGGCTGCCCTATGAAACTTGTGTTAAGGGAGGAACCGATGTCACCGCCGCGACGCTCAGCCCTCCAGATCGACGAGGTCGGACCGCCCGATGCGCCGCAGCGACACCTGCAACCGCGCGTCGTCGTCGCGGATCTCGCGCAGCGTCTGGAAGGTGTAGTTGACGTGCGCCGCCGCCGCCGCCTTCGCCCGCGTGGCGTCGCCGTCCACGACGGCCTCGGCGATGGCGAGGTGCTGCCCCAGCAGGATGTCGCGCACCCCCGGCCGCGCGTAGAGCCGGGCGCGGTTGTAGAACACGTCGTTGCGCAGCATGTCGGACAGCGTCCGCATGATGTGCAGCATCACCACGTTGTGCGCGGCCTCGTAGACGGCGAGGTGCATCTGCGCGTCGGCGTCCGCCTCCTCCGTCGCGTCGTCCTGGCCGTGCGCCGCCTTCATCCGCTCGATGGTGCGCCGGATGGTGTCGCGGTCCACGTCGGTCGCCCGCTGCGCCGCCAGGGCCGCCGCCTCCGCCTCGATGGAGCAGCGGAACTCCAGATAGTCGAAGGTGGTCTCGGGGTTGGCCTGCAGCAGGGAGGCGAGCGGCACGGCGATGGGGGCCAGGAACTGCGCGACGTAGCTGCCCGTGCGGCCGGTCACCAGAAGCCCGCGCTCCTCCAGCTTGGCGATGGCGTCGCGCAGCGAGGGCCGCGACACGTCGAGCTTCAAGGCCAGCTCCCGTTCCGGCAGCAGCTTTTCCCCCGGCCGCAGAACGCCTTCCAGAATCAGCTTCTCCAGGTGATCGGCAATGGCGTCGGCGAGCTTCGCCGGCTTGATCGTCCCAGGCATCGACAACGTACCCCCTGCCCCCCACCCGATATTCCGGGTTTCTGAATAACGCCGCAATTTCAGTGCGTCCACCGCCCCAGAAGCACGCATATAATTTTACCGTTGCGCGCCTTGGTCAAATCTTTTATCCAACGATCAGAGTTGGAAAAAGAGGCACCACCCGGACTGTGGGGGAACCCAACGTTCAGGGCGACAAAGGTGCCCATGGTTGTGGGGACGGACGGAAATGCCCTGGTGGCTTCCGCGGCACCGCCGGCGGGCGGTTGCGCGAACGCGCGCGGTCGAAGAACCCGGCCGGGCATGACGCCCCCTCCACGCCCCGACCATCGGCAAACGTCCTGGCGTAGGAGACCTCGGGAATGTGGTCACAAGTCTATGACCCAATGAACAGCATGTGGCTGTCGACGCTGCTCGCGTCGCTGCCGGTTTTGGTCATGCTGGGCGGGCTCGGCATCTTTCACATGAAGGCGCATCTGGCCGCCCTGCTGGGCCTAGCCGTGGCGCTGGCTGTTGCCATCGCGGCGTTCGGCATGCCGGTCGCCATGGCCGGCAAGACCGCCGTGTTCGGCGCCGCCTACGGGCTCCTGCCCATCGGCTGGATCGTCCTCAACATCATCTTCCTCTACCACCTGACCGAACAGCGCGGGCAGTTCAAGATCCTGCAGGAGAGCATCACCGGCATCACCAACGACCGGCGCCTCCAGCTCCTGCTGATCGCCTTCTGCTTCGGCGCCTTCTTCGAGGGCGCGGCCGGCTTCGGCACGCCGGTGGCGGTGACCGGCGCCATGCTGATCGGCCTCGGCTTCACGCCGCTCGCCGCCTCGGGCCTGTCGCTGATCGCCAACACCGCCCCGGTGGCCTACGGCGCGCTCGGCACGCCGGTCATCGCGCTGGCCGCGGTGACGGGGCTGCCGCTGCTGGACCTGTCGGCGATGATCGGCCGTCAGCTGCCGTTCTTCTCGGTCATCGTTCCCTTCTGGCTGATCGTGGCCTTCGCCGGCTGGCGCGGCATGCTCCAGATCTGGCCAGCCATCCTGGTCGCCGGCGTCACCTTCGCGGTGCCGCAGTTCCTGGTCTCCAACTTCCACGGCCCCTGGCTGGTGGACGTGGTCGCCGCCATCGTGTCGCTGGTCGCGGTGAGCCTGTTCCTGAAGGTCTGGCATCCGAAGACCATCTGGCACACCGCCGGTGGTGCGGCCGCCATGACGAACAGCGTCGGTGCCGCCGTCGTCGAGGGCGAAGCCCGCAAGTCCCACGGCTACACCGCCGCCGAGGTGCGCCGCGCCTGGACGCCCTGGGCGATCCTGTCGGTGGTGGTCTTCATCTGGGGCGTCCCGGAGGTGAAGGCCTTCCTGGACGGCCTGTCGGTCTTCAAGTTCCCGATCGAGGGGCTGCACAACCAGATCATGCGCGTGCCGCCGGTCGTGCCGAAGCCGCACCCGGAAGCCGCCGTCTACACCCTGAACTGGCTGTCGGCCACGGGCTCGGGCATCTTCGTCGCGGCGATCATCTCCGGCTTCGTCATGGGCTACTCGCCCAAGGAGATGGCGAAGACCTACTGGCGCACGCTGGTGGCCATCCGCTACTCGCTGCTGACCATCGCCGCCATGCTGGCGCTGGGCTACACTACCCGCTTCTCGGGCCTGGACACCACGCTGGGTCTGGCCTTCGCCAACACGGGCTTCCTGTATCCGTTCTTCGGCACCCTGCTCGGCTGGCTGGGCGTGGCGCTGACCGGTTCGGACACCGCCTCGAACGTCCTGTTCGGCAGCCTGCAGCGCGTCTCGTCCGAACAGCTGGGCCTGCCGCCCACGCTGATGGCCGCCGCCAACAGCTCCGGCGGCGTCATGGGCAAGATGATCGACGCGCAGTCCATCGTGGTCGCCGCCGTCGCCACCAAGTGGCATGGGCACGAGGGCACGATCCTGCGCTACGTCTTCTGGCACTCCATCGCGCTGGCAAGCCTCATCGGCCTGCTGATCATGGCGCAGGCCTACCTGTGGCCCTTCACCCAGATGGTGATCGGCCGATAGAGGGCTCCTGGCTGCACCGTTGACAAACGTGCGCCTCTGCCTGGGGCCGGTCGATCCGGCCGGCCCCTCTTTTCTTTCCCAATCCCTTTCGATCAGGAGCCCCCGGCCGATGCTGACCCCTGCCTACGAGCGCCTTCTCTCCGCGCTGCGGGAATTCATCCCGGCCGACCGCCTGATCACCGACCCGTTGCGCACGCTGGCCTACGGCACCGACGCCAGCTTCTACCGCCTGATCCCCAAGATCGTCGCCGTCGCCGAGAACGAGGGCGAGGTGGTCCGCCTGCTGCACGCCTGCCGCGCCGCCCAGGCCCCGGTCACCTTCCGCGCCGCCGGCACCAGCCTGTCGGGGCAGGCGGTCACCGATTCCGTCCTGGTCCTGCTGGGCGACGGCTGGCGCGGCTGCACCATCCCGCCGGGGGCGGAGACCGTGACCCTTCAGCCCGGCGTCATCGGCGCCGAGGCCAACCGCAAGCTCGCCCCCTTCGGGCGCAAGATCGGGCCGGACCCGGCCTCCATCAACACCGCGAAGATCGGCGGCATCGCCGCCAACAACGCCAGCGGCATGTGCTGCGGCACGGCGCAGAACAGCTACCGCACGCTGTCCTCCATGCGCCTTGTCCTGGCCGACGGCACGCTGCTGGACACCGCCGACGCGCACAGCCGCGACGCCTTCGCCAGGAGCCACGGCGCCCTGCTCGCCGGCCTCGCCAATCTGGCCGCGCGCACGCGCGCCGACGAGGCCCTGGCCGAGCGCATCCGCGCCAAGTTCCGCATCAAGAACACCACCGGCTACAGCCTGAACGCGCTGGTCGACCACAAGGATCCCATCGACATCCTCCAGCACCTGCTGATCGGGTCGGAAGGCACGCTGGGCTTCATCTCCGAGATCACCTTCCGCACGGTGCCGGAGCACGCCGACAAGGCCAGCGCCCTGCTGATTTTCCCGGACATCGCCGAGGCTTGCCGCGCCGTCGCCCTGCTGAAGCCGACGCCGGTGTCGGCGGTTGAGCTGATGGACCGCCCGGCGCTCCGCTCGGTCGAGGGCAAGCCGGGCATGCCGGACTTTATCGCGGGGCTGGACGGCAACGCCGCCGCCCTGCTGGTCGAGACGCGCGGCGAGGACGCGGCGGCGCTCGACCGCAACCTCGGGATCATCACCGGCGTGCTCGCCGGCACCCGCACCCTGTTCGACGTGGCTTTCACCACCGACGCCAAGGCCTGCGAGGGCTTCTGGAAGATCCGCAAGGGGCTGTTCCCGGCGGTCGGCGCCATGCGCGCCACGGGGACCACGGTCATCATCGAGGACGTGGCCTTCCCGCTCGACCGGCTGGCCGAGGCGACCGTGGAGCTGCAAGCCCTGTGCGTCGAGCATGGCTATCACGAGGCGATCATCTTCGGCCACGCGCTGGAAGGAAACCTGCACTTCGTCTTCACGCAGGACTTCGGCACCGACGCCAAGGTTCTGCGCTATAGCCGCTTCATGGACGCGGTGTGCGAGATGGTCGTGCGCAAGTACGACGGCTCTCTGAAGGCCGAACACGGCACGGGCCGCAACATGGCCCCCTTCGTGGAGATGGAATGGGGCACCCAGGCCTATGGCCTGATGAAGGAGATCAAGGCCCTCTTCGATCCGGAAAACCTCCTGAACCCCGGCGTCATCCTGAACGACGATCCGGAGGCGCACCTCAAGAACCTGAAGGATCTGCCCGCCGCCCACGCGCTGGTCGACAAGTGCATCGAGTGCGGCTTCTGCGAGCCGACCTGCCCGTCGCACACACTGACCCTCTCCCCCCGCCAGCGCATCGTCGGCTGGCGCGAGATCGCCCGGCTGGAGGCGGATGGTGGCGACGCCGCGCGGCTGGGCGCGCTGCACGCCGCCTACGATCACCAGGGCATCGACACCTGCGCTGCCTGCGGCTTGTGCTCCACCGCCTGCCCGGTGGGGATCGAGACGGGGCTGCTGGTCAAGGCCATCCGGGGCGAGCGGCGCGGCGCCGTGGCGCAGGCGGTGGGCAACTTCGTCGCCGACCACACCTCGGCCGTCCTGGGTGCCGCCCGCTTCGGGCTGAGGATCACCGATCTGGCGAAGCGCACGCTCGGGGCCGGGACGGTGGAGGCAACGGCCAAGGGGCTGCGCGCCCTGTCCGGCGACCGGCTGCCGCACCTGCCGCGCGCGCTGCCGACCGCCACCAACTTCGTCCCCGACGCCCCCATCGTCGGCCCGGCCGAGGCCCCCGCCGTGGTCTATGTGCCGAGTTGCACCAGCCGCACCATGGGACCGGCCGCCGACGATCCGGAAAGCACCCCGCTGCCGGTGAAGGTGGAAGGGCTGCTCCGCAAGGCCGGCTTCCGGGTCATCTATCCCGACAGCCTGTCCTCGCTCTGCTGCGGCATGGCGCTGGAGAGCAAGGGCCTCCTCGCCCAAGCCGACGCCAAGGCCGACGAGATGATCGCGGCGGTCCGTGCCGCCAGCTGCGGCGGCCGGCTGCCGGTAGTCATCGACACCAGCCCCTGCGCCTTCCGCCTCAAGAAGCGGCTGGCAGACGACGGGCTTGAGGTCCTGGATTTGGTGGAGTTCATCCACGACCGCCTGCTCGACCGGCTGGAGTTCGAGAAGATGGCCGAGCCGGTGGTCCTGCACACCACCTGCAGCACCCGGCGCATGGGCCTGGACGCCAAACTGAAGACCGTCGCCTCGGCCTGTTCCAGCAAGATCGTGGTGCCGGAGGACGTGGGCTGCTGCGGCTTCGCCGGCGACAAAGGCTTCACCCAGCCGGAGCTGAACGCCCACGCGCTGCGCCATCTCACCAAGGACATTCCGCAGGGATGCTCCGCCGGCTATTCGAGCAGCCGGACCTGCGAGATCGGCCTGTCGCACCACAGCGGGATGCCGTACCGTTCGATCGTCTATCTCGTCGATGCCTGCTCGCGTCCCAAGACGCCCGCACGGACCGACGCGCACGCACAAGAACCCGCCTTCTGATCGGGCCGGGAGGGAACACAAGATGGAACAAAGCACCCGCGCGATCCCGCCCCGGCCGGAAAGCGTCTATTACTTCGGCACCTGTCTGGTGGACCTGTTCTACCCGGAGGCCGGCATGGCCGGCATCGACCTGCTGAAGGCGCAGGGCATCCGCGTCGTCTTCCCGCAGGGGCAAAGCTGCTGCGGCCAGCCCGCCTACAACTCCGGCTACCGGGATGAGGCGCTGAAGGTGGCTCGCGCGCAGCTGGACTTCTTCCCCGGTGACTGGCCCATCGTCGTGCCGTCGGGCTCCTGCGCCGGCATGATGCACAAGCACTGGCCCGACCTGTTCAAGGGCGAGCCGGACGAGGCCCGCGCCCGGCAGGTCGCGGCCCGCGTGTGGGAGCTGACCCAGTTCCTCGTCCACGTCCTGAACGTCACGTTCGAGGACCAGGGCGAGCCCGTACGCATCACATGGCACGCCTCCTGCCACGCGCAGCGCGAGATGGGCGTGGTTGACGAGCCCAAGGCCCTGCTCCGCCAGCTCGCCAACGTGGAGCTGGTGGAGTTGCAGCGGGAGAAGGAATGCTGCGGCTTCGGCGGCACCTTCGCGGTCCGGCACCCGGAAATCTCCGCCGCCATGGTCGGCGACAAGGTCGCGGACATCGAGGGCACCGGGGCCAAGTCCGTGGTGTCCGGCGACTGCGGCTGCCTGATGAACATCAACGGCGCCCTTGACGCCGGACAGAAGCCGGTGCGCGGCGTGCACATCGCCCAGTTCCTGAAGGAGCGGACCAATGGTTGAATCCTCGGTCAACTTCGCCAAGGCCTCCAGCGCCGCGCTGAAGGACCCGCAGCTGCGCGCCAACTTCCGCCGCGCCATGGACGGGCTGATGTCCAAGCGCGCCGTCCAGTTCGCCGATACCGCCGAATGGAACGGCGTGCGGACGCTGGCCGCGTCGGTGCGCATGCGGGCGTTGTCCAAGCTGCCGGAGCTGCTGGAACAGCTTGAGGCCAACTGCACCAAGAACGGCATTCAGGTTCACTGGGCCTCCACCACCGACGAGGCCAACGCCATCGTCCTGTCCATCATGCAGCGCGTGAACGCGAAGCTGGTGGTCAAGGGCAAGTCGATGGTGACGGAGGAGATGCACCTCAACGCCTTCCTCGAACAGCACGGCATCGAGAGCCTGGAAAGCGACCTCGGCGAATACATTGTCCAGCTTGATGAGGCGATGCCCTCGCACATCATCATGCCGGCGATCCACATGAACACGAAGCAGATCGCCCACCTCTTCAAGCAGAAGATCAAAGAGGCCGAGTACACCGAGGACGTGGCGCAGCTGACCGACCTCGCCCGCCGCGTCCTGCGCCGGAAGTTCGCGACGGCCGACGTCGGCATGTCCGGCGTCAACGCGGCGGTGGCGCAAACCGGCACGCTCTGCCTGATCGAGAACGAGGGCAACGGGCGCATGTGCACCACCGTGCCCCCGGTCCACATCGCGGTGATGGGGCTGGAGAAGGTAGTCGAGAAGCTGGAGGACGTGCCGCCGATCATCAGCCTGCTCCCCCGCTCGGCGACCGGCCAGCCGATCACGACCTACGTCAACATGATCACCTCGCCCCGCAAGCCCGGCGAGAAGGACGGCCCGCGCGAGATCCATCTGGTGATCCTCGACAACGGCCGGTCCAACGTCTACGCCGACGCGGAGCTGCGCGACACGCTACGCTGCATCCGCTGTGGCGCCTGCATGAACCACTGCCCGGTCTACACCAAGGTCGGCGGCCACGCCTACGAGGCGCCCTACCCCGGCCCCATCGGCAAGATCCTGGTGCCGCAGATGGAGGGCCTCGCCAAACGGGGCGAGATGCCGCACGCCTGCACCATGTGCAACGCCTGCGTCGAGATCTGCCCGGTCAAGATCCCCATCGTGGAGATCATGGGCCGCCTGCGCGCGGAGGCCGTCCACCCCGGCAACGCCGTGAAGGACGCCGGGGCTAGGGGCAGCAAGGCGGAGGCAATGGTGTGGAAGGGCTGGTCCACGACCTACGCCTCCCCCACCGCCTACCGCTTCGCGACGGCGCTGCTGGCGAAGCTGGGCAACGCCGCCCCGAGCAGCCTGCCACTGCTGAAGGAATGGACGAACGTCCGCAGCAAGCCGCGCTTCGCCGCCCGCACCCTGCACGATCTGGCCCGCGAGAAGGGGATTCCCGATGTCTGAGCCGCAAAATTCCGGGGCCCGCAACACCATCCTGTCCAAGCTGCGGGCCAGCCGCGACGCCCATCCCGTGCCGCCGGTCGCCTCTGACTTCACCGTCCTGCGCGAGAAGCGCTGGGATCCGGCCGAACGGCTGGAGCGCATCAAGCGCCTGATGGAAGCGGTCCACACCGAGTTCATCGAGGCGACTGAGCAGGACTGGCCCGCCGTCGTGCAGGACTTCCTGGCTCGTGAAGGTGCCCGCACCCTGCTGTTCGCCCCGGCGACGCCGGACGGGGCGGCGCTCGCCAAGGGCTGGACGGCCAACCAGCCGGAACTGGTGCCATACGACGGGGAGGTCGAGACCTTCAAGGAGCGTCTGTTCGACGGCATCGACGCCGGCATCACCTCGACGCTCGGCGCTATCGCGGAGACCGGCAGTCTCGTGCTGTGGCCGACCGCCGAGGAGCCGCGCCTTCTGTCGCTGGTGCCGCACATGCACTTGGCACTGCTGCGCGCCGACCAGCTGCACGACACCCTCTGGCAGGTGATGACCGAGAAGGGCTGGGCTGCGGGTATGCCGACCAACGCCCTGCTGATCTCCGGCCCGTCCAAGACCGCCGACATCGAGCAGACGCTGGCCTACGGCGTCCACGGCCCGAAGCGGCTGGTGGTGGTCATCATTAAGTAGGCCGAACAAGCGCCCGACTCCTCCCCCTCGCGTGTTTATCCGTAAAACAATGCCGGGGGAGGAAGCGGCGATGGACGACAGCGCCCTCAAAGCACCGAAACAGCAGTTCAGCTCGGCCGAGATCACGGCCCTGTCGCATCTCTACCGCGCGGAGATTTACCGCAGCACCGTCTGGCGGACGCGGCTGGACGCCACCACCAACTGGGCGGTAGTTACCACGGGAATCGCGCTGTCGCTGACCTTCAGCAGCGACACGGCCTCGCCCTTACCGCTGGTCTTGGTGGGATTGCTGGTCGCCGTGTTCCTCTACATCGAGGCGCGGCGCTACCGCTTCTTCGACTTCTGGCGCATCCGCGCCCATGTGCTGGAGCTGTATTTCTTCGGCCCGATGCTGCGTGGTCAGGGTGCCCGGATCGACAGCGGGTGGAACGAGATCCTGTACCAGGACTATCGCTCGCCACATCTGCACATCACCTTCACGGAGGCGGCCGGGCGACGGCTGCGGCGGAACTACGGCTGGATCTTCATGATCCAGGTGGTGGCCTATCTTGGAAAGCTGATGATCCACCCCGTGCCCCTGACCTCGCTGGACGAGTTCTTCGCGCGGGCGACCATCGGGCCGGTGCCGGGGCAGATCGTGCTGCTGTGCGGGCTGGTCTTTCACGCAACGTGGATGACCGTCGCGTTCCGGACCTACCGGAGCCGGCGGGGTGCGGATCGCGAGCGACCGCCGCTGCCCGCGACGGACGAAGTGTTGGATTTGGCGCGGGGGCGGTGAGGTTTGCGGTTGCCCCCTCCCCGACCCTCCCCCACTGCGCGGGAGAGGGAGAACGGCCCCCTCCACCGCCAAAGGCGGGGGAGGGTTAGGGAGGGGACAATGGCTCTTACGCCGCGCGGCTGATGGTCTGCGGCGCGAAGTCCTCGCCCGCGTAGTTGCGGCCGAAGCGGTTCGTGATGAAGTCGTTGAACGGCACGTCCTCCTGGCGGACGAAGCCCTGCTGCGGCAAGCGCCCTTCGGACAAAAGGTCCAGCACGGCGCAGATGCCCGAGGCCGTGGTGATCTGGATGGCGCTGTAGTGCTTCCCGCCGGTCTCGCGGCCGTAGATCTTGTTCGCGTAGGTCTCCTGCAACAGCCGGCCGCGCTTCATGCCCGTGACGGTCACGAAGATCAACACCACGTCCTGCATGGTGGCGGGCAGCGAGTGTTCGAGGATGTCTTTCAGAAGCTCGCGCCGGCTGCCGAGCCGCAGGTCGTGCAGCAGCGCCTTCATGATATCGCGGTGCCCCGGATAGCGGACGGAGCGGTAGTTCAGCGTCCGCACCTTGCCGGCCAGCGTCTCGCACAGCGTGCCGAGCCCGCCGGAGGTGTTGAACGCCTCGTACAGGACGCCGTCGAGGGAGAATTCCTCCCGCTCCTCCAGCGGCGGAACGGAGACGAGGCGGCCTTCGACGATGGCCTCGCAGGGCTCCAGATACTCGTTGATGACGCCCTCGGTGCTCCAGGTCAGGTTGTAGTTCAGGGCGTTGGACGGGTATTTGGGCAGGGCGCCGACGCGCATGCGCACGGTGTCCAGGGAATCGAAGCGGGACGCCACGTCGTAGGCGACGATGGAGATGAAGCCCGGCGCCAGACCGCATTGCGGGACGAAGGCGCACGGCGCGCCGTCGGCCAGTTCCTTCACGCGGCGGGTGCTGGCGACGTCCTCCGTCAGGTCGAGGTAATGGGTGCCGCTGGCCCGCGCCGCCTCGGCCACGCCCACCGTCAGGTGGAAGGGCAGCGCGCTCATCACCGCGAACTTGCCCTGCATGGCCTCGGCCAGCGCCGCCGGGTCGGCGGCGTCCAGCACGCGCGTGGCCACCCGCGGATGGTCGGGCAGCCAGTCCAGAGCCTCCGCCGACCGGTCGGCCACGGTCACCCGATAGTCGCCCGTGCCCTTCAGAAGATCGCAGATCGTCTCGCCGATCTTGCCGCCGCCCAGCAGGAGGATGTCGCGCATGTCCCGTTCCCCTCGTTGATTTGATCCCATTCACCTCGAATCTGATCGGTCGGGCCGTCGATTTGCACCGCACAACCTGCCATATTGACGCTTGCGCGATGGCGGAATGACGAAACGGGTGGCGATCTGATGGACGAGCTGGACCAACGGCTGCTCGACGCGCTTCAGGACAACGCGCGGGAACCGACCGCCGCGCTGGCCCGCCGCCTGCGCGTGTCGCGCAGCACGGTGCAGAGCCGCATCCAGCGGCTGGAGGAACGCGGGCTGATCGCCGGCTACACGGTGCGGCTGTCCGACGCGTTTGCGCGCCGGCTGATCCGCGCCCATGTCTCCATCAGCCTGTCGCCGAAACACACCGCTGCCGTGGTGCAGGCCTTGAAGCGCATTCCGGAGGTGCGGGCGCTGCACGCGGTCAGCGGGGCGCAGGACCTGATCGCGGTGATCCGCACCGAGACCATGGAGGACATGGACGCTCTGATCGACCGCATCGGCGCCATCGACGGGATCGAGCGCACCATGTCCTCCATCATCATGGCGACGAAGTTCGAACGCTGAGCCCCGAGGTCATGACGCCAGCTCATGACTCCTGGAAAGAAAGTCGGTTGCGGCCGGACCCGCCAGCGGACACATTCGGAGGAAAATTCATGAGAGGGGCGAAGACGCCATGAAGACCGGAGGCCAGTTGATCGTCGAGGCGCTGGAGGCGCAGGGCGTCGAGCGCCTGTTCTGTGTGCCGGGCGAAAGCTTCCTCGCCGTGCTGGACGCGCTGCACGATTCCAGCATCCGCACCGTCGTCACCCGCCACGAGAGCGGTGCGGCCATGATGGCGGAGGCGCAGGGCAAGCTGACCGGGCGGCCCGGCGTCTGCTTCGTCACGCGCGGGCCGGGCGCCACCAACGCCTCGGCCGGGGTGCATGTGGCGCAGCAGGATTCGACGCCGATGGTGCTGTTCATCGGCCAGATCGAGCGCGGCATGCGCGGGCGCGACGCCTTCCAGGAGGTGGATTACACCCGGATGTTCGGCGGCATGGCCAAGTGGGTGGCGGAGATCGACAGCGCCGACCGCGTGCCGGAGATGATCAGCCGCGCCTTCCACACCGCCATGTCCGGCCGCCCCGGCCCGGTGGTTCTGGCCCTGCCCGAGGACATGCTGGTGGAGACCGCCGACATTCCCGTTGCGCGGCGGGCGGAGCCGGTGGAGAGCGCGCCGACCGCCGCGCAGGTCGCCGAGTTCGAGCGGCTGCTGGCCGGGGCCAAGCGCCCGCTGGTGATCGCCGGTGGTTCCCGCTGGTCGCCGGAGGCGGTGGCCAGCCTGCGCGGCTTCGCCGAGCGGTTCGACCTGCCGGTCGCCGTCACCTTCCGCCGGCAGATGCTGTTCGACCACGCGCACCCGAACTACGCGGGCGACATCGGGCTGGGCATCAACCCGAAGCTGGTCGGGCTGGTCAAGGACAGCGACCTGATCCTGCTGCTGGGCGGCCGCTTCTCCGAGGTGCCGTCGCAGAGCTATGAACTGCTGGGCATTCCGGAGGCGGGCAAGACGCTGATCCACGTCCATCCGGGCGCGGAGGAGCTTGGGCGCGTCTACCGTCCGGACCTCGCCGTCAACGCCACGCCGGGCGCCTTTCTGGACGCGGTGGCCGGGCTGTCCGCCCTGCCCGCCCCGGCGTGGGACGGTCAGGCGGAGGCGGCACACGCGGCCTATCTGGCGTGGAGCGAGCCGCCCACCGCCATCCCCGGCGCGGTGCAGATGGGCAGCGTCATGGCGTGGCTGCGCGACACCCTGCCCGACGACGCGGTGCTGACCAACGGGGCCGGCAACTACGCGACCTGGGTTCACCGCTTCTGGCGCTTCGCCCGGTTCGGGACGCAGCTGGCGCCGGTCTGCGGCTCCATGGGTTATGGGCTACCGGCGGCGATTTCCGCCAAGCTGGCGCATCCGGAGCGCGACGTGCTGTGCTTCGCCGGCGACGGCTGCTTCCAGATGACGGGCCTGGAGTTCGGCACCGCCGTGCAGGAGGGGGCCGCCGTCATCGTGCTGGTCGTGGACAACGGCATGTACGGCACCATCCGCATGCACCAGGAGCGGGAGTATCCCGGCCGCGTTTCCGGCACCGCGCTGCGCAACCCGGACTTCGCCGCCTTCGCCCGCGCCTACGGCGGCCATGGCGAGACGGTGGAGCGCACGGAGGAGTTCGCCCCCGCCTTCCAGCGCGCCAAGGCTTCCGGTTTGCCCGCCATTCTCCATATCAAGCTCGACCCCGAGGCCCTGACGCCGAGCCGGACCCTGTCCGAGATCCGGGCATCCGGCCGGCCGCGCTAATTCATACCGAGGACACGCCCCATGCAGCACCGCGATCTTCTCTCCCGCCTCGGCCTTGAGCTTTCCGCCAATGGTCAGGGCATTGCCGTCCGTTCGCCCATCGACGGCGCGCCGCTGGGCGTCGTGCCGGAGACGCCGGCCTCGGCCATTCCGGACATCGCCGCCAAGTCCATGCGCGCCTTCGAGGCGTGGCGCGAGGTGCCCGCCCCCCGGCGCGGCGAGCTGGTCCGCCTGCTGGGCGAGGAGCTGCGCGCCGCCAAGGAGGATCTGGGCCGGCTCGTCACCCTGGAGATGGGCAAGATCCTGCAAGAGGGCCTCGGCGAAGTGCAGGAGATGATCGACATCTGCGACTTCGCGGTCGGGCTGTCGCGCCAGCTCTACGGCCTGACCATCGCGTCGGAGCGGCCGGGCCACGCCATGCGCGAGACCTGGCATCCAATGGGCCCCTGCGCGGTGATCTCCGCCTTCAACTTCCCGGTCGCGGTGTGGTCATGGAACGCGGCGCTGGCGCTGGTCTGCGGCGACCCGGTGATCTGGAAGCCGTCGGAAAAGACCCCGCTGACCGCGCTCGCCTGCCAGCGCATCTTCGAACGCGCGCTGGAGCGGTTTGGGGGTGCGCCTGACAATCTTTTGCAGGTGGTGAATGGCGGGCGCGACGTGGGCGAGGCGCTGGTCGCCAACCCGCTGGTGCCCATCGTGTCGGCCACCGGCTCCACCCGCATGGGCCGCGAGGTCGCCGTGAAGGTGGCGGAGCGGTTCGGGAAGTCGATCCTCGAACTCGGCGGCAACAACGCGATGATCGTCGCGCCCTCGGCCGACCTCGACATGGCGGTGCGCGCCATCCTGTTCGCGGCGGTCGGCACCTGCGGCCAGCGCTGCACCACGCTGCGCCGCCTGATCGTCCACAAGGACGTGCGCGACAAGCTGCTGCCGCGCCTGAAGTCGGCCTACGGCTCGGTGCCCATCGGCAACCCGCTGGAATCCGGCGTGCTGGTCGGCCCGCTGAACGACAAGGGCGCATTCGAGGCCATGCAGCGCGCGCTGGAGCAGGCCAAGGCCTACGGCGGCACCGTGACCGGCGGCGAGCGCACGCTGGCCGACCGCTTCCCCGACGCTTATTACGTGAAGCCCGCCATCGTGGAGATGCCGGCGCAGACCGACATCGTCCGGCACGAGACCTTCGCGCCGATCCTCTACGTGCTGGGCTATGAGACCCTGGAAGAGGCCATCGCGTTGCAGAACGCGGTGCCGCAGGGGCTTTCGTCCTGCATCTTCACCACCGACATCCGCGAAGCGGAGCGGTTCCTGTCGGCGGCGGGCAGCGACTGCGGCATCGCCAACGTCAACATCGGCCCGTCGGGCGCGGAGATCGGCGGGGCCTTCGGCGGTGAGAAGGAGACCGGCGGCGGGCGCGAGTCCGGGTCGGACAGCTGGAAGGCCTACATGCGCCGGCAGACCGCCACGGTGAACTATTCGAACAACCTGCCGCTGGCGCAGGGCATCAAGTTCGAGATGGGATAAAGGAAAGGGCCGCCCGGAATGCGGGGCGGCCCTTCTCCCTCGTGTGTTATGCGGCTTCCGAACGGAGCCGGGTGTTGGGATTGCTGCGGCGCAGGTGCTCCGCAATCGGCGTCAATTGCGCCAGAACCTGATCGTGAGTCAGGCGGTCGCGGCGAAGCACCGCCTGGGCGATGGGATCGTTGAGTAGTTCGGCAACGCGTAAGCGCCACGTCTGCTTGGGCAGTCCGTTCATTGCTGTGCTCGTTGCAGTGGTTCAGGAAGGTGCCGGCCTTTTCCCCAGCGGCCGCACCCTACGCGCAGGATGTGACAGTTTGGCGCTTCCGGCCCGTGATAATTCGGGTACCTGGACCTCCTGCATACGGACTTAAGGACGGGAACTTTATCCGCCCGGCTTCCGGATCGCGCTTGCCGCGTGCGCTTGATATACTAGAATACTCAAACAAGCCGCCACGCGCGGACCACCAAAGGAACAAAGGATCTGGGAGGCATGAGACTGCATCCGGGCTGCCTTTCCACCCTTCCCGCCGACATCGCGCGGCCCCGCTACGACCGGAGCCGCCTGACCATCGGCATCGTCCATCTGGGCATAGGCGCCTTCCACCGCGCGCATCAGGCCGTCTACACCGACGACGCCCTGAACCGAGATTTCGGCCCCTGGGGCATCACGGGCGTGTCGTTGCGCAGCCCCGACACCTACGACGCACTGGCGCCGCAGGGCGGGCTCTACACCGTGGCGGTCCGCGATGCCGGGGGCGAACACCTGCGCGTCGTCGGCTCCGTCACCGAAGTGCTGGTGGCGCCCGAGGATCCGGAGGCGGTGCTGGAACGGCTGACCCGTCCGACGGTCCGCGTCGTCACCCTGACGGTGACCGAGAAGGGCTACTGCCACGACCCGGCGACCGGCGCGCTGAACGAGGATCATCCGGGCATCCGCCACGACCTCGCCAACCCGCACCGGCCGGAGACGGCGCCGGGCCTGCTGACGGAGGCGCTGGAGCGGCGACGGCGGGCGGGCACGGCGCCCTTCACGGTGCTGTCCTGCGACAACCTGCCGAGCAACGGCGATACCATCGCCGGCATCCTGCGCCGCTTCGCCTCCTTGCGCGATCCCGCCCTGGGCCGCTGGGTGGAGGACAATGTGGCCTTCCCCAACAGCATGGTGGACCGCATCGTCCCCGCCACCACCGACGAGGATCGCGAGGCCGTCTCCCGGCACCTCGGCTGGAAGGACGCGTGGCCGGTGGTGACCGAGCCCTTCTCCCAGTGGGTCATCGAGGACCGCTTCCCCACCGGCCGCCCGGCGTGGGAGCTGGAGGGCGCCCAGTTGGTCGAGGACGTCCGCCCCTACGAGTTCATGAAGCTGCGGCTGCTGAACGCCAGCCATTCGACCATGGCCTACCTCGGCTATCTGGCCGGCTACGCCACCATTTCGGAGACCGTCGCCGACCCGGCCTTCGCCCGGCTGATCCGCGGGCTGATGGACGAGGAGGTGACGCCCACCCTGCCCGTCCCGCCGGGCGCCGACCTCGACCGCTACAAGGCGGCGCTGCTGGAGCGCTTCGCCAACCCGGCGCTGAAGCACCGCACCTGGCAGATCGCCATGGACGGAACGCAGAAGCTGCCGCAACGGCTGCTCGGCACCATCCGCGACCGGCTGGCCGCCGGCGCCCCCATCGACCGGCTGGCGCTGGGGGTGGCGGGCTGGATGCGCTACGTCACCGGCGAGGACGAGACGGGCCAGCCCATCGACGTGCGCGACCCGCTGGCCGCCCGCTTGAAGGCCGTGGCCGATGGTGCCCGACGGTCGGCGGAAACGCTCGCCCCCGCGCTGCTCGGCGTGCGCGAGGTGTTCGGCGACGACCTGCCGGGCAACCCCGCTTTCACCGGCTCCGTGACAAAGGCGCTGGGCCGGCTGCTGGCCGATGGCGCCCGCCGCACCGTGGAGGCCCAGCCATGACCACACGCCGTCGCGTCGGCGTGATCGGGCTGGGCATGGCGTCGGCCCCGCACGTGCAGAGCCTTCTGGATCTGGCGGACCGGGTCGAGGTCGCCGGCGCCTTCAGCCCCAGCGCCGAACGCCGCGCCGCCTTCGCCCGGCGCCACGGGCTGCCGGTGGTGGAGCGGCTGGACGACCTGCTGGGCGATCCCACCGTGACCGCCCTGCTGGTGCTGACGCCGCCCGACACGCACGCGGAGCTGGTCGCCCGCTGCGCCGTCGCCGGCAAGCATGTCCTGCTGGAAAAGCCGCTGGACGCCACGCCGGAGGGCGCCCGCGCCGTCGTTCACAGCATGGAGGCGGCCGGGCTGACGCTGGGCGTCGTGCTGCAACACCGCTTCCGCCCCGCCGCCGAGCGGCTGTCGGCGCTGCTGCGGACGGGCGCGCTGGGCGAGCCGCTGTCCGCCTCGGTCGCCATCCGCTGGTGGCGCGACGACGCCTACTACGCCCAGCCAGGACGTGGGATGAAGGCGCGCGACGGCGGCGGCGTGCTTCTGACCCAGGCCATCCACACGCTGGACCTGTTCGTCGGCCTGCTCGGCCTGCCCCGCGAGATCGCCGGCTACGCGGTGACCAGCCCGCTGCGCCGCATCGACACGGAGGATGTGGTCGCGGCGGCGCTGCGCTACGGCAACGGGATGCTGGCCACCCTGGACGCGACGACGGTCGCCTACCCCGGCTTCCCCGAGCGCATCGAGATCGCCGGCACGGAAGGGTCCGCCCTGCTGTCCGGCGACCGGCTGGAGGTGCACCGGAAATCCGGCGAGACCATCCGGGACGGCGGCGAGGGCGGGACTCTGGGCGGCGGAGCCGATCCCATGGCCTTTTCCAACGCGCATCACCGGGCGGTGCTGTCCGACTTCCTCGACGCGCTGGACCGGGGCCGCCGCCCCCGCGTGGACGGGCGCGAGGCGCTGAAGGTTCACCGCCTCATCGAAGCCCTGCTGCGCACCGCCGAAACCGGCGAGACGGTAACCTTGTGATCAGCCTTCGCGGACGCGGACCTTTTCGCGGTAGAGGATGTAAAGGCCGCTGCCGACGATGACGAGGCCGCCGGCCAGCGTCGAGGGGCTGGGCACCTCGCCGAAGATGAAGACGCCGCAGAGCAGCGCCCAGACCAGCGTCGTGTAGCCGAACGGGGCGACCGTCGCGGCGGGTGCTGCCGTGTAGGCGCGGATCATGCAAAAGTGGCTCAGAGCCCCGGCCGACCCGATCAGCAGCATCAGCGCCCAGCCGGTCGCATCCGGCGTGACCCAGACGAAGGGCAGCGCCAGGGAGCACACCACCGTGCCGACGAGAGCCGTGTAGAAGAAGGTGGTCAGGGGCTGATCGCCGCTGCTCAGGAGGCGCGTGGTGATCTGATACAGCGCGTTGGCGAAGGTGGCGCACACCGGCAGGAGGATGGCCCACTGGAACGTGATGCTGGCCGGCCCGACAATCATCAGCGCCCCCATGAACCCGGCGAGCACACCC
This sequence comes from Azospirillum soli, assembly GCF_017876165.1. Lineage (GTDB taxonomy): Bacteria > Pseudomonadota > Alphaproteobacteria > Azospirillales > Azospirillaceae > Azospirillum > Azospirillum soli. Next base: position 593,288 of record NZ_JAGINQ010000001.1, read on the forward strand.
ATCCAGCGCCGCCACCCCACCCTCTCGCCCAGCAGCGGAACGGACAGGGCCGTCACCACGACCGGCGCCGCGTTGGAGATGGTCACCACGTCCACGAAGGGCAGCAGGCTGATCGACAGCGCCACGATCAGCGTCAGGCCGACCAGCAGCCCCGAACGCGCGAGCTGCAATCCAGGCCGGTTCGACACCATCAGCCGCGGCGAGGGGATCCCGACGAGAAGGAGCGCCCACAGCATGTGCACGGCAAACCGCGCCCAGGCCACCTCGAAGATCGGGTAACTCTGCGTCAGGACGCGCATCGTCGCATCCTGGGTGACGAACAGCAGGGTGGTCACCGTCATCCAGGCGATTCCAGCCCGCCCGGAGGACGTCTTCTCGGCCATGCTCATGATGTGTGGGGGTCCTCGTCCGCTCCGGCGAAACCGGCGGGACACCCTGGTATATCAGCGTACCAAGGACAAGCGACATCCCTGCATGGCACGCCCCCGGCGCGGCGTTCACGTCGCCCGACCTCAACCCGTCCGGTTGTGGCCGCTCTTCGACAGCTTTTCGAGCGCCGCCGCGATGTCGCGGCTCAGCACCGTCAGATTGTCGTTCATGGCCGCGACCACCGGGGCGTAGCCGCTCCCCGGCACACGGTTCGCCAGGCGGGTTTTCTCCCGGACGAGCACCTTTTCCGTCGTACCGTTCTGGATGGTCCAATGGGCTTCGAGAACGCTGTCGCCGGAGACGGTTTGCTCGAAGCGGTCGAACTCGACGGTGACTTCGTAATCGTGGCGGTCGTTGCGCCGGGACGGCAGGACATCGACGCGATCCGAACCCAGGAGGATGGACAGGTTTTCCGCCAGCACCCGCGTGATGTTGGCCGGCAGCCGTTCGGCCCACCGGTCGTCGCGGTTCGCCGCAAGCTCGTGAGGACCGGCATAGGACACGATTTCCGGACGGTCGAGATACTCTGGCATAACAACGGGCTGAACACCGACCGACCGCTTTCCAAAATTCTTCGCGCTGCCCCCCGTCATCGGAGTGAGGACGTAAAGGCGCTGCGGCGCGCTGGAGCAGCTGGACAGAGAGGCTGCCGCCAGCAAACCCCACAGGACACGCCGACGCGCGATCGGTACGGGTGGGCGCATGAGGTTCACCGTCCTGTTATCAGTACGTTCGGTCTGCGGTCGAGCTGGTCGGCGAAGGAACGCAGCGATTTCGAGGCGGCGGACAGGTTGGCGAGGGTCTGTTCCAGGTTGCCGCGCAGTGGAGAGCGCTGGTCCAGCGCGGCATCGACCGTCCGCAGCGTGGCGTCGGCCTGCCGCATGGCCTTCTCCGCCGCAGTTGCGGCTCCCTGCACGCGGGTGCTCAGCGGCCGGATCTCGCCATCGACCGTGGTGATGAGACCGCGCAGATCGCCGACCGCCGCTTGCAGGTCGGTCTGCAAGGCGGTCAGCGCGTCCCCGGTCTCCTTCGTGATGCGGGCGACGTCGCCCAGCAGCGGCTTCGATTGGTCGTTCGCCGTCGCCATGAGGGACTCGAACTGTTGCAGCCCGCCGGCGAGGGCGACGATGGAGGCCTTCAGTTCCGGTTCGCCGAGCAGAGCGTCAACGCGTTCCAGAACCTGAACGGCCGAGCTGGCGATCTTCTCCAGGGGCAGGTTGCCCAGCGTCTGCTTCAGCGTTTCCAGATCCGACTGGACCGACGGGATCTCGACCACGTTGGGGGGCAGTCCGCCGACCAGCGTGGCCGGAGTGTCCGGATAGAAGCTGAGTTCGATGGCCAGCAGGCCGGTTACCAGACTCTGCGACACCAGCTTGGCCCGCAGCCCCTTGTCGACCAGCCGTCTGAACTCGTCGGCGCGGAGCGGGCGGTCGGTCCACCGGACGGAGCCGGGAACGAACTCGAACTCCACCGGCATGCGCGCGGCCAGGGTCGTGTTGTCCGCGACCAGCTGGATCGACTTCACCTCACCGATCCGCACGCCGAGGTAGGTCACCGGCGCACCCACCTCCAGCCCGGCGACCGAGCCCTGGAAATAGGCGCCGCCGCGCGGGCGCTTGGCGAACAGGTTGCCGCCGCCGAACAGGGCGACGGTCGCGACCAGCAACACCACGGCACCGACGACGAAGCCGCCGACCACCTTTGGATTTGCATGCGCTGCCATGGGGTGCCTCCTTCCGGTCCACGGGAATCGTCAGGCGGGTGCCGGTTCGGTGGCGCCCCGGCGTAGGAACTCCCGCACCTTCGGGCTTTCCGCATGGTCGATCAGGGTCCGTGGATTGCCGTGCGCGATGGCCGTGCGCGTTTCCGCGTCCAGGAACACCGCGTCGTCGGCGATGGCGAAAATGCTGGCGAGTTCGTGGGTCACGATGACCACGGTGGCGCCGAGATTGTCCCGCAGTTCCAGAATGAGATCGTCCAGCCGGCGGGAGCTGAGCGGGTCGAGGCCGGCGGACGGCTCGTCCAGGAACAGGATGTCGGGGTCGAGCGCCATGGCGCGGGCGAGCCCGGCCCGCTTGCGCATGCCGCCGCTGATCTCCGACGGGTAAAACTCCTCGAAGCCGCGCAGGCCGACCAGCGCCAGCTTCAGAGCCACCATCTCCGTCACCTCGCGGGCGTCCAGCCGGGTGTAGAGCCCCAGCGGCAGCGCGACGTTCTCGGCCAGGGTCATCGAACTCCACAGAGCGCCGCTCTGGAACAGCACGCCGAAGCGCCGGCTGATCGCCATCCGCTGGTCGGAATCGACGGTCCAGAAGCTCTCGCCGTCGTAGAGGACGTCGCCGCGCGCCGGCCGGTTCAGCCCGATCATGTGCTTCAGCATGGTGCTCTTGCCGCAGCCGCTGTCGCCCATGATGACGAAGATCTCGCCACGCCGGACGGTGAAGCTGACGTTGCGCTGCACGACGTAGGAGCCGAACGCCATCTCCAGGTCGCGGACGACGATGCGCGGTTCCGGCGGGGGATGTGGCGGGGGATTTGGTGGAGCTTGGGGGAGCGGTTCCATGGCGCCCTCCTACAGCCCGACGATGTTGAGCAGCACGGCCAGCACCGCGTCGCTGATGATAATGTAGACCAGCGCGGTCACCACGGCCGAGGTCGCGGCGTTGCCCACCGCCGCCGCGCTGCGTCCCGACTGGATCCCGCGCATGCAGCCGGCAATGGCGACCAGCGCGCCGAACAGAACGCTCTTGCCCCAGCCGATGAAGAAGTCGGAGAAGGTGAAGCTGGCGCGTGTCTGTTCCAGATAGACGGTGCCGGTCAGGTCCAGCATCCCGATGCCGACCAGAAACCCGCCGAACATGCCGGCGAAGGCCGAATAGAGGTAGAGCAGCGGCATCATCAGCATCAGGGCCAGCATGCGCGGCAGCACCAGGAAATCGACGGGCGAGACGCCCAGCGTGGTCAGCGCGTCGATCTCCTCGTTCGCCTGCATGGTGCCGAGTTGTGCTGCAAAGGCCGCCCCGGTTCGCCCGGCCAGCACGATGGCGGTCATGATCGCCGCCATCTCGCGGGTCATCGCGACGGTGACGAGGTTCGCCACGTAGATCTCCGCCCCGAAGGTGCGCAGCTGCACCGCGCCGACGAAGGCGAGAATCAAGCCGACCAGCAGCGAAATGACCGACGCGATGGCCAGCGCCTCCGCCCCGCATTCCTGAATGGTCAGCATCAGGTCGGACCTGCGGAAGCGGGCCTTTCCGGCGAGCAGGCGGAGAAAGGCCAGGGTCGCCTCACCCAGGAAGGCCAGCGTGCCCTGCCATCCCTTCCAGGCGCGCAAGGTCGCCTCGCCCACCAGGACGAGCGGGGATTTGCCCGCCCCGGCGCGGCCCGTTCCGGTCTTTTCCGGCACGGCCAGCGCCAGATCGACCAGCCGCCGGACGCCGGGCGGCAGGTCCGCCTTGTCGAACGCGATGTTCCGCGTCCGGCACAGCGATTCCAGAGCCGCGACGTAGGAGACCAGGGAGGAGTCCCAGCGGCCGAGGCCGGGGGCTTGGACCGCGACGTGGTTCAGGGACGGGCGGCCGTCCAGGAACATCGCCGCCTCCGCCACGGACGGCATACCGTGCCGCACGACCCAATCGCCGGTGCAGAGAACCGCCAGGGTCCGGTCGTCGGGCGTTTCCAGGCGCACGGGTGCAAGCATGGCGTCATCCTGATCCCCGGAACGACCGTCAATAGCCCGAGGAACTCCGGCTCTTCTGGGATTGCGACCCCTGCTGCACGCCGCGCTCGTAGGCCGAAGCCTCGGTCTTCTTGTGGTAGTCGTAGAGCAGGCCGCCGGCCAGGCCGGCGCCGGCGCCGATGGCGGCACCCATGCCGGCGTTGCCGGCGATGGCCCCGATCAGCGCACCGCCGGCCGCACCGCCGGTCGTGCCGGTGAGGGCCCGCTGCTGCGTCGCCGACATGTCGGAGCAGGCGGCAAGGGGAAGCGCCAGGGCGGCGACCCGAACGATGTGTTTGAGCGTCATGTCCGTGCCCATCTTGGTTGGCCTCTGGTCGGGTGGAGGATGGCGGATGAAAGATGGTCTGGCGCCGCGCTCAGCCCTGGCAGGGGTAGCGCTGCGCCAGGAAGCGGAACATCCCTTCCACCGGAGGCGTGTTCATCTGATTGGGATTCTGCTTCGCCCAGGCGACGAAGGCCGCGATGGCCTCGTTGCGCGAGGGCGGCGGGTTCGGCGCGCAGATCAACCGGCGCTTGCCTTCGGCCGCCGCCGCGATCTGGTGGTACTGGTAGGCGCCGACGGCGAAGCCGTGGCAGAAATGCAGCGCCGCGATGCCGGTCGGATCGGTCGGCGAAGCCTCGCACAGCCGTATGAGATCGCCCGTCGTCCGGACCTGAAAGTTGGTTTCCGTGGGGGTCGGCACCGTCTGCGCGCCGACGGTCGAGGTGGCTGCGGCGGTGATGATGGCCGCAAGAGCAAGCTTGGTTCGCTGTTTCATCGTGTGCTCCCGACATTGTCGAAGCCGGCTTTGCACGCGGCGCTTTAAAAAGGACGACGCAAGGGAATCCCCAAATCGGAAATCGCCTTGCACACTCTTCGCGTGCGGCACCATTCGGTCATCACGCCGTTGATGGTGATGAGTCATGGAGTCCTGAGACTATTGATCCGCGCACGGGTGGAGAATTGGAAGTATCATTCCACCCCGCGCACCCCCTGCTACCGTAACTCTTCCGCCGCGAACATTAGGGCACGCCTGCATTTGTTGGACGATGTCCGCCTGATGCGGTTCGTTACCGTAACGGGACCAACGGTTGCACACTTCAAGACCTGCCGATGCCGGGCGCAAGCTGATCCGGGCCATTTTTTAAAGAGCCATGAGGGAGGGCATCGGAGATGGCGAACGAAGGCGTACAAACGGAAACGACGAACAAGCACGCAACGCGCGTGATGATCGGCACCTTGGCGGTCGTGCTCGGTGCGGTCGTGCTCGGTGGCCTGTCCCCCGCGCGGGCCCAGGATGCGCCGCTCGCCACCCTGCCTCAAAAATGCGAGCAGGCGGCGACCGAACGCCTCAGCGCGATGGGGCTGGCCAACGCGGTGACCCGCGGCATGCCGTCGGAAATCCGCAGCGGCGTCACCATCCCGTCCGGCTATCGGGCGCGTTATTACAACCCGAACTGCGGCGGCTATGTAGTGATGAACTTTGACAGCATGTGCGGTTACGAGCAGACCTATACGACGGGCAATTGCCGCATGCAGGGCATGCCCCACTGGTGGTAGGAAAGTGCGGGCGCCGAGGTCGCCCGCCCTTTCCAAACGTCAGTATGCTACCGCCCCGCGCCTCTTCTCCTTCACGGCCTTGGCGGCTCGCGCCGGAACCGGCGGTTCGATTTCCGGCGCGGCATAGCCGGGCGGGGTCTTGGCCCAGGGATAGCCGTTGACCGCCAGGTCGTAACCGACCTTGAACAGCTCCTTCATGTAGACCGGGTCGAACGGCTCCTTCAGCGGGGTCTTGAAGGTCTCGGGGATGTAGGCGAGGTTGAAGTCGATGCCGTCGCGCTGCGTGGTGATGTAGATGCGGTACAGATCCCCCACCCCCTGCGTCTGAATCAGCGACGAGACGGCCCGGTTCGCGATACTCAGCGTCTGGCGCTCGACCTGCGCCCAGTCCGGATCGAGCCGCGCGTTGCGGATGACGAACAGCCGCCGCTGGCGCGTGATCCCCGCCTGCTGCGCTTCCGTCCGCAGGTTCAGGCTGGGGGGATAGACGAACACCTGCGCCGTGGCGCCGCCGTCCACATGCATTTCCTCGAACTTGCGTCCATCCGCCGCGACGTCGATCATGACGGGCGGGAACGCCCCCGGAATGGCGGCCGAGGCCACCAGCAGAGTCTGGACCAGTTCAAGCGCCTGCGGATTGTGGGTGGCCGCGATCTTGGTCACGTTCCAGATGACCGGGCGGCGCGCGTCGAGGTTGGTGGTGCCGATGAGCAGCATGCGGCCTTTCTCGTGTTCGGCCGCGATGGCGTCGAGCATGTTCTGATCGAAGATCCGCCGGACCAGCTTCCTCAACGGCGCGGTGTCCGCCATGGCGTCGTTGTTAATGGCGGCCATGAAGCCGCGCTGTTCGAGAATGTCCTTGCCCGTGATGGTCGTGTAGACCTCCTTCAGCTTGTCGTCGTATTCCGGCCCCAGAAACGCGAAGGGCGCGATCAGCGCCCCGGTGCTGATGCCGGTGACCCCCTTGAAGCGGGGCCGCGTTCCCGCCGCCGTCCAGCCCACCAGCAGGCCGGCACCGAAGGCGCCATCCTCGCCGCCGCCCGAAATCGCCAGGAAATCCGCCGGGGGAAGCGGTCCCCGGTGGCCCGCCTGCTGAAGCAGGTCCCGCTCGCGGCGCACGGTCTCAAGGCCGTCGCGCAGGAACTCGCTGCTATCGCCATCCGCCCAATAGCGGACATCGGGCATGCCCTCGACGCTGGCTTTCGCCTGGATGCCGGCGGGCACCGCTTCGAGGCGGGTGGGCGACGAGCAGCCCGCGATGCCAAGCACGGCGAACAGCAAGCCCGCCAGGGCCGTCATGGCAGCGCGACGTTTCGGTGCAGGCTGCAAAGGTCGCATGTTTCAACCTCTCGGGGCAGACGCTCAGAACCAGCTCTTGGCTGACGGCTGGATCGACACGGCAAGCGCTTCGCTGACCACGGCGGTGATGGTGTCGCCGACCTTCAGCGAGGGAAGCTTGGCCTGCCGGACCGGGTCCGTGACGGTGACGGTGACGACCTCGCCGCCCTGCGGACTGACGAGATCGACGCTGTGCGAGGCGAGGTCGATGCCGACCACCAGCCCGCTGATCATCGTCGTCTGGACGCCGACCCCGCCCGGTGCCTCGGCCGGCCGCGCGATGGTCTGCCGGATCGAATCCTCGGGCACGCTTTCGCCGGGCTCGGAAATCAGGAACGCGACGGAGCGGTAGTACTGGGCATCGACGACGTCCCCAACCTTCAGCATTTCAAGGCGGACGTCAGGCCCGGCCGTGACGGTGACCGGCGTGCGCGACCGTCCGGTGAGCGTCACCTGCCGCTTGGCCGGGTCGATGGCGGTGATCTTGGCGTGGATCGTGACGGCGGCGTCACCCGGCACGATGTTGGTCAGGGTCTGCCGGGTCTGTGCGGCCGCCGGCGAGGGCTGGATGGCTGGCACGGCAAGCGCCCCGCAAAGAACGAGAGCCGCCGCGATGGAAAAGGTCGGGAAAGCTGCGCAGGGTTTCATGCTGTTCTCCTGTTTTTGCACACGCTGCTCCGCATTTTTCTTTGGGCATTTCCCTTCGGGGTGCGACTGACGCCTATTCGGCCACGGCATCGCCCGGCTCGTTGCCACCGCTCCATTCCCGGATCAGGCCGTAGGCCACGGCAAGCAGCGTCGGGCCGAGGAAGATGCCGATCAGTCCAAAGGCGATGAGGCCGCCGACGATTCCGAGGAAAATCACGATGAAGGGAAGGTCGCTGCTTCGGCCGATCAGGATCGGGCGCAGGATGTTGTCGAGGCTCCCGACCAGCAGGCCGACCCAGGCCACCAGGAAGATCGCCATCCCCGTGCGCCCCTGGGCGGCCAGCCAGATCGCGGCGGGCAGCCAGATCACCGCCGGCCCCATCGGTATCAGCGTCAGGAAGAAGGTGATGAAGCCGAGGAAGAAGGCGCCGGGAAGGCCGGCGATCCAATAGCCCACCGTCGCGGCGATGGCCTGGACCAGCGCGGTGCCGAGCACGCCATGAACGACGCCGTTGATCGTTTCGGCCGCGACGTCCAGGGATTGCCGGGCGCGCATTCCGGCGATCCTCCCCATGACGCTGCGCAGCCGGTGCACGGCGGCGCGGCCGTCGCGATAAAGGAAGAAGGCGATCAGGACACTGACCGCGATCAGCGACGTTCCGGAGAGAAGGTTTCCACCGGTCGCCAGAACCCAATCGCGAACCCGTCCGACATAGGGCAGAAGCATCGTGCGCAAATTGGCCTCGCCGGTCATCAACGCGCCCCAGATCTCCTGCAGGCGGTCGCCGAGGACCGGGACGCCGGCCAGCCAGCCCGGCAGAGGCGGAAGGCCCCGGTCCATCGCCGTGTGCGCCGATTCAAAGACCTGGAGAACGCTTTCCGACAGCTTGACCCCCAGCACGACGAGAGGGCCGACCAGCAGCGTCATGACCAGCAGCGTCATGATGGCCGCCGACAGCGTCGTCCGGCCGCCGAGCGCCCGTTCCAACCGTGCGTGCAGCGGCCATGTGCTGAAGGACAGGATGATGGCCCACAGGATCGCCGCGATGAAGGGGCGCAGCACGACGAAGCAGCCGACCAGCAGAACCATGAGCATGGACAGGACGAGCGCCTTGCGGACATAGCTCATCTCGTACCGTTCCGGAGATTCCGATGCGTCGGCGCGCGGCATGAATCGGTCGTGAATGAAGTCCGCCATGACGTTTGTCCCCTGTTCAGGGTGCGATGGCCCAGGTGCCCCGGTCGGTCTTGCAGAAGTTCATCCGGTAAGGGACTTGGTTCTGCGCGCGCATGATGTTGAACCGGACGTGGCGGCAGGACAGGCCGTCGCGCTCATAGGCGCCTTCGACCATCATGTCGCCGCGAAAGCCGGTCTTGGGGTTGCTCCAGTCGCCCCGGCTGCCGGTTTCCCCCTCGTCCAGCACCTTGCGCATGGCGTCGGAGAACATGCTCCAGTCCTCCGATGTGAAGTCGGTGCCGCCGCGCCCACCGAAGAGGAAGGCGAACTGCGCGAAGGCCGGCGCGGACGCGCCCAGAATGCATAAGAAGAGGGCGGTGACCGTCAGCCTGCGCGATGTCGGTGTCATGATGCACCTCGTTTCCTTGAGAAAAGCGGCACGGCGTCACGCGTTCTGGTCCTGCTTGACCGACGTTGCGGCGTAGGCGCCCTTCCCGCCGCCGAGATACCCTTCCGCCGTGGTCGTCGCGAAAAACTGCATGAGACGGGCGACGACCCCGGTCCAGCCGGTCTGGTGGCTCGCCCCGATCCCGGCACCGATGTCGCCGTGGAAGTATTCGTAGAACAGGACGCAGTCGTTCCAGTGCGGATCCTTCTGGAACGTCTCCACGCCGCCGAACACCGGTCGGTTGCCGTTTTCGTTGCGCAGGAAGATGCTTTCCAGACGCCGCGATATTTCCTTGGCGACCTCGTAGAGGTTCATCATCCGGCCCGATCCGGTCGGGCATTCGATGAGGAAGTCGTTTCCGAAATAGGCGTAATATTCCAGCAGGCCGCGAACGATCAGCGCGTTGACCGGCATCCAGATCGGCCCGCGCCAGTTCGAGTTGCCGCCGAACATGCCGCTGTCGGATTCCGCCGGCAGATAGGGCACCCGGAAGTCCTGGCCCCCGACATTGAAGACGTAAGCGTGGTCGGCGTGGTGCCGGGACAGCGACCGGATGCCGTAGGGGCTGAGGAATTCCCCTTCGTCCAGCATGCGCGCGAGGACGCGGCGCAAGCGGGTCTCGTTCAGGATCGCGCCCAGCCGCCGGCCCTCGACGCCGGTCCGCCGGGGATCGTGCATGGCCCCCAGCAGTTCCGGACGTTGCGCCAGGAAGGCGTGGAAGCGCGCCGCGACCTCCGGATGCTTCGCCAGGACCTCGCCGTCGAACACGCAGGTCGCGCACAGCGGCAGCAGCCCCACCAGCGAACGGACCTTCAGACGCTCGGCCCGCCCGTCCGGCAGCCGCAACACGTCGTAGAAGAAGCCGTCCTCCTCGTCCCACATGCCGGTGTCGTCGCCGATGCGGGTCATCGCCGACGCGATCCACAGGAAATGCTCCGTGAACTTGACGGCCATGTCGGCGTAGAGCGGATCGGTCTTCGTCAGCTCCGCCGCGATCTCCAGCATGTTCAGGCAGTAGAGCGCCATCCAGGCGGTGCCGTCCGCCTGTTCCAGATGGCCGCCGGTCGGCAGCGGCGCGCTGCGGTCGAACACGCCGATGTTGTCGAGGCCGAGGAAACCGCCCTCGAAGATGTTCTTTCCCTCGCGGTCCTTGCGGTTGACCCACCAGGTGAAGTTCAGCAGCAGCTTGTGGAAGGTCTGTTCCAGCCAGTGATGATCCGCCTCGCGATCGCGCGACTTCAGCAGCCGGTAGGTGAAGATGGTGGACCAGGCGTGGACCGGCGGGTTCACGTCGCCGAAGTTCCACTCATAGGCCGGGATCTGCCCGTTGGGGTGCAGGTAGCGCTCGCGCAGCATCAGCTCCAGCTGCTGCTTGCCGAAATCGGGATCGACCAGCGTCAGGGCGGTGACGTGGAAGGCCAGATCCCAGGCCGCATACCAGGGATATTCCCACTTGTCCGGCATCGACACGATGTCGGCGTTGTGCATGTGGTGCCACTGGTTGTTGCGCGGCCCGGCCCGGTGCGCCGCCGCGAAGGGGTTGGCCCCGTGCTGCGTCAGCCAGGTGCCGACGTCGTATTCGTAATACTGCTTGCTCCACAGCATGCCGGCCAGCGCCTGACGGTACACCAGCATTTCGTCCGCGTTGAAGGACGGCGGGGTGATGGCCGCGTAGAAAGCGTCGGCCTCCTGCCGGCGGGCGTCGAACAGATCGGTGAAAGCGGCGCCGAAGACGTCCTCGTTTTCCGTCGCCGGGGCGGCGCCGTCCAGGTCGAGGCGCAGGCGGATGGTCCGGCTCTCGCCGGGGCCAAGCGTCAGGCGATAGTGGGCCGCCGCCTTGGTGCCCGTCCTCTCCGGATTCACCGCCTCCGCCTGTCCGTGGACGATACAGGCGTCGATGCCGTCCTTGACGTAGGGGGTGCGGTTCGGGGCGCCGAACAGCCGTTGCCGGTTGGTCTCGTTCTCGGTGAACAGCAACTCCGGATCGCCCTCGCAGTGCAGCGCCTTTTCCCCCTCCTCGGGGTCGAGGGCGGCGATGCCGCGGCCCCGCGCGGCCTCGCGGAGAGACGGTTTGCGCTCCGCGTCCTCCGAGCCGTCGTCCCGTGACCACTGGTTGCGCCACCACAGCGTCGGCAGGACATGCAGGTCCGCCGTTTCCGGGCCTCGGTTGAAGACCGTGATCGCCATCAGGATGCGTTCCGGGGACGCCTTGGCATATTCTACGAACACGTCGAAATAGCGGTTCTGGTCGAACACACCGGTTTCGATCAGCTCGTATTCGAATTCCTGGCGGCTCCGCCGGCGGTTTGTTTCGACCAAGTCGCTGTAGGGGAAGGCCGCCTGCGGATACTTGTACAGATACTTCATGTAGGAGTGGGTCGGCGTGCTGTCGAGGTAGTAGTAGTATTCCTTCACATCCTCGCCGTGGTTGCCTTCGCTGTTGGTCAGCCCGAACAGCCGTTCCTTGAGAATGGCATCGCGCCCGTTCCACAGCGCCAGCGCAAAGCAGAGCCGCTGGCGGTCGTCGGAAATGCCGGCAAGGCCGTCCTCGCCCCACCGGTAGGCGCGGGAGCGGGCGTGGTCGTGCGGGACGTAGTTCCAGGCGTCGCCGTGTTCGCTGTAGTCCTCGCGCACGGTTCCCCACTGCCGCTCGCTGAGGTAGGGTCCCCATTTCTTCCAGGGGATGCCCTGTTCGCGCGCCTGCTCAAGCCGCGCATGCTCGGCCGTCCGACCGCTTTCCAGCCGTTCCCCCCGATCAGGCATTCCCCCCTCCCTCGCTGGACCGTTTGTTGATGTTCCCGCTCATCTGGCGCCGACGGAGACGTCCTCGGCGGCGCGCCGGACGGCTTCCTGCGCGGCGAAGCCGATGGCGGTGGAGGCGGCGTTCGGATCGTCCACCCGCACCACCACCCCGCGCCCGACCAGATGGATGCCATGCTCGTTGAAGGCGCGGATCAGGCGCTGGTACGCCTCGCGCCGGATGACGAACTGCTCGTTGGGCTTTGAGATGAACTTCACGCCGATGATCAGCGCGTCGTCCTCGACCCGCCGGACGCCCTGGGACTTCAGCGGTTCAAGGAAGTTCGGCCCCATCTCCGGATCGGCGGCCAGTTCCTTGCCGATGTCCTTCACCAGCTTCTTCACCAGCGACAGGTCGGTGTCGGGCGGCACCCGGAACTCCAGCCGCATCAGCGCCCAGTCGCGCGTGTAGTTGGTCAGCGCCTTGATCTGGCCGAAGGGCAGCGTGTGGATGGCGCCCCGGTGGTGCCGCAGCTTCAGCGAGCGCAGGGAGATGCCCTCGACCGTGCCGCGCAGGTTGCCGACCTCCACGTAGTCGCCCATGTGGAAGGCGTCCTCCAGCAGGAAGAAGACGCCGGCCAGGATGTCGGCGATGGTCGATTGCGCGCCGAGCCCGATGGCGATGCCGACGACCCCGGCGCCGGCCAGCAGCGGACCGATCTCGATCCCCATGGACGACAGCACGATCATCGCCAGGACGGCGACCAGAACCACCTGAAGGAACTTGCGCAGCAGCGGCAGCAGCGTCGCCATGCGCTGCGCCCGCGTGGACGCTCCCTCGCGCCGCGTGGCCCGCAGCGCGCGGTCGGTGGCCCGGATCATCAGCACCCAGCCGACGTAACCGATCAGCAGCACGACCGCGACGTTGAACAGCACGCGCAGCAGGATCACGCCGGGGCCGGTGTGCCGTTCCGGGTCGAAGCCCCAGATCATCGCCGTGCCGATGACGCCCAGCACCATCAGGGCCAGCCAAGCGGCCCGCATCAGCCGCGCGAGCTGCGGCCCGGCGTCCTCCCCGTCCTCCAAACCCGCGCGGTAGAAGCGCGCGAGAGGCTTCGTCAGCAGCAGCGCGACCATGGGCATGCCGAAGGCCAGCAGCAGGCTGGCCATCAGGCGCAGCCCCGTCCCATGCTCCAGCCGCAGCGCCGCCGCGATGACCGTGACCCACAGCCCGAGCAGGTACAGCGTCGCCAGCGCCGGCCAAGCCGACAGCAACGGCAAGGCCCGCATGTCCAGGTTCAGCGGGGCGGCCAGGGCTTCCGTCACCCCGGCGCGGTGGCGCCAGATTTCCCACAGCAGATAGACGAAGGGCAGCGTCCCCAGCGGCAGACCCAGTGCGACGGCGCCCTCCCGCGGCATGCCCAACGCCCGCAGCAGGTCGAACAGACCCAGCATGCCGGCCATCAGCACGACCGTGGTCAACGCCGTGCGGTGCAGCCCGCGCGCGGCCTCCTCGTCCAGCGGCAAGGGCCGGTGTTCCGGCATCCCCGGCGCCGTCACCACGCGCAGCAGCCGGTCGGCCAGCAGGACCGTCAGGGCGAATTGCAGCACCGCCAGCAGGATCGCCGGTGCCGCCGGATGCGCGGGGCGCAGGGCCGCGTAGCTCAGCAGCACGCCCAGCGCGAAGGCGACCATCTCCGCCAGTCCGGCGGTCAGCCGCAGCAGGGGCGCGGTGTTCTCCCGGATCCGCAGCGCCCGCCGGGCGACGGCCATGGCCGCCCCGCCGGCCGCGAACAGGATCAGCAGCGCGCCCCCCAGCCTCAGCGGCGACATCGCCGGCTGCGTGCCGTTCGGGCGGTGAAAGGCGTCGGCCAGCATGCCGGGCAGGCGGGGATAGGTGTCGGCCACCTCGTCCAGTCGGCGGGCGTATTCCTGCAAGGGCGTCTCAACCGTGGCGGCGGTTTGCGTTTGCGGCTGTCCGGTCCGGGTGGCATCGGCTTCGGCCTGAAGGCGGGCGCGCAACGCCTCGCGCACCGCGCGGTCGTCCATGGTGGCGAGTTGCGCGTCGGGGCTGCCTGGGGGGCTGGCGGATGCCGCCCGCGCCTCACCGGCCACGCCCACCACCAGCGCGAGCAGGAGAAGCCCGGCGGCGGCATGACGCATCAGGGGGTGGGTTGGCCGGTGGTCACGCACCGCTCGTCACTCCCTTGGTCGGGGCCGGGCCTTGCGGGTGGACGGCGTCGTCATGCCGGGGCTTGACGATTTCCTCCGCCGCCGGCTCCTTGATCCGGAACCACGCGACGTAAAGCGCCGGCAGGAAGAGCAGCGTCAGCAGAGTCGCCACGATCAGGCCGCCGATGATCGCGTAGGCCATGGGGCCCCAGAAGACCTCCGGCGCAATGGGGATCATGCCCAGGCTGGCCGCCGCCGCCGTCAGCAGGATCGGCCGCACGCGGTGCATGGTGGCGTTGATGACGGCGTCCCAGGGATGCTCGCCGGCCTCCAAGTGCTCGTCGATCTGGGCGATCATGATGACCGAGTTGCGGACGATCATGCCGATCAGCGCGACCACGCCCAGGATGGCGACGAAGCCCAGCGGCGTGCCGGTCGGCAGCAGCGCCGCGACGACGCCGATCAGGCCCAGCGGCGCCACGCTGATGACCAGGAACAGTTTCTGAAAGCTTTGCAGCTGGACCATCAGAATGGTCAGCATGACGAAGATCATGATCGGAAAGACGGCGGTGATCGAGGCCATGCCCTTGGCGCTGTTCTCGACCGTGCCGCCCACTTCGATGGAATAGCCGGGGGGCAGGCTGCGCCGCAGCTCGTTCACCGCCGGGGCCAGCTGCTGCACCACCGTCGCGGCCTGGAGCGGCGGAACCAGATCGGCCTGGACGGTGATGGTCGGCAGGCGCGACCGCCGCCAGACCACGGGCTGTTCCAGGTCGTAGCGCAGGGCCGCGACCTCGCCCAGCGGCACGGTGCGGCCGTCCGGGATGGCGATCTGGAGGTTGCGCAGCGTCTCGATGGAGCTGCGCTCCGCGTTGGTCGCCTGGGCCACCACGTCAATCAGGTAGATGTCGTCGCGCACCTGCGTGAAGGCGGCACCCGACACCGTGGCGTTCAGCGCCTGATTGAGCGACTTGGAGCTGATCCCCAGAAGGCGGGCCTTGTCCTGGTCCACATCGACCCGCACCACCTTCGACGGCTCGTTCCAGTCGTAGTTGACCAGCAGCGTGTAGGGGTTGGTGCCGATGGTGTCGGCCATCCGGGCGGCGATGGACCGCACCTCGCCCACGTCGGGGCCGGAAACGCGGTACTGGATCGGCCAGCCGACCGGCGGCCCCATTTCCAGCGGGCTGATCCGCGTGTTCAGGTCGGAGAAGTCCTCGTTCAGCACCTTCTCCAGCCGGGCGCGGACGGCCTCGCGGACCTTGTAGCCCTTGGTCACCACCACGGCCTGCGCGAAATAGTCGTTGGCCAGTTGCACGTCGAGCGGCAGGTAGAACCGGATCGCACCCTGACCGACGTAGAAGCTCCAATGCGCGACGTCCGGGTCGGCGGCCAGCACCTTCTCGAAGCGGTCCACCACCTCCTCGGTCGCCCGGATCGAGGCCGTCTGCGGCAGCGTCAGGTTGACCAGCAGCTCCGGACGGTCCGACGCGGGGAAGAACTGCTGCTGGACGAAGCGCATGCCGAAGACCGACAGGCCGAACAGCAGCAGCGTGGCGACGATCACCAGATAGCGCGCCCGCATGGCGAGGCGCAGGCTGCCCCGGAACATCCGCATCAGGCGGCCGGGCTCGCCGCCATGCTTCGACTTCATGGTCTTGGGCAGCACGTTCACCCCGATCAGCGGCGCGAACAGAACCGCCACGATCCAGGAAAACAGCAGCGCCATCGCCACCACGGCGAACAGCGTGAAGCAGTACTCCGCCGCACCGCCCTGGGCGAAACCGATGGGGATGAAGCCGGCCACGGTGATCAGCGTGCCGGTCAGCATCGGAAAGGCCGTGGAGGTGTAGGCGAAGGTCGCCGCCTTATCCAAGCTGAAGCCTTCCTCCAGCTTGGTGATCATCATCTCCACGGTGATCATGGCGTCGTCCACCAGCAGGCCGAGCGCGATGATCAGCGCGCCCAGCGAGATGCGCTGGAGCGTGATGTCGTAGAACTCCATGCCGATGAAGGTCATCCCCAGCACCAGCGGGATGGAGGTCGCCACCACCAGCCCGGCACGCAGCCCCAAACTGATGAAGCTGACCACCAGGACGATGACGACCGCTTCCTTCAGCGCCTTGGTGAAGCCGGCGACCGACTCCTCGACCACCACCGACTGGTTGGCGACGAGATGGACGCCGATGCCCACCGGCAGGTTCGCCTCGACCTGCCGCATCCGCTCGTGGATGCCCTCGCCGAACTTCAGCACGTTGCCGCCGGCGGCCATGGAGATGATCATCCCGATGGCCGGCTGCCCGTTGTAGCGGAACAGCGGCGACGGCGGGTCGGCGTAGCCACGCCGGATGTCCGCCAGATCGGCCAGCCGGTAAAACTTGCCGTTGGCGCGCAGGCTGATGGCGCGCAGGCTGTCCTCCGACGTGAAGGCGCCGCTGACCCGGACCGAGACCTTCTCGTCGCCGGCCTGCACCACGCCGGCCGGGGCCACGGCGTTCTGCGCCTGGAGATCGGCGATGACCTGTTCGCGGTCGATGCCCATCGCGGCCAGCTTGCGCGTCGAGAAGTCGAGGTAGATCTTCTCGTTCTGGACGCCGACGAACTGGATTTTGCCGACGTCCGGCACGCGCATCAGCTCCGCCCGCGCGGTTTCCGCGTAGTCCTTCAGCTCGCGGTAGCTGAAGCCGTCGGCGGTGAAGGCGTAGACCGTGCCGAAGGTGTCGCCGAACTCGTCGTTGAAGCCCGGCCCCAGAACGCCCTGCGGCAGGGTGCTCTTCATGTCGGCGATCTTCTTGCGGACCTGATACCACAGGTCGGGGACCGCCTCGGCCGGCGTGTAGTCCTTCAGGTTGACGTAGACGACCGAGATGCCGGGCTTTGTGTAGCTCTTGACGTAGTCGAGATAGGGGATCTCCTCCAGCTTCTTCTCGATCGGGTCGGTCACCAGCTTCATGGTGTCCTCGATGGTGGCGCCGGGCCAGTTGGCCTGGACCACCATGGTCTTGATCGTGAAGGCGGGATCCTCCTCGCGGCCGAGGCGCATGTAGGCCATGCCGCCCGCCAGCGTCAGGGAGATGATCAGGTACCAGACGAAGGAGCGGTGGCGCAGGGCCCACTCGGAAAGATTGAAGCCGGTCATGGTGCAGCCGCCGTTTCGATTTTCTGGTTGAACCGGATCCGCTGGCCTTCGCTGAGGCTGTTCACCCCGGCGGACACGACGACGTCGCCACGGGCCAGCCCCTCGGTGACGATAATCGGGCCGTCACCTTCCCTGGGCCGGATGACCACCGGCTGGCGCCGGACGGTCTGGGCCTTCGGATCGACGACCCAGACGAAGCTCCGTCCCGCATCCTCCAACAGCGCGGTTCCCGGCAGCTCGACCACCGGGGCGGGCGGCTGCTTCAGGCGCCCGACGACCGTCGCGCCGAGGCGCAGGGCGTCGGGCGGATTGTCCAGCGCGATCCGGACGGTGTGGGTCCGGGTGACGGGATCGGCCTGGGGCGAGACCTCGCGGACGCGGCCCACCGCCGTGATGTCCGGCGCGCCGGCCAGCGAGACTTCGATCACCGGATCCTTCGGTGCGGCCCGGATGCCGGTTTCGGGGACGTTGAAGACGGCCTCCCGTTCCTCCGGCTGGGCGACGCGCACCACCATCTGGCCGGCCTCGACCACCTGTCCGGGCTCGGCCCCGACGGTGGTCACAACGCCGTCCCGGTCCGCCGTCAGCTCGGTGTAGCCGACCCGGTCGCGGGCCGATTGCAGCGCCGCCTGCGTGGCGACGACCTTGGCGTCGGCCGTGCGCATCGCCAGCAGCGCCGCGTCGTACTGCGCCTGGGGGGTGTTGCCGTTGGCCAGCAGTTCCCGCTTGCGGGCCTCCTCGTTGCGCGCCTGCACCTGATCGGCCTGCGCGGAAGCGAGGTTCGCCTCGGCGGTCCGCAGCGCGTTGCGCTGGTCCTGGTCGTCCAGACGGGCGAGCACGTCGCCGGCCTTGACCTGATCGCTCACATCGACCTTGCGCTCGATCAGCTTGCCGGCGATGCGGAACCCAAGGTCGGCGTCGGCGCGCGCCTCGATGGTGCCGGTGGCGGAGGCGGCCATCCGGAAGGTCACCGGCTCCACGGTGATGGTCCGCACGGGACGGATCACCGGCGCCGCGTCCGCCTGATGCCCGCCCTGCGGCTCGCAGGCCGCCAACGCCAAAGCCAGGGCCGGGGCCAGCAGCACGATGGAAAGCGGGCTTGCGGGTGTCCGCCGCATGATGGGTCGCGCGATGCGGGTCATGCGCCGCTCCCCTGCTTGATGGTGACCTTCTGGCCCGGCCGCAGCTTCTGGACGCCGCCGACCACCACCAGATCGCCGCTGTTGAGACCGCTGGAAACGGTGACCGTGCCGGTGTCGTACTGCACGACGGAAACGGGGCGCAGGCTCACCGTGTCCGCCGGTTTCGCCACGACCCAGACCGCCGGTTCGCCGTGCCCCGTCTGGAACAGGGCCGAGGACGGCAGATTGACCACCGGCCGCGCCGGCAGCTTGGCGCGCCCGACGATGGAGGACCCCAGCAGGAAGGCATCGGGGGCGTTGGGGAGTGAGACCTTCACGGTGTAGGTCCGGGTCACCGGATCGACCCCCGGCGAAACCTCCCGGATCGTTCCTTCGGCCACGACCTTCGGATCGTTGACCAGCCGCACCTCGACCGGCGGCAGGCCCGATTGCCCCTCCAGCCGGATGCTCGCGCCGGGCACCTGGAAGACCGCTTCCCGCTCTCCCGGATCGGCCAGCCGCAGCACCATCTGGCCGGCGGCGACCACTTGGCCGGGCTCCGCTGCTTTCGCCGTGATGACGCCGTCGCGATCGGCCCGCAGCTCGGTGTAGGACAGCGTGTCCTGGGCCGAGCGCAGTTGCGCCTCGGCGGAGTTCAGTTCGGCCTGCGCCTGCTGGTAGCGCTTCTGGGCGTTGTCGTACTGGACCCTGGTGGTGAAGCCGTTGGCGAGCAGGGATCGCTGGCGCTCCTCCTGCGTCCGGCTCTGCTCGACGGCGGCCTGCGCCGCCCCCACGTCGGATTCGGCGGACTTTACGGCGTTGGTCTGGTCCTGGTTGTCCAGCCGAGCCAGCAGTTGGCCGGACGTGACCGTCTGCCCCACGTCCACCAGCCGCTCGACCACCTTGCCGCTGACGCGGAAGCCGAGGTTGCTTTCATGGCGGGCCTGGATTTCGCCGGTCAGCGCGGCGGTGCGGTCGAACTGAGTTACCTGCACCGGCAGCGCGCGGATCAGCGTCGCCTCGGCCCGCGGTGGCGTTGGCTGCTCGCAGCCGAGAAGCAGGAGGCTGGCAACGACCGCCGATCTGGATACCCAAGACCTGGATGACCAAGACATGGCGCCTCTCTCCTTCTCGGGGCCGTTTCACGCGGAGCGTTGCCGACGGAGGATGTCGCGGGTGTGGAGCGCGATCATCCGTTCCTCGTCGGTCGGGATGACGTAGCCCCTGACCCGGCTGTCCGGCGTCGTGATGCACAGCGCGCCCGCCCCGTTGGCCGCCTCATCAAGATCAAGGCCGAGCCAGCGCGTCCGCTCCGCTATGGCCTTGCGGATCGCCGGTGCCCGCTCGCCGATTCCGGCGGTGAAGACCAGCCCGTCGATGCCGCCCATGGCGGCGGCCAGAGACCCGATGGCGAGGCTCGCCCGGTAGACGAAGCAATCCAGCGCGAGCTTGGCGCGCGGGTCGCTGCTGGCCAGCAGGTCGCGGACGTCGTTGCTGATGCCGGACAGGCCCTTCAGGCCACAGTCGTGATAGAGCAGCCGTTCAATGGCGCGGGCGTCCATGCCCTTGTCCATCAGGTACAGCACGACACCGGGGTCCAGCTGCCCCGGCCGCGTCCCCATCGGCAGCCCGTCGAGCGCGGTGAAGCCCATGGTGCTGTCCACGCTGCGCCCGTTCTGGATGGCGCACATGCTTGCCCCGCTGCCCAGATGGGCGACGACGACACGCCCGCCCGAGACCTCTGGGGCGAGATCGGGCAGGCGCCGCGCGATGTACTCGTAGCTCAGGCCATGAAAGCCGTAGCGCCGCACGCCGTCCCGGTAGAGGGCGTCCGGGATGGCGTAGCGGTCGGCCAGCTCGGAATGATTGCGATGGAAGGCGGTGTCGAAGCAGGCCACCTGGAGCACGCCCGGCATCAGCCGTCGTATCGCCCGGATCGGCGCCAGATTGTTCGGCTGGTGGAGCGGGGCGAGCGGGACGTAGCTTTCCAGCGTCGCGATCACCCCATCGTCCACCGCCGCATGGGTGTCGTAGACCGGACCGCCGTGGACCACCCGGTGCCCGACCGCCACCGGCATGGCGCCGCCCAGCCGTTCGCGCAGCCACGTTCCGAGGAAGGCCAGCGCGCCGGGGACGCCGCCGGAAAGTCCGGTGCCGGCTTCGGGGGGCAAGGGCACGCTCTCGTCGTCGGAGATCAGCCAGGGGTTCGTGCCGATCCCCTCGATCCGGCCGCGCAGGCGCACCGGCATCGTGTCCTCCGCCAGAGCGAACAGCTGGAACTTGATGCTGGAGGAGCCGGCGTTGATGACCAGAAGCGTTTCGCCCATGGCGCTTATCCCTTCACCGGCTCTGCCGTCCGCAGGCGGTGCGCGTACAGCGCCGCCACGGCGCAGGAGGCCATGCGCGTCATCACGCTGTCGGCCCGGCTGGTCAGCACGATGGGCACCCGCGCGCCCAGCACGACGCCGGCCGCATCGGCGTTCGCCAGGAAGGTCAGGTTCTTGGCGAGCATGTTGCCCGCCTCCAGATCCGGCACGACGAGGATGTCGGCCTGTCCGGCGACGGGGGACTTGATGCCCTTGATCTTCACCGCCTCGGGGCTGATGGCGTTGTCGAGCGCCAGCGGGCCGTCGAGCAGGCCGCCGGTGATCTGCCCCCGGTCGGCCATCTTGCAGAGTGCGCCGGCCTCCACCGTAGACGGGATTTTCGGGTTGATGGTCTCGACCGCCGACAGGATCGCCACCTTGGGCAGCGGGTTCCCCAGCGCCCGCGCCAGATCGATGGCGTTCTGGATGATGTCGCGCTTGTCCTCCAGCGACGGGGCGATGTTCACCGCGGCGTCGGTGATGAACAGCGGCTTGGAATAGGTCGGCACGTCCATGATGAAGACGTGGCTGATGCGCCGTTCGGTGCGCAGCCCGGTGTCCTTCCGCGCGACCTCGTGCAGCAGCTCGTCGGTGTGCAGGCTGCCCTTCATGAGAAGCTGGGCGCGCCCCTGGCGCACCAGTTCCACCGCCGTGGCGGCGGCGGCATGGCTGTGCGGCACGTCCACGATCTCGTAAGGGGCGATGTCGAGACCGGCCTCGTCCGCCACGGCCCGGATGCGCGCGGCCGGCCCGATCAGGATCGGGGCGATGAAGCCCTGCCGGGCCGCATCGACGGCGCCGCTGAGGGACGTGGTGTCGCAGGGGTGGGCCACCGCCGTGGGGACGGGGGAGATGTCGCGGCAGGCGGCGACCAGCCGCTCGTACTTCTCATGCCGGGGTGCTGGCGGGGCTTGGCTGTCGGTCATGGCGCCCCCTCCTCACCAGCGCAGGTAGAGCCCGACATCCCCCGGCATCCCGCCGGGATAGTCCAGGATCTGCGCGCGCAGCTTGTAGCCCTTCGCCCTCAGGTTCTTGTCGAAGACCTCGTAGGCTTCGCGGGCGTAGCCGGTCAGGGAGTTCGGCCAGTCCGGCTCGAAATTGTTGATCGCCCGCCCGCCGTCGGTGCAGTAGCTGCTGGGGAAGCGGGCCACCTGGATTTCCTTCACCCCGCGCGCGGCGGCGTCGCGCACCGCCCGCGTGAACCGCTCCTTGGCGTCGGGGCGGATGTGCTGATGCATGAAGGCTTCGCGGACGGAGTCCTGCTCCTTCATGTGTTTCTTTTCCCGCTCCTGGGCCTCCCGGAGCAGCGCCATCTCATGCTCTTCGGTCAGTTTCCGGAGTTCGTCGGGCGTGATCAGGTCGTCACCGATGTCGGGAGCGGCCGTGGCCGGCTTGGTCTGATCGACGTTGCTCATGATGTGTTCCTCTTGTTTTTGTCAGCCTCACTTGGCCTTTACGGCGCGCGCCACCCTCCGCCGCCGCTCTGTCTTGCTGATTTCGGACGCGGCCTTGGCTAGGGATGATTTGCCGGTCGATGATCCGGGGGGCCCCGGCAGCACGCGCAGGGGCGGTTCGCGCTCGGCGTCGATCCGTTCTTCCTTGTCCTGAAGCAGGGCTTCCACCTGCCGCAGGCGGGCGCGCTGGTCGGGGGTCAGCGGCCCCGAGGCCTCCAGGACGCGCTCGGCCAGCGCCATCACCTCCTTGCGATCCTTCTCGTTCGGCAGGAGTTTGGGCAGCGCGGTCATAGCCGTCGCTTCGTCCATCAGCATCAGGAAGACCTGCTCGCGGAAGACCGCGCGGAACTCGTCCACGGACAGGTGCTGGGCCTCTGGGTATTCCTCCCGAATTTTCCGCAGCATCTGGAAGGCGCGCTCGTCGAGGGCGCCTTCGCCCCGCCGCGCGTGGATCAGGACGCGGACCAGCGCTTCCCGCAGGCCGCCTTCCTCCACACGGGCCAGGATTTCGGCCATCCGCTTCTCGACCAGCGCGTCGAACGCCTCGTCACGGACGTGCGGGGGCCGCGCTTCCTCGCCCGGCGCCGCCAGCCCGACCAGAGCCTGGAGCAGCGGCGCGTTGTAGAGGCCCATGAACAGGCGCTCGACGGCGCCGTCGCGCGCGTCCCGATAGCGGTCGAGCCCCTGCACGATCTCGTCGGAAACCCGCTTCTGCGCCTTCAGGTACGGGTTTTCGGCGCTCGCCGGGCGACGGTGTTCGCGAACCCAGTCGGCCATTTGCTCGACCGGCGCCATGAAGGGGTTGAGGTGCGAGAACAGGTAGTATTGCCCGCGCGCCGGATTCGTCAGCCGCAGCCATTCGGCGAAGGGCTCGGTCACGGCGGCCTGGATCAAGGGCCGAGCGAAGGTGGCGTACAGGCCCTTGTTGATCTCGGAGATGCGGGCCACCGTCGCGAAGCGCCGGTCATCCTCCGGCGTGTTGCCGCCGAGCCCGCGGATGTCGTCGAGCGTGCGCGGCTCGAAACGCGTGACGTAGTTGCCCGCGACCAGATCGGCGCCGGGGACGTTGGGATCCTTCGGCTGCAGGATCATTTCGTAGAGGCCGGGCGGCAGCAGGTCGATGAAGTCGATGTTCTCCACGAACTCCGACGTTTCCTTCCGGGCGACGCGGCCGGACACGAAGATGCCCAAGTGCCCGATGTCGTGATGGAGGTTGTAGACGATGGTCTGCTCGTGGGCGCGGATGTCCTCCACGTCGGTGTAAAGGTCTAGGATCCAGCCCAGCGCCTGCTGCGGTGGCGTGATGTTGTCGCCGAAGGACGCGAAGACGAGGATGGGCGAGCGGATGTTCCGCAGGTCCAGCCGGCGCCCGTTCCGGACGATGCCGCCGCTGGTCAGCTTGTTGCCGACGAACAGCTCGTCGGTGATGGTCTCGATCTCCTCCCCGTTCATCAGGAAGAAGCCGCTCCACCACTTTTCGAACTCAAGGTAACGTTCCGCTTCCGTGTCGATGGACGCGTACAGATTGTACGCCTTCCTCCAATAGGTGTTGGCCGGGTCCAGCTTCTCGAAGTTGCCGACCAGATGGGCGCCGTCGAACCGGCCGTTGCCGAGATCGCTGGCCAGGGCGGAAAGCCAGGCGCCGCCGTACAGCCCGCCCAGATAGCGCATCGGGTTCTGCCCCTTCACGCCAGCCCAGTAGGACAGCGGGGAGCCCGCGATGATGATCGGCCCCATCAGGTCGGGCCGGACCGCGCTCAGCGCCATCACCGCCCAGCCGGCCTGGCAATTGCCGATGACGCACGGCTTGCCCTCCGCGTCGTCGTGCAGCTTTCCGACATGCTCGATGAAGAAGGCCTCGGCCTCGCCCACGTCGGCCAGGGTCTGGCCCGGCACCGGTTCGGGATAGAAGCCGATAAAGTAGCAGGGGTGACCGGCGCGCAGAGCGGCACCGATCTGGCTGTCCGGCTTGAAGCCGCCGATGCCCGGCCCGTGGCCGGCGCGCGGATCGACGATCACGAAGGGGCGCTTGGTCGGATCCGTGCCGACGGCGGGGTCCGGCAGGATGCGCAGCAGCATGTAGTTGCACGGCCGCTTCAGCTTGCGCCCGTCGATCAGGACTTCATGCGGGAAGCTCAGGACCGGCGGCTTGCCCTTTTCGGCGTGCGCGATGAACTGGTCCCCCCGGCGGCGCAGGACGTCCAGGAACAAGACCCAGCGCTGCATGGCGTCGATGCCGTAGTCGAAGGCGTCCTGAACCGGATTGGCAAATGGAAAGGGAAAAGCAAAGGTCGGGGAGCCATCCGTTGGTGATCCGGCAGTCGGTGCTCCGGCCGTTGCCTCCTTATCCTCCTTGCCGGGAAGGTGGCCGCTGCCGTCGTCGGGGGGCGCAAGGAAGGGAAATGCCGAGCTCCAGGCGGAAAGCCAAGTCATCAGGGGCTGCTGCATCGTCAGGGGCTGCTGACGCCGGTTTTTCATAACGCGTCCTCTTTTTGTGTACGCCCTCGTCCGTGCCGTATCTTTTCGGGTGCATAATCAAGGCCGCTCAGAGGCGGGCCGCGCGTCGTACGGCGGAGCACGCCGGAATGACCCGCGCCAATCGCCCGGCCAACTGCTGGGCCCAATCGCTGGGGCCGATCACTAGGGAAAGCGGTCAATCTCCGGTCACGTTTCATCCAGAATGAGGGCCAGAATGAGGGCTCTTGCGCAAATTGGCTGAGGAAATCCTGCCCTAGCCCGCCGACCGCCCAAAAGTGCGCAACAGTTGACCGCGATACCGTAACAGCCGGAAAACCCTACGATACCGCAACAAACGTTTGGTATGGCGCGGCACTCGAAAGATGGAGGGATCCACTTTCGAGTGATTTATTCTCCAAGCACTGCGCGATGCTACCGTAGCACGCCGGAAATTGGCCCGATGCTACTTCTAAACTTCCCCGATTCTGCGGCTCAATGACTCTCTGAGTCATGCGAAGCAACGTGCCGGTTCGGCATGGAGGACGATCGATGAGCAGGCTGACGTGGCTGACCGGGCCGGTGCTCTGCGCCTTTTTGTTGTCCGGAACAGCGTGGAGCGCGGAGGCACCGGCAACCGACACCTCGTCACAGGCGGCGTCACAGGCGGCGGAAGAGGCCGCTCCGGACGACGACGTGGCGATCGAGCCCGAGGCGATGGACACCCTGATGCGCATGGCCGACACCCTGGCGCGGGCGCAACGCTTCAGCGTCACCATCCGCGCCAGTTACGACGTGGTGCAGGAAACCGGTGAGAAGATCGAATTCGGCGAGCGGCGCAACGTCACATTGAGCCGCCCTGACGGGCTGCGGGTCGAATCCCAGGAAAGCGACGGGAAGCGCACCGTGGTGACTTTCGACGGCAAGGCCATCACCGTGTTCAACCCGGCCGAGAACGTCTACGCGCAGCTTGAGAAGGCGGGCAACGTGGACGACGTGGTCCGCTATCTGGCGCTGGATCTTCGCGTACGGCTGCCGCTGGCGCTGCTGCTGGTCAGCACGCTGCCGAACGAACTCGAACAGCGCCTGCAAGGCCTTGCCTTTGTGGAGCGCGACACCCTCACCGCCGTGCCCACCGACCATCTGGTGGGACAGGCCGAGGACGTGGACTTCCAGGTCTGGATCTCCACGGACGACACGCCTCTGCCGCAGCGCATCACCATCACCTACAAGAACGACGAGGGCGAGCCGCAGTTTCGGGCTGACCTCACCGATTGGAACCTCAATCCCGACGTGGTCCCGGCGCAGCTGGCCTTTCATCCGCCGGACGGCGCCGAACGGATTCCGGTCATGATCCGCGTCCGCCGGGCCGCCACCACGCCCTCAACCGGTGATGCGGCCGGTGATGCGGCGCATGGAACCTCAGGAACTTCCGGCAACACGGAAGGAGCGCCGAAATGATCTCCCGCTCGACACGCATTGCGCTTTCGATCGCCGCCTCCATGCTTCTGGTGGCCGGTTCCGTGGCGGATGCCTACGCTCGCGGTGGAGGCCGGGGCGGCGGCGGAGGTGGAGGCCGAGGTGGCGGTGGCGGCTTCTCCCGCTCGGGCGGCGGGGGAGGAGGCGGTTTTTCCCGCTCGGGCCCGGCAGCGGGTGGCGGCTTCTCCTCGCAACGGGCAGCCCCGCAACGCTCCGCCTCGGCGGCCGGGGCGGGCTTCCGGCAGGCCGGAGCCACCGAACGATCCGGACAAAGGGCGGCCACCGCGCAAACCGCCAGCCGCCAGTTCGGCTCCACGGAGCGTTCGGGCCAGCGTGCCGAGACGCGGCAGACCCGCTCGGAAGGACGATCCGAGGCGCGCACGTCTGGGCAGCAGGAACGGACCGAACGGCAGTCCGAACGGCAACAGGGCCAGACGGAGCGCACCGAGGCCCGCCAGCAAGGCCAGACGGAACGGACCGAAGCGCGCTCCTACGCGGCGCAGAACATCGCAAACGACTGGGACGGTCATCATTACTACGACGATGATGACAATGATTGGGGGTGGGCGCTCGCCGGTGCCGCGGTCGGCGCGACCGCAGGCTTCATCGCCGGTGCCGCGACGGCCACTCCGAACTATGTGACCGTGCTTCCCTGCACGCCGAACGTCGTGGTCGCGAGTGGCGTCAATTACTACGGCTGCGGCGGCACTTGGTACAATCGCAGCTATGTGGGGGACAACGTCACCTACGTCACGGTGAACCCGCCCCCCGGCTACTGACCACGATCCGCCCTTCATCTCGCCACGGCGGACCGTGTTTCAGACCGTGTTTCGGGGGGCCGTGCACCAGGGAGGGTTGGCCGATGCCGGGGATGCGGATGAAAGCCGCTGTTCTCAAGGTCTTGTGCGGCGGGCTTCTCATGTCCTGTGCCACATCCTGTACCACGGAGGCCGACCTTCAGGTGGCGCAACGCGCGCAGAGCGCGATGATCGGGCTGCCGAAGCAGCAGCTGCTGACCTGCGCCGGATATCCGGATCATCGGGCCGCCCGCAACGGCAAGGAATACTTCACCTACCGGCGGCGAGCCAGCGGCGCCCTCGATCCATCCGCCAGCTTGGCCGATGGAGGGCGCAGTTCCACCGGCGTGGCGTTGGGAATCGACCTCGATCCCCCGCTGGTCGCCGGCGGTGGGGGCAGTTGCGTGGTGAGCATCGTGTTGAGCAACGAAGCGGTCGAGCAGGTCGCCTACCCGGCCGACGCGTGGCTGTCCGACTGCGCGCCCATCGTACGCAACTGCGTCGCGCCCACTTCCAACGGTCAATGACCGGCCGCCGTGGTCGCGTGCTGGGACGCGACGCATTCTGGGACGCGACGCATTCGTACGGCGATCCCCAGCCTTCTGGCGACGATCCGCTTCTCACCGGGATACAGAAGCACCAAGCCGAAGCACAGGATCAGGCTTCGCGCCGGTTCGGCTCGTCGCTCGGACAAGCCGAACCGACGTGGCGCCGATCCGCCATGGCGCGGGACCTTAGCCTCACCGTTGCGGATTCACAGGACGCGATCGCTCCCCTCGGGTGGGACGACACTGGCGGGACAACAGGCCGCCATGTTTGGAACGGTTGGCGGCGCTCATCCCGATGAAACATCGCGAAGCGCACCTCGGACCTGACCAAAAGTCATACGCGATCCAGGCGGTTCTGCAGCTCAAGCAAAATCTCCTGTTCGAGATCGGAGATGAGCTCGCGACAGGCCTTGATGTGCTCGGCTGGTGGCGGTCTGTCCGCCCTTTCCCAACGGCGCAGCACGTCGATCGCTTCTCCATAGTCTTCGCACAAGTTGCGAAAGAAACGATTATCGGCGCAATGCTGTTTGATGACCGCCGCCAGATCCGGGAAACGTTCGACCGCATGTCGCGTCTTGTCCGACATGGGACCTCTCGTCGGTTTTTGACGGATGCGGACGTCGGCATTGAAGGAATGCCGGAATGCTTGACGTGATTGGTTAAGACTGCACGAGATCCTGCGCCTGCTTGAAGGGTGCAACAGTTGACATCGATACCGTAACAAGACAGGAAGCGCGCATCCTCGACAAAATTTCGGGGAGTCTCCGCGCCCACACGGGAAAATAATCTATCCTCAAAAGGAGTTATATAATCTTTGCCACGCTCATCCGGCATATACGCCTTCATCGATCATTTCGCCGCAGCTGCGTTCTGGCTATGATGCCTTCCGCGCGACCAAAAGCCGCAGCCATATACTTCGTCATGGAGCGAAAACCATTGCGGCAAGTGCTTAAACAGGCTGAGAACAACAAAGCTTGAACGGATGTCAACGTGACGCGCCGATGACCGCGTGATTTTGCTTTCATCACGCCCTCGACACGACCTGGAGGTGATCAGGGGCTGAAAACGGGAAAGCGGCATGCGACGGAGGGTACCCGCGGTCAATGGGCGCGACCATCGGACAGGGGAACCGCATGCCTCACGCCTCCGACTCCCACGGCTTCGACGCGCCGGTCGCGCCGGAGCTGATTGATGAAGCGCTGGCGCGGGTGCTCGCCAGCCGCAGTCTGCGAAGTTCCGCGCGGGGACGCCGCTTCCTGCAATTCATTGTGCAGGAAGCACAGGCTGGCCGTGCCGACCGCATCAAAGCCTACACCATCGCCATGGATGTGTTCGATCGCGATGCCGACTTCGACGCGTCGCTCGACCCCGTGGTTCGCATACAGGCGGGCCGGCTCCGTCAGGCGCTGGAGCATTACTATCTGACCGAGGGGACTGATGACCCGGTCAGAATCTCCATACCCAAAGGCAGCTATGTCCCCCACTTCCTGGTCCAGCCGCGAACGCCCTTGGCCGGGCGTTTGGAGGATGTCCAGGCGACGGCCGCCCCGGAGACGAGCGGGTCGTTCATAACGCTCGATGAGCAGGAACAGGACGTCAACCCGGACGAGTCCGCAACACCACCGTCAGCGACGTCGGAGCTGTTGCCCCCATTCCGCGCCAGCCGGCCGCGGATGGCGCTGGCCGCCGGCGCGGTTCTTGCGGTGGCGGCCTTCCTGCTGCTCATCACCGCGTGGGGCGGCGCCTTCGCGCCGTCACGTCCCGACTCTTCGCCCCCCGACATGGAGCGGACAGTCGCCATCCGTGGCCCGTCGCTTCTTGTGCTGCCGTTTGCCAACGCCACCGGCGACCCGGCGCAGGATTTGTTCGCCGACGGATTTACGGAGGACCTGATCGGCGCGCTGATCCGCTTTAAGAACGTGCTCGTCTATGGCGCCGACACCAGCTTCCGCTATCGCTCCGCTCTGGCTCCGAGCATGGAGCAGCCTGAAACCCCCATCGACTATATGATAAAGGGAAGCATCGGCCAGAACAGCAACCAGCTCCAAATCACGGTCTCGCTGATCCGGGCGAAAGACCATCGCTACCTGTGGTCCGACAGCTTCCGCCACGATCTCAGCCCCACCACGATGCTCGACTTGCGCCAGGACATCGCAGCGCAGGTCGCCCGCGCGCTGGCCCAATCGCATGGCGCGATCCAGCAGGAGGAGATGCGGGTCACGGCCAAGCGGCCACCACAGGAACTGTCCTCCTATGAATGCATGGTGCGGACACGGCAGTATTGGCGCCAGCCGAACGCTGAGACGCACCGTCAGATGCGCGGCTGCCTGGAACGCGCGGTAAAGAGCGACCCGCTGTACGCCGACGCGTGGGCGGCACTGGCCATGGTGACCATCGACGAGGCGCGGCTTGGTTTCAACCCGCGCGCCGAACGTCCCGATCCGGTCGGCGCCGGACTGCGAATGGCACTGCACGCGGCTGCCCTGGCGCCCGACAACCCTTTGCCGCTGCAAGCGCTCGGGTTGGCCCATTGGCTCAGCCAGGAGCCGGAACTGAGCATCGCGGCGTACGAACAGGCGTTGGCCCTCAACCCCAACGACAGCGACATACTGGCCGATCTCGGGCGCTGCTACGGCGTGATTGGTGAGTGGCAAAAGGGCATCCCGTTGATCCGCGAGGCGTTCGCACGCAATCCAGCCCACCCGAACTGGTATCGCATCGTCATTGCCCTGTATCATTACATGAACGGTCGCTATGACGAGGCACTGGCAGAGGCCGAGCGGGTGGATTTGCCTCAGGTCATCCTCACCCACGTTGCCTTGGCGATGATCCACGGCCAAGCTGGCCACAAAGCCGAAGCGACCCAAGCGGTTCAAGCAATCCTGCGGCTCGACCCAAACTTCGGCGAGAGAGCCGTCGCCGAGTTCAAGCGGCGCAACATCCCCCCCGCGACCACCACCAAAATCGTCGAAGGCCTGCAAAAGGCCGGCTTGGCCGTGGTCACCCAAGGGCCGTCCTTGACTGACGGGCGCTGAAGCCCTTCTGACCAGCCCCTGCCCTCCTCCCTGCCCTCTCAGGATACGGACAACATTACCGTATCAGTAAGGACGTCCGCCCAGCCGTTACTTCCACATCGGCTTGGTGTCGGTGTGTCCTGTATCGGCTGTTCAAGTGGACGCTTTTGAAACGTGAGGTTGGCCATGGCCGCTCGGGCAAATCCAGTATGGGCGCTGTTCGCGGGAGCGCTCCTGTCTCTGGTCGCGCCTGCGCTCACCGGAGCACTCGCCGCGGACCTTTCGGCGGAACGCAACCGCACCGCCAAGATTTTCGAGCTGCTCGACGAAGATGGCAACGGCCGCATCTCGATGACGGAATTTAAGAACAATCAGATGCTGGTGTTCTATGTGCTGGACCGCAACAAGGATCTTGCGCTGACCCGCAACGAGACCGCCTTGTCGGCGGAGGTGTTCGCGCGAGTCGCGGGGCCGGACGGAAAGATCAGCACATTTGAGTTCCTCAACGCCGTCGACAGCGCGTTCAACGCGGCTGATACGAACCACGATGAAGCTCTCGATCAACAGGAATTTTTCGCCTTGGTCCAGCATGTCAGGGAGGAGTGATACCAAAGGCGTTTACGTTCCCACATCGCTGAAGGAAGGGCGGCATGACCTTACGGCATCTCTTTGCATTCGCAATGATGGTCAGCGCGGTCTGCGGGCTTGCCGCCTGTGGCGGGGGAGGAGCGCGCTCGGAAACCGCGATTGAAAACACCACGGTTTCAAAGGGGCAGGCGCTGATCGACCTGAAGCAGGCGTTGGACCGGGGAGCCATCTCCCCCTCCGAATACGAAGCTCAGAAGAAGCAGATACTGAAGGAGTGAGCATGATGGGTGGCGTCTTGAAGCTGACATCCATCGTTGCGCTCTTGCTCTTGACCGGCTGCGGGTCCGACAACCGCAGCATGGTGGTCAATCGGCTGGTTTCACCGGAACAGGAGTTGGCGGACTTGGCAAGGGCGCGCGACGTCGGCGCGATCACTCCGGACGAATACGCCCTCCTGCGCCAGAAGGTCGTCGTTGGGAAATGACGGCCCATACGCGGACAACAAAAAAGCCCACCAAGCCGATGGCCTGATAGGCTGATTTGGTTGCGGGGGCAGGATTTGAACCTGCGACCTTCAGGTTATGAGCCTGACGAGCTACCGGGCTGCTCCACCCCGCGGATGTTCCAGCGGCCGTGTGGGGAAGGACGATGAAGAAGACATGCAAGTGACGGTGCGTTGAGCGTTCGTTGGGTGTGGTTGGTGTTGGTGTTGTGTTGTGCGCGTCGT
>NZ_JAGINQ010000002.1 GCF_017876165.1 Azospirillum soli
GATACTCCTCAAACCGACGCTCCGCCGCGTCCTGCCTATCCAAACTCGCCTGTGTCATAGACCCTATATGGGATCAGATTTATGACACAGTAGTATTATGTACCTGAGCAGTTTAATCGGACATGCGCCGTCCGAAAAGCCGCTCAGGCTGGCGGGAGAGTAAGGCCCGGCAGGAAAGTCAGACCCGGCAGGAGACTCCGGCGCCGGACAGGGTGCGGGCGAGCAGGGACTTCAACGCTACGGGATCGTAGGGCTTGTGGACGATGCCGAAGCCGGAGCGGTCGATGCTGCGCAGGCGGTCGGGATCGGTGTCACCGGTGACGATCACGCCGGGAACCACACGGCCGCAGCGGGCGCGCACGGCCTTGATCGCCTCGATGCCCGTCTCGGGCCCGTTGAGACCGAGATCGGACAGCACGAGGTCCGGGGCGGCCGGGGCCGCCGCCAGGCTGGCGTAGGCCTCGGCGAGGTTGCGGGTGGGGATCACGTCGTAGCCCCAGTCGCGCAGCAGCAGGTTGATGCCTTCCAACTGAATGGCATCGTCCTCGATGACCAGAACCGTGCCCTTGTCGGAGTTGGCGCCGGAGGTGGAATCGGTCGCCTCCGGCTCGTCCTCGCGGTCGTCGCCGCCGCGCTCGGCATCGGCCAGCGGCACGTCCACCGCGAAGACCGAGCCCTTGCCGGGCTTTGACCGCACCGTGACCGGCAGCCCCAGCACCTCGGCTAGACGCCGCGCGATGCCGAGACCGAGGCCCAGCCCCTGCTTTCGGTCGCGGCTGGGATTGCCGAGCTGCTTGAAGTCCTCGAAGATGACCTGAAGGTCCGTCTCGGCGATGCCGATGCCGGTGTCCCACACCTCGATGCGCAGCGCGTCGCCCCGGCGCCGGGCGGCCAGCAGGACGCCGCCCTTTTCCGTGTAGCGGATCGCGTTGGACAGGAGCGGGCGCAGCAGCCGTTCCAGCAGCACCGGGTCGGTGGTCACCTCCACATCGGCCGGGCGGGCGTTGAAGCGCAGGCCCTTGGCCTCCGCCTGAGGGGCGAATTCCTGAAGCAGGCGGCCCAGCGAATCGTCCACGGGGAAGGTCTGCGCCTGCGGCTTGACCAGCCCGGCCTCCAGCGCGGAGACCTCCAGCAGCGCGCGCAGCAGGGTCTCGCCGGCGGTGATTGCCTGTTCCAGCTTGTCGCCCAGCTCGCGCGAGGCGGGGTCGGCCAAGCGGCCCATCAGCAGGTGATGGAACAGGTGCATCGCCTGGAAGGGCTGGCGCAGGTCGTGGCTGGCGGCGGACAGGAAGCGCCCTTGCGCGCTGCGCGCCTTTTCCGTTTCGGCGCGGGCGCGCTCGGCCTCCTCGCGGGCGGCCAGCAGGGCCGCGTCCGCATCGCCGATGGCGGCGATGGCAATCATGCCGCCGATGGCGGCGATGGAGGTCACGGCGCCGTCGGCGTCGCGCACGGGCGTCAGCGTCGCCTCGGCGCCGGGCAGCAGGCCGGGAATGGTGACGGGGGTGCCGGTGGCGGCGACTCGGCGAAGCTGGGCTTCCAACTGCGGCACCAAGGCGGCGGGAATGCCGAGGTCGGCCAGCGCCTTGCCCTCGACCGCATCGGGAAGGCAACCGTGGGCGGCGGCGAAAGCCCTGTTGACGACGAGCAGCCGCCCGTCCGGAGAAAGCAAAGCGTGGGGCGCGCCGTTGGCCGAAACCAAGGCGTCGAGCCAGACGGCCCGTTCCGTCATATGACTTTCGGGCAGTGTGTTTAAGGTATACTCGGCCACGACTTCACCGGTCTCCTCGGGTTACCTCTGATTTATGTTGTGACTGTGCTATTCGAGTCAAATGTCACATGCAGATTTCGGCTGAGACAAATTTCGTTCGAATGTCAAGGAATGCCCGGCCGCTGGCTCCCGAGCGGATGGCGGTCTATAAGATGGCATGTTCTTTCGCCGCAAAGCCAACAGCCCGTCCGTGAAAGCCCGGCCCAAGGCCCCGCGCGCTCTGGCGGTGGCCGGCCTGCCCGTGCCGCTGGAGTTGCGGGAAAGCGCCCGCGCGCGGCGGATGACGCTACGCGTCGATGCGGGGCGAGGGCTGATCCAGGTGGTGATCCCCGTCGGCGTGGCGGAGGCGGAGGCGCTGCGCTTCGTCGGCCGGCACGACGGCTGGGTCCGCGCGCGGCTGGCGGCGTTGCCGCCGCAATTGCCCTTCACCGACGGGGCGGTGGTGCCCTTCCTGGGGATCGACCATGTAATCCGCCACGCGCCGGAACTGCGCGGCGGGACCAAACGGGAGAACGGCGTCATCCTGGTCGGCGGCCAGCCGGAGCATGTCGCCCGCCGCGTGCGCGATTTCCTGATGGCCGAGGCGAAGCGGGAACTGGCGGAGCGCGCCCGCGCCAAGGCCGCCCTGATCGGCGCGCGGGTGGCCGCCGTGACCGTGCGCGACACGCGCAGCCGCTGGGGAAGCTGTTCAGCCACCAGCCGCCTGTCCTTTTCCTGGCGGCTGATCCTGACGCCGGAGCCGGTGCTGGATTACGTCGTCGGGCATGAGGTGGCCCACCTGCGGGAGATGAACCACTCCCCGCGCTTCTGGGCGCTGTGCGCGCAGTTGACCGCCGATGTGACGGCGCCACGCGCCTGGCTGAAGACGAACGGGGCCCGGTTGCTGCGTTACGGATAACATGAAGGATGTACGGCGGCGGGCGGCAAACGGATCTCACGCCCGGCGGCGGTGATCGTTTCGCCTGCAACAAAGGCCATGTTCGGCGGGGTGGCGCGGTGCTATGCATCGGGCCCCGCCGCATTTCCACTGCGATCATGCCCCGCCCTGATTCCCTGACCATCCGCGTGCTGCTGACCGCGCTCGTCGCGTTCGGGCCGCTGTCCACCGACCTGTACCTGCCCTCCCTGCCAACGCTGGTGACGGTGTTCGGGACGGACATCGCCACCGTGCAGCTGACGCTGTCGGTCTTCCTCGTCGGCTTCGCGGTGTCGCAGCTGGTCTACGGCCCGGTGTCCGACCGGTTCGGGCGGCGGCCGGCGTTGCTGGGCGGCATCGTCATCTATCTGGCAGCGAGCGTCGCCTGCGCCCTGACGAACGACATCGGCGGGCTGATTGTCGCCCGCTTCTTCCAGGCGCTGGGCGCCTGCTGCGGGCCGGTGGTGGCGCGGGCGGTGGTGCGCGACGTGTTCGGGCGCGACCGGGCGGCCACGGTGCTCGCCTACATGGCGATGGCGATGACGCTCGCCCCGGCGGTCGGGCCGGTGCTGGGCGGCGTCATCACGGAGCTGTTCGGCTGGCGCGGCAACTTCGTGCTGCTGGCCGGATTCGCCGTGGTGATCCTGGCCGCCACCTGGGCCTGGATGGGTGAGACCAACGCGCACCGGGACGAGGACGCGCTGCGCCCCGACCGGCTGGTCGCCAACTATCTGATGCTGCTGCGCGACCGGACTTTCATCGGGCACATGCTGGTGGTGGCCTTCGCCTACAGCGGCATCTTCGCCTTCATTTCCGGCTCCGCCTTCGTGCTGATCGGCCGGCTGCATCTGACGCCCGCGCAGTATGGGGCGAGCTTCGGCGTGGTGGTGCTGGGCTATGCGGTGGGGTCCTTCCTGGCCGGGCGTTTGAGCCACAGGCTGGGCGGGCCGAAGATGATCCGCCTGGGCACCGCCGTGTCGCTGGTTGGCGGGCTGCTTGGCGTGGGTTTGGCGATTGCCGACCGGACGCAGCTGGCGGCGGTGGTGGCGCCGGTCTTCGTCTTTATGGTCGGGGCGGGACTGACTCTGCCCAACGCCATGGCCGGCGCGGTCGGGCCGTACCCGATGATGGCGGGCCTCGCCTCCTCCCTGGTCGGCTTCGCGCAGATGTCCATCGCGGCGCTGATCGGCATTCTGGTCGGGCACCTGCCCAGCGGCACGCCGCTGCCGATGATGGGGGCTATCGGACTGGTGGCGCTGGGTGCCGTCGTGGCGCACCGGGCGCTGGTCACTCCTCGTCCTTAGCGGCGGTGTCGGGAGCAGCCGTGTCGGGCAGCCAGCGCATGACGGCGGTGAAGACGATGGTGACGATCAGGCACAGCGCCAGCGCCATCCCGGCCAGCGCGTAGAAGCCTGCCCCGCAGGCGATGCCGAGCGCGCCCGCCATCCAGATGACCGCCGCCGTGGTCGCCCCGCGTACGTCGGCGCCGGCGCGGATCATGACGCCCGCGCTGATGAAGCCGATGGCCTGCGCCACGCCCTGGATGACGCGGGTCGGGTCCATGTCGCCGGACTGCTCGCCGCCGGCAAGCTCCCAATAGAGTTCCAGGGCGACCAGCGTGGTCACCGCCGAGCTGATGGCGACCAGCGTGTGGGTGCGCAGGCCGGCGGCCTTGCCGCGCATCTCCCGGTCCAGGCCCAGCGCCGCGCCGCAAATGGCGGCGGCCGCCAAGCGGATAGCCATCTCACCAACCGGGATCGCGGTCGCCAAGTCCATGATATTCCTCCGGTTTTTAGCATTTTGCCAAGGGTTACGACTTTTTTGCGGCAGAGCGCATTTTTCGCTTTAAACGCCCGGCCTTTGGATCTATGTAACGCGAACTCGCAAGCGCACGTGCCGCTGGCCCGCCCTCGTCTATTCGAGATGTGGTTATGCAACGACGTAACGCGTGATCCCCGACCGTCCCTTAAGCAAGGCGGCGTCTTGGAGGTTACGATGGTTCATGTTGTTGTGGGTGGGCGCCGGCTCACCCGTCTTCGAAATTTCTCCGTTCACACAGTCTCCGCGAAAAACGCGCAGGTCGAACGGCAGTCCAGTATGGGCGGCCTGAACGCCTGACCTTTGTTTTTGGTCAGTCGCGCGCGGCCGCTCCGTACCCCGACTTTTCACAATTCGTCCGTTCCACTCATCTTGCGTCCGGGAGACTGAGATGACCGATAAGATTGCGCGCTTCTTCGAAGAGCGGCGCCCGCAGACCCCTTGCCTCGTCGTCGATCTGGACGTGGTCGAGCGCAACTATCACGACCTGGAGGATGCCCTCCCGGACGCGAAGATCTTCTACGCCGTGAAGGCCAACCCGGCGCCGGAGATCCTGGGCCTGCTGACCCGCCTGGGCTCCGCCTTCGACACCGCCAGCGTGCCGGAGATCGAGATGGTCCTGGCCGCCGGCTGCGCGCCGGAGCGCATCTCCTACGGCAACACCATCAAGAAGGAAGCGGACATCCGCCGCGCCTACGAGCTGGGCGTGCGCCTGTTCGCCTTCGACAGCGAGGCGGAGCTTGAGAAGATCGCCCGCGCCGCTCCCGGCGCCCGCGTCTTCTGCCGCATCCTGACCTCCGGCGAGGGCGCCGAGTGGCCGCTGTCGCGCAAGTTCGGCTGCGACCTCGCCATGGCGCGCGAGCTGCTGCTGAAGGCCAAGGGCATGACGGTCGAGCCCTACGGCGTGTCGTTCCACGTCGGCTCGCAGCAGAAGGACCTGACGCAGTGGGACCAGGCCATCTTCCAGGTGGCGCAGCTGTTCCGCGAGCTTGAGGTGCTGGGCGTCGATCTCGGCATGATCAACCTGGGCGGCGGCTTCCCGACCCGCTACCGCACCGACGTGCCGGAGACCACCGCCTACGGCGAGGCGATCTTCGAGTCGCTGCGCACCCACTTCGGCAACCGCCTGCCGGAAGCCATCGTGGAGCCGGGCCGCAGCATGGTCGGCAACGCCGGCATCATCGAGAGCGAGGTCGTCCTCGTCTCCCGCAAGTCGGCCAACGACGTGAAGCGCTGGGTTTATCTGGACATCGGCAAGTTCAGCGGCCTGGCCGAGACCATGGACGAGGCCATCCAGTACCCGATTGAGGTGCTGGGCGAGGCCGAGGACGCGGAAAACGAAGCCGTCGTGCTGGCCGGCCCGACCTGCGACAGCGCGGACGTTCTGTACGAGCGCGCCGAGTACAAGCTGCCGCTGGACCTGAAGGCGGGCGACCGCGTGCGTATCCACGCCACGGGTGCTTACACGACGACCTACTCGGCCGTCTGCTTCAACGGCTTCGCGCCGCTCCAGTCGTACTGCATCTGATACCGAAGAGCCCTTCTCCCACAGGGGAGAAGGGCTCTTCGGTAGCTATGTCCCGGACATGAAAAGGGCCGCTCCCTTACACAGGGGCGGCCCTTTTTGCGTCCTCGGACGGCCGGGAAGGCATCAGGCCTTCCAGAACGGCTTCGTGACTTCGCATTCCACGTCGTAGTGGGTGATGCCGATATCCTGGAGCATCCGGTCGTCCAGGCGGGAGAGTTCCCGGCGGGTGAGAGCCCGTTGCCGCCACAGCGCGATCGTGTCCAGAGTGGTGTCCAGCACATGCGCCACCGAAGCGGCCCACGAGGTGCGGCCAGCGCCCGTCTGCAGAGCCATTGACATGGTGGTAAATCCCATCGTGATGTTGGTGAAGGGGTCTGTCGGGACCGACGACCGCGCCCTCGTTCGATAGGAAAGATTATTACCCGACTTTCCGTAATTCCACCAACGCCGTGTGGGCATGCCGGTCGTGCGGATTCTCGATACCTGCCCTAGGAATATCACCGTTGCAAGGTTTGTTGCCGGTTTGGGGCCGCATTGTTTGCCCCGCGCATGTTTTCCGCCGGCCGGACCGCGTTTGGAAAGGAAAACACGAAGAAGCCACCCGCGTCGAATGTTTTCAAAAGGGAGCGGCCTCTTCGCATCTTACTTCAGTCCTTCCGCAATGTTGGGGCAGAAAACCTTCCCTTATCCCAGGACGCGGGTCAGGCGGCCCATCGCCTCTTCCAGCTTGTCGAGGCGGCTGGCGAAGCAGAGGCGGAGCGCTCCCTCCCCGCCCTGGCCGAAGGCGGCGCCGGGCGCGAGGCCGACCGCCGCCTCGTCGATGATGCGTTTGGCGAGAGCCACGCTGTCCGTCTCCCCTTCCACCTGGAAGAAGGCGTAGAAGGCGCCGGGGGCAGGCTGGACGCGCACGCGCGGCAGTTTGGCGAGCGCGCCGCAGACGAGGTCGCGGGCCTTGCGGCAGCGCTCCAGCGTCTCGGCCACCCAGAGCTCGCCCTCGGTCAGGGCGGCGACGCCGGCGATCTGGACGAAGGCCGGGCTGCCAGAGGTGGAGAACTGCACGAGGTTCTCCAGCACCGGACCCAGCGCCGCGGGCGCCACGATCCAGCCCAGCCGCCAGCCGGTCATCGCCCAGTTCTTGGAGAAGCTGTTGACGACGATCAGCTTGTCGTCCGGCTCCGACACTTCGAGGAAGGACGGGGCGGCGATGCTGCCGTCATAGATCAGGCGCGCGTAGACCTCGTCGGAGATCACCCACAGGCCGCGTTCGCGGGCGAAGGCCATGACGCGGGCCATGTCCTCCTTCGGCATCACCCAGCCGGTCGGGTTGCCGGGGGAGTTGACGAAGATCGCCTTGGTGCGCGGGCCGCAGGCGGCGAACAGCGTGTCGAGGTCCAGCGTCCAGCCCTGGTTGCCGAGCGTCATCGGCACCTCCACCGGCACGCCGCCGGGGATGCGGACGGAAGCCAGGATGTTCGGCCAGACGGGGCTGACGATGGCGACCTCATCGCCGGGATCGACCAGCATCTGCATGGTGTTCATGATCGCCGTCATGCCGGAGCTGGTGACGGTGATGCGGTCGAGATGCACCGGCACGCCGTGCACCCGCTCCAGATAGGCGGACAGCGCCTCGCGCAGTTCCGGCAGGCCGCGCTGGTAGGTGTAGAAGACATGCCCGTCGCGGATGGCGCGGGCGGCGGCCTCGCCGATGAAGTCGGGGGTCGCCAGATCGCCTTCGCCGAACCACAGGGGGATCAGCCCTTCCCGCCCCCGGCCGTGGTTGGCGACCGTCACGATGGCGCTGGCCGGAAGGGCCTGGATGCCGGGCCGGATGTCGTACTCGGGAAGCATGTCCCACCCTCTCGGTTTTTTTGTTGTGCGGGCAGTCTATGCGATCCCCGATGAGTCGGGGAGATGCGCCGTCGCTAGACACCCCGGCGGCGGCGTCATACCTGTGGACGGCACGACACATTTGGAAGCGGTCCCATGATCGACACCATCGCCTTCGACGGCGACGACACGCTCTGGCACAACGAGTCGCTGTTCTCGATGACGCAGGAACGGTTCCGCGCGATGCTCTCCCACAGCGTCGATCCGGCCGCGTTGGACAAGCGCCTGCTGGAGGCGGAGCGGGCGAACCTCCGCTTCTACGGCTACGGCATCAAGGGCTTCGTCCTGTCGATGATCGAAACGGCGGTGGACCTGACCGACGGGCGCGTGGCCGGCCGCGACATCCAGAGCCTGATCGACTTCGGCAAGGCCATGCTGGAGCACCCGGTGGACCTGCTGGACGGCGTGGCGGAGGTGGTCGAGGCGCTGTCCTCCCGCTACCGGCTGCTGCTGATCACCAAGGGCGACCTGTTCGACCAGGAAAGCAAGGTCGCGCGCTCCGGCCTCGCCGAACGCTTCGCGGCGGTGGAGATCGTCAGCGAGAAGGATCCGGATACCTACCGCCGCGTGCTGGATCGCCATGGGGTGGACCCGGCGCGCTTCGTCATGGTGGGCAATTCGGTGCGGTCGGATATCCTGCCGGCGCTGGCCATCGGCGGCCACGCGGTGCATGTGCCCTATCACCTGACCTGGGCGCACGAGGAGGCCGAGCCGCCGACGGAGAACTACCGCCGCATCGACACGGTGCGCGAACTGCCGCCGCTGCTGGCGGCGTGGTGAGGGGGAACCGATGAGCTTCACACTGCTGAACGACGCCGCCGAACCGGACACCGGCGGCCCCGCCCCCGACCGCGCGCTGTCGGGCGCGCCGGTCTTCACCACCTGGAACGAGTACGAATCGCCGGACGGCAAACGCTTCGCCGGGGTGTGGCGGTCCACGCCCGGCGCCTGGCGGGTCATCTATGACGAGTGGGAATACTGCGAGATTCTGGAGGGCGTCAGCACCATCACCCACGCCGACGGCCGGTCCTGGACCGTCCGCCCCGGCGACCGCTTCACGCTGGAACCGGGCTTTGAAGGGACCTGGGAAGTCGTGGAGACGACGACCAAGCGGTACGTGGTGGTTCTGCCATAACCAAAAGGAGACCGCCCCCATCGCGTCCCCTCTTCCACCGGCCGGCCGCGATTCGGAGCCTGGCCAAAGGAGGAACCCGTCCGCGCCGGACGGAAGAGGGGCCGCGATGGGGGCGGCGACTTGGATAGAAGGGGCGACTTAGTCCACGGACTTAGTCAAGCACGGTCGTTGCGGAGGAGATCGGACCGGCATCGGCGTGGTTCAGGACGACGACCGCTTTGCGGCTGATTTCGACGGCCAACACCCCAAGCACCAGGATGGAGGCCACCAGCATCACGCGGGCGATGTCGCGCGCCCAAACGCGCTGTTTGCGGATTTTCGACAGTTTCCGAGCGGCCATCCGGGCTCTTGCATCGCGCTGGCGACGGTCGAGCCGTTCATCGATCCAGTCTGTCGAAGCCATGTCCCCCTCCCCTCGGAGGCATCGTCAATTCGTCTCTCTTTTGTATAAAATTTTATGAGAATGCGCAAGAACAACTTGGGAGGAGTGCGGCGATACCGGTGCGGCAGGGTGGCGCAGGGGGAAGGTCCCTCTCCCACCCTCCGAGGCAAGGGTCAAAAAACAACGTCTCCTCGTCATTCCCGCGA
Source organism: Azospirillum soli (assembly GCF_017876165.1). GTDB lineage: Bacteria > Pseudomonadota > Alphaproteobacteria > Azospirillales > Azospirillaceae > Azospirillum > Azospirillum soli. The sequence continues at coordinate 9,641 of NZ_JAGINQ010000002.1, forward strand.
AAGCGGGAATCCAAGGCATTCCGAGGAGTTCTCGAGTTGCCCTGGATCCCCGCCTGCGCGGGGATGACGGAAATGTTGAAGAACCCCAGCCTTGCGAACCCCCTGGGGCATGAGGGATCGCGAAGCTACCGCCGACCCTTGGGTTCGCGGCTGAGGCCCTTGGCCTCCAGTTCGGCGAGGTATTCCGCCCACAGTTCGTCCTGGTCCTCGCCAAGCTCGTACAGCAGCTTCCAGGAGTAGATGCCGCTGTCGTGCAGGTCGTCGAAGACGATGCGGATGGCGTAGTTGCCGATCGGCTCCAGGCTCATGATGCCAACGTGGGCGCGGCCGGAAACGGTCTGCTTCTGGCCGGGGCCATGGCCCTGAACCTCGGCGGAGGGGCTGTGGACGCGCAGGAATTCGGCCGGGTAGGAGAAGCGGCGGCCGTCGTCGAAGTCGATCTCCAGCCGCTTGTCCTCCTTCTTCAGGCGGATCTCCACCGGCCAGTGCTTCGTGCCGAACGCATCGGTGGAGAAACGCTCTTCGGTCATCAGGCGGCTCCGGGCTTGTCGTCGGTCCGGCGGGCCTCGTCGATCAGCATGATCGGGATGCCGTCGCGGATCGGGTAGGCGAGACCGGCGCGCTCGCTGATCAGCTCGCCGCGTTCCGCGTCGTAGCGCAGCGGACCCTTGGTCAGCGGGCAGACGAGGATTTCCAGAAGCTTCGGATCGACACGGGCCGCCGTCTTGCCTTCAGGGGATTTGCCTTCGGTCGGCGTGTCGTCGGCGGGGTGGGCGCTCATGGAACGGGCCTCGTGGTGAAAGTCAAAATTCAGTGACGCGGCACGGCTGCGCCGTCGCCCTCACGCCCGTCGAGAATGGCCATCTCGATCAAGGCGATCAAGAGCTTCGCGCGCTCCGAAAGGTCGGGCGCCTCCAGCAAGGCTTGCTTCTCGCTGGGTTCGAACGGACAGATCATGGCGAGCGAGGTGACGAGCCGTTCGTCGGGCGTGCACTCGATGGCCTTCCAGTCCACGGAGATGCCCTGCACCTTGAAGTAGGACATCAGCCCGGCCAGCAGGCGCGGACGGTCCAACTCGCCGCGGGGCTCCGTCTTCAGGTCGTCGGCGAAACGCTCCCAGGCCGGCGCGACGCGGCGGTAGCCGTGCACCCCGTCCACCTCGCGCAGGATGGTGAAGCGGCACAGACCCGTGAGGGTGATCAGGTAGCGGCCGTCCTCGGTCTCGGCGAAGGTGGTGATCCGCCCGGCGCAGCCGGTCTCGTAAACCGACGGCTCGCGCTCGCGGCTGGCGGGGTCGGTCGGCTGGACCATGCCGATCATGCGGTCGCCGGCCATGGCATCCTCCACCATCGCCAGATAGCGCGGTTCGAAGATGTTGAGCGGCAACCGCCCGCGCGGCAGCAGCAGAACCCCCGCAAGCGGGAAGATCGGCAGCGTCCGCGGCAGGCGGTCAAGCGACGGGTCGAACGGGTTCCGGCTCATGCCGACGAATATAGAGCCGCCCGCCACCGCGAACAGACTCCGCCCCGCCCTAGCTGAAGAGAATCGAGGACAGCCGGCGGCGCGTCTGCACCGTCAGCGGATCGGTCGGGCCGAACGCCTCGAAGAACTTGACCAGCTGCTTGCGGGCGGCCTGATCGTTCCACTCGCGGTCGCGGCGCACGCTCTCCAGCAGCTCGTCCACCGCCGCTTCCCGCTTGCCGGCGGCGAACAGCGCCAGCGCGAGGTCGAGACGGGCCTGATGGTCGTCCTTGTTCTGGGCGACCTTCTCCATCAGCTCCGGAATCGGGCCGGCGTTGGCGGCCTGCTCGGCCACCTCCAGCGCGCTGCGGACGGCCGCCAGCTCCTTGTCCTTGGCAATCGATTCCGGCGCCTGGGCGAGCATCTGCTTGGCGCGCTCGACGTCGTTGGCGGCGATCAGGCAGCGGACCAGCCCGGCGTAGGCCACCGGGTTGACGTTTTCCGGATCGGCGGCCAGCACCTCGCCGTAGATCTCCGAGGCGGTCTGGATGTCGCCGGCCTCCAGCGCCTCCTTGGCCTGGGTCAGCACTTCCTCAAGGATGTCGCCGGCACCGCCGCCGGCCGCGCCGGCCAGCTTCACCAGCTTCTCAATGAAGGACTTCACCTGCGACTCCGGCAGGGCGCCCATGAAGCCGTCCACCGGGCGCCCCTGGAAGAAGGCGTAGACCGCCGGAATCGACTGCACCCGCAGCTGGCCGGCGATCATCGGGTCCTTGTCGGTGTCGATCTTGACCAGCTTCACCTTGCCCTTGGCCGCCAGCACCGCCTTTTCCAGGATCGGGCCCAGCTGCTTGCAGGGGCCGCACCAGGGCGCCCAGAAATCGACGATGACCGGGACATCGCGCGACGCCTCGATCACGTCGGCCATGAAGGCGCGGTCGCTGCTGTCCTTGATGAGGTCGCCGGCGGCGGGGGCGGAGGAGGCGGCACCGAAACCGGTGAGGGAACCGGCGGGCGGCTTGGCGGGCGGAGTTGAGAACATGGCTTTCACGAATCCCTTTGCGATCTTGCGTGATAAATGAGCGCAAGGCGCGCGCTAAGCAAGCGCCCGCTGGATCAAGAGTCCTCGCCGAAGGCCACGATCATCGGTTCGTGCCCGCAGGCGCGGATGAAACGCAACAGATCGTCCGGCCGGATGGCGGTGGTGCGGTCGTTCAGCAGCGGGTGATAGTTCAGCGGATCGTGCTCCAGCATCGCCTTTTGCAGGACGACCTTCACCCGATGCTCCCGGTCGTTGATGAGGGAGAAGGGCGTCACCGAACCCGGCCGCACGCCGAGATGCCGCCACAGCCGGTCGGCCGAGGCGAAGGACAGGCGGGCCGAACCGATCACCTTGTCGAAACGGTTCAGCTCGACCGCCGCGTCCTCCAGCGCCACGACCAGCCAGTGCTGCTCCTTCTTGTCCTTCAGGAACAGGTTCTTGCAGTGGCCGCCGGGCAGCGCGCCGCGCAGAGCCTTGCTCTCCTCCACCGTGTGCAGCGGCGGATGGCTGTGGGTGACCGTCTGGATGCCGAGCGCCGCGAGATGCTCCAGGAGCTGCTCCGGGCTGGTCGGCGGTGGCGGCAGCGGCAGCTGGGCCGTGCCCTCGGGGGTCGACGCGTTGTCCATGCAGGCGTTTTTAAAGGGCGGCGGAAATTTCGTCCAGCCGCGCAAAAAAATGAAACATGACGCTTGCATTGCGTTCGGCGATGAGTATAGTCCGCCGCACGCCGCCGGACGGCACCGATCACGGTACGAAACGCCGAGATAAGGACCGGACGACGACACGGAGCGCGGGCGTAGCTCAGGGGTAGAGCACAACCTTGCCAAGGTTGGGGTCGAGGGTTCGAATCCCTTCGCCCGCTCCATCTTCCCTTCGAGGAAGAACAGATGCGAAGATCAAAGGGCCGGGCCTGAACAGGGCGCCGGCCCTTCGCATTTTATCCCTCTCCAATCTGCCCCCCTCCAATCCGCCGCCTTGCACGCGCCGCGCGACAAATGCGCGCGTGGCCCGCAGATTTGTCCACGCACCGCGCATCACACCATCACCCGCGCAACGCCGTGACAAACACGCTTGTGCAAACTTTCGGTTTTGCAACCCGATTGCGCATCGCCGCATATCCGATTATGCTTCAAATGCGAAACAAACACGATCTTGTCTGCCAGGGGTTGTGTGTTTCGTGCACGATCTTGTTCCGTGGATGGGCTATGCCGGGAAATTTTCCGGATGAAGGGCGCGCGGCCTTGACGGCGCGCCCGGTCCGGCAACCCCCGTCCACTGATCCCTGATCGTCATCGGTTCCGCTGTCGTGCGTATCGACCCGCAGTGTCGCTGGTCGCGCTTCGCCCCCGCTTCGTACGGCCCCCCTGACGACAAGAGGTCAAGATTCCATGGCTATACAACGCTACATCGTCGATTACCCGCGCCTGACCAGCGACATCCTGGAGAAATGGCGCGTCGTGCCCAGCGGTGTCGCCTCCGACGCGATGAATCGCCGCCAGCGCATGAGCGTGAGCATCATGCCGATGGTTCCCGGCCTGCGCCTCTGCGGACAGGCGCGCACCGTGATGCCGATGCCCGGTGACAACAGCATGATCCACCACGCGGTGAGCCTGGCCGAATCCGGCGACGTCGTGGTCGTGGCTGGTGGCGGGCGGAATGATGTGGCGCTGGCCGGCGAGTGGGTGGTGCGCTGCTGCAAGCGCCGCGCGCTGGGCGGGCTGGTCGTCGACGGCGCGATCCGCGACCTGCACGAGATTCGCAGCCTGGGCGTCCCGGTCTTCGCCAAGGGCGCGGTCCCGCGCGGCCCGCACAAGAACGTCGGCGGCCGGATGGACGTGACTGCCTCGGTCGGCGACGTTCCAGTCAATCCGGGGGACATCATCCTGGGCGACGAGGACGGCGTGGTCGTGGTGCCGCTGGGTATCGCCGAGGAGACGCTGGAGGCCAGCCTGAAGCGGCTGGAGCGCGGATGTCAATGGACCCAGCGGATCGAGGCCGGCAAGCCCCTGGTCGAGGTGCGCGGCGTTCGCGAACTGGAGATCGTCGCCCCGGAGCGGAAGCTGGAACGCGCGTGATACGGACAGCCTCGATGCGAGCACTGGCCCTGCATCATGCGTCTATTTGACACGGTGGAGAATTGACTACAATTGTGTGCGCGCCGGTCAAAAAATCCTGCAAGAACAGATCCTTATACGCTCAGAATACGCTCAGAAAACGAGGGGAGCACAACCTATTGCACTATCGATGAGAGAAAAATTCATTACATATTCCATCCCAAGTATGCATTATTATCCCCAAGGATAGGGATGAAGTTGCAGAACGTGTTTTGATCAGTTCCCGCGAGCATGAGCCACCGGCAGGGCTCCCGCCCTTGCTACCCCGCCATCTGGCCGATGGCCAATCATGCTCAAGCGCACATTCCGGTATTTCGCGAAAATTCTCGGCAATAATCCAACAAAAGTCCTCAACGACCAATTTCTGTCAAATCGATCTGGCGTTGACGTCTGCATCACCATTGCATCGTTGGCGTGATGAGCACCGAGCGCTGGAAGCCGGCCGCCGAACTGCGGCCTCTCCGGCAAACCACCCTCTGGCTCAAGTGAGCGGCCGAGCGGCCAAGCGTTTCAGCGCCCACCACCGGTGTTTCCGCCGGTGGCAGGGCAGATTTCCTTTCCGTTGCCCGACCCGCTGCGCCGGACCGGGCGATGGCTGAAGCAGGTGCCCCATGACCCTTCTCAATCACCTTCACATTCCCACCAAAATGGGGATTCCGGCAGCCACCGCGATTCTGGGCATGCTGACCATCGCGCTGCTCGGCGGCTCGGCCATCACGGAGCAGTCGCGCCTGCTGGACACGCTGTTCAACCGCTCCTTCACGCGGGAAGTGGACGTCCAGGCGCTGACCGACACCCTGACCGTCGCGCACGCCGGCCTGTACCGGACCGTCATCCTGAGCACGGCCAACGCATCGCCGAAGGCGATCGAGGACGAGTCGAAGCTGCTGCTCGAACAGTTGGGCAAGCTGAAGGGCCAGGCCGACAAGCTGAAGGGGCAGCAGCCGTCCACCGAGGACGAGGAAAAGCTGCTTCAACGCTTCGGCAGCGACTCGGCCGTCTACCTGGCGAAAGTGGGCAGCTTTCTCGACCTGCTGAAGATGGGCGTCGATCCGCTCGACTTCCTCCAGGAGGTCCAAGCGGGCTACGCGCGCCTGCACGCCACGTCGCGTGACTTTCTGACCTATCAGCGCGAACAGTCGGCCAGCGCCTACGCCACCGTGAACGCCTCGGTGGACGCCGTCACCCAAGCCTTCATCGCCGTCGCCGTGCTGGCCCTGCTCATCACGGTCGGCGTCGCGCTCTTCATCGGCTTCCACATCGCGCGCCCGGTCGTCCGCCTGACCATGGTCATGGAGCGGCTGGCCGAAGGGCGGCTGGACAGCGAGATTCCCGCCGCGGAGCGCGGCGACGAGATCGGCCAGATGGCCCGCACTGTCCGCGTGTTCAAGGACAACGCGCTGCGCGTGCAGGAGATGGCGCGCGAGCAGGAACAGATGCACGTCCGCTCCGCGGAGGAACAGCGCCGCGCCATGAACAGGCTGGCCGCCGACCTTGAGGCGTCGGTCAAGGCGATGATGGGCGAGGTGGTGCGCTCCGCCGACAGCATGCGCAGCGAAGCCAACGTCATGCTGGAGAACGCCCGCCAGACCAGCCACCACAGCGACAGCGTCGCCCACGCGGTGCAGGAGGCGACGAGCGAAGTGGAAAGCGTCGCCGCCGGTGCGGAAGAGCTGCGCGCCTCCATCGACGAGATCACTCGCTCCATCGCCCAGTCCACGCAACTGGCGCGCGGCGCGGTGGAGGAGGCCGGCCGGACCGACGGCATCGTCCAGGGCCTGAGCGAGGCCAGCCGCAAGATCGAGGAGGTGGTGGGCCTCATCAACAACATCGCCGGGCAGACCAACCTGCTGGCGCTGAACGCGACCATCGAGGCGGCGCGGGCCGGCGAGGCCGGCAAGGGCTTCGCCGTCGTGGCGTCGGAGGTCAAGAGCCTCGCCAACCAGACCGCCAAGGCCACCGACGAGATCGGCGCCGAGATCGCGGCGGTGCAGGCGGCGACCACGGCGGCGGTCAACGCCATCCGCGCCATCGTCAACACGATCCGTCAGGTGGACGAATCGCTCAGCACCGTCGCCGCGGCGGTGGAGGAGCAGGACGCCGCGACCCGCGACATCAGCGAGCGCTCGCAGCGCGCCGCCACCGACACGGCGGCCGTGTTGCAGGAAATGCGGCTGGTGCAGCAGGCGGCGGAGACCACCGGCCATTCCGCCGGTTCGGTGCAGAACACCACCGAGGAGCTGTCGCGCAGCTTCAACAAGCTCGACAACGAGATCGAGGCCTTCATCACCCGCATCACAGCGGCGTAAGGAAGCCCCGCGTTTCCAGCAAAAAGCCCCTCTCCCACGGGAGAGGGGCTTTTTGCGTGCCGGCGCTGTCGGACCGCGCTCGCGCTTGGCCCAGCCTGCAAAGCGCCGATCATTTCAACCAGGGGAAGTCACGCCACAGGACGCGGAAGTCGGCGTCGAGCTGCTTCAGTTCGGCAGTGAAGGCGTCCGGCCCAAGGATGCGCAGCGGCTGGAAGGTTTCCTTCGCCTTGCTCTGGAATTCCGGATCGTTGGCGGCCTGGGTGACGGCGTCGATCAGCTTGGCGCGGATGTCCGCCGGCAGGCCCTTTGGCGCACCGATGCCGCGCATCGACACCATGGTGATGTCGTAGCCCAGTTCCTTGAAGGTGGGCAGATCCGGCGCCATGCTCCAGCGATCGTTGCTCATCACGCCGAGGATGCGGACCGCGTCGCCGCCGGCCTTGCCGCGCAGTCCTTCGCCGAGGTTCTGGCCGCAGACCTGGGTGTGGCGGCCAAGCATGGAGCGGTAGTTCTCCGCGCTGCCGGGGAACGGGACGTGGGTGAAGCGCGCGCCGGCCTGCTTTTGCAGCAGCAGCATACCCAGATGGTCGTCCGAGCCCACGCCGGTCGAACCGACCGTGATGGTGTTCGGGTTCGCCTTGGCGTGCTCCACCAGATCGCCCAGCGTCTTGTAGGGGCTGTCCGCGTGGACGGTCATGATGCCCGGATCGTCCACGATGTTGACCAGCGCGTCGAGGCGGTCCAGCGAGAAGCGGGCCTGGCGCTCGATCGGGATCGTGATGACGTTGGGCGTGTTGATGAAGCCGATTGTGTAGCCGTCCGGGGCGGCGTCGGCAATGGCCGCGAAGCCGATCTCACCGCCGGCGCCGCCACGGTTCATCACCACGATGCGCGCGCCGCCACCGAGATACTTCTCGATGTAGGGGGCCAGCATGCGCGCCGTCACGTCGGTCGATCCACCGGCGCCGTAGGCGACGACCATGGTGATCGGCTTCTCCGGATAGGCCGCCTGAGCCGCCGAGGCTCCCAGCAGCAACGCACAGGACGTCAGGAGGGTGCTGAGGATTTTTTTTGCATTCATTGTCCACTCCGCCGTTTGCTGCCGAAACGATCCTGCGGTGCGGCAGGCTGCAACAGCGATTGATGATCGGCGGAGAGTATCACAATTTATCGGATGCGATAGCGGGCAAGGCACAACCATAAAAGAGTATTATGGAAATGATTGTGCCATAGCGCGACAATGGCGCGAGGCCGTTCGCACCCCTACGCATGTATTTCCGGAAAAAGGGACAGGCGCTTCGCCTAAGCGCTGCCGATGGTTTGCGTCAGGGCGCTCAGCAGCACCGGCGGCGTCACGGGCTTGTGCAGAACGCTGATGCCGCTGGCCTCCGCCTCGCGGATGCGTTCGGGGGCGGTGTCGCCGGTGATGATGATGCTGGGGATGGCGTGGTGGTACAGGTCGCACAGCTCCCGGATCGCCTCGGTCCCGGTGCGCCCCTCGCGCAGGCGGTAGTCGGCCAGGATCATGTTGGGCGGTCGCTCGCGGGAGGCGAGCAGGCGCACCGCCTCTTCCGCCGACTCCGCCGCGAGGACCTCGTACCCCCAGCCCTGGAGCACAGCCCGCAGCGCGGACAGCACCACCGGTTCGTCGTCGATCAGCACGATCATGCGGCCGCCGCTGTCCCCCACCGGCAGTTCGGTCCGCCGCACCGGCGGGCGCGGGCGCGCGGAGGGCTGGAACGGCGCCTCGACCCAGAACACCGACCCGCGCCCCGGCACCGACCGCACCCCGACCGGGTGGCCGAGCAGCCGGCTGAGCCGCTTCACGATGGCAAGGCCGAGGCCGAGGCCCTTCTCCCGGTCCCGCTCGGGGTTGCCGATCTGGGTGAACTCCTCGAAGATCTCTTCGGTCTGGCCCGCCGGAATGCCCATGCCGGTGTCCCACACCTCCAGCCGCAGGGCGTCGCCGCGCCGCCGGCAGCCGACCAGGATGCGCCCGCGATCGGTGTAGCGCACGGCGTTGTCCACGAGGTTCTGCACCATGCGCCCGAACAGCGCCGGGTCGGTGCGCACCATGGCGCTGCTCGGCAGCACGCGCAGCTCGATCCCCTTGGCCGCCGCCAGCGCCGTGAAGTTGACCCGCGTCGTCGCCAGGATGCTGTCGATGCTGAAGATCATCGGCCGCACCGTGACCACCCCGGCGTCGAGCTTCGACACGTCCAGCAGGCTGTCCAGCAGCATCTTCAGCGCATCGACCGCCAGTTCCATGTCACGCACCACCGTGCGGGCCGTGCCCTCCGGCAATTGCGCGGACAGTGCGGAGGTGAAGAAGACGAGGGATTGGACCGGCTGGCGCAGGTCGTGGCTGGCCGCTGCCAGGAACTTGGTCTTGGCGATGTTGGCGCGCTCCGCCTCCTCCTTGGCGGTGCGCAGGTCGGCGTCGGCCTGCTTGCGCTCGGTGATGTCGCGGACGGTGCCGGCGAAGATGCGCCTCCCGGCCAGGAAGCCCTCCCCCACCGCCAGTTCCATGGGGAAGGTCCGCCCGTCCTTGCGGCGGCCCTGCACCTCGCGCCCGGCGCCGATGATCCGGGCCTGCCCGGTCGTCAGGTAATTCTTCAAGTAGTCGTCGTGCGCCTGCCGGTAGGGCGGCGGCATCAGCATGCTGACGTTGCGGCCCAGAACCTCCGCCGCCGTGTAGCCGAAGATGCGTTCGGCGGCGCGGTTGAAGCTTTCGATGCGGCCCTGTTCGTCGATGGTGATGATGCCGTCCACCGCCGCTTCCAGGATGGCGCGGTTCTTCGCCTCGCTGTGGCGCAGGCGCTCTTCCGTTTCCTTGCGGACGGAGATGTCGCGGACGATACCGGTGAACACTCGCTCGCCGTCCACCAGCGCCTCGCCCACCGCGAGATCCAGGGGGAAGACGTGCCCGTCCTTGCGCAGGCCCTTCACCTCGCGGCCCTTGCCGATGATGCGGGCCTCGTCGGTCGCCATATAATGACGCAGATAGCCGTCGTGGGCGGAGCGGTAGGGCTCCGGCATCAGCATGTTGACGTTGCGGCCGATCACCTCCGCCGCCGCGTAGCCGAAAATGCGCTCGGCCGCCGCATTGAAGGAACGGACGATGCCGGCGGAGTCCATGATGATGATGCCGTCCACCGTGGCGCCGAGAATCGCCTTGGTCACCGCGTCCGGCCCGTCGTCGCGGATGGCGGCGTGGGCGGGCGTTTCGGGCTCCGGGGCCGGGGATTCGGGCCTTGGGGACTCGGCTATCGGGGATGCGGCCATCGGGGAGGTCTGCCGGCGTCCGCGCAGAAGCCATCCCACGGCTCCCGAGCCCAGGACCAAGGTTGCCACGGCGAGGAGCGCGATGGTGGTGTCCATCCCGAGAACCTCTCAAATGCGGCTAGGAAGCGCAGGCACCCTCAACAATCGGCCATAAACGCTTGTTCCAACAACCCATCCTAAGGGCATAGTTCCGCAGAGGTACAGCCATGCCCCACCGCCAGTTGCCAGCGCGCACGGATCGGTTACCCTCTTCCCAGAACAAGAAGATCCAAGGTCTTCGAATAAAGGGAAGGAATAGGGCGATGGCTCTCAGGGCCGAACAGCTCAAGGACGAGTTGACCGAAGAGGTCGTGCGGCAGGTGCGCGAGCGGCTGGGCCGCGGCCGCGCCGCCCCGGCGGAACGCTTCGTGCGGCAGTTCTACGACAACGTGCCGCCCGACGACATCATCCAGGCCCCGGCGGAACAGCTGTACGGCGCCGCGCTGGCCATGTGGCAGTGGGGCCAGCAGCGCGAGGCGCCGGAGCGGGCCAAGGTCCGCGTCTACAATCCCCGCATCGAGGAGCACGGCTGGCAGTCCCACCGCACGGTGGTGGAGATCGTCAACGACGACATGCCCTTCCTCGTGGATTCCGTGACGGCGGAGCTGAACCGCCAGGGCCTGACCGTCCACCTCGTCATCCACCCGGTGGTGCGGGTGAAGCGCGACGGGGCCGGCCAGCTGGCCGAGCTGTACGAGGCCGCCGCCGCCCCCACCGACGCCACGCCGGAATCCTTCATGCATGTGGAGGTCGGCGCGGTCACCGACGCCGCCGCCCTGACCCAGGCGCGCGAGGGGCTGGAGCGCGTGCTGGCCGACGTGCGCGCCGCCGTCGCCGACTGGCGCGACATGCGCGGTCAGGTGCGCGACGCGGTCAACGACGCCGACGCCGCTCGCGCCACCGTGCCGTCCGACGAGGTGGACGAGGCCAAGGCCTTCCTGACCTGGGTGGACGAGGACCACTTCACCTTCCTGGGATACCGCGAATACCGCTTCGAAGGCGGCGGGGACGGGACGGAGCCGTCGCTGTCCCTGGTGCCGAACAGCGGGCTGGGCATTCTGCGCGACGATTCGGTCACGGTGTTCGACGGGCTGCGCAACTACGCCACCCTGCCGCCGGACGTGCGCGACTTCCTGCGCAACCCGCGCGTTCTGATGGTGACCAAGAGCAACCGCCGCTCCCCCGTGCATCGCTCGGTGCCGATGGACGCCATCCTCATCAAGCGCTTCGACGCGGAGGGGCGGATCGTCGGCGAACGGCTGGTCGCCGGCCTGTTCACCTCCGTCGCCTACAACCGCAGCCCGCGCGAGATCCCGTTCCTGCGCCGCAAGGTCGCCGAAGTGATGGATCTTGCCGGCTTCGACCCGCAGGGCCATGACGGCAAGGCACTGCTGCACATCCTGGACACCTACCCGCGCGACGAGCTGTTCCAGATTCAGGTGCCGGAGCTGTTCGACATCGCCATCGGCATTCTGCATCTGCAGGAACGCCAGCGCCTAGCCCTGTTCGTGCGCAAGGACCCGTTCGAGCGGTTCGCCTCCTGCCTCGTCTACGTGCCGCGCGACCGCTACGACACCGACCTGCGGCGGCGCATCCAGTCCATTTTGGAAACGGCCTTCAACGGCACCTGCGCCGGCTTCACCACGCAGCTAACCGAAAGCGTGCTGGCGCGGCTGCACTTCATCATCCGGACCGAGCCCGGCCATGTTCCCGCCGTTGATGTCAACGACGTGGAAGCGCGGCTGGTCCAGGCGTCGCGCGGCTGGGAGGATCACCTGCGCGACGCGCTGGTCGAGGCGCGCGGCGAGGAGGAGGGCGGCGCCCTGCTGCGCCGCTACGCCGACGCCTTCCCAACCAGCTACCGCGAGCTGTTCAGCGCCGAAAGCGCCGTCCACGACATCGAGCGCGTCGAAAAGGCGATGGCGCAAGGCGGGCTCGGCATCAACCTCTACCGCCCGCTGGAGGCGGAGGAACACGAGCTTCACGTCAAGATCTACCACGAGGGACGGCCGGTCCCGCTGTCCGACGTGCTGCCGATGCTGGAGCACATGGACCTGAAGGTCATCACCGAATCGCCCTTCGAGGTCGCCGTGGCCGGCCACGCGGCGCCGGTGTGGATCCATGACTTCACCGCGCGCAGCCAGAACGGCCTGCCCATCGACTGCGCCATGGTGAAGGAGAAGTTCCAGGAGGCCTTCGCCGCCGTCTGGGACGGCCGGATGGAGGATGACGGCTTCAACCGGCTGGTCCTGCGCGCCGGGCTGACCGCGCGGGAGGTGACGGTGCTGCGTGCCTACGCCAAATACCTGCGCCAGGCCCGCATCGCCTACGGCCAGGACGTGGTGGAAAGCACGCTGGCCGAATACCCCAGCATCGCCCGCATGCTGATGGCGCTGTTCCACGCCCGCTTCGACCCGGCGCGGCGCGTCCACAACGATCCCGGCCATGTGGCGGAGATCGAGCGTGCGCTGGACGGCGTGAAGAACCTGGACGAGGACCGCATCCTGCGGCGCTTCCTGAACCTGATCCGCTGCACGCTGCGCACCAACGCCTACCAGAAGGGACCGGACGGCAAGCCGAAACCCTACATCTCCTTCAAGATCGACAGCCGCAACATCGAGGATCTGCCGCTGCCCCGGCCGATGGTCGAGGTCTTCGTCTACAGCCCGCGCATGGAGGGCGTGCATCTGCGCGGCGGCAAGGTGGCGCGCGGCGGCATCCGTTGGTCCGACCGCCGCGAGGATTTCCGCACGGAGATCCTGGGCCTGATGAAGGCGCAGATGGTCAAGAACACGGTCATCGTGCCCGTGGGTTCCAAGGGCGGCTTCGTCGTCAAGCGCCCGCCGCCAGCCAGCGCGGGGCGCGAGGCGCAGTTGGCCGAAGGCATCGAGTGCTACAAGACGCTGATGCGCGGGTTGCTGGACATCACCGACAACCTCGACGCTGAGGGCGCTGTGGTGCCGCCGGAGGATGTTGCGCGGCATGACGGCGATGATCCCTATCTGGTGGTCGCCGCCGACAAAGGCACCGCGACCTTCTCCGACATCGCGAACTCCGTTTCCATCGACTACGGGTTCTGGCTGGGCGACGCCTTCGCCTCGGGCGGCTCGGCCGGTTACGACCACAAGAGGATGGGCATCACCGCGCGTGGTGCCTGGGAATCGGTCAAGCGCCACTTCCGCGAACTGGGCCGCGACATCCAGAGCCAGGATTTCACCGCGGTCGGCGTCGGCGACATGTCCGGCGACGTGTTCGGCAACGGCATGCTGCTGTCCCGGCACATCCGGCTGCTCGCCGCCTTCGACCACCGGCACATCTTCCTGGACCCCGATCCCGACGCGGCGCGGAGCTGGGAGGAGCGCAAGCGCCTGTTCGATCTGCCGCGTTCCTCCTGGGCCGACTACGACGCCGGGCTGCTGTCCCCGGGCGGGCGGATCTACGACCGCACGGCCAAGTCGCTGGAGCTGACGCCGGAAATCCGCAGCCGCTTCGGCATCGACAAGGCCCACGTCACCCCGCAGGAGCTGATGCAGACCCTGCTGAAGGCCGACGTGGACCTGCTGTGGTTCGGCGGCATCGGCACCTACATCAAGTCCTCGGAGGAAACCAACGCGGAGGCCGGCGACAAGGCCAACGACGCGCTGCGCGTGGACGGCCGCGATCTCCGCGCCAAGGTGGTCGGCGAGGGCGCCAACCTGGGCGTGACGCAACGGGGCCGCATCGAGGCGGCGCTGCACGGCGTCCGGCTGAACACCGACGCCATCGACAATTCGGCGGGCGTGGACACCTCCGACCACGAGGTGAACATCAAGGTCCTGCTGAACGACGTGGTGACGCGCGGCGACATGACCGTCAAGCAGCGCGACCAGCTGCTGGCCGCCATGACCGACGAGGTGGCGGGGCTGGTGCTCTCCGACAACTACCTGCAAACCCAGGCGCTGACCGTCGCCCGCGCGCAGGGGCCCGACCTGCTGGAGCCGCAGGCGCGCTTCATCCGCGCGCTGGAGAAGACCGGACGCCTGAACCGCGCCATCGAGTATCTGCCGGACGAGGAGGAACTGTCCGCCCGCCTCGCCAACCGGGAGGGGCTGACCCGGCCGGAACTGGCGGTGTTGCTCGCCTACGCCAAGATCACGCTGTACGACGACCTGCTGGCGTCCGACCTGCCGGACGACCCGTTCATGGCCGACGACCTGATCCGCTACTTCCCCAAACCGCTGCGCAAGAGCCACGGCGACGCCATCGCCCGGCACCGGCTGCGGCGGGAGATCGTCGCGACCAGCATCACCAACAGCCTCGTCAACCGGACCGGCCCGACCTTCGTCAAGGAGATGATGGAGAAGACCGGCATGGGTCCGGCCGACGTGACGCGCGCCTACGCCATCGTGCGCGATGCCTTCGGCCTGCGGTCCCTGTGGACGGAAATCGAGGATCTCGACAACGTCGTGCCGGCCACCTTGCAGACCGCGATGATCCTGGAGGCGGTCCGCCTGATGGAGCGTGCCACCGCCTGGTTCCTGGCGAGTTGCCATCAACCGCTGGACATCGCGAAGGAGACGGAGGCCTTCCGCCCCGGCATCGAGGCGTTGATGGGCGGGCTCGACAACGTCCTCGACGCGGAGGAGGCGGCGCGGCTGGCGGCCCGCGTGGCGGCCTATGCCGAGCAGGGCGTGCCGGACGACCTCGCCCGCCGGGTGGCGGCCCTGCCTGTGCTGGCGGCGGCTCCCGACCTAGTCCGCATCGCCGGGCGCACAGGGCAGGACGTGTCGGCGGTGGCGGCGGTCTACTTCATGCTGGGCCGGCGCTTCGGGCTGGAATGGCTGCGCGACAAGGCGGCGACGGCCAAGGCGGACAACCATTGGCAGAAGCAGGCGATCGCCGCCCTGGTGGACGACCTGTTCGCCCACCAGACCGCGCTGACCGTCCGCGTGCTGGAAGCCGCCGACGAACTGCCGGCGGAAGCCCCGGTGGACGGCTGGATCGCCCGCCGCCGCACGGTGGTGGAACGGGTCGAGCAGCTTCTGTCCGAACTGCGCACCCAGCCGAACGTGGACCTGTCCATGCTGGCCGTGGCGAATAGGCAGCTGCGGGGCCTAACGGCGGGGTGATTATTCCCTCTCCCCCCTGGGGAGAGGGTTAGGGTGAGGGGGAAACGCGGACGCCCGCAGGACTTTGCCGGCCTGTCGGCCGCCCCCTCATCCCAACCCTTCTCCCCAAGGGGGAGAAGGGCTTTCATTACACCCGCCCCTCCCCCGCCTCGCGCTCGAACCGCGACAGCGAATTCTCCAGCTTCCACTGCACGCGGGCCTTCTCGTTCCCTGCGAGGAACGCCGCGCATTCCGCCACCGGAACCTCGGTCACCGCTCCCGCGCAGGCCTCCACCGCGCGCCCGTAGCGTCCGTCGCGCCACAGGCTGGCGCCGGGGAGGAAGCTGTGCTCCAAGCTGGCGCGGGCCAGTTCGACCAGATCGGCGTAGGTGAGGCCGTAGGTCGTCACGGCGCGCTGAAGCTCGTTGGTCAGGTCGCTGCGGCTGACGCCCTCGTCGTCGGTGGAGATCACCGTCGGCACGCCGGCCGCGCGGTAGAGCGGGTAGGGATGGTCGTTGCCGGCGACGCCCAGGATCACGTCGTTGCTGGTGAGGTTAATCTCCACCGCCACCTTACGCGCCGCCATGGTGCGCAGCAGGCCCTGCGGGTCGTCCTCGTACATCACGTCCACGCCGTGGCCGATGCGCTTGGCGTGGCCGATCTCCACCGCCTTGCGGATGTGGTCGCGCAGCCGCTCCGGCGGGACGAGGCCCAGCGTCAGCTCGCCCGCGTGCAGGGCCACGTTCACGTCCGGCATGCGGCGGTGCAGCTCGTTCAGGAAGCTCATGTGCAGGTCGTAGTCGGCCAGCGCCACCGGATTGTCCTCCGGCGCCACAAAATTGAGGCCGACGACGCGCGGTTCCGCCTTCGCCAGCAGGCCGTAATAGAGCGTCTGGGCGTAGACCGGCCCGCGCTGGGCAGTGCGGGAGACCTGCTGAAGATAGCGCACCGACACGGCGCAGCCCGGCTTCGCCTGCAGCGTGCCGCAGCCGAGCAGCGCGCGCATCCGCGCCTCGGCGGCGTCGATCTTCTGGCGCGCACCCGGCACGAGGTCGGCGAGGCCGGCGGCCAGCAACCGGTCGGCCATGGCTGGGAGGTCATCGGTCCAGGGGGTGTTCTTGCCGATGCCGGAAGCGCCGTCGCCGTTGAAGGAGACCATCAGTTCCAGATGGTGCACGCCCTGGCGGGCGGCGCGGTCCACCACCTCGGCCAGCAGGTCGCCGGTCGAATCGGTCGCCGCGCCGAAGCGGCCGAAGGTGGCGAAAAACTGGTCGTGCTGGCTGTAGCCGGTGACCGCGATGTTGTCGCGCATGGACAGCGCGCCGATCACCTTCGGGTACATCTCCCGGTCGGTTGCCACCTGCGTCATCGGAAGCCTGCCGGCCTTGGCGTCGCACGGCGGCGGGGCCAGCGACTGCGACGGCTTGTCGAAGCACAGCCCCTTCTCGGCGCCCAGGCGGATGTAGGTCTCGGCGTAGACCGCACCGGACAGGTGGCTGTGCAGGTCGGCGCCCTTAGGCATGCGGGCGAGGAAGGCGCGCAGTTCCGGCGGGCTGTTGCGCACCGCCTCAAGCCGCCGCGCGGCACTGCCCGAGGTCGGGGCGGAGCCCGGTTCACCCACCGACGCCAGACCGGCGCAGCCACCGGTCAGCAACGCCATTGCCAGGACTGGGATCGCCAGGGCCGGGACCATCCCAAAACGCGCGCCCGCCATCGTCATTCTCCAAAACCGCTCGAAATTTTGCGGACGATGCACAGGAAATCCACGGACGGCAATATTTCATCGCGCACCGGTTGCGGAACTTGCGGACACACGGTGCCGCCGGCCCGGCACGCCGCGATCCGCTTTAGGTCTGTAGAAGACGGCACTTTCCCGCTATGGTGCGCGGCGACCCCGTGCCTGATGCCGATCCGGAGCCGCCGCGATGACCGACACCCCGCCCAACCTGAACGACGCCATCCGCCTGTTCCGGGCGGGCGACCTTCCAGGGGCGGAAGCGGCCTGCCGCGCGCTGCTGGCCAACGATCCGCACAACGCCCAGGCGTTGCACCTGCTGGGCCTCATCGCCGCGCACACCGGCTATCCCGACTCGGCCCTGGTGCTGTTCGGCAAGGCCATCGCCGAGGTGGGGAACGACCCGTCCTTCCACAACAGCCGCGGCAGCCTGCTTTTCCAGCTCGGCCGCGCGGCGGAGGCGGAGGAGGCGTTCCGCGCCGGCCTCGCCATCAACGACCGCCTGCCGGAGCTGCACGGCAACCTCGGCAACGCGCTGAAGACGCTGGGCCGGCCGGAGGAGGCGGAGGCCGCCTTCCGCGCCGCGCTGGACATCCGCGCCGACGCGCCGGAGATGCACAACTTCCTGGCCACCACGCTGCGCGAACTCGGCCGGCTGGAAGAGGCGGAGAAGCATTTCCGCAAGGCGCTGGACCTGGCGCCAGACTATCTCGACGCCCGCTACAACCTCGCCGAACTGCTCAGCACGCGCGGCCATTTGGAGGAGGCGGAGATCGCCTTCCGCAAGGTTCTGCAGGCGGCGTCCCGCTTCATCCCCGCGCAGGTCGGTTTGGCGCACGTGCTGCAAAGCCTCGACCGCGCCGCCGAGGCGGTGGAGGTCATCGAGAAGGCCCGCGAGATGGCGCCGGACCATCCGCTGGTGCAGTTCACGCGGCGGCTGATCTATTCGAACGCGATCCCCGGTTGGCACCTGCCGATGATCAACGACTTCGAGCGCAACGAGGCCTATGAGGAGTCGCTGAAGCGCGCGGTGACGCCCGACTCGCTGGTGCTGGAGATCGGCACGGGCTCGGGCATCGTCGCCATGATGGCGGCGCGCGCCGGCGCGAAGAAGGTCGTGACCTGCGAGGTCAACCCGATCCTCGCCCGCGTCGCCAAGGAGACGGTCGCCAACAACGGCTACGCCGACCGCGTGAAGGTCGTGCCGAAGCTGTCCACCCAGCTGAGCGTCGGCGCGGACGGCGACCTGCCGGAAAAGGCCGACGTCTTCGTCTCCGAACTCATCAACGTCGGCATGCTGGCCCCGCGCATGCTGTCGGTGCTGCAACACGCCCGCACCCATCTGGTGAAGCCGGGCGGCGCCATCATCCCGCGCGCCTCGACCGTCTACGCCATGCTGGTGGAAACGCCGGAGCTGGCGCGCATCAACCCGGTGCAGACCATCGACGGCTTCGACATGTCGACCTTCGACGTGTTCCGCTCGCCCGGCTACCAGCAGATCGATCTGGCCGCCGACGCGCACACGCCGCTGTCGGATCCGTTCACTGCGCTGGACTTCGACTTCACCCGCAACATGCCGGAGGAAGGCGAGCGCGAGATCGCCGTGGAGGTCACCGCCGAGGGCACCTGCCACGGCGTCGCCTTCTGGTTCGACCTGTTCATGGACGAGGAGGTCGTCTACCACTCGGCCAGCCGGTCGCGGACGAACCACTGGAAGCAGGCGATGACCTTCCTGGAAAGCCCGATCCGCGTCCGTCCGGGTGACACCCTGACCATCGTCGCGCGCTACGACAACAACCAGATCTCCTTCGGCATCGGCGGGTGACGGCGTTGGCGTCCGCGTCGCCCGACCGCCGCGCCCCCGACCGCCGCGCCATAACGTCGTGGTGCCTCTACGACTGGGCGATGTCGGCCTACAACACGGTCATCACGACCTTCGTCTTCTCCGTCTATTTCGCCCGCGGCGTGGTCGGCGATCCGGTCGCCGGCACCTCCCGCTGGAGCGCCGCGATGACCGTCGCCGGCCTGTGCATCGCGGTGCTGAGCCCGGTGCTGGGCGCCGTCGCCGACCGGGTCGGCCGGCGCAAGCCCTGGCTGGCCCTGTTCACCGCGATCACGGTGATCTTCACCGCCGCCCTGTGGTGGGCGAAGCCGGACCCGTCCTTCGCCCTGTTCGCGCTGGTCTGCGTGGTGGTCGGCACGGTGGCCTTCGAACTCGCCAACGTCTTCTACAACGCCACCCTGCCCAGCGTGTCCCCGCCCAACATGCTGGGGCGCGTGTCCGGCTGGGGCTGGGGCGTCGGCTATTTCGGCGGGCTGGCCTGCCTGCTGGTCGCGCTGTTCGCCTTCGTGAAGGCCACCGACCCGCTGTTCGGTCTGGTCGGCACCGCGGAGCAGGCCAACGTCCGCGCCACCGCGTGGCTGGTCGCCATGTGGTACGCGCTGTTCGCCCTGCCCTTCTTCCTGTGGGTTCCGGACGAACCCGCCACCGGGCGCCCGCTGGGCGCCGCCGTGCGCGAGGGGCTGTCCACGCTGCGCCGGACGCTGGTGGAAGCGCGCCGGTACAAGCAGGCCATGCGCTTCCTGATCGCCAGTGCCTTCTACCGCGACGGCATCAACACCATCACGGCCTTCGGCGGCATCTACGCGGCCGGCACCTTCGGCATGACGTTCGAGGAAATCATCGTCTTCGCCATCGCCCTGAACGTGGTCGCCGGCGTCGGCGCCATCGTCTGCGCGTGGCTGGACGACCGGATCGGGGCCAAGCCGACCATCCTTCTCAGCCTCGCCGGGCTGACCGCCTGCGGCGTGCCGCTGCTGCTGGTGACGGAGAAGGAGTGGTTCTGGGTACTGGCGCTGGGCCTCGGCGCCTGCTTCGGGCCGGCGCAGGCGTCGGGGCGGTCGCTGATGGCGCGCCTGTCGCCGCCGCATATGGAAACGGAGATGTTCGGGCTTTACAGCCTGACCGGCCGGGTGGTCGGATTCTTCGGTCCGCTGGCGCTGGGGCTCGCCACCGAAGCCTTTGCCAGCCAACGCGCGGGCATGGCCACCGTTGTGGCTTTTTTCGTGATCGGTTTTGGGCTTATGCTGCTGGTTCGGGAACCGGCCCCCGGGCGTGACGGGCACGTGCGACAGTCCGCCGCCGCCTGAAGGCTGATTCATCCGGCCGAAGCTGCTACCTTCCTTTTTGCTGCGACGCACAACAGTCCCGGCTGGGGGCGGAACGGATATGCTGCACATCAAGGACATCGAGGCCTTCGCCCACATCAACGAGGCTTTGGCGAGCGATTCGCGCGCCGAAACCGCCGCCGACGACCACCGGCCGGCCGCGCATCCGGCGCTGCTGCTGGCGATGGTCGCGACCGGCCGCCTCCAGCCCGAGGAGCCGGGCGGGGAGCGGTCCGAAGAGGCGGAGGTTGCCCATCACCGTCACGCCAGCCTCGCCGGCATGATGGCCCGCATGCTCGGCGTGCGGCGGGGGTAAAGAAAAACCCCTCCCCCGCGCGCGGCGGGAGAGGGGCTTTTCCGTAGCCTTTTCAGTGCCGTTTTCAGTGCCGGAAGTGGCGCATGCCCGTCAGGACCATGGCGAGGCCCTTCTCGTCGGCCGCGGCGATGACCTCGTTGTCGCGGATCGAGCCGCCCGGCTGGATCACGGCGGTCACGCCGGCCTCGGCGGCGGCCAGCAGACCGTCCGCGAAGGGGAAGAAGGCGTCGGAGGCGACGACCGAGCCCTTGGTCAGCGGCTCCGACAGGCCGGCGGCCTTGGCGGCCTCACCCGACTTGATGGCGGCGATGCGCGCGCTGTCCACGCGGCTCATCTGACCGGCCCCCACACCGACCGTCGCACCATTCTTGGCGTAGACGATGGCGTTCGACTTCACGTGCTTGGCGACGCGGAAGGCGAACAGCAGGTCGGCCAGTTCCTGCTCCGTCGGCGCGCGCTTGGTGACGACCTTCAGGTCGGCCGGGGTGATGCGGCCGTTGTCGCGGTTCTGAAGGAGGAAGCCGCCCGACAGCTGCTTCACCATCATGCCCGGCTCGGCCGGGTTCGGCACGTCCTTGGTCAGCAGAACGCGCAGGTTCTTCTTGGTGGCCAGCAGGGCGCGGGCCGCGTCGTCGGCGTCCGGCGCGATCACCACCTCGGCGAACAGCTTGGAGATTTCCTCGGCCGTGGCGGCGTCCAGCGGACGGTTGACGGCGATGATGCCGCCGAAGGCGCTGACCGGGTCGCACAGCAGCGCGGCCTTGTACGCGTCCAGGATGTTGTCGCCTTCCGCGACGCCGCAGGGGTTGGCGTGCTTGATGATGGCGACGGCCGGGCGCTCGAACTCGGCGGCCAGCTCGAAGGCGGCGTCGGTGTCGTTCAGGTTGTTGTAGGACAGCTCCTTGCCCTGGAGCTGGATGGCGGTGGCGACGCCCGGACGCTGCTCGCCGGTCACGTAGAAGGCCGCCTGCTGGTGCGGGTTCTCGCCGTAGCGCAGCGTCTGGCTGAGCTTGCCCGACAGGGTGGTGCGCGGCGGGAAGGTCTCGCCCAGCTGGCCGGCCAGCCAGCCGGAGATGGCGGCGTCGTACGCGGCCGTACGCGCGTACGCGCGCTGGGCAAGCGTACGGCGCAGCGTCAGCGTGGTGGCGCCGTCGTGGGTCGCCAGCTCGTCCAGAACCGCCTCATAGTCTTCCGGGTCGGTGACCACGGTGACGAAGTCGTGGTTCTTGGCGGCGGCACGGATCATCGCCGGGCCGCCGATGTCGATGTTCTCCACGCAATCGTCGTAGGACGCGCCCTTGGCGACGGTCGCCTCGAACGGGTAGAGGTTCACGACGACGAGGTCGATGGCCGGGATGTCGTGGGCCGCCATGGCGTCCGCGTGGATGTCGCGGCGGGCCAGGATGCCGCCGTGCACGCGCGGGTGCAGCGTCTTGACGCGGCCGTCCATGATCTCCGGGAAGCCGGTGTGGTCGGAGACCTCCTTCACCGGGACGCCGGCCTCGGCCAGACGCTGCGCCGAACCGCCGGTGGACAGGATCTCCACCCCCTTGGCCGCCAGCGCCTGGCCGAGCGCGACGAGGCCCGTCTTGTCGGAGACGGAAATCAGCGCGCGGGTGATGCGGACCTGATCGGGGGCGGGCGAATGGGCGGTCTTCGGCGGGCTCATCGGGGCATCCTGGTCTGTCATTGAACCGGTTGCGGCGGATCAAGGAGAGACACGGATGTACAGGGATGAAAAACACGGATGAGCACGGATAACTTTTTATCTGTGTTTATCTGTGTCCATCTGTGTCACACATCCTGCCGCGCAAAACGGGGATTTGACACCGATAAACACAGATAAACACAGATGACTTTTAATCCGTGTTCATCCGTGCGAAATCCGTGTTGATCCGTGTCCCAACGGCTCGACCGTCGCGGATGCGCGCGATTTACGCCCCCTTGCGCTCGCGGCGCAAGGCCCATTTGACCGTGATCGCCTCAGATCCGCCATGCCCGGCACCGGCTTGGCCGGCGATCGCGATCTGGGTGGTGCGGCGCGGCTCGTCGCCGCTGCCCAGATAGATGCTCTCGGACAGTTCGACCGTGCCGCCCGACACGCGCAGGCGCCAGACCGCCCCGCTCGGCAGACGCAGCTGCACCTGGGAGGGATCCTGGGTCGGCAAGGCCTGCACGGACGGGTGCAGGTGAAAGCGGATGGTGAAGGGCTGCGGCTGCGGCGTCGCGCCGATCACCGGCTCCAGCGTGTCCTCGCCGCGCAGATCCTCGCCGTTCTCAGCCAGGTAGACGCGGCGGCGGTGCAGATAGCCGAAGTTGCGGCTGTAGCCGTTGTGCGTGGCGACGACCAGGACGGCGCCGTCGGCCTCCTGCCGCTCGCAGCCGACGTGGGCCGGGCGGCGACCGAGCCCGCCGGCCTCGAACACTTCGGACGAGTTGGTCTCGGCCATCACGACGGTGGAATGCGCCGCCGTGCCGGCCAGCGCCGAGCGCCAGACGCCGGTCTTCACCGGATGGCTGCCGCAATTGACGATCAGCCGTTCCTTGCCGATGGAGACCTCCACCGACAGGGTGCCGGCGTGGGCGGCGGCGTCGAGGCCCGGCAGCGGCGGCACGCCGGTGTCCATCAGGACCATGGTGCGGCCGGCGATCAGCCGTTCGAAGCCGGTGTGCGGCGCGCTCTTCAGCGGACGGCCGCGCGCATCGGCCTGGGCCAGCACGGTGTCCACCAGCGCCGGCTCCTCCTCGCGGCTGCCGTTGAACAGGGCCAGCCCGCCGTCGCCGTGGCGGAAGAAGCGCAGCGCCGGCGTCATGCGGTCGATGGCGTGCTGCAGCGACTCCGGCACGTCGGCGCGGGCCACGCGCAGCACGGCGCGCACGTCGATCAGGTCGCGCAGGATGCGCAGCTGCACGGACGGGCTGCGCTCCACATGGCCGCCGTCCGGCAGGATCTGGCGCGGCAGCTCGCGCTCCAGCAGGCGCAGGGCGTCGCTGCCGATCTTTTCCGACTCGGGCAGGCAGTAACCGCCGTAGACGAGGCCCTTGGCGGCGGTGACCAGCGATTCCCCGTCCAGGGCGCCGGGCACGACGCGGGTCAGGTGGCGGAGCTGCCGGGCGAGGCTGTCGAAGACGCGGGCGCGGAACTCGTCATCGGCCGAGGCGCAGTAGAAGTCGTGCAGGCCGATCCAGTTGGCGACGCGCGCGCCCAGCACCTCCGGCGCCCAGGTCTGGGAATTCCAGCCGGCGTTGTGGTCGAGCCAGGAGAGCACCAGAGCGCGGGCGCGCCGCCGCGCCGCGTCGCCGCCGACCGCGCGCAGGTCGCGCATCCAGGCGAAGCCGTGCAGAGCATCCAGCCAGCCGGGGTTGCCGGCGCGCCAGTGCGGCTCCCCGTTCGGGTCGATGGTGACGGTGTGGCCGGCGAAGCGCATCACGCCCGCCAGCAGGGCCGAGCCTTCGGTGGCGTCGCCCGGCCAGGGGTCGGGCGGCACGACGGCCAGCGCGGTCGGCGCGCGGCCGCCCAGCGTCAGCTTGTAGATCGGGTTGCCGAAGGCGATCTGGGCGACGCCCTCCCGCAGCCGGCCGAATGTGTCGCGCGCGCCGGACATCGGCTCACCTCGTCTCGCGAAGGGGGGAGCCGGTCCGATGAGCGGTCAGGTTCATGCGGCGGACGGGGAAGGGCATCCGTGTGTGGTACCAAATTCGCCGCAGTTACCGCAAGGAGGCGGCGAACTATTCGGGAGACCGTCTCAGCCTTGCCACAAAGAAGCCGTCGATGCCGCCAAGCTCCGGCAGCATGCCGGGCAGGGAACGCACCTCGCCCCGGTCGTTGATCAGCTCGGCCATGCCTTCCAGCTCGCCGGGCTCGATGGGCAGGCGCTCGACGCGGGGGTCGCGCTCCAGGATGCGGTCGATCTGCGCCTCGCCCTCCTCCGGCTGGATGGAGCAGGTGCAGTAGATCAGCGTGCCGCCCGGCCGCACCAGATCGACCGCGTGGGCCAGCAGGCGGTTCTGCGCCTTGGCCAGCTTGGCGATGTCCTCCGGCGTCTTGACGCGCAGGATGTCCGGATGGCGGCGGATGGCGCCGGTGGCCGAGCAGGGCGCGTCCAGCAGGATGGCGTCGGCGGGCTCCCCCGGATTCCAGGTCGCCACGTCGGCGGTCAGGGTCTCGGCGGTCAGCTTCAGGCGGGCGAGGTTCTCGTGCACCCGCTCCAGCCGCTTGGCCGAGCGGTCCACGGCGGTCACCGTGGCGCCCATGGCGACCAGCTGCGCGGTCTTGCCGCCGGGGGCGGCGCACAGGTCGTAGACGCGCTTGCCCGCCAGATCGCCGAACAGCTTCGCCGGCAGGGAGGCGGCGAGATCCTGCACCCACCACTCGCCCTCGGCGAAGCCCGGCAGTTCGGTGATGTTGCCGCCGGTCGGGCGGCGCAAGGATCCGGTCGGCAGCAGCGTGGCTTCCAGCCGTTCCGCCCAGGCGCCAGGGTCGCGCCTGACGGTGATGTC
Organism: Azospirillum soli; assembly: GCF_017876165.1. Classification (GTDB taxonomy): domain Bacteria; phylum Pseudomonadota; class Alphaproteobacteria; order Azospirillales; family Azospirillaceae; genus Azospirillum; species Azospirillum soli. The sequence goes on from NZ_JAGINQ010000002.1 coordinate 34,697, forward strand.
CAGCGGGGCTTCGTGCAGGTGCGCCTCGACGATGGCGCGGGTGCGGCCGGTGCCGTAGGCCTGCCGCCACGCCAACCACAGCCAGTCCGGCGTGTTCAGCCGCCCGGCGTCCTGCCTGACGGCCAGGGCCGCCCCCTCGCGCCCGATGCGGCGCAGGACGGCGTTGATCAGGCCCTTGTAGGGTTCCGCCCCGCGCGCGGCGGCCAGCTCCACCGCCGTGTCCACGGCGGCGTGGGCGGGCGTGCCGAGGAAGACGAGCTGGGCGGTGCCCAGGCGCAGGATGTCGTGCACGGTGGCCTTGGGCAGGCCGGGCTTGGCGAGGCTGCCCTGGACCAGCTCGTCGATCTGGCCGAGCCGGCGCAGCACCGTGGCGACCAGCAGGCGGACGAAGCCACGGTCGCGCGGGTCGAGCCCGCGCAGCTCCGGGTGCGCGTCGAACGCGTCGTCGAAGGGGATGGACTTGCGCAGAACATCGCGCAGCAGATCGAGCGCGGCGGCGCGCGCGGCGAGGGTGGCTTCGGTCATGCCGCTGGATGTAGCGCGCATGGCGCCCAGTGTCGAGGGCGGGTGTTGGGAGCGCGTGTTGGGGATGCTAACGCCGCGCGGCCCAACCGTCGTAATTGGGGTACGGACCGACGTCCTCCACGAAGAAGCAAGGCGTCTCCCGATGCTCCCCGCGCCGCAGGATGAAGCGGTTGGCGCCGCCGGCCTTCATGGTCCAGAGGAGGCCTCTTTGCTCTTCCATGGGGCACAGGTCGAGTTCCGGCGGCGTTGGGTCCTCACCCAGCCGCTTCAGCGCGCGGTCGGCGCGCACGCGGTCGTCGGGCGGCAGGTTGCGCGCCGCGCGGTCATCGTAGCGGTCACTTTTGACGTAGCGGGTGCCGTTGCCGTGGATCGGGCTGGACGGCCCGCCGGGGTCGCTCAGCGCCCGTTCGACCATCAACTCCCAACGCCGGTCGCGACAGATCACCAGGGCGTCCCGATGGACGCGCCGGACATGGTCGGCCAGTTCGTGGAAGCGGGGCATCAGGTCGCGCTTGCGGAAGCCCACGTCCAGCATGAAACGCTCCACCGCCTGGTCGGCGGCGGCGGCGCTCCGGGGGATGTCGCGGGTCTCCAGGGCCAGCAGAGCGTCGATGGTCTGGCGCGCGGCCTCGTCACGGAAGCGGGCGAGCGCCTCGTCCGCCCGGCGCTCCACCGCGTCGATGCGGGCGAGAATGTCATCATCCGCCGGGGCGGTCAGCCACACGGCCTCGAACAGGGAAACGGGTGTGGGCGCGACGGCGGCGGGTCGAACACCGCGCCGCCGGCCGCCCAGCAACGACTTAAACCACATACCTGATCCACACGGAGGGGCTTCTTCGCCCCCGGATAAACCATAAACGGCCAAGGATTTCAGCCGTCGGCCCGCATGCGGCCGATGATGGTTTCCAGAACGGCGTCCGCCTGATCGTTGTCCACCTGGCAGGTGCCGGCCGCCTGATGGCCGCCGCCGCCATATTCCAGCATCAGCGGGCCGATGTCGGTTTTGGAGCTGCGGTTGATGATCGACTTGCCGCAGGCCAGCACGGTGTTCTGCTGCTTCAAGCCCCAGAGGACGTGGATCGACACGTTGATCTCCGGGTACATGGCGTAGATCATGAAGCGGTTGCCGGCGTAGATCGTTTCTTCCTTGCGCAGGTCGATGACCACCACGTTGCCGTGGACCTTGGAGCAGCGCGCCAGCTGGTCCGAGAACTTCGCCTCATGCTCGAAATAGAGGCCCACGCGCTCCTTCACGTCGGGAAGGGCCAGGATCTCCTCGATGGTGAGTGTCCGGCAGTGGTCGATCAGCTCCATCATCAGCTGGTAGTTGGAGATCCGGAAATCGCGGAATCGGCCCAGCCCGGTGCGCGCGTCCATGATGAAGTTCAGCAGCGCCCAACCCTTCGGCGCCAGGATGTCGCCCGCCGAATACTGCGCGGAGTCGGCCTGATCGACCGCCGCCATCATCTCGTCGGAGATGGTCGGGAAGCGTTCCTTCCCGCCGTAATAATTGTAGACGACCCGCGCGGCCGACGGGGCGGAAGCGTCGATGACGTGGTTGGTCTGCCCGCCGACGCGGATGGTCTCAGACAGGTGATGGTCGAAGACCAGATGCGCGCCGGGCACGTAGGGCAGGTTGGTGGTGATGTCGCGATCGGTGATCTCGACCTTGCCGTCCTGCATGTCCTTGGGATGCACGAACTTGATCTCGTCTAGGATGCCCAGCTCCTTCAGGAGCACGGCGCAGACCAGCCCGTCGAAATCGGACCGGGTGACGAGACGGTACTTCGTGACTTCGGACATGCGTTCCCCCGTGTTGCCCCGCTGTTTACGGCAACCGGAGGGTAGTCGGACCACCTATTCCACGCAATCCTTATCCGGCCCTACTCAGCCCCACGGCCCTCGCGACATGGTGGCCACGCCGGCCATTTCGTGCAGGCGGCGAACCCGTTCCTCCATCGCCGGGTGCGTGGAGAACAGGCTGTCAAAGCTGCGCCCGTGCAGCGGGTTGGCGATGAACAGGTGGGCGGTCGCCGGGTTGGCCTCCGCCTGATGGTTGGGGATCTGGTGGGCGTAGTTGTGGATGTTGGTCAGCGCGTCGGCCAGCCACAGCGGACGGCCGCAGATCTCGGCGCCGATGCGGTCGGCCTCGTACTCGCGGGTGCGGCTGATGGCCATCTGCACGACCATCGCGGCGAAAGGCGCCAGGATCGCCACGAGGATGCCGCCGATCATGCCCAGCGGGCTGCCGCCCTGCCCTTCCTCATTGTTCGAATGCGACGCGCCGAAGAACATGCCGAAGTTGGCGATCATGGAGATCGCGCCGGCGATGGTCGCGGTGATGGTCATGATCAACGTGTCGCGGTTCTTCACATGCGCCAGCTCATGCGCCATGACGCCGGCGATCTCCTCCGGGCTCAGCATGCGCAGAAGGCCGGTAGTGGCGGCGACCGCCGCGTGGTCCGGGTCGCGGCCGGTGGCGAAGGCGTTGGGCTGGTCGTTCTCGATGATGTAGACGCGCGGCATGGGCAGGCCGGCGCGCTCCGCCAGACGGGCGACGATGCCGTAGAATTCCGGCGCCGAATAGCCGTCCACCTCCCGCGCGCCGTACATGGACAGCACCATGTCGCCGGAGTTCCAATAGCTGAACAGGTTCATGCCGAGCGCCATGATGAACGCGATCATCATGCCGCCCTTGCCGCCGATCAGATAGCCGATGCCCATGAACAGGGCCGTCAGGCCGGCAAGGAGGACGGTGGTCTTCACGTAGCTGGTCATGGTCGGTCTTGCTTGTCTCAACGAAGTACGCCGATGGGGCTTCCCGCCGCGCATCGGTGGTGATATGGGCCTTGGCGAAGGCGGCGTTCAAGATGGTTTGCCGCCGCAGCCATCCCATATGACGGCCATGACTGACAAGACACCCACCACCGACACCACCCCGCCCGCCACCGGAACGGCGCCCATCGATCCGGCGCCCGTCGATTCCGTACAGGGCGAAACCGACACCGCCATCAAGGGACCGGAGCAGAAGCCGGGCGAGATCGGCGGTCCGAAGGGGCCGGAGCCGACCCGCTACGGCGACTGGGAGTTCAAGGGCCGCTGCTCGGACTTCTGATCGCCGGGGCACAGGGAGCGCACGGGGCACAGGGCGCCGGCAGGCGGGCCATCCTGGCGCTCGCCAGATTGGTCTGCTCCAGCGTCGCCCCGTCCAGCCGCGCATCGTCCAGGTCGGCCCCGCGCAGGTCCGCGCCCGACAGCACGGCGTCGCGCAGGTCGCAGGGCCAGCGCCGCCCCGTGGCCCGGCCTTGCGCGTCCAGCAGTTCGATGGGCCGCAGCACCGCCGACAGCAGCCGCGCGTTGGTCAGGTCGGCCCCGCGCAAGCAAGCCCCCGACAGGTCCGCGCCGTCCAGGCAGGCGCCGCGCAGGTTGCAGCCGGACAGGTCGGCCATTTGCAGCACGCATTGCCGGAAGGACGCTCCGGCCAGCGAGCAGCCCTTCAGCACCGCCCCGCGCAGGTCGCAGCCCTCGAAGTCGATCCCGTCGAAGCGGGCGCTGGCCAGTTCGAAGCGCCGCCCACCCTGGCCGTTGCTGTTGATCCATTGCACATGGTCGGCCAGCCGCTGTTCCACGTCCGGCGGCAATTGCGCGCCGCTGCGGCGGGCCACGGCGTCGTAGAGCTGCGCGCCGTCGAAATCCGCCGCGCCGAGGGGCACGTTGCGCAGCTCGCAGTGGCGCAGGTCGGCGTAGCGGAAATGGGCCCCTTCCACCGTCGCGTTATTCAACAGCGCGTGCTTCATCTTGGCGTCGGTGAAGTCCGCCCCCGACAGATCGGCGCCGGACAGGTTGGCGCTGAACAGCTTCGCCTCGGACAGGTTGGCGCCGCGCAAAACCGCCTTGGACAGGTTGACCCCGGTCAGATCCGCACCCCGCAGATCAGCGTCCTGCAAATCCGCGCCGCTGAGATTGACCGGCTTGTCCAGGGCGCGCTGTCCCTTGCCGACCCAGAACATCAGCTGGCCCGGCCGCAGGTCGGCCTTGCGGAAGTCGGCACCGCGCAAGGTCGCCTTCATCATGTTCGCCCCGCGCAGGTCGGCCTGACGCAGGCAGCTCCCCGTCAGGTCGGCGGAGGCGAGGTTGGCCCCGAACAGGTCGGCTCCCTGAAAGCTGGTCCGCATCAGCCGGGCGTGGCTGAAATCGGCGCCCGCCATCACCGCCCCCACCAGCACCTGTTCGGACAGGTTTCGTCCGGCGAAGGAGACGCCCTTGGCCGTGAACAGGCGCCCGTTGGGCTTGCCCTTCAGAAAGAGCTTGTGATCGTTGAGGGCAATCATCAGTTCGCTGGAACCGATCGTGCCGTCGCTCGTCTGAACCTTGCGCGTGTTCATCGCCATATCCAGCACGCCGGCGCCTTTTCCGGAAGACGCCTCTGCCAAACGTTATAGTGCACATGGTTCGGTGCCGTTCAACCGGCAAAGCACCGCAAGGCGGTCGTATAGCGTGGAACGCAGGTTTCTGAGCTCGGGCATGATCGCAACGGCACCATGCGCCACGACAGTGGACCGATAAATTTCCGGAACGCGGTGCTTTCTTTCGGCGGAAAGTGACCGAGCGCGCTGGGCAGGCTTTCCGCCGAAAGCGATGACATTAAACCTATAAACCGGACAACAAAAACACATACATATGCATTAAAGGACAATAGTCCCTGTTTGTTATTGCTCCGCCTCGCCCGCCATCGTAGGATACGGCCAAGCCAACGGTGCTTTGTGCGTGCAGGGAGGTCCGCCGTGTCAACCGGAATGCGCGTTCTGATCCTGTGCGCGGCCCTGTTCGGCGGCGCGTTGCCGCAGAGGGCCAGCGGAGCCTCGCCGCTGCTGCCCGGCCCCATTCCAGCCGAGGTTCTGGAAGTGGTGGACGGCGACACGCTGACCGTGCGCGCCATGATCTGGCTGGGGCAGGTGGTCGAGACCAACGTGCGGGTGGATGGGCTGGATGCGCCGGAGATGCGCGCCCGCTGCCCCCGCGAAAAGGAACTGGCCGAGGCCGCCCGCGACCTGACCCGGCGCCTGATCGGGGCCAGCACGATCAGCCTGATGGACGTGCAGCCGGATAAGTACGGCGGCCGGGTGCGCGCCCGCGTGGTGACCTTCGGCGGGGACGACCTGTCGCAATCGCTCATCAAGGCCGGGCTCGCCCGCCCCTATCACGGCGAACGCCGCCAGCCCTGGTGCGACGGCGCGGGCGTGGGGTAAGCCGTCCTCAGCGGCAGCGGTCCAGTTCAACCTTGTCATGGGAGCAGATGACCCGCACCTCCCCGCCGTGGCCGCGCAGCAGACCGCGCAGCCGGTCCTGGTTGGCGAGGCGGGACTTGCGGTCCACCTCCATCATCGCCTGATAGGCGCGCATGCCCGGCGGGCAGTGCGGGTTGTTCACGTCCATCTCGCCATGGAAGAAGTAGGCGTCGCCGGCCAGCAGCAGCCATTGCCCGTCATTCGAGTGCCCGCCATTCGAGTGTCCGCCGGTGTCCACCGCGATTCCGCAATGCCCCCAGGTGTGGCCGACCAGCGGGACCATTAGGATCTCCGGCGGCAGCCCCTTCAGGTCGCGCACCGCCTCGAAGCCGAACCAAGGCTCGCCGCCGGCCTCGTAGGCCTGCCAGTTTACCGCCTCGTCCCACTGTTGCGTGCGGTAGCGCTGGGAAGCGATGAAGCCATGCCGCTGCGCGCGGGCCGCTTCCAGTTCGCGCCCGAAGACATGGACGGTGGCGTTGGGAAAATCCTCGATGCCGCCGGCGTGGTCGAAGTCCAGATGCGTCACCACGATGTGCCGCACGTCCGACGCCTGGAAGCCCTGCCGTTCGACGGCGCGGAGCGCCGTGTCCTCTTCGCGCAATTGGATGTTGTTGAGCGCCAGGAAGAAGGGGCTGAGACGCGGGCGCGGCTGGTGCACGTCGCGCAGCCCGAACCCGGTGTCCACCAGCACAAGCCCCTGGTCGGTTTCGATCAGCAGGCAATGGCAGACGAGATGCGCGGTCAGCCCGCGGCTGTAGCCGTCGAACAGCCGGCCGCCCACCGGGCAGGCGCTTCCGCAATTCAGGTGATGGATCCGCATCGCCGTCTCTTTGAGGGTTCGGCGACACAACAGGGCGGAGACAAGCCCGTTCCGAAACGAAACCGGAGCCGAAACGAAACCGGGGGCCACGAAGGCCCCCGGTCCGTAACGTTCCCCGTGAACCCGGGCCTTATCAGGCCTGGTTCATGCGGTTCTCGACGAGGTCGGTGACCACGGTCGGATCCGCCAGCGTCGAGGTGTCGCCCAGGCTGTCGTGCTCGTTCGCGGCGATCTTGCGCAGGATGCGGCGCATGATCTTGCCCGAACGGGTCTTCGGCAGGCCCGGAGCCCACTGGATCAGGTCCGGAGAGGCGATCGGGCCGATCTCCTTGCGGACCCAGTTCACCAGTTCCTTGCGCAGCTCTTCCGACGGCACTTCGCCGGCGTTGAGCGTGACGTAGGCGTAGATGCCCTGGCCCTTGAGGTCGTGCGGGTAACCGACGACGGCGGCCTCGGCGACCTTCGGGTGGGCGACCAGCGCGCTTTCGACCTCGGCCGTGCCCATGCGGTGACCGGACACGTTGATCACGTCGTCCACGCGGCCGGTGATCCAGTAGTAGCCGTCGGCGTCGCGGCGGCAGCCGTCACCGGTGAAGTAGTAGCCGGCGAAGGTCGAGAAGTAGGTCTGGACGAAGCGCTCGTGGTCGCCGAACACCGTGCGCATCTGGCCCGGCCAGCTGTCGGCGATGCACAGGTTGCCCTCGGTCTCGCCTTCCAGGATCTGGCCGTCGTTGTCCACGATGACCGGCTTGACGCCGAAGAAGGGCTTCGTCGCCGAACCCGGCTTCTGGCCGATGGCGCCCGGCAGCGGGGTGATCAGGATGCCGCCAGTCTCGGTCTGCCACCAGGTGTCCACGATCGGGCAGCGGCCATCGCCGACCACGTTGTAGTACCACAGCCACGCCTCGGGGTTGATCGGCTCGCCGACCGAACCCAGGATGCGCAGCGACTGGCGCGAAGTCTTCTTCACCGGGCCCTCACCCTCGCGCATCAGCGAGCGGATGGCGGTCGGGGCGGTGTAGAAGATGTTGACCTTGTGCTTGTCGATGACCTGCCAGAAGCGCGAGATGTCCGGGTAGGTCGGCACGCCTTCGAACATCAGCGTGGTCGCGCCGTTGGCGAGCGGGCCGTAGACGATGTAGCTGTGGCCGGTGACCCAGCCCACGTCGGCCGTGCACCAGTAGACCTCGCCGTCCTTGTAGTCGAAGACGTACTGGTGGGTCATCGACGCGTAGACGAGATAGCCGCCGGTGGTGTGCAGCACGCCCTTCGGCTTGCCGGTCGAACCCGAGGTGTAGAGGATGAACAGCGGGTCTTCCGCGCTCATTTCCTCCGGCGGGCAGTCGGCGGACACCGAGGCGACTTCCTCGTGGTACCAGAGGTCGCGGCCCTCGGTCCAGGCGACGTCGCCGCCCGTGTGCTTGACGACCAGCACGTGCTTGACGCCCGGCGCGCCGGCCACGGCCTTGTCGGCGTTGGCCTTCAGCGGAACCTTGCGGCCGCCGCGCAGGCCCTCGTCCGAGGTGATGACGAAGTGGCTGTCGCAGTCGACGATGCGGTCCTTCAGGCTGTCCGGCGAGAAGCCGCCGAACACGATGGAATGGATGGCACCGATGCGCGTGCAGGCCAGCATCGCGTAGGCGGCCTCGGGGATCATCGGCAGGTAGATGGTGACGCGGTCGCCCTTCCGGACGCCGTTCTTCTTCAGAACGTTGGCGAGGCGGCAGACCTGCTCGTGCAGTTCCTTGTAGGTGATGTGCTTGGAAACCGACGGATCGTCGCCCTCGAAGATGATCGCGGTCTGGTCGCCGCGCGTCGCGAGGTGGCGGTCGATGCAGTTGGCCGAAACGTTCAGCGTGCCGTCATAGAACCACTTGATGTGGACGTCGCCGGTGTAGCTGACATCCTTGACCTTGGTGTAGGGCTTGATCCAGTCGATGCGCTTGCCCTGCTCACCCCAGAAAGCCTCCGGATCCTTGACCGACTGCTCGTACAGGCGCGCGTAGGCGGCCTCGTCGATGTGAGCGGCCTTGGCGATCTCCGGCTTCACAGGAAAATAGGTATTGTCGGACATTGGCTCGCGATTCCCCCGTAGTGCTTCTGGTTGTGCCCTGATCAGGCTTTAGAGCGGCCGAGCACCGCCCCTGTTGCCGGGCATTATCCACACAAGTCCCCGGTTCGACAAGCAAAACGGCCGATTGGACACTCATACGAAAGGGGTCTTGAAGTCCCCTTTGTTGCGGTGCAGCGCCTGTTTGTTTAAAAAGCCGAATTGAAGAATGCACGTCAGCGCGCGACTATTTGTCGCGCCTAGCCGATTGGCCTAGGACCCCTTCGGGCCCGCCTCGTGCAAGCTTAACCACGCATTAACCGAAACCGCCTAGTGTGTGCGGCACAGGAAAACAGCACGCCACCTTGGCAAGGGCATCGACATGGCCAGCACGACCAACGCGGACGGCACCACGACCGGCGGGATCGATCTGGCCAGCCGTCTGACGCAGATGGGCAACCGCACCAACCTGATGGTGATCGACGCCGTGCTGCGCGCCGCTCCCCCAACAGGGGAGGAGCAGGGCTTCGCCGACGCGGCGGCGGAGGTGCGGGCGCTGGCCCGGCGCATGCTTCAGGCCACCCAGGATCTCCAGGCGACCATTTGCGAGCCGGCCGAGTAGCGCCCGCTTTTCTCACCTCACATCAAGCCGCAATCCCTGCCAGTTCACAGACGCGCGCCCATTCGTCGTCGGTGACCGGGCAGACCGACAGGCGCGACTGGCGCACCAGCGACATGCCCTGCAACAGCGGGTCGGCCTTCATGGTCTTCAGCGTGACCGGCGAGTTCACGGGCATCACCGCCCGCACGTCCACCATGCCGAAGCGGCCGGCCGGATCGCTGGGGTCCGGGTAGTATTCCCGCGCGATCTCCACGATGCCGACCACCTCCAGCCCCTCGTTCGAGTGGTAGAAGAAGGCGCGGTCGCCGATCTTCATGGCCTTCAGGTTGTTCGACGCCTGGTGGTTGCGCACGCCGTCCCAATGGGTGGTACCGTCGGCGACCATGCGGTCCCACGAATACTTGAAGGGCTCCGACTTCAGAAGCCAGCGGGCCATCGTCGTCCGTCTCCGCTCAATCCTTGGGGCTCAGTCCTTGGGGAACACCCGGCGCCACGGCCGGATCGTCACGTTTTCGAACAGGCCGGCCTTGGCGTAGGGGTCGTTGGCGGCGAAGTCCTGGGCGGCGGCGCCATCGGCGCAATCTACGATTAACAGACTGCCGACCATCGCCTGACCGTCGTCGGACAGCAGCGGGCCGGCGGCGTACAGGCGCTCGCCGATGGACTCCAGATAGGCCAGATGAGCGGCACGGTTGTCGAGGCGCACCTGCGCCGCACCCGCCTTGTCGGTGCAGTGGAACATGTAAAGCATTGGGGACCCTCCCGTTCTTTCGGCGGGGGAGCCTAGCGCAGCCGGGGTCCGGTGGGAAGCGGCGGAGACGCTTCAGGAAAGCGGGGCTCAACCGCCGCGATACGCCCACCAGAACGGCAGGCGCGCGCAACGCGGGCGGGACGGCGCAGGCCGATCATCCGGCGGTGCTGCGTTTAACGGCCTCTCGTCCGCCGGCCTTGCCGCCCACGCCCCAAACGGCCAGCGGCGCGGCGGCGCGGGGCGCCAGCGCGGCAAGGGTCTGCAGCAGGAACGTCAGGGCGGACATGGATTGAGCCTCCTCGTTGGGAACCGCAGGCAGCGTGCCACGGAAAGAACCGCCCTTGCAACCCATCCGAGAGCGGAAGGCTAGTTTCCCTCGCCCCGGAACGGGCGCGCCAGCAGACCGGCGATCGTTTCGTCCAGATCGGCGCCCCGGTTAAGGATCGCGTCCACCGCCGCGCAGAGCGGCATGTCCACGCCCTTCTTCCGCGCCAGCCCGACCACGGCGGCGGCGGTGTAGACGCCCTCGGCCACCGAACGGCGCTCGGCCAGGATGTCCGCCAGCGTACGCCCTTGCCCCAGCGCCGCGCCCAGCGACATATTGCGCGATTGCAGGCTGGAGCAGGTCAGCGTCAGGTCGCCCAGACCCGACAGCCCCATCAGCGTCTCCGCCCGTCCGCCGAGCGCCAGCGCCAGCCGGGTGATTTCCGCCAGACCGCGCGTGATCAACGCCGCCCGCGCGTTGTCGCCGAGCTTGCGCCCCTCCACCACGCCGCAGGCAATGGCCAGCACGTTCTTCACCGCCCCGCCGATCTGGGAGCCGACCACGTCGTCCGACAGGTAGGGGCGGAAGGTGCGGCTGCCCAGCGCCTCGACCAGAGCCGCACCGATGGCGGTGTCCGCGCAGGCCAGCGTCACGGCGGTCGGCAGCCCCCGCGCCACCTCGGCCGCGAAGGTCGGGCCGGACAGCACGGCGATGGGCGTCCCGGCGGGCAGTTCAACCTCCGCCGCCTCGCTCATCAGGGCAAAGCTGTCGAGTTCGATGCCCTTGGCGCAGATGACCACCGGCACGCCCGCCCGCAGATGCGGCGCCAATTGCCGGCAGCCCGACCGCAGATGCTGCGCCGGGGTCACCAGCAGAATGGCGTCGCAAGCACCGATCTCCGCCAGATCGCCGGTCGCCCGAAGCTCCGGCGGCAGAGTCACGCCCGGCAGATAGTCGCGATTCTCGTGCGCGGTGTTGATGGACTCCACGACGGCCGGCTCGCGCGCCCACAGCAACGCCTCGCGCCCGGCGCGCAGGGCCGCCAGCGCCAGCGCCGTGCCCCAGGCGCCGCCGCCGATGACGCCGATGCGCCGGTAAGTCGCCGTGCCGCCTGCCGTCATGTCGTGTCCCCGCTCGCTCCGATGTTCGGACGCCTGTTTAGGACGGCAGCTGTGATGCTCGCAACCGCCGGCTTTACGCCTTCACCCCGGATCCCACGCCGGACTTGCCGATGGCCGGCTTCGCCGTGGGGTCAAGCGGCCAGCGCGGGCGCGGGGCAAAGTTCAGCGGGTCGGTCTGGCCGAGGCGCAGGCGCTCGATTCCCGCCCAGGCGATCATCGCCGCGTTGTCAGTGCACAGCCGCAGCGGCGGCGCCACGAAGGTCATGCCCTGCTGTTCGGCGAGGCTCGACAGGCGCGCACGCAGAGTCTTGTTGGCCGCCACGCCGCCGGCCACGACCAGCGCGCTGCCCTGCGGATGCGCTTCCTTGAACTGGCGGATGGCGCGGGCGCAGCGGTCGGCCATCACCTCCGCCACCGTGTTCTGGAAGGCGGCGGCAAGGTCGGCCTGATCCTCTTCCGACAACGGCTTGCCGAGTTCCTCGACATGCCGACGCACGGCGGTTTTCAGGCCGGAGAAGGAGAAGTCGCAGCCCGGACGCCCCACCATCGGGCGCGGCAGGTCGAACCGGCCGGGGTTGGTCGCCCGCCCCGCCGCCTTCTCCACCAGCGGCCCGCCGGGGTAGCCGAGACCGAGCAGCTTGGCGGTCTTGTCGAAGGCCTCGCCCACCGCGTCGTCGATGGTGGTCCCCAGACGCCGGTACTGCCCGACGCCCTCCACCACCAGCAACTGGCAATGCCCGCCGGAGACCAGCAGCAGCAGGTAGGGGAACGGTACGTCGTCGGTCAGCCGCGCGGTCAGGGCGTGGCCTTCCAGATGGTTCACCGCCACGAAGGGCAGCTTGCGCGCGGCGGCGATGGCCTTGGCGGTCATGACGCCGACGATGACGCCGCCGATCAGGCCCGGCCCGCCGGTCGCCGCCACCGCGTCGATGTCGCCGAAGCCCAGGCCCGCATTCTCCATGGCGCGGCGGATCAGCCCGTCCAGGTGCTCCAGATGGGCGCGCGCGGCGATTTCCGGGACGACGCCGCCGTAGGGCGTGTGGTCGTCCAGCTGCGAGAGCACCACATCGGCGCGGATCTCCCGCGCGTCGGTGACGATGGCCGCCGCCGTCTCGTCGCAGCTCGTTTCGATTCCAAGAACGATCATGGCCGCCAAACTAGCCGCCTCCGGCGCTCTGGTATAGGGTTTTGCCCCATGAATAAGGACGTGCCCGACACCGACGCCAGCATCCTCTATTACGACGGCGACTATCCCTCGCTGGAGATCGGCGACGTGCGCGCCGAGGATGCGGCGACCCTGGCCCGCATCGGCATCCTGGGCGACGTCGCCTTCTACAAGGAACAGGCGGAGGCGACAGGCGGTCCAGTCCTGGAGATCGGCTGCGGCACCGGGCGCCTAACCATCCCGCTGGCCCGCGCCGGGCACAAGGTGTGGGCGGTGGACATCTCCGCCGCGATGCTGGACCAGCTGCGCGCCAAGCTGGCCCTTGAACCGCCGGAGGTGCAGGCCCGCGTCCATGTCATCCAGCAGGACGCCACGGCGCTGGACCTGCCGGTGCGCGGTTTCCGCCTCGCCGCGATCCCGTTCAACGTTCTGATGCTGATCCCCGACTTCACGGCGGAGCGGCGCACGTTGGCCTCGGCCGCCGCGCATCTGGCCCCGGACGGCCGACTGGCGCTGGATGTGATGAACCCGCTGACCCTGTCGCTGGACGCCGAGAAGAAGCCCTCCCCGTCCGAGCCGCGCCGCAACCCGCGCACCGGCAACCGGTACGTCAAGAACTCGCTCGCCTCGCGCCTGGACGAGCAGCAGCGCCAGCGCCTGTATGGCTGGTATGACGAGCTTCTGCCCGACGGCAAGATCGAGGTCAGCGAATTCGCCTTCACCTGGCGCATGATCTTCCGGTTCGAGCTGGAGCTGATGCTGGACTCCGCCGGCTTCGCCATCGAATCGCTGACTGGCGACTTTGAGGCCTCATCCTGGACCGTGGACAGCCGCCGCATGGTGGTGACCGCGCGCCTTCTCGCCAAAGAGTAGCACGGGCGCTGCCAACGCTTGCAAAGCGCGGCGGATTGCCTAGAACACTCCGGCATGACCGAACCGCTCCGCATCGGCACGCGCGGCAGCCCTCTGGCGCTGGCGCAGGCCCACGAGACCCGCGACCGTCTGATCGCGGCGCACCCGCATCTGGCCGCCCCCGGCGCCATCGAGATCGTCGTCTTCAAGACCACGGGCGACCGCATCCTCGACCGCACGCTGGCCGAGGCCGGCGGCAAGGGCCTGTTCACGAAGGAGCTGGAGGAGGCGCTGCTCGAAAACCGCGCCGACCTTGCCGTCCATTCGATGAAGGACGTGCCGACCTGGCTGCCGGACGGGCTGGAGATTTCCACCCTGCTGCCACGCGAGGATCCGCGCGACGCCTTCTTCTCGCGCGACGGTCACGACATCGACAGCCTGCCCACCGGCTCCGTCGTTGGCACCGCCGGGCTGCGCCGCCAAGCGCAAATCCTCGAACGCCGCCCCGACCTGACGGTCGTTCCCTTCCGCGGCAACGTGCAGACGCGCCTCGCCAAGCTCGACGCCGGGGAGGTGGACGCCACGCTGCTGGCGCTGGCCGGCCTGCGCCGCCTGGGCCTGACCGAGCGCATCACCGCCGTCCTTGAAACCGGTGTGATGCTGCCCGCCGTGGCGCAGGGCGCCATCGGCATCGAGATCCGCAGCGCCGACGACAAGACCCGCGCCCTGCTGGAGCCGCTGCACTGCGCCGACACCGAGGCCCGCGTGGGCGCGGAGCGCGCGCTGCTCGCCATGCTCGACGGTTCCTGCCGGACGCCCATCGCGGCGCTCGCCACACTCGACGGCGACCGGCTGTCCCTGAAGGCCAAGGTGCTGTCCCCCGACGGCAAACAGGTCTTCCGGGCGGAGCGCAGCGGCGCCGCGACGGACGCCGCCGCGCTCGGCGCCGACGCGGGCGCGGAGATCAAGGCGGTCCTGCCTCCCAACTTCTTCCTGCCGTAAGGAGGGGGTCGGCATGACTGGGTCCATTGGGAAGCGACCGCACATCCTGGTCACCCGCCCGGCGGAGGACGCCGAACCGCTGGCCGCGCATCTGCGCGCCCAGGGCTTTGACGCGTCCACCGAACCGATGCTGGAGATCGTCTGGCTCGACGGGCCGGAACCGGACCTCCACGACGTACAGGCCCTGCTCTTCACCAGCATGAACGGCGTACGCGGATACGCCAGACGTACAGGACGGCGCGGCCTGCCGGTCTATGCGGTTGGTGATGCGACGGCCTATGCCGCTCGTACTTCCGGTTTTACCCAGGTCGAAAGCGCGTCGGGCGACGTGTACGCCCTGGCCGATCTGGTGCGCGCGCGGGTCGCGCCGAAGGCGGGGGTGCTGCTTCATGTCGCAGGCACCAAGCTGGCCGGCGATCTGGCGGGAATGCTGACGGAAGACGGATTTTCCGTTCGGCGCGCCACGCTGTACGACGCGGTGCCGAGCACGCGGCTTTCGGAAAACACGGGCCGCGCGCTGCGTACGGGAACACTCGACGCCGTGTTGTTTTTCTCTCCCCGTACCGCCCGTTCGTTTGTTAGGCTGGTCAACGAGGCGGGGCTGATCGACTGCTGTCGTACAGTGGACGCGCTCTGCCTCAGCCCCGCGGTCGCGGAGGCTGCCCGCACGTACGGCGACCAGGGAGTGACGCCGTGGCAAGACGTACGGGTGGCGCCACGGCCGGAGCAGGATGCTCTGCTCGGCCTGCTGCCGGAACCATCCGGGGAAGCGGGCTGAGCCTTGCTGCTTGGGGGCGGTGGCTTTCGCAAGAAGGCGGCGTTCGTCGAAGAATAACAGCGACCGAGAAGGCACCTCATGACCCCTCGCCCAGGTTCCGAAAACGAGGCCGACCCGAACGGCCACCAGCCCTCGGACCACAACAACACCGCCCCCGGCAGCGCGGCCGTGGAGCGCATCATCGAGCGCTTCGGCGGCATCCGCCCCATGGCGCACAAGCTGAACATCCCGGTGACCACCGTGCAGGGCTGGAAGAAGCGCGGGGCCATCCCGCTGGCCCGCCACGCCGACCTGCGCACCGCCGCCGCCAAGCATCGGGTGAAGCTGGACGAGGCGGACCTGGAAGCCGCCACGCCGAGCGAGGATCGCCCCGCCGCGGACGTTCCGGCTGCGGACGCTCCCGTCATCGATGCCGCCGCCTCCGTGACGCCGCTGCCTTCGGAAGCCGCCGCTGTCTCCGCCCCCGAGGGTGTGGACGCCGCCAAGCCGGCCGACACCCTGCCGGGCGCCGACACCGTGACCGCCGAGCCGGTCATCATCGCCAAGCCCGCCGATTCGGACACCGTGTCGGAGCCCAAGGCGGTCGAGCCAGCCACCGCTGAGCCGGCCCCCGCCGAACCTGCCAATGCCGACGCGAAGGCCACGGAACCGGCTATCACGGAACCGCTCCGCTCCGAGCCGCCCCGCACGGAGACGGTCGAGCCCGCCGCCCCGGTCTACACCACCCCCGAATACCCGCGCGAGGAGCGCCGCTCCGGCGCTGGCTTCGCCACCGCCGTCTCGCTGATTGCCCTGCTGGTCGGTGCCGCCGCCCTGTCGGAGCCCTGGTGGGGTCCGCGCGTTCCGGGCTGGCCCGCCCGCACCGCCACGACCACCCAGACGGCGGCGCAGCCTGCCCAACCGGCCCAAGCCGACCCGGCGGTCCGCGCCCAGCTTCAGCAGATCGCCGAGCGCGTCGGCCGTCTGGAACAGCGTCCGGCCGCCGCCAATGGCGCCCCGGCCTCTGGCGGCGTCGATCCGCAGACGCTGGAAAACGCCCTGCGCCAGCTCTCCGGCCGCATCGATCAGCTTGACCAGCGCGTGCAGCAGGCCGGCGGCGCCACCGCCGAGGCTGACCCGCGCGTGAACCAGCTCGCCGAACGGCTCGGCGGCATCGAACAGCGCGTCGCCGCCGTGGGCAGCAACACGCAGGCCGCCGAGGAACTCCGCAAAGAGGTCGACGGCCTGAAGCAGCAGCTCGCCTCCGTCAACCAAACCGTTGAAACGGTCAACCAGACGGTCGAGACGCGCCGCGACGCCGCCGCCTCCGCCCAGGCCCTGGTGCTCGCCGCCGGTCAGCTCCGCTCTGCGCTCGCGACCGGCCAGCCGTTCCAGCAGGAACTCCAGGCCGTGCGCGCGCTGGGCGTCAGCGATCCGCAGATCGCCCAGCCGCTCGACGCCGTGGCGGCCTACGCCGGTAAGGGCGTGCCGACCCAGCCGCAGCTGGCCGACCGCTTCCAGGCGCTGGCTCCCGAGGTCGTGCGCGCCGCCAACCGAGGCGAAGGCAACGACTGGGTCAATCAGGTGACCGGCAAGCTGGCCACGCTGGTGACCGTGCGCCGCCAGGGTGGCGGCGTGGTCGGCGACAGCGCCGACGCGGTGGCCGCCCGCGCCGAGGCCGCCGTGCAGGAAGGCAACCTCGCCAAGGCGGTGGAGGAGCTGGCCGCCCTGAAGGGTCCGGCGGCCGACACCGCCGCCCCGTGGATCGCCGATGCCAAGGCCCGTCTGGCCGCCAACCAGGCCGGCCAGCAGCTGACCTCCCGCGCCATCGGCCTGCTGTCGCAGGCGGCCGGCGGGGCCGCCTCCGGCAAGGGGAACGGCCAATGATCCGCGCGCTCTGGTTCCTCGCCAAGGTCGCGATCGTTGTTGCGATCGCGGTCTGGCTGGCCGATCGGCCAGGCACCGTCAGCATCAACTGGCAGGGCTACGTGGTGGAGACGAGCTTCGGCATCGCCGTGCTCATCGCCGTGGCCGCGCTCGGTGCCGCCGCCCTGCTCTACCGCTTCGTGCGCGCCCTCATCCGCGCGCCGCGCAACATCGGCCGCTACAGCCGCTCCCGCCGGCGCGAGCGCGGCTACAAGGCGCTGACGCGCGGCATGGTCGCGGTCGCCGCTGGTGACGCGGCCACCGCGCGCAAGATGGCGCGCAAGGCCGACGGGCTGCTGAACGAGCCGCCGCTGACCATGCTGCTGTCGGCCCAGGCCGCCCAGCTTCAGGGCGACGACCGTGCGGCGAAGGAATACTTCACCGCCATGCTCGACCGGCCGGAAACGGCCTTCCTCGGCCTGCGCGGCCTGCTGACCCAGGCGATCAAGTCCGGCGACCGGGTGGAAGCGTTGCAACTCGCCCGCCGGGCGCAGTCGCTCCAGCCCAACACGCCCTGGCTGCTCGGTACGCTCTATGATCTGGAAGCCCGTGCGGGCGACTGGGCGGCAGCCGAAGGCACGCTGCAGCAGGCGATCCAGGCCGGCGCCATCAACCCCGAGGAAGGCCGCCGCCACCGTGCCGCCCTTCTGCTGGAACGCAGCTTCGAGGCCGAGCGCCGGGGCCGTGGCGACGCCGCCCTGTCGCACGCCCAGGCGGCCCACGACCTGCTGCCCGGCTTCATCCCGGCGGCGGCCCGCGCGGCGCGCCTGCTGGTTCGCGCCGGCAAGCACAAGCACGCCGCCAAGACGGTCGAACGCGCGTGGCGCGCCGGCCCGCACCCGGACCTGACCGACGCCTACCGCGAGGTGATCGACGGCTACGATCCCCTGACGCGTGTGAAGCTGTTCGAGAAGCTGCGCAACCTCGCCCCCAACGATGTCGAATCGCACATTTCGGTGGCCCGCGCCTCCCTCGACGCGCAGCTTTGGGGCGAGGCGCGCGCGCATCTGAACAAGGCGTTGGAAATCCAGCCCTCGCGCCGCCTCTACCGCCTGCTGGCGGATCTGGAGCGGGCCGAGCACAACGACGAGGAAGCCGCGCGCGCTTGGCTGGCCCAGGCGGCGGCGGCACCATCCGACCCGGCCTGGACCTGCGACGCCTGCAACGCGGTCAGCCACGGCTGGGGCGGCCTGTGCGGCCACTGCGGCGCCTTCGACAGCCTGCAATGGAAGGCCCCGACCATGACGGTGTCCCTGATGGCGCCCGAGACCTCTCCGGCCATTGCCCACCAGCCCCATAGCGCGGCCCTTCCCCAATCGGCCAGCTAAGCACTGACAAAGTAAAAACGGCGCTTTCCACAGGAAGCGCCGTTTTCTTTTGAGCAGGGATTAACGTTGGGCGCGGCTTAAACCCACATATGAGAAGCGTGAAGCGAGCACGGCCCCGCATGGCCTATCGCCAGCAGGCTGGAAACATCAGCGTCGATGTTCCGGATCGTTTCGGTTTTTAAGGAGAGATTGGAGCGGGTGAAGGGAATCGAACCCTCGTCGTAAGCTTGGGAAGCTTCTGCTCTACCATTGAGCTACACCCGCGCCGCCCCCTGTTTATAGGCGACGCTCACGCCGCTTTCAAGCGGTGCAAGCACGCCACAGGCGGGATTCTGAAATCGCCCGCCCCGTGGAGGTGGCGGCAGACGAGACCGTGGCCGAGAACAGGGTGGACAAGGGGGCCGCCGTGTCGAGAACTGGCGCACTCTCCACCTTGCCGATCATGCCGGCGGCTCCGGCCAGAGCGCCCGGCACCAGTTCCAGGCCCAGAAGGCGCTCGAGATCGACCGGGCCCGGCATCTGCATGCCCAGCGTCAGCTGCCGCGTGAAGCCGAACCGCTCGTAATAGGGCGCGTCGCCGACCAGGATCACCGCCTCGTGCCCCAGGGCCGCCGCCTTGTTCAGGCTCATGCGGATCAGTTTGCTGCCGAGACCGCCGCCCTGAAGCCGCTCCGACACCGCGATGGGGCCGAGCAGCAGCGCCTGCACCGTGCCGCCGATGGTCACCGGCCAGAAACGGATGGTGCCTTGCAGGATTTCGTTGCCCAGCTCGTCATGCTCAATGGCGACGAGGCTCAGCTCCGGGATCGGATCCACGCCCTCGCGCAGCTTGTAGGCGGTCTTCTTGAACCGATCCGGACCGAAGGACCGGTCGAGCAGGTCTTCGATCGCGGCGGCGTGCCGCGACTCTTCGAGAGAGATGATCATGGACGGGGTCCTCCCGGCGGGAAGAAGGTGCTTGAAGGGCGGATCGCGCCGCCGCCGGGGGAGCGTCGCCGGCTAGTGCCGGCGGATACCCAAGGCGTCCGCACGCGACCCAAGGACGGCCGCACCCGCGCACAGCGGGGCGAAGCAGCGTCGTCGGATGCGAATTTCGTGCGAACGAGACATGGGCCAGGCTCATTGGCCGTTGCTGGGACATCGGCATATATCACCGCTGGGCAGGGGGTTCAAGAGACCGAAATGCGCCCCAGCCCACGCCGGCGCGCATCGCCGACCAATCCGACCGGGGTGTGTCCCACGCGCATCGCCCCAACGTTGGGAGCACGACACCGGGCGTAGCCGCAATCCCCCCGCCTCCCCCTGGACAGCCGCTTCTTCGCACCCCTATTCTTTGCAGGGGAGTGCCGCCATGTACACGAAAGTCACCCGCGCAATCCGCGTTACGGTCCAGCCGGTCTTTCTGGAAGAACAGTCGATGCCGGCTGAAAACCGTTTCGTCTGGGCCTATCACGTGCGGATCGAGAACGAAGGACCGGAGACGGTCCAGCTGCGCACGCGCTATTGGCGCATCACCGACGCGCTCGGCCGCGTGCAGGAGGTGCGCGGCCCCGGTGTCGTGGGCGAGCAGCCCGTGCTGGAACCCGGCGGATCCTTCGAATACACCAGCGGCACGCCGCTCCCCACCCCGTCCGGCATCATGGTCGGCAGCTATCAGATGGAGACCAGGGGCGGCGAAACGTTCGACATCGCCATCCCCGCCTTTTCGCTGGACAGCCCGCACCAGCCGCGTCAGCTGAATTAGCCTCAAACTTCTGCAACTTATCGCCGCAGGCGCATACAAGCGTCTTGAATGCGGGGCCTGGGACGCCATCTGGCGGAAATTCGGATTCGCCCGAGTGATCCGAAACGGGTAGGGTCCGTACAAATACCCGACACCATGGCTCAGGCTTCGAAAGGTTTTTCCGTGACGCCCCCCAAAACTCCGCACGCCGACAACGTCGTCCGCGGCCCCGGCCACGGCAGCACTTCCGGTTCGCTGCGCCACGGCGCCCCCGACGAGGCACGCCCGTCGCGCGCCGAGGCGGAGGAGGCCGTGCGCACGCTGATCCGCTGGGCCGGCGACGACCCCACGCGTGAAGGGCTGGTCGGCACACCGGACCGGGTGGTCCGGTCCTATGAAGAGTTCTTCGCCGGCTACGAGATCGATCCTGTCGACATCCTCCAGCGCACCTTCGAGGAGACCGACGGCTACGACGAGATGGTCATCCTGCGCGACATCCGTCTGGAGTCCTACTGCGAGCACCACATGGTGCCGATCATCGGCAAGGCGCACGTGGCCTACCTGCCGCGCCACCGCGTGGTCGGCATCTCCAAGCTGGCGCGTCTGGTGGAAGCTTACGCCAAGCGCCTGCAGATCCAGGAGAAGATGACGGCGCAGATCGCCAACACCATCGACGAGGTGCTCCAGCCCGAGGGCGTCGCCGTGGTGATCGAGGCGCAGCACCAGTGCATGACCACGCGCGGCGTGCACAAGACCGGCGTGACCATGGTGACCAGCCGCATGCTGGGCGCCTTCCGCACCGACCCGTCCACCCGGCGGGAGTTCCTGTCGATGATCGGCAACCCGTCGTCGCGGGGCGAATGAACTCTAGTCCGCGCGGATGCCGTGCTGGCGCAGCAGGCTGTAGAGTGTCGGCCGGCTGACACCCAGCAGGCGGGCGGTCGCCGACAGGTTGCCGCCCGACCGCGCCAGCGCGTCCAGCAAAGCCCGACGCTCCGTCTCGTCGCGCAGCACCCGCAGGGTGGGCGGCACATCACCGCTGTTCAGCCGCCGCCCTTCCAGTTCCAGGTCGGCGCGGCGAAAGGCCCGCTGCACCACGCTCGCCAATTCCTGCGCGTCGATGGGCTTGCAGCACACCTCGTGCGCCCCGCGCGCCACCGCACGCACCGCCGTCAGCCGCTGATCCGCCGGTGTCAGGGCGATGACCTTGGTGGACGGCGCCTCCCCCAGAATTTGCGACAGGGCATCCAGCCCCTCCTGCGATTGCTCGGAGTCGTCGTTGACGGCTAGGGCGACGACCGGCGGCCGGTGTTCCCGCACCGCGTCCAGCGCCTTCCCTGCCCCGCCGATGGCGACCACCCGGCACACCGGCAGAACGCCTTGCACCAGCCCCTCCAGCGAGGGATCGTCATCGACGAGCAGCAGCGTGCGCGGGACCATGATGCTCCTGGAGGGGGGAAGGACGGTTCGGGTCAACGGGGTCAAGGTGCGATGGTCGAGGTGGTCGCCAGAATCGCGTTCGAAGCCCGTCCTGTCCAAGGCGCGTTGGCATGAAGCCGTCCGCAATTTCGGCAAAATTGAGGCATCAAAGGGGGTGCACCGCTACTCCCTTGCCACTCCCCGACAATACCCTGGCAACGGCCCCTCCCCCGCCCGTGTCCGGTCTGCTAAGGTCCCGCTCTCGAACGGACGGGAGCGATGGGCGCCATGGCGGCGAAGGGCACACCGGCGGTGAACGCGGCCAAGGCGGCGGGGCTTTCCTTCCGCCTGCTGGAATATGATTACGATCCGTCGGCGGACGCCATCGGCCTGCACGCGGCGGCGGCTCTGGGGCTCGACCCCGCCGTCGTCTACAAGACGCTGATTGTCCAACTGGAGCCGAAGGCGCTGGCCTGCGCCGTCATTCCCGTCGCGGCGAAGCTGGACCTCAAGGCGATTGCGGCGGCGGCCGGGGCGAAGAAGGCCGACATGGCGGACGTGGCCCTGGCGGAGCGCACGACCGGCTACACGGTCGGCGGCATCAGCCCGCTCGGCCAGCGCAAGGCCCTGCCGACCTTTATCGACGCCAGCGCCGAGGCTCTGTCCGAAATGGTCGTCAACGGCGGCCGTCGCGGCCTGCAGATCGCGCTTGCCCCCGCCGATCTGGCCCGCGCGACGAAGGCGACCGTACGCCCAATCGCGGTTGGCTAAGTCACTTAGTCCGCTTCCGGCCGCCCTGCTTCAATCGGTTTTGTGCATCGCAATATGCAGACATGCTGATAATGCGCATCTGCGCCCGGCCGCAGGGGTCATAATGACGCACGTGCCGACGCACGCGCAACCAAGACAATGCCGGACGCCCCGGCGCAAAATCATAGACAGGGCTCCACCGTGATCCACAAGATTCTGGACAAAATCGACCGCATGGTCGCGCAAAAACGCCAGAGCGGCGAGCTTCAAGCATGGTTCGACAGCGGTCTTGCGCGCCGCTATTGCAAGCAGGTGACCGCGTCTCAGAAGCACTATTATCCAGCGCTTCTTCTTTATTTGGAGCGGCACGCCGGCCACCACTGACCGACGCGCTCTCGAAAAGCTCGGGCGGGCCGCCACGGCGACCCGCCCGTTTTGCCGTCAGAATAGGTCGTTCCGCAGCCCTTACTCAGCCGCCCCTTACTCAGCGGCCAGGGCGCGCGGCCGCATGCTGCCCGTCTGCTGGAAGCGCTGGTGCCACGCGAAGGCTTCCTCCAGCAGGTGCGGCGTGTGCCCGCCACGCTGCAAGGCACGGCGGTGATAGTCGGCCGCCAATTCCCGATAGCTCGGGTGGACGCAGTTGCGGATGATCGTCTCGGCGCGCTCGCGCGGGGCAAGGCCGCGCAGGTCGGCCAACCCGATCTCGGTCACCAGCACGTCCACGTCATGCTCGTTGTGATCGACGTGAGTGACCATCGGCACGACGCTGGAGATCGCCCCATTCTTGGCCAGCGACTTGGTGACGAAGATGGCAAGGTGGCAGTTGCGCGCGAAATCGCCCGAACCGCCGATGCCGTTCATCATCTGGGTGCCGTTGACGTGGGTGGAGTTGACGTTGCCGTAGATGTCGCACTCCAGCGCTGTGTTGATGCCGATGACGCCCAGTCGGCGGATGACCTCCGGATGGTTGGAGATCTCCTGCGGACGCAGCAGCAGCCGGCCCTTGTAGCTCCCGATCCGGGGCAGCACCTCGGCGTACTTGCCGGCGCTGAGCGTGATGGAGGAGCCCGAGGCGAAATTCAGCTTGCCGGCGTCGAACAGCTCGAACGTGCTGTCCTGCAAGACCTCGCTGTACATGGTCAGGTCATGGAACGGGCCGTCGATCAGCCCGTGCAGCACGGCGTTGGCGATGGTGCCGATGCCGGCCTGGAGCGGCGCCAGCGAGCGGCCCAGCCGGCCCTGCCGCACCTCGCGGCCCAGGAATTCGATCAGGTGGCCGGCGATGGCCTGCGTCTCGTCGTCGGGCGGCAGGATACTGGCGGAGCTGTCCTGCTTGCGCGTCACCACGATGGCGGCGATGCGCGACGGGTCGATGGGGATGTAAGGCAGGCCGGCGCGGCTTTCCGCCGTCACCACCGGGATCGGCTCGCGGAAGGGGCGGCGCGTCGGGATGTAGACGTCGTGCATCCCTTCCAGGTCGAGCGGCTGGGTCAGGTTCAGCTCGACGATGATCTTCTCGGCCAGCATGGCGAAGGTCGCCGAATTGCCGATGGAGGTGGTCGGCACGATGCCGCCGGTCTCCGTGATGGCGCAGGCCTCGATCACCGCCACGTCGATCGGCCCCATCTGGCGCGAGCGCAGCAGCTCCACCGTTTCCGACAGGTGCTGATCGACGAACATCACCTCGCCCCGGTTGATGGCCTTGCGCAGCACGGGGTCGGCCTGGAACGGCAGGCGGCGGGCCAGCACCCCGGCCTCTGTCAAGATCTTGTCCACGTCGTTGCCAAGCGAGGCGCCGGTCATCAGCGTGACCTTGATGTTCTCCGACGCGGCGCGCTCGGCCAGCGCCAGCGGCACGGCCTTGGCGTCGCCGGCGCGGGTGAAGCCGCTCATGCCGATGGTCATGCCGTCCTTGATGAGAAAGGCGGCTTCCTCAGGCGTGACGACCTTGCCCCACAGCGATTTCAAACGAATGCGATCTCGGTACATTGGGCGTCCCATTTTTGAAATTATTGAGCGTTCGAGGTGAACGACTCGCTCCAAAAGCTCTGTTTTTGTTGGTTGGGTGACGTCATAGGACCATGCCTCGGGCCGCCGCAAATGTCGGTCCGGCATATCAGGTCGACCTAATGAGAATGGATGCGGAAAGACTTACCGCTTCAAAGCGGGCCGTTTACAGAATACGGCAACCGACGGAATAGGGTTTCGTCCCAGCGGCACCGCCTGGAAACGGCACACCGTGTTCCTGGTGAACGCTATCGTGCACGAGGCACCGCGCCTCGATCAGCGGCCAGACACGGCTGCGCAGGAATCTCTGGTCCTGCCAGCGGTCGGCCTCCGACGACGAAAAATCGGCTACCGCCGGAGCCATGGCCGGCAGCAGCCCGGCCATGCCGCCCCACATCCCGGCCAGGATCACCTCCGTGTGGAGGACATGGTCGCGCATGACGTGGAACGGCAGGCCGGAGGCGATCCAGGCATCGACCGCAGCCCTCTCCCGCGCCCCGAGCCGGGAATCGCAATCCCGGCAGACGAACCGCGCGACCTCCGGATCGTCCGAAACGAGAAAGCGCCAATAAAGCCCGCTGGTCGCCCCACTCCCCGGCGGCATGGCGACAAGGTCGGCACCAAGTGCGGCCAGTTCGGCAAGGACCGTGGCCGGCACGGAATCGTCGTGATAAAACCGGCACGTCCAGTCCGGATAAACGGCGGGGGTCAGACGGGCATTCTCCACCGCTCCCCGCAAATAGATGTCCTTATCGCCCCACAGGCTGAAGGCGACGACGTTCCGTGTGCGCCGCTGCGGGGCCGAAGGGGCTTCCGGAAGGGGTGGCAGGCCAAGGGCAGCCGCCTCGACCCGCAAGGTCCGCGTCTTGAGCGCCAAAAGTTCCGCGCTCTGCGCCGTCGCCTCCGGAACACGATCCGCCATGTAAAGCGCGATCGCCAAATTCTCGCGTGCATCGAGATAGTCGGGAACAATCCGGACCACCCTCGATAGCATCGTGATGGATTGCTCCAGGTCACCGGACGTCTTCTTCAGGACGCCGATGTTGAAAGCCGCACCGATGTGGTCGGGCTGTAGCGCGATCGCCTTCGCATAGCTGGTGATCGCCCGCTCGCTCTGCCCATCCCTGGCGAAGGCGTTGCCGAGTTGGAAGAAAAGATCCACCGATGCCCCGCCCAACGCCAGCGCGCGGGACAGGTCCGACACCGCTTGGCCCGAACGCCGTGCCTCGATGTGTCGAACGCCCCGAAGCTGCAGAAGCAGCGCCAGACGCTGCCGGATGTCGGCGTCGGCGGGCACCAGCGCCGCCGCCCGGCCGAGCGCGGTGATGGCCTCGTCGCCACGACCGAGATTTTGCAGCATCACGCCGGCCGACGCGAAGCTCTCCCCCGCGTCCGGCTGCAACAGCATGACGCGGCGGTAGCACCCGACAGCCTCCTCCGCACGCCCAAGCGCCTGCATCACCTTGCCGAGCATGGCGTGATAATCGGCGATATCGGCCCGCAGCGCGGCGGCCCGCCCGATCAGCCCTCCGGCTTCGGCAAGCCGGCCGTTCTGGGCCAGGAGAACACCGAGAAAATAAAGGGCGCCGTGCAGATCGGGATCGGCATCCAGAATGCGCCGGTACAGCGCCTCCGCCTCGTCGCTCCGCCCGGCCTGATGCAGATCGACCGCGATCGCAAGCGCTTCTTCGATGGATGCCATACCCATCATCCCACACGCCATGCGATGGGAGACACCCAACGCGCCAGAAGAAATGGTGCGCCCGGCGGGATTCGAACCCACGGCCCCAGGATTAGGAATCCTGTGCTCTATCCTGCTGAGCTACGGACGCACTGCGCGCGTTTATAGCATGCTTTGCGCGAAGGTTCAGCGGCAAATCGGGTAACATCGTCGGACGGAAAAGGTCACCACGGGCAGCGGTCCGCCGCATGGTCCGGCGGGCGGAATCCGCTGGGCAAGGCAACGCCGCTGCGTATACTGCGCCGATGGCTCGCATGCTGTACCTACGCGACATCGAGGTCGATGTGCACGTCCGCTGCTGCGCCTGCGGACATGAAGGCGTGCTGCCGCGCGCCAGGCTGCAGCGGCGGTTCGGACCCAACTACCCGGTGCTCTCCATCGCCCCGCACTACCGCTGCTCGAAGTGCGATTCCCGTGACACGGAGACTCGGCCGGCGCCCGCGCACCTGTCCGTCGTGACGGCGGCGGAGGCGGAAGTACCCGCCCAGGCCCCCACCTTCGCCGGCCCGCTCGCCGCCCTGCAAGGGCTGCTCGACGCGGTGCGCAGCCGCGACGGGGAGGAGCAAGGGGATGAAAAGGCGGACTCGCGCGAGGCCGTCCAGCCACCGCCCTGCGAACCGGTGAAGCCGGGCAAGCACAAGCCGGCGGAGCCGGCAAAGCATAAGCCGGCCGAGCCGGACGACATACCGCTTGAAGCGCTGATTGCCGATGGCCCGCCAGCACCCGAGTCGGGGCGCCGCCCGCTGTGGGAGCCCATTTCGCTGGCCGACATGGCGGCCCGCCTGGAAGCCGATGAGCCTCCGGCCGATGAGGGCACCCTTCCCGAACAGGCAGAACCGGCAACGGTGGAGGAAGAGCCACTCGACTGGACCATCGCTGCCCTGCGCGGCATGATCGACGCCGGTGACAAGGACGAGAGGACAAACGACGAGGGCAAAGAGGACGAAGAGGACGCCCTGCCGCCCGTCTTCTCGCCCAAAGCCCTGGTGCGCAGCGACTTCGACGAGGACGAGAACGAAGACGAGTTCGACGACGCCGCCGGCTTCGGCGACGAACTCCCCGACGCGGACGAGGAGCCGTCGGAGGAGGAGATCCTCGCCTTCGCCATCCGCGACCCGGAAAAGGCCCCGCCGCCTTGGGAGCGGGACCGCGGCTGGGAACGCGAACCCGACGACCAGCCGCTCGACAAGACCATCGCGGCGCTCCGCAACATGGTGCAGGAAGCCGCCGCCGAACCCGCCGGTGCGGAGGAGGATGCCGAGGACGACGAGCCGCCCGCGCGCCCGCGTTTCGCCATCGTGGATTCCGCTTTCGAGGACGACGACACCAAAGACATCGGGGTCGAGAACATTGCCGTTGGGGACATTGCCGGCAGGGCCGACGATGCCCCCCGCATGCGACCGCTGACGGACGAAGCCCCCGAACCCGAGCCGGACGAGGCGCCCAAGCCCCGGAAATCCGCCCAGGAACTGGAGATGGAAGAGGCGCTGAAGGCCCTGCGCGCCCTCGTCGAGGCCGACGATCCTGAGGAGGAGGAGCACCGCCCCCTGTCGCTCGCCGAGATCGTCCGGCAGAAGGAAGACCCGTCGGACAGGGATTCGAAGGCGCTGTCGCCGACCGACATCTACGCCCCCGGCGAACGGGCGCCCTGGGACGACGATGCCACGACCGTTGATCTGGTGGACGAGGTCAAGGACGAAGAGGACGACGAAAAGTCGGCCAAGTCAGCCCCCAGCCCGCTCGACAAGACCATCGCCGCCCTGCGCGGCATGCTGGAACTGGACGGCAAGCGCGGCCGGTAACCGGCCGCCGCCTTACCCGTTCTCCGCCAGCACCGTCCCGGCCAGATAGAGCGACCCGCAAATCAGCACGCGCGCCGGACCCGGCACGCGGCCCTTCAGGTCGGCCAGAGCCTCCGCCACACCTTCCGCAGCGGCCGAGTCGGCGATGCCGCAGGCGCGCGTCGCGACAGCGGTGTCCTCGGCGGACAGCGACGCCTCTTCGCCTGGAATGGAGACGGTGCGCGCGGCGGTGACGAAGGGCGCCAGCGGCCCCAGGAACTCCTGCGGCTCCTTGCTCGCCAGCATGCCGTAGACCAGCAGCAGCGGGCGGACTGGTTCCTCCTTGGCCCAGGAGGCAGCCTGCACGGCCAGCACCTCGCCCGCCGAATCGTTGTGACCGCCGTCCAGCCACAGTTCCCAGCCCTCGGACAGGCTGTCGGCCAGCGGACCACGGGTCAACCGTTGCAGGCGGGCCGGCCACTCCACGGCGGCGAGGCCCCGGCGCATCGCCTCGTCGTCCACGGTCAGCGGCAGATGGTCGAGGCAAGCCAGCGCCACCCCGGCGTTGACGATCTGGTGAGCCCCGGCCAGCCCCGGCGGCGGCAGGTCCAGCGCGCGCCGGGCGCTCTCGAACCGAAAGCCACCCTCGGTCGGCGTGACGCGCCAGTTGTAGACCGGCGCTCCGACCTCGGCGGCCCGCGCGGTCAGCGCCCGTTCCGCCTCTTCCTGCGGCTGCGGGGCCAGCACGGCGGGGACGCCCGGCTTGAAGATGCCAGCCTTCTCGCCCGCGATGGCTTCCAGCGTGTCGCCCAGGAACTGGCGGTGGTCGTAGGAGATGCGCGTGATCGCCGTCACCGCCGGCCGGTCCACCACGTTGGTGGCGTCCAGCCGCCCGCCGAGCCCAGTCTCCAGCAGCACCACGTCCGCCGGCTCCCGCGCGAAGGCTAGGAAGGCGGCGACGGTGGTCACCTCGAAGAAGGTGATCGGCTGTCCGGCGTTGGCGACTTCGCAGTCCTCCAGCAGGGCGGCCAGCCGGTTGTCGTCGATCAGCTTGCCGGCCAGCCGGATGCGCTCGTGAAAGCGCACTAGGTGCGGCGAGGTGTAGACGTGAACGCGGTATCCCGCCGCCTCCAGCATGGCGCGCAGGAAGGCGACCGTGGAGCCCTTGCCGTTGGTCCCCGCCACATGGACGACCGGCGGCAATTGGCGTTCGGGATGGCCGAGCGCCGCCAGCAGCCGGTGCACGCGGTCCAGCGACAGGTCGATGACCTTGGGGTGCAGCCCCTTCAAGCGGTCGAGCACCGGGTCGGCGCGCGACCCCTCAGGCTTGGTCCCCACGGATGCTTCCTAAGTTTGGGTGGACGGGCGTCAGGCCGGCTGCTCGGCGCCCGCCTTCACGGCTCCGGCCTGGGTCGGCGTCGCGTCGGCCGCTTCGGCCTGGGCCGCCGTCTTCTCCGCGTGGTCCGGGGGGATGATCTCCTCCCCGTCCGACGCGACGCCCAGCTTCGGCTGCATCAGCAGGCCCAGCGTGCGGATCAGCGTCGGACGCAGGTCGCGGCGATGGACGACCATGTCCACCATGCCGTGCTCCAGCAAATATTCGGAGCGCTGGAAGCCCTCCGGCAGGGTCTCGCGGATCGTGCTCTCGATCACGCGGGCGCCGGCGAAGCCGATCTGCGCGCCGCGCTCGGCGATGTGGATGTCGCCGATCATGGCGAAGGAGGCCGTGACGCCGCCGGTGGTCGGGTCGGTCAGGACCACGATGTAGGGCAGGCCCGCTTCCTTGACCATCTCCACCGCGATGGTGGAGCGCGGCATCTGCATCAGCGACAGGATGCCTTCCTGCATGCGCGCGCCGCCCGAGGCCGGAACGGCGATCAGCGGCGCATTCAGCGCGATGGCCGTGCGGGCGGCGGTCAGGATGCCCTCGCCCACGCCGATGCCCATGGAACCGCCCATGAAGCCGAAGTCGAAGGCCGCGACGACCGCCGGCTGCCCACCGATCAAGCCGGAGCCGACGACGATGGCGTCATGGCGCCCGGTCTTCGACTGGGCCTCCTTCAGGCGGTCGGTGTAGCGCTTCTGGTCGCGGAACTTCAGCGGATCGACCACCGACTTCGGCAGTTCCACCGTCTCGTAGGCGCCGTCGTCGAACAGCGTGGTCAGGCGCTTGATCGGGTCCAGCCGCATGTGGAAGCCGCAGTGCTGGCAGACGTTCAGGTGCTCTTCCAGATCGCGGTGGAACAGCATCGCCTCGCAGTTCGGGCACTTGTGCCAGAGGTTGTCCGGAACCTCCTTGCGGGCGTAGAGGGCGCGGATCTTGGGGCGGACGTAGTTGGTCAGCCAGTTCATCGAAGTCTTTCCTCTTTTCCCGCTCTCAGATGCGCGCCTTGCGCACGCCGGCCGACAATTCGCGCACGAAGCCCAGCACATCCTCGGCCAGACCCGGACGAGCCTTGCCTTCGGCGTCGATTCCGTCCGCGATGCGGGTGACGATGGCGGAGCCCACCACCGCCGCGTCGGCGATGCGGGCGATGTTGGCGGCCTGATCCGGCGTCTTGATGCCGAAACCGACGGCGACTGGCAGGTCGGTGTGGCGCTTCAGCCGCCCCACCGCCGCGCCGACGGCCGTGTTGTCGGCGCTGGCCGTGCCGGTGATGCCGGCGATCGACACGTAATAAACGAAGCCCGACGTGTTCTGCAGCACCACCGGCAGGCGCTGGTCATCGGTGGTCGGCGTCGCCAGACGGATGAAGTTCACCCCGGCCTTCAGCGCCGGGATGCACAGCTCCTCGTCCTCTTCCGGCGGCAGATCGACGATGATCAGGCCGTCGACCCCCGCTTCCACCGCGTCGGCCAGGAAGTGGTTCACGCCGTAGGCGTGGATGGGGTTGTAATAGCCCATCAGGATGATCGGCGTCGCGCCGTCCTTGGCGCGGAAGCCGCGCACGAGGTCGAGGACCTTGCGCGTGGTCATGCCGCCGTTCAGCGCGCGCAGGCTGGCGGCCTGGATCGCCGGGCCGTCGGCCATCGGGTCGGAGAAGGGCAGGCCCAGCTCGATCAGGTCGGCGCCGGCGTCGGGCAGGCCGTCCAGGATCGTCCGGCAGGTCTCCAGGTCCGGATCGCCCGCCGTGATGAAGGTGACGAGGCCCGCGCGCCCCTCCGCCCGCAGCTTGGCGAAGCGGTGGGCAATACGACCGGTGTCGTGGTTCACAGCTTCACTCCCAGGTGCTGGGCGACGGAGAAGATGTCCTTGTCGCCGCGGCCCGACAGGCACAGCACCATGAGGTGGTCCTTGGGCAGTTTCGGGGCGCGCTTGACGATTTCGGCCAGCGCGTGCGCGGATTCCAGCGCGGGGATGATGCCCTCGGTGCGGGCGCAGAGCTGGAAGGCGTCCAGCGTCTCCTGGTCGGTGGCCGAGACATACTCGACCCGGCCGACGTCGTTCAGCCACGCGTGCTCCGGCCCGACGCCCGGATAGTCGAGGCCGGCGGAGATCGAGTGGCCCTCGATGATCTGCCCGTCCTCGTCCTGCAGCAGGTAGGTGCGGTTGCCGTGCAGCACGCCCGGACGCCCCCCGGTGATGGAGGCGGCGTGCTCCAGCGGGCCCTTCTCGATGCCGTGGCCGGCGGCCTCGACCGCGATCATCGCCACGGACGGGTCGTCCAGGAACGGGTGGAACAGGCCGATGGCGTTCGACCCGCCGCCGACGCAGGCGACCAGCGAATCCGGCAAGCGGCCTTCCAGTTCCTGCATCTGAACGCGGACCTCGTCGCCGATGACGGACTGGAAGTCGCGGACCATGGCCGGGTACGGGTGCGGACCGGCGGCGGTGCCGATCAGGTAATAGGTGTCGGCGACGTTGGTGACCCAGTCGCGCAGCGCCTCGTTCATCGCGTCCTTTAGCGTCCTGGCGCCGGAGGTGACGGGAACGACCTCCGCCCCCAGCAGCTTCATGCGGAAGACGTTCGGCTGCTGCCGGGCGATGTCGGTCTCGCCCATGTAGATGACGCAGGGCATGTCGAACAGCGCGCAGACCGTGGCCGTCGCCACGCCATGCTGCCCGGCGCCCGTCTCGGCGATGATGCGCGTCTTGCCCATGCGGCGGGCCAGCAGGATCTGCCCGATGCAGTTGTTGATCTTGTGCGCGCCGGTGTGGTTCAGCTCCTCGCGCTTGAAGTAGATCTTCGCGCCGCCGAGCTTTTCCGTCAGCCGTTCCGCATAATAGAGCGGGTTCGGCCGGCCCACATACTGCTTGAGATGCTGGCGGATCTCGCCCTCGAAGGCGGGATCGGCTTTGGCCGCCTTGTAGGCTTTCTCCACCTCAAGGATCAGCGGCATCAGCGTCTCGGCGACGAAACGTCCGCCATAGATGCCGAAATGCCCGCGCTCGTCGGGACCGGAACGGAAGGTGTTGGGTCTGGTCATCGCCTGGGAAACTGCCTGAAGCGGGTCGCACGGCACCCGGAAGGCGCCACCATAGCGGCGGTCGCCACGGATTTGAAGCGTCCGCCCACCATGCCCCGCAACATGGGGACATGACGGGGCGGGACAAGGGGCCGGCGTCTCCCTTGACGTAAAAACTGAACGGGATTAAATTAATGTCGTTCATTTTATCCAACGACGCTGAAAGCGCACGCATGGCCCGGCCCCGCAAGGAAGAGGCGATCGACATTCCTGCCCGCGCTGTAACGGAAACCGTCCGCCTGCTCGCGCACCGGGACGTCGGGTCGATCACCATGGCGGACGTGGCCGCCGCGGTCGGCTGCCGGGCGCCCGCCCTCTACAACCACTTCCGCAACAAGGACGCGCTTCTGCGGGCGGTGCATGACGCGGGCTTCGAAAAGCTCTACGCGGAAAAACTCGCGGTCGCGGCGAACACCGGCAAGGACGCCATCGCCCGGCTGCGTGAGGGCGGCATGGCTTACCTGCGCTTCGCGCTCGAAAATCCAGCGCTTTATCAGCTGATGTTCAACGCCCCGCCCGTCGCCGGCCTGCCAGACAACCCGTTCGCAACCGACATCGGCCTGCGACTGCTGGGCTTTCTGCGGGCCAGCATCGCCGGGTGCCAAGCGCTGGGCTATCTGCCCGGCCGCGAACCGGATGTCGTCGCCTTCACCCTGTGGTCCACGGTTCACGGCGCCGCGTCGCTGATGATCGGCGACCGCGTTCCCGCCGGCATCGGCGACCGGACGGCACTGGCCACCGCCACCGTCGATGCGGTCATGGACATGATCGGAGCGACGCGCCCCCCGGCACCGCCACCGTGAGACGCCGCCCGCTCCCCGTACGGACAGGAGGTCCCTATGCGCATGTCCCTGGCCGCCTTGCTGGTGGCCGCCCCCATCCTCGCCGCCGCCGGCACGGTCGGCTTATCGTCGGCCAGGACCGAAGCCGACATCGCCGCCCACGCGGCCAAGGTCCAGGAAACCGCGCGGACGGCCCTGCCGCCAGCGCTCGACCCGGTGACGCTCGCCACGCTGCCGCCTCCCGTGCAGGCCTATTTCCGCTTTACCTTCCCGCAGCCGCCGCGTCCGTTTCGGACAGTCACCCTCGCCCAGGAAGGCGAGTTCCGCCGCCCGCGCAGCGAGGGCTTCGCGCCGACCACCGCCGAACAGACCATCGCGGTCGGCACCCCGGCCCTGCTGTTCGCCGCCACGACACCGATCCTGCCCGGCGTCTGGGCACGCGCCTACGACGCCTTCGCCGATGGCAGGATGGAGATGAAGGCCCGAATCCTGTCGACCGTCACCGTGGTCGATGAACGCGAGAACGACGCGCTCAACCGCATGTCGCTGCGCCGCTGGCTGCTGGAAAGCCCACTTTATCCCATGGCGCTGCTGCCGGGCGGCCCGGTGCGGTGGGAGTCGGTGGACGCAACGCGCGCCCGCGCCGTCGTGTCCTCGGGCGGGCTGGAAGCTACCCTCGTCGCGACCTTCCGGCCGGACGGCAGCCTGGAGCGGTTCGACGCCGAGGCCGATGGCGATCTCGACACGCCCTATCACGGCTCCGGCGAGCACGTCACGCGCACGGACTACCGTCTGGTCGATGGCATGATGATCCCCATGGGATTCGAGATCGCGCGGGCCGCCAAGGGCGAGCGGCATCCCTTCTGGCGCGGGCGGGTGACCAGCATCGCCTTCGCGCCGTAAGCCGCCCTCCCCCGAAAGGCACGCCGCGGATCCTGTTACCCCTCGGCCTTCGCGATGCCTTCCCACAGCCCGTTCAGGTACACGGCCCCGAGCGCCCGGTCATAGAGCCCATAGCCCGGCTTGCCGGTCTCGCCCCAGATCATGCGGCCGTGGTCCGGGCGGACGTAGCCGTCGAAGCCCGCCTCGTAATAGGCCTTCACGATCTCCGCCATGTCGAGCGAACCGTCCGCCGAGCGGTGGCTGGTCTCGTAGAAGTCGCCCGCCTCGGTGACCTTCACGTTGCGCAGGTGCGCGAAGTGGATGCGCTTGCGCCCGGCGAATTCCCGCACCAGCGCCGGAATGTCGTTCTTGCACGAGGCGCCCAGCGAGCCGGAGCACAGCGTCAGCCCGTTGGCCGGATCGTCCACGATGTCGAGCAGGCGCAGCAGGTCGGCGCGGTTCTTCACGATGCGCGGCAGACCGAAGATCGGGCGCGGCGGATCGTCCGGGTGGATCGCCATGCGGATGCCGGCCTCGGCCGCGACCGGGATGACCTTCTTCAGGAAATACTCCAGGTTCCCCCAGAGCGCCTCCTCGTCGACCGCCTCATACTCGGCCAGCAGGGCGCGCAGTTCCTCGGGGCGGTAGCTGGCGTCCCAGCCCGGCAGGGAAATGCCCTGGCTGACGTCGATCCGGTCCACCGTCTCGACCTCGAAGGACAACGTCGTCGAACCGTCGGGAAGCCGCATCTCCAGCGAGGTGCGCGTCCAGTCGAACACCGGCATGAAGTTGTAGCAGACAACCTTGATGCCGCACCGGGCAAGGTTCTTCAGGGTCGTGCAGTAATTCTCGATCAGGCGGTCGCGGGTCGGCTTGCCCAGCTTGATGTCCTCGTGGACCGGGACGCTCTCGATCACTTCCAGCGTCAGGCCATGCGCTTCGATCTTGTCCTTCAGCGCCTGGATGTTCTCGACCGGCCAAGCCTCGCCGACCGGAACGTCGTACACGGCGGACACGATGCCCTGCACGCCGGGGATCTGGCGGATGTGGCTGAGCGGGATCGGATCGCTGTCGCCGTACCACCGGAACGTCATCTTCATGATGCACCATCTCGAATGAGCGATTGCCGGCCAACCGGTCCAGTGGTCTACTGGCCTGACCAGTGGACCACAGCCTACGCCTCACGCACGGTTGCCGCAAGATGGAAGCGATGGCGCATTGGTGGCGCGATCGCCCTTGATGTTGCGCCGGTCCAGACGCATTGCTATCGCCGCTGGGCCTTGGAGCCCCATGTTCCGGAGTCGCCTGCCATGGATCTGCCGACGGTCAAGGTCGAGCGTCTGTACCGCCAGATTTCCAACATCCTCATCCGGTACATCCGCGAGGGCCACTTCGCGCCCGGACAGCTGCTGCCGGGCGAGCGTGACTTGGCGAAGCAGCTGGGGGTCAGCCGCTCCTCGGTCCGCGAGGCGCTGATCGCGCTGGAGATCAACGGCTGGGTGGAGATCCGGACCGGGCACGGCGTCTTCGTGTCGCAACGGCTTCCCGACGCGTCGGAGGTCCCGTCCGACGAGAGCGTCGGAGTCGCCTGCCTGATGGAGGCCCGCGAGGTCGTCGAGGGCGAAATCGCCGCGCTGGCCGCCCGGAACGGCACCGACGAGCAACTGGCCGACATCGCCCGCCTCGTCGATGTCATGGAGAGCGAGGTGGCCGACCGCGCCGCCTTCCACGGCCACGACCGGCAGTTCCACCAGCTGATCGGCGCCATGACCGGCAACCCGGTGTTCGTGGAGATCACCGACCTGCTATGGAAGAAGCGGCAATCCCTCCACTACGCCGCCTTCGAGAAGCAGTTTTCGGGGGAAACGGTGGCCCGCAGCATGTGCGCCGACCATCGCGCCATCCTCGGCGCGCTGCAAGGCCGCAACGCAGAAGCCGCCAAGTCGGCGATGCAGGCGCACATCCGGAACGCCTACGATCAACTCTTCGGGGTGCAGGGGCCGTAACGCGCCACCACCGCGCCCTACCTCGAACGGACGGTCGTGCCACCCCCGCTTGTCCCGACGAAAGGCCTGGACTAGTCTCTGCCTCGTGAACGCGTTTACCAAACCATACGCCCTCGCAGCGCTCGGGTTGGCGGCGGGCTTCGGCGCGGCCGCCGACCCCTCGTCGCCGCTCGTCCTGGGGATGGCCGGCGTGCTCGGGGCCGCCAGCTTCGGCGGCTTCTTCTGGAGCGCCAAGCGGAACCGCCGCGACACCGACCGGCTGTCGTCGGAGATCGCGCGGCTGGAAGCCCTGCTGACCGCCTGCCCCCACCCTTGGTGCGCCTGGGACGCGGAAGGGACGACTTTGGCTTCGCCCGACTGCGCGACTCTGCTCGGCACCGGCGCCTTGACTGGGACGGTGACGGGCGACCTGTCCGCCGCCTTCTCCCCAACCGACGCCCCCCGCGTCGCCGAGGCCGTGCGGCGGCTGCGCGCGAAGGGCGACAGCTTCCGGCTGGAGGCCGTGACGAAGACCGGCCGCCGCCTGCGCCTTGCCGGGCGGCGCGCTGGCCCGGCCTCTGGCGAGAATGCCAACGGCTCCTCACTCGACGTGGTCTGGCTGGAAGACCTGACCGAGCAGGGCCGCGAACAGGAAGGACTGACCCAGGCGCGCGACACCGCCCAGTCGGCGCTGGCCGACTTGCGGGCGGCGATGGACGCGCTGCCCGTGCCGGTGTGGCTGCGCGGCGCCGACCTCGGGCTCGCCTGGTGCAACCGCGCCTACGCCCGCGCCGTGGACGCCGACCCCGCTGCCGTGCTGGAGGCGCGGACGGAGCTGGCCTCGGCCGGCGCCGGCCGGGCCTTGGCCGAGCGGGCGCGCGACGCCGGGGTGGCCCAGTCGGAGCGGGTGACCGTGGTCGTCGGCACCGAACGCCGCCTGCTGGAGGTGACCGAGGCCCCGCTGCCCGCCCCGGACGGGACCGGCACGTTGGTGGTCGGCTACGCCCTCGACCTCACCCAGGCGGAGGAACTGCGGACGGAGCTGAACCGCCATCTCGCCGCCCACGCGGAGGTGCTGGAGAAGCTCGGCACCGCCATCGCCATCTTCGGGCCGGACATGCGGCTGACGTTCTTCAACCACGCCTACGCCCAGCTGTGGGAACTGGACGAGGCATGGCTGCGCGGCGAGCCCACCCATTCTGAGGTGCTGGAGGATCTGCGCGCCCGCCGCCGCCTGCCGGAATACGCCGACTACCAGACCTTCAAGCGCGAACGGCTCGGCCGCTACACCCGCCTGATGGAGCCGGCGGAGGAAATGATGCACCTCCCCGACGGCACGACGCTGCGCTTTCTGGCCGCGCCCCACCCCATGGGCGGGCTGATGCTGATCATGGAGGACGTGACCAACACGCTGGCGCTGGAGTCCTCCTACAACACGCTGATGGCGGTGCAGCAGGAGACGCTGGACAACCTCGCCGAAGGCATCGCCGTGTTCGGCGGCGACGGCCGGCTGAAGCTGTCCAACCCCGCCTTCGCCCGCATCTGGGACCTGCACGACGACGATTTGCAGGGCGAGCCGCACATCTCCGACCTGTTCGAGCGGATGCGGCCCTTCCTGGAGAACGGCGGCGACTGGGATTCCCTGAAGGACGAGATGATCGGCGCCACGCTGGAACGGGCCGTGCGCTCCGGCCGGCTGGAGCGGGCGGACGGCTCGGTGGTGGAGTTCTCGACCCTGCCGCTGCCGGACGGGGCGGTGCTGAACAGCTATCTGGACGTGACCGACAGCGCCCGGCTGGAGCAGGCGCTGCGCGCCTCCAACGCCGCGCTGGAGGCCGCCGACCAGCTGAAGAGCGAGTTCATCGCCAACGTCTCCCACCACCTGCGCACACCGCTGAACGGCATCATCGGCTTCGCCGAGGTGCTGGCGAACCAGTATTTCGGCGAATTGAACGCCCGCCAGCTGGAGTATGTGAAGAGCGTCCTGAACGCCGGCGAGCGGCTTTTGGAGCTGATCGACGACGTGGTGGACATGACCAGCCTGGGCGCCGGCGTGACGACGCTGGAGCGCGGCCCGGTGGACGTGACCGACCTGATCGAGACGGTCGCCGGCCTGACCCGCGAATGGGCGCGGCGCGAGGGGCTGAAGCTCGACGTCGAGGCCCCGACCGCGCTGGGCGAGGTGGAGGGCGACGCCAAGCGGTTGAAGCAGGCGCTGTTCACCCTGGTGGTCGGCGCCATCCGCAATCCGCCGACCGACCGCCGCATCCTGCTGTCCGGCGAGCGCACCGACACCACCCTGACCCTGACCGTCAGCGGCGGCGTGACCTCGGCCGAGGCCATGGGCCTGCCGTCCCGCTACGACCGCACCGACCCGCGCGGCGCCGCGGCGCTTGGCCTGTCGCTGGTCCGCAACGTGCTCGAACTGCACGGCGGCCGGCTGGAGGTGGAGGAATGGCCCGGCAACGGCGCCCGCGTCTGCTGCGTGCTGCCGATCCGAAACCCGTGATTACCCCTGCCGCCGTTTTGGTTCGACGAAGGGCTGGGCCTCCTGCCCCAGTGGCGAGGCCGGTGCGTCCCTCGTGATCAGCCGCGCGCCGCGCTGGTAGGTCACGTAGCGCCACAGCCACTGCATGGTCACCAGCACCCGCTTCTCGAAGCCGACCAGCAGATAGACGTGGACGATGGCCCACAGCACCCAGGCGAACCAGCCCTTCAGCCTGCGCTTGCCGAAGTCGAACACCGCAGCACTCCGCCCAACGATGGCCGTGTTGCCCCGGTTGTGGAAGCAGAAGGCCGGCATCGCCTCGCCCCGCGACAGGCTGGCCTCCAGCGCCCGGCCCAGATGTTCGCCCTGCTGCTTGGCGACCTGCGCCAGCCCCGGCAACGGCTTGCCGTCGTCGCCCGCGAGGACGGCCGTGTCGCCCAGCGCATAGACGCCCTCCAGTCCGGGCACCGACAGGTCCGGGGCGACCGGAATGCGACCGGCGCGGTCGGTCTCCACCCCCAGCCATTGCCCGGCCGGAGACGCTTTAATGCCCGCGCCCCACACGATGGTCCCGGCCGGAATGAAGCGCCCGCCGATGGTGACCCCGCCCGGCTCGATCTTCTCCACCGCCTGGCCGGTCAGTACCACCACCCCAAGCTCCTCCAGCTTCCGCCGGGCGTAGTTGGACAGGTCTTCCGGAAAGGCGGCGAGGATGCGCGGCCCCGCCTCGACCAGCAGCACTTTGGCCGCGCGCGGGTCGATGCGGCGGAAGTCGCGGGCCAGGGCGTGCCGCGCCAACTCGGCGATGGACCCGGCCATTTCCACGCCGGTCGGTCCGCCCCCGACGATGATGGAGGTCATCAGCGCCGTCTGCCGAGCCGGATCCTCGCACATCTCCGCCTGTTCGAAGCTCATCAGCAGCCGGGCGCGAATGGCCCGCGCGTTCTCGATGGTCTTCAGGCCGGGGGCGACCTCCGCCCACTCGTCGTGGCCGAAGTAGTTGTAGGAAGACCCCGTCGCCAGCACCAGCCGGTCATAGGGGACGAAGCTGCCGTCGGCCAGCATGACCTTTCTCTGCGCAAGGTCGATCCCGGTCACCTCCCCCATCACCACGTCGATGTTGGGGTGGCGGCTGAGGATGCGGCGGATCGGCTCGGCGATGTCGGCCGGCGACAGGGCGGCGGTCGCCACCTGGTACAGCAGCGGAACGAACAGGTGATAATTGTGCCGGTCAATCACCGTGACGCGGATGTTGGTGCCGCCCAATTCCTCCGCGCAAGCCAGCCCGCCGAAGCCAGCGCCCACGATGACCACATGCGGGCTGTTATTGACGGGCGCGGGCGTTCGGTCGAGATGGGGCACGGCCCGGAATCTCCAGTTGGTCACTATCCCAACTGAAGAACCGTCCGTGCCACCCTTTGTTGCACCGCATCGGACGCAGGCGCCGAGGTCGAAGGACACATGCAGCCTTGTCCCTCGCCTCTCGGAAGCGTGTCATACCGTCGCGCTAAAGCGCTGACACACCCGCTCTTTCTTCATCGTCATGCCCGGCCTTGAGCCGGGCATCCACGGCGGCTCCGGCACGCATTCGCAACGACGTGGATGGCCGGGTCAAGCCCGGCCATGACGGTTTGAGGTGTGTCAGGACTTCCGCTCGGCGATATCACGTAGCAAAGAGAATATTTCGAAGATTGCTGTCGTAGGTCACGCCGACCAGGAGAAGGGACGACTGCTCGTCGATGGTCACCAAGGTGCTGGCCGTGCCTCCGTAGTCATAGGCTTCAAGCCCCACATCCGCGTACTTAACGCCTTTCACCTTGACGTGGTCCTGCTCCAGCACGAAGCCGTTCACGATGTCCTGCCCAGTGCCCCAGCGGGAACTTTCAACGTAGACGATGTCAGCCGCACCGTCGTCTCCGAGCAATTCGCTTTCTCCAAGATAGAAGAAATCGGCTCCATTCCCGGCATCGATGGTGTCCGCCCCCAGACCGCCAATCACGACATCGTTGCCATCACCATCCTGAATATAGTCGTTGCCCGTCCCGCCGTTGACGAAGTCATCCCCTCTCCAGCCGAGCAACACGTCATTCCCTTGAAGCCCGGAGATCACGTCGGCATCGGACGTGCCCTTGATACGATCAACTCCCTCACCGCCCGTTAAAGTCGCCATGGCGTTTACTCCCAAATTTATTACAGACTCCGGCTTCATGATTAACGACAGCGACACACAATTAAATAACTAAAAATGATTTATCGAGTTGATCAGACTTCTGTATTTGTAATTTACAGCCACCTTGTCGCGGTAATCACACCACGACCTAATAGGGGCTAGCGGCATTTCGGTAACAGGAGAAGCCACCCAGCCGGGCATCAGCGCGGCAGCATCACCGTCACCCGCAAGCCCCCCCCTACCCGGTTGGCCAAGGCGATGTCGCCGCCATGCCCGCGCAGGATGGTCCGGGCGGTGGACAGGCCCAGCCCGACGCCGCCCGTGTCGCGGGACCTGGACCGCTCCAGCCGGTAGAAGGGGGTGAACACCTTCTCGAACTCGTCTTCCGGGATGCCGGGGCCGCCGTCCTCGATCTCTATGCGGGCCTGCCCGTCCTCCGGCACCAGCCGCACGGTGAAGCCGCCGCCATAGGCGATGGCGTTGTCCATCAGGTTGGCGAAAGCCCGCCGCAACGCCACCGGCCGCCCGTCCACCACGGCGTGCGGCGGCCCTTCGTAGGCGGCGTCGTGGCCGGCGTCCACCCGGTCGTCGCACAGGCTCTGCAGCAGATCGGCGAGATCGAGGGGCCCTCGCGGTTCGCGCTGAGCGTCGTCGCGGGCAAAGGCCAGCGTCGCCTTGATCATCGCCTCCATCTCATCAAGGTCGGCGAGCATCTTGCGCTGCATCTCCGGATCCTCGACCAGCTCGGCGCGCAGGCGCAGGCGGGTCAGCGGGGTGCGCAGGTCGTGGCTGATGGCGGCCAGCATCTGCGTGCGGTCGGCGACGAAGCGGGCCAGCCGCGCCTGCATCCGGTTGAAGGCGCGGGTGGCGGCGCGCAGCTCGCGCGGGCCGGCCTCGGGCAGCGGCTGCGCCTCGCCGTCCACGCCCAACCGCTCGGCCGCTTCGGCGAAGCGGGCAATGGGGGCGGTCAGCCGACGCGCCGTCCACAGCGAGACCAGCGCGATGGCCGCCACGATGCCCGCCATCCACAGAACGAAGCGCAGCAGCCGGAACGGCCCTTCCAGCGGGTCGCCGCCGGAGAAGACCAGCCACGTCCCGTCCACCAGCTGCACCGACAGGCGCACATCGGTACCCCAGTGATGCTCCTCCACCGGGAAAGGACCGGGCAGCGGCCGTTCGCGGCGGGTTTCCACCACCACGGTCCGGTGCGGGTCATCGAGAGCGTTGCGGACGGCGCGGCGCAGTCGTTCGAACGGGAAACCCTCGCGCACGTCGCCGAAACGGGGCTTCTCCCGCTGCCAGTCAACCCGCAGCACCGGATCGTCGATGGCCCGCACCAGCCGCCCCCGCTCGGTGACGGGCGTGCTCTCCACCAGTTGGACGATGGAAGACACCCGCTGGACCAGCACACGGAACCCGTGGACCGGCCGCCCTTCCGGCCGGTCGGTCAGGTAGACGAGCGCGCTGACCGCTTGCGTCAACAGCAGCGCCAGCACCACCGTCAGCGCCATGCGCGCGACGATGCTGTCCGGCAGGAAACGACGTATGCTCAGCCTCGTCACGGGCTCGCCACCACGGCCGGGGTGAACAGGTAGCCGCCGCCCCGCACCGTCTTGATCAGCGTCGGGTCGGCGGGGTCGGGTTCGATCTTGCGGCGCAGGCGGCTGACCTGCACGTCGATGGACCGGTCGAAGGGCACCGCCGACCGCCCCCGCGCCAGATCGAGCAGCTGGTCGCGGGTCAGCACGCGCTGCGGATGCTCGACGAAGGCGACCAGCAGGTCGTACTCGCCGGCCGACAGCTGCACCAGCACCCCGTCCGGCGACCGAAGCTCCCGCTTCGCCACGTCGAGCGACCAGCCCTCAAACTGCAAGGTCTTGCCCGTCGCCCCGCCGGCCACGGGCTGCGCGGTGGCGCGGCGCAGCACCGCCTTGATGCGGGCCAGCAGCTCGCGCGGGCTGAAGGGCTTCGCCAGATAGTCGTCGGCGCCCATCTCCAGCCCGACGATGCGGTCGGTCTCCTCGCCCATGGCGGTCAGCATGATAACCGGCGTCTGCGCCGTGTCGGGCGTAGCCCGCAGGCGGCGGCACAGGCTGAGGCCGTCCTCGCCCGGCAGCATGAGGTCGAGCACGATCAGATCGACGCGCGCCGTTTCCAGCGCGCGCATCATCTCGGCCCCGTCCTTCACGCCGGTGACGCGGTAGCCGTGCCGCGTCAGGAACTGCGCGACGAGGGAGCGGATTTCGCGGTCGTCATCGACCACCAGGAGATGAGGCGTGCGGTCCATGGCCCCATGATCGAACGGGCGCGCGCGAGGGTGAAGGAAAAATGTGTAACGCCACGTTACGGCCGCGGCGGCTGTTACACAGCGTTACCAAGTGACGGATTTGCCGACATCAACCCGCAAAGTTCGGGGCCCATCCTGGGGCCATCGGGAAGGCACACTCCCCTTTGAGCAAGGAGCACCATCCATGAAACGCGCCCTCATGACCACCGCCGCGCTGGTGATCGGCCTCGGCATCGCCGCTCCGGTGTTCGCCCAGCAGCAGCCCGGTCCTGGCGCCAGTGCCGGCCGCGGCGACCCCAGCCGCCACTTCGCCCGCATGTGCGAGGACCAGGACGCCCGTCTGGCCGGCATGCTGGCCTTTGCCGAGAAGAAGCTGAACATCACCGACCAGCAGCGCGCCGCCTGGACCAAGTTCGCCGACACCGCGAAGGCGAGCCAGAAGGTCACGGACGACCTCTGCACCAAGTACAAGGACCAGCCGATGCCGACGGCCCTGCCGCAGCAGCTTGAGCGGATGGACGCCATGATGTCGGCCCGCCTCCAGCAGCTCCAGCAGGTGCGTCCGGCGTTGACCGATCTCTACGCTCAGCTCACCCCTGAGCAGCAGAAGACCGCCGACCAGTTCCTGAACCGCGCCAGCCGCCATATGGGCGGTATGGGCGGCGGCATGGGTGGCGGTATGGGCGAACACCGCATGCGCCACCACGGTCCGGGCGAACCGGGCCAGGGCCCCCGCGGCGGCTGATCGGGTGCCTCCCGTCAGCTGACCGCAAGAGCGAGCCGCCGGCCCCCACCGGCGGCTCGTTTTCTTTGACCGGCAGGCTTTATTCCGCTCCCGGAACGCCCTTGGAGGTGGAGTATTCGAAGTGCAGCGCCTCGCCCGGACGGACCAGCGGGTGGATGGCGTGGGCCGCCTGCGCCGCCTCGGAGAAGCCGCAGAGGATCAGCTTCAGCTTGCCGGGGTATGTGGCGATGTCGCCGATGGCGAAGACGCCGGGGGCGCTGGTCGCGCAGCCGGGCAGGCTGACGTCGATGTGGTTGCGCTCCAGGTTCAGGCCCCAATCCGCGATGGGTCCCAGGTTCATCGACAGGCCGAAGAAGGCCAGCAGCGCGTCGGCCGGCAGGTCCTTCTCCTCGCCGTCCAGCGTGGCGACGCGCACCGCCGACAGCTGCCCGTTCTCGCCCACCAGACCGGAGAGCTGGTAGGGCACGACCATCTCGATCTTGCCCTCGCGCGCCAGCACGTCCATGCGGGCGACGCTTTCCGGGGCGGCGCGGAACTTCGGCCGGCGGTGGACGACGTAGACCTTCTCCGCCACGTCGGCCAGCGACAGCGTCCAATCGACCGCCGAGTCGCCGCCGCCCGCGATCACCACGCGCTTGCCGGCGAAATCCTGGCGGCGGCGAACCATGTAGAAGACCGACTTGCCCTCATACTGCTCCAGCCCGTCCAGCGGCGGGCGGTTCGGGCCGAAGGCGCCGCAGCCGGCGGCGATGATGACCGCCTGGGTGTCGATCTTGGTGCCGATGTTGGTCTCGACCAGCCAGCGCCCCTCGTCCGTGCGGGTCAGCTTCTCGACCTGCTGGCCCAGGTGGTAGGTCGGCGCGAAGGGGGCGGCCTGCTGCGCCAGCCTGTCGATCAGGTCGGCCGCCTCGATGGCCGGGTGGGCCGGGATGTCGTAGATCGGCTTTTCCGGGTACAGGGCCGTGCACTGGCCGCCCACCATGTCCAGCGCGTCCACGACATGGACGTTCATCTTCAGCATGCCGCATTCAAAGATGGCGAACAGGCCCACGGGGCCGGCGCCGACGATGACGACATCGGTGCGGTGGACGGTCTGCGACATGGACGCGATACCTTATTGACGGGGGTGGTGCGGCGGAAGCCCGCGAA
Organism: Azospirillum soli; assembly: GCF_017876165.1. Lineage (GTDB taxonomy): Bacteria > Pseudomonadota > Alphaproteobacteria > Azospirillales > Azospirillaceae > Azospirillum > Azospirillum soli. The sequence goes on from NZ_JAGINQ010000002.1 coordinate 79,545, forward strand.
ATGGCTTTCAATTGTCCGGTTTCGGCCCGGCGGTCAACCCCGTCGAGTCGGCCATGCGCCCGTGCGGGAGGCAATGCCCATCTTTTGCGCCCCGTGACCTCTGCAACAGCCCGCCTTTCCGGCTTGCGGCGGGTGCCGCCGTTCGCCCACAATCCGGCGCCATGACGCACCCCACCATTCACCGCACCGTCCCCTTGCCGGACGAGGCCGCAACCGTGGACCTCGCCCGCCGGCTGGCGCGCGCGCTCGGCCCCGGCGACCTCGTGGCGCTGCGCGGCGACCTAGGCGCCGGCAAGACCGCGCTGTCTCGCGCCCTGATCCGCGCGGTGACGGAGGAGGATGCGGAGGTGCCGTCCCCCACCTTCACGCTGGTGCAGACCTACGACACCGACATCGGCCCGGTCTGGCATTTCGACCTCTACCGCCTGTCCGGCCCCGACGAGGTCACCGAACTCGGCTGGGACGAAGCCCGCGCCGAAGCCGTTCTGCTGGTGGAATGGCCGGACCGGCTGGGCCCCCTGCTGCCCGCCGACCGGCTGGACCTCACCATGACGTTTGCCGGCCCGACCGCCCGCCAGGCGGAGCTGACCGGCCACGGCGCGTGGGCCGAACGCCTCGCCGCCCTGGAGTTGGCCCCATGACCGACCGCGCGCAGGCCATCGCCGCCTTCCTCGCCCGGCACGGCCTGGGCGCCGCCAGGCGTCACCCGCTGGCCGGCGACGCCTCCGCGCGCCGGTATGAGCGCGTGGAGAAGCCTGGCGGCGGCACGGTCATCCTCGTCGACACGCCCGCCCCCGCCGAGGATCTGGTCCCCTTCATCGCCATCGGCGACATCTTGCGGCGGCTCGGCTTCTCGGTCCCCGGGATCCTGGCGGCGGACGTGCCCGCCGGCCTCGCCATCCAGGAGGATTTCGGCGACGACACCCTGTCGCGCCTGCTGGCCGGCGGCGCGGACCCGCGCGCCCTCTACGAACTCGCCACCGACGTCCTGATCGAGCTGCACCGCCGCTTTCCGGTGGAGGAGGCGGCGCGCCTGGAGCTGCCCACCTACGACGCCGCCCTATTCAAGGCCCAGGTCGCCCTGTTCGCCGAGGTCTACGTCTCCGCCGCGACCGGACAACCGCTGTCCGACAGGGCTCGTTCCGACCTCGAAACGGCGTGGGACGCGGTGATCCCCGCCGCCTGCGCCGGGCCGCAATCGCTGCTGCTGCGCGATTACCATGTGGACAACGTGATGCGGCTGCCGCGCCCCGGCGTCCAGGCCGCCGGCATCATCGATTACCAGAACGCCGGGCTCGGCCCCGTCGCCTACGATCTGGTGTCGCTGCTGGAGGACGCGCGGCGCGACGTGCCGGCCGACTTGACGGCCGCCCTGCTGAACCGCTACCTCGCCGCCTTCCCGGACCTGGACGCCGACGCGTTCCGCCGGTCCTACGCCGTGCTGGGCGCCGTCCGGCACGCGCGCATCGTCGCCATCTTCTTGCGGCTGGCGCTGCAACAGCGCCGCCGCGGATACCTCGTTCACCTGCCGCGCGTCTGGCGGCTGCTGGAAGGCCAGCTCGCGAAGCCCGAGCTTGCCCCAGTGGCCGACTGGTTCGCCCGGCATCTTCCGCCGGGAACCCGCGCGGACTTTGTCGTTCCGGAGCCGGATTGATTATGTCCTCTGCTGTGTCTATGCCCAAGAACGCGCCCAAGAAGGCGATGGTGCTGGCCGCCGGTCTGGGCCTGCGCATGCGCCCCCTGACGCTGGAGCGCCCCAAGCCCCTGATCCCCATCCTGGGCAAGCCGATGCTCGACCACGCGCTCGACCGGCTGGAGGAGGCGGGCGTGACCTCCGCCGTGGTGAACAGCCATTACAAAGGCGCGATGATCGCCGAGCATCTGAAGACCCGGAAAAAGCCGGCCATCACCCTGTCGCCGGAAGACGTTCTGCTGGAAACCGGCGGCGGCGTGAAGAAGGCCCTGCCGCAACTGGGCAAGGCGCCGATCTATGTGGTCAACGCCGACATCCTGTGGCTCGACGGCCCGTCGCCGACACTGCGCCGTCTGGCGGCGCACTGGAACCCGGACGAGATGGACGCGCTGCTCCTGCTGATGGCGACCACCAAGTCGGTGGGCTACGACGGCCGTGGCGACTACCACATGGACCCGCTGGGTCGGCTGACCCGCCGCGCCGAGATGGAGATCGCCCCCTTCGTCTTCGCCGGCGTCCAGATCGTGAAGCCGGAACTGTTCAAGGACATGCCGGACGGCCCCTTCTCCACCAACCTCGTCTGGGACCGCGCGCAGGAGGCCGGGCGCCTCTACGGCCTCGCCCACGACGGCCTGTGGTTCCACGTCGGCACGCCGGAAGCCCTCGCCGAGTCCGAAGCGCTTCTGTCGAAGAGCGACACCGTCGTCGTCACCACCTGAGTATCCGATCCTGAGAATCCGATGATGAGCGATCCGGCGGCCAAGGTCTTCACGATTCCGTCCGGCGTGTCCTTCGTGGACACGCTGGCGGCGGGCATCGTGGAGCGCGTGGGCGACGACCCGCTGGCGCTCGCGGGCGTGACCGTCCTGCTGCCGACCCGCCGGTCCTGCCGGTCGTTGCGGGACGCTTTCCTGCGCCGCTCCGGCGGCCGGCCGATGCTGCTGCCGCGCATGAGCCCGCTGGGCGAGCTGGACGCCGACTCCCTCAGCCTGACGGCGGAGGAACTGCCCGGCGTGCCCCTGGAACTGCCGGACGCGGTCAGCGGCCTGAAGCGCCAGCTGATGCTGGCCCGCCTGATCCTGTCGGCCAAGGGCGTTTCCGCCACCACCGCGCAGGCCGTGCGCCTCGGCGCCGACCTCGGCCGTCTGATCGACGCGGTGTGGACGGAGCGCGTGGCCTTCGACCGGCTGGGTTCGCTGGTGCCGGCGGATTACGCCCAGCACTGGCAGGTCACGCTGGAATTCCTGAAGATCGTCACCGAGCACTGGCCGGCGATCCTCGGCGAGAGCGAGCTGACCGACCCGGCGCAACGCCGCAACATCGTGCTGGAAACCCAGGCCAAGCTGTGGCGCGCCGACCCGCCGCAGGGTCTGGTCATCGCCGCCGGCTCGACCGGCTCCATCCCCGCCTCCGCCGACCTTCTGGCCGTCATCGCCCGCCTGCCGCAGGGCGCGGTCGTCCTGCCGGGCTTGGATCAGAGCGCCGACGACACGACCTGGGACGCCATCCGCCGCGACGAATCGCACCCGCAGCACGGGCTTGCCCATCTTCTCGACACGCTTGGTTCCCCGCGAGATTCGGTTCGGCTGTGGAACGATGCCGAGGAACCGCGCGCGCCTCGCGCCCGCCTGATCGCGGAGGCCATGCGCCCCGCCGCGACGACGGAAGGCTGGCGGGACCTGGAGGGCTTCGACGAGACCGCCCTCGCCAACCTCACCCGCATCGACGCCCCGACGTCGGAGGAGGAGGCGTCGGTCATCGCATTGCTGATGCGCCACGCGCTGGAAACGCCGGAAAAGCGCGCGGCGCTGGTCACGCCCGACCGAAACCTCGCCCGCCGCGTCGCCATGGCGCTGTCGCGCTGGGGCATCGTGGTGGACGACTCGGCGGGCCAGCCGCTCGTCCACACCGCCGCCGGCACCTACCTGCGCCTGACCGCCGAGCTGGCGGCCAGCCGCGCGCACCCGCTGGATCTCCTGGCGCTCGCCAAGCACCCGCTGGCGGCCGGCGGGCGCGACCCGTCCGACTTCCGCCACGCCGCCCGCGCGCTGGAGCGCACCGTGCTGCGCGGCCCCCGCCCGGCCGAGGGCTTCGACGGCCTGCTCGCCGCCGTCCGGGCCACGGAGCGGTTCGAGCACAAGGACCAGCAGGCGATCCTGATCGACTGGCTGGAGGACCTCGCCCGCCTCGCCGCCCCCTTCATGGAGGTGCTGTTCAGCAACGCCCCCATCGGCGACCTCGTCCGCGCGCACATCGCCTTCGCCGAGAAGCTCGCCGCCCAGGCCGGGCAGCCCGGCGCCGGCTATCTCTGGCTGCATGACGACGGCGAGGAGGCGGCGCGCTTCGTCCACGAACTGCTGGAAGCCGCCGACGGCTTCCCCGCCGTTCCCGGCACCGACTACCCCGCCCTGCTCGACGCGCTGATGGCGATGCGCGCGGTGCGTCCGCGCTTTGGCCGGCACCCGCGCTTGTCGATCCTCGGCCCCATGGAGGCCCGCCTCCAGCATTTCGACCTGATGATCCTCGGCGGGCTGAACGAGGGCACATGGCCGCCCGACCCCGCCGCTGACCCCTGGATGTCGCGCCCGATGCGCCGCGACTTCGGCCTGCCCAGCCCGGAGCGCATGGTCGGCCTGTCCGCCCACGACTTCACCCACGCCTGCGGCGCGCCCGAGGTGGTGCTGACCCGCGCCGAGCGTGTGGAGGGCACGCCCACAGTTCCGTCCCGCTGGCTGCTGCGCCTGGAAACCGTGCTGCGCGCCCTGAACCTCGACGGCCGCATCGACTTGGCGGGCGAACCCTGGCTCGCCTGGGCGCGCGGCCTGGACGAACCGGACGCCGTGCGGCCCATTCCGCCCCCGGAACCACGCCCGCCCGTGGCCGCCCGGCCGCGCAAGCTGTCGGTCACCCAAATTGAAACCTGGATGCGCGACCCCTACGCCGTCTACGCGCGCCACGTCCTGCGCCTGTCGAAGCTCGACCCCATCGCCGCCGATCCGGGTGCCGCCGACCGGGGCCAGTTCATCCACGCCGCCCTCGACCGGTTCGTGCGCGAGTATCCCGGCCCGCTGCCCGACGACGCCCTGCCCCGCCTGCTCGACCTGGGCCGCGAGGCGTTCGGCCCGCTTCTGCGCACGCACCCCGACGTGTGGGCCTTCTGGTGGCCGCGGTTCGAGCGCATCGCCGAATGGTTCATCGGGCTGGAGCGCGACCGCCGCCTGACCACCAAGCCCCTGGCGACCGAGGTGTCCGGCCAGTTGGTCCTGAACGGCCCCGCCGGCCCCTTCACCCTGACCGCCAAGGCCGACCGCATCGACTCGTCCGGCGAAGGGCTGGTCCTGATCGACTACAAGACCGGCACCCCGCCCTCGACCCGCGAGATCGAGCTTGGCTTCGCCCCGCAGCTTCCCCTGGAGGCCGCCATCGCCGAGGCCGGCGGCTTCGGCGGCGTCGCGGCCAACCGGGTCGCCGAGCTGGCCTTCTGGCGCCTGTCCGGCGGCGACCCGGCCGGCGAGGAAAAGCCCGTGAAGGGCGACCCCGCCGCGCTGGCCGCCGACGCCCGCGCCGGCCTGGAAGAGCTGATCCGCCACTTCGACGACCCGGCCACCCCCTACCGCTCCTGCCCCCGCCCCGCCATGGCCCCGCGCTATACCGACTACGCCCACTTGGCCCGCGTTCAGGAATGGTCGGCGGGTGGCGACGGGGGTGAGGCGTGATGCGGCATGGCCTCCAGACAGGCGTCGGCCAGCGGGCCCCCACCCTAACCCTCCCCCACCTTGCGGCGGGGGAGGGAATTGATCTCCTTCCCCCGCCGCAAGGTGGGGGAAGGTCGGGATGGGGGCCCACCGCGACCACCCCCGCAAAGGCCGCGCCATGACCCTGACCACCCTGCCCGCCCGCGACCTGCCGCTCGACCCCAACGTGGCGCAGCGGCGGGCGTCCGACCCGCTGTCGTCGGTCTGGGTCGGCGCGTCCGCCGGCTCCGGCAAGACGAAGGTGCTGACCGACCGCGTGCTGCGCCTCATGCTGGCCGGCACGCCGCCCGCGCGTATCCTCTGCCTGACCTTCACCAAGGCGGCGGCGGCGGAGATGTCGATCCGCATCAACCGCACGCTGGGCATCTGGGCGACCCTGCCCGACGCCGATCTGGAAGACCGTCTCTACGACCTGTGCGGCGAGCGCCCCGGCGCGGAGACGCGCACCGCCGCCCGCCGCCTGTTCGCCCAGGTGGTGGACTGCCCCGGCGGCATGAAGATCCAGACGATCCACGCCTTCTGCCAGTCGCTGCTGCGCCGCTTCCCCCTGGAGGCCGGCCTCGCCCCGCATTTCGAGGTGATGGACGAGCGCACGGCCGCCGGCCTGCTGACCGAGTCGCGCGACGAGGTGCTGCACGCCGGTCGCGCGGCGCCCGAGACACCGCTCGGCAGGGCGATGGCCCGCCTGACCGCCGACCTGAACGCGGAGGAATTCGCCGACATCCTGGCCGAACTCGCCAACGAGCGCGGGCGCATTCAGCGCATTTTCGAGCGTTCCAAGGGCCTGGACGGTGCCGTCGCCGAGGTCTACCGTACGCTGAAGGTCGAGCCCGGCACGACCGAAGCCTCGATCCTGCACGAGGCCTGCTCCGACGCGTCCCTCGACGTGCCGACCCTGCGCGAGGCCTGCCGGGCGCTCGCCACCGGCACCAAGACGGACGAGGAGCGCGGCATCGGCATCCAGCAATGGCTGGACGCCGCCGAGACCCGCGTGAAGGCCTTCCACGCCTACACCCGCCTGTTCCTGACCGCCGAGGGCAGCCCGCGCAAGACCCTGATCACCAAGAAGCCGGCAACCGCCTACCCCGCCGCCCTGACCGCGCTGGAGCGCGAGGCGGAAAGGCTCGTTTCGCTGATGCAACGGGTGAAGTCGGCCGGCGTCGCCGCGTCGACGTCCGCCCTGCTCACCCTCGCCGAAGCCCTGCTGCGCGCCTATGAGGCGAAGAAGCAGGGGAAGGCGCTGCTCGACTACGACGACCTGATCCTGGCGGCCAACGCCCTGCTGCGCGGCAAGGATGGGGTGCCCGCCGTTCCCTGGGTGCTATTCAAGCTCGACGGCGGCCTCGACCACATCCTGATCGACGAGGCGCAGGACACCAACCCGGAGCAGTGGCAGGTCGTGGCCTCCATCGCCGAGGAGTTCTTCGCCGGCCTCAGCGCCCGTGAAACCGGCGTTCAAGACGGCGCCCCGGTCACCCGCACCGTCTTCGCGGTGGGCGACGAGAAGCAGTCGATCTTCAGCTTCCAGCGCGCCGACCCCGCCGAATTCGCGCGCATGCGCCGCCATTTCCAGACCCGCGCCAAGGCCGCCGAGAAGACGTGGCACGCGGTGGACCTGGACATCTCCTTCCGCTCCACCTCGGCCGTGCTCCAAGCGGTGGACGAGGTGTTCCGGCTGGACGCCGCCAAGGATGGTGTCGCTTCCGAAACGAACCCGGTGATCCGCCACCGCGCCTTCCGGCGCGGCCACGCCGGTCTGGTCGAGCTGTGGCCCCCGGTCAAGCCGGCCGAGGTCGCGGATCCGCCCGCCTGGGCGCCGCCGGTCGCCCGCGAGGCCGCCGATTCGCCCTCCGCGCGTCTGGCGTCGGTCATCGCCGACACGATCCGCGACTGGACCCAACGCGGCGAGACGCTGGAATCGCGCGGCCGGCCGATCCAGCCCGGCGACGTGATGGTTCTGGTCCGCCGCCGCACCGGCTTCGTCACGGAGCTGGTCCGTGCGCTGAAGGACCGCGCCGTGCCGGTGGCCGGCGTGGACCGCATGATCCTGACCGAACAGCTTGCGGTCATGGACCTGATGGCGCTGGCCGATTTCCTGCTGCTGCCCGAGGACGACCTGACGCTGGCCACGGTCCTGAAAGGCCCGCTGATCGGCCTGACCGAGGAGGAGCTGTTCGACCTCGCCCACAGCCGGCGCGGCACGCTGTGGCACGCGCTGGTGAAGAAGGCTGAGGAAAACCCCGCCTACCGCCCGGCCCGCCGTTACCTGGGCGACCAGCTCGGCCGTGCCGACTTCCGCGCGCCCTACGAGCTGTTCGCCGGCATCCTCGCCGCGCCCTGCCCGGCCGACACCCGGTCGGGCCGCCGCGCCATCCTGAAACGACTCGGCCCCGACGCGCAGGACCCGCTGGATGAGTTCCTGGCGGTTTGTCTCGCCTTCGAAAAGACCGAGCCGCCGTCGTTGCAGAACTTCCTTGCCTGGCTCGCCGCCAGCGAGGCGGAAATCAAGCGCGAGCTGGAGCAGGGCGGCGGGCGCGTGCGCATCATGACGGTGCACGGATCCAAGGGCTTGCAGGCCCCCATCGTCTTCCTGCCCGACACGCTGGGGTCCCCGACGCAAAGCCCGCCGATCCTGTGGCCGGACGAGGGCTGCGCCGTCCCCCTCTTCGCCGCCCGCCGGGGGCAGGAGGACGCGCTGTGCGCCGAGGCGCGCGGGCGCGCCAACCGCCGCCGCGACCAGGAATACCGCCGCCTGCTGTATGTCGCGCTGACCCGCGCGGAGGACCGGCTGTATGTCTGCGGCTATCAGGGCAAGCGCGAGCCGGCGGAAAGCTGCTGGTACAAGCTGGTCGAGGCGGCGATGCAGGAGGTCGGCGTCCCGCACGCCTTCGACTTCGCCGCGCTCTGCCCCGACGGCTGGGCCGGCGACGGCTGGCGCCTGTCCGAACCGCAGACCGCCGCGCCCAAGCCGGACGGCGCCGGCCATGGCCGCGTTCTCGGCACGCACGCCCCGGCACCCTGGCTGACCGCGCCGGCGCCGGTGGAGCCGGAGCCGTCCCGCCCCCTCACCCCCTCCCGCCCCGATGGGGACGAGCCGGCGGTGCGCTCCCCCCTGGGCGAGGACGACGGGGCGCGCTTCAAGCGCGGCATCCTCGTGCACCGGCTGTTGCAGTCCCTGCCCGATCTGGCGCCCGGCGCGCGGGAGGCCGCCTGCCGCCGCTTCCTCGCCCGCCCGGCGCACGATCTGCCGCCGGAACAGCAGGACGCGATCGCTTCCGAAACGATTGCCGTCCTGAACCATCCCGAGTTCGCCCGCCTGTTCGGCCCCAACTCCCGCGCCGAGGTGCCGGTGGTCGGCGTGGTGGAGGGGCGCGCTCTGTCCGGCCGGATCGACCGGCTGGTGGTGGACGGCGACACGGTGTGGATCGTGGACTACAAGACCAACCGCCCGCCGCCCCGCCGGGTGGAGGAGGTGCCCGCCGTCTATGTCCGCCAGATGGCCGCCTACCGGGGGGCGCTCGCCTCGGTCTATCCGGGCAAGGACGTGCGCTGCGTGCTGCTGTGGACGGACGGGCCGTTCCTGATGGAACTGCCGGGGGAACTTTTTCATGCGGGCGGGGTTTCGGGCACAGGCCAATCCCGCTGACCATAACCCCTCAACCACAAGGGCTTGCGTGGTGGCTTGACCGGGGAGGGGGGACGGCCCTACATTTTGCCCGAATTCCACAGACAGGGACGGGTTCGCCGCGAACCGGACACCAACCGACGGCGACACCCCTGAACCCAGGCAAGAGGTCACATGAGCGCCACCATCAAGGTCACCGACGACAGCTTCGAGCAGGATGTTCTGAAGGCGTCCGGGCCGGTTCTGGTCGATTTCTGGGCGGAGTGGTGCGGCCCCTGCAAGATGATCGCCCCGGCGCTGGACGACCTCGCGACCGAGTATCAGGGCAGGGTGACCGTTGCCAAGCTGAACATCGACGAGAACCCCAACACCCCGACCAAGTACGGCGTGCGCGGCATCCCGACGCTGATGCTGTTCAAGAACGGCAACGTCGCCGCCACCAAGATCGGCGCCCTGCCGAAGGGCGCGCTGTTCCAGTGGGTGGACGGCGCTCTCTCCTGACCGCCCCAGCGCTGAACCTGTCGAAAAGCCCCGCCCCACGGCGGGGCTTTTTGCGTTAAGCTGCCGGCGATGGCCTACCGTCTGCCGCCCCTCAACACCCTGCGCCTGTTCGAGGCCGCCGGCCGCCACCTCAGCTTCAAGGCGGCGGCGGAAGAGCTGCACCTGACCCCCAGTGCCGTCAGCCACGGCATCCAGACTCTGGAGGACTGGCTGGGGGTGGAACTGTTCCTGCGCGGCAACCGCAGCCTGTCGCTGACCCCCGCCGGATCGGCCTACCTTCCCCGCGTGCGGGACGCCCTGCACGGTCTGGCGCTCGCCACCGAAAGCGTGCCGGGCCGCGCGCCCAGCGGCCGGCTGTCGGTCAGCTCCGCCCCCACCTTCGCGGTCCGCTGGCTGATACCCCGCCTGCCCGCCTTTCGCGAGCGGCACCCGACCATCACCGTGGATCTCGACACGTCGCACCGCCCGGTGGAGTTCCCGCGCGACGGCATCGACTTCGGCATCCGCCTCGCCCACGGTCCCTGGCCGGACCTCGCCGCGCTGAAGCTGTTCGAGGAGGAGCTTGTCCCGGTCGCCGCGCCCGATGTCGCCGCCCGGATTTCCTCGCCCGCCGATCTCGCGGCGTTGCCGCTGCTGCACGTCGCCAACGTCTCGGACGACTGGAACGCCTGGGCCGAAGCCGCCGGCCTGCCGGCTTCGGCGCTTGGCGGGGGCCTTCGGTTCGACACCCTCCACATGGCGACGAACGCGGCGGCGCAAGGGCTCGGCGTCGCCATCGGGCGCCGCCCGACCATCGATCCGGACCTGGAGTCCGGCCGGCTGGTGGAGGTGCTCGGGCCGCGTGCGCGCGCCCGCGCCGCCTGGTGGCTGGTCTGCGCGCCGGACAGCCTGCAACGGCCGGAAGTCGCCGCCTTCCGCGCCTGGATGCGGGCGGAGTTCGGCGAGATCCGCTGACCCGCTTCGGGTGAAATCCGCTCATCCGACCGTGAGGAGGTCTCGTTTGCCGGGAGCCGCCCGGCGGGAGGATGCTGAACGCCGTTCGGACCCGTTGCCGGAGGCACCCCATGGCCGTTCTGGAATTTCCCCGCCGCGCGCCCCGCGTCGTGCCGTCCCTTCTCCAGCGCCTCGCCCACCTGTGGGAACTGCGCCGCGAACGCGCGCAATTGCTCTCCCTCACCGAGCGGGAGCTGAAGGACATCGGCCTCACCCGCTACGACGCGATGATGGAGGCGCGCCGGCCCTTCTGGAAGGATTAAAGCTCTTGCGGGACGGTGATGGTCACCGTGGTGCCGGCGCCGGGGGCGCTGTCCACCTGCATCCGGCCGGCCAGCGGCCCGGTCGCCGTGTTGAAGGCGATGGTCAGGCCAAGCCCCTTGTGCCCCCGCCCGCGCGCGGTCGTGTAAAAGGCGTCGGTCAGCTTGGGCAACTCGCGCTCCGGGATGCCGACGCCGGAGTCGCGGACGGTCAAGCGCCACGCCGGCTTGCCGTCCAGCGCGTCGCTGTCCACCGTCACCTCCACGACGCCGTCGCCCGAACCGGTGGGATAGGCGTGCGCCGCCGCGTTGGCGAACAGCTGGTGCAGCGCCCGTTCCAGATGGGCGCGGTAGCCGACCCAGGGGCGCGGGCCGTCCACATCGACGCGGATGAGGATGCCGGCGTCCGGCCGTTCCATGGCGAACATCGCCGCCGTCTGCTCGGCCAGTTCCAGAATGTCCAGCGTTTCCAGAGGTTCGGCGTGGTGGCAGGCGGCGATGGCGGTGAAGGCCTGGACCAGCCCCGCCGCGCGATCCAGGTTGCCGACCAGCAGGGCCGCCGGTTCCCTTAAGGACGCGGCCTCCGACTCGGCGAGTTCCTGCAAGTGGCTGGCCGCCGTCACGCAGATGCCGAGCGGCGTGTTGATCTCGTGCGCCAGCCCGGTCACCACCTGGGTGATGGCGCGGTGGCGGGCCAGTTCGGTCTCGGCGGCGCGGGTCCGGCGCTCCAAGTCCTCGCGCACCACCCGTTCCGACACGTCGCGGATCTTGCGGCTGAGTTCGCGCAGCAGCTTGGACATCAGGTCCGGCGCGCGCGTCATCACCTCCATGAACAGCGCGCGCTCCAACTCGAACACGCGCACCCGCGACGCGGCGACCACCGTGGCGGAACGCAGGCCGCCGTCGATCAGCGCCATCTCGCCGAAGCATTCGCCGGTCAGGCGGAAGCCGACCTCCACCGGGTTGCCGACCGCGTCGGCGCGCATCACCCGCACCGTGCCGTCCAGCAGGACGTAGAGCGCATCGGCCTCGTCGCCCTCGCGCATCAGAACCGTGCCCGTGGGCAACTCCAGCACGCGCCCGCGCGCCGCCACTGCCTCGCGCTCGTCGGGCGTGAAGGATTCGAACAGGGCGACCCCGTCGAGGACGCCGGGCGGGCTGGGCATGGAAAGGACCGTTTCCGAAGAGTTACCCCGCCAGCATAGCCCATCGCCCCACCCCACGGCGAGACGCCAGATGTCACCGATTTGTCCGACCGCGCGTGCGGAATCACCCAGCCAGACGCCGCACCGTCCGCTCCACCGACCCGACGTAGGATCCGCCGAACAGCCGCACATGCACCAGCAGCGGGTAGAGATTGTAGAGGTCCCGCCGCAGCTCGAAAAATCCCGGACGGATCGGCCGGATTTCCCCATAGCGGCGGAAAAACGCCTCGCTAAAGGTGCCGAACAGGGTGGTGAAGGCCAACTCGATCTCCGCATCCGCGTGATAGAGCGCCGGGTCGATGAAGGCCGCCACGCGTCCGCCACCCGCCAGCACGTTGCCGCCCCACAGGTCGCCGTGGATCAGCGACGGCGGCACCGGCTCCCCGATCAGGTCCGGCAGGCGCCCGGCCAGCCGCTCGATGCCCGCCATCAGGGCGGCGTCGATCCGCCCTTCCTCCAGCGCCTTGCGCGCCATGAACAGCAGCCGCCGGTCGCGGAAGAAGGTGATCCAGTCCGCATCCTCGTCGTTCGGCTGCGGCAACGGCCCGATCAGCGTGTCGCGGGGAAAGCCGTAAACATCCGCCCCGATGCCATGCAGCGCCGCAATCAGTTCCGCCGCATGCTCCTCGACGCGCGCCGTGATGCCACCGTCCGTGGCGATGTGGTCCATCACCAGCAGCCGGTCATCGGCGACATGCACCGCTGGCACCGGCAGGGAGGAGTTCGCCGCGAGGTACCGGAGCATGAAGCCTTCCGGCTCCAGCCCCGTCCCCGCCTTCGCCACCAACCGCCGCCCGTCGCCGAGCCGCACCGTCCACAGCACCGTGTTGTGCCCATCGGCCATCCGGTCGAGCGCCGCCACCGGACAGCTCAGCGCCCGCTCGATGCCGTCCCGGACGGACGCCGGGGTCACAGCCTCTCCCGCCGGATCGCCTCCAGCAGCCCCTTCGCCCCGGCCTCACAGAGGTTCAGAACCTCCGTGAAATGCGTGCCCTCGCCGTAATAGGGGTCCGGCACCTCGCGCTTCGCCGCCCCCGGCGCGTAGTCCAGGAACAGCTTGACGGTCGCCCTGCTCTCTTGCGTCACCATGCGCTGGAGTTGCGTCAAGTGCCCCCGGTCCATGGCGAGGATGTAGTCGAAGTCGGCGAAATCCCCCGCCGTCACCTTGCGGGCGCGCAGGTCCGACAGGTCCACGCCGCGCGCCTTGGCGGCGTTCTGGCTGCGCGGGTCGGGCGCCTCGCCGACGTGGTAACCGTGGGTGCCCGCCGAGTCGGTGGCGATTCGGTCCTCCAGCCCCGCTTGCCGGACCAGATGGCGGAACACACCTTCCGCGGTGGGCGACCGGCAGATGTTGCCCGTGCACACGAACAGGACCTTGACCATCCCCACTCCCTCGTCTTTCGTGCCAGTGTCTTTCGTTCCGGGTCAAAGAGCTATCATCCGCACCCCAACCCCGCCAGGGCGCCCATGCAGTTTACCACCCAACTGAAGCCGACCGACTCCATCGTCATCCTGACCGGGGCCGGCATCTCCAAGGAATCGGGCCTCGACACCTTCCGCTGCGCCGACGGCATCTGGGCCAAGGTGGATCTGGAGGACGTGGCGACCCCGGAGGGTTTCCAGCGCAATCCGGCCCTGGTCCATCAGTTCTACAACGACCGCCGCCGCGGCCTGCTCGCCCCGGCGATCCAGCCGAATCCGGCCCATGCCGCCCTGGTGGAGCTTGAACGCAACTGGCCCGGCGAGGTGCTGATCGTCACCCAGAACATCGACGACCTGCACGAGCGCGCCGGCTCCCAGAACCTGATCCACATGCACGGCGAGCTGCGGAAGGTCTTCTGCGCCCATTGCCGCACGGTGGAGCACTGGAACGGCGACCTGTCGGTGCACGACATCTGCCCGACCTGCACCCGCAAGGGCGGCATGCGCCCGGACGTCGTGTGGTTCGGCGAGATGCCCTACCAAATGGAGCGCATCTACCGCGCCCTGGGCGCCTGCGACCTGTTCGTGTCCATCGGCACGTCCGGCAACGTCTATCCGGCGGCCGGCTTCGTCGCCGAGGCGCGCTCAGCCGGCGCCTACACGGTGGAACTGAACCTGGAACCCTCGCTCGGCGCCACCCAGTTCGCCGAATCCATCCACGGCCCGGCAACCGAAGTCGTCCCGGCCTTCGTCAAAGACCTTCTCGCCCTGGCGTGATGGCCGAGCTTTCGGAGCTTCTGGAGCGGGCGCGCGCCTGCCGGCTGTGCGAGGCGCATCTGCCGCACGGCTGCCGGCCGGTCCTGCGCGGCTCCACCACCGCGCGCCTGCTGATTGTCGGGCAGGCGCCGGGGGCGCGGGTGCACGCCACGGGCATCCCCTGGAACGACCCGTCCGGCGACCGGCTGCGCCAATGGCTGGGCATGGACCGCGCCGCCTTCTACGACGAGTCCCGCATCGCCATCGTGCCCATGGGCCTGTGCTACCCCGGCACGGCGCCGAAAGGCGGCGACTATCCGCCGCGCCCGGAATGCGCGCCGCTGTGGCACCCGCCGCTCCGCGCCGCCCTGACCGGCGTGCGGCTGACCCTGCTGATCGGGCAGTACGCGCAGGCCCACTATCTCGGCGACCGCCGCCGGCGGACCATGACCGAGACCGTCGCCGCGTGGCGCGACTATCGGCCGGACTTTCTGCCCCTGCCGCACCCCAGCTGGCGCAACACCGCGTGGCTGAAGAAGAACCCGTGGTTCGAGGAAGAGCTGGTTCCTGCCCTGCGACGCCATGTGGCGGAGGCGTTGGACGGCTAATCCACCCGCTTCAGCAGGTAGAAGACGTAGCCATAGCTGTCCCCGAAGCGCCGATAGAGGTCGATTTCCGCCGCCGCCGCGTCCAGCACGGCGGTCCAGTCCGGATCGCCCGCGTGCCGCTGCCGATAGGCCGCGACGCGCTCCGACAGCGGGCCATAGTACTCGTCCCACCACGCCTCGGCCGGCAGGGCAAAGCTGTCCAGAACCGTGTATCCGGCGGCCTCCGCAGCGGTCCGGTTCTCCGCCTCGGTCCGCATCGCGGGATAGGCGGCGTCCCAGAAGGCCTTCGCCTCCCCCGGCCGATCCTTAGCTAACCAAGTTAGTTCAGTCAGCCCGACCAGCCCGCCGGGCTTCAGCAAACGGCGCCAGCGCCGCAGCCCCTCGTCGAAACCGGCGATGTAGATGGAGCCCTCCGCCCACAGCAGGTCGAAGCCGCCGTCCGCGAACCCGTCCAGCTCCAGCATGGAATGCTTGCGCACCGACATCCGGCGGCCGAGTCCCGCCTCGTCGATGCGGGCCTGGGCCTCGGCCAGGAAAGGTTCGTGGAGGTCGATGCCGGTCACGCGCCCGCCGGTGACGCGGCCCAGCATCATCAGCGACCGCCCCGGCCCGCAGCCGATGTCCAGCACCGCCGGATCGTCCGGCAAGCCATGGGGCCTCAAGCGACGGACGGCGTCCTGGGTGGCGGGGTCGGAGCCCGGCGCCTGCCTCGGCAACCCGTCGTGCAGGGCCAGAAAACGCTCCATTTCCGTCGCCACCGGCATTCACTCCATGCTTTCGATGCGATCCATGTCCTCGTCGGACAGGCCGAAATGGTGGCCGATCTCGTGGATGAGGACATGACGGACGATGGCGAAGAGATCTTCGCCCGTCTCGCACCAATAATCCAGGATGGGGCGGCGGTAGAGGAAGATCATGTCGGGGGTGCTGCGCACGTCCGCGACGCTCTGCCGCGTCAGGTCCACGCCCCGGTAGAGGCCCAGCAGGTCGAACGGGCTTTCCAGCTCCATCTCGCGCTCGGTCTCCTCGTCGGGGAAGTCCTCGACATGGATGATGACGTTGCCGACCGGGGCCAGAAGCTCACCCGGAATGGTCTCCAGCGCGTCCTCGGCCATGCGTTCGAGGTCGTCCATGGAGGGCGGAATGGTGTGGGAAGGTGCCGGTTTGCGGGTCATGACGGGAAAGGTAGCGACACTTGCCCGCGAGGCCAAGCGACGGTAAACCGGAATTCGCACTCAAACCATCGGGGAGGAAACAGGTCGATGTCGGACAAGCTGGTGGGCGCCAAGCGCCAGACGGCCCTGAAAGAACTGCACGGCTGGTCGGAGGTGCTGGAGCGCGACGCGATCCGCAAGACCTATCACTTCCCCAACTTCCCCGCCGCTTGGGGCTTCATGAGCCAGGTCGCCCTGTTGGCCGAGCGCGCCGACCACCATCCCGAATGGTTCAACGACATGGGCCGGGTGGAGGTGATCCTCTACACCCGCACCGTGGACGGCGTGACCCAGGCCGATGTGGACTTCGCCCACCGCCTGGACCAGATCGCGCCGGTTCACGACCGCTAAGATCAGCCTCCTGATCCTACTTCGTCGGCCACGCGGCGGCCGACCTCGTAGCAGTATTGGCTGGCTGGGCGGTGCCAGACCTCCACCCCGTCGTGCGCCTTCAGCGACGCGGCGGTCTGCGTCGTGGCACCGACCCAGCGCAGCGGCGCGTTACGCTTGGCGAATTGGATCAGCCCGTTGATCGTAGCCCCATCGGTGACCGCCGCATCGATTCCGGCCAGCGCGCAGGCCCAGGACGGCCGCCCGTTCTCCGCCGACAGGGAGACGAGGTCCACCGGCCCTTCCGGCAGCCGCGCGTAATGCAGCCGCGGCAACTCGCGGGAGGCCAGCCACTGCCCGACCACGGCGCTTTCCGCTAGCGCCGGCAGCACCGGATCGTCCGCCGCCACCGGCCCGAATAGCGCGGCGTAGAGGCACGGCGTCGTCAGGTGGATCTTGAAGGTGCGCATGCGCTGGAACCGCCCGCCTTCCGGGTGCACCCGCGCCATGCGGACGATCAGGAAGGATGCCTCCAGGTAATCGAGATAGCGGCGGATCGTGTTCTTGGCGATGCCGGCCCGCTCGGCAATGCCCTCAATGGACACCTCGCGCCCCGTGTTGCGGGCCAGCAGCAGCAGCAACGCGTTCAGCTCCGCCGTACCGCCGATGCTGGTCAGCCCCGGCAGGTCCTGGTGCAGCAGCGCTCCCAGCACCTCGGTCCGCAGCAGGCGCGCGGCATCCCCATGCGACCGCAGCAGCAGCGCCTCCGGAAAGCCACCGCCGTTGATGTAGTGCAGGAAGCGCGCGTTCAGCGCCGCCACGTCGTGCACCACATACATCGGCGTCCCCTTGCCGAAGAACATGGGCTCGATCAGGTCGCGCTCCGCCCCGGTCAAGCGCAGGTATTCGGCGAAAGTCAGCGGCGGAAGCACGAACTCCTCGCAGCCCGCCGGCACCTCCCGCCGCGCGCCCCCGCTGGAGACGGCGACGATCCGCGCATCCGGATGCGCGGCGGCGATGGCGGGCAATTGCTCCTCCCAGCCGCGCGCGTGGTGGATGGCGTCGAGCACGACCAACCCCGCCCCCGGCGCACGGCCGCGCAAGGCCACGACCAGCCGGTCAAGCGAAAGTCCCTGCACCGCCGGAGCGTCCAGCGCGGCGTAGGCGATGGCGTCGGCTGGTGTGCCGGTCTCCAGAAGACGCTGGATCGCCTGACGGATCAGCACCGTCTTGCCGACGCGCCGGGGACCGGCCAACACCAGCGGCGGAGCGCCCTCCGCTCGGCTGACCCGGCGCAGGAAGGTGTCGAAGAAGGCTCGGCGAGGCAGGGCCGCCATCTCGGCCTCCGGCGCGCCGCCATCCCGCCGTGAGCCGTCCCACCAGGGATTGTCGAGCGCCACGCGGCCCATCATCTCGGCTTCGGTCAGAATCCGCATGGCGTCCTGGCAAGATCAACTCAGTGATCTTATATAGCCCACACCAAATCCCTTACACAACAAGGGCTTTTACCATTCCTTTATGGCGGGGCACCATGATTGGGTCTGCGTGTAAAGGCGTTTGCCATGCGACCATGGTCTAAGCCATGGCGGCTTGCGCGCCATACGGCGCCGTGCAGAATGACGAGATTGTTCGCGCAAACGGGGATGTCCGCTTGACGCCTGGACTGATCGAACGAGACGAGGCCGCAACGTTGATCGAATCCGGACGGACGCTGCTCCTGGCCGGTGACGAGGCGTTGCTGACCGGCCTGCCGCGCGGCCGCTGGATCGCCGGCACCATCCCCTATTTCATGACCGAGACGGGCGGCGTGGCCAGTCGCGACCGCGTCTTCGCCGCCGCCCTGCCGGAGCCGGCGACCAGCCCGCTGATCCGCTTCTACGGCACCGAAGCGCTGTCCGGCATCGGCGCCAACACGCCGGAAAACGGCTTCACCGCCCTGATCATCCCCGCCTTTTCGGAACCGCACACCGCCTTCGCCCAGGGTGTGTTCAGCTTCGAGGGGGTCTTCAACGCACCGCTGGTCGGCTGGATCGCCGGCGTCGCGGCCGAGGATGTCGGCAAGCGCCCGCCAAAGGTGTTCAACGGCGCGACCGGCGAATCCTCCGCGACCATGGCGCTGGCCATGCACATGCCCCTGCCGGCCGGGCTGTCGGCAAAGGTCGGCATTGTCAACCCGTTCCGCCAGGGCGACGGCCCCGCCATCAGCTTCGCCGAGCGCAGCTTCACCGCGTCCGAATGCATGGTGGATGGGGAACCGGTCAATCTCGTCCGCTACATCCGTGAGCAGGGAATCGATCGGAAACTGCCGCTGGTCGCCGACTATTTCGGGACGCCGGTCAACGTCTCGATCGAAAGCATCGATGAGGCCGCGGGGCAGGTCCGCTTCTACGCGCCGGTGTTCCCCGGCATCGCCTACCGCTTCGCCGCCCCGCTCGACGATTACGACGCCGCCTTCCGCACGGCGGCGGCCGAGGCGTCGGGGGAGCCGGTCTTCGCCTGCAACTGCATCCGCAATTACCAGTACACCGGCTTTCCCGGCGCGCCGGTAGCGCCCTTCTCCGGACCGCTGACCTTCGGCGAGATTGCCTATGTGCTGGTGAATCAGACTCTGGTCTACCTGACCATCGACGGGATCACGCCACCGCCAAAGTGACCTTGGGCGCCGAAGTGACCTTGGGCGCCGAAGTGACCTTTAAAGCCACCCGCGCCGGCGGAAGTACCAGAGCGGCACGACCGCCGACAGTACCATCAGCACCAGCGCCATGGGATAGCCGAACTCCCAGTCCAGCTCCGGCATGTGGTGGAAGTTCATCCCGTAGGCCGAGGCGATCAGCGTCGGCGGCATCAGCGCGACCGCCACCACCGAGAAGATCTTGATGATGGCGTTCTGCTCGATGTTGATGAGGCCCAGCGTGGCGTCGAGCAGGAAGTTGGACTCATGCGCCAGGAACCCCGCATGCTCGTTCAGGGAGCGCAGGTCGCGCGTCAGGGTCTTCAGCGCGGCCTTCTGCTCCTTGCTCAGCCGCCCGGCGGTGACCGAGGTCAGGAACGCCACCAGCCGATCGAGCCCGGCGAGGCTGTCCCGCACCTTGTGCGTCAGGTCACCGGCGCGCCCGATGCCGCGCAGCACGTCCTGCAATTCGTCCGGCTTCTTGGCCGCCCGCCCGAAGCCCTTGCTGTCCAGCGATTCGTTGAAGACGCGCGCCGACAGCCCGTCGATGCGCGCACCGATCAGCTCCAGCACGTCGGCCAGCCGGTCGATGACCGCGTCGAGAAGGCCGAGCAGCGCGTCCTCCGCGCTCGCCAGCAGCTCCGGCTGGCGCCCGGTACGCGCCGCGAAGGTGGCGACGGAGCGCGGCTCGGAATAGCGCAGCGTGATGACGTGCCGGGGCGTCAGCACGAAGGTCAGCTCGCCCTGCTCCGGGTAGGGCGTGTCGGCCCGCACGATGACGGTGGCGGTCAGGTAGACCGCGTCGCCCTCGGTGTAGAGCTGGCTCGACGCCTCGATTTCCTTCATTTCCTCGCGCGTCGGTAGGTCGCAGCCGGTGGCCGCCCCCACATGCGCGCGCTCCGCCTCGTCCGGGCGCAGCAGATCGATCCACACCGTGCCCGGCGGCAGCGGATCGCCGACGCCGAGCGGCTGCTCGACGACCCGACCGCCGGTCCGGGCGTAGACGGTGATCATGCAACAGCTTCGGCCGGGACCGGAGCCCCAGCCGCGCGGCAGGCCGCCGTCAGCGTGTTCAGCATCAGGCAGGCGATGGTCATCGGCCCGACGCCGCCCGGCACCGGCGTGATGGCGCCCGCCACCTTGGCGCACTCATCATAGGCCACGTCGCCGACCAGCTTCGTCTTGCCCTCTTCGGCCGCCGGAATGCGGTTCATGCCGACGTCGATCACCACGGCACCCGGCTTGATCCAGTCGCCGCGCACCATCTCCGCCCGGCCAACCGCCGCCACGACGATGTCGGCGCGCCGGCATTCCTCGGCCAGATCCTTGGTGCGGGAATGGGCCATGGTCACCGTGCAGTCGGCCTGGAGCAGCAACTGCGCCATCGGCTTGCCGACGATGTTGGAACGGCCGATGACCAGCGCCCGCTTGCCCGACAGGTCACGGCCCAGCACGTCGCGGATCAGCAGCAGGCACCCCAGCGGCGTGCAGGGGATGGTGGCGCCGGGGCTGCCGGTCGCCAGCAGGCCGGCGTTGACGACGTGGAAGCCGTCGGCGTCCTTCTCCGGCGCGATGCGGGCCAGCACCTTCTGGGTGTCCATGTGCTTGGGCAGCGGCAGCTGCACCAGGATGCCGTGCACCGCCGGGTCGGCGTTCAGTGTGTCGATCAGGGCCAGCATGTCCGCCTCGGTCATGTCGGCGGACTTGTGATGGTCGAAGCTGTTCATGCCCAGCTCGACCAGGGCGCGTTCCTTGGAGCGGACATAGACCTGGCTGGCCGGGTCCTCGCCCACCAGCACGACGGCGAGGCCGGGGGTCACGCCATGGCTGGCCTTGAGGGCGGCCACGCCCTCGGCAACGCGCGACCGCAGCCCGGCCGCGAATGCCTTGCCGTCGATGATCTTGGCTTCAGCCATCGGAATTCTCCGTCTCCACAAGCGCCGGCAGGCGGCGCATCAACTCGGCCGGGTCACCGGCCACATGCACAATCTTGTTCCGGTCGGTGGCGCCGGCCACCACCGTCAGGCTGGTCTTGGGCAGTTTCCACGCCTTCGCCAGCAGCTTCACCACCGCCTCGTTCGCCTTGCCGTTTTCCGGCACGGCGGTGACCGAGACCTTCAGCACCTTGCCCCCGGGCGCCGTGTCGGCCAGCCCACCAATCGCGTTGCGCGACGCCTTGGGCGTCACGCGCAACGACAGCCGGACGCCGTCTGCGACGGGTTCGATCGCACCCGCCTTCGAATCCAGGGCCATCAGAAGCGCGGCCAGTATTCGGCCATCAGGTTGCGGATGAAGAAGATGATCAGGATCAGAACGATCGGCGAAATGTCGATGCCGCCCATGTTCGGGATGACCCGGCGGATCGGCCGCAGCACCGGCTCGGTGATCCGGTAGAGGAAGTCGCCGATCGCGTAGACCGCGCGGTTGCGCGTGTTGACGACGTTGAACGCCACCAGCCAGCTCAACACCGCCGATGCGATGAGCAGCCAGACGAAGAGGCTGAGAACGGTGTCGATCAGCAGGTACAGTGCAATCATGCCCGGCCCGTCCCATTTTGTTCCGATTTTGGGGCACCCTAATCACAAGCTTTGACGCCTGTCCAGTGCCGCGCGGAGGGTGCACCCACACCTCTTTCGCGCGAGCACGCTCATGCGAGCGAGAAGGCTTGACACGCCCCCCTGCCATGACCATTATCCCGCCCACGCCGGTGACGGTGTGTGGGGCCGTAGCTCAGCTGGGAGAGCGACGCGTTCGCAATGCGTAGGTCGGGAGTTCGATCCTCCTCGGCTCCACCAATTTCCCGGACGTAAAATGCGCAAGCGGCCTTTCGGCCGCTTTTTTGTTGCCCGCGTCGTTTGTTGCCCGCATTGCAGGTTGGGCCAACCAAAGGGCGGCCCAACAGCACATATGCGAAATATGCGAATTACCCCCGCGCCCGCAGGTACGGCGTCATGCGCCACTCCGCGTAGCGGATGGCGCGCGAGGCGAGGAAGTTCAGCAGCAGGTAGATCGTCCCCGCCACGATGAAGATCTCAAACACGGCGAAGGACTGTGCGATCACCTTGCGCGCGATGCCGGTGATCTCCAGCAGCGTGATGGTGCTGGCGAGCGAGCTGGCCTTGACCATCAGGATGATTTCGTTGCCGTAGGCCGGCAGCATCTGGCGGATGGCGACCGGCAGCACGATGCGGCGGAACACCAGCGTCCGCGACATGCCGCAGGCGCGCGCCGCCTCCACCTGCCCCAGCGGGACCGACAGGATGGCACCGCGCAGGATCTCGCTGGTGTAGGCCCCGGTGTTGAGGGTCAGCGCCAGGATGGCGCACCAGAAGGGCTCGCGCAGGAAGGGCCACAGGAAACTGTCGCGAACGAACGCAAACTGCCCAAGCCCGTAGTAGATGAGAAAAATCTGCACCAGCAGCGGCGTGCCGCGGAACACAAACACGTAGGCGGCCATCGCCCGCTCGGCGATTCGGTTGCCGGACAGGCGCAGCATCGCCACGGCGAAGGCCACGACCGCACCGAACAGCAGCGCCAGCCCGACCAGTTCCAGGGTCACCGGGACGCCGCCCAGCAGGGTCGGCACGCTGTCCCACATCAGTTCCCAATTCACCGGTTCAGGCCCTCCGCACGCCACGGCTGGCATAGCGCTCCGCCCGTTCGAACGCCGCCGTCGAAACGGTCGTCAGCACGAGGTAGAGGGCCGCCGCGGTGGTGTAGAACAGGAACGGCTGGCGGGTGGACCCCGCCGCCACATGCGCCACGCGCATGATCTCGGCCAGCGCCGTCACGGAAATCAGCGCCGTGTCCTTCAGCGTCAGCTGCCACACATTGCCGAGCCCCGGCAGCGCGTAGCGCAGCGTTTGCGGCACCAGGATGCGGCGCAGGATCAGCCAGCGGCTCATGCCGCAGGCGCGCGCCGCCTCGATCTGGCCCATGGGGACCGCCTGCACGGCGCCCCGGATCACCTCCGTCGAATAGGCGCCGGAGATCAGCCCCACCGCCAGCACGCCGATGGTGAAGGCGTTCAGCTCGATGTAGCCCTCGTAACCGAAGACGCCGGCCAAGGCCATGGCCATGCCGCCGCCGCCGAAGAACAGCAGGTAGATGACCAGCAGTTCCGGCACGCCGCGCACGACGGTGGTGTAGACCTCGGCAACGCCGTTCAGGATCAGGCTGTGGCTGAGCTTCGCCGCCGCCCCGGCCGAGCCGAAGAGGATGCCGAGCGCGAAGGACGACAGCGACACGGCGACGGTCATCGCCGCCCCCGACAGGAGTTGTCCGCCCCACCCGCCTGGACCGAATGAAAGAAGTTCGAACATGAGCACCGGGCGCCGTTCCCTCTCCCCATCGGGAAGGCCTTGCGAAAGGAGTGTGCTTCACCGTTCCCGTCATCCCCGCGCAGGCAGGGACCCAGGGCAACTCGGACACTCGCCGGAATGCCCTGGATTCCCGCTTTCGCGGGAATGACGGAGGAAGACAGCTTTCGCGAAGCCCCGAAGGAGCGAAGGGAAAACGTTACTTGATGGAGATGTCGTAGCCGAAGTGCTGCGTGCTCAGCTTCGTGATGGTGCCGTCCTTGTTGGCCTCAGCGATGGCCTTGTTGAACAGCTCCTTCAGGTCGCCATCGGCCTTGCGCAGGCCGACGCCCACGCCCTTGCCCAGCACGCCGCGCGCGAAGCCCGGACCGAACAGGGTCATGTCCTTGTTGGTCTTCACGATGGCCTCGGTCGCCGAACGGTCGCCGAAGATAGCGTCCACACGGCCGGCGGCCAGATCGATGCCGGCGTTGTCCAGCTTGTCGTAGGTGCGGACCGACACCTTCGGCAGGTGCTTCTCCATGAAGTTGGCCTGGATGGTGGAGGTCTGCACGCCCACCGTCTTGCCCTTCAGCGCCTCCGCCATCTTGTCGATGGCCGCCTTGTTGGCCGGGGCGTCGGCGGCGAGGTCGATGCGCTCCGCGTCGAACTTCACCTGCGCCAGCGGCGAGTTCTTCATGGTGCCGAACATCGACGGCTCGGTGCCGTAGGGGCCGGCGAAGGTGATGACCTTCTCGCGCTCGTCGGTGATCGACATGGCGGCCATGATGGCGTCGTACTTGCCCTGCTGCAGCGCCGGAATCATGCCGTCCCAATCCTGGGCGACGATCTCGCACTCGGCGTTCATCTTCTTGCAGAGTTCCTTGGCCAGATCGACCTCGAAGCCGATCAGCTTGCCCGACGGATCGGTGGCGTTCCACGGGGCGTAGGCGCCCTCGGTGGCGACGCGGACCTTCTTCCACTCCTTGGCCTCGGCAGCGCCGCCGGCGGCCGCCACGATGGCGCCGAGCGCCAGAGCCCCAATGATCTTCTTCGCCGCAACGATCTTCTTCACGGATCAACCTCCTCTGTTCGGATGGCCCTTGTTGCCGGGCCGGTCTTTGAACTTTGACGGGTTACAGTTTGGTCAAGCGGCTCCGGACAGGTGGCGCGACAGAAACTGCCGCACCCGCTCCGAATCGGGGTTCACCAGAACCTTGTCCGGCGGCCCCTGCTCCTCGATCCGGCCCTGGTGCAGGAACACCACCTCCGACGCGACCTCGCGGGCGAAGCCCATCTCGTGCGTCACCAGGATCATGGTGTTGCCCTCCTCCGCCAGCTGGCGGATGACCAGCAGCACCTCGCCCACCAGTTCGGGGTCGAGGGCGGAGGTCGGCTCGTCGAACAGCATGACCTTGGGCTGCATGGCCAGCGCCCGCGCGATGGCGGCGCGCTGCTGCTGCCCGCCCGACAGCTGGATCGGGTAGGACTCGGCCTTGGACAGGATGCCGACCTTGTCCAGAAGCATGCGGGCGCGGTCGATAGCCTCGGCCCTGGACACGCCCAGCACATGCACGGGCGCCTCGATGACGTTCTCCAGGATCGTCATGTGGGTCCAGAGGTTGAAGTTCTGGAACACCATGCCGAGGCGGGTGCGGATGCGGTCCACCTGCCGGACGTCGGCCGGAACGGTGCGTCCGCCGCGCCCCTTCTTCAGCCCGATGGCCTCGCCGCCGATGACGACGCGTCCCTCGTCGGGCACCTCCAGCATGTTGATGCAGCGCAGAAGCGTGCTCTTGCCCGAACCGGAGGAGCCGATC
Organism: Azospirillum soli; assembly: GCF_017876165.1. Taxonomy (GTDB): domain Bacteria; phylum Pseudomonadota; class Alphaproteobacteria; order Azospirillales; family Azospirillaceae; genus Azospirillum; species Azospirillum soli. The sequence goes on from NZ_JAGINQ010000002.1 coordinate 104,696, forward strand.
AGCGTGATGACGTCGCCTTCGCGCGCGGTCAGCGACACGCCTTTCAGGACTTCCAACTCTCCGAACCGTTTGTGCAAATCCTCGATGACGACGGCTTCGGGCGCGTTGGGGTTGGTGGGCGGATGTCGGTGCATGCGTCGCTGTCGGTGGGGGCCAATGGTGTGACCAATCATGGATTGAGCCACAGGCTAGACCGCCGGCCCGTCCCCCGCAACGCGGATTTTGCGCGACTACCCTGGGAAATCCTCATCCCTCACCAAAGGAAGAGGACCAGAAGTTGCGGTGACAGGATGCGCAGGCACATCACCAGCGGGTAGACGGTGGCGTAGGCCAGCGCCGGCGCTTCCGACGGGCTCATGGCGTTGGCGAAGGCCAGTGCCGGCGGGTCGGTCATGCTTCCCGACAGCAGGCCGCAGATGGTCAGGTAATTCAGCTTCTTCACCACGCGCGCGTAGAAGCCGACGATCAGCAGCGGCACCAGCGTCACCAGCACGCCGTAGCCCATCCAGGCCAGCCCGTCGCCGTGCACCAACGTTTCCAGGAACCGCCCGCCGGACAGGAAGCCGACCACGGCCAGGAACATCACGATGCCGATCTCGCGCAGGGCCAGATTGGCGGCCGGCGGCATGAACCACACCAGCGGCCCGATGTGCCCGATTCGCGCGAGCACGATGGCGGCGACCAGCGGCCCGCCGGCCAGCCCCAGCTTCAGCGGCGCCGGCATGCCCGGCACATACAGCGGGATGGAGCCGAGGATCACGCCCAGCAGGATGCCGATGAAGACCGGGATGAACTCCACCTGCTGCAGGCGCTTCTGCGAATTGCCGAGCAGCGGGGCGACCTTCTGCAAATCCGCCGGACGGCCGATGGCGGTGACGATGTCGCCGAACTGAAGATGCAGCGCCGGGTTCGGGACCAGCTCCACGCCCGCGCGGTTCACGCGGCTGACCACCACGCGGTGGGTGTCGGCCAGGTTCAGCTGCGCAATGGTCTTGCCCAGCACATGCTCGTTGGTGACGACCAGCCGGTCCCACCGCATGTCGGTGCCCTTGGTGGTCAGCGTCACGTCGGATTCCTGGCCCAGATAGGCCTTCATCTTCTCCAGCTTGGTGCGCGGCCCGACGAGGTGGAACACGTCGCCCGGCTGGATCGTGGTGTCCGGGTGCGGCACCTGAAGCCGTCCCTCGCGCAGCATGCGCGACGCCATCACGCCCAAGTCACCGAACAGATGGATGTCCTTCAGCGCGGTGCCGACCACCGCCGGGTTGCGCACGGCGACGTCCAGCGTCTCCAGATTCTCCACCTCCGCCTTGCGCTTCTTCTCGAACGCCTCGGCCTCGGCCACCGGGTCGATTCGGAAGACGAAGCGGACCAGCCCCATGGTGATGAGGATGCCCAGGATGCCGAACGGGTAGGCCACGGCGTAGCCCAGGCTGGGCGTGCTGATGTCGGCCTCGGACGCCCCGACCTCCTGCAAAATCTGCTGCGCCGCGCCCAGCGAGGGCGTGTTGGTGACCGCGCCCGAGAAGACGCCCAGCACGGCGGGCAGCGGAACGTCCGCGATCAGGTGGATCGCCGCCGCCGTCAGCACGCCCAGCAGCACCAGCGCCGCCGCCAGCAGGTTCAGCGTCAGGCCGGACCGCCGAAGCGCCGCGAAGAAGCCGGGTCCGACCTGGATGCCGATGGTGTAGACGAACAGGATCAGCCCGAATTCACGCAGGAAGTGCAGCACATGGTGGTCGAAATCGACGCCCACCTGCTTGGCGATGTGCCCGGCGGCGAGGCCGGCGAACAGAACGCCGCCGATGCCGAGCCCCACGCCCTTCACCTTGATCTGGCCAAAGGCCAGCCCCGCCGCCGCGATGGCGCTCAGCACCAGCATGAGGCGGGCGATGTCGGGCAGCCCATTGAACAGGTCGAGCAGCAGGGTCATGGGGCGTTTCCGGACTGTTTCGGTTCGCGCGTTCGTGGTTGCTATGAATGCCTGGACAAGCCGCCCGGAGCAACGGTCAACCCGGCCCAACCGATCCGTCCACCGCAGCCCATCAAAATTTCGCCACTTTCTTCGCATAGAAGGAACGCAGCCATTTTGGCACCTTAAGAAGCCATGGGACGTGACCCCCGCGATCCCACCTCTGCGACCACGGGCGCCAGCCCCACGGCGCCACCAGCCAGGCCCCGGCTGGTTCCGCGGCCGCCGCAAGAACCCCCTTGCGGCGGCCGTTTCTTTTGGAATCCGTTTCTTTTGGGCCTCCGGAATCCCTGTGCTATAGCTCCCTGCCCATTCATCGAGAGAGCGCGCCCCCGCCCATGCCCGTCTTCGCCGGTTCCGAGCTGACCTGCCTTCGCGGCGACCGGCTGGTCTTCACCGGGCTGGATTTCCGAATCGGGCCGGGGGAGGCGCTGGTCCTGCTCGGCCCCAACGGCAGCGGCAAGTCGAGCTTGCTGCGCGTCATGGCCGGCTTGCTGAAGCCCTTTCGCGGCCAGCTCTCCTGGGACGGCGTCCCGGTTCCCGACGATCCCGACGGCCATCGCGCGAAAATCCATTACGTCGGCCACCTTGACGCCGTGAAGCCGGTGTTGAGCGCGGTGGAGAACCTGACCTTCTGGGCCAATCTGGGCGGCGCCCCCGATCCGCGCGCCAGCGCCCTGGCCGCGCTCGACCGCCTAGGCGTGCCGCACATCGCCAACGTGCCGGGCCGTTATCTGTCGGCCGGGCAGAAGCGCCGCCTGAACCTCGCCCGCATCATCGCCGCCCCGGCCACCCTGTGGCTGCTGGACGAGCCGACCGTGGCGCTGGACCGCGCAGCAATCGCCCTGTTTGAGGGGATGATCGCCGAACACCGGGCGGCCGGCGGCATGGTGGCGCTGTCCACCCACACGGACATCGCAACCCCCGGCGCGCGCGACCTGCATCTGGACGACTTCACTCCCTACCACGACGAGCACGACGAAGACGACATGCATGAGGAGGACGCGGCATGACCCGCTTCCTGCGCCTTGTCGCGCGCGACCTGCGGCTGGCCCTGCGCCAGGGCTCCGACGCCACCATCGCCGTGATGTTCTTCGTCCTGTGCGTGGTCCTGTTCCCCTTCGGCGTCGGGCCGGAGCCCAACATCCTCGCCCGCATCGCGGCCGGCGTGATCTGGGTGGCGGCCCTGCTGGCCTCGCTGCTGTCGCTCGAACGCCTGTTCCAGAACGATTACGAGGACGGCTCGCTGGAGCTTCTGTCGCTCTCCACCCTGCCCATGGAGGCGGTGGTTCTGGCGAAGACGCTGGCCCACTGGCTGGTCACCGGCGTGCCGCTGATCGTCGCCGCCCCGTTGCTGGCGGTCCTGCTGAACATGGACGCGGAGGGCTTCGGCGTCCTGGTCCTGACCCTGTCGGTCGGCACCCCGATCCTCAGCCTGATCGGCAGCATCGGCGCTGCCCTGACGCTGGGCGCCCGGCGCGGCGGCGTGCTGCTGTCGCTGCTGATCCTGCCGCTTTACATCCCCGTGCTGATCTTCGGAGCCGGCGCCATCGATGCCGCGCTGAACGGCCTCACCCCGCGCCCGCACCTGCTGCTGCTGGGCGGCCTGCTGGCCGGCGCGCTTCCGCTGGCGCCGTGGGCGGGCGCTGCGGCGCTCAGGCAGGCGCTGGAGTAGGGGCGCCATGTCCCTGCCCGCGTCACTGCTGTCGCATTATCTGCCCGACCATCAGTTCGCCGAACGGCACCACATTCGGGTCGCGTCCACGGCGGCGCGGGTTCTGGACGCGGCTGTCGCCTTCGATCCGGCGGATGATCCCCTGGTTCGCCGCATCATGGCGGCTCGGGAGCTTCCAGCGCGGATCGCCGGTGTCTTCGGCGTCGAGATGACGACGGTGGATCAGCGCCCGTTCGGCATGGCCGACTTCGTGCCGCTCGGCCGCAATGGCGATCGCGAGGTCGCCTATGGGTTGGTGGGACGCTTCTGGCGGATGAATTTCGATCTCGTTCCCATGGCGGACGCGGCCGCCTTCGCCGCCTTCGATCAGCCGGGCGTCCCCAAGCTGGCGTTGAATTTTACGGCCACGCCGGAAAACGGCGCGATCCTCCTGGCGACGGAAACGCGGGTCTTTTGTCCGGACGCCCCGTCCCGGCGCCGTTTCGCGCCCTATTGGATGGTCATCCGGCCCTTCAGCGGCTTCATTCGCCGCCGTCTTCTGGCCGCGGTGAAACGAGCAGTGGAAGAAGCCCCCGCGCCCCGATCACGTTGAGCCTCGTTTGGTCTTTAGGCTGAGCCGCCCTGAAACCGCCACGCTTCGTGACGAAGATCAAGGCGAAACCCCTCGCGCTCTGGCATGTGTGCGCTTATATCGTCCGGAACGCGACCAGAGGCCCAAAGGTCCTATGCATCGTTTCGCCAACCCTGCCCGTTTCCAGCGCCTGTCCTCGGCGATTCTGCCGTGGAGCGCCGGAGCGACCGTCGTCCTGCTGATCGTGGGGCTGTACTTCTCGCTGTTCAGCTCGCCGCCCGACTACCAGCAGGGCGAGACGGTGCGGATCATGTACATCCACGTGCCCGCCGCGTGGATGAGCCTGTTCGTGTACGTCAACATGGCCATCGCCGCCGCCTGCGGCCTCGTCTGGAAGCATCCGCTGGCCGACCTGTTCGCCAAGGCCGCCGCACCCGTCGGCGCCGGCTTCACCTTCATCTGCCTCGTCACCGGCTCGCTGTGGGGCGCGCCGATGTGGGGGACGTGGTGGGTGTGGGACGCGCGGCTGACCAGCGTGCTGATCCTGTTCTTCCTGTACCTGGGCTACATGGCGCTGGTGAACGCATTCGACGATCCGCAGCGCGGCATGCGCGCGGGCAACGTGCTGCTTCTGGTCGGCATCGTGAACGTGCCGATCATCAAGTTCTCGGTGGACTGGTGGAACACCCTGCACCAGCCCTCCAGCGTGATCCGCATGGGCGGCCCGACCATCGACGGCACGATGCTGACCCCGCTTCTGGTCATGGCGTTCGGCTTCACCACCTATTTTATCACGGTGGTCCTGCTGCGCCTGAAGGCGGAGATCGTCCAGCGCAAGATCCAGACGATGCGCCTGACCGAGGCGCAGGGCTGAAGGCAGGAAGGCTGAACCATGTCCGATTTTTTCGCGATGGGCGGCTATGCCGCGTTCGTCTGGCCGGCCTACGGGGTGGCGGCGCTGGTGCTGATCGGGCTCCTGGTCGCCACCTTCAAGACCCTGCGTTCGTCCGAGACGACGCTGAAGGCGCTGGAAGGCAGTCGTCCGGCCCGCCGCCGCCCGCGCCGCAACGATGCCGCAGCGACCTCCCCCAAGGTCGGCGCGGCGGAGGTTGGTGAAGGATGACCCGCAAGAAACGCCGCCTTTACATGCTTGGCCTCGCCCTGCTGGGCCTCGGCACGGCCACCGCCCTGACGCTGACCGCGTTCGAGGACAACATCGTCTTCTTCTTCAGCCCGACGCAGTTGCAGACGCAGGACGTCGGCGACCGCAATTTCCGCCTGGGCGGGCTGGTCGAGGAGGGTAGCGTCAAGAAGCTCCCCGACGGCGTCACCACCGAATTCCGCGTGACCGACACGGTCAACACGGTCGCCGTCACCTACCGCGGCCAGCTGCCCGACCTGTTCCGCGAGGGCCAGGGCGTGGTGACCGAAGGCAGGATGGCCGGCGGCGTCTTCCAGGCGCGCGAGGTGCTGGCCAAGCACGACGAAAACTATATGCCGCCCGAAGTGGCCGACGCGCTGAAAGAGGCCGAACACTTCAAGGCGACCACCCAACCGTTGAAAACCGAGACGGTGAAGAAGGAGTAGCGGGACCGTGATCCCCGAACTCGGCCATTACGCGCTGGTGCTGGCGCTGTTCGTGGCGCTGGTGCAGTCCGGCGTTCCGCTCGTCGGCGCCGCCACCGGCAACGCCGCCTGGATGGGCGTCGCCCGCCCCGCCGCCATCGCCCAGCTGCTGCTGGTGCTGGTGGCCTATGGCGCGCTGACCTGGGCGCATGTGGTGTCCGATTTCAGCGTGTCGAACGTGGTTGCCAACAGCCACTCGCTGAAGCCGATGCTCTACAAGGTCTCGGGCGTGTGGGGGAACCACGAGGGCTCGATGATGCTGTGGGTCGTCATGCTGACCGCGTTCGGCGCGGCTGTGGCGCTCTTCGGCCGCAACCTGCCGCCGACGCTGAAGGCGCGCGTCATCGCCGTGCAGGGCATGATCGGGGTCGGCTTCCTTCTGTTCATCCTGGTCACCTCCAACCCCTTCATCCGCGTGATCCCGGCGCCGCTCGACGGCAACGACCTGAACCCGCTGCTTCAGGATCCCGGACTCGCCTTCCACCCGCCGTTCCTCTACGCGGGCTATGTCGGCTTCTCCATGGCCTTCTCCTTCGCGGTCGCCGCCCTGATCGAGGGGCGCGTGGACCCGGCCTGGGCGCGCTGGGTGCGCCCCTGGACGCTGGCCGCCTGGTCCACCCTGACCGCCGGCATCGCGCTGGGCTCCTGGTGGGCCTATTACGAGCTGGGCTGGGGCGGCTGGTGGTACTGGGACCCGGTCGAGAACGCCTCCTTCATGCCCTGGCTGGCCGGCACGGCGCTGCTGCACTCCGCCATCGTGGTGGAGAAGCGCGACGCGCTGAAGACCTGGACCATCCTGCTGGCGATCCTCACCTTCTCGCTGTCGCTGATGGGCACCTTCCTGGTGCGCTCGGGCATCCTGACCTCGGTGCACGCCTTCGCGGTGGACCCGGCGCGCGGCGTGTTCATCCTGGTCCTGCTGGGCATCGCCACCGGCGGTTCGCTGCTGCTCTACAGCCTGCGCGCGCCGACCCTGAAGGCAGGCGGCCTGTTCGCGCCGATCAGCCGCGAGGGCTCGCTGGTGCTGAACAACCTGCTGCTGTCCACGGCGACGGCGACGGTGTTCATCGGCACGCTGTACCCGCTGTTCCTCGACGTGCTGAATCTGGGCAAGGTGTCGGTCGGCCCGCCCTTCTTCAACGCCACCTTCATCCCGGTTGCGATCCCGATGATCATCGCCATGGTCGTCGGTCCCTTCCTGGCCTGGAAGCGCGCCGACCTGACCGGCGCCCTGACCCGCCTGTGGAGCGCCGCCGTCGCCACGACGGTGTGCGTCGCCATCGCCGCCTACATCACGAACGGCGGCGGGCCGCTGCTGGCGCTGGTCGGCGTGGCGCTGGCCGCCTGGGCCTTCTTCGGCTCGCTGGCCGAGTTCGCGGAGCGCATCCGCCTGTTCCGCGTGCCCCTGAAGGACAGCTGGAACCGCGCCGTCAACCTGCCGCGCAGCGCCTGGGGCATGACCATCGCGCACGCCTTCATGGGCATCGCCATCGCCGGCATGACCGGCACTTCGGCCTGGCAGTCGGAGGTGATCGAGGCCATGAAGCCGGGCCAGACGGCGACCGTGGCCGGCTACTCCATCAGCTTCGACAGCATCGGCGTGCGACAGGGTCCGAACTTCACTGCGGACGAGGGCGTCTTCACCGTCACCAAGGACGGCAAGCACATCGCCACCCTGACGCCGGAGCGCCGCAGCTATCCGGTCACCCGCATGACCACGACCGAGGCCGCCATCCACACCACCTGGCTGTCGGACGTCTACGTCGCGTTGGGCGACCCCACCCAGAACGGCACGGCCTGGATCGTGCGCCTCTACCACCACCCGCTGGTGCCGTGGATCTGGATCGGCGCCATGGGGATGATGGCCGGCGGCCTCGTCAGCCTGACCGACCGGCGCTTCCGGATCGGCGTGCCGGAACGCCGCCGCACCCCGAAACCCGCCATGCAGCCCGCCGAGTAAGGAACTGGGGGACGACCCGATGCGCCGCCTGATCTTCCTGTTGCCCCTGCTGCTGTTCGTCGGCGTCGGCGTGGCCTTCTTCCTGGGGTTCGAGCGCGACCCGCGCAACATCCCCTCGGCCCTGATCGACAAGCCGGTGCCGGCGTTCGACCTGCCGCCCCTGCCCGGCCGCAAGGAAGGGCTGTCGAACGCCACGCTGAAGGGCGACGTGACGCTGGTGAACGTCTTCGCCTCCTGGTGCATCCCCTGCAAGGTGGAACACCCGGTCATCACCCGCCTGGCGCGGGAGCAGGGCGTGACCGTCCGCGCGATCAACCACAAGGACAAGGCGGAGGACGCGCTGGCCTGGCTTCAGCGCAACGGCGACCCCTACGCCAGCATCGGCGCCGACCTCGACGGCCGCGCGTCCATCGACTGGGGCGTCTACGGCGTGCCGGAGACCTTCCTGGTGGACCGCCAGGGCCGCATCCGCTTCAAGCACGTCGGCCCCCTCACCCCGCAGGTGGTCGAGGAGCAGATCCTCCCCCTCGTCAAGCAGTTGAGGGCAGCGTCGTGAAGGTCCCGATCCTGAAAGGCGTGCTCCTCGCCCTTGCCCTGGCCCTCACCCCGGTCGCCGCGCACGCGGTCCAGCCGGACGAGGTTCTGCCCGACCCGGCCATGGAGACCCGCGCGCGCGAGATCAGCAAGGATCTGCGCTGCCTCGTCTGCCAGAACCAGTCCATCGACGATTCGAACGCCCCGCTGGCCCGCGACCTGCGCGTCCTCGTGCGCGAGCGGCTGAAGGCCGGCGACAGCAACGAACAGGTGCTGGGCTTCGTCACCGACCGCTACGGCGACTACGTGCTGCTGCGCCCGCCCTTCAAGGCGACGACGCTGTTCCTGTGGATCGGCCCCTTCATCATCCTGGCCATCGGCGCGGTGGTCACCGCCCTTTACCTGCGCGGCCGCAAGGGCACTGACGGCATTGCCGTCGGGGCCGGCGGCGCCGACACCGCCCCCCTGACCGAGGACGAGCGCCGGCGTCTCGACGCCCTTCTCAATCAAAACAAGTTGGGCAAGGAAGACGCCTGATGCTGTTCTGGATCGTCGCCGCCGCCATGACGGCGGGCGTGGTGCTGCTGATCGTGCCGCCGCTGCTGAAGCCGCGCACGCAGGCCGACTCCCGCTCCGCCTACGACCTGGAGGTCTACCGCGACCAGCTGAGCGAGTTGGAACGCGAGCAGGCGCGCGGCCTCATCAGCGAGGCGCAGGCCGCCGCCGCCAAGGCGGAGATCGGTCGTCGCATGCTCGCCGTGGCGGACGAAAAGGCCGCTCCGGCCGCCGCCACCCCGCGCAGCGCCAAGGTTCTGGCGGCGTTGCTCGCCGTCGCCCTGCCGCTGGGCGCGCTGGCCATCTACGGCAAGACCGGACGCCCGGACGCCCCGGCCCAGCCGCTCGCCTCCCGCAATCTGGAGCAGGAACGCGGTGCCCCGCCGCAGAACGTCCTCGCGGCCATGGACAAGCTGCGCGCCCAGCTTGAGCAGAACCCGGCGGATCCGCAGGGCTGGGCCATCCTCGGCCAGGCCTACGCCAAGATGGGCCGCTATACGGAGGCCACCGACGCGCTGCGCAAGGCCGTCGGCCTGTCCAAAGGCGACGTGGACATCCTGGGCAGCTACGCCGAGGTGCTGACCAGCGCCAACGGCGGCACCGTGCCGGAGGAAGCCCGCATCGCCTTCGACGGCATCCTGGAGAAGGACCCGAAGGAGCCACGCGCGCGCTTCTACGCCGCGCTGGCTCGTTTCCAGGCCGGCGATCTCAAGGACGCGCTGGAGCGCTGGCGCGGTCTGATGGCCGAATCCCCGTCCGACGCGCCGTGGGTGCCGGTCGTGCTGGCGCAGATCCAGCAGACCGCCAAGGCTCTCAACCTCGACCCGGCCGCCGTCACGCCGCAGCCGCTGCCCCCGGAACAGCCGCCGGTCGCCGAGAGTCAGGCGCCCAACGGCGGCCCCCCGCCGGCCCAGGAAAAGATGATCCGGGGCATGGTGGACTCTCTGGCCGCCCGCTTGGAGACCAACCCGGCCGACGTGGACGGCTGGCTGAAGCTCGCCCGCTCCTACTCCGTCCTCGGCGAGCGGCAGAAGGCGGTGGAGGCCACGCTCAAGGCCAAGGCCCAGGCGCCGAACCGCCCCGACGTGCTGGTCGCCTACGCCACGGCCCTGCTGTCGGCCGAGGCCCGATCCGACAAGCCCTCCTCCACCATGCCCACCGAGGCGGTGGACGCGCTCCGCCAGGCGCTGACGGCCGAGCCGGACAACCGCGACGCGCTGTGGCTGCTCGGCCTCAACGCCGCCGACGCCGGCCAGACTGCCGAAGCGTCGGACCTTTGGGGCCGCCTGCTCGCCCAGTTCCAGCCCAGCGACCCCGAATACGCCCTGATCCGCGCCCGCCTGGATGCCCTGAAGGCTGGAGGCTGAGGTTGATGCCGGGGCGGGGTTGACGGAAGGTTCCGACAGCCCCGCCCCTTCCACCCCCTTAATTGTCACAGCATCGCCGCTGAAAAGCCCGAACCCGGCAGACCATCTAAGAGGCTCGCACGACGATCAGCCGCCTCCAACGTCCCGCAGGAAGACGGGATAGGCCATATGTAGGCGAACGAAAGGCTGAGTCCGTCGGATTGCCCTCCGCGCTAGGATAGCGCGCAATCCATTCAGCCGGTCCACACCCTTAATGCCCTATGACGCCGCCTCCAGCGCCGCACCGTCCGCGACGGCACGTTCTCCGCTCCATCGCCCCCGGCTGGAAGCGGCCATCGGCTGGCTGGCTGCGGCGGGCTTGGTGTTCCTTCTGACGGCGGTGGCGGTCCTGGCCGTGGAATCGCGGCAGCGCTTCATCAGCGAGGCGTCGGAGCGCGCGGAGTCCGCCGCCCACATTCTGGCCGAGCACGCCGCCCGCCTGTTCGACGCCGCCGACCTGCTGGTCGAACACGCCGCCCACTGGACGCAGGAGTTGAGCTGGGACGAGATCGAATCGTCGCGCTCCATCTGGGAAAGCCTGCGCCATGAGGAGGAGCGCCTGCCCTTCCTCGACGCCGTCTGGCTGAACGACGCGACCGGCCGGCTGCGCCTGTCCACGATGGCCTTCCCGGTGCCCCAGTCCGACGCCGCCGACCGGGATTTTTTCCGCGCCCATCTCTCGGCCCCCGACCGGCCCTACATCAGCGAGGTGATCGTCGGCCGCGTGACGCGGAAACCGACCTTCCTGGTCAGCCGCCGCCTGAGCGACCGGGACGGCGGCTTTCTCGGCATCGCGTCGGTGACCGTGGACCCGGCCTATTTCGCGGAGTTCTACCGCCGGCTGGACTTGCCCTACGACCCGACGATCCTGATGTTCCGCACCCCGGACTTCAGCGTGCTGGTGCGCCATCCCGAACCGAACCCGCAGGCCCCCCCGCCGGTGCGGGAACTCGGGCAGCGCGCGGTGCAGGCCAACCCGGTCAGCGGCATCATGATGGGCGAGGACGCCATTTTCGCCCACCGCCGTGTCGAGCCCTGGCCCATCCACGTCGCCGTCCGCACCGAACTGGCCCCAGTGTTGGCCGCGTGGCGATGGCAGCTCGCCCCCTACGCCGCCCTGGCCGCCGCCGCCGCCGCCGCGCTGCTGGCCCTGTCCGCCTTCGGCTTCCGGCAGGCGCGGACCGCCCGCCTCGTCCAGAACGCCTTGGAGGAGCGCGTGCGCCAGCGCACCGCCTCGCTGGAAGCCGCCCTCGACCAGCGCAACGAGGCGCTGGCGCAGAAGGACCTGCTGATGCGGGAGGTCAACCACCGCATCAAGAACAGCCTTCAGGTGGTCTCCAGCCTGCTGGCCCTGCAAAGCCAGAGCATTGAGAATCCGGAACTGCGCGCCCAGCTGACCGAGGCCGGGCGCCGCGTCCGCGCCGTCAGCGACATTCACCAGCTCCTCTACAAGGTGGAGGACGTGCAGGTGATCCCCTTCCACGACTATCTGACGGCGCTCTGCCGCGACGTGGAGCGCTCGGCCCTGGCGGAGAGCGGCGACTGGCGGCTGGAACTGGCGGTGGAACCGGTGGAGGTGCCGACCGATCAGGCCGTCCCGCTCGGCCTGATCGCCAACGAATTGCTGATGAACGCGGTCAAGCACGCCTATCCGGGCGATGGGCCGAAGCCGCTTTCCGTGGGTCTTGTCCGCGTCGGCGACACCGTGCGCCTGACTGTGGAGGACCGGGGCGTCGGCCTGCCCGAGGGCTTCGACTGGCGCCGCGGTGCCAGCCTGGGCATGCGTCTGGTCCACGCGCTGTCCAGCCAGCTCGGCGCCACGCTGACCGTGGAACCGCGCCAGCCGGGCACCCGCTTCTCGGTGCAGGTGCCGTTGAACGTTTCCGCCTGAGCCCGCACCGTCAAACCGCTGCCGTCAGGCCGCCTCGGCCTTCTTCCGCTCCGCCTCCAGCGTGGCGCGGGCGCGCTCCAGATGTTCCGGCTTCATGTTCATGCGCACGGCCTGGATGGCGGCGGCCAGCACCGCCGCGTCGTCGGTGAAGCCGGCCAGGATCAGCCAATCCGGCACAACGTCCACCGGCATGATGAAATAAGCCAGCGCCGCCAGCAGCATCGCCTTGGCCTTCATCGGCGTCGCCGGATCGGTGGCGCAGTAGAAGGCGGCCAGCGCCTGATCCAGGAACGGCACGCGGTGCAGGTTGGCGCGCAGCTTGTCCCAGAAGCGGCGGCGCACGTAGGTCTCGTCCCGCTCGACCCGGATCGGATCGATGACGGTCAGGTCGGTGCTTCCGGCGGTGCCCGCGTCGGTGGCGGTCTGCATGGGATCTCCCTAGCCTGCTAAATCTCTGGCCCAAACGCCGCATCATTCCGGCTGCGGCAATCTGTTACAAAGGTGCTATCGCTCGACCAACAGCGCAACAGCGCCAACAATCCCAAAATGCAGGAGGAGCACCGCCATGGCGATGAAGAAGGGCTACAAGGATCTGCTGGCCGAGGCCAACGCCCGCATTCAGGCGATCACCCCCGGCGAGGCGCAGGCCCTGCACGGCAACCCCGACGTGGTGTTCGTGGACATCCGCGACCCGCGCGAGATCACCCGCGACGGCAAGATCCCCGGTGCCTTCCCGGCGACGCGCGGCATGCTGGAATTCTGGGTGGACCCCGACAGCCCCTATCACAAGCCGGTCTTCGCGTCCGGCAAGCGCTTCGTCTTCTACTGCGCCAGCGGCTGGCGCTCGGCGCTCGCCACCGACACGGTGCAGGGCATGGGGCTGGAACCCGTCTGCCATCTGGAAGGCGGCTTCAAGGCCTGGAAGGACGCCGGCCTGCCGGTGGAAGCCGTCGAAAAGAAGGACTAACCGTCATGGAGCAACGCCCCATGGAACAAAGGCTGAGCCTAATCACCTTAGGCGTCGCCAGCCTCCCTCGCAGCCGCCACTTCTATGAGGACGGTCTGGGCTGGACGCCGTCCTCCGCCAGCCAGGACAGCATCGTTTTCTTCCAGCTCGGCGGCATTGGCCTTGCGCTGTACGGCCGGGAGGCGCTGGCCGAGGACGCTCATCTGGCAGAATCCGGCCCGACCTCCGGCTTCGGCGGCATCACGCTCGCCCACAACGTCCGCACCCGTGAGGAGGTGGACGCGGTGCTGGCTCTCGCCGAACGGGCCGGCGGACGCATTTTGAAGCCGGCGCAGGATGTGTTCTGGGGCGGCTACAGCGGCTACTTCGCCGATCCTGACGGCCACCCGTGGGAGGTCGCCTGGAACCCCTTCGCCCCGCTGGCCGAGGACGGGAGCCTGCAACTGCCGCCCTGAAGCGAATCCCGAAAACGAAACGAGGGGGCCTAAGCCCCCTCGCGTCACACTCAAACAGTCACGCTCACTTCACGTTGGCCTTCGCCATCGAGCCGAGCCGCAGCCGCAGCGCGTTCAGCTTGATGAAGCCTTCCGCGTCCTTCTGGTTGTAGACGCTGTCTTCCTCGAAGGTCACGTAGTCCAGGCGGTAGAGCGAGTTCGGCGACTTGCGGCCGACCACGCTGACGTTGCCCTTGAACAGCTTCAGGCGAACCACGCCGTTCACCGTCTCCTGCGTCTGGTCGATCAGCGCCTGGAGCGCCAGACGCTCCGGGCTCCACCAGTAGCCGCAGTAGATCAGCTCCGCGTAGCGCGGCATGATCTCGTCCTTCAGGTGGCCGGCGCCGCGGTCGAGCGTGATGCTCTCCATGGCGCGGTGGGCCACCAGCAGGATGGTGCCGCCCGGCGTCTCGTACACGCCGCGCGACTTCATGCCGACGTAGCGGTTCTCGACGAGGTCGAGGCGGCCGATGCCGTTCTCGCCGCCCAGGCGGTTCAGCTCGGTCAGCAGGTCCTTCGGCGACAGGGCCTTGCCGTCGATGGCCACCGCGTCACCGCGCTTGAACTCGATCTCGACGTAGGTCGGGGTGTCCGGCGCCTTCTCCGGGGCGACGGAGCGGGTGAACATGTCCTCGTCCGGCTCGACCCACGGGTCCTCCAGCGCCTTGCCCTCGTAGGAGATGTGCAGGAGGTTGGCGTCGGTGGAGTACGGCGCCTCGCCGCGCTTGTCCTTGGCGATCGGAATCTGGTGCTTCTCGGCGTAGTCGAGCAGCGTGGTGCGGCTGTTCAGGTTCCACTCGCGCCACGGCGCGATGATCTTGATGTCCGGGCGGAGCGCGTAATAGCCCAGCTCGAACCGCACCTGGTCGTTACCCTTGCCGGTGGCGCCGTGGGCGACCGCGTCGGCGCCGACCATGTTGGCGATCTCGATCTGGCGCTTGGCGATCAGCGGCCGGGCGATCGAGGTGCCGAGCAGGTAGGTGCCCTCGTACAGCGTGTTGGCGCGGAACATCGGGAACACGAAGTCACGGACGAACTCCTCGCGGAGGTCGTCGATGAAGATGTTCTCCGGCTTGATGCCCAGGAGTTCGGCCTTCTTGCGCGCCGGCTCCAGCTCCTCGCCCTGGCCGAGGTCAGCGGTGAAGGTCACCACCTCGCATTGATAGGTCTCCTGCAGCCACTTCAGAATGACCGAGGTGTCGAGGCCGCCCGAATAGGCGAGCACCACTTTCTTGATCTGTTTGCCGGAGGCACCGCTCATGGGAACGCTCATGCGGAAGGGAAAAGGACGGTGCGGGACAGTAGCCCCCGCCGCCGCGATTATCAATTGCCGGAATTGTCGGCCGCCTGCACCGGCTCCGCATTCCCGGAGCGGTCGACAAAGGGCCAGCGGACGTAGGCGTAGACCCACAGCGCCAGGATGTCGGCCCCGTTGATCAGCAGGATCAGCGCCCACAACGGGCTGCGTCCGCCCTTGGCCAGCACCCAGCCGCCGAAGACCATCTTCGCCAGCAGCAGGATCGCCATGATCAGGTTGGTCGTCCAGGCGTCCAGCGACAGGATGGCCTGCCACGGCTCCCAATAGACGGCGTTCAGAAGCTCGATCATGCGGTCCTCCGGGCCTTGCGCTGCGGAGCCGCGCGGTCCGGGCGGGCGGGCCAGCGGCGCAGCGTCAGCAGCCCCAGCACGCCCACGTAGCCGACCACCGGCACGAAGATCACGAACGCCCACCAGGGCGCGAAGCCGGCGCGGCGGAAGATGCGCATCAGCGGCCACACCGCCAACACGTTGAACAGAAACAGAATCAAGCCGGGTTCGACGGCGAAAGCAGGCACGGGGTCAATCTCCAGACGGGCTCCGTTCGGCCGCGCGAAGATGAGCGCGGCGGCGGCCCGTTGTCGAGGCAAAACCGCAAGGGGCAAAACCGCAAGGGGACAAAATCACGGCGCCGCATCCCCGATTGGTGCGGCGCGGCATCATAAGTGGTAGGGTGCGCCTCCGATCGACGCTTACTCCGGGCCATCTTGGTCACGTCACCCGAAACCGGCGAGGCTGCCGCCAAGAGGCTGCCCTTTTCCGCAGCCGAGCCGTCCGGCGCGACCGTGTTCCTGCGCTTTCGCGCGGTGTTGCTTGCCTTGGTCGCCCTGGTCATCGGCGGCCTCGGCGCCGCCACCTATTACGAAATGGAGCGCGGGCGCGAACGCGCGGTCGCCGAGGCCGTGCGGCAGACGCGCAATCTCGCGCTGGCGCTGGAGGTGGACGCCGAAAGCACCTTCCGCTCCGCCGACCAGGCGGTGCTGGCCGTGGCGGACGCCCTCACCCCGCGCCCTGACGACGTGGCGTTACAAGGTGCCGCCGCGCTGGACGACGATGCCGCGCTGGCGCTGATGCGCGACCAGCTTGCCCGTGGCGTGGTCTTCCGCAACCTCATCGTCACCGACGCCACTGGGGGCATCCGGCTGGACGTGGTTGGTTCGTCGCCCGAACTCAACATCGCCGACCGTGATTTCTTCACCGTCCACCGCGACCGGGTGGACGCCGGGTCCTACATCTCCAGCCCGATGCTCAGCCGCGTCGGGCGGGGCTGGTTCGTGGCGGTCAGCCGGCGGCTCGACGACGCGCGGGGCGCCTTCGCCGGGGTCGTCGTCGCGGTCGTCGATCTCGGCCGGTTCGAGCGCTTCTACTCCTCCCTGAACGTCGGACCCAACGGCACCCTCACGCTGTGGAGCCGGGACGGCACGGCGCTCGCCCGCCATCCCCGGGACGAGCGGCTGGCCGCCAGCGGGGACGGGAGCGGCAAAGACCGCATCGACCATATTCCCCGCATCACCGAAGGCGTTTCCGAGGAGACGCTGGAAGGTCCATCCCCGGTCGATGGGACGGAGCGCATCGTCACGGTGCGGGCGGTGAAGGGGCTTCCCCTGTCGGTCGCGGTGCGCGTCGCGTCGGTCGATTTCTTGGCCGAATGGCGCGCCGCCACGCGCCAGGGCCTGTTGGAAATGCTGGGCATGTCGGCCTTGGTCGTCGTGCTGACCGCGCTGCTGCTGCGCCATCTGAAGCGGCTGGAAGCGACCACCCGCGCCCTGCACGACAGCGTCGCCGAACGCTCGCGCATTGAAGACAGCCTGCGTGAAAGCGAGGCGCGCCAGCGCTCCTACCTTGATGCGGCGATGGAGGGCTTCTTCGTCACCGATGGGCAGGGCCGTTATGTGGACGTGAACCGCGCCGCCTGCCAGACGCTGGGCTATGCGCGGGAGGAGATTCTGGGCTGGCGCGTACCGGACATCGTTCCCGACGGCCATCCGCTGACCGAGGCCAGCCGCGAGGGCTTTCGCACCGTGCGCCGGGCCGGGCTGTTCCGGGGCGAGATGGTGCTGCGCCACAAGGAACAGGGCGCCATCCTGGCCGACGTCAACGCGGTCCGGCTGAACGACGGGCGGTATCTGGGCGTCATCCGCGACGTGACCGAGCGGCGGCGGGCCGAGGAGGCGCTGCACGCCACCACCAGCCGCCTGACCGCCCTGGTCCACGCTCTGCCCGATCTGGCCTTCATCCTGGACGGCGATGGCGTGTACCGCGAGGTGATCGCCAACGCCGACGAATCCCTTCTGATCGCCCCCGCGCAAGGGATCGTCGGGCAGAGCATCCGCGACCTGATGCCCGCCGATCTGGCCGAAACACTGATCACCGCCCTGCGCCGGACCATCGAGACCGGTCAGCCGCAGCTCATCGAGTATCAGCTGCTGGTGCCGGCCGGTGCCCGCTGGTTCGAAGGGCGGACCCAGGCACTGCCGCCGGGCTTCGCCCCGACGCCCAAGGTCCTGCTTCTGGTCCGCGACGTGACCGACCGCGTGCAGACGGCCGAACGCCTCGCCACCGCCAAGGAACTGGCCGAGGCCGCCAACCAGGCCAAGAGCGCCTTCCTCGCCACCATGAGCCACGAGCTGCGCACGCCGCTCAACGCCATCATCGGCTTTTCGGACATCATGGTGCACGAGATGTTCGGGCCGCTCGGCAGCCCGCGCTATCTCTCCTACGCCCAGCACATCCAGAGCAGCGGCACGCACCTGCTGGACCTGATCAACGACGTGCTCGATATGTCGAAGCTGGAGGCCGGGCGCTACGCGCTGGAAGACCGGCGGATCAACGTGATGGCGTTGCTGCACGACTGCGCGGATCTCGCCGCCGTGTCGGCCCAGCAGGGCGGCGTCACGCTGGACATCGCACCCGCCCCCGGCCTGCCGAACCTGAACGCCGACGAACGGGCGGTGCGTCAGGTGGTGCTGAACCTGCTGTCGAACGCGGTCAAGTTCACGCCAAAGGGCGGCCGGGTCGCCATGGCTGCTAGGATGCTTGACGACGGAAGCCTCTCGGTCACCGTCGCCGACACCGGCATCGGCATCGCGCCGGAAGCCCTGCACGTTATCGCCGAGCCGTTCCGGCAGGCCGACAACTCGATCAGCCGGCGCTTCGGCGGCACCGGACTCGGCCTGTCGATCAGCCGCAATCTGATGGAACTGCACGGCGGTTCGCTGACCATCGACAGCACGGTCGGCGAGGGCACCACCGTCACCCTCCTCTTCCCACCCGTGCGGGTCCCGGCCGAGGAGGCGACGGCGGAAGCGGCATCTTAACAGCACTCTGCCACGCCCGAGGAGCGTCGGATCGCGCTACGCTGGCCCTTGGGGCTCGGAAACACGAAGCAACAAAGATCAGAAGAGACGTCAGACCGGGTGGCCCAGCAGGTCGTGGATGGCTTCGGCCAGCAGGCGGACGGGCTTGGCCGCCACGCCGGGGGCGCGGTGCAGGGCGATGTCGATGTCCGGCAGGTCGGGGAAGCCTTCCGCCCGGCCGATGCGGCGCAAGGCGGGCGGCACGGTGCAGGCCTCCATCGCCGTCACACCGAGACCTCCCAGGATCGCGCCGTGCACGGCGACGACGCTCTTGCTGATGAAGGCGGCACGCCAGTCACGTCCCATTCCTTCCAACGCCGCAACGGCGAGGTCGCGCACCACGCAGCCCTTGGGGAAGAGGGCCAATGGCAGCGGGTTTTCCCGCTCGATGGCGCCGTGCGGGGGCGCCACCCAGGCGACGGGTTCGCGCCGCACCAGTTCGCCGCTTTTGGTGTCGGGGTGGCGTGTGACCAGAGCGAGGTCGTAGCGGCCCTTGTCGATTTCGGCCACGAGGTCGGGGCTGTTGTCACAGATCACCTCCACCGGCACCTCGGGGTAGGAGGCGGCGAAGCGCGCCAGAACGTCAGGCAGCAGCATGGTGGCATAGTCGTCCGGCGTGCCAATGCGCACCGTGGTCGCCAGGACCGGCCGCTGCATCAGGGACATGACCTCGTCGTTGAGCGTCAGCATGCGCCGGGCGTAGGTCAGCAACACCTCACCGTCACGGGTCAGGCGGACGCCCTTGGTGTCGCGCTCGAACACGCGCTTGCCGACGACCTCCTCCAACCGGCGCACCTGCTGGCTGACCGCCGCCTGGGTGCGGAACAGCACCTCGCCCGCGCGCGTGAAGCTGCGCGCGTCGGCGACGGCGACGAAGGCGCGCAACAGGTCGGTGTCGAGGTTGGCCGGCATGGGGGCATTCTATCCAAGGTGTCGGGCCGAGTAGCGGGTGCCGTTCAACGCGGGGCTGGTCGTCGCAGCCAGTCGTCGCGGGCAAACCATCATCACGATTTGTGATGATCCTCATAAAGCCTATTCGTTTCCAAGATTTTTCGCGCGGGCGCAGGGTGCCCTCCACGAAACGGAGGGTCGTGTTATGGGTGTGTTGGGCGCGATGACGCGTGTGGTTCTGGAGGCGGGGCGGACGAACCGGAGGGTGCCGGAGCCTGCCCCGGCGCCGGTCGAGGAAAAGGCTTGGCGGTTCCGGCTGGCCTACATGCCGGCCTTGCCAATGGTGATGGGGTTGCTGATCGTGGTGGGCGCGGTGGGTGGCCTTGGGGGGTGACCCACCTCAGGTGGAGACCTCGGCCGAGGAGTCCGAAGGCTGTGTGGGCGAAGGCTGGGTGGGCGCGGGTTGGACGGCCGGAGGCTGGGGGCTCTCCGGGGCTGGCGTCGCGACGGGTGCCGGCGGGGGCGCGGGATCGCCCGGCGGCGGGGCGGGAAGTTCCTTCGCCTCGATCGTCTCGTCGGGCTTCCTGTCGTCCGGCTTCGGCGTGTCCTTGGCCGCTTCCTTGGTCCCGTTCTTGGTGGGTTCCGGGTCGGGCAGGACCGAGTAGTCGGCGACGATGCGGGCTTGGCTGCCGGTGATGACCAGCACCTTCTGGCCGACGGGAATGGGGGCTTCTTCCCGCTGGGTCACCGACAGCAGATCGCCGTCGGGCTTGCGGACGATGTATTCCCAGCCCGTGGTGTCGCCGGTCACATGCTCGATGGACGTGCCGAGCAGGCTGCCGATGGCCGTGCCGCCGACCGCGCCCAGCGCGGAGTTGATGCCGAACTGGCCCGACTGCGACCCAAGCACGCCGCCGGCCGCGCCGCCGGTAACCGCGCCGACCGTTCCGGTGGCGCTGATCTGCACCTGGCGAAAGCCGATGACCTCTGCACGCTCCACCTTGTTCGCCTGCTGAACCGCGGTGGCGGAGTAGGTGGTCGGAGAGTAGCTGGGGGAGCAGCCTGCGGCGAGGCCGGCGAGGATGACGGCGCACAGGCCGGACGTGACGGATCGCGACACGGGAAACCATCCGCTTGAAAGCCAGCCGGTGTGATAGGCGATCCGGTTGCCGGAGTCATCCGACAATTTTCGAACCCTGGTCAGGATTGGGCGGAAGGTCGCAGGGCCGCGCCGGAAAACGCTCTTTGACAATGCGAAGGGAAGCCGCAATATTCCGGCGAATTCGCATACAAATCTACTGATGGCCACGGGAGCGGCCGATCGTTCGGCGCGACGCGATGGACGGAGAATCGGATGGACGGGGAATTGGGCGGACGGAGAATTGACGGTATGACGGACACGTCCTCCCCTGCGCCCCTCGATCCCTCCGTTCTCATGGAAATCATCAAGGCCCAGACCGAAGTCGCCCAGTTGGGGCACGACCTCGGCGGGGTGATGGAGTTCGTCGCGGATCGCGTCCAGCATCTGACGGGGGCGGCCGGCGCCATCGTCGAGCTGGCCGAGGGCGGAGAGATGGTCTATCGCGCCGCCGTCGGCATGGCGGCCCCCCAGCTCGGGCTGCGGCTGAACCGGGTCGGAAGCCTGTCCGGCATGTGCGTCGAGCAAGGGCACATCCTATACTGCGAGGATTCCGAAACCGACGACCGCGTCGATCGGGAAGCCTGCCGCAAGGTGGGGCTGCGGTCGATGGTCGTGGCCCCGCTGATCCATGCGAAGAACGTCGTCGGCGTTCTGAAGATCGCCTCGCCCCTGCCGGTTGCCTTCGCCGAGCAGCACCTGAAGGTTCTGGAACTCATGTCCGGGCTGATCGCGGCCGCCATGTTCCATTCCGCACAGTACGAGACGAACGAACTCTACCACCGCGCGACCCACGACGCGCTGACCGGGCTGGCCAACCGGGCGCTGTTCTATGATCGCCTGCGCCAGGGGCTGGCGCTCGCCCGCCGCAAATCCAAGCAGATCGGCATCCTCAACCTGGACATGGACGGGCTGAAGCCGATCAACGACACCCACGGCCATCGGGCGGGGGATGCGGCGATTCGCGAACTGGCCTCGCGCATCGGACGGGCCGTGCGGCAGTCGGACACCGCCGCGCGGCTGGGCGGCGACGAGTTCGGCATCATCCTGCCCGACATCGAGGACCGCCGGAGCGCCGACATGTTCGCCGAACGGATCGCCGAGGAGATCCGCTCGCCCTTCCATTTCGAGGACCGGACGCTGCCGCTCGACGCCAGCATCGGGACGGCGGTGTTCCCCGACGACGGCGAGGAACTGGACGTGCTGCTGGAGCGAGCCGACCAGTCCATGTACGCGGTCAAGCGCACCCGCAAGCGCCGCTGAGCCTGTGTCGTCGAAGGTTTTTGGGTCCAGGGCCGCCGGCCCTGGCCGGGGGAATTGAAAAGGGGGCCGGCGGCCCCCTTTTCCTTGGCGAAGCAATCCGGCCGGAGCCTTACTCGTCGCCCATCTTGAGCGCGGCGATAAAGGCGCTCTGCGGGATTTCGACCTGGCCGAACTGCCGCATGCGCTTCTTGCCTTCCTTCTGCTTGTCCAGCAGCTTGCGCTTGCGGCTGATGTCGCCGCCGTAGCACTTGGCGGTCACGTCCTTGCGCATGGCGCTGATGCTCTCGCGGGCGATGATCTTGCCGCCGATGGCGGCCTGCACGGCGATCTTGAACAGCTGGCGCGGGATCAGCTCCTTCAGGCGCTCGCAGAGCTGGCGGCCGCGCCGCTCGGCCTGGCTGCGGTGGACGATCATGGACAGCGCGTCCACCACCTCGGCGTTCACCAGGATGGACATCTTCACGAGGTCGCCTTCCTCGTAGCCGTCCATCTGGTAGTCGAAGCTGGCGTAGCCCCGGCTGATCGACTTCAGGCGGTCGTAGAAGTCGAAGACCACCTCGTTCAGCGGCAAGCGGTAGACCAGCATGGCGCGGGCGCCAGCGTAGGTCAGTTCGATCTGCTGGCCGCGCCGCTCGGTGCAGAGCTGGAGGACGCCGCCCAGATACTCGTCGGGCAGCATGATGGTGGCCTTGATCCACGGCTCCTCGATGCGATCAATCTTCATCACATCGGGCATGTCGGCCGGGTTGTGCAGGTCCATGACCGTGCCGTTGGTCATGTAGAGCTTGTAGACCACCGAAGGCGCGGTGGTGATGAGGTCCAGGTTGAACTCGCGCTCCAGCCGCTCCTGGATGATCTCCAGATGCAGCAGGCCGAGGAAGCCGCAGCGGAAGCCGAAGCCCAGCGCCGCCGACGTTTCGGCCTCGTAATGGAAGCTGGCGTCGTTCAGCTTCAGCTTGCCCAAGCTGTCGCGCAGGCGCTCGAAGTCGGCGGCGTCCACCGGGAACAGGCCGCACCACACCACGGGGATGGACGGCTTGAAGCCGGACAGCGGCTCCGGCGCCGGGCGGCGGTCCTCGGTGATGGTGTCGCCGACCTTGGTCTGGGTGATGTCCTTGATGGCGGCCGTGATGAAGCCCATCTCGCCCGGCCCAAGCTCGCCGGTCAGCAGGGCCTTCGGTGTGAAGACGCCGACGCGGTCCACGTCGTGGGCGCTGCCGGTGGACATGAAGCGGACCTTCTGGCCGACCTTCAGCTTGCCGTCCACCACGCGCACCAGAATGACGACGCCCAGGTACGGGTCGTACCAGCTGTCGACCAGCAGGGCCTTCAGTTCGCTGTCGGCGTTGCCCTTCGGCGGCGGCAGGCGCTGCACGACGGCTTCCAGCACGGCGTCGATGTTCAGGCCGGTCTTGGCCGAGATCTCGACGGCGTCGGAGGCGTCGAGGCCGATCACGTCCTCGATCTGCTGCTTCACGCGGTCGGGTTCGGCGGCCGGCAGGTCGATCTTGTTGAGGACCGGGATGATCTCGTGGTTGTTGTCGATCGCTTGATAGACGTTGGCGAGCGTCTGCGCCTCCACGCCCTGCGAGGCGTCCACCACCAGGATCGAGCCCTCGCAGGCGGCGAGGCTGCGGCTGACCTCGTAGGCGAAGTCGACGTGGCCCGGCGTGTCCATCAGGTTCAGCGTGTACTGCTGCCCGTCCTTGGCCTTGTAGAGCAGGCGGACGGTCTGCGCCTTGATGGTGATGCCGCGCTCGCGCTCGATGTCCATGCTGTCGAGCACCTGTTCGCGCATCTCGCGCGCGTCGAGGCCGCCGCACTGCTGGATCAGACGGTCGGCAAGGGTCGACTTGCCGTGGTCGATGTGCGCGATGATCGAGAAATTGCGGATGTGCGAAAGGTCAGTCATCGGTGCCCGGAGCCCTGGTTTGGGCCGGAACATAGGGCGGACGGGGGATTGGTGCAATGATGGCGTGGACAAGAGCCGTCGGTTGCCCCAATCCCGGCTCCTTCACGCCACCAGCGCGGGCGCAATTTCCCGGTAAAGCTCCATGTACTCCTCCGCCGGGCCGTGCCAGCCGAAGTCGCGGGTCATGGCGCGCTGCTGCATGGCGTGCCAGCGCTCGGGCTTGCGGTAGAGGGTCGCGGCGCGGCGCAAGGCCCAGGTCAGTTCCTGCGCCGTCGGGTTGACGAACTGGAAGCCGGTGGCGCTGCCGTCGTTGGCGGCGGCCGGGTTGGCGTCCACGATGGTATCGGCGAGGCCGCCGGTGCGGCGGACCAGAGGCAGGGTGCCGTATTTCAGCGCGTAGAGTTGCGTCAACCCGCAGGGCTCGGACCGGGAGGGGACCAGCAGGATGTCGGCACCCGCCTGGATGCGGTGGGACAGCGCCTCGTCATAGCCGATGGTGACGCCGACCGAGTGCGGGTACCAAGCGGCGAGGTGGCGGAAGCCGGCCTCGCTCGCGTGGTCGCCGCTGCCGAGAACGGCCAGCTGGCCGCCCCAGGCGACCCACTGCGTCGCGGCCTCCAGCACGAGGTCCAGGCCCTTGTGCCAGGTCAGGCGGCTGACCACGCCGGCCAGCGGCGCGTCGGGCCGGCGGTCGAGGCCGAAGGCGGCCTGAAGGTCGGCCTTGCACAGGTCCTTGCCGCCCAGATCCTCGGCGCTGTAGCGGGCGGCGATGTGCGGGTCGGTGGTCGGATCCCAGATGTGATAGTCCACGCCGTTCAGGATGCCGGTCAGCGAGTCGGCCCGCCCGGCGAGCAGCCCTTGCAGGCCCATGCCGTGCTCGTCGGTCTGGATCTCGTGGGCGTAGGTCGGGCTGACCGTGGTCAGGCGGTCGGCGTAGAGGCAGCCGGCCTTCAGGTAGCCGATGCCGCCGTAATACTCGACCCCGTCGATCCGGTAGGCCGAGGAGGGCAGGCCCAGGTCGCCCATCATCCAGGCACCGAACTGGCCCTGATAGGCGATGTTGTGGATCGTCATGACCGTCGCCGGGCGGAACGGCCCGTCGAACCGGTCGGGGCGGAGCGTCAGGTAGGCCGGGATCAGGCCGGTCTGCCAGTCGTGCCCGTGCAGCACGTCCGGCCGCCACCACGGGTCATAGGCGTCGTGCGCCGCGAAGCCCGACGCGCACCAGGCCAGCGCGGCGAAGCGCTGGGCGTTGTCTGGCCAGTCGTTGCCGTCCGGACCCAGGTACGGGTTGCCCGGCCGGTTGTAGAGCGACGGCGCGTCCAGCGCGTAGGCCAGGACCCCGTCCGGCGTGCGGCCGATCAGCAGCTGGGCGCGGTCGCAGCCGGGCAGGTCGGTGATGAGATCGCCGACCTCGTGCAGGTTGGTCAGGCCGTTCAGCACCGCCGGATAGCCGGGGAGCAGGAGGCGGACGTCCGCGCCGGCGTGGTTGAGGGCCGGAGGCAGGGCGGCGGACACGTCGGCCAGCCCCCCGGTCTTGACGAGCGGGTAGCATTCCGGCGTGACGAACAGGACGCGCATAACGGGTCGGTCTTTCGGCTTCTTGGTCTTCTTATCGGACTAAGCTAGCGGACTAAGCTCATTCCTCGTGGGACAGGGCGCAGGGCGTTATTTCGCCGGATCGGCGCTTTCCAGGCGGTCGATCATGTCCTGCGTGATCAGGCAGACGCCGCCCTCGCTGCGGTAGAAGCGCTTGGCGTCCAGCTCCGGATCCTCGCCAACGACGAGGCCCTCGGGGATCGTCACGCCACGGTCGATGACCACCTTGCGCAGGCGGCAGTGGCGGCCGATGTCGCAGTCCGGCAGGATCACGGCCTCGTGCAGCTCGCTGTAGGAGTTGACGCGCACCTCGCTGAACAGGAGCGAGTTCTTCACCAGCGAACCGGAGATGATGCAGCCACCGGAGACGAGGCTGTCCACCGCCATGCCGCGCCGGTCCTCGTCATCGAAGACGAACTTCGCGGGGGGCAGCTGCTCCTGGTAAGTGAAGATCGGCCACTCGCGGTCGTACATGTTCAGCTGCGGCGTGACGTGGCAGAGGTCCAAGTTGGCCTCCCAATAGGCGTCGATGGTGCCGACGTCGCGCCAGTAGGGTTCGGAATCCGGGCCGTTGAGAATCGCCGAATCGGCGAAGTCGTGCGCCATCACGCGGCAGCCGTTCTTCACCATCCAGGGGATGATGTCCTTGCCGAAGTCGCGGCTCGATCCCGGCTCGTTGAAGTCGCGTTCCAGCTGTTTGTAGAGGAATTCGGCGTTGAAAACGTAGATGCCCATGCTGGCCAGCGCCTTGTCGGGCTTTCCGGGGATGGCCGGCGGGTCGGCGGGCTTTTCCACGAAGTCGATGACGCGCTGGGTCTCGTCGATGTGCATGACGCCGAAGCCGGTCGCCTGCTCGCGCAGGACCTCGATGCAGGGGACCGTGACGTCGGCCTTCTTGGCGATGTGGTCCAGCAGCAGCGCGCCGTAATCCATCTTGTAGATGTGGTCGCCGGCCAGGATCAGGATGTATTCCGGGTCGTGCCCGCGCAGGATATCCAGGTTCTGGTACACGGCGTCGGCGGTGCCCTGGTACCAGGCGGTCTCGCTGATGCGCTGTTGGGCGGGCAGCAGGTCGCAGAACTCGTTCATCTCGCCGCGGAAAAAGTTCCAGCCGCGCTGAAGGTGGCGCAGCAGGCTGTGCGACTTGTACTGGGTCAGCACGCCGATGCGGCGGAAGCCCGAATTGATGCAGTTCGACAGCGCGAAATCGATGATCCGGAACTTGCCGCCGAAATAGGTGGCGGGCTTGGCGCGCCGGTCGGTCAGCTGCTTCAGGCGGCTGCCGCGTCCGCCGGCCAGAACCAGAGCCACCGCGCGGCGCGGCGCCAGACGCAGATCGCGTTTGTCGAGCATTGGAGTTTCCCTTGATTTTTCTTGTCGCCGACCATCGGAGGCCGCCCAACGGGGGGTGCGAGAGTCCCCGAATGGGCGGCGCCAAGCGTGACCGTGCCACATTCCTCCCCACCGGGCCAATAGGCGGAGGGGGAAGGGGGCGGAATAGGCCCACGGGCTAAGCCCTGTGCAGGAAAGCGGCACACCAGACTGCCTAAAAATTAGACAAGCGCCCAGGAGGCCGGCCGGCGGTGCGTGGCAACGGGGCGCTCTTCACGCTGACAACAGCCGAATCCGCCAAATGTGCGGAGACGGTGTGACGCCAAATAACTGCCTGAAATTTGTGCAAACAAGCCTTGCGACTCGGGGTGTGGTGCTGTTCCCGGTCGCTTCCTCCGACACAACTCATACGATTCCTAGCCCTTTTGGGTTGGCACGCTTCTTGTAAGTGAACTGGCGTCCTTGGTCCCGCCCGCCGCCCCGTCTTTCACCGGGGACGGGGCGACCGGGCCGAAGAAGCACACTTCGAAGAAAGAGGAGCCTCGATGAGCCGTCTGTTCCACAAAGCCGCGCCGATGATGGCGGCGATTCTGGGCTCGGCCGGTCTGCCTGCCGCCGCCCTTGCCCAGGATGCGGCCGCCCCCGCCGCGCCGACGCTCAGCAGCGGCGATACCGCCTGGATGCTGATCGCCACCGCCCTCGTGCTGTTCATGACCATTCCTGGTCTGGCGCTGTTCTACGGCGGCATGGTCCGCAAGAAGAATGTGCTTGCGACCGTCATGCAGAGCTTCGCGATCTGCTGCCTGATGTCGATCCTGTGGGTCGTCGCCGGCTACAGCATCGCCTTCACCGAGGGCACGCCCTTCTTCGGCGGGTTGTCGAAGGCCCTGCTGGCCGGCGTCGCCAAAGACAGCCTGTCCGGCACGATCCCGGAGACGGTGTTCATCACCTTCCAGATGACCTTCGCGATCATCACCCCGGCGCTGATCACGGGCGCCTTCGCCGATCGCATGAAGTTCTCGTCCATGCTGGTCTTCATGGGCCTGTGGTCGCTGCTGGTCTACGCGCCGATCACCCACTGGGTGTGGGGTCCGGGCGGCTATCTGCTGGGCGACGGCGTGCTCGACTATGCCGGCGGCACGGTGGTGCACATCAACGCGGGCGTGGCCGGTCTGGTGGCCGCCATCGTGCTGGGCAAGCGCAAGGGCTACCCGAACGAGAACTTCGCTCCGCACAACCTGGTCCTGAGCCTCATCGGCGCCTCGATGCTGTGGGTTGGCTGGTTCGGCTTCAACGCCGGTTCGGCCCTGGCCGCCGACGGCCGTGCGGGCATGGCCATGCTGGTCACGCAGATCGCCGCCGCCACCGCCGCCATGTCCTGGCTGCTGGCCGAGTGGGCCGCCAAGGGCAAGCCCTCGGTCCTGGGCATCATCTCCGGCGCCGTCGCGGGTCTGGTCGCCATCACCCCGGCCTCCGGCTTCGTCGGCCCGATGGGCGCGCTGGTGATCGGTCTGGTGTCCGGCGTCGTCTGCTACTGGGGCGCCACCGGTCTGAAGCGCATGCTGGGCTATGACGACTCGCTGGACGCGTTCGGCGTGCACGGCGTGGGCGGCATCGTCGGCGCCATCCTGACCGGCGTCTTCGCCCAGGAAGCCATCGGCGGCACCGCCGGTCTTCTGGAAGGCAACGCCGGCCAGGTGTGGACGCAGTTCGTCGGCATCGTCGCCACCATCGCCTACTCGGCCGTCGGTTCCTTCATCCTGCTGAAGGTCATCGACGTGGTGATGGGCCTGCGCGTGGACGAGGATGTGGAGCGCGACGGTCTGGACCTCGCCCTGCACGGCGAGACCATCCACTAAGCGTTCCGTATCAAGCGTTAGTACCGCCTGGTTGTTTCCTCCATGACTTCCGCCGCCGGGGCCTCCCCGGCGGCGGCTTTCTTTTTGGAGAATCGGTCAGGAACGCCGCAGATACATCTTTCCCACACCGTTTAGGGCGGCGAAGAGCTGGCCGAACTGGACCATGAAGGCGTCCCAGGACAGGTCCCCGGCCTTCTCGGCGACGGCCCTGTGAATGTCCCCGAGCGACGCCTTGCCGTCCACGCGCGCCAGGATCGGGCCGGCGAGGCGGGGCAGTGGCAGGGGAATGACGGCGCCCATCAGATCCGCCTCCAGGGCGCCGCCGGGCGGAAGCCCCCGAGCGATGGCCGGGCCGTCGAGGTCGCGCAGGACCGGCACCACGTCCGGCCCGTCGGGGCGGGCGATGGCGGTCTCCACATCCTGCGGACGGACGAGATAGGCGATGTGCTTGGTCATGCTGCCGGTGACCTGCTCGGCCCAGGCGGCGCGCTCCAGCCAGGACAGGCCCTCCAGGCGCTTCAGCACGCGCGGGTCCTTGATCCAGACGGAGGGCTCGTAGCGGGCGGGCTCGATCAGCGCGGCGATGGCGAGCTCCGCGCCGCCGACCAGTTCGGCCAGTTCGGGGATCGTGTAGGGGCGATCGCAGGAATGCAGGAGGAGGTCGAACAGGTCGGCGTCGGCCTGTTTGTGGTCGCCGATGAAGGGATTGTTCAGCAGCCAGTTGGAGCGCGGCAGCTGCCCGATCAGGCGCTTGGCGAGTGCCACCTTCTCGGCCGGGGGCAGGTCGTGGGCGATGGCGCGCAACGCCGCCTGCATGGGGTAGACGCCGGTGCGGCCCAGCGGCGCGTAGACCATCATGCCGATGCCGCCGCCCGGCTTCAGGGCGCCGGCGAGCGAGCGCAGGCCGGCGGGCGGATCGTCCAAATGGTGCAGAACGCCGCAGCAGTCGATGTAGTCGAACGGTCCGAGCCCATCGAGTTCGAGCAGCGAGCCCCGGCGGAAGTCGATGTTGGTCAGCCCGCGCGCCTTCGCCCGCGCCTCCGCGATGGCGCGGGAGGATTCCGACAGGTCGATGTAGGTGACGCGCCCCGGATTGCCGGCGTCGGCCATCTGCTGGGCGATCATGATCGTCCCGTCCCCGGTCCCGCCACCGGCCACCAGCACATTCAGAGGCTTGGAATGGTCGAGCCGCCCACCGAAGACGAAGTGGTTCACCTCGTCCAAGTGGCTGGGCGAGCCGGTGATCAGGCGCTTCTTCTCGTCGGCCGGGTTGCGCGCGGGATAGGGGTAGGCCTCGTACTGGGCGCGCAGATCATCAATGCTCATGGAAGGGGGCTCATGGGGCGATGCTCATGAATTGAGCAGCCGGTCTGGAGGGGCGGGCGCGGGACAATAGCACCGCGCCCGCCCCGCCGTCAGGCGCTCTCCTCCAGCGGCAGGCAGATGTCGGTCAGCCACTCTTCGGGAGGAAGGGACCGGCAGCTGTTCAGATACTCCTCGACGCACGGACGGTTGGCCGGCGTGTGGCCGCTGGTCGGCAGCCAGTCGCGGTAGAGCCAGCGGTAGGCGCCTTCCAGCTCCGCGTAGGGCCCCTTGTGGCGCAGCACGGCGTGCTTGCCGCCGGGGATCTCGATCATCTGAACGGCGCCGTCCTCCACGGCCTTCAGGTCCAGCATCAGGGCGGCCTTGGAGCGCAGCTTCTCCGGTGGAACGGCTTCCGGGTCGTCATAGTAGATGGCGAAGGAGCGGACCTGCGGCCCCATCAGTCCGCGGGCGGCGGCCCAGGTGTACAGGCGCTCGAACGCCGTGCCGATCTCCATATAGGGGCCGGCGTGGGAGATGGCGGCGACGCGGACGGTGGGAAGGTCGCGGATAGTCACGTCGTGCATGATGGCCTCCGGGTTCTGGTCGGTGGGAACCGGAGGAACCAGGCGGCCCTGGCGCCGATAGGCGGCGGGGCTGATGCCGTAGCTTTGGCCGAAAGCGCGGGTGAACGCCTCCACGCTGCCGTAGCCGGCCCGCCTGGCGATGCGGGCGATCTCGTCCGTGCCGCGCACCAGATCGCCCGAGGCCCGGTGCAGACGGGAGCGGCGCAGCGTGTCCGCCGCCGTCTCTCCCGTCATGGCGCGGTAGATGCGGTGGAAGTGGTAAGGCGAGAAGCACGCGATGGCCGCCAGCCGCTCCAAATCGAGCGGTTCGTCAAGGTGCGCGCCGATGTGCGTCACGACGCGCTCGATGCGACGGCCATAGTCCAGCAGGGTGTCGGGCTTGGTCATGGTTCCTCCGTACCCGAGCACCCTAGCGGGAGGCCTTTTGATCGCGCTTGCGGACTTAAACCGCCCACCCTTCCGCCGGGCGGACCATGCCGACCTCCCGCCCGTTGCGGTTGGTGATCGGCGTGTTGAGCAGCTTCGCGGCGCGCGACCACTGCTCCTCGCTCAGCACCTTGGTGGCGCGGATCAGGGCGGCCATGGCGACCTCGCGGGCGCGGGGGGTGCCGTCGTCGATCTTCAGGGCGATGCCGATGCCCTCCTTCGGCAGGACGGCGCAGCCGACGCCCTCCGCGCCGCCCTTGACCAGAACGAGGCCGCCGGACGCCTGCATCATCGCCGTGTCGAAGGTGTCCTTGCCGGCGATCAGGTAGGGGTGGGCGCGCCACGCCCGGCGGATGCGGGTCACCGCCTCGGCGCGGGCGTCGGGCAGATCCTTCGGGTTGCCGATGCGGGCCATGGCGTAGGCGATGGCGCCCAGCGGGATGCCGATGGTCGGGATGGCGCAGCCGTCGATGCCCCAGGGGGCGTGCGACAGATCCTGGCCGGTCATCTGCTCCATCACGCCCAGGATGCGCTGCTGCACCGGATGGTCGAAGCGGACGTAGCCCTTGGTCGGCTCGCCCTTGTGGACGGCGGTGGTCAGGAAGCCGGCGTGCTTGCCCGAGCAGTTGTTGTGGAAAGCGGTCGGCGCCTCGCCATTGCGGATCAGCTCGTGCGCGGTCTCGGTGTCGTAGGGCAGATGGGTTCCGCACTCGTAATCGTTCACGGTCAGGCCGATGCGCTTGATCCAGGCTTCGGCCAGGCGGGTGTGGCGGATCTCGCCGTTGTGGGAGGAGCAGGCGAGCGCCAGCTCCGCGTCGGTCAGCTGATAAGCGTCCAGCGCGCCGGTCTCCACCAGCGGGATCGCCTGCAAGGCCTTGATGGCCGAGCGCGGGTAGACCGGCGCCTGGATGTCGCCCCATTGCGCGAGCACCCGCCCGCCCGCATCGACGATGCAGGCGCGGCCACGGTGGACGGATTCCACCATGCCGCCGCGCGTCACCTCGACGAGGATCGGCGCCTCGGGCGGGCCGGACAGATCGGCGTGACCCTCGGTTGGGGGCTGGTCGTGGGCGTGGCCGTGGGAATGACCGTGGCCGCCGCAGCAGGAGGAATGATCGTGGCTCATAGGGGAAACCTTGCCTCGGGCCGAGCCCCGAGGCAAGGTGCCGCACCGTCAGACCCGCCATGATGCCTGTGCGCGGGCCGAAACCAGTGATGATTTGCAGCCATGCGTGGATATTTCGCCGTCGGAGTCGAGCGGATCAGCAAGCCGGGCAACGTCGGCAACCTGATGCGCTCCGCCCATGCCTTCGGGGCCTCCTTCTTCTTCGCCATCGACCCGGAGCCGGACCTGCGGGAGATGCGCTTCGTCGACACCTCGGGTGCCGCGGAGCATCTGCCGATGTACGTCTACGACCGGGTGGCCGACCTCGCCCTGCCCAGGGACTGCCAACTGGTGGGCGTGGAGCTGACCGAGGACGCCGTCGATCTGCCGAGCTTCCGCCACCCGACGCGCGCCGCCTATGTGCTGGGGCCGGAGCGGGGCAGCCTGTCGGAGCCTCTGCAGGAACGCTGCGACCACATCATCAAGATTCCCATGAAGTTCTGCATCAACGTGGGCGTGGCCGGGGCCATCG
This sequence comes from Azospirillum soli, assembly GCF_017876165.1. Taxonomy (GTDB): domain Bacteria; phylum Pseudomonadota; class Alphaproteobacteria; order Azospirillales; family Azospirillaceae; genus Azospirillum; species Azospirillum soli. The sequence continues at coordinate 136,966 of NZ_JAGINQ010000002.1, forward strand.
TGATGTACGACCGCATGATCAGCCTGGGCCGCTTCGCCGAGCGCCCGGTGCGCGTCGGCGGCCCGACCGAGCCGTTGCGCGAGCACAAGCACGGCCGGCAGATCATGCGCAACGCCGACCGCCGTCGGCGCATGCGCGGGATCCAGAAGCCGGTCATCGCGGATGATGACGAGTGAGCCCTATTTCCCTCTCCCGCCCCGGGAGAGGGAATTTAGAACCTGATGAACGGGTTCAGGAAGCGACCCAGCGCGCCGGTCAGGTTCAGGCGGCCGTCCACGACGGCGAGGCACAGGCAGCCTTCCGGGTCGGCGACCGGACGGTGGCGCACCGAATCGTCGCCGACCGCCAGATCGCCGCGCGCGAATTGACCCAGCTCGTCGGTGAATCCGCCGTCCAGCACCAGCGTCAGTTCCAGACCATCGTGGGTGTGGTGCGGCGGGCCGACGCCGCCGCGCAGGCGCATCAGCCGCGCTCGCGCCGAATCGCCGGTCGGAATGTCCACGCAGGCCATGCCGGGCATCAGCGTCTTCCAGCGCAGCGCGTTCAGGTCGTCCCCGATGTAGCGGCGCAACGGTTCGGGCAGCAGCGGCGTCTCGACGGGTTTGGCGGGGCGCACGGGACGGGCGGCGCGGGGCATGGGGGGATGCTCGTCCAGGCGGGCCAGAACGGCGTCCAGGCAGGACGGGTCGATCTCGTCCGGTTCGATCTCGTCGAGGAGCGCGCCGCCGACGGCCTCCATCTCCGCGACGTTCAGCCGGCAGCAGGGGCACAGCGCCAGATGTGTCGCGACGATGAGCGACGCCGCCTCGCCCAGGGCCCCGCCGGCGTAGTCGATCAGCAGCGTGTCGCCGGGATGGTGGCTCGGCACGGTCATACGGTGTCCCCGGTCATACTGCATCTCTCAGGGCCTTGCGCAGGCGCTCCATCGCCAGCCGCAGGCGCGACTTCACGGTGCCGAGCGGGATTCCCTGTTCGGCGGAAATCACGCTGTGCGGCTTGTCCTCGAAATAGGCCATGCGCAAAAGCTCGGCCTGTTCCGGGGGCAGTTCCTTCAGGGCCGCGCGCAGGCGGCCGTTGGTCTCCTGTGTCTCTACCTTATGGTCGGCGGTCTCCACCGGGTCGGGGACCAGCGCCGGGTCGTCCGGATCGATCTCCGGCCGCTGTTCGCGGCGCAGCACGTCGATCCGCTTGTTCCGGGCGATGGTGAACACCCAGGTGCTTGCCGACGCCTGGGTCGGGTCGTAGGTCTCCGCGCGGCGCCAGACCAGCAGCATCACCTCCTGCACCAGTTCCTCGGCCCCGCCCGCGTCGCAGCCCTGGCGCCGCAGGTAGGTCTTCAGGCGCGGGGCGAAATGGCCGAACAGCGCCGCGAAGGCGGCACGGTCCCTCTCTCGCCCGACCGCGAGCAGCAACGCCTCAAGCGCCTGGGCCGATCCGGCCGCCGGGGAACCCGTGTTCTGCATGCGCGCATTGAAGGCGAAGCGCCCGCACGACACAAGCCCAGACGACACGGGCCCAGCCGACACGAGCCCGGACATCCGAAGCCCACCCGACTCAACCCTACCCAATTCAACCCCACCCGACTCAACATGGTGCGCGCGTCGGTTCTGTGCAAAGCGTGATTCCCGGTGGCGGAGGCTGCGCTGGGTCATGATGTCGCGTTCTACGCGAAGTCTTGCCGTTTGGATCATCGGGCTGTTTGGATCATCGGCCTGCCGTGACCTTCTCCGACCGACGACCCGGCGGCCCTGGCATCACTCTCCGATTTGGGGTAGTGTCCGCGCCATTCGAAAAACCACTGAGCAGTCGCACAACGATGTTGCCTTTCCGCACCATCCGTCGCGCCGCGGGATCGGCTTTGATCCTGGCCGGTTCCATTCTGGTCGCTTCGGCCACCACCGCGGGCGCGGCCGATCCGCGCTTGCTCGGCACCTTCAAGGACTGGAACGCCTTCGCGTTCGAGGAGAGCGGCCACAAGGTCTGCTACATCTCCAGCCAGCCCAAGAAGAAGGAGCCCGCCGCGGCCAAGCGGGGCGACGTCTACGTGCTGGTGACGCACCGCCCGGCGGAGAAGACGCTGGACGTGGTCAGCTTCATCATCGGCTATCCCTTCAAGAAGGACGCCGACACGACGGTCGACATCGCCGGCAAGTCGTTCAAGCTGTTCACCGACGGCGAGACCGCCTGGGCGCGCGACGCGGAAACCGACAAGGCCATCACCGCTGCGCTCCGCGAGGCCAAGGGCAAGCCGATGGTCGTCAAGGGCACCTCGACGCGCGGCACCAAGACCACCGACACCTACAGCACCGACGGTGTCGCCGACGCCTACGCCGCCATCAACAAGGCGTGCGACGTGAAGCGCTAAAGCGATTCACTTGGTCTTTTGACTCTTTACGCTCATGGCCCTATCTAGTGGGCCATGAGCGCCTCCAATCATGCTGCTGCCTTTGCCCTGCCGGCGACCGATGCCGACGGGCGCAAGAACCTTGTCGGCCTGTCCCGCGACGAGCTGGAAGCCGAAATGCTGTCCATCGGCCTGGAGAAGTTCCGGGCCCGCCAGCTGTGGCACTGGATCTACCATCGCGGAGCGACCGACTTCGCGGTGATGACCACGCTTGCCAAGCCGGTGCGCGAGAAGCTGGCGGAGTCCTACGCCGTCGCGCGGCCCACCGTGGTGCGCGACCTGAAGTCGGTGGATGGCACCCGCAAGTGGCTGCTGCGCATGCCCGACGGCCAGGAGGTGGAGAGCGTTCACATCCCCGAGGAGGATCGCGGCACGCTCTGCGTCTCCTCCCAGGTCGGCTGCACGCTGACCTGCCGTTTCTGCCACACCGGCACGCAGCGTCTGGTGCGCAACCTGGACGCCTCGGAGATCCTGGCGCAGGTCATGCTCGCCCGCGACGCGCTGGGTGAGTGGCCGGCCCCGCCGGACGGGCGCATGCTGTCCAACATCGTCATGATGGGCATGGGCGAGCCGCTCTTTAACTACGAGAACGTCGCCAAGGCGCTGAAGATCGTCATGGACGGCGACGGTATCTCCATCTCCAAGCGCCGCATCACCCTGTCCACCTCGGGCGTCGTGCCGGCGATGAAGCGCTGCGGGGAGGAGCTGAACGTCAACCTTGCCGTCAGCCTGCACGCCGTGACGGACGAGCTGCGCGACATCATCATGCCCATCAACCGGAAATACCCGTTGAAGGAGCTGATGGACGCCTGCCGCAACTACCCCGGCCTGAACAACGCGCGGCGCATCACCTTCGAATACGTCATGCTGAAGGGCATCAACGACAGCCCGGCCGACGCGCGGGCGCTGGTGAAGATGCTGGACGGCATCCCGTCGAAGATCAACCTGATCCCCTTCAACCCCTGGCCGGGCGCCCCGTACGAGCGTTCGACCGACAAGGCGATCCAGGTGTTTGGCGACATCGTCAACAACGCCGGCTACGCCAGCCCGGTGCGCACCACGCGCGGCGAGGACATCATGGCGGCCTGCGGCCAGCTGAAAAGCGCGTCCGTGCGCCTGTCCGCCGCCGACCGCGCCGCCATCGAGAAGGTGCTGGCCGAGAAGGACGCGGCGCTGGCCTAGCACCGCTCCCCCTTCCCTCCTCGACCTTGTCCGCCGCGGGTGAACTCATCCCACCCCTTCTCCGCCCATTTCATATGATTGGGGGGAGAAGGACTTCGCGGGGGGTCAGGCGTCGGCGAGCAGGTCGTCGTAGCCTTCGACGCGCTTCAGCATGGACTGGCGGAGCTTCAGAAGGGCGCGGTGTTCCAGCTGGCGCACGCGTTCCTTGCTGACGCCGAGTTCGCGGCCGAGTTCCTCCAGGGTGGCGCCTTCCTCGCGCAGACGGCGTTCCTGAATGATCGTGCGCTCGCGCGGGGACAGTTCGCCCAGCGCCTCGGCCAGCCATTGGGAGCGGGTGCGGCTGTCGCGCATGCCGATCACCACCTCCTCCGGCGAGGGGCGCTGGTCGGCGAGAAAGTCCTGCCAATCCTCGTCGGAGCCGTCGGCCACGGGGGAGTTCAGCGACTGGTCGGAGGCGGACAGGCGCATCTCCATCGCCTCGACCTCGGTCACGTCCACCTGGAGTTCGCCGGCGATCCACTCGCGGCCTTCCTTGGTCAGGCTGCCGCCGCTGCCGTTGCCGCCCTGGCTGGCGCTGTCGATCTTAGCCCGCAGGCGCCGCAGGTTGAAGAACAGCGACTTCTGCGCGGCGGTCGTGCCGGTGCGCACGATGGACCAGTTGCGCAGGATGTAGTCCTGCATGGCGGAGCGGATCCACCAAGCCGCGTAGGTGGAAAAGCGCACCTCGCGGTCCGGTTCGAACCGGCTGGCCGCCTGCATCAGGCCGACGTTGCCTTCCTGCACGAGGTCGCCCATCGGCAGGCCGTAATTGCGGAAGCGCGCCGCCGTCGCCACCACCAGCCGCGTGTAGGCCCGCACCAGCTCATGCAGCGCCCGCTCGTCGCCCACCTCCCGCCATTTGCGGGCGAGATCGAATTCGTGGTCACGAGTCAGCAGAGGCTCGCGCATGGACGCCTTGATGAAACTCAGGTTCGCTCGCTGAGTCTCGGGATCGTCGATATAAGCCATACGTCCCTTCCTTCCCGTCTGGGCGGCCTTCGTCCTTTGGGTGGACTCCTTAGGAGGAGTCTTCGGTCCGTCGGTTCTTCACGGGATGCCGACGGTTGGGACAACAGCCGTTCCTTCGCCCTGTTGCATGCTGATACGCACGACGGGGGTGCATCGGATCACCGCCACCGGAAGGGAATCGGTGGCGGATGATCGCGGCGTGGTAAGCCAGGAAGATGAAGGGAGATGGGTTCAGACCTGAAACAGGTCCAGGATCTCACCCGAAGGAGCCAGACAGCCGCAGATGAGGTGCCCCCCAAAACCGCAGCCGCCGTCGAAGGTGGCGGTGAAATCCGTCACCGCGAAGCCCTGCCGGGCCGGGTCATGACCGCGCACGACGCGCGCGAAACCCTGGTAAGGCGCTGAAATCCGCGAGAAACCCGGCGCCCCCCACCAGAAGGCGTCGCCCTGGTGGTTGAGCGGCCGGCGCGCGTCGATGCCGGCGCTGACCAGCAGGGTGTTCGGCTCCCTCTGATCCGGGCCCTGGTCCGGGCTGCCGGAGTAGGCGGCACGGCGCAGCGCGCTGAACAAATTTTCGTGACCGGGCCGCGCCTGCATCGCCTGACGCAGCCCCTGGGTCCAGCGGCCGAGCATCACCGTCCCGCCGCGCGCCGCCGCCATGCCATGCTCGACCGAACCGCCGTAGGCCGCCAGCGTCGTGGACGCGCCCTGCTTCATCATCCAGTCGAGCACCTGCTGCGGATCGGGGGCGAATTGCAGCTGGAGGAGCTTCTGCCACATCTCCTCCTGCGCGCCGCGCAGATAGACGATGTCGGTCGCGGCCAGACCGCGCATCGAGAGAAGCGCGCGGCGGAAGTACAGAAGCGTGTCGATGGTTTCCAGGACCCGTTCGCCCCGGCCGATCATGTTGCCGAGATAGACGAGCCGGTCGCCCGGCAGGAAGCGCGACGCGACGACCTCGTGCACCGCGTTCAGGTGGTCGGGCTGCGCGTGCACGGCGCCAATGGCCCAGACGCGCCGGGGACGGCGGAGGTCGATGAATTTCTGCGGTTCAGCCATGCGGGCGCACGCTCAGTCCGGCCTCAAAAGTTTCGGGGGCGGAGTGTAGGCATGGCCCGGGGCGGAAGAAAGGTGAAAACATAAGGCAAGGGCGCGACCGAAAGGCCGCGCCCCGCCGAAACACCGATTTTTTAAAAATCGACTTTTTAAAAGCCTGATTGTTGGTCCGCCCGATGGTCGGCCCAACGGGGGATCAGGCGGCCTTCTTCAGGACCAGTTCGAGACGCTCGGTCGCCTTCAGCTCGTCGATCTTCTCGACGGCGGCCAGCTCGCGGGCCAGACGCTCCAGCGCGGCCTGATAGATCTGGCGCTCGCTGTAGGACTGGTCGGACTGGTCGGCGCCGCGGTACAGGTCGCGCACGACCTCCGCGATGGACACCGGATCGCCGGAGTTGATCTTGGCCTCGTATTCCTGGGCGCGGCGGCTCCACATGGTGCGGCGGACGCGCGAGCGGCCCTGAAGCGTCTCAAGCGCGACCTTGATGCGGTCCTTGGTGGACAGCCGGCGCAGCCCCGCGTTGCGGGCCTTGGTGACCGGAACCTTGAGCGTCATGCGCTCTTTTTCGAACGTGATCGCGTAGAGCTGAATGTCTTGGCCAGCAATGCTGTGGGTCTCGATACCCTCGACCCGACCGACGCCATGGGCCGGGTAGACGACGAAGTCACCGGCCTCGAAGTCAAGCTTGTTCGACATGTGGGTTGGCTCTCACTTCTCGCGATCGCGCCATTTTGCCGCCCCGGTGGAACGGAGCGAAAAGGACCCTACGACGACCAAGGCACCGTGGGGATGGAGTCCGCCACGACGCTTAAGGTTGCCATGAGCCCTTTTATCAATGGGAAAACCGGCAATGACGCTGAGGCCGGCTCCGGGCGCGTATTATAGCGATGTTAAGGTCCAGTTACAAAGGTTACGCGCGGGCAGCCGTCCGGATTCTTTTGCTGCCCGCCTATACCCGACCTGTCGTTTTTGCATAGCGGCATAAAACGCCGCCGGCCCTGGAACTGCCGCGACTCAGCTTCCCCCGCCGGGCTTCGGGGACAGATCCGCCAGCTTGCCCGGCTTGCCCTTCCACTGGTCGGCGTCCGGCAGGGCGTCCTTCTTGCGGGTCAGGTTCGGCCACTGGGCGGAGTAGTCGCGGTTGATCTCAAGCCACTTCTCGACGTCGCCGGCAGTGTCGGGGACGATGGCCTCGGCCGGGCACTCGGGCTCGCACACGCCGCAGTCGATGCACTCATCCGGGTTGATGACGAGCATGTTCTCGCCCTCGTAGAAGCAGTCCACGGGGCACACCTCGACGCAGTCGGTGTACTTGCACTTGATGCAGTTTTCCGTGACGACGTAGGGCATGATTCGTTCTCCGCTGTTCTCGCCAGTTCCGGCGGTGTTCTCGCGCCGGGGTCCGAGTCGCTTCGATGGATGTTCTCGCGCGCGGCCTCGACAAAGACCAATGCCCGACGGCGGGGCTTGCCTAGCACGCCGTCTATAAAAGGTGCAACCCCGTCGGTTGTATCACCGCACCCGGTTCGGCGACCGCCGCCAGAAAGGCCCGGAGCGAGGCCGTTTCCATCGCGTCCGCCCGGCGCACGAAGCGGGTCGGCATGCGGGCGATGTCCGGCGGCAGGGGGCGCGTGATGAACATGGTGCGCCAGGGCTCCCGCTCCACCACCGCGCGGGGCAGCATGGTGACGCCCATGCCGGCGCCGACGCAGCCGAGGATCGCTTCGAGGGATCCGAACTCCAGCACGCGGTAGGGCACGCGACCGGACTCGCGCATTGCCGTTTCGGCGCGGGCGCGGTAGGCGCAGCCGCGCCGGAAGCCCAGCAGGGTCGTGCGGCCGGACTCGGCGGTGATGCCGGCGACGGATTCCACGAGGACCAGTTCCTCGTCGAAAACGGGCTGGCTGACCAGTTCCGGGTGTTCGACCGGGCCGGAAACGAAGGCGCCATCGACGCGACCGGCCAGCACCTCCCCCAGCATATGCTCGGTCGGGCCGGGGACGATGGTCAGTTCGACCTCCGGGTTGTCGGCGTGGAAGCGGGCGAGGATCGGCGGCAGGCGCACGGCGGCGGTCGTTTCCATGGTGCCGATGCTGAGCCGGCCGCCCCGCCCCGCCGCGTCGGCGACGGCGTCGCGGGCCTGGGACACCAGACGGAGAACGCGGTCGGCGTAGTCGGCCAGGACACGGCCGGCCGGGGTCGGGGCCATGCCGCGGCTCAGCCGGCGGAAGAGATCGACGCCGAGGTCTTCCTCCAGCCGCTTCAGGCGCGCCGTCACGTTCGACTGGACGCAGTTCAGCGTTTCGGCGGCGCGGCTGACGCTGCCGGTGTCCGCGACCGCCTTCACCACACGCAGGCCCGCGAGGTCCATGGCTTCCCTCCCATCACTACAAGTGAAGGTTAGCATCCGAACATTTCATTGGAAATGAGGGATGTGCCGCGCGAGGATGCGCAGAAGAAGAGTGTGAGGGGGGTGACGATGATCCGGGTGCTGATCGGCGGCGTTCTGGCGCTGGCCATCGCCATGGGGGTGGGGCGGTTCGCCTTCACGCCCATCCTGCCGGCCATGCAGGCGGCGACCGGGCTGGGCGCCGACGGGGCCGGGTTCCTCGCCTCGCTGAACTATCTGGGCTATTTCGTCGGCGCGCTGGGCGCGGGGCTGGTGCCGCACGGGTCGGTGCGCACCGCCGTGTTCCGCACTGCGCTGATCGCCAGCGTCACCTCCACGGCGGGCATGGGCTTCACCGAGAGCATGGCGGTGTGGGGCGTGCTGCGCTTCGTCTCGGGGCTGGCGAGTGCGGGCATGTTCATCCTGGGCATCGCCATGGTGCTGGACGCGCTGGCCCGCGCCGGGCGGGAGGCGTGGACCGGCTGGCTCTACACCGGCGTCGGCATCGGCATCGCGTCGAGCGGCCTGTTCGTCGCGATCATGGGCGAGCGGCTGGGCTGGCGCGGCGACTGGCTGTGGCTGGGGCTGATCTGCACCGGCTTCGGCGCGCTGTCGTGGCTGTGGGTCACCGACCCGCCGCCGGCCGCGCATCACGCGACGGCGGCGGGGAACGGCGCGAAGGCGGCGCTGTCGGCGCCGCTGGTGCTGCTGACGCTGGCCTATTTCCTGGAGGGCGGCGGCTACATCGTCACCGGCACCTTCCTGGTCGCCATCCTGAAGACCATGCCGGAGACGGCCAAGCTGGGCGAGGCGGCCTGGATGGTCACGGGTCTCGCCGCCATGCCCTCGGGCCTGATCTGGGCGGCGGCGGGGCGGAAGATGGGGCCGTGGCGGGCGCTGATCCTGGGGCATCTGGTGCAGGCGGTCGGCATCGTCCTGCCGATGACCGGGGCGCCGGTCGCGTCGGTGATTTCGGCGGCGCTGTATGGGGGCACCTTCATCGGCATCGTGACGCTGTCCTTCACGCTGGGGCGGCAGCTGTCGGGCGGGGCGTCGGCGCGGGTCATCGGCGCGCTGACTGCCGTCTATGGGCTGGGGCAGATCATTGGGCCGCTGCCGGCGGGACTCGTCGTGGCGAACACGGGCAGCTTCGATTCCGCGCTGATCGGCGCGGCGGCGGCGGTGCTGGCCGGGGCAGTGCTGCTGGCCGTGGGCGCTTGGCTGACCCGGCCGGCGCCGGAGGTTGCCGTTCGGACCTGAGGCGGGTAGCCTTTTCCCCATGAGCCTGTTCGATCCGTTCAATCCCGACGACGCCCGCAAGCACGCCCCCGCGACGGAGCGCAACCGCGCGCCCATCCTGGAGGTGCTGCGCCGCGTGCTGCCGGACGAGGGCGTGATTCTGGAGGTGGCGAGCGGCACCGGGCAGCACGCCGCCTTCTTCGCCGAGGCCTTTCCGGGGCTGACATGGCAACCAAGCGACCCGGACCCGGAACTGCGCGCCAGCATCCGGGCCTGGACGGCGGGAATCGGGAACGTGCGTCCGCCGCTGGAGCTTGATGCCAGCGCCGAAGACTGGCCGGTGGAGCGGGCCGACGCGGTCGTCTGCATCAACATGATCCACATCGCCCCGTGGGAAGCCGGCCTTGGCCTGTTCAAGGGAGCGGCACGGCTGCTGCCCACCGGAGCGCCGCTGCTGCTCTACGGCCCCTTCATGCGCGACGGGCGCCACACCGCGCCCAGCAACGCCGAGTTCGACGCCAGCCTGAAGGCCCGCAACCCGGCCTGGGGCGTACGCGACCTGGGCGAGGTGGAGCGTGCCGCCGCCGGCTTCACCTTGGCCGACGTTGTGGAGATGCCCGCCAACAACCTGACGGTCGTGCTGCGCCGCGCTTAGACAGCCAGCAAGTGCGGTGTTCCGCCGCAGAGACGGGCTTCGGAGATTTGCTATTGTTTCCCCGCAACGCAAAAAGTTGCACACAAATTTCAATTTGGGGGAAGCGATGAAGCGGAAGCTGGTTCCTGACGTGGTGAAGTCTCAGGAACTCATTCTGGTGCCGGAGGACACGTCGGTCCTGACCGTCTCCAAGCTGATGGCCGAGAAGAACATCGGCGCCGTGCTGGTGGTCAACCACGGCGCCCTGGTCGGCATCGTCACCGAGCGCGACCTGAACAACAAGGTCCTGTCCCGCGAGATCGATCCGTTCGCGACCGAGGTGTCGGAGATCATGACCCGCGACCCCGACACCCTGCCGCCGGACGCCGACGCCACCGAAGCGCTGGCCCTGATGCATTCCAAGCATTACCGCCACCTGCCGATCACCCAGGGCAAGCGGGCGGTCGGCATCGTGTCCGTCCGCGACCTGTTCAAGCTCGCCTACGAGCACATCACCGAAGAGGCCGCCGCCTGATCCTCATGGGGCTTCCGCCCGCCTGCGCTTGCGGCGGGCGGAGGCCATGAGGTTGAGCGCCTCCACCAGCGCCGAGAAGGCGATGGCGAAGTACAGGTAGCCCTTGGGGATGTGGAAGCCGAGGCCGTCGGCGACCAGCGCGACGCCGACCAGCAGCAGGAAGGACAGCGCCAGCATCTTCACGGTGGTGTGCCGGTTGACGAAATCGCCGACCGGGCCGGAGGCGAACAGCATCACCGCCATGGCGATGACCACCGCCGTGACCATCACCGGCAGATGATTCGACATGCCGACGGCGGTGATGACGCTGTCCAGCGAGAAGACGATGTCGAGAATCATGATCTGAACGACCACCCCGCCGAAGGAGGCGACCTTCGGTGCGACCCCGCCTTCGTCCTCCTCGCCCTCCACCGTGTGGTGGATCTCAATGGTGCCCTTGGCGAGGAGGAACAGGCCGCCGCCGATCAGGATCAGGTCGCGCCCCGAAAACTCCATGCCCAGCAGGGTGATCAGCGGCTGCGTCAGCGTCGCCACCCAGGCGATGGAGGCCAGCAGCATCAGCCGCGTGATCAGCGCCAGTGCCAAGCCCACCTTTCGCGCCTTGTCCTGCTGGTGGGCCGGCAGCTTCGCCGCCATGATCGAGATGAAGATGATGTTGTCGATGCCCAGCACGATCTCCAACGCGGTCAGCGTCAGGAGGCTGGCCCAGACTTGCGGGTCGGCGAGAAGGTCGAGCATGGGAATTGAAGGCTCCGGAAGCCGCGAACGCGATGGTAACGGCGCAGATATGGTCGCCGTTCCGGGAACTCAATGGCCGCGCTCATGCTTTCCGCGAGACCGTATTCTTACTCCTCGCCGTGCAGGCGGTCCAACTCGCGCCGCTCGCGCTTGGTCGGGCGGCCGGCGCCGGGGGCGCGGTCGGGCGGAAGATAAGGGTCCCGGATGGCTTCCTCGCGTACCGGCGGGGACAGATCCTCGTAGAGGGTGCGCGCTTCATCGGCCGGACCGCGCCGGCTGCCGAGCGCGACCACCTTGACGACGCGGATGTGCCGCCCTTGCGGGAAGGTCAGCACGTCGCCGGGCTTCACCGCAAAATGCGCCTTGGTGATGACGGCGCCGGAGACGCGCACGGTACCGCCGTTGCACATCTTGGCGGCGAGGCTGCGCGTCTTGAAGAAGCGGGCGTACCACAGCCACTTGTCGATCCGAAGCCGGCCGGGGCCTGGGTCGGGCAAGCCGTCGTTGGGGCCGTCGTCGAAGTCGTCGCGGTCGTCGGTCATACAATGCAGCTTTGCATGGATTGGTCCTTGTGGTGAGCCCCCACCCTAACCCTCCCCCACCTGCGGCGGGGGAGGGAATTGACGCCAAATCCTCCCTCCCCCGTCGAAGATGGGGGAGGGCCGGGGTGGGGGCCCGTCGCAGACAGGTCGCTCATCCGGTTCCTGACAGCTGGCGCAGCTTGGCGAAGGGGTGGTCGGTGTTGATCGGCTTCTCGCGGCGCGGCTTGGCGTGGTGGCCGCGCCGGCGTCGCCACGTCACCGCCCCATCCTCCGCCACCGAGCGCGTGTAGCCAAGCCCCTTCAGCACACCGCCCAATTCCTCCGGCGAAACGCCGATCATCTGGCCGAGCGCGGGTTCGGCGACCGCCCCACCCTCCTTGGCGCGCTTCAGCATCTCCGTCTCCAGCCGGTCGAGCATGTCCACGCGCACGGCGCGCGGGCCGGCGGCGGGGTAGCCGATGGCCTCCCAGAAGGCCGGCGGGGCACCCGCCGATTCGACCGACACGCGGCCGGGCGGCGGGATCGGCACCGGCAGGGACAGCTTGTGCTTCACCGCCCAGAGCAGGCCACGCATCTCCACGGCACCGGGCTTGGCGAGAGCCGTCAGGTAGATGTGCGAGACGCCGAGCCGGACGCCGTGCCGGGCCAGCGCCTTGCGGTCGGTCTTTTCCAGCCCTTCGACCAGGGAGGCGACGGGGGCGCGGGGCAGCGCGCCCATGTTTTCCACCAGCTGGAAGGCGAGGCCACGCGCCGTGCCGGTCAGGTCGGCGGCGTCGCGAAGCGCGAGCAGCGGGCGCAGACGATGGGCGACGCGCTCCTTCAGCCAGCGTTCGAGACGGGCGCGCACGCGGTCGCGCTGCCCCTGGTCGAGCAGCCCTTCGTCGAAGGGGATCACGGCGGGGGTCAGGACGGACGGGCCGGGGCCGAGCTTCGCCACGGCCAGGCCGTTGGCGGTCAGCACGCCGTCGAGGCCCAGCGCGAAGGCCTCGTCCGGCTCCTCCTCGAAGGCGCGCAGGCGCGAGGCGACCTCGTCGCGCAGCGCACGGCGGGCGGCGGTCAGCAGCGACTTGGCCTCCTCGGACCGCTCCGGCGCGTCGGGGACGAAGCGGAAGCCCTCCAGCCGGCCGACCGGATGGCCTTCGACCACCACCTCGCCGTCGGCGCGCACGCCGCCCAGCAGCTCGCGCCCGTCCTTCAGCGTGCGGACCAGCGTGGCCGAGCGGCGGTCGATGAAGCGTTGCGTCAACCGCTCGTGCAGGGCGTCGGACAGCTTGTCCTCGATGGCGCGGGTCTGGCCCTGCCAGTGGACGGGGTCCTTCAGCCAGGCCGGGCGGTTGGAAATGTAGGTCCAGGTGCGGATGTGCGCGATGCGCGCCACCAGCGCGTCGATGTCGCCCTCGGTGCGGTCGAGGCGGGCGATCTGCTTGGCCACCCAATCCTCGTCGAGCCGCCCGATGCCGGTGCGCAGGTAGCGGAAGACCTGGGCCAGCAGGCGGGTGTGCGCGTCGGACAGCACCTTGCGGAAGTCGGGGACCTGACAGACCTCCCACAGCAGGCGCACGTTGTCGCGGCCCTTGGCGAGGTCCATGATTTCCGGGTCGCGCACCAGGGCTTGCAGCGCCAGATGGTCGTCGGCGTCGCGGGCGCGGTGCAGTTCGGGGATGGGGGCGCGTTCTTCCAGGGATTTGAGAAGGAAGCCCGGCGTATCGAAGCGCAGCTTGCTGTTGCGCCACATCAGGGTCTTGACGGTCTCGAACTCGTGGTTCTCGACGCGGTCCACGACATCGGCTTCCAGCTCCCCCACCTCGTCGGTGGTGCCGAAGGTGCCGTCGCGCATGTGGCGGCCGGCGCGGCCGGCGATCTGCGCCACCTCCGGCGCGCGCAGGCGGCGTGGGGCGAAGCCGTCGAACTTCACGATGCGGGCAAAGGCGACATGGTCCACGTCCATGTTCAGCCCCATGCCGATGGCGTCGGTCGCCACAAGATAGTCCACCTCGCCCGCCTGATAGAGCCCGACCTGCGCGTTGCGGGTGCGCGGGCTGAGCGCGCCGAGGACCACGGCAGTGCCGCCGCGCTGGCGTCGGATCAGCTCCGCCATCGCGTACACGTCGGTCGCCGAGAAGGCGACGACGGCGGAGCGCGGCGGCAGGCGCGTCAGCTTCTTGTAGCCGGCGTAGGTCAGCTGCGAGAAGCGCGGGCGGCTGATGAACTCCGCGCGCGGGACCAGCCGACGGATCAGCGGCTGCATGGTGTCGGAGCCGAGGAACATCGTCTCCACCAACCCGCGCGCGTTCAGCAGCCGGTCAGTGAAGATGTGCCCGCGTTCCGGGTCGGCACAGAGCTGGACCTCGTCCACCGCCAGAAAATCCACCGCCCGGTCCAGCGGCATGGATTCCACCGTGCACACCCAGTAAGACGGGTTCGGCGGCAGGATCTTTTCCTCGCCGGTGACGAGCGCCACGGCGTTTTTGCCCTTGATGGACACGATGCGGTCGTAGTTCTCGCGCGCCAGCAGGCGCAGCGGAAACCCGATCATCCCCGTCCTGTGGCCGAGCATGCGCTCGATGGCGAGATAAGTTTTGCCGGTGTTGGTCGGCCCCAGCACGGCGACCACGCGGCCACCGCTGCCCAGACCGCCCCCGGACGAAGCGAGGACAGAGGTCATAGGGGTAAGCATTGGGCCTGACCGCCTTCAATGCAAGCGTGAGGGCGGCTGTCGGCAGGCTCCTCCAGTTGGCTATACGGATCATAGCGTTAGCGGATTTTCGCCACAAAGACACAAAGATCGGCACAAAGGCGTTCGGCCACCCCGCACGCCTCGGTGGTGCCGGCGCTCCTTTGTGAAATTCTTCGTGTCTCTGTGTCTTCGTGGTGAACCGTTCGCGCGGCGACGCTTGACCGGGCAGCGTGGATAGAACCTCGGGGGGATGGACCGGGCATGAGTATCAGGCTTTACTGGTTCATCCATTCCTGAGGAGGCCCCATGCGCCGCGTTCCCGCCCGTCCCCTCGCCCTCGGCCTTCTTCTGCTGGCCGCCGCCTGGTCGCCCGCACAGGCCCAGGCGCCCACCGTGGACGCGAACGGCGCCAAGGCGTTGGCCTCGGTGCTGAAGGACGGGCTGGCCCGCTGGTTCCCCGCGCCCGCCGAGGATTCGGAGGCCCCGTTGGTGACATGGGAGGGCGAACCGGTGGTGACGCCGACCGGTGCCCACTACACGGTGGCCCTGCCCAAGCTGTCCGTCGAGGACGCGGAAGGCACGGTGATCGAGGTCGGCACGGTGCTGATGACCGTCGCCCCGCAGGAGGGCGGAACCTTCGCGGTGACCGCCACCCTGCCGGAGCGCATGAAAATCCTGAACGCTGACGAGGAGGGCGAGGACTATGTCGAGGCCGCCACGCTCGCCATCGGCCGGCAGCATTTCAAGGGCGTTTGGTCGTCGGCCTTCGAAACGCTGCTGACGGTGGACGCGGCCTATGGCGATCTGGCGCTGACCGCCACCGATGGGCAGGGGGCGATCTCGGTCGGCTCGGTCACGCTGATGCAGGAGATGAAGCCGGACGGCGCCACGACCTGGAGCGGCCCCGGCGCCCTGGCGATCAGCAACCTGTCCATGAAGGATGAGACAAAGCGCGACATCTTCACGCTGGCCGGGCTGGCGGTGGAGAACACGGTCAGCCGCGCCGACCTGACGCGGATCACCGAACTGCAGAAGCTGTCGCAGCGCCACACCGCCGCCGGCACCACGCCCACCGTTGCGGAACTGCTGCCCGCGCTGCGCGGCATCGTCGGGGGCGGAAGCTTCCGGGTGCGCCTGTCCGGTCTGACGGGGCAGAATCCGGAGGACGGCACCAAGGTGGCGCTCGGCCAGCTGGCCATCCGGGGCGGCATGGAGGATCTGGATCAGGCGCAGTCCACGGCGTCGCTGGCGGTCGAGGCGCGCGAGTTCGGCATCACCCCGAACCCCGCCCCGTCCGCCTTCATGCCGCAGCGGCTGGACGTCCAGCTGTCGCTCGCCAAGCTGCCCAACGCCGCGCTGTGGCAGGGCTTCGCCGATCTGGCGGCGATCACCGAGGCGGAGCAGAAGGCGAAGGAGGCCGCTCCGGTCAAGAAGGCCAAGGCCGGCGACAAGAAGGCGCTAGAGGCCGCCGGCAATCCGTCCGACGCCGTGTTCCAGCGGATTTCCGCCGCCCTGACCGAGGCCGGCAGCGAACTGCGCCTGGACAAGCTGGACATCGACACGCCGGTCGCCACGGGCAGCGCCACCGGCTCCGCCCGCTACGTCCCCAACGCCGCCTTCGGCGCGGTGGGCGGGGCGACCATCCTGCTGCGCGGGCTGGACGCGGCGGCCAAGGCGTTGCAGCCCAAGGCCGGGCAGAAGGCCGACAAGGAGACGCAGGACGCGTTGGGTATGCTCGCCATGCTCCAAGCCATGGGGCAGGTCAGCCAGGACGAAGCCGGCGCCGACGTGCGCACCTACAAGATCGACGTGAACGAGACCGGCCAGATGCTGCTGAACGGCGCCGACATGAGCGCGATGATGGGCGGCGGTGCCGCCGAGGAGCCGGCGCCGAAGAAGGGCGGGAAAAAGAACTGAGCCTCCACAACCGGGAACACCGCTGAACGCTCTTGCATAGGACGGCGCACTTTCACATATCTGCGCCGTCCTTACCCCTACCACCAACAAGAACGATCAATGGTGAACCCATGACCGAGGAACGGCTCAGCTTCCAGGCCGAGGTCAGCCGGCTGCTCGACATCGTCGCGCACTCGCTCTACAGCGAGAAGGAAGTCTTCCTGCGCGAGCTGGTCTCGAACGCGTCCGACGCCTGCGACCGCCTGCGCTACGCGGCGCTGACCCAGCCCGAACTGTCATCCGACGACCCGAACCTGAAGGTGCGGCTGCTGGTGGACAAGGAGGCGCGGACCCTGACCGTCGCCGACAACGGCATCGGCATGAACCGCGAGGATCTGGTCGAGAACCTCGGCACCATCGCGCGGTCGGGCACCGCCGCCTTCATGCGCAACCTCAGCGCCAGCGGCGACGCCAAGAAGGACGTCAACCTGATCGGCCAGTTCGGCGTCGGCTTCTATTCGGCCTTCATGGTCGCCGAGAAGGTCGAGGTGCTGACCCGCAAGGCCGGAGAGGCCCAGGGCTGGCGCTGGCTGTCGGACGGCAAGGGCGAGTTCACCATCGGCGAGGCCGAGAACCTGCCGCGCGGCACCCGCATCGTCCTGCACCTGCGCGAAGGCGACGACGAGTATTTGGAAGAGCACCGGCTCGCCACCATCGTCCGCAAATACTCCGACCACATCGCCATCCCGATCCTGTTCGGAGAGGGTGACGACGCCAAGGCGCTGAACAGCGCGTCGGCGCTGTGGATGCGCTCGAAGAACGAGATCAAGCCGGACCAGTACAAGGAATTCTACCACCACGTCGGGCACGCCTTCGACGATCCGTGGCTGATCCTGCACTGGCGGGCCGAGGGCGCCATCGAATACACGAACCTGCTGTTCGTGCCCTCGACCAAGCCGTTCGACCTGTTCGACCCCAAGCGCGCCCACCGGGTGAAGCTGTACGTCAAGCGCGTGTTCATCACCGACGCAGCCGAAGGTCTGATCCCGCCCTACCTGCGCTTCCTGCGCGGCGTGGTGGACAGCGAGGATCTGCCGCTGAACATCAGCCGCGAAATGCTCCAGCACAACCCGATGCTGGCGAAGATCCGCGCGGGCATCACGCGGCGCGTCCTGTCGGAGCTGGGCAAGAAGGCCAAGGACACCGAGAAGGCGGAGGAGTACGCGGCCTTCTGGGAAAACTTCGGCGCGGTGCTGAAGGAAGGGCTCTACGACGACTACGAGCACCGCGAAGAGTTGCTGAAGCTGATGCGCTTCCGCAGCACGGCGGGTGACGAGCTGGTCTCGCTGGAAGAGTATCTCGGCCGCATGAAGGAGGGCCAGGAGGCCATCTTCACCATCAGCGGCGACGACATCGAGACGCTGAAGCGCAGCCCGCAGCTTGAGGGCTTCCGCGCCAAGGGCGTCGAGGTGCTGTTCCTGACCGACCCGGTGGACGAGTTCTGGGTCCCGGCGGTTGGGGAATTCCAGGGCAAGCCCTTCAAGTCGGTCACGCGCGGCGGCGCCGACCTGGGCAAAATCGTCGGCGGCGAGGACAAGCCGGCCGAGGAGAAGGCCAATGAGGGCGAGCTGTCCGACCTGCTGGCACTGCTGAAGCTGACGCTGAAGGACGCGGTGAAGGATGTCCGCCCGTCCGAGCGCCTGACCGACAGCGCGGTCTGCCTCGTCGCCGACGAGAACGACATGGACATGCACCTGGAGCGCCTTCTGAAGCAGCACAAGCAGCTGGGCATGGACGCCCCAGCGGCCAAGCGCATCCTGGAGGTCAACCCCGCCCACCCGCTGATCAAGCGGCTTGCCGAGCGCGCCAAGGCGGACGGTGCGGCGACCTCGCTGGACGACGCGGCGTGGCTGCTGCTGGACCAGGCGCGGATCGTGGAGGGCGAAGCCCTGCCCGACCCCGCCGCCTTCGCCCGCCGTCTGGCGAGCGCGATGGAAAAGGGTCTGGCGGTGTAAGGACCCGGCATTCCCTCCCCCGGCCCGGCCGGGGGAGGGATTTCCTTCAGAGCCTGCCGTCCATCCACTCCCCGATTTTGGCAGCGAAGCCGTCCGGGTCCTCGTCGGGCCAGAGGTGGCCGACGTCGGGGATCTCGGTGTGGTTGCCGGTGCGAATGCAGCGCGCGGCGGCGCGCGAGGGAACCGTGAAGACCGGGCGCGAACGCCCACCCCAGACGATCGACACGGGAATGCGGAGAGCGCCCAGCTCCTCGCAGGCGATGGGCGGCGGAGGCTCTTGCGCGAGAAGCAGCGGCATGCTGTGGGCGTTGTCGCGTTCGATGGCCCGGCGTTCAGCCGACTGGCGGTCGAAATAGCCGGCTTCACCGCCCGACGCGTCGATCAGGCGGCGGACTGCCTCGTCCAGATCGCCTCGGCCGGCCGCTTCGAAAACCGGCCCGAACATGGCTTGCGCGTCCTGCCCGAAGGCGGCCAGTTCATCCGGATCGCTGACGCAGGTCGGCACGCCGGGTTCGAAAACCAACATCCGGCTGAACAGCTCGGGACGCGCCAGCGCCGCCTGAAGCGCCGCGTGCCCAGCGTATGACCACGCCACCACGGCGACCGGCCCGGTGCCGAGCGCTTCACAGAAAGCGATCAGATCGGCGGCGTGTGTCCTCGTTCCGAAGGGCGGGCCGTCTGGGCTCCAGGGATTCGTGCCGAAATAACGTTGGGTGTAGGCGATGCACCGAAAGCGCGCCGAGAGCGCAGCACACTGGCGCCGCCACGTCCGGAGGTCGCCCAGCGCCCCGTGCAGGAACAGGACCGGGGTGCCGACGCCCGTATCGGTGTAGGCGAAAACGTCCTTGCCGACGGTGAGATGACGGATCTGGCTCATCTCCGAATGAATAACAGCCGGAGCGTCTGACGTTCAATCATCTGCCCAGGCTTAACTTGTGCTTGCGGGAGCGGCCTCGACCCTCACCGCCGGGAAGACAAGCGTCATGGTCGTCCCCCGGTCCGGGGCGGTGTCGATGTCCAGGCGACCGTCATGCAGTTCGATCAGGCGCTTGGTCAGGGGCAGGCCCAAGCCGGTGCCGATGTGCTTGCGGCTGAGCGCGCTGTCGATCTGGCCCCAGGGTTCCAGGGATTTCGACAGTTCCTCGGGCGTCATGCCGATGCCGGTGTCCTGGACGGACAGAAGCAGGGAGCCGTCCCCGGCCACCCAGCCGGACAGCGTCACCGTGCCCTCGGCGGGGGTGAACTTGACAGCGTTCGACAGCAGGTTCAGCAGCATCTGGCGCAGCTTGCGCTCGTCTGCGCGGAGCACCGGCAGGCCGCGCGGGACCGCCGTTTCGATGCGGACGTGGGCGCGGGAGGCGCGCTCGGCCAGCAGGCGGGCGCAGATGACCGCGACGTGCGGCACGTCCACGGTGCCCTCGTTCAGCTCCAACCGGTCGGCCTCCGCCTTGGAGAGGTCGAGCAGGTCGTTGATCAGCTCCATCAGGTGCCGGCCGCTCTCGGCGATGTCGCGGGCGTAGTCGCGGTAGAGCGGGTTGGCGTGCGGCCCCAGAACCTCCTGCTCCAGCAGTTCCGCGAAGCCCATCATCGCGTTCAGGGGCGTGCGGATCTCGTGGCTCATGTTGGCGAGGAAGCCGGTCTTGGCGCGGTTGGCGGCCTCGGCGGCGCAGCGGGCTTCCTCCAGTTGGCGGGTGCGCAGCTCGGCCTGTTCGGCCGATTTCGCCATCAGCTCCATGGCCGAACCGATGCCAAGATAGCGCCCATCCTCCGCCACCACGAAGCCGGCGGTCAGCGCGCCCGGCTTGTCGCGGGCGATGCGGCGGCCGACCTCGCCAAGCGTCAGCGCGGCATCGACGACCAGCGGGGTCGGGTCCATCAGCAGGTTGACCGGGCGCCGCGCGTAGAGGTCGGCCATCAGCGGCCGGGCGAAGGTGCCGGTCAGGCCCGTGCGGTCCAGAAGGCCCAGAATGCGCCCGCCCTCCCCCACCACCGCGACGGCGGGAAGGTTGGGGACGGCGGCGAAGAGGTCAAGAAGCTCGCCACAGAGGGTGTCCGGGCCGACCGGCGGCACGCGGACCGCCAGAAGGGCCGCGGTGTAGGCCGCGTCCTCGTCCGGCGTGCCGTTCCTGGCGCCACTGGTGGGTTCGGACAGATTCAAACCGCCCTCTCGTCTTTTCGTGCGAGGAATGCGCACGAAAAAACGATAACAGCGGTTTATGAGCAATTGGTTGCCAGAGTAGAGCGTTCAGACACCAATCGATCGGGAATCGGCCGCTTAGGATGCGGACGTCACCTGCACGTCCACGGTCATGCCGAGATAGTCGGCCGGCGCCCCGGTCCAGGAACCGGAGAGCGGAATCGCCTGCGACGGATCGCGGGCCACGGCCACGCGGATCAGGCTCTTGTTGCCGATGATGCCGTTGGTCGGGTCGAACTCCACCCAGCCGGCGCCCGGCAGGTAGATTTCCACCCAGGCATGGGTCGCCCCGCCGCCCATGACGCAGCCGCCCTCCACCCCGTCGCGCGCGGGATCGTACAGGTAGCCCGACACGAACCGCGCCGCGAAGCCCAGAGACCGCGCCGCCTCCATCATCAACAACGCAAAGTCGCGGCAGGAGCCGGTGCCTTTCTCCAGCGTCTCGACGGGACTCTGCGTGCCTTCGTCATCGCGGGCCTGATAAGTGAAGCTCTCCTTGATGCTGCGGGTCATGGCGACCAGCATGTCCTGCGTGTCGGGCGGGCCGTTCTCGCCGATCAGCACGAAGCGCTTGGCCCAGTCGTCCACCCGGTGGTCCGGGTCGGGATAGTGCCGCTGCGTGGTGCGGGCGAGGTCCGGCACCTCCTCCGCCGTGTAGCTGAAGGGGTAGGTGCGGGCGTAGTCCTCGATGGGGAACTCCGGCGCGTCCAGCGGGTAGTGCTCGACCCGGATGTGGCTTTGGAAGCGCAGTTCGTCCGCCGGCTGGTCGAAGCTCGCCACCGCGATGGAGTTGCCGAACACGTCGTGCAGCCAGCGCACCTTGGCCGGCGTCGGGGTGATGACCAGCCCCGTTTCGATCAGACGAAGGTCGTGGCTGTCGCGCGGCCGGAACATCAGCCGATGATCCCCGAACGTCACCGGCCGGGCGTAGCGGTAGGTCGTCGTGTGGCGGATATCCAGGGTCATCATGGCGCCGCTCCCCTTCGATGGCCCGCACGCAACGGCAAGGTTTGAGAATGGTTCCGAATCACACTATGCTGGTCGGGCATTGTCCGGGAATCGGTAGAGACAAGAACAATCAGGGGAGCATCATGCTTTCGCGCCTCGAACAGCTCTGCATCGACAAGGGGCTGAAAATGACCGAGCAACGCCGTGTGATTTCGCGCGTGCTGTCGGACGCGACCGACCATCCGGACGTGGAGGAGGTGCACCGCCGCGCCTCGGCCATCGACCCGCGCATCTCCATCGCCACGGTCTACCGCACCATGCGGCTGTTCGAGGAAGCCAACGTCATCGACCGGCTGGACTTCGGCGACGGCCGCGCCCGCTATGAAGAGGCCGGGGCGGAGCACCACCATCATCTGATCGACCTTGAATCCGGCAAGGTGGTGGAGTTCACCAACGACGAGCTGGAGCGGTTGAAGGAAGTCATAGCGCGCGAGCTTGGGTACCAGCTTCTGGGCCATAGACTCGAACTCTATGGAGTCCCGCTGGGCCGCCGGACGGGCGCGTCGGAGGGATCCTGACGACTCATGACCTGTCCGCAGGGGCATCCCCCGGACGGTTTTCCCATCGATTGCGTGGTGCACCGGGTGCGGGCCTGTCCGTTGCCGGTATGGGATCCTAGGTTTAGGACAGCATAGAATCACGACGGGAACCGGCCGCCCCCATGGACGACACGACCAAAGACCCCGTTTTCGCCCGCCTCGACCGCCTCTCGGAGCTGGTCACCCGCCGCCTGGACAAGCTGGAGGAGCGTCTGCGCAGCCTGGAGCAGGACAACGGGGAAATCATCAATCTCCTGATCGCCGTGAAGGCGGGGCTGGAGGAATGCACCGGCGACCTGCTGGTCGAACCCGACGAGGCCGAGGAAGCCCCCGCACCCGGCCCGTCTCTGCACTGAGCATGCGTCATCGTGATGCCGCATGATTGAGCTTGTCGGCGGAGGGCGTTCGGCCGGATAACGGCATTCACCATGCAGATCAGCGCCGAATTGCCCTCTTCCGTCCTTCCCGGCAAACCCACCGCCGACATTGGCACGGGCGTCGCCTTTTTCGATTTCGACGGCACGCTGATCCACGGCGACAGCCTGTTGATGTTCATCGGCGAGGTCATCGGCCACCGCCGCGCCAAGCTGGCCTTCATGGACGCGTTGCGTTCCGGCCTGCACCGCCATGTGCGCCGGCGCGGGCCGGGGGTGGACTTTCCGGGATCGGTGAAGACCATCCTGCTGCGCCGGACCCTGCGCGGCGTGCCCGTGGCGGACGCGCTGGCGGCGGCCGACCGGCTGGTCCACCGCATCCGCTGGCACAAACCGCTGGTCGAAACGCTGAAGACCCATCGCCGCGAGGGGCGGCGGGTGGTCATCGCCACGGGCGCTCTCGACATCTACATGCCGTCGTTGCTGCGCGGGCTGGACATCGACGATCTGCTGGCGACCGGGCTGGAGGTGGTGGACGGCACATTGACCGGACGCCTCAGCACCGGCAATTGCGTGCGGCTGGACAAGGCGGCGCGGGTGCGCGCCTGGATAGCCGAACATGGCCCCTGCGGCGAGACCTGGGGTTACGGCAACCGGCCGAGCGACCTGCCGATGCTGGCCCTGCTCGACCGGCGGGTGGTGGTCAAGATTTGATGCACCGCCCCACGGGATTTACAACCATCCCGCTATAGCGTACAAAAACGGTCAGGAATTGTTGGGAGGCCGGAGCATGTTCTCCATTGAGGCCCGCATCACGTCGCCGAAGTCCGGCGGCCGGCGCGCCGTGGTCGCCGACGACGACCTGGACCAGCGCGCCGCCCTGGCGCGCCATCTGGCCGGGCGCGGCTTCGCCGTGTCGGAAGTCCTGGACGGCTTCGAGGCCCTGTCGATTATCGGGGAGGAGGCGCCGTCCGTCGCGCTGCTGCGCCGCCGGCTGGTGGAGGACGACAGTGAACGCGCGGCGGCGCTGGCCTCCATGCTCTACCCGCGCACCCGCATCATCCTGACCGCCAACCACGTCGATCTGGTGCCCGAGGACAGCCCCTTCACCGTTCTGTCTCGCCCAGTGGACCTGGCTCTGCTGGACCGCTGCCTGGACGGGTTGTCGTCGTAAACAAGACGTGTCGCTGTCGGCCCCCACCCCGGCCCTCCCCCACCTGACGGCGAGGGAGGGCTTTTTATGCTCCCTCCCCCGTCGAAGATGGGGGAGGGCTGGGGTGGGGGCCCAAAACGACCACGTTTTCAGGACGAAAGAACCTCAACCTCTATACCGACCGACAGGCCGAAATCGCGGTCGGCGCGGCCCCGGTTGACGGCGATTTCCGCCAAACCGTTGGAGTTCTCGTACCACAGCGCCTCGCCCGGCGGGACGTCGGCGAAGGTCCGGCCGCGCCGGACGATGCGACCGTTGGCACGAAGAACCGCGTTTTCCGGCAGCGTCGCGGCGTGCATTCCGGTCATAGCGTTGCCGTAGACATCCACGTAGACGATGCGCGCCAGTTCGTCCGGCCAGTCGGGCCGCGCGATCAGGGTCGGATCGATGGGAGAACCCGGCACCGCTTCGCCCTTCGCCAGCCGCGCCGCCACGGGGGCGAACAGGTCGCGGCCATGAAAGCTGGCGGACAGACGCTCCGGCCGCCAGTCGATGGTCCAGGCCCGGACGGCCGAGGCGCGACGGCGCAGAAGCTCGAACAGGCCGTTATCCGGACCGACGAACCAGCGCCCGTCCGCCTCCAGCACCAGCGGCCAGCGGTCGGTGCCGACGCCGGGGTCCACCACGCAGACGAAGACGCTGCTTGCCGGAAACTCCACGGCGTAGGCGGCCAGCAGATAAGCCGATAACTGCGGATCAAAAGCGGGCGCGTCGGCGAACAGGTCGATCACCGGCACACCGGGCGCCGAGGCCGCCAGCACCGCCTTGACCTGTCCGGTGTAGGGGCCGGCAAGGCCGAAATCCGTAAACAGCACGATCATCGTACCAATATAGCGCGCGTCTCCGCCCCCGGTAAGCCGCAAGCTTTAGCAGGGCCGGCCTTGCGGGGCTGCGCATGCGCTTCATATATCCAGTGGAACGCAAATGCTGCGCGCGACGTTTACTTGGCCTTGCGTCTGATCGATTGAAATCCGATGACGACACCCATGAATATGAACACATGTTCAGAAACCATTGCGAAACAGACCCTCGCCAGTGTTTTGCGGGGTTTGGGGCTGGCGTTGTCGCTGGCCGCGTTACTGTTCGCGGGAACCGCACACGCGGCGGAAAAGCGGCTGAACGTCGTTGCCAGCACGGGCATGGTGGCCGACCTCGTGCGCGCGGTGGCCGGCGACCGGGCGGATGTATCGGCCCTGATGGGCGAAGGGGTGGACCCGCACCTGTACAAGCCGACACGGTCGGACACCGCCCGGCTGCTGCGCGCCGACGCGGTGTTCGTCAACGGGCTGCTGCTGGAAGGCAAGATGACCGACGCCTTCGCCCGGCTGCGCGAGTCCGGCAAGACGGTCGTTGCCGTAGGGGAAACGCTGCCGGAGGATCGGCTGCTCAGCCCGCCGGACTTCCAAGGCGCCCACGACCCGCATGTGTGGATGGACGCCGCCCTGTGGGCGCGGACGCTGCCGGCCGTGCGCGACGCGATGGCCCGCCTCGACCCGGAGGGCGCCGACGCGTACGCCCGCAACGCGGAGGCGTACGGGAAGCAGTTGCAGGATTTGGACGCGTACGCCCGGCGGGTGCTGGGCTCCATCCCCGCCAACGCCCGCGTGCTGGTGACCGCGCACGACGCCTTCAACTATCTGGGCCGTGCCTACGGCATCGAGGTGCGCGGCATCCAGGGCATCAGCACGGAGTCGGAGGCCGGGCTTAAGGCCATCGAGGGGCTGGTGTCGCTGCTGGCGGACCGCCGGGTTCCGGCCGTCTTTCCGGAAACCAGCGTGTCCGACCGCAACGTGCACGCCCTGGTCGAGGGGGCGGCGGCGCGCGGGCATGCGGTGACGCTGGGCGGCGCGCTGTTCTCCGACGCCATGGGTGCGCCGGGCACGTACGAGGGCACGTACATCGGCATGATCGACCACAACGTCACCACCATCGCCCGTGCGCTGGGCGGGGAGGCTCCCGCCTCCGGCTTCCAGGGCAAGCTCGCCCTGGCGCAGCGCTGACCGGAGGGCCATCCCCATGCAGTATCTCTGGCGCACCCCCGGCAGCCGCACCACACCCGAGGAGGCAAGCCCCATCTCGCCGAGCCCCCTGGTCATCCGCGACCTGACCGTCGCCTATCACCGCAAGCCGGTGCTGTGGAACGTGGATTACGTGGCCCCGCCGGGCGGCCTGATCGCCGTGGTCGGGCCGAACGGGGCCGGCAAATCGACCCTCATCAAGGCGTGCCTGGGGCTGGTGCCCAAGGTGTCGGGCTCGGTCGAGGCGTTCGGGCGTCCCATCGACAAACAGCGCCGCCTGATCGGTTACGTGCCGCAGCGGGAGAGCGTGGATTGGGACTTCCCGGTGTCGGCGTTGGACGTCGTCGCCATGGGCCGCTACGGCAAAATTGGATGGTTCCGCCCGGTCAGCCGCGCCCACAAGGAAGCCGCCCTGCACGCGCTGGAGCGCGTCGGCATGGCCGATTTCGCCAAGCGCCAGATCGGGCAGCTGTCGGGTGGCCAGCAGCAGCGCGTCTTCCTGGCCCGCGCGCTGGCGCAGGAGGCGCAGCTTTACTTCATGGACGAGCCCTTCGCCGGGGTGGACGCCGCGACGGAGCGCGCGGTGCTGCACGTTCTCCGCGATCTGGACGCCGCCGGACGGACGGTGATCTGCGTGCACCACGACCTTCAGACGGTCGCCGACTATTTCGACCATGTGCTGCTGATGAACACGCGGGTGGTCGCGCACGGGACGGTGTCGCGCACGCTGACGCCGGAACTGCTGGCGCGGACCTATGGCGGGCAGCCGGTGCCCTTCACGGAGGCGGCCCGGTGATTCCCGCTATAATGGACGAGGCTTGGCGCATCCTGACCTTCCAGGCCGGTTTCAACAGCGCCGTGGTGGTGGCCGGAACGGCGGCGCTGGGGCTGGCCGGCGGGACGGTCGGCACCTTCCTGCTGCTGCGCCGCCGGGCGCTGGTCAGCGACGCGCTGAGCCACGCCACGCTGCCGGGCATCGCCATCGCCTTCTTGATCGGGGCGGCGCTGGGCCTGCCGGGGCGGTCGCTGCCGCTGCTGCTGGCCGGCGCGGTGGCGAGCGGGGTATTGGGCCTGCTGACCATCCAGGCGCTGGTCCGCCACACGCGGCTGACCGAGGATGCAGCCATCGGGGCGGTGCTGTCGGTGTTCTTTGGGCTGGGGATCGTGCTGCTGAGCCTGATCCAGAATCTGGAGCTGGGCGGACAGGCGGGGCTGAAGACCTTCATCCTCGGCCAGACGGCGGCCATGGCGCAGGGGGAGGCGGTCGGGATCGGACTGCTGGCGGCCGCGGCGGCGGCGGCGGTCGCGCTGCTGTTCAAGGAATTGCGCGTGCTGGCCTTCGATCCCGGATTTGCCGCCGTGCAGGGCTGGCCGGTGGCGCGGCTGGATCTGCTGCTGATGGGACTGGCGGCGCTGGTCACCGTGATCGGCTTGCAGACGGTCGGGCTGATTCTGGTGGTGGCGCTGCTGATCGTGCCGCCGGCCGCCGCGCGGTTCTGGACCGACCGGCTGTCCACGCTGACGGTCGTCGCGGCGCTGATCGGCGCGCTGTCCGGGTGGCTGGGGGCGACGCTGTCGGCGCTGCTGCCCAAGCTGCCGGCCGGGGCGGTCATCGTGCTGGTGGCGGGGGCGATCTTCCTGGTCAGCTTCCTGTTCGCCCCGGCGCGCGGGCTGGTCGCGGTGGCCCTGCGGCAGGCGCGACTGCGGCTGGATTTCGCCGAGCGGCGGGCGCTGTCCGTCCTGCTGGGCGGGGGATCGGTGAAGGGGATGTTGGGGGCTTGGTTGGGGCTGCGCGGGTTTGTCCGCACCGGAACGCTGACCGAACGCGGACGGGAAGCGGCGCGGGCCGCCGAGCGCAACCGCCGCCTGTGGGACCGGTTCCTGACCGACTATCCAACCCTGATCCCGGCGCATGTCAACTGGGGCGTCGATCCCATCGACGACGTGCTGCCGGTGGACATGGTGCGGATGCTGGAAGAGCGAGGCGCGTCATGACCCTGACCGTCCAGGAATTCTTGCAGATCGACGTCCCCGCCCTGCTCGCGGCGGTGCTGGTCTGCGCAGCGTGCGCGCTGGTCGGGAACTTTCTGGTGCTGCGGCGGCAGGGGTTGATGGGAGACGCGGTCAGCCACGCGGTGCTGCCGGGCATCGTCGCCGGCTTTCTGGTGGCCGGAACGCGCGAGACGCTGCCAATGATGCTGGGCGCCTTGGCGGCGGCGGCGTTGGCCGGCGTGCTGATCGAGGCGATAAGGCGGCTGGGCCGGCTGGAGTCCGGGGCGGCCATGGGCGTGGTCTTCACGGTGATGTTCGCGGCCGGCGTCGTGATGATCGAGCGCGCGGCGGCCAGCGGTGTCGATCTGGACGCCGACTGCGTGCTGTACGGCCAGTTGGAGACGATCCTGTGGCTGGCGCCGACCGGCTGGGCCTCGCTGCTCGACCCGGCGGCCTGGGCGGCGATGCCGCGCGAGGTGGTCACGCTGGGTGCGGTGTTCGCGCTGTGTCTGGCGCTGGTCGTGCTGTTCTACAAGGAGCTGAAGATCACCACCTTCGACCCGGCGCTGGCCTCGACGCTCGGCATTCCGGCGGGGCTGTTTCATTACGGGGTCGTGCTGCTGGTCGCCACGACGGCCATCGCGGCGTTCGAGGCGGTGGGCTCCATCCTGGTCATCGCCATGCTGATCGCCCCGCCGGCCTCGGCGCGGCTGCTGACCGACCGGATGGCCGTGCAGCTTGTGCTGAGCGTGGCGCTGGGCGTGCTGGCGGCGGTCGTCGGCTATGGTGCGGCGGCGTTCGGGCCGCTGTGGCTGGGGGCCGAGCATTCGCTGAACGCCGCCGGAATGATCGCGGTCGCGGCCGGGCTGATCCTGGCGCTGGCCGTGCTGTTCGGGCCGACGCACGGCATCCTGGGCAAACGCCGCGCGGTGGGGCGGCTGCGCACTCTGGTCACAACCGATGCCGTTGCCGCCGACGGGCGGAGACCGTAAAGTTGTCGGGCTTTCCCCTGCGGAGCCCCGCAAGTGAGTTTCCTCCGCCGCTGGAGCGGCCTGACGCTGCTGGCGTTGCTGCTGTTCGTGGCCAGCGCCGCGCACACCCTCAACCACATCATTGGCGACGAGTCGGCCGACCAGCTGTGGTCGCTGATCGGCATGCTGGCGGCCACCCTGCTGGTGGTCCAGGCGCTGTGGCGGGAGAGCCAGGCCGCCGACCGCGCGCGGGCCGAGGCCCAGGCCGCCGACGTGCGCGCGGCCGAGGCGCACCGCCGTCTGGCCGAGGCCATCGAGGTGATGAACGAGGGCTTCGCCCTGTTCGACGCCGACGACCGGCTTGTCCAGTGCAACGCGCGCTACCGTGAGATCTGCGCCTCCTACGGACCGGTGGAGCCGGGCGTCCGGTTCGAGGATCTGCTGCGCCGGGGGGCGGAGGAGCGACAGTTCGCCGACTGCGCGCCGGACGGGATCGACGCGTGGGTGGTTGCCCGCCTCGCCCGCCACCGCGACCCGCAAGGGCCGATGGAGCAGCGCATGGCTGACGGGCGCTGGTTCAAGATCGACGAGCGGCGCACCAGCGACGGCGGCTTCGTCGGCATCCGCACCGACATCACCGAACTGAAACGGCGCGAGGAGGAGCTGGCCCACAAGTCGGAGCTTCTGGAGGCGACCTTCAGCGCCATGGCGCAAGGGCTGCTGGTGTGGAGCGCGGAGGGGCGTTTCCTCGCCTGCAACCGGCGGCTTCTTCAGATGCTGGACCTGCCGGACGGGTTGATGGCGCCGGGGCTCGGCATGACGGACTTCCTGCGCTTCCTCGCCGTGCGGGGGGAGTTCGGGTCCGGCGACCCGGACGAGTTGGTGGCCCGGCGGATGGACGCCGTCGACCTGAACGGCAACGGCCGCACCGAACGTGTCCGCCCCAACGGCCGGGTGCTGGAGATCGCCACCAGCCGGCTGGCCGATGGCTCGGCGCTGATCGCCTACACCGACATCACCGACTTCCGCCGCGTGGAAACGGCGCTGCGCGACAGCGAGGACCGGTTCCGCAAGCTGTCCGACGCCGCCATGGACGGCATTCTGGTGCATGAGCTGGGCGTCATCGTCGATGCCAACCGCGCCGCCGCCGCCATGCTGGGCTACAGCCCGGAAGAGCTGGTCGGGCAGGCCGTCACCGGCCTGATGGCGCCCGAGGATCAGGAGTTCGCGTGGCAGCGCATGCGCGCCCGCGACGAGTCGCCCTTCGAAGCCAGCTGCGTGCGCCGCGACGGCAGCCGCCTGATCGTGCGGGGAGAGACCCGCTACGTCCCCTATCGCGGGCGGAGCATGGCGATGGTCTCGGTCCGCGACATCACCGAGCACCGCCGCGCCGAGGCGCAGCTCCGCCTTTCCAAGGAGCAGGCGGAGCTGGCGAGCCAGGCGAAGTCCGATTTCCTGCGCATGATCAGCCACGAGATCCGCACGCCCATGAACGGCGTGCTGGGCATGCTGGGGCTGCTGCTGGACGGCCCGCTGGGCGAGGAACAGCGCACCTACGCCCGCACGGCGCGCGAGTCGGCCGAGGCGCTGCTGTCCATGCTGAACGACATCCTCGACATTTCCAAGATGGAGGCCGGGAAGCTGACGCTGGAGACCGGCCGTTTCGTGCTGGCCGATCTGGTGGAAAGCGTGGTCGAGCTGCACACGGCCCGCGCCTGCGCCAAGGGGATCGAACTGGCCGTCTGCGTGCCCGCCGGCTTGCCCTCCGTGCTGCGCGGCGATGCCGGGCGGCTGCGGCAGGTGCTGCTGAATCTCGTCGGCAACGCGGTGAAGTTCACGGACGCGGGCGGCGTCGCAGTCACCGTTTCGCGAATGGATGCGCCGCCGGGGGAGGATCGGGCGTGCCTGGGCTTCGAGATCGCCGACACCGGTGTCGGCATCCCGGCGAACGCACAGGCGGAGCTGTTCACGGAGTTCTCACAGGTCCACCCACGCCTGTCGCGCCAGCACGGCGGCGCGGGTCTGGGGCTCGCCATCTCCAAGCGGCTGGTCGAGCTGATGGGCGGCGGCATCGGGTTCGAAAGCGCCGCCGGGCAAGGCAGCCGCTTCTGGTTCACGCTGCCGCTGGAGGTGGAGGCCGCCGCCGCGCCGCCGCCGGGCCGGGACGCGCTGGCGGGACGGCGCGTGGTGGTTCTGGAAACCAACCCAGTCACCCGGCGGGCGCTGGTGGAGCAGATCCGGTCCTGGGGGGCCATGGTGACCGCCCAGGGTCCGGGAGAGCCCCTGCCCATGGCCGATCTGGCGGCCGATCTGGCAGTCGTCGGCGGCATCGAATCGCCCGCCCTGGAGGCTGAGGTGGAGCGGCTGCGCGCCGCCGGGGTGCGGCGGATCGTCCGCCTTGCCCCGCATCACCCGTTCATCTCCGGACCGGCGGGGATCGACGCCGTCGTCACCAAGCCGGCCCGCCCGGCGCGCCTGCTGACGGCGCTCACCGGCGTCGCCCAGCCCGAACCGGCGCCACCAGCGCTTCCGGCCTCGCCCGCCGCCGGCCAGGGGCGGCGCATTCTGCTGGTGGAGGACAGCCCGACCAACCAACTGGTGGCCGCCGCGCTGCTGCGCGGGGCCGGCTACCACGTGGACGTGGCCGGCAACGGGATCGAGGCTATCGAGGCGTTCGGGGAGGCGTTCGGGGGCGAGGCCGCGCGCTACGATCTGGTTCTGATGGACCTTGCCATGCCGAAAATGGACGGGTTCATGGCGACGCAGGTTCTGCGCGGGCTGCCGCCGCCGGTCGGGACCGTGCCGATCGTCGCCATGACCGCCGATGCCATGGACAGCGACCGCGAGCGCTGCCTCGCCGCCGGCATGAACGACCACGTCGCCAAGCCGGTCGACCGCGCGCATCTGCTGGAAACGGTGGCTCGCTGGCTGCCGCCGCGGCCCGTCGCGCCGGTCGTGCAGGAGGACTTGCTGGACACGGAGGTTCTGGACCAGCTCGCCCAGGATTTGGACGCGGAGCTGCTGGCCGACGTGATCCGGGAATTCGTGGAGGAAACACTGGCGCGGGCCGAGCGGATCGCGGCCGGTGGGGCCGATCTGACCAGCCTCGCGAACGAGGCGCACACGCTGAAGAGCACGGCGGGGACCTTCGGAGCCCGTTACCTGTCCGCCGCCGCCCGTGCGCTGGAAAAGGCCTGCCGCGACAACGCGGTCGGCGAGGTCGAGTCGCTGCGCGGCGACATCCCCCGCCTGGCCCGCGAAGCCGTGGAGGCGTACCGGACGAAGGGGTATTTCACTCCATCACGCTGATGTTGACGGCGGCGTCCTTGCCGTTGTTGCCGCGAGCGACCTCGAACTGGACGCGCTGGCCTTCGGACAGGCCGTGCAGACCCGACCGCTGCACGGCGGTGATGTGGACGAACACGTCCTTGGCGCCGGCCTCCGGCGCGATGAAGCCGTAACCCTTGGTGGTGTTGAACCATTTCACGGTACCGGTGGCCATAAGCGTACTCCCTGCTCCTCAGTCGGTCGGTGGCGGTCGGATACGGCGCGCGCGAAAACGCACGGCCGCGGATCGGCTGGGGCCGAAACGATGATCGTTAGCGGGGGGCCGGACACGAACGACACCCGATCATGGCGTACCCGATCACGGTGTGCCCGATCACGGTGTGCCCGATCATGGCGTATCAGTCTGGCGAACCAGGACGACGTGAAGGGAGGCTAGCCGGTGAAAGCCCCTACGGGCAAGGCGGCTTCAGGGCATATGCCCAATGCCGCCACAACTGTCACAAAGAAATAAGCCAATAGCGGCTGGCATTGCTTCGCCAAGACTTTCGATGGTCTTGCGCTGATTGACTGAGTACGAAGCTCTTTTCTCAGAGCTTCCCTTCCGCCTGCCACGCCAAGCGCTTGCGATAGATGGTCGAAGCGCTGATTCCAAGCAACGTGGCGGCGCGCGGAATGTTGCCGTCGCAGGCGGCGATGGCCTCCTCGATGGCGTCGCGTTCCACCTCCCACAGGGGCTTGACGGCCTTGGGTGTGGGGATGGCGGGATGATGGTGGGCGCCATGGCCGTGGCCGGCCGCTGCCACCGGCGCCGCCGGGGTGCCGAGCGGCGGCGGCAGCATCGCCGGGGTCACGGTATCGCCGTCATGCAGCACGACGATGTTGCGCACCACGTTCTGCACCTGCCGCACGTTGCCCGGCCAGTGGTAGACGCGCAGCGCGTGCTCCGCCTCCGGCGCAAAGCGGACGAAGCCCTTGCCTTCCTCCCGCACGAAATCGGCCAGACAGTGGCGGGCGATCTCCAGCACATCGTCCTCGCGCTCGCGCAGGGCCGGAAGGTGAATGGGGATGACGTGCAGGCGGTAATACAGATCCTCGCGGAAGCGCCCCTCCTCCACCTCACGCAGGGGATCGCGGTTGGTGGCGCAGACAATGCGCAGGTCCACCTTTTCCAGCTTCGACCCGCCGACGGGCGTGAAGGTGCCGGTCTGGATGAAGCGCAGCAGCTTGGTCTGAAGGTCGGGCGCCAGTTCGCAGATTTCGTCCAGGAACAGGGTGCCTCCGTTGGCGCGCGCCGCGGCCCCCTCGCGGTCGGCCACCGCCCCGGTGAAGGACCCCTTCATGTGGCCGAAGATCTCGCTTTCCATCAGGTCTTTGGGGATGGCCCCGCAGTTGATGGCGACGAAGGGCCTGTCGGCGCGCGGGCTCTGCCGGTGGATGGCCTCGGCGCAGACCTCCTTGCCGGTGCCCGATTCGCCGGTGATGAAGACCGTGGCGCGGGACGAGGCGGCGCTGTCGATGATCCGGTAGACCGCCTGCATCGACAGCGACGAGCCGATGAAGCCGTGATAGCGGGTGCGGCCCAGATCCTTCTGATAGGTATCGACGATCTGGGCGAGGCGCAGCCGTTCCATGGCGTTGCGCACGGTGATCGTCAGGCGGTCCGACGAGAAGGGCTTCACCAGGAAATCGTAGGCGCCGTAGCGCATCGCCTCCACCGCCACGCCGACCGAGCCGTGGGCGGTGATGATGATGACCGCGCAGGGAAGCGCCTGGGCGCTGATGCGCTTCAGCACCTCCATCCCGTGCATGTCCGGCAACTGCAGGTCCAGCAGCACGATCCGGGGCGCGCCGTCGGCCAGTTGGTCCAACGCCTCCGCCCCCGTCTCCACCGTGACGACGGCATGGGATTCCTTCTTCAGGAATTCCGCGTAGACGCGCGCCAGCGAGGGCGTGTCTTCGACGAGCAGGACGGGCGTGGTGCCAGGGGCCATGGGCCGTTCGATGCTGGGGAGGTCGGCGGTCGGGACGGAAAGCGGGGATATGGTGGGTAGCACCAAATCCTTAAAATGCACTCTACGCGATGCCACCACCGCCGCGAAAGACCCGGAATGGTGTCCCGTAACGAAATGTCACGAAATGCAACGCCATGTTTCCTTCCTGAAACAGGATTTCACACGTATGTGCGTGTAATAATAGGGTTGGACGGCGCTTGTCCCGGCTCCGGGGATGGAATATCAAACCGACATCGCTTCTTGCTTCATCGCTTTCTGGACGAGGAATCCATGGCCGAAACATCCGTCCTGTCCGGCAAGCGCATCCTGCTCGTCATCGCGGGCGGCATCGCGGCCTACAAATGCCTGGAGCTGATCCGCCGCCTGAAGGAGCGCGGCGCGTCGGTGCGCGCGGTCCTGACCAAGGCCGGGGCGGAGTTTGTCACGCCGCTGTCGGTGCAGGCGCTGACCGAGGACACCGTCTATCAGGACCTGTGGTCGCTGACCGACGAATCGGAGATGGGCCACATCCAGCTGTCGCGCGACGCCGACCTGCTGGTGGTGGCGCCGGCGACCGCCAACCTGCTGGCCCGCATGGCCGCCGGCATGGCCGACGATCTGGCCGCTACGGTGCTGCTGGCGACCGACAAGCCGGTGCTGGTCGCCCCCGCCATGAACGTGCGCATGTGGGAGCATCCCGCGACCCAGGCCAACATGGCTCTGCTGGAAAAGCGCGGCGTGCGTCGGGTCGGCCCCAACAAGGGCGAGATGGCCTGCGGCGAATACGGTCCCGGTCGCATGGCCGAACCGATGGAGATCCTGGAGGCCATCGCCGGCTATTTCACCGAGCGCGACGCCCCCAAGCCCCTGAAGGGCAAGCGCGCGCTGGTCACCAGCGGCCCGACCTATGAGCCCATCGATCCGGTGCGCTACATCGCCAACCGTTCCTCCGGCAAGCAGGGGCACGCGATCGCGGAGGCCTTGGCCCGGCTGGGCGCCGAGGTGACGCTGGTCACCGGCCCGACCCACCTGCCCGACCCGCCCGGCTGCGCGGTGCGCCCCATCGAGACAGCGCGCGAAATGCTGGCGGCCTGCGAGGCGGCCCTGCCCGTGGACATCGCGGTCTGCGCCGCCGCCGTGGCCGACTGGCGCGTGGCGGGCGAGTCCGACCGCAAGCTGAAGAAGGACGGCGGCGGCCCGCCGGCCCTGTCGCTGGCCGAGAACCCGGACATCCTGGCGACGCTGTCCAACGCCGGGGCCAAGCGCCCGTCGTTAGTCGTTGGTTTCGCTGCCGAAACGGGCAGCGTGGTGGAGTACGCGACGGCCAAGCGCGCCCGCAAGGGCTGTGACTGGATCGTCGCCAACGACGTGTCCCTGGGCACGACGACCTTTGGCGGCGCGGACAACACCGTGCACCTGATCCGCAACGGCGGCGTCGAGAACTGGCCGACCATGGGCAAGGACGCGGTGGCGGCCCGGCTGGCCGATACCATCGCCCAGCATTTCCAGAACAAAACCCCATAAGGGAGATTCCGGGTGAGCAACGACAGCGGTTCGCGGGTCGTCCGATTCCTGCGGCTTGCGGGCAACCACGACCTGCCGATCCCCAGCTACGCCACCGGCGGCGCCGCCGGCTTCGACCTGCGGGCGGCGGTGCCCGAAGGCGATCCGACCATGCTGGCGCCCGGCCAGCGCCTGCTGGTGCCCATCGGCTTCGCGGTCGGCCTGCCCGAAGGGTACGAGATGCAGATCCGCCCCCGCTCCGGGCTGGCGGCCAAGCATGGCGTGACCGTGCTGAACAGCCCCGGCACCGTCGATCACGACTACCGGGGTCCGGTGGCGGTCTGCCTGATCAATTTCGGTTCCGAACCGTTCCCGATCAGCCGTGGCGACCGCATTGCCCAGGCCGTGATCGCCGCCGCCCCGCAGTTCACGCTGGCGGAGGTGGACAGCCTGGACGAAACGGACCGGGGTGCCGGTGGATTCGGCTCCACCGGCGTTTCGTAACACCAAACACCCGCGTCAGCGCAGGAAGAACTGCACGGGCACGACCAGCTCGATGCGGTCCTGAGCCATCTCCGGCGGCGGAGGCGGCAGGGGCGAGGCGCGCTCGACCATCGCCACGGTTTCCTCGTCCAGCGACTCGTGGCCGGAGGTCTTTTCCAGCCTCGCCGACAGCACGCGGCCTTGGCGGTCCAGCGTGAAGCGAACGTGGGCGACACCCTGCTGGCGGCGGGCCTGGGCGGCGCGGGGGTAGCGCTTGTGCCGCTCCAGATGACCCAGCACGAGACCTTGCCAGGACGGCATCGCGTTGCGGCTGACCGTGGCGGAGGTCGGTCCCGGCGCCGGTGCCGCCGCGACGGGAGCCGGCGGGGCCGGCGTGGGCGTGGCCTGGGGAGCGGCCTTTGCCTCCGGACGGGGCTGCGGACGCTCGACGACCTTGGGCGGAGTCGGCTTCGGCGGTTCCTTCGGCTTGGGTTTCGGCTTCGGCGGTTCGGGAAGCGCCACCTCCGCCGGCACGGGGGGCGGAGGCTCCGGTTCCACGATGGGCTCGATGATCGGTTCCGGCGGCGGTTCCGGCTCGGGAACGATCGACTCCAGAGTCGGGGGGGGCGGCTCCATCGGCTCGGCCGGCGGCGGGGCCTCCGGAAGCGGGGCGAGCTCCAGCATCACGGCGGCGGGCGGCGGGGCGATCGCTTCCATGGGCACCTGCCACGCCAGCATGCCGACAAAGGCCACAGCGTGCACGCCCAGCACCAGAACCAGGCTGCTGCCCCAGCGCGTCAGCACCGGTATGGGCCGCTCATCAAGGTCCATGGTCGAATCGAAGGCCGGCGCGCTCATCGGGCGCTCGCGCCGTCCAGCCCGACCAGGGCGATCTTCAGATAGCCGGCGGCGCGCAGAGCGTTCATCACCTCGGTCAGCTCACCGTAATCGACGCTGCGGTCGGCGCGCAGGAACACGCGGGACGTCTTGTCGCCGCCGGTGGCCTGATCCAGCGCGCCGGCCAGCGCCTCGCGGGCCACGGGCGCGTCGCCGACAGACAGCGTGCGGTCGGCCTGGATGGTCAGGAACAGCGGCTTGTCGGGGCGGGCCTGCGGCTGGGCGGTGGAGGCCGGCAGATCCACCGGCACATCCACGGTCGCCAGCGGCGCCGCCACCATGAAGATGATGAGCAGCACCAGCATCACGTCGATGAAGGGCGTGACGTTGATGTCGTGGTTCTCGGCGAGATCGTCGCCGTCCGAACCGCTGTCCAGGCGGGCGGCCATGGCGCCTTACTCCGCCGCGGCCGAGGCGCGCGGCAGGGCGTGCCGGTCGATGTCACGGCTGAGCAGCCGCTGCACCGCCGCCGACGCGTCGCCCAGCTGCGCCCGGTAACCGCCGATGGAGCGGGAGAAGGCGTTGTAGATGACCACCGCCGGAATGGCCGCGATCAGCCCGATGGCGGTGGCGAGCAGCGCCTCCGCGATGCCGGGCGCGACGACGGCAAGGTTGGTGGTCTGCGTTTTCGCGATGCCGATGAAGCTGGTCATGATGCCCCAGACCGTACCGAACAGGCCAACGAAGGGGGCGGTCGAGCCGATGCTGGCGAGGATGCCGGTGCCGCGCATCATGCGCCGCCCCTCCGCCGCCTCGATCCGCTGCAGGCGGGATTCCGTCCGCTCCTTCAGCCCGTCGAGCGACGGCGCATCGGCCGACTGGTGCACCTCCGCAAAGGTGGCGCGCAGCATGGAACCGGCCGGCCCGGTGTCGAAGCCGACCGTATCGGCCGCCTGGGTCAGGGAACGCGCCTGGTCCAGCGCCGCCAGCGCGGCGCGCGCCTTGCGCTTGGCCGAGGCCAGTTCCATCGACTTGGCGAGGAACACGGTCCAGGTCGCGACGGAGGCGAGCACCAGCCCGATCATGACGGCCTGCACCACGGGGCTGGCCGCCATGAACATGCCCCAGGGGGACAGGTCGTGCGGCAGCGTCGCGGTCGCTACGGGGTCGGCCATGGGGGCTGCCGCTGGAGCCGTGGCGGGGGCGGCCTCCTGCGCCCAGACGGGCGCAGCCATCAGCGCGCCGATGGCGAGAGACGCGGTGGCAAGAAGGGCGGCGGGTCGGAAAGGGGACGCGTTGGGCATCGGCGGTCAGGCCTTCCAGCTCAAATCCATTCGGTCGTTGCAGCCCTTATACTGCGAACGACTCGCATTCGCACGCTAATTCGTTGTGCAATGCGTTGTGGATGCCCGGAAGAATTCAACGACGGCACCGCCGCCTTTGCCCTTGAACGGGGATAAAAGCACGGCTAAATGACCTTGCGAAATACCGATGCCAGAGTGTAAAAACATTCCGAACCACAGATCAGCCGTCGGCCCCACAAACCCCGCAGGCCAATTCAGCCAGGAGTTCCCGTGATGCTCCGCATCTCCAAAAAGCTGATGTTCGCCATCGAGGCGGTGCTGGACATCGCCTACAACGCCGGCACCGAACCGGTGCAGTCCGGCGAGATCACCCGCCGCCAGGGCATCCCGAAGCGCTATCTGGAACAGGTGCTGCAACAGCTGGTCCGCGATGGCATCCTGGCCGGCGTGCGGGGTCCGCGCGGCGGCTACCGTCTGGCGCGGGAGCGGCGGCGCATCACGCTGGGCGAGATCGTGACGGTGGTCCGTTCCATGGAGACGGCGACCGACCCGATCGAGGAGCCCGCGGGCTCCATTCTCGGCCACAAGGTGGTCCGCCCGCTTTGGACCGAGCTTCAGGAAGAGTGCATGAAGAAGCTCGACGACATCACCATCGAGGATCTCTGCCTGCGCGCCCGCACCGCCGGTGTGGAGAGCGAGACGGAAGACCGCATCGACTTTACCATTTAATCCTACCTGGAAAGCGGGTAAATTCCGCTTATGTTGTAAAACCGGGCGGAACCACACAGCTGAGGGGTGAAAAAATGCCGACTTCCGAATTCCGCGGCAAAATCTACGACAGCATCCTCGACACCGTGGGCGCCACGCCGCTGGTGCGCCTGAACCGTCTGGCCGCCGATGCCGGCGTGAAGGCGCAGATCGTCGGCAAGCTGGAGTTCTTCAACCCGCTGGCCAGCGTCAAGGACCGCATCGGCTTCGCCATGATCGAGGCCGCCGAGCGCGCCGGCACCATCGAGCCGGGCCGCACCACCCTGGTCGAGCCGACCTCGGGCAACACCGGCATCGCGCTGGCCTTCGTCGCCGCCGCCAAGGGCTATCGCCTGATCCTGACCATGCCGGAGAGCATGTCGATCGAGCGCCGCAAGATGCTGAAGCTGCTGGGCGCCGAGCTGGTGCTGACCCCGGCGCCGGAAGGCATGAAGGGCGCCATCCGCAAGGCCGAGGAGATCGTCGCCACCGATCCCAACGCCTACATGCTCCAGCAGTTCAAGAACGCCGCCAACCCGGAAATCCATCGCAACACCACGGCGGAGGAAATCTGGAAGGACACCGACGGCAAGGCGGACATCCTGGTGTCCGGCGTCGGCACCGGCGGCACGCTGACTGGCGTGGGCGAGGTTCTCAAGAGCCGCAAGCCCGGCTTCCGAGTCGTCGCGGTCGAGCCCGAGGACAGCCCGGTCCTGTCCGGCGGCATGCCCGGTCCGCACAAGATCCAGGGCATCGGCGCCGGCTTCGTTCCGGACATCCTGAAGAAGGATCTGATCGACGAGGTCGTGCGCATTTCCAACCAGCGCGCCTTCGAGACCGCCCGCAAGGTCGCCCGCCTGGAAGGCGTTCCGGTCGGCATCTCCTCCGGCGCCGCGCTGGCCTCCGCGTTGGAGATCGGCGCCCGCCCGGAAAACGAAGGCAAGCTGATCGTCGTCATCCTGCCGTCCTTCGCCGAGCGTTACCTGACCACCGCCCTGTTCGAAGGGCTGGAGTAACGGCTGAATCCCGCTGGGCCGCGCACCTCGCGCGGCCCAGCGGGCTTTGCAACCGGGCAGCGAACATTGCGCAACCCGGCAGCCTGATGTAGAGTTGGCCGGTAATGCTCCGCCCTTTTTCACAGAAGGGGCGAAATTTGACAGATAGATTGAATTTTAGTAATTTAGGAAGCCTGCGTTACGAGCCACCGCGCACCCACCCCACTGTTCCGGGCGTGGTTCGGTGCACGCTGATCGGGAGTGATCACCATGGGCGTCTCGCTGCCGAATGCCTCCACGATGAACTGGTTCCAGTTCCGGGGCATCACCAACGAATGGGGTCCCAACGGCGCGTCCACGGACTATCGCAAGTTCGTGGTGACGAAGCCGGGTGAGTTCAACTTCAAGATCAACAACTCCTACACCAACATCAAGATCGTCGACCAGAACAACAAGGTCGTCGCGGAAGCGAAGTCACAGCAGGACATCGCGCAGGCCAACGCCAAGCTCGGTCCGGGCACCTACACGGCGGTCATCTCGCAGTCGCAGCGCGGCGTGAACAACCGCGAATACACGATGGAGGTGACCGAGCGCCAGAACGTCATGATGCTGAGTTCCGGCGCCATGATGAAGGGCACGGCGCGCGCCGTCGTCGGCCAGGATCCCGGCGTGCAGAAGCACACGCTGAACGTCGTCCAGGGCGGGGAGTTCACCGCCAACATGACCCTGCCCTACTCGCGCTGGGCGGTCATGAGCAAGGACGGCAAGGTCGTGGCCTCCGGCGACACCATGAAGCCGGAAACCATGGGCCAGGACATCCTGAAAAAGCCCAGCTTCAAGCTTGAGCCCGGGCAGTACGAAATGGTGATCGTGCCGCCGAAGAACGTGGTGGGCGAGGTGCCCTACCAGCTGAACTTCGTTCCCAAGGTCGCCGGCCTTCAGGGCGACGAGCCGGAGGAGCGCCCCATCGATAAGATCATGCGCGAGCGTGAGGAGCGCATGCGCAAGTGGGCGGCGGAAGACTCCTCCAAGAAGACAACCGGCAGCACCCCCTACAAAATGAGCCTGCTGGCCTGAGATCGGGCCGCCCGAAGGGGATGAAGGCTTGCGTGGGGTGGGGGCTTCCGCGTTATTCTGCCGGTCATGGACTTCACCGAAACCCAGCTCCACCGCTATTCTCGCCACATCATCCTGCCGGAGGTCGGCGGCACCGGGCAGACGGCGCTGCTGCGCGCGCGCGTCCTGGTCGTCGGGGCCGGGGGCCTTGGCGCGCCGCTGCTGCTCTATCTCGCGGCGGCGGGGGTGGGCACCATTGGCGTCGTCGATGACGACACGGTGGACCTGTCGAACCTCCAACGGCAGGTGATCCACGACGAAGGGTCGCTTGGCGTTCCGAAGGTGGAAAGTGCGGCCGCGCGCATCCGGACGCTGAACCCGGACGTGACGGTGGAGACGCACAAGACTCGGATCACCCGCGACAACGCGTTGGACCTGATCCAGCGCTATGACATCGTCGCCGATGGGTCGGACAACTTCGCCACACGCTTCCTGCTGAACGACGCCTGCTATCTGGCGAAGAAGACGCTGGTGTCGGCGGCGATCCTGCGCTTTGACGGGCAGGTGTCCACCTTCAAGGCGCATCTGGGCGACCCGCACCCCTGCTATCGCTGCATCTTCCGGGAACCGCCGCCGCGCGGCATGGTGCCGTCCTGCTCCGAAGGCGGCGTGCTGGGCGCGCTGGCCGGCTTCATCGGCTCGCTCCAGGCGACCGAGGTGCTGAAGGAGGTGCTGGGCATCGGCGAGAGCCTGTCGGGCAGCCTACTGATGATGGACACGCTGTACGCGTCCTACCAGCGCATCACGGTCAAGCGCGACCCCGAATGCCCGCTGTGCGGCACCCACCCGACCATCCACGACCTTTCCGCTCACTGAGCGGCGCACGATAGGGGCGTCCTCCCATGCAGGGACCCGAAAGCCTGTCCATCGTCGTCTTCGCCGGCGGTTTCGACCGGGTGCATTACGCCCTGGTGATGGCGAGCGCGGCGGCGGCGACCAACCGCAAGGTCACGCTGTTCTTCACCGGCCGCGCGTTGCGGACGCTGCTGGCGGAGAGCGGGGCGGGCGCGCCGGGCTGGCACGGTCTGGACCCGGCGGACGACGGCAGCGCCCCGGCCGAGCGCGACCAGTGGTTCGGCTCCAACGGGCTGGCCGGGTTCGAAGAACTGCTGGGCGCCTGCGTGGCGCTGAACGTGACCTTCATGGTCTGCGAAATGGGCGTGAAGGCCTTGGGCCTGCCCACCGGCACGCCGTTGCGCGCGGATGTGCCGGTGAAGACCGGCGGCGTGGTCACCTTCCTGAACGACGCCCCGCAGGCGGGCACCATGCTGTTCGTGTGACCGCGATGACCGATACGGGGTTGGTGATCGAGTATGCGAACCGGTTCGAGGCAATCGCGGCGGACGGGTTCGAGGGCAAGCCTTACGAGGCCGACCTGACCGATCTGGTGCGGCGCGTGAAGGCGCAGCCGGGACTTGCAGCCGGGGTCGCGCATGCCTTGGGGATTATGATCGGCTTCATCGAGGACAGCGACAAGGCACGGCGATTCGCGCCGAAGGTGGCGATCCTGCGCGAGGCAATCCACTTGCTGCATCTATAGCAAAAAGGGGTTGCGACGAGCCCCCTTCCTCCCACGCTTCGCGTGGGCCCCTCCTTCCCCCACTGCGTGGGGGCAGGTTAGGAAGCCCTCCCCCGTGCGCAGCATGGGGGAGGGTTGGGTGGGGGCCCGTTGCGATGCCCCGTCAGATTGACTTGGTATCCAGCGCGTATCCCGCCGAGCGCACGGTGCGGATCAGGTCCATGTCCGTGTCTTCGTTCATGGCCTTGCGCAGGCGGCGGATGTGGACGTCCACGGTGCGCGGCTCGACATAGACGTCGTGGCCCCAGACGATGTCGAGAAGCTGTTCGCGCGAGAAGACTCGGCCGGGATGCTGCATGAAATGACGCAGCAGGCGGAACTCGGTCGGGCCGAGATGAACGTCGCGACCGTTGCGGCGGACACGATGCGCGGCCAGATCCATGGTCACGTCGGCGAACTGGAGCGTCTCGTCGGTGATCCCCGGCGTGGCGCGGCGCAGCACGGCGCGCATGCGGGCGACCAACTCGGTCGGGGAAAAGGGCTTGGTGATGTAGTCGTCGGCGCCCGAATTCAGGCCACGCACCCGGTCGCCTTCCTCGCCGCGCGCCGTCAGCATGATGATCGGAATGTCGCGCATCTTGGCGTTGCGGCGCATCTGGCGGCAGACTTCCAGTCCCGACATCAGCGGCAGCATCCAGTCGAGCAGGACGATGTTCGGCGTCTGCTCCCCGGCCAGGAGCAGGGCTTCCTCGCCGTCGCTGGCGGCGTTCACCCGGAAGCCTTCCTTTTCCAGGTTGTACTTCAGCAGCGTCACGATGTCGGCTTCGTCCTCGACGATGAGGACGAGCGGCTTCAACGCCGAATTCATGGTTCCTCCGCTCCCGCTACGCGTCTCGCCGTCACGCGGCATGGCCTGCCCCCTTATCGTCCGATTCCGGCGACACCACCGCGAAACTGCTGCCGTCGCTCTTCGGCCGCTCGCCGCGGAGCGGAGCACCGACCACCAGGAAATGAATGGTCTCCGCGATGTTGGTCGCGTGGTCGCCGATCCGCTCCAGGTTCTTCGCCATGAACAGCAGATGCGTGCACGGCGTGATGTTGCGCGGATCCTCCATCATGTAGGTGAGGACCTCGCGGAACAGGCTGGTGTAGAGGTCGTCGAGATCCTCGTCCCGCTCCCACGCGGCGATGGCCTTCGCGACGTCCCGCTCGGTGTAGGCGTCGAGCACGTCCTTCATGATCTGCTCGACCAGCTTGCCCATGCGCGGGATCGCCACCGCCGGGCGCACCACCGGCACTTGGGCCAGCGCCAGCGACCGCTTGGCGATGTTGGAGGCGTAGTCGCCGATCCGCTCCAGATCGGAGGAGATCTTCAGCGCCGACACGATCTCCCGCAGGTCCTGGGCCAGCGGCTGGCGCAGAGCGAGCAGCCGGATCGTCTCGGCGTCGATGTCGCGCTCATACGCGTCGATGCGCTGGTCGGCCTGCATCACCTGGGCGGCGAGCCCGACGTCGCGCCGGGCCACCGCCTTGACGGCGGCGTCCACCTGGGCTTCGGCCACCCCGCCCATCTGGGTGACCAGGTTGGCGAGGCGTTGCAGCTCCTGGGCGAAGGAGCGGACGATGTGGTCTGTGCGCATGCTCCGCTCCTTCTCCGGCGGGCAGCACCGGCCCGGCTCAGCCGTAGCGGCCGGTGATGTAGCCCTGGGTGCGCTCGTCGCGCGGGTTGGTGAAGATTTCCTCGGTGTCGTCGCACTCCACCATGTCGCCCAGGTGGAAGAACGCGGTCTTCTGGGACACGCGGGCCGCCTGCTGCATGTTGTGGGTGACGATGACGATCGTGTAGTTCTCGCGCAGCTCGTCGATCAGCTCCTCGATGTGCGCGGTCGCGATGGGGTCGAGCGCCGAGCAGGGCTCGTCCATCAGGATCACCTCGGGGCTGACGGCGATGGCGCGGGCGATGCACAGGCGCTGCTGCTGGCCGCCGGACAGGCCGGTGCCCGGCTCGCGCAGGCGGTCCTTCACCTCGTTCCACAGGCCGGCGCGTTCCAGCGACTTGGTGACGATCTCGTCCACCTCGTCGCGGTGGGTGGCCATGCCGTG
The DNA here is from genome assembly GCF_017876165.1 of Azospirillum soli. Lineage (GTDB taxonomy): Bacteria > Pseudomonadota > Alphaproteobacteria > Azospirillales > Azospirillaceae > Azospirillum > Azospirillum soli. The sequence continues at coordinate 181,480 of NZ_JAGINQ010000002.1, forward strand.
GATGCGCGGGCCGTAGGCGATGTTGTCGTAGATCGACTTCGGGAAGGGGTTCGGCTTCTGGAAGACCATGCCGACGCGGGCGCGCAGCTGCACGGCGTCGATGTTCTTGCCGTAGACGTCCTCGCCGTCGAGCGCGATCAGGCCTTCGACCCGGCAGTTCTCGATGGTGTCGTTCATGCGGTTCAGGCAGCGCAGGAACGTGGACTTGCCGCAGCCCGACGGCCCGATCAGGGCCATCACGCGGTTTTCCTGGATTTCCAGGTTGATGCCCTTCAGCGCCTGCTTGGCCCCGTAATAGACCTTCACGTCGCGGGCGACCATCTTGATCGGGGGACCACCCGCGGAGGCGGAACGCGTCATGGCTGCACCGGCCGGGATTTGAGTCTGGACGCTCATGGGTTTACCAACGCCTCTCGAATTTCTTGCGCAGGAAGACGGCCAGGCCGTTCATCAGGATAAGGAAGCCCAGCAGGACCATGATGGCGGCCGAGGTGCGCTCGGTGAAGGCGCGCTCGGGGCTGTCGGCCCACATGAAGATCTGAACCGGAAGGACCGTCGCGCTGTCGGTGAAGCCGCCGGGGATGTCGACGATGAAGGCCACCATGCCGATCATCAGCAGCGGGGCCGTTTCGCCGAGCGCGCGCGACATGCCGATGATCGTGCCAGTCAGGATGCCGGGCAGAGCCAGCGGCAGCACGTGATGGGTCACCGTCTGCAACGGCGAGGCGCCGATGCCGAGTGCGGCTTCGCGGATCGACGGCGGCACCGACTTCAGCGCGACGCGGGACGCGATGATGATGACCGGCAGGGTCATCAGCGCCATCACCAGACCGCCGACCACCGGGGCCGAACGCGGCAGGCCGAAGAAGCCGAGGAAGACCGCCAGACCCAGCAGACCGAAGATGATCGAGGGCACGGCCGCGAGGTTGTTGATGTTCACCTCGATCAGGTCGGTCCAGCGGTTCTTGGGCGCGAACTCCTCAAGGTAGACCGCGGCGGCGACGCCGATGGGAACCGACAGCAGCATGGTCACCACCAGCGTCAGGAAGGAGCCGACGATGGCGCCCCAGATGCCGGCCTGCTCCGGCTCGCGGCTGTCGCCGGCCGTGAACAGCGTGGTGTTGAACCCCGTCGAGATGGCACCCTGCGCGGTCAGCGTGTCGATGGCCTTGATCTTGATGTCGTTCAGGCGGCGTTCGGATTCCGGCACGTCGCGGCTGATCGCCCCCTTGGCGAACTGGTCCACTTCGTCGTCGGCGCGCACCCAGACGGTCTGCTTGGTGCCGATCAGCGACGGGTTCTTGCTGACCATCGCTTCCAGTTCGTACGGCGCGCCGGAGGACAGAAGCTCGTTCAGCGAACGGCGCGACGCGCGGTCGGTGATCTCCGGCACCTGGGCGTAGAGCGCCTGGCGCAGCATCGCCATGTAGTTCCGCTCCTGCGCCAGAGCCGGGTCGATGGTCACCTCCAGCCTCATCTTCGTCTGCAGGAAGGCCGTGTAGCCTTTCGAGACGATCGAGCCGAGAAGCACCACCAGCATGATCGACGCCAGGGTGACGGCGAGCATGCCCGCCAGCTTGAAGCGCTGCTCCGCGGCGTAGCGACGGCGCAGGCGGGCGGCGAATTCCTCGCTCTGGTAGCGAGATTTGGAGGCGGCGACCGACATGGCCCGCGTATCCTGTTCCACGAGGTCAGTCATACTTCTCTCGATACTTCTGGACCACCCGGAGGGCGACCATGTTGAGCGTCAGGGTGACGACGAAGAGCACGAGGCCGAGGCCGAAGGCCGACAGCGTCTTGGGGCTGTCGAATTCCTGGTCACCGACCAGAAGGGTGGCGATCTGCGTGGTCACCGTGGTCACCGCGTCCAGCGGGTTCGCCGTCAGGTTGGCCGTCAGGCCGGCGGCCATGACCACTATCATGGTTTCGCCAATGGCGCGGCTGACCGCCAGCATGATGGCGGCCACGATGCCCGGCAGGGCGGCCGGCAGAACGACCAGCCGGACCGTCTCCGACTTGGTGGCGCCGAGACCGTAGGAACCGTCGCGCAAGCTTTGCGGCACGGCGTTGATGACGTCGTCCGACAGCGAGCTGACGAAGGGAATGATCATCACGCCCATGACGATGCCCGCCGCCAGCGCCGATTCCGAGCTGACGCCCAGACCCAGGCTCTGCCCCACGCCGCGCACGAAGGGCGCCATGGTCAGGGCGGCGAAGAAGCCGTAGACCACGGTCGGGATGCCGGCCAGGATCTCCAGGATCGGCTTCAGCCAGGTGCGCAGGTTCGGGTTGGCGTATTCGGACATGAAGATCGCCGCCATCAGGCCCACCGGCACGGCGACCAGCATGGCGATGACCGTGATCAGCATGGTGCCGGCGAACAGCGGAACCGCGCCGAACGAGCCCGACGAGCCGACCTGGTCGGCGCGGATGGCCGTCTGCGGGCTCCAGTGCAGGCCGAACAGGAAGTCGATCGGCGAAACCACCGTGAAGAAGCGCACCGCCTCGAACAGCAGCGACAGCACGATGCCGACGGTCGTCAGAATGGCGACCAGCGAGCAGACCACCAGCGCGATGTTGACCGCGCGCTCCACCCGATTGCGGGCGCGCAGGTCCGGGCTGATCTGCCGGCGGGCGTAAAGCAGCCCGCCCATGGCGACGCAGGTCCCGATGACCAGAAGGCTCCAGCTGCCGATCGCGCGCAGCCGCGCGTATTGCTCGGCCGCGGCGATGACCGCCGGGTCGGAGTCGCGGCCCGTCGAGATGCCGTGCGCGAGGTTCAGGATGTCGGCGCGCAGCAGGTTCAGCGCCTGCTCGTTCACCTGCGTCAGGCGGTCCGGAAGTCCGGCCAGGGTCATCTGCATGACCAGCCAGCCTTCCGACGCGTTCCAGAGCACGAACAGCAGAAGGGCCGGAAGGCCAGCCCAGAGCGCGACGTAAAATCCGTGGTACGACGGCACCGAATGAAGCTCGACGATGCGCCCCCCGACCGAACCGGCGGCGCGCGACCGGCCCATTTGGAAGCCTATGACCGTAAGCAGGGCCAGGATAAGAACAAGTACCGTGAGCTGCATGCGAACCCGCCGAATTAGGGCTGTTGACTGGTTCTCTTACCGGATCTGGACGGCTGCCGCCCGCCTTTCACGCGCCCATCCGCCATGCAAAAGCGGGGGAGAAGGGCGGCGCGGCGATGCCGGCCGGAAAGCGCACCAGTCGTCACGAACAAGACCGGCGGCTTCCGAGGAAACCGCCGGCCATCATCGGTTGGATCAGAGCTGCAACGGGGTCAGGTTGACCGCCGCGGAGCGGGCCGCGTCACGGTCCGCCTTCGGCAGGGCGATCAGGCCCTTGTCGGCCAGATAGCCCTCGTCGCCCATCGCACGCTCCGAGGTGTACTCGGCAACGTACTCGCGGATGCCCGGAATGACGCCGACATGCGCATTCTTGATGTAGACGTACAGCGAACGGGCGACCGGGTACTTGCCCGACGCGATGTTCTCATAGGCCGGGGTCACTTGGTCGATGTTGGCGGCCTGGAGCTTGTCGCGGTTCTGGTCGAGGAAGCTGTAACCGAAGATGCCGAAGGCGTCCGGATTGCCGGTCAGCTTCTGGACGATCAGGTTGTCGTTCTCGCCGGCTTCGACGAAGGCGCCGTCTTCACGGATGGTCAGGCAGGCCTTTTCGGCGGCCTTCTTGTCGGTGAGGATCTTGTGGACCTCCTTCGAGCAGCCCTCGCCCATCACCAGCTCGTTGAAGGCGTCGCGGGTGCCGGACGTCGGGGGCGGGCCGAGAACTTCGATCTCCTTGTTCGGGAGCTTCGGGTCGATGTCCGACCACTTCTTGTAGGGGTTGGCGACCATCTTGCCATCAACCGGCACTTCCTTGGCGAGCGCCTTCCAGACCTGCTCGCGGGAGAAGTCGGCGTGCGCGGCCGTCTTGGCCGAGGCGAAGACGATGCCGTCGAAGCCGATGCGCAGTTCGGTGATCTGCGTGACGCCGTTGGCGGCGCACTGCTCGACCTCGGACTTCTTGATGCGGCGGGACGCGTTGGCGACGTCCGGGTGCTGCGGGCCGACGCCGGCGCAGAACAGCTTCAGGCCGCCGCCGGTGCCGGTGGACTCCACGACCGGGGTCTTGAACTTGCCATCCTTGCCGAAAGCCTCGGCGGCGGCGGTGGTGAAGGGGAACACGGTCGAAGAACCGACGGCGCGGATCTGGTCGCGCGACTGGGCGTTGGCCGCGCCCGTCAGGGCGGCGGAGATGGCCACGGCCGCGGTGGCGGCGAGCGCGAGCTTCTTGATGATCACGGAAATCCCTCCGATGAACCCGATTGCCTCTTGTGCGGGGGGACGCCGTGCGCCCACGCCCTGCCGCGACCAATTGGCTTGGCTGCGTGCGGGGCGGACGTTAGTCGGGGAACGCGACTCGTTGATTACGGTTTTATGACAGTTTCGTGACGGCGTCCGTTTTCCGTCACGCCGACGCTTCAGGCCTGCCGACGCGCGGGAATCGAGGCTTCCGCCGACTCGGCGACCGGCAGGTAGACGGTGAAGGTGCTGCCCACCCCAACCTCGCTCTCGATGGTCAGGCGGCCCCGGTGGCGGTTCAGGATGTGCTTGACGATGGCGAGGCCGAGGCCCGTGCCGCCCATGGCGCGGGAACGCGCGGCGTCCACGCGGTAGAAGCGCTCGGTCAGGCGCGGCAGGTGAGTGCGGGCGATGCCATCGCCCTGGTCGCGCACGGCGACCGCCACCATGGGGTGCCCGCGCCCTCCCCGCCCCGGCAACGGCACCATGCCGGCGAAGCCCACCACCGTCCCGTCGGCGACGGATACGGCGATGGTCACGTCGGTGCCCTCCCGCGTGTATTTGATGGCGTTGCTGACGAGGTTCTGGAACACCTGGGTCAACTGGTCTTCGTCGCCGATGACCGGGGGCAGACCGTCCGGCGCTTCCAGCGTCAGGCGGATGCGGCGGCTGGCGGCCTTCAGTTCCAGCGACGCCATGACGCTGTCCAGCCGGTCCAGCACATCAACCGTGCCGGCCGGCGGCATGTGCTCGTCCAGCTCGATCCGCGACAGGGACAGCAGGTCGTTGACGAGGCGGGCCATGCGGCTGGCCTGATCGTGCATGATCGACAGGAAGCGCTCGTGCGCGTCCAGATCCTCGCGGGCCGGACCGCGCAGAGTCTCGATGAATCCCAGCAGCGAGGACAGCGGTGTGCGCAGCTCGTGGCTGGCGTTGGCGATGAAGTCGGCGCGCATCTGCTCCGACCGGCGCAGCGCGGTGATGTCGTGCAGGGTCAGGATGACCATCTTGGACGAGCCGGGTTCCGGCGGCGGAAACTCCCCGTCGTCGCGGTCGGCGGCGGCGGCGACCGGCTGCGGCAGGCGGCGCTGGAAGGGCTTCACGCGCACCTCGAACATGCGCTCCACCGGGACCGGCAGGCTGAATTCGAGGTTGCGCGACGCCGCTCCGCCGAGCACCGCGTCCACCGCCTCCAGCACGCTGGGGTTCCGCAAGCTGGCGGCGAGGTCGCGGCCGAGGATGCGCTCGCCGAACAGGCCACGCGCCGCCTGGTTGGCCCGCACCACCGTCCGGTCGAAGGCGACCAGGACGAAGGGGTCGTGCAGAGCCTCGATGATCGACTCGTTGGCCTCCAGCTGCGCCTGGACCTGTTCGGTGCGGCGCGCCATCACGCGGTGCAGCCGGGCCACGGAGGCCGTCAGCGCCCGCACCGGCCCCGACCCGGCGGTCGGCGGCGGGGCCGCGTCGGGATCCTCGGCGAGCTGGGTGACGCAGTCGGCGACCGCCCGCACGTCCAGATAATAGAAGCGCAGCGTCAACACGGCGCCGGCCAGCGCGAGCAGCGCGCCGCCGATGGCCAGACCCGGCGCGATCTCCCCATGCCGGACGAGCAGGGCCAGAGCCCCCAGGAGCGGCGCCAGCATCAGAGCGGCGGCGAGAATCAACCGGAGCGGCGGCATCACCTTGGGACTCATGGGCGGCGGTGCTTTCCCATGTGGACAGATCCGGCCTTATTACACCATTTCCAAAGCGGCGGTGCGCGCGTCACGAAAGTTTAATGCTGCCTTTGATGCTGCGGGGAGTCCGCCGGGACGGGAGCGGAAGGCCCCTGCCCCGGCGGATTTCTCATTCAGACCGCGAAACCGGTGAAGTTCGCGGCGGTCAGGTCGTCGGCGTTCACCCCCAGCAGGGTCAGGGTGGAAGTGCCGGAGAACAGCACCGCGTCGCTGCCGACCTGCTGGACGGTGCCCAGAACCTCCTGCGCGCTGGCGAAGCCGGTGACCTCGACCCGGTCATCGGCGATGCCGAAATCGGTGACGGTCTGGTTGCCGGCGGTGTCGAAAACGAAGACATCGGCGCCGGCCCCACCGATCACGACATTGTCGCCGCCCTTGCCGTCCAAGCGATCGTCGCCGGTCCCGCCCGCCAGGATGTTGTCCAGCGCGTTGCCGGTTCCGATGAAGTCGCCGGTGCCGATGTAGGTCAGCGTCTCGACGTGGGTGCCCAGCGTGTAGTCGGACAGGGTGGTGCGGACCTCGTCCGTGCCTTGGCCCGCGTCTTCCCAGACCTGATCCCAACTGTTGTCCACATAGTAGACGTCGTTGCCCGTGCCGCCCCACATGGTGTCGCTGAAGGCGCCCCCATCCAGCGTGTCGTTGCCGGATCCGCCCTTCAGGAGGTTGGAGATGCCGTTGCCGGTGCCCGCGAAGTCGCCGGTCCCGATGAAGATCACGTTCTCCACGTTGGCGGGCAGCGTGTAGCTGTTGAGCGTCGTGAACACCTCGTCGATGCCGGGAACCGCGTCTTCCCAGACCTGATCCCAGCTGTTGTCCACGTAATAGTCGTCGTCGCCGGCACCGCCCATCATGGTGTCGTTGAAGAAACCGCCGTCCAGCGTGTCGGCCCCGGCGCCGCCCTTCAGGAAGTTGGAGATGCCGTTGCCAACGCCCATGAAGTTGCCGGTGCCGGTGAAGATCACGTTCTCGACGTTGGCCGACAGCGTGTACTGGTTCAGCGCGGTGAACACCTCGTCGATGCCGGGAACCGCATCCTCCACGATCACGTCGGCAAGCGTGTCCACATAATAGTCGTCGTCGCCCAGCCCGCCGACCAGCGTGTCCGCGCCGAGACCGCCGTCCAGCGTGTCGGCGCCTTCGAAGCCGTACAGTTCGTCGGCATCCGCCGTTCCGACGAGCCAGTTGGCGAACTCGTTTCCGTTGATGATAGCCAAGACCGTCCTCCATCCCCGTTTTCGGCCGCCCCGTTCAACACGGGTAAGCGGTGCCTTTTCGCGCCGAGACAATCGGAACGAGCGTCATGGCGCCAGAGATAAGCGGATTCGGTCAACAACATTGTTGCGCCAATCCTGTAATATTCAGGATCGGACGTTGTTGCGGAATTGAAATGACAAGAAATATTTAAGAGCTTTGCTCGCCCAATGCATACACTTGCATTCATTCGTTACTGGGGGAACGTCCCCTTCCCCGCAGCGACACGGGGAAGGGGACAGGTTCTTCTTACCAGGGCAGCGAGTCGTGCGCGGCCAACGCTGCCGCCGTGACGAGGTCGCCGACGGCGGAGCCCATCGTGACGATCTGCACCGGCTTGTCGAGGCCGATCAGCAGGGGGCCGATCATCTGGCCGCCGGCCATCTTGCTCAGCAGCTTGGCGGAGATGTTGGCCGAGTGCAGGCCCGGCATGATCAGCACGTTGGCCGGACCCGACAGGCGGGAGAACGGGTAGACGCGCTTCATCAGCTGGTAGTCGAGCGCGACGTCCGCCGACATCTCGCCATCATACTCAAAATCCACGCGTCGGCTGTCGAGGATCGACACCGCCTCGCGCAGCGGGTCCGTGTTGGGATGCGGGTTCTGTCCGAAGTTCGAGAAGGACAGCAGCGCCACGCGTGGCTCGTGCCCCATCTGGCGCGCCTTGGCCGCCGCACCGATGGCGATGTCGGCCAGCGTCTGGCCGTCCGGGCGGACGTGCACGGTGGTGTCGGCGATGAAGACCGTGCGGTTGCGCGTCAGGAAGACGTGCAGGCCGAATACTGTCTCGTTCGCCTTGGCGTCGATGACGCGGCGGATCTCCTCAAAGGCCACGCCGAAGGTGCGGGTGACGCCCGTCACCATGGCGTGCGCGTCGCCCTGCGCCACCATCAGGGCGGCGAAGACGTTGCGGTCTTGGTTGACCATGCGCTGGCAGTCGCGCAACAGGGCGCCCTTGCGCTGAAGGCGGCGGTAGAGGAAATCGGTGTAGCGCCGGTTCGCGTCGGACACGCGGGCGTTGTGGATTTCCAGCGAAACGCCGGGCTGACCCATGGCGGCCAGCTGCTCCTTGATGATCGCCTCGCGGCCGATCAGCACCGGGGTGCCGAAGCCGGCGGCGCGGAAGGCGAGCGCTGCGCGGATGGTCCGTTCCTCCTCGCCCTCGGCGAAGACGACGCGGCGCGGGTTGGCGCGGACCTTCTCCAGGATCAGCTCAAGGCTGTCGGCGGTCGGGTCGAGGCGGGTGCGCAGAGTCGCCCTGTAGCCCGTCATGTCCACGATGGGCTTGCGCGCCACGCCCGATTCCATGGCGGCCTGGGCCACGGCGGCGGGCACCGTCACGATCAGGCGCGGGTCGAAGGGCACGGGGATGATGTATTCCGGCCCGTAGCGCAGGCGGCGGCCGGAATAGGCGGCGTCCACCTCGTCCGGCACGTCCTCGCGGGCGAGTGCGGCCAGCGCCTTGGCGGCGGCGACCTTCATCGCCTCGTTGATCGTGGTCGCGCGGACGTCGAGCGCGCCGCGGAACAGGTAGGGAAAGCCCAGGACGTTGTTGACCTGGTTCGGGTAGTCGGAGCGGCCGGTGGCGACGATGGCGTCGCTGCGCACGGCCTTCACCTCCTCCGGTGTGATCTCCGGGTCGGGGTTGGCCAGCGCGAAGATGATCGGCTTGGCCGCCATCGACTTGACCATCTCCTGGGTCATGGCGCCCTTGGCCGACAGGCCGACGAACACGTCGGAGCCGGCGACGGCCTCCTCAAGCGTGCGCCGGTCGGTGTCCACCGCGAAGGCGGACTTCCACTGGTTCATGCCCTCGGTCCGGCCGCGATAGACGACGCCCTTGGTGTCGCACAGGATGATGTTCTCGCGCGGCACGCCCATGACGGTGAACAGCTCGGCGCAGGCGATGCCCGCCGCACCGGCGCCGTTCACCACCATCTTCACGTCCTTGATGTTGCGCCCGGTGATGTCGCAGGCGTTGATCAGGCCGGCGGCGGCGATGATCGCGGTGCCGTGCTGGTCGTCGTGGAAGACGGGGATGTCCAGCAGCTCGCGCAGCCGTTCCTCGATGATGAAGCAGTCCGGGGCCTTGATGTCCTCAAGGTTGATGCCGCCGAAGCTGGGGCCGAGGAAGCGCACGCAGTTGACGAACTCGTCCACGTTCTTGGTGTCGACCTCCAGGTCGATGCCGTCCACGTCGGCGAAGCGCTTGAACAGGACGGCCTTGCCCTCCATCACCGGCTTGCCGGCCAGCGCGCCGAGGTCGCCCAGGCCCAGAACCGCCGTGCCGTTGGAGATGATCGCGACGATGTTGCCCTTGGCCGTGTAGTCGTAGGCCAGCGACGGATCCTCGGCGATGCGCAGGCAGGGAACCGCCACGCCGGGCGAGTAGGCCAGCGACAGGTCGCGCTGGGTGGTCAGCGGCTTGGTCGGCGTGATCTCCAGCTTGCCCGGCCGGCCGGAGGAGTGCAGCAGAAGGGCTTCTTCGTCGGTGACGCGCTTGGTATCGGGTTCGGCCATGGGAGTTCGCATCCTGAGGAAAGCTGATGCGCCGGTCTTTTTCTGAAGGGGTGCCGGCGGCAGGGCGGCGATGTTAGCCCGCTCCGCCGCTCCCCGCCAGCGTGCGATGGCGGTTCGGAGACGGAATCGTGCGATTTTTTTGTCAAAGACGATATATTAGATTACAAAGGCATCATATTTGGACCGCATCTGACTTGCGTTCATCGCATGACCGGGGTGGCCGCTGTCGGCACGCCATGGTGCCGCGTTGCGCGGATTGTGCAGGGGCGCGGATCTGCACAATGGCGAAAATCCGCCGTTCGCAAAGATAAATCAGCGGGTTGCGACGATTTGTTCGCAAACGTCCATTGTGCATCGGCTGCACAACCAATCGTGCGCGAATGGATGCGCAAGCTGCATGGCTTCAACACAGTTTCAGGGAATGCTGCGTGGGGTCATGCAGGCACGGTCCGGCCGTCGATGCGTCGAAGCCTAGCAGAGAATGACAAACGAAGGGTGAACCGGCCGGGACTGCGGCCTTATAGTGCGAGATGGGCCGAGCGCTCGCCCGGCCCACCCTGCCCACGCGGCGTCGTTACGCCTCGTCCATGAAGGACTTGTACTGGCGGGCGATGGCGCTGACCGCGACTTCGGTCAGGCGCTGGCCGTGCTCCGGGCTGGCGAGGCCGGGGGCGGAGCCGATTCGGCCGTCCGGGTAGCGGCTGCGGAAATTCCGCGCGTCGTAGAAGCTGCCGGCCGGGGCGGTTTCCGGATCCATGGCCGCCGTCTTGATCGCCTCCGGATAGGCGTACTGGGTTACCGACACCTCGCTGGGCGTGCCGTGGGAGCCTTCCCTGGCGCCGAACAGCTCCTTGGACAGGCGGCCGACGTCGGCATTTTCCCACCAGTTCACCAGCGTGCAGCGCAGGTCGGGGGCGTCCTTGCCCTTCAGCGCGCGCTGTTCGGCGTAGATCTCGTAGAAGGCGGCGCGGACGGTCGGGATGTTGCCGCCGTGGCCGTTGATGAAGAAGAAGCGCTCGAACCCATGCTCGGCCAGCGACGACACGTAGTCGCGCAGCAGCGCCAGCAGGGTGGAGGGCTTCAGCGTCATGGAGCCGGGGAACTCCATGTGGTGCACGGCCATGCCCACGGGGATCGTCGGGCCGACTATGGCGCCGGTCGCCTCGCCCACCCGGCGCGCGATGAACTCCGCGCAGATGGCGTCGGTGCCGATCAGCCCGTTCGGCCCGTGCTGCTCGGTGGAGCCGATGGGCATGATGATGCCCTTGGACGTCTTCAAATAGGCCTCGGCCTCGGCCCAGGTGCTGAGAAGAAGCTGCACGGTCCCTGTCCCTCTTGTTTGGTGTGCGGGAGAGAGTTTAGGGCAGATCGCCCCGGTTCCGACACGCGTTCAACGGGATGCTCCCCGCGGTTTTTGGCCCGCCCGCCCGCACCGCTGGCATATCCTCTGGGCATCGCATACAGTCGCGTGCATCTCGAATCGGGTGGCGTTCGGCATGGTTGCGCGGATCAAGACGGTGGCGTTCCAGGGCATCGAGGTTCTGGACATCGACGTTCAGGTGCAGATGTCCGGCGGCATCGTCGCCTTCACGGTGGTCGGCCTGCCCGACAAGGCGGTGGCGGAAAGCCGGGAACGGGTGCGCGCCGCCCTGCACGCGCTGGGCCTCGCCCTACCGGCCAAGCGCATCACAGTGAATCTGGCACCGGCCGACGTGCTCAAAGAGGGAAGCCACTTCGATCTGCCCATCGCGCTGGCCCTGCTGACCGTCATGGGCGTGCTGCCCGACATCGAGATGCAGCGCTACTGCGCGCTGGGGGAACTGGCGCTGGACGGAGCGCTGACACCGGTGGCGGGGGTGCTGCCGGCGGCGATTAACGCGCTGGCGCAGGACCGTGGGCTGATCTGCCCGGAAGGGTGTGGCGGGGAAGCCGCCTGGGCGGGCGATGGTCTGGACGTGATCGCGCCTGCAAATTTGCTTAGCCTAATCAATCACTTCAAGGGTACGCAGGTCCTCACCCGGCCAAAGCCCCGCATCCGGGAAGACGACGAGGGCGCGCGTCTCGACCTTCGCGACGTGAAGGGCAACGAGACGGCGGCATGGTGGCGCAGACGCACCCAGCAAGTTGGTGAGGGCGAGCCGGCCCCGCTGTAGCCTGATCCGGATCGATTCCGGAGATATGGCCGATGACGTCCCACGCAATCACTACGCTCGTTGACCGTCGGCGCACCATCATGCGCGAGATGGAAGTGCTTCAGGCCGAACTGAAGGACCACGAAAAGGCCATCGAGCACCTCGACGAGACGATTCGGCTTCTCGATCCCCACTACCCCCTGGATGGGCTCGCGCCGAAGCGCCCTTACAAGGAGGATCAGATCTTCCGTCCAGGGGAGGCATCCGTGATGGCCCTCGACGTGCTCCGGGAGAACCGCCGCCCGATGAGCACGACCGAGATCACCCAGGCCATTCTGCAGAAGAAAGGCTCTCCGCAGGTGACCCGCCATCAGTTCGAGACCCTGAACCGAAAGGTCAGCGCACGACTAAATTCAAAGTTCCGCATCGGCATGCTGCGCAAAAATGGCCGTGTCCAGGGAAGCAATCGTTCTGTGATCTGGGAGCTTGTGTAAAGGGAACATGAAAAAATATTCGCAGATCGGAAGCTGTGGTCGATGCAGGCACAATGGAGAGAGTTTCTGGCGGCCTCGAACGATCACTGATCATCGATCGAGCAGGTGCATGTTGGCTGGTATAGTGCCAATTCACTAATTGAAACCGGATTGTAGCGTCCAGATTTGCGATCACTTTTGCCTGACACTCATCAATCCACTACAATGAACAAATGTATATGGCGACCCGTGCAAAGCGTTGAGCAATCGTCGTCGCCATCAATAATCTGGAGCGCCTCTCCGACATCAATAACTTCATTTTCGCGGGCGTTTTGGTCCACTTTTAGGGCCATTTTTCGGCTTTCTTTTGGCTGGCCTTTTGAGCCATTGATAGAATCCATACAAGGCGGCTCCAATTGGTACAATCATAGCGGCCCAAAGCGACTGCAAATTGCCGAGCGGTTTAGTCACCTCTTCGAGAAACTCTCCGACACGCTCCAACGGAGAAACTTCGACGAGGATTTTTCGTTCCAGCACTCTATGGAATCGTGGAAGGCCTGAAGTATGTCCAGGCACCATTGCAAGAACCGTCAATGTCAAGTAATGCTCACCACGTTTGAGTGGTGTAATGCGCCAAGCCCAGTCCGCCTCGCCAGTGACTCCAAACTCACGCAGCTGCTGCCCCTTTGGTTCAATATCGAAAACTTTACCTCCGCTTAGCTCCGCTGCCATCACCATCTCGGTTCGCACTTTAGCAACAATAGACTTATATTCAACATCAGGACGCCCTTCCGCCAACAAAGCCCGTTCGATTTCTATTGCAGGCACATTAACGCTGAGCCTAGCTCGAGCATCGTGTTGGTCATCTTTGTTTAACTTGGGAGGAACTATGAAAACGAGATCAGCCGTATGAGGCTCTACACTGGATGATTCAACAGAATTTGGCGGAGGCGCTCTATCAACTGTAACATTCAAAATCAAGGCCGATACAAGCCAAACATTAACAAGCGAGGATGCAGCGATAATCGCCAAGAGAGGCCTAACCTGCAGAGCAGGAAATATCCATATTAATATGTAGCGTGCGAGGATCGTAATCGCAACATACGTGAAAAACGACGCTAATATTAAAATAATTGCAGCGCCAGACATTGAGCCCTCCGTAAAAATCGCTCATTATGGATTACGGACTTCCAGTCCATTTCCGCTTTCTTGAATATGATCAAGGAGCAATATAAGGAAATAAATATAATGGGCTAGATCAAACGGGTATTGGTATCTGAACTTTGGAAGGAGATCGGTGGCCCGCCAATTTTCTGACCACTTGATGAATCCGCGAATTTCGCCCAGAATGGTCCGCCATAAACTTCCTCGAAGCAGCTTTGAACTGATTATGTGTTGGGGCCGAGGTTCGCCTGAGGATCAACCAACCAACCTGGGCATGTCTAATCAGCGAATACGCGTTTTCGACCGCAGGCCACCTTGATTTTCAGGAGCGCCTGAAAAACAGGGCGTAACACACGATTGCATTCATAGAGAATTACTCTTTATTACTTGTTGGTAATTGTTACCTCCCGGTTGCTTGAAGCATCCTCCCTAAGGCGCGCTCAATCTTCAGAGCGTGTGGCACAACATCGGGGGGATACACGATGCGTCTTCCACTTCGAGCAACGCTTGTCGCCCTGGCTTTGCTGTCCGCATGCGCGCAGCAACCTGAACCGCCCTCGGCATCCCCAACGGCACCCCAGCCGGAAGCGGCGGCGCGGATCGCCCGCACGGCACCGGCGCTCACCCTCGCCACCTGGAACCTGGAGTGGCTAACCACTCGACAGCAGGGTCTTCCTTCCAACGTCCGCCCGCGCCCCGCCGCAGCGTTCGACGCACTCCAGCGGTACGCGGCCCAGCTCAACGGCGACATCGTGGCCTTCCAGGAGGTCGATGGTGCGGAGAACGCGGCGCGTGTCTTCAATCCCAGCCACTACAAGATCGAGATCGCTGACGAGCGGGATGTCCAGCGCGTCGGATTCGCGATCCGGAATGGCCTCTCCTACACGCGCAATCCCGATGTGGTCGGGCTCGATCCAACCGGCTCACTGCGCCGTGGGGTCGATGTGACGGTCAACCTGAACGGCCAACCCCTCCGACTCTTGGCGGTGCATCTGAAGTCCGGATGCTTCGACGCACCGATCACGAGCGCGGCCGACGCCTGCCGCTCGTTGAGCCGCCAGCTTCCGGTGCTGCGCACCTGGATCGCCGAACGGACGCGGGAAGGCATACCGTTCGCGATCCTCGGTGACTTCAACCGCCGATTCGAGCCCACGCCTCAGGGTCAGCCGGACCCGGCTTGGGTGGCGATCGGTGCGCCGCAGGCCCAACTCGTCCGCGTGACCGAGGGCCGGCGTTCGGAGTGCTGGGGCGGCGAGTATCCGAAGTACATCGACCACATCGTCCTCAGCCCCAAGGCGGCATCGCTGGTCGGGGCGCAGACCTTCCGCCAGCTTGTCTATTCGGAGAGCGGGCCGCGTGCTAAGGAACTGCTGTCCGACCATTGCCCGATCTCGGTCCAGCTTCAGCCGCAACCGACCTCGTGAACGACCGGCGTGGCCGAATCCGCCGCCGTCCACAAGAATGGCCCTGCCGAAACGGCAGGGCCTTTACAAGCCCCCAAGCGCCCGGCTGGGGTACACCGCCGCACAGCGCCCAGGGGTCATCATGGATACCCTATTGGTGCCGGACGAAATAGGAAACGGTCCCGCCGCGCAGCACCACCGGGTAGCCCAGCAGTGCTGGGTTTCCGGACTCGTCGTGCAGGTAAGCCATCGTCCCCGGAGCGACGTAGATCGCCGTCCACGCTGGTAAGCGCGCGGACAGCTTGCGCAGCACCTCCATGTCCGGGAAGGCGGCACGGCGTGTCTCCTGGAACGGCCGGCGGTCGATAAAGGACGGCGAAATGCCCGTCAGCCCTTCGGTCCGGACGTAGGTCCACGCGGGATAGCCGCCGAGTAGCGTCGGCGCCGTCCCCTCAACGGGCGGCAACGGCATGGACACCTGATACTGGCACGTCACCTTCGGCTCGTCGCATTCGCCGCCACGAATGCGCCAGATGGTTTGCGTGGTGGTGTAGCGCGTGGTTATCAAGCCGCCGTCCGGCCGATGGGCGGTGAACGGACGCTGGTCCTTCTCCAGCCGATAGCCCGAAGGCAGCGCGACCTCAGCCAGCACGGCCGTCAGCTCGCGCTGCACCAACTCGTCCAGCTTCCGCCGGGCCTCCTCCGCCGTGCCGGCTTCCTCGCGCGGCATCCAGACCAGCAGCCGCGTGTATCGGGACGCGTCTTCCGGGGTGGGGCCGGCGAAGAAGAGGGTGGCGAAGCCAAGGGCGCCAGCCGCTGCCGATGTGAACCCGGGAGGCGGACTCAGGTAGTTCAGTCCGCCGAACACGGCGGCGCTGGGCAAGGTCGAACCGCCTCCCGGGGCCGCGGTGTCCTTCGGTGCGTCGGCATCCCTCAGCCCGAGCAGGTCGGCCGCCCTGACAAGCTGCAGCGCCTCCGACTCCCGCGCGTCGCGTGCCCGCAACGCCGGCCCTTCGTTCCCGCGGGTCACGCACCCCGCCAAACCGGCCGCGGCGGCCGAGAGCGCGAGCACGCTCATCCGCAACCGCATGGTCCTGATCGGACGCCTGATGATCGCCGCCAAGGGGTCAACCACGGCCGGTCAATGGAACAGACTGTCCGAGCTCATCGCCTGTATGCGGGCGCCGGGGCTCATGTGGTGGCGAGGCGCTCCCGACACCGGGGTGTGCCAGATCACCTCGTCGTCATCGTCGTCCTGGTCGGCTTCGACCCGCTGCGTCTGTCGGCTCGAAGGGACCGACGTGGGAAGCCCATCGCGATTGATCTTCGGCGCCAGGCCAAACAGGACGAACACGAACGCCAGAAGAATCCAAAACTCGATGGTCATGCCAAGGACTCCCTCACCGTGCCGCGCGGCGGCCACCCGCGGGGGCGGCATCGAATTACGGAATCTCCCGCCGCGCCTGCAAGATCATACAGATTACGCGCGATTTCTGTAAGGTCTTTGGTGGTCAAGGCGCAGGCCGGCGGCGACACTCCCGCCGATGAGTGATGACCTGAAACTGCGCATTGGGCGGCGGGTGCGCGCGCTCAGGGAGCGGCGGGGGCTGACGCAGGAGCAGCTTGCCGAGGGCATCGACCGCAGCGTGGAGACCGTCGGCAACATCGAGCGCGGTCAAACGCTCGTGGCCGTCGACACGCTGGAACGCATCGCCCGGTTCCTGGGCGCGCCGATCTCAGATTTCTTCGATGACGGTTTCACTATCACGCCGGCCAGGGCCGACGTTGAAGCCCGCATCCGGGACGCCGTTCGGGGGCTTTCCGATTTGGAAGCGGAGGTGGCGCTTCATCTGATCGAAGGGCTTCACCTTCTGCATCGCAAGGGTTCCGGGAGGCAGCGGGTGCAGGACGACCGCCAACGGTAGCTGCGGTGTTTGTGACCGCAAGGCCAGGAACGCGGCGTTCAGCGTGCAGACCAGTCGTTCAGGACGCCGGTGCCGGGCGGTTGCAGGGACCGGATCTGCCGCAGCACGCAAACGTTGGGCCGAGCCCCTCGCCCCGGCGCCGTTGGAAGGGTAAAAAAAGCCGGTAATCAAGGCGGAGCCGTCATGTCCAACTTTCTCGAGACCCTCGTCGCCGAGTGGTTCGAGTTTTCCGGCTACTTCGTTCGCCGGAACGTCCTCGTGGGCCCGCGCCCAAACGGCGGCCACGACTGCGAGCTCGATGTTGTCGCCTACCACCCGGGCAAGCGCAGGCTGGTCCACGTCGAGCCCTCCATGGACAGCAACAGCTGGGCCAAGCGCGAGGAGCGGTATGCGAAGAAGTTCGAAGCCGGGCGACGCCACATCCCCCGGCTGTTCGCTGGGATGGACCTACCCGAGGACATCGAGCAAGTGGCGCTTCTCGTTTATGGCTCGACGGCCAACCGGCGGACCATCGGCGGCGGTCGTATCGTCCCGATGGTCGAGTTCATGGCCGAGATCCGCATCGCGCTCTCGGGCCGGGCAATCGAGCACGCAGCAGTGCCGGAGGTGTTCCCGACGATCCGGGCGCTCCAGTTCGCCGCCCATTACTGGAACGTGGCCCCGATCGTTCCGTCGGCTTCCACCGTCCCCGTAGGGGCGCCCGTAACCTGATTGGGGTCGGGCTGCGTTCTGATCGCCGCCCTGCATCGAGCCCAAGACGCGGCATCAAGACGGAGCGGCAACACGGCTAAGGCTGCCTGAGCATCGAGAGCACGATCGCCTACCCGATCAGGCGTATTTTCTCTCGCTCAGGCTCGCGGCCTGCCGGTCCAGCCAACTGCTGTTGGACCAGGCGTTCAGGACCGAGTCCGGAATCGCCCACCAGTGCCAGCTTCCTTCATGGTCAAGAGGACGGCGCCACCGAGCAGAACGCTCCCGCCAGTCGTAGCAGCGTTCAAGCACGCCTCCGCGGATGCAGTAGGTCCTGGCAATGCCCCATCGCGTCACCCGGAGAACGTATTCATGGCGCCCCTCCACAAAGCCGTGGGCGCATGCGAATTTCGCGCCGCGGGATCTGAGTTCAAGGATGCTGGCGACGAGGTTTCGCCGGACCGGAGTCGCGTCAACCCACACCTTACGGAGCACGGAATCGTGCGGCCGGGTGGACGCGATCCAGGCCACGGCCCCCGCCAGGCGATGGTTGCCATTCGCACACGTGACGGCGCCGCCGATGCAGGAAAGCTTCAGCATTCCCGTCGCTCCGTCGGCGGGGAAATCCTTATCCATGATGTCGCCGTCGAAATAGTCGAAGACGCCATGGGTCCAGCCGCGGCCGTGAACCCCCTTGTTGACGATCGTCCGCCAAGTGTCCCGGTTCCCCAGAAGTTTGTCCGCCCTGCCCAGCGCGACCACAGCCTGGATTGGAACATCGATGCAGCCGCAAAGCACAGGGGCACCAGGATGGTGCACGAGTTCCCGAAATGCCCCTAGGCTGAATGGCTCCGGAGAGTAGCTGTCGAGCATGACCTCCGTGTCCAATAACGAGACCCGGCACTCACGCATGCGCTCGCGGATCAGGGCAATGGGGGTGGGAGATGGATAGGGTGCTGGCATGCTTTGGTCCGTAGGTTTGGGCGTGCGACGAACGGCATTCCGCATCAGGTGGGCTCCAAGACCATGCGCTGACCTTTTCGGTCCGGCCGGACCATCCGTATCTCGGCGGGGCCATGATATCCGCCGAGGAGCATGAGGCCACCGTCACCGGTGCGGTATCTCACCTCCTTAAGGGCGGAGGGCTGGATTACGATGGCCGCTGTAGCATGCTTGCCGACGTTGCGGAGCCAAACGTTCGGGGTCGGAAAGCCGGAGAAGGCGTAGGTGGCTTTCCGGCCGCCAAGTCCCACCGCATCCAATCTGCCCGCCGATGGGCGGATATGGACCCAACCGGGCTTGCCGCCCGGAAGGCTGGCACCGTCACGAGCCATTTTCAGTGCCTGCGCTGGTGTCGTGAAATGGACGACCGGCTGCTTCATGACGACTTCCGACATCTCCTTGCTCATCCGCCGTGGCCAGTATTTGGAAACTTCAAAAGCAACCATCAGCAAAAAAGGAAAAACCAAAAATTTCCAGGACCAACCGAAGAACGCGACAATCGCCACGCACAGGATAAAACCCGCCTCACTCTTCCCTGGCGATGTGCAAACGAGCGCAATCCATTTCGAAATTCGCATGGCTGGAAACTCCATTATTATTGGAAAACCGAGAGCAACAAAGCAGCATCAACCTAACCACCAGGGTTGGGGAGGGGCCGGAACTTCACCGGCATCGACACCATAGGTCGCCGGTTCACACGTAGGTGTGGTTAGCGGACCGAAGAATCGAACAGAGGAAGACGTCAAAACCATTTACATCTACCGCCATTGTTTCATGACAAATCAACCTTATCGGATATGAGCAAGCCAGTTCTCGACACGTTCAGAGCTCAGAATTCTATATGCCTTTACAATACTTTTCATCAACTTTAGGTTCTATTCTTCCCTCTGGGCGCAATTGAGGTGGCTGTTCTTCAACCCAACCACCCGCAGCAAGTCGATTGCGCAACATATGAAAGTGATGGTACCCATAAACGATGGCAAGTTTTTTCTCTTTATTGTTAATAATCCCTTGAAGAAGAAAATTATCACGCGCCGAAAAAACGGCCTCGCACCACTCATTGTCGGTCAGATCTGATGAAAGAGAGGCAACCTCTGGAGAGCTTTTTCCCAAATCCCTTCTCACCCATCGCGCCATATCCATACCCGGCCAATGAACAGGCTGACGAAGCACATCAATGCGTAAGCGATGGCGGAATAATTCATTGTACCAAATGGTGTTGAATTTATCCGCTACGCTAGGACGCGCATCAAGCGCATCTGTGTCTTCATAAAAAAAGACGTATCCATCGGCTAACAACCGCGATACCTCGCTATTAAGCGATCTATAATACTCTAGATCGGCGATGTGCTGCTGACCGATGAAGACCAGCTGCTGATAACCGTTCTCTGTGCTACGGGAATACTTAACGGACACGAAAGCATATTTTTTCGTTATGTCAACCTCCATGTCATCCGGTCGTTCCGAGAGCGCGTAATCTGCTACAACAATCAGGACGGCTGCCACAGACGAGAACGACATGAGCATCGCAGGGACGAGGCACACCGATTCCAGGTATTTGTATCGGCTCATAAAAAAAAGAACCGCAGCGATAAATGCAATGCAAGCTGTCAGTCCAAAATATAGCTGCCATGGCTCCCAATTGTTTTCTATCAATACCCCGCTCGCGACAGCGCCGGGCATTGCAAAAACAAATCCACGAAGCTCTTTGACAACGAATGCCATTATCATAACAAGTACAACACAAAGGAATGCTAGAACGAATTTTTGCGCCATCGATAGTTTAACGGACTTTTGTTGGAGCATTTTTACCCACCTTTTTTCCTGTATGCTATGAGAAATAGAATACTGGCGTCAGCATTGCCACACACAAAACAGTCAATATGCGCTCTTCCTGATAAGCGATTGACCTCCCAAGCTCTCTATTATTTGCGCTGACGTCCCGCTTTCCGGAGGGCCTGAGGGAGAAATTTGTCAATTTCTTCCTCGGAGAAGGTAAGCTCATCAGCTTGCTTTAAACCTTTCTGCGCCTTCTTATAAGAAGAAGCGTCCGTCGGTGGGGCCGTGTTGTAGATTGCCCCCAAACGATCTTGCAACTCATCACGCCGCCGGCGAGCGTCATCAATGGAAATCGTTCGCATTGCCAAATCGGTGATGAGCGAGAGATAGCTTTCCCGAACTGTCCACAACTCCGCAGCGGCTCCCCGATGCTTCTGGGCGCTTGCTGAAGGATCAAGATTCTTCAGATAAGCGTTGAGGGCTGTCAGGGTTGCAGAAAGCAGCGCCGTGACCATCGGAGCCCAATCCTTGACCACAAGGGCTGTTACGGCGCCAGCCGTAACGAGTGCGGAAAGGCTAATCTGCAGCACTTTAGCGGCGTTGGCCTTGTTTCGGTCTGATTCGGCAGCCTTTTCGTGTGTCTTATGACTGTAAATGACTCGGCCATAAAGTTCACGCACTTGCTGCTCCAGCAGGTCGTACGCAGCCTCCTCGTCAGGGCGTGGGGTAACTTGTTCCATAGATCTCTCGCCACCGTGTCCGTGCGGTCCAAATATAGTTGTCCGAAGCAGCCTTTATTGCTTCAAGCGATTTATTGTAAGCGGTTTTTGCTTTGTGAGTAAAGTTTCCTCGACTCCACACATATTGATTAGAGCCAGGCGCTCGCCAATAGAGCTGCTCACCGTTCAAAGACATTAGGTACGCAAAAAAATCCCGACTCATCCAGTCATAATATAGATACGATTTATCTCGATACTCCCACGACCCAATAAACTGGTAAGCAAGCGTGTCAATAAGCAACCCAGATAGCGGAACGCTGCAATAATCTCTCCAGGATCGCGCCATGTGGCAGAGTTCCCGAAGGTTCCAATTGCAACTCTTATCACGGTCCGAGATGGCTTGTATTTCTGCGCGTGGGTTGGTAACCTTCCAAGAACCCCCATTGTTAGAGTCTGGATAGGTAAAGCTTGTTCCATCCTGATTCAGGAATGCAGGAACCACTTCAACCTTCATGCCATCCGAAAAGCTAACAACTACGACTTGCCCATCACCGCCAACAGATGTATTGGCGTAGGTGTTCAGGATGGAATTTCGAACAGCCTGCAACAGAGCTGATTGCCCGTTTCCTTGATACTTATCATATTGATGGTAAACTGCGTTGGGCAACTCGTAGAGAAGGTCCACATCGGATAGTCCACTGATTGCGGTGCCGCGCCCGTATGAACCGACATACAAGCTGTTTGCAGTATCCGATACTGCCGAGCGGAAGTCCAGATTGAGACGACGGGTTATTCGTCCGCAACGATCTGATATCGTTGTCCTTTCTTCGCTACCAATGCGTATGCTGTCACAAAAGAACTTAAAATCTTCGCCAACGCCCATGGTCAAGCACCTTTTGTGGTTATAATGCTCATGATTGTTTACTTGTTGATTTTGCGGCGGATATTGCCCCAATCTTACCAAGCTTGATCTAGATTTATTCCTTGCCTTATATGGTCTGACGTTCTCGGTACTCGTTATCCGCACGGACAGGAAGGGGATACCGAGATGAAGTTCTGGGATCTTACTTCACCGGGGTTTCGTGCCGTAGGGGCGCTGGTTGACCGGCTTGAGGCTGATCCCCTCCTGCGTCGCCTTGCTCTGCACAGCTTCAGGGGTGCGCCCCAGCTTCAGGCCCATGACGCGGGTCGGGGTGTTCCCCTTCGCCAAGTCGCGGAGTTGATCCACTTGCTGGTCGGTCCACGGCTGCCCGTGGTGTTTCGGCTGCTTTGCCATTGATCATACCTTTGGTGATGAGACAAACGGGGACTCAAGCCGGCCAACCTAGCCGGGTTTGAAGCGCGCAACCTGTTTCGCGATCAGGCGGGGGGACGGGGTGAGTGGAACTCACCCCGTCAGCCTTATGCGTCCACCAGGAAGCAAAAAGCTCGCCTGCCATAAGCAGCGGCGTAGATCCTACGGCCCTTCACGGTAATGAAAGGCCGGCAAATCCACACTTTGCCGGGCGGCGCCTCGGGCAGATCGCTCACGCGACCCTCCTCTAGGACGGGTGGTAAGCGCTATTTTCCCTTGCCCCCCAAGCACCTTCGGCATAATTCTCGTGATGCGACCCACGGGATTGCTGAAGGGGCGGGACGGTCGCGTCAGAAGCGCTCGAACCAACGCAACGGCATCTCGTTGACGGCCAAGCAAGGGCAACCTTGCTTGGCCGTTTCAGTCTTCGAATTCTCCTTCCGTCCGGGTCATCTGGTCCAGCAGCGGATCATCGCTGTAGACGCCGACGCCAGTGCTCATGACGCGGTACATGCCACGCCCGACGCGGCGGAGATCGCCGCGACGGTACAGGTAATAGAGCACGTTGTGCAGCGCCTTCGCATCGACGGGGCCGGACTGCTTTTCCAACTCCTTCTTGACCTCCGTCACCGACCATTCTCGCTGGTCGGTTTGACGGAAAAGACGCACGACGTTGTCAAAAACAGCGCCGCCCCGCGGAGCCGATGCCGGCTGGCCTCCCTTCACCTCGGAGAGGCGCGTCAGATACGCAGCGCGTCGACCCGCCGGGATGAGTTCAATCAGATGGCTGACAAGCTGCGCGAGGTCAGACTGCCTTCTCTCTGCGAAAGCGATCTCCTCCTGCGCGCGCTCGATGTCGGCGCGAGCCTGGGCCAGATCATCCAACGCCTTGCCGAGCGCAGCCTCATAGGGGCTGACGGGCTCGTTCAGCGTCGTATTCTGTGGGGCTCCCGACATGCCTGACAACTCCACTCAGCAAGTCAGCCTTAGATGTGACTCCGTTCCTTGCGACGGTCAAGCCCCTTGAGTCGAGAAAGAGGAGTCGTTGGAATCGGTTAGGGTGTGCGGCGTCTTTTGCCGAAGATTGTTCGCGCGTCGAGTTCAGGAATCCTTGCACATCTTGGCAACGATGCCAGCAGGTCCGTCAGCGTACATTCGCTAAGAAACAAGCGCAGCGTTGCGACGGCACGCACCATTCATTGCGATCTCAAAACGATGGTTCTTTTAAAACGGCGAGGGAAAAGCCGTGGGCGTTCTTTCCCGTCTCCATTCCCGTTCCTTTCGACGTTCCAAAACCGTTCCCTTCGACGTCTCAAAACCGTTCCCAAAACCGTTCCAATATCCGTCGCGGCGGCGTGCCATTCAATGTGGCAATCGCCGTCCTGGCCCCATGCGAACGGCGTTCGCCACGGCCGCACTTTTTCCATCCCTTGTTCATTCCGAACACTGTATCGGATAGTATCCCATTGACTGTCTCTAAGACGTGGCATTTCCTATACCCGCATAGGTACAATACCCATGACGGAGCGGCGCTCGCTAACAGTGAAATTTGCAAAAATCAGGCTCTCATAAGCCTTTGCAGATTACGTCATTGAGGGTGAGCGCGGCGCTGACGATTGAAAAATTGCGGGATATGCCCGAAGATTCGGCTTAACAAACGCCGTTTCTGCTGTTTCAATTGCTAAGCGCAGTCAGAATCCGCCACGCACCGTGAGCGGTGCGCACCCTGATTTCCTTACATATAGGAGAGGCGGCATGTAGCCGAGCCGGAGCGCAGCAGCGCCTCATGGAGGCAGATGGGCCAGCCGTACCACCGGCCAGCCCTCGCCCGACCTCAACCAAGCGGTAAGGTCCGATACGCGTCAGTTACGTAATCGGAACAATCGCTGAACACACCTGCCGTGTCAAGTCTACGGCTTGACGCGCCGAGGAGGTATTTGTTCCGTGTCCAAAATAATCCGTGCCAATCCAGTACTCGTCGGAATGATTCGTTGCGCGGCATGGCGTAAGGGATGGCAGCCGACCAGAACAGCCGAGTTCTTCGGGGTCAGTGTTTCGTGGGCCTCCAAACTGGCAAACCCAGGGAAATACCCGTTTATCGCGTGGCAGGGGCCGATCGAGTTCGACGACTCGGATCGCGCCGGCACGCTTGTGCGCGTCGCCGCATGGAGGCGGTCATGAGCGCCGAGCCGCCAAAGCTACGGGAGGTGGCGGACGAGCTGCGCCAAGCCAGCACATTCCTAGCGGGCATGGCCGCCGGGATCGACTATGCCGCCAACTATTCTGCGGGCGACACGCCTCCGGCCAGCGAGCCCTCACCGCCGCCGCGCAGCGAATACCGCTCACAGCGACAACCGACGCAACGGCCGATTCTGGATCTCATGCGCGACCTCGGCGAGCCGATCACAGTCAGCGAGCTGATGCGGACCTTGAGGTCCCATGGCCTCGATCCCCTACGTCCAACGGTGATTCAGGTGATGCAGCGCCTCGTCCGCCGTGGCCTCGCCAAGCAGATCGGTCACCGGTACCAACTCATTCGGGCCGATGGTGATCAAACCGAGGTGGTGTCCGAACTCTCGGCGTTTTTGCCGCAGGGCTTACCGCGCCCCAGCGGCACCAATTCGGAGGGCTGAGCATGTCAGGTTTTGGTATCCTGCGGTCGGTGCTCCGCCACCTGAGCGAGCCACTCTGGCCGTTCGTCGAGCGCCGCCATCACCTGCAGCAAGAATGCAGCCGTGAACCCCTTACGGTTGATCCTGTTCGCCAGGGAAACCCGGTCCATCTCCAGCCCGGCGGCGCTCAGCCGCCGGGCAAGCTCCGGGTAGTCGACGCCCTTAGCGCGCATGGCCTCCTTCAGATAGTTGACCACCGCCTCCCGCCAGGCATCCTCGGGAAGGGTACTGAGATCCACGCTTGGCCTCCTGAGCAAGTCCGAACGTCATCGAAATCGATGACGTTCGGACTTGGAACGGAACGAGAACGACGGTATAACGTCATCGAAATCGATGACGCCAACTGCCCGATGCCGCTGCACTTCCTGAAAACGGCCAAGGCCCGCACCCTCTCGGTCAAGCGCGTGATGCGCATGACCGAGGAGGAGGCCGTCGCCGAATTTCAGAAGCTGCGATGGCCCGACACCAATGGTGAGCCGGTCTGCCCCCATTGCGACTGCCCGCGCTGCTACAACATCCGGACTCGCAAGATCTTCAAGTGCTCGGCCTGCCGCAAGACCTTCTCGGTGACCTCGGGCACGATCTTTCATTCCGCCAAGCTCGAACTCCGCGACTACCTGGGCGTGATCGCCCTGTTCGTGAACGCGGTGAAGGGCATTTCGGCGCTGCAGATCTCACGCGATATCGGTATCTCCTACAAAGCCGCCTTCGTGCTGCTGCACAAGCTGCGCGAATCGATAGACCACGCCCGCAACGGGCTGAAACTCGGCGGCGAGGTGGAGATCGACGGCGCCTACTACGGCGGCCATGTGCGCCCGCCGAACACCGGCCGTGAAGGCAAGCGTCCCGACGCAAAGACCGCAAAGACCCGCAAACAGTGCGTGCTGACCATGGTTGCGCGCGGCGGGGCGACCGTGCCAGTCGTCGTCCGATCGGAGAACACCGAAGAGGTGCTGGCCGCCACCGCGAAGCATCTGCTTCCGGACACCAAGGTCTATGCCGACGAGCATGGCTCCTACGACGCGCTGCACGCCCGCTACGAGATGCACCGGATCAATCATCGCCTGAAGTACGCCGAGGGCGATGTCTCGACCAACCAGGCCGAGTCGTTCCATTCGCGCATGCGCCGCGGGGAGATCGGCCAGTATCACCGGATCAGTGGCCGGCTGCTGCATCGCTACGCCTTCGAGATGGCGTACCGGTCCGACCGACGGCGTGTCGACAACGGTGCGACCTATACGGAACTGGGGCAAATGGCTTTGTCGCATCCAGTGTCCCGGGAATGGAAGGGGTATTGGCAGAAGAGGGCGCCGGGGATTGACAAGCCGCCGGGTGTGTCCGGTGGGGCTGCGGCGACGGGTGGCGCTTGCTGAATTTTGTATGCGCCGCGCAGCCGACACATACGAATGTATGATACGTACACGATATGTTGTGCCGTTCTTACGTCTCTAGACTCAACATCTTGCGGCCGGCCCAGGTTGCTGCTATGTTCCGCGCCAAGGTGGTAGGACCACCGCGGTCGATTTTTCCGGGCTCACGGACTGTGTGGCCCGGCAGGTTGAAATCAGGGGCCGGCCCTAATTCGGGCCTTTGACCGTCCCGCCGAAACCTGAGACCGAACTGGCTTTTTAATCGAATGGAGCGAGCAACCATGGCCGCCCACAAGGTGAGCTTTTTCGCATCGGGCAACGGCGACAGCGTGCTGCTGGAGGCTGGTGGCACGACGATCATGACCGACATCCACTACTGCAAGGGAAACGCCGATCCGAACGACGACGAGAAGCCGGACTTTGCGCCGAAAATCCGTGAAGCCTGCACGGACAACAAACTCGACCTGTTTGTGCTGACCCATCCCGATAAGGACCATGTGCGCGGCGCCGGCGACATCTTCCATCTCGGCAAGCCTGAGGATTGGGACGAGGACCCCGACGAGGGCGATCCCCTGATTCTCATCAAGGAGATCTGGTGCAGCCCGTACGCGGCCAACGGCGCTTACGAAACCGACGAATCGAAGCCGCTGCTGAAGGAGATCAAGCGGCGCAAGGAGCTGATGGGCACCGAGGAGGGCAAGAAGGACGGCAATCGCCTCGCCATCCGCAGCGTCGACGACGAGGAGGTGAGCGGAACGATCGGCAACGCCCAGTGGCGGGTCCTCGCGCCCACCAAAGCGGAAGCGGACATCCCGGAGCCCAAGGAGGGCGAGGAGCGGGAGAGTTGCAACCGCACCAGCCTCGGCATCCAGTGGACGGTCAACGTCTGGGGCGGGGCGAACAAGATCCTCCTGCTCGGCGACGCCACGGTGGACGTCCTGGAACGCATTCATGACGAGATCTTCACCGAAGACCCGAATGCGCTGGACTGGCACATTCTCCTCGCCCCGCATCATTGTTCGCGGCGCTCCATCGGGCGCGTCTCGAACCCCAACAAGGACGAGGAGTTCGAGGAGTCGAAAAAGGCGCTCGACGCCCTCGGACGCCAGCAGGGCAACGGTTTCATCGTGTCGTCCAGCCGCAAGTTCGGACGGGGGGCCACGCCGCCGAGCACGCACGCCCGCAACCGGTATCACAAGATCCTGGCGCGCACCGACGATCTCAAGAAGGTCACCGAGGAGGACCGCAAGCGCTTCCTGGTCACCGGCGGCGACTCGAAGAATGCGCCCGAGCACGTGGTGTTCGACCTGACGATCCTCGGCCCGTCCCTCCGAGCCGAAACCAAGGCCGTCGCCGCGCCGGCGGTCGCCTCCTCGGTCGGCCGGGGTGGGGGCTATGGCTGACGCCTGGCTGAAGCTCGCCCCGGAGGCGTGGCCGGCGGCCGCCCGCTACGAAATCGCCGGAATCGAGCGCGTCGACGGCGTGGTGAGCGGCACGGCGGAGGTGTGGCGCGCCGAAGCGGACGCGGAGGCGCCGTGGGGGCGTTTCCACATCCGCTTCGGCATGGCCGCCCCGGGCCTGCCGGAGCCGGTCGTGTCCTTCCAGAACCCCGAGCCCATCATCCTGGCTTGGTCCGATGCGGGGCAGGTTGGGCGCATGGCCCCGGTGGTTCTGAGCGGGCGTGACGACTTTCCGCGCGACCTTAAGCATCTCAACCCGTTTCCGGAGGGCTGGCCGGCCAGCTTCTGCCTTTCCCTGGCCGGGCTAAACGACATCTACCAGCGTTTCGGCATTGTCGGCGTCGTCCAACGCTTGCGGCAATGGCTGGTCGATGCGGCGGCCGGGTCGCTGGACGCCGACGGCTGGCACCCCGTGCCCCTGGCGTCGTTGCCGCAGGGCCGCCGCGCCGTCGCGCTCCTGGTCGATCCGGCCTTTGTCCAGGAACTGGCCGCCGGAGGAGCGGCAGATGGCTTCGTGGCCGGCGTGGCGCGTGGAACCGAGCACTGGACCTATGCGATTCCGGCCGTGCATGCGGTGGAGGGAGGGCGCGGCTGTCCTTCTCCGCTGGCCGAAGCCCGAAGTCGTTACATCGAGGACGAGCGTCAGGCCGGCCTGCGGTGCGAGCATTTTCCCTGGGCGCTCGTGTGGAACCACGAGGCGACGGAAGCGCCGACCTTCGGCTACGTGGAAAAGCTCGGCGACCTGCTGGAGCGGCTCGCGCCGGTTGGCCTGCGCGAGCGGGCGACGGCGGCCATCGTGAGCGTCGAGGCCCAGAACGTCGTGCGCCGGATCAAAAACCATGACAAGGCAATGCTGTTGCTGGTCGCCATCCGGCGTCCGCGCCCGCTGATGCCGGGCATGCAGGGGCTGTCCTCCGACCCACTCGCCCGCTCCTACGAGCTTGCTGCTTATCTGATCACGGGGCCCACGGAGCGTGGCATGGCCGACGAAGCCAACGCGGTGATCCAGTGTGCGCCCAGGTCGTGGGCCAGCCCGGCTGTCTTCCGTCACACCAGTGGCGTGCCCCCGCTGGCCGGCGTGGCGGTCTTCGGCGCCGGCGCGCTGGGCAGCGCCCTAGTCGACCTCGGCCTGCGGGCGGGCCTCGACGACCTCAGCGTTTTCGACAAGGACTTCATCGAGCCCCACAACCTTGCCCGCCACGGCGCCCTCTTCGCCGACATCGGCAGTCCCAAGGCCAAATGGGCGGAAGGCTTCGCCAAGGCCCTCGGTCCCGTTGCCGCCGAGGGCGCTCCGGATCTCCTCGGCCGTAAAGCTGAATTTTGGGTGCGCGGGCACACTCTCGACGTGATCAGCGCGACGGACGAAGAGCTGAAGTCGAAGTTGACCTCCGCCCGGGTGCTGGTCGACGCGACGGCCAACGCCTTGGTCCGGTCGCGACTGTGCGCCTTGACGCCGGCCCGTCGGGTGATACGGGCGGAGATCTTCGACCAAGGGCGCCTTGGGGTATTGTGCGTGGGGGCCGCCACGCACAATCCGGACCCCTTTGACCTCTACCATGTGCTCTGCACGCTGTACGGCCGCGACGATGCCGTGAAGGAATGGCTCCGGAATGAGCACGCCGGCCAGGTTGGACTCGAAGAGATGATCGTGGGCTTCGGCTGCGCGTCGACCACGGTGCGCTTGCCGAAGTGGGCGGTGGACCTGCACGCTACGGCGTTCATGCCCTCGCTGGTCGACGCGATGCGTGCCGAAGGCGCGGTTCCGGGAGCTGGGGTCGGCATCAACGCCTTGAACGACCGGCTGCAGCCACGCGGCTGGCGTTGGTACGACGTGCCGGCTTTCCATGAGTTTGTCAGGCCCGATATCGGCTGGTCCGTGCGCGTCCATCCCGAGGCGCTGGAACGGATCCGCACCCTGCGCGGCGCCGCGCTTCCAGCCGAGACCGGTGGCTACCTGTTCGGCGGCTGGGACCGTGATCTGAAGCGCGTGACCGTGGTCGCGGTGACGCCGGCGCCGCCGGGGACCTCCGGCACGGCATCGGACCTCGCTTTGGCGAGCGTGGACCAGTGCCCGACGGCGGCGGCGCTGCTGCGCCGGAGCGCCGGACGGCTCCACCTCGTCGGCACGTGGCACAGCCACCCGGATGGCTGCCCCAGGCCCTCGGGCAAGGATGTGGTCACCATGTCGGCAATGGCGGCGGACAACCGAATCATCGGCATGCCCACTCTGATGCTCATCCAGGCCGACGGCCCGTGGCCGGCGATTGCCCTTTCCTGTGGTGGTGACGACCAATGAAGTACGAACTCACGGCGCGCCAAGTTCCAGCGCTTTTCACGTTGCTTCCCGCCGCCCTCGCCTTGGCCGCCGCCGGGCCCGAGCAATGGAAGTCCGTGCAGTCCCTGCTGACCATCGCGACCGCCGTTGGTGCCCAGATCGTCTTGGCGAAGTTCGCCCGGTATGTCGGCCAGCGGCAGCAGGACCGGATGTGGGCGAAGTGGGGAGGGAACCCGACCGCGCTGTTGCTCCGGCACACCGACACCACGTTCGCCGTGCCGACGAAGGAACGCTACCGCGCGTTCCTGGCCGGGGTACTCGGACACCCGATGCCGAGCGCCGAGGAGGAACGCCGCGACCCACGGGGGGCCATGCAGGTTTACGAAAGCGCCATCGACTATCTGCGGAGCGCCACGCGGTCGGCGAAGGACTATCCGCTCGTGCTGACCGAGAACATCAACTACGGCTTGGCGCGCAACCTGTACGGCCTCAAGCCCTACGGCATTCTGATCTGCCTGCTTTCCCTTGTCGCGATCGCCTGGCGCGGGCTGCCCGACCCAGCGTGTGGCACGAGCGAACCGACGGCGTTGATGCTGGTGGCTGGTGGGTCGGTCGGCATCATGCTGGCCGGCTGGATTTTCTGGGTTGGCGAGGCGTGGGTGCAGCGATGCTCGACCAGCTATGCAAAGGCTCTGCTTGAGACTACAGAACACCTCCGACGTCAATGAAAAGGTTCGAGGCCATACAGAATGAATATTTATTCGTTTTTTCGGCGATTATCACGAGCAGGACGACGCGCTTCAGGGTCGCTGACGGATACCACTGCATGGGTCGACTTCAATGGCGATGATTTGATCGACCTTTCTTTTGAGGAATTACGAATAGATCACGCTCGCCTGCGAAATTGCCGTCTTCCACGACCGCCTTTGTGGAGCGAAATCTACGACGCACTGCTGTTTACGTCGGACAACTACATACCAGTGGGGGTCACTGGCCCATTCATAAGGGGGAGTATCCCTGGAGAATTTGGTAAATGCTTGTTCTTCGCAACAATGACCAAAGCTATCCTCGACCTTCTTACCAATAGCCCAAGTGGGCTTGCCGTAGGCGGCATCGCGCTTGGTATTCGAGGGCGAGCAGACGGGCACTACTTCATGCCTCCCGACGTCAAGTCTCCGAACCTTTTGACGGGAGGCTTTCATGCGTGGGCTGGCGTCGAGCATGAAGGCACTCCATATTTAATAGACCTTTCTTATCATTGGTTTCACCGGGGGGCCAAACCCGGCGCGGAATGCTGTGGGCCGAAACGATTTTTTGTGACAACGGAAGAGCGCCTCAAACAAAATCGGATTTACTATAATACAGATGCTGGCCTTACTCAATTTATCAAAGATACGTACTCAATGGAAAGCTTGGCAGACCCTCTTTGTGACTGCGTGGCTTATATGCGGGATGTGCTAATGAAGCTTAATAACTAATTTCGATAACTATCCCGAAGAATGCGCGCTAGCTACACCACCGTCAAGAGGAAGTGATGTCTACAAAAGTCTCTCGAATTGCGGCCTTTTCGTCAATGGTCATTCTGTTCACATACATGTACTACATGAGGGATGTGGTTGATTTTATTGCTAAAATTTCTGTGTTCGATGAAATATCCGCCAATATAACGGCTGCTATCATAATGGTTATATTTGTATGTGTGATGGAATACTACACCGCTCCGAATAAATTTCTAAAAAACAAAAGGGTTCTTGCGGCATTTGATGGGGCGTGGCTGCTTGTGGCTGCGGTCGGAATTGTAATCACATCTGCAAAATCAGAAAATGATCTAAAATACAAGCTTGCTGTGACGCAGGCCATGGAAAGCTCCCATCTTGCTCTGCATAACTCTATGCATGCTGACCGTGACTATCAGAAGGTACATGCATCGCACTGCGGGCCGAGCGTGCGAAACTCCACTAATGCAGAGCTTTGCTCGTTGCTGAAAAAGTTTGAAGAGAAAATAACCAATCTGCGACCTATCAATACCCAAGAGCTTGCATCACTCGAATATTATGCGACAAGTCTGGCTGATGCTGAATTTTCCATTTTCTTCAGGGCTCTTAAAGAGGCGTCTGAAGCGGAAGCCAAGTATAACAATCTTTTATCATCAGACATGCACCCAACTCATGATGTTAGAATGCTTGCGTGGTGGTTTGCGGTGATAATTGTTCTTGGATTACGTTTTGTTAAAACTCTCAATGATTTTCATACCACGTCAGCAAAAGACCCTTCAGAGAACAAGACGGCAGGTGCCTCAGGTTATGGAATTCCTGGATGCACGATGTGCAAGTCATGTCTCCTCAGAACATACTGCTGATCGCTTACATCAGACATCAACCAAAGCCCAGACGGTGCATGCGGGCCGCCCCATGCCGCCGCCCTGCGTTCGCCCAACCTTCCGCACCACCCCGTCATTCGCGCGCGCGGAGAGCACTGAGTGAAGCCGTCTGGCAACGTTCCTCCGCTCCGCCACAGTTAACTTGGCTATCCCCTTGCGGGCCAGTATTCGGTTGATGATATCGGAGGTGCTCAAGGCTGTATCGGATTCGCGGAGGATATCCGCCGCAAGCAAGGGGATTTCCCCTGGCTGAAAGAGTACTTCGTCTAGAGCGCGAACAGCCTCATCCGCCGCCGACCATTCGAACTCCGGAGAGAGCAGCAGGATGGTCGCCTCGACATGATCGATAGCGGTCTCACATCGGCGAGCCTCGATCTGAAGCGTTGCAAGATCGCGCAGCAGCTCGCGACGTTGCGCAACCAGGATGGCAATGGTCTCTTCGGTCATTCGCAGCCTTTCCCGCTATATCTCCGTCTCGCATCCAGGCCTTCACCGGTCCAGACCCAGCTCATGGAACCGGCCGCACCCTTGGCGTGCTTTCTCAATCGTCCCCTGCGCGCGACATCCCCACGCTGCAAAAACCACTTCAGCACGGCAAAAACGGCCCTCGAAAGCCGCTTCCGATCTTCTCGACTCAGGCGAGGATGGCCCCGCTCCTCCAGGATCACGTCGATGATCTCCACCGTGCATACTGGGCATTTTGCTTGGCGGAGGACCTTCTGTACGGTCGGGGAGATGTCTCCATACCGGAACACCGCAGCATAGGGCACGATCCCGCCGGCTTCCTCACCGTCCATTTCAAAGCCAGGGGCAAGCATTATGATGGTCGCTTCGACGTGCCTCACCTTGGCCAAGCACTGCTCTGCCATCTCGCGCAGCTCCGTGAGGCGGCCGACCAACTCGCGGCGGCGCTCCAGCATCGTCTCCAGGGACATTTCGCTGGAAGGGACTGACAGTGAGGTGGTTTGTTTCGCCGCGCCCGTACGCTCTCGCTTAACGTAGGGTTTGCGGTGGGAGCTACCCGGCATGACGTGACGCGACCACACCTACGGGGCAGAATTGGCCGCACCAATCCGTGGCATCCGTTTCCGGCCACACCGCGCGGAGGTCAGGTTCTTCACCCAGGGATGAGATGATCGTGCGCGGTGCGTTCCGCCGGCACAGCCCCCGTGCCCGTGAGTTACGGGGTGCCCAATAGCCACACCCTTCGCATGATCGGTCCATACCTGCCCCCCCCCGGAGAACAAACCGGGGTCAGATTAGATCAAGGCACCGCCGTGTGGCTGGGTGTGTCTGCGCCACCATGCCGCGAGACGGCGAAGCGCGCGCTTGAGGTCGCGGCGGCCGGGGCGCACAATCTTCTTATGATCGGGCCTCCCGGATCCGGCAAGTCGATGCTGGCCGCGCGGCTTCCGGGACTGCTGCCGCCGCTCGACGCTGCGGAGGCGCTGGAACTGTCGATGATCCACAGCGTCGCCGGCAAGCTGGAAGGCGGAAAGCTCCTTCGCAGGCGGCCTTTCCGCGACCCGCATCACTCCGCGAGTCTGCCGGCGCTGGTGGGCGGCGGCGCACGGGCGAAGCCGGGGGAAATCAGTTTGGCCCACCAAGGAGTTCTCTTCCTCGACGAACTCCCCGAATTCCCTAGGCAGACGCTGGAGGCGTTGCGCCAGCCGCTGGAAACCGGCCGGGTCACCGTGTCGCGGGTGAACGCCCACGTCACCTATCCGGCCCGCGTGCAACTGGTCGCGGCGATGAACCCGTGCCGGTGCGGGCATCTCGACGACCCGTCGCTGGCCTGCGCCCGCGCGCCGAAATGCGCGGGTGAGTACCAGTCGAAGATCAGCGGGCCGCTGTTCGACCGCATCGATCTGCACATCGACGTGCCGGCGGTCAGCCCCGCCGACCTCAGCCTGCCGCCGCCAGCCGAGGGCAGCGCGGAGGTGGCGGCCCGCGTCGCCGTCGCCCGCGCGATCCAGGCGGAGCGTTACGCGGGCCTGGGTCCCTATCCCGGCGGGCGCGAGGTGCGGACGAACGCCGAGGCGGATGGCGAACTGCTGGAGAAGGTCGCTGGGCCGGATCAGGCCGGGCGCGCCCTGCTGACCGAGGCAGCGGAGCGGCTGAAGCTGTCGGCGCGCGGCTATCACCGGGTGATGCGGGTGGCGCGGACCCTGGCCGATCTGGAAGGAAGTCAGGCCGTGCGCCGCCTGCACGTCGCCGAGGCGCTGAGCTACCGGCGGATCGCGCCGGGGCGGTGAAGCGCCGGCCGGCGGGCCCCCACCCTAACCCTCCCCCACCTTGCGGCGGGGGAGGGAACTAAGGCCCCTCGAACCTCGGGGGTTTGGAGGCGCCGGGGCAGCTGTTGGGGGCGAGGGTTTCCGCCTCGATGAACAGGGCGGCGGCGGCTATGGCGCAGTCCTCCGCCGAGGTCACCAGATGGCCGGCGTTGCGGAAGACGATGTGGCGGCTCCTCGGCAGGGTGACGGCAGCACGGTCGGCCCACTCGGGCGGGGTCACCGGGTCGTAGGCGCCGGACAGCAGAAGCGTCGGGACGGGACTCGCCACCGGAAGCCGCTCGTATATTTCCTGGGGGGCGGCGGGCCACGCCGCGCAGACGCGCCGGCCGGGGTCGTCGGTGATCACCTTCCCATAAGGGGCGAAGCGGCGCGCGTTGGTGGCGACCTTGTCCGGATCAGCCGGGTTCACCGTTTCCCGGCACTCGATGGAAAAGGCGAGGCCGTCGGCGGTGTCCGGGTCGCCGAGCCAGGAGGTTGGAACCCAACTCGCCAGCCGGTCGTAGCGGCCGCGCGAGGCACGCTCGATCAGCGCCGGCAGGCGCGGCACGGCATCGCCGGACGCCATCGCCTCCAATAGGGCGGACAGGGCGGCGCCACCGTCCAGGCGCACCGACTGCGGGATGTCCGGGTCGCCGATGGAAACCTCGACCGGCGCCCGATCCAGCCGGTTCACCAGATCGAGAAGGAGGCGCTCCAGGTTCGGGTAGGCGGCGCGGCAGGACCGGTTGGCCGCGCAGTCGTCGAACAGGCGCCGGAAGGCGCGTTGCGCCAGCCAGGGCGTCTCCTCCAGCGCGTTCACGTCGGGCGGGTAGACGGAATCGAGCACGGCGGTGCGCACGCGGGGACCGTGGCGGCGCAACGCCTCCAGCGCCACGCGCGTGCCGTAGGACACAGCGAACAGGTTGACCCGCTGGGCTCCCAGCGCGCTGGCAATGTCCATGGCGTCGTCGGCGGCGATGGGGCTGGAGAACATAGCACCCTCCAGGCCGTTCGCCTTGAAACGCTCGGCGCAGACGGTCACCGCCGCGTTCTCCAGCGCGGCGCGGCGCTCCCGCGACACCGGGCGCGAGCGCGGCGAGGCGCCCAGCACGTCCAGTTCGGGACAGTCGGTGTCCGGCTCCGCCCGGCCGACGCCGCGCGGGTCGAACAGCACCACGTTGCGCGTGCGGCGGAAGGGGGCGGACAGGTCCCACCACACCTCCATCCGCTCCTCGATGGCCTCGCCGCTGCCGAAGGGCGAGGCGCCGGGGCCGCCTTCCAGGAACAGGACGGGATCGGGTGCCGGCTGCCGGGCGGTGCTGAGCAGCACGGCGACCGGCAGGCGGAAGGTCCGCGCCGCCGGGCGGTCGCGGCGGTCGGGCACGGCCACGGTGCCGCACAGCGCCGCTTCCCCCTCCGGCACGGAAAACCAGCAGGGGCCGGGCACGAAACGCGCATCGGCCAGCGCTGGCGGGGTCCCGGCAATCAGCGGGGCAGCGACCAGCAGAGCCGTGAGCAGCGGGCGGAAGACGCGGGAAGGCACGGCGGGATTTCGTCCGGACGACGCGGCGAGGCTCCTTTGTTTGGACGAGCGGGCGGGGCTTGTCCAGGATTTCGACCGCTTCGACGCGGTCATGGACACGTCGGTGAGCACCGGCGATCCCTGGGACGTTTCCTTGAATTTGGGGACGGTGCGACGCCAGGTCCAGATGGCCGCGCTCGCGCTTCGAGGCAGCATTCTTTCGGTCCCGATCA
Organism: Azospirillum soli; assembly: GCF_017876165.1. Classification (GTDB taxonomy): domain Bacteria; phylum Pseudomonadota; class Alphaproteobacteria; order Azospirillales; family Azospirillaceae; genus Azospirillum; species Azospirillum soli. The sequence goes on from NZ_JAGINQ010000002.1 coordinate 218,060, forward strand.
CTTTCGTGCTTGCATCCGCGGCCGCGGCTCCGTATAAGCCGGCCTCCGTTCCGGATTAGCTCAGTCGGTAGAGCAGCGGACTGTTAATCCGCGTGTCGCTGGTTCGAGTCCAGCATCCGGAGCCATTGCGCGGGTGTAGCTCAGTTGGTTAGAGCGCCGGCCTGTCACGCCGGAGGCCGCGGGTTCAAGTCCCGTCACTCGCGCCACATTGCGGGCGTAGCTCAGGGGTAGAGCACAACCTTGCCAAGGTTGGGGTCGAGGGTTCGAATCCCTTCGCCCGCTCCATTCGGCGATCCGGCCGAATGGTTGCGATCAGAACGACGTCTCCAAGGTCCGATCCGAGTCGTCCCGGCCCAGCGGCCGTCAAAAGCCTTCCCGACGAACATCATTGCACATATGTCGCAGCCGGCCGACGAAGCTTCGGATTGGTTGCGCGGATTTCGGAGCGGCCCGAATCCTTTGGTCAGCTCCACACGGGCGGCTTGACGCAAATCATCCGATCACGGATGTATTGCTCTCCTGCAAACGGGAGAGGAACCCAGGAGAAAACCAATGCAGACCTTGTGGAACGCCTTGCGGCGGAGATGGCTCGATTCCGGCGATGACGCCGGGGTGGAGCACCTGTGCGACCACCTGCGGCGCGATGTGGGCCTGATGAACGCCGATAACGACCATCTTCGGGACCATCATCGGGCCGAACACATCCGGGAACGGAACTTTTCGGACGCCCGGACATTTTTGACCTTGCACGCGTACCGCTGACCGGCGATAGCTGACTCCGTCGGCAATCTGTGAGCCGGCACATCCTTCAACCCATGGAGACCACCATGAAAGCCACCGTACTTACCACCTGGAATCGCCGATACGGCGATCCCGCGATGCGAGCTATTCCGCGCCATACCACCCCGCGCCATGCGCAAGGGCCCAGCCAGTCGAGTGAATTCCGGATATCGAGAGGATCCCATGAGTGTCTTTCTGGGCTTTTGCGGCCGATCAGTCTTCGTTGAGCACGCCCTCTGGGCTTCTCCGGAAGGTTTCTTCGACCTTCGGCGGGAAAACGGGGAATTCGTGATATGGCTTGGACGCCTGCACATCATCTACACACCGGCCCGATGGGGGCCTCGTTCCGGAGGGCTTGCTGATGCCGGCCCGCGTCCGTCATGACGAGGTAGCCACCGTCGTCCATGTGCTTGAGGCGTTTCGCACGCTCGATCCCGACCTGCCGATCCAATACGCGCTGTCGTTCATGACCATCGCGCGGAACGAAGGGATTTCGATTGGCGAGCTTGCGGAACGCCTGGGCATCGCCCAATCCTCCGCCTCGCGCAACGTCGCGGCGCTCAGCCGCTGGCACAGCTTCGGCAAGGCCGGGCTGGACCTCGTCCAGGCCCAGGAAGACCCGCGCGAACGCCGCCGCAAGATCGTCACGCTGACCGACAAGGGCCGCGCGTTCCTGGACGAACTGCGCGCCATCGTCGGCAACGCGGACGTGACGCAAACCGATACGCGCCGGGCCAAATTGGCCTGATCACAAATTAGTCTGATCAGGCCGGGGCAGGCATCGCCCGCCCTACTCCTCGCGCACCGCCAGATGCACGTTCCTGCCGCCTTCGCGGTCGAGAATGGAACCGGCCTTGATCTCGGCCGAACGGTCGGGCACGCGGACCCAGAGGATCACGCCGCCGGCTTCCAGCGCGCGGGTGAATTCGTCCGTGTCGGGGTGGCTGGTCAGTTCGTCCAGGTAATCCTTGATGGCGATGCCGCCCAGGCCCGCCGCAACCAGCGCCGCCAAGGGTGCCGCGATGGGGCCGCCGACGATGGCGAGCAGGCCGGCGGTGGTCAGGGGAAAGGCGTACTTCAGCTCGCCCACCAGACCGGTCAGCGCCTCGTCGCGCGGGGTCGGCGGGCGCCGGTCGGCGGCCTCCAGCGAGGTGTGGCTGGCCAGGATCGACAGGTCGCCGCGCTCGAAGCCGGCGTCCAGCAGGGCGGCCACCGCGCGGTCGAAATCCTCGCGCCGCTCGAACAGGGCGACGACCTCGCGCACTTCCCGGACACCCTCGGGCCGGACGCCATCGGGAGCGGTGTTGCTGTCGGACGGTTGCGTCACGGTCTTTTCCTCCGCAGACTTCGCGATGAGCGTGGGCAGTTTGACGAACGCAGTCTAACGAACCGCGCTTCGCGATGCCATGGTGCCGGTGCGCGCGGGACCTGTCCCGTGCTAGGGTGCCGCCTCCCGCCCTGATCCCAACACACATCCGGTCTGTTCCGTGTCCGAAGCGATTGCCGCCGCCATTCCCCCTGACGCCACGCCGATGATGGCGCAGTATCTGGAGATCAAGCAGGCCCATCCCGACTGCCTGCTGTTCTACCGGATGGGCGACTTCTACGAGATGTTCTTCGAGGACGCGGTGAACGCCGCCCGCGCGCTGGACATCGCGCTGACCAAGCGCGGCCAGCATCTGGGCGAGGACATCCCCATGTGCGGCGTCCCCGTCCACAGCCACGAATCCTACCTGCAACGGCTGATCCGCCAGGGCTTCCGCGTCGCCATCTGCGAGCAGATGGAGGACCCGACCGAGGCCAAGAAGCGCGGAGCCAAGTCGGTGGTGAAGCGCGGCGTCATCCGCATCGTCACCCCCGGCACGCTGACCGAGGATTCGCTGCTCGACGCGCGCTCCTCCAACTGGCTGGCCGCCGTGGCGGAAACGGCCGGCGGGCTGGGGCTGGCGTGGCTGGAGCTGTCCACCGGCGAACTTGTGGTGCAGCCGGTGGAGCGTCCGGGTTTGGGCGCGGCCTTGGGCCGACTCGACCCGCAGGAGGTTCTGGTCTCCGAAAAGCTGTGCCAGAGCCCGGACCTGTATGAGCTGTGGGCCGAATGGAAGGAGCGGCTGACCGTCCAGCCCAACCCGCGCTTCGACAGCGAAAACGGCAAGCAGCGCCTGCTGAGCGTCTATGGCGTCGGCACGCTGGACGCCTACGGCCAGTTCAGCCGGGCAGAGGTCGCGGCGGCCGGTGCCCTGGTCGCCTATGTGGAGTTGACGCAAAAGGGCCGCGTGCCGCGCCTGTCGCCGCCGCGCCGGCTCGGCCCCGGCGCCGTCATGGAGATCGACGCCGCCACCCGGCGCAATCTGGAGCTGACCCGCACCCTGACCGGCGAGCGGCGCGGCAGCCTGCTGGCGACCATCGACCGCACGGTGACGGGAGCCGGCGCGCGCCTGCTGGCCGCCCACCTGGCGGCGCCGCTGACCGACCCGTCGGCGATTGCCAAACGCCACGACATGGTCGCGTTCGCCCTGAACGAGGAACGGCTGCGCGCCGACGTGCGCGAGCTTCTGCGCCGCAGCCCCGACCTGGAGCGCGCGCTGTCGCGCCTGACGCTGGGGCGCGGCGGCCCGCGCGATCTGGCGGCGGTGCGCGATGGGCTGGCGCAGGCCTCGGCGATCCGGATGCTGCTGAACGGCGGGGCCTTGGGGCCTTTGCCGGACGGGCTGGGTGCCGTCGCCAAGGGGCTGGGCGAGCACAGCGAATTGGTCAACCAGTTGACGCAAGCGCTGGCGGCGGAGCTGCCCCTGCTGGCCCGCGACGGCGGCTTCATCGCGCCGGGCTATTCCTACGCGCTGGACGAGCTGGTGACGCTGCGCGACGAGAGCCGGCGGCTGATCGCCGGCTTGCAGGCGAAATACGCCGACCTCGCCGGGGTGCCCTCGCTGAAGGTCAAGCACAACAACGTGCTGGGCTATCACATCGAGGTCACGGCGACCCACGCGGACAAGCTGATGACCGGTGCCGGGCGCGAGGTCTTCATGCACCGCCAGACCATGGCGAACGCCGTGCGCTTCGGCACGGTGGAGCTGTCGGACCTGGAGCGCCGCATCTCCGAGGCCGCCGACAAGGCGCTAGCCGTGGAGCTGGGGCTGTTCAACGATCTGGTGGAGGAGGTCACCACGCGGGCCGACGCCATCGCCCAGGCGGCGCACGCGCTGGCGGCGCTGGACGTGGCGACCTCGCTGGCCGAGTTGGCGGTGGAGCGGCGCTATGTCCGACCGCAGGTGGACGACAGCCTCACTTTCACCATCAAGGGCGGCCGGCATCCGGTGGTGGAGGCGGTGCTGGACGCCGCCAACGCCGGGCCGTTCGTGGCGAACGACTGCGACCTCGCCCCGGACAACCGGCTGTGGCTGCTGACCGGCCCGAACATGGCGGGTAAGTCCACCTTCCTGCGCCAGAACGCGCTGATCACCGTGATGGCCCAGATGGGCGGCTTCGTGCCGGCGGAGAGTGCGCACATCGGCGTGGTGGACCGCCTCTACAGCCGCGTGGGTGCCGCCGACGATCTGGCGCGCGGGCGTTCCACCTTCATGGTGGAGATGGTGGAGACCGCCGCCATCCTGAACCAGTCCGGCGCGCGGGCGCTGGTCATTCTGGACGAGATCGGGCGTGGCACGGCGACCTTCGACGGCCTGTCCATCGCCTGGGCCTGCGTGGAGCATCTGCACGACGTCAACCGCTGCCGCGCGCTGTTCGCCACGCATTACCACGAGCTGACCATGCTGGCCTCCAAGCTGCCGGCGCTCAGCTGCCACACCATGCGCATCAAGGAGTGGCAGGGCGACGTGGTCTTCCTGCACGAGGTGACGGCGGGTTCGGCGGATCGCAGCTACGGCATCCACGTCGCCAAGCTGGCCGGCCTGCCGGGCGCCGTCGTCGGCCGGGCGGAGGAGGTGCTGACCATCCTGGAATCGGGTGAGCAGAACGCCGCCATCCACCGCTTGGCCGAAGATCTGCCGCTGTTCAGCGCCGCCTTGAAGCGCCCGGCCCCGGCCGCGCCGACGGCGGTGGCCGTTGCGGCGGAACCGTCGCCGGTGGAAGAGGCGCTGAAGTCCATCGACCCCGACAGCCTGACCCCGCGTCAAGCGCTGGAGGAACTGTACCGGCTGCGCGGACTGGTGAAGCCGTGAGGATTCCCGTCACCCTGCTGGGCATGGTCCTGGGGATCGGCGGGCTGGCGAACGGCTGGCGCACCGCCGCCCGCATCTGGGACGCGGTGCCGGGTATCGTCGGCGAGGTGCTGGCGGTGATTGCCGCCACAATCTGGGCCGTTCTGCTCGTTCTGTACGCCGGCAAGTGGCTGTGGGCGCGCAACGCGGCGCTGGCCGAGGCGCGCCATCCGGTCCAGGGCTTCTTCCTGGCGCTGGTGCCGGTCACCACCATGATCGCGTCGGTGCTGCTGGCGCCCCATCTGCCGCTCGTCGCGCGGGGCATGATGATCGCCGGCGTGCTGGCGCAGGTCGCCTTCGCCGCCTTCGCCATGGGTGGTGCGTGGCAGGGCGGACGGTCCCACGACGCGACGACGCCCGTGCTCTACATGCCCACGGTGGGCGGCGGGTTCGTCAGCGCCATGGCCCTGTCTAGCTTCGGCCACGCCGACTGGGGCATCCTGTTCTTCGGCGCGGCCTTCCTGTCCTGGATCGTGCTGGAGGGCCTGGTGGTTCAGCGTTTGTTGACGCAACCGGCACTGCCCGTGGGGCTGCGGGCGACGCTGGGGATCCATCTGGCGCCGCCCGCCGTGGGCTGCGTGGCTTATCTCAGCGCCACCAGCGGACCGCCGGACGTTCTGGCGCATCTGCTGTTCGGCTACGCGCTGCTTCAAGCGGCGGTGATGACGCGCCTGCTGCCCTGGCTGCGCGAACAGCCGTTCGGGGCCGGTTACTGGGCCTACACCTTCGGGATTTCCGCCCTGCCGCTGGCCGCCCTGCGCTTTGTGGAGCGGGGCGAGACGGGCGCCATCGCCACCCTGGCCCTGCCGCTGTTCGCGGCGGCCAACCTGATCATCGGCATGATCCTGCTGGGCACCGTCACGCTGCTGCTGAAAGGCGAACTGCTGCCGAAGCCCGAGCCGGCGGCGGCGAAGTAGAAAACGTTTCACGCGACCACATGTCGAGCCAGGGCCGTTTCCTGGACAAGAGGCAGACTGGAGACTATATTTCGTCCATGGCTACGCACACCGCGCCCTGCACCGTCGTCCCGCAGGAATTTCCGGAGCTTGCCCAGCTCGTCTGGAACCGCGACCCTGCGCGCCCGATCCGGGCGGCCGAGGCGTTCGCGCTCTACGAGCGCAACTGGCGGCATGTGGATGCCGGGCACCTGACCCGCAAGGAAGCAGACCTTATCCACGCCCTGACCGACGAATACGGCAACGGCGTCTTTCTGTCGTAAGTCGACCGATCCATGACGGCCACCGCCGGTTTCCTGCGTCCCGAACACGACCGGATCGCCGACGCGCTGGCGTCGATGAACGCGGATCTGCTGCTCCGGTGCCGGTGCTTCTTCGGCGGCGGCACGGCCATCGTTCTGAAGAACGGCGAATACAGGCTGTCTCTGGACGTGGATTTCCTGTGCTCGGACGTCGATGGCTACCGGACACTTCGGATTGCGGCAGTCGAGCAAGGAGCGCGGGCCTTCTTCGGCGAGGGCATCGAGACAGTCCGCGAATTCAGGACCGATCAGTACGGGCTGCGGGCCGTTCTCGCCTGGGAAGGTCAGCGCATCAAGTTCGAGATCGTGCGGGAGGGTCGTATCGACATCGATGGGGCCTTGGACCACGCTCTTGGAGTCCCGCTTCTCTCCGTCGAGGACCAGTTCGCCGAGAAACTCTTGGCAAATGCCGACCGATGTCTGGATAAGAGCATCGCTTACCGAGATGCAATCGACCTCGGATACCTCGTGAAGAACAACGGTGGCATTCCTTCCGCGTCGCTCAACAAGGTCGATAAGGCATACGGCCGGGACGTGCCGAGGAATGTGGAACGGGTTCTTCGCATGCTGACCGATCCGGCCGAAGTCGATCACGCCGCCGAAACGCTGCGGATGAAGCCCGAGGAGGTTTGGGAAGCCGCCGCAAACCTCTCGGCCGCCGCAACGGTCGCGTGGCCGGAGTGGAGCTTTGCTCTCCCTTCCACGCCGCAGGATTAGCAGTTCACCGCCGCCACTTGCAGCGCCCGCGCCGCGACGGCCAGCGGATCCTCGCCGGGGGCGCAGGGGTGAACGGAGGCCAGGACCGCTTCGGGCACGCTGGCGGCGATGTAGTCGTCCACGGACTCGAAGGCTGGGATGATCATGGCGATGCGGGTCAGGCTCACGATCTTCTTCACTTGCCCGCGCCCGGTCAGCATGGCGAGCGGCTTGCCCATCGACACGGCCTCTCCGTTCACGACCAGCAGCATGCCGATGCCGGCGCTGTCGATGAAGGTCAGGCCCGAAAGGTCGAGCAGGTAGCGGCGGTCGGCGCCGCACTTCACCTCGGCGATCACGCCGCGCATCTGGTCGGCGTCCTGCCCGGTCAGGCGGCCGGTCATCACCAGACGGGCGAAGTGCCGCTCGGATTCCTTGCGGTACTGCATGACTTTCTCCCCCGCCCTCGTCGTTGCGGGGCCATGATCCAAAGTGCCCGCCCTTTGGGCAAGTGGACCCGGCATCCCTGCGCTGCGCGATCTTGACGCAGGGGCCCCATGCTTGATGCTTGACGGTGCGCGCAAGCGGTCCTACAAGCGCCGATACGTGGTGATTTGGTCGACCGGCTTGCGGGCCACGTAAAACAACCCGCTAAAAAGGTCCGAGCCGCGTCCGCGCCTCGACCCGAACGGTCGGGGCTTTTTTTGTTTGGCCGGTCAGCCCCGCCGGCGGACAGAAGGAAAGAGGCGGCCATGGCGCGCACCGATCATCGCAATCCGAACGTTTCGGGGCTGCGGCCCCGCTCCAAGCTGGTCCACGGCGGCATCCGCCGCTCGCAGTTCGACGAGACCTGCGAGGCGCTGTACCAGACTTCCGGCTACGTCTACGGCTCGGCCGAGGAAGCGGAGCACGCCTTCGCCAACGACGGCGCTCGCCACGTCTATTCGCGCTTCCGCAACCCGACCACCGCCATGTTCGAGGACCGGCTGGCCGAGTATGAGGGCGCGGAATGGGCCTACGCCACCACCAGCGGCATGGCCGCGGTGCACGGCGCCCTGTGGTGCAACCTGCGCCACGGCGACCGCATCGTCGCCCCGCGCTCCCTCTTCATCTCCTGCTACTGGGTCATCAAGGAGCTGTCGGCCCGCTTCGGCGTCGAGGCGGTGTTCGTGGACGGCACGGATCTGAGCCAGTGGGAAGCCGCCCTGTCCAAGCCAACCGCCGCCGTGTTCCTGGAGACCCCCAGCAATCCGGGCCTGGAGGTCGTGGACCTGCGCGCGGTCGCCGATCTGGCCCACAAGGCCGGGGCCAAGGTGGTGGTGGACAACGCCTTCGCCACGCCGGTCCTGCAACGCCCGTTCGAGTTCGGCGCCGACGTGGTCGTCTATTCGGCGACCAAGCACATCGACGGCCAGGGGCGGTGTCTGGGCGGCATCATCCTGACCAACGACAAGAAATACGGGTCGGAGGTCATCCATCCCTATCTGCGCCACACCGGCCCGACCATCGCGCCCTTCAACGCGTGGCTGCTGCTGAAGGGGCTGGAGACGCTGGAGCTGCGCGTCGGCGCGCAGAGCGCGTCCGCCCTTCGGGTCGCGGAGTTCCTGGAAAGCCATGCTAAGGTCGAGCGCGTGCTCTACCCCGCCCTGCCCAGCCACCCGCAGCACGATCTGGTGCGCCGGCAGATGACCGGCGGCGGCACCATGCTGTCCATCTTCCTGAAGGGCGGCAAGGAGGAGGCGTTCCGTGCCCTGAACGGGCTGGGCATGGTGATGATCTCCAACAACCTGGGTGACTCGAAAAGCCTGATCACCCACCCGGACACCACCACCCACGCCAAGCTGACGCCCGAAGAGAAGGTCGCGGCGAACATCAAGCCCAATCTGCTGCGCCTGTCCGTTGGTCTAGAGGACGCCCAGGACATCATCGAAGACCTCGACCGCGCGCTCGCCTCGTTGTAAAGGGTTCGACCCGGAACCAAATGCTGCGGTGCAGCGTTGGCTCCGGGTCCCGTTTGGAAAGAGGTGAAGGCTCATGGCAGGACGCAAAGCCGGCAACGGCGAACCGACGGAGCGGCTGCTCGCCGTGGCGAACGAGCTGACCCGCACCGGCGTGAAGCATGGCGAAATGGGCGTCGCGGCGGCCCAGACCATCGGCTACCGCACGGCCATGATGACGGCGGCCATGAACAACCCCATCGACTTCATGAACCCGGAGTTCGTCCGCATGGGCTCCGAGAAGGTCGAGGCGATGGTGGAGGCGACCCACGCCGTCGCCAAGGGCGTGCAGGAGTTCCAGCACGCCTGGATGGCCCTGGTGCAGGGGCAGCTGCAATCCACGATGCTGGTTTTCGGCGGCCTGGGGAAGGCCCAGTCTCCGGCCGATCTGGTCGAGTTGCAGCGCCGCAGCTTCACCGAAGCGATGGAGGCCAGCATCCACGCCAGCCTCTATCTGGTCGAGTCGGCGGCGGCTCTGGCCAGCGCCGGCATCGCCCCCGCCTACCGCACCGTCCGCGCCAACGCGCGGCGGCTGGCGCGCCAGCACACGTAACGGCCACAAAATTAAAAGCCCCTCTCCCTTGGCGGGACGAGGGGCTTTTTTTCTGCTGTCTTACTGCCCCAACACCTCGAAGGTGACCGGCGCCGGGTCGAGGACGCGGGAGCCGTTCGGCGTGACCTCCAGCACGGCAAGGCCGCGCTCCACGAGGCCGTTGGGGCGCAGGCGGAACAGGCCGTCGATGCCTTCGAAGCCGCTGGGGTTGTTCAGCGCCGCGCGGTCGAAGCCCGCAGGACCGCCCCGCTGGGCCAGCACCGCCGCAATCGCCGTCGCGTCGTAGGACAGGGTTGCGATGCGCGGCGGCTTGCGCCCGTAGGTCCGCTCGTAGCGCGATTCGAAGTCGGCGCGCGACTGCGGGGCCGGGGCGGCGAACCACGCGCCGACCAGCGCCGGTTCCTGCCCCAGGCCGGGATCGTCCCACAGGCCGGTGCCGAGCAGGCGGACCTGCTGCGGGTTGACGCCGTTGCCGGTCAGCGCGGCGGCCAGACCCTGGGCGCGCGGGCCGCCTTCGGCCAGCATGACCGCCTGCGGCTGGAAGCCGGCGGTCGCCACCTGCCGCGCCGGCTGGGTCAGGTCGGGCACCGCCGGGTCGTAGCGTTCGACCTGCGCCACCTGCCCGCCGAGCTGCCGCGTGGTGTTCTGAAGCGCGTTGACCACCGCGTCGCCGTAGGCGTTGCGCGGGGCCAGCGCCACATAGCGCGTGACGCCGCGCGAGCGGGCGAAGCCGACCACGCGGTTCACCTGATCGCCGGGCACGAAGCCCATCACGTAGGTGCCGTTGCCGGCCTGATTCCAGTCGTTGGTGAAGGCCAGCACGTCCACGCCGGCCCCAGCGGCGACGGGCTTCACCGCCGCGACCTCCGGCCCGAACAGGGGCCCGAGGATGAGGGTCGCGCCTTCTGCGATGGCCTGGCGCGCCGCCTCAGCCGCCCCGGCGGGGGACCCCTTGGTGTCGCGCGGCAGCAGTTCGAACCGGTCGCCGGCCAGGTCGAACAGGGCCATCTGCGCCGATTCCAGCAGCGACTGGCCGATCTGGGCGTTCGGGCCGGACAGCGGCAGCAGCAGCGCGGCCTTCATGGTCTGCGGCACGGCGGGCACGACCGGAGAGGGCGCTTGAGCAACGGGCGGTGGGGCCGCTACATTCGACGCGCAGGCCGTGAGCAATCCAACGATCAACAGGGCGGCGGCGTTGTGCCGTCCCCGAGCGCGCGAGAAAGGTGTTGCCAAGCGTGCCACCGACGATCTCCACATCCGGTACGACCACAGGACCCAACGCCTGTGGTGGCGCTGAAGGTAGCGACCCGAAGGCCGCAAGTAAACTCGGCGCCGGGCTTTATGTCGTCGCCACCCCCATCGGGAACGCCGCCGACATCACGCTGCGGGCGCTCGACGTGCTGAAACGCGCCGACGCCATCGCCTGCGAGGACACGCGGGTGACCTCCAAGCTGATGGGCATCCACGGCATCCACACGCCCTTCGTCTCCTACCATGAACACAACGCGGCCAAGATGCGCCCGGTCCTGATCGGCCGCATGAAGGCGGGGGAGGCCATCGCCCTGGTCACCGACGCCGGCACGCCGCTGGTCTCCGACCCCGGCTACAAGCTGGTGCGCGAATGCGTGGCGGAGGGCGTGAAGGTCACCACCCTGCCCGGCGCCTCGGCACCGCTGGCGGCGCTGGTGCTGTCCGGGCTGCCGACCGACCGCTTCCTGTTCGCCGGCTTCCTGCCCAACAAGAGCAGCGCGCGGAGGGCGGCGGCCGGGGAGCTGAAGGGGGTTCCGGCCACCCTGGTCTTCTTTGAGTCGCCGAACCGCCTGCCGGAATCGCTGGCCGACCTCGCCGACATCCTGGGGCCGCGCGAGGCCGCCGTGGCGCGCGAACTGACCAAGCTGTACGAGGAGGTGCGGCGCGGCCCCCTGCCCGACCTCGCCGCCCATTACGCCGAGGCCGGGCCGCCGAAGGGCGAGGTCGTGCTGGTCATCGGCCCGCCGGGCGAGGAGGCCGCCCCGACCGAGGCCGACGTGGATGCCCTGCTGCGCGACGCGCTGACCCGCCTGTCGGTGCGCGACGCGGCGGCCGACGTCGCCGCCCGCACCGGCCAGCCCAAGCGCGAGGTGTACGCCCGGGCTCTCGAACTGGCGCGGGAGGAGAAGCCGTGACCGCCCCGGACGCGATCCGCCGCCGGGCCGAGGGGTTCGGGCGCTTCGCCGAGGGGCTGTGCCGGCTGGCCCTGCGCCTGAAGGGATACCGCATCCTGGAAAGCCGCCTGCGCACGCCGATGGGCGAGATCGACATCGTCGCCAAGCGCGGCCGGACGCTGGCCATCGTGGAGGTGAAGGCGCGCGGCGACTGGGACGCCGCCAACGAGGCGCTGAACGCTCGCCAGCGCGGCCGGCTGGCCCGCGCCGCGCATGTCTATCTTGCGGCCAAGCCGCACTATGCGGGCTATGTCTTGCGCTTCGACGTTATGCTCGTTACCCCTTGGTCCTGGCCGCGCCATTTGCAGGACGCTTGGCGCGCCTAGATCCAAGGATCGGAAACCAAAAGGACATCGCCTTTGACCAGCCGCGCCGAAGCCCGCGAGATCCTGCGCCGCGTGGGGGAACAGCCGGACGACGAGATCGATCTGGCCGAAGCCGCCTTGGCGCTCGGCGTGCTGGAGCTGCCAGGGACGCCGCTCGACGGCTACCGCCGCCACATCGCCGCCATCGTGGACGATCTGGCCCAGCGCGTGGATCCCGCCGCCGACAGCCTGGAGACGCGCATCGCCCTGCTGCACGAGGTCATCATCGAGCGGCACGGCTATTCCGGCGACCATGACACCTACGACGATCTGCAAAACGCCAACATGCTGCGGGTGATCGACCGGCGACGCGGCCTGCCGGTGGCGCTGGGCATTCTGTTCATGCACGCCGCCCGATCGCAGAACTGGCCGATCATGGGGCTGAACTTCCCCGGCCATTTCCTGGTCCGCATGGACGTGGACGGTGCCCGCGCCATCCTCGACCCCTTCAACGAGGGGCAGGTGCGCACCGCCGTGGACCTGCGCGACCTGCTGAAGGCCACCGCCGGCAGCGCCGCCGAGCTGGAGCCCGGCCATTACCAGCCGGTCTCGAACCGCGACGTGCTGCTGCGGTTGCAGAACAACATCAAGCTGCGCCACCTCTCCGGCCATGACGTGCCCAAGGCGCTGGAGGTGCTGGAGGCCATGCGCCTGTTCGCACCGGAGGAGCCGTCGCTGTGGCGCGAGACCGGGCTGCTGGAGGCGCACGCCGGCAACCTGCGCGACGCTATCGCGGCGCTGGAGACCTTCATGGAACTCACCGACAGCGACCGCCACCGGCACCAGACCGCCTCGCTGATCCAGCAATTGAAGAACCGACTGAACTGAGCCCCGGAGACCATCGTCATGAGCCTTGCTGTCGCATTCCAGATGGACCCCATCGAGTCCATCAACATCGACACGGATTCGAGCTTCATGATGGCGCTGGAGGCCCAGAAGCGCGGGCACCGGCTGTACCACTACCACCCGCGTGACCTCAGCCTGACCGGCAACAAGCTGACCGCCCGCGTGCGCGAGATGACGGTCGTCCGCCAGAAGGGCGCCCACTACACGCTGGGCGAGCCGCAGCTGGTGGACCTGTCCAGCATGGACGTGGTGCTGATGCGCCAGGACCCGCCCTTCGACATGGCCTACATCACCGCCACGCACCTGCTGGAGCACATCCAGCCCAAGGTGCTGGTCCTGAATGACCCGGCCGAGGTGCGCAACGCGCCGGAGAAGCTGTTCGTCACCCACTTCCCCGACCTGATGCCGCCGACGCTGATCACCAGCGACAAACAGGCCATCCTCGACTTCCGCGCGCAGCACAAGGACATCATCGTCAAGCCGCTGTTCGGCAACGGCGGCGCCGGCGTCTTCCACCTGAAGCCGGACGACGAGAACCTGGGCTCGCTGCTGGAACTCTTCACCCAGCTCTACCGCGAGCCGGTGATCGTGCAGAAATACCTGCCGGAGATCCGCCAGGGCGACAAGCGCATCATCCTGGTCGATGGCGAGCCGGTCGGCGCCGTCAGCCGCATGCCCCTGGACGGCGAGGCGCGCGCCAACTTCCACGCCGGCGGCAGCGCCCAGAAGACCGACCTGACCCACCGCGAGCGTGAAATTTGCGCCGTCATCGGCCCGGTCCTGCGCAAGAAGGGCCTCGTCTTCGTCGGCATCGACGTGATCGGCGACTACCTGACGGAAATCAACGTGACCTCCCCGACCGGCATCCAGGAGATCAACCGCCTGAACGGGGTGCAGCTGGAAGCCCTGCTGTGGGACGCGATCGAGCGGCGATACCGCGAGAACAAGGACGCGTGAAGGGTGGAGCTGCCCATTTCCCTCTCCCGATACGGGAGAGGGAAATGGGAGAGGGAATTATGGTGCGCGCTCATAGTCCACATAGCGGAATGACAGGCCGTTTTCGTGCTGGAGAGGGCCGGCTTGCGCTTCCGCCCATTCGGCCCCAAGCGCCGGCATGAAGGTATCGCCCTCCACGTCCTGCTCCACCCAGGTCATGTGGACCACATCGGCGAGCGGCAGGGTTTCGCGGAAGACCTCCGCGCCACCAATCACGGACAGTTCGGAGACGTTTCGTTTCCCGCACCACGCCAGAGCAGCGTCGAGGCTTTGAAACCAATAAGCGCCATCCCGCTCGCCTTTCGGCGCATTGCGGCTGACGATCAGGTTGTCGCGCCCCGGTAATGGCCGGCGGGGGAGCGATTCCCACGTCCGTCGCCCCATCAGGATCGGCTTGCCGAGCGTCAGCTCCTTGAAACGCTTCAGGTCGCTGGGGAGGGACCAAGGCAAGGCGCCGTTCCGGCCGATCACGCCGTTGCGCGACGCGGCCACCACGAGGCTGATGCGCATCCCCGTCCCCTCCCTGTCCTACGCCAGCAGAGCCGCCAGCACAGCGTTCAACCGCTGCCGGCCTTCGTGCGTTGCGCGGACGGTCGTGTCGGTGACCTCAAGAAAGCCGCCGGTCACCAGCCGGTCGAGCGCGCTTGCGTCAACAAGGTCGCCCAAGTCCCGGCCGGCTTCCTCGACCAGACGAGCGCGGGCGACACCTTCGTGCAGCCGCAGCCCCATCATCAGAAGCTCCGAGCCACGGGAGTCGCGGTCGATGGGCTCCGGAGTTGCGGCGCCGTGGCCGTCGCGCTCCACGCGCTCCAGCCAGATTTCCGGGGCGCGGTGGGCGCGGGTGGCGAACTTCTCGCCGTCCAGAGTCAGGCGGCCGTGCGCGCCGGGGCCGACGCCCACATAGTCGCCGTAGCGCCAATAGGTCAGGTTGTGGCGGCTTTCCTCGCCGGGGCGGGCGTGGTTGGAGATCTCGTAGGCTGGCAGGCCGGCGGCGTTCAGGAGGGTTTGGGTGGCCTCGTACAGGTCGCCGGCCAGATCCTCGTCGGGCAGGACCAGATCACCGCGCGCGTGCAGGGGGAAGAAGGCCGTCCCTTCCTCGATGGTCAGCTGGTAGACCGACAGGTGCCCGACCGCGTAATCGAGCGCGCGGGTCAGCTCCGCCTCCCACGCCGCAACGGTTTGTTCAGGCCGGGCGTATATCAGATCGAAACTGAAACGATCGAAGGTCCGCGCCGCCAGTTCGATGGCGCCGGTGGCCTCCGCCGCGTTGTGCTGGCGGCCTAGGAACTTCAGCGATGTGTCGTCCAGAGCCTGGATGCCCATGGACAGGCGGTTCACGCCCGCCGTGCGGAAGGCGCGGAACTTGTCGGCCTCG
The DNA here is from genome assembly GCF_017876165.1 of Azospirillum soli. Taxonomy (GTDB): domain Bacteria; phylum Pseudomonadota; class Alphaproteobacteria; order Azospirillales; family Azospirillaceae; genus Azospirillum; species Azospirillum soli. Next base: position 233,347 of record NZ_JAGINQ010000002.1, read on the forward strand.
ACGGAGGTCGGGTTGGCCTCCAGCGACACTTCCAGGCGGTCGGCAACCGGCCAGCGGGCGGCGATGCGGTCGAGGATGGCGCCGACCGTCGCCGGCTCCATCAGCGAGGGGGTGCCGCCGCCGAAGAAGACGGAAGTTACCGTGCGCCCAGCCGTTGCGTCTGCGTAATGGTCAAGCTCCCGCAGCAGCGCGGCGCGCCAGCGGTCGTGCTCGATCCGCTCGCGGACGTGGCTGTTGAAGTCGCAATAGGGGCACTTCGACTTGCAGAAGGGCCAGTGGATGTAAATCCCGAAGCCGGGATCAGGAGTCACTTGAAGCATCGCTCCACAAGCTGGCGGAAGGCGTCGGCCCGGTGGCTCATCTCGTGCTTCTTAGCCGGGTCCATCTCGCCGAATGTGAGGCCATGGCCGTCCGGTTTAAACATCGGATCGTAGCCGAACCCTTTTTCGCCCAGCGGCGGCCACACCAGAGTGCCGTAGCAGCGGCCCTCCACCGTCTCCACATGGCCGTCCGGCCAAGCCAGAGAGAGCGCGCAGACGAAATAGGCGCTGCGGTCGGCGTTGCCTTCCAGGCCATCCTCCACCTTGCGCATGGCGAGCTGGAAGTCCTTGGTCGGGCCGGCCCAGCGGGCGGAGTAGATGCCGGGATCGCCGTTCAGCGCCGGCACCACCAGCCCGCTGTCGTCGGCCAGCGCCACATGCCCCGCCGCGGCCGCAGCCTTGGCCTTCAGTTCCGCGTTCGCAACGAAGGTGGTCCCGGTCTCCTCCGGCTCCGGCAAGCCAAGTTCGCCCGCCGAGGTGAAGGTGGAGACGTAGGGGCCGAGCAGGTCCGCGATCTCGCGGACCTTGCCCTTGTTGTGGCTGGCGATCACCAGGGTGTCGCCGGTGAAGCGGCGGGGGGTAGTCATTGAGGAGTATCCTTACTTGACCGCGATGGCGGCCTTCTGGAGGGCGACCAGCTCGTCGATGCCCTTGCGGGCCAGCGCCATCAGTTCGGTGAACTGCGGCTCGGAGAAGGGCTTCTCCTCGGCGGTGCCCTGGACCTCGACGATGCCGCCGTTGCCGGTCAGCACGAAGTTGGCGTCGGCCTGGGCGGTCGAATCCTCGGCGTAGTCGAGGTCGAGCACGCTGGTGCCCTTGTAGATGCCGCAGGACACGGCGGCCACATGGTCGGTCAGCGGGATCGACTTGATGGCGCCGATGGACAGCAGATGCTGGAAGGCGAGGTGCAGGGCCACGAAGCTGCCGGTGATCGCCGCCGTGCGGGTGCCGCCGTCGGCCTGGATGACGTCGCAGTCCACCTTGATCTGCTTCTCGCCCATGGCGGCGCGGTCGGTGACGGCGCGCAGCGCGCGGCCGATCAGGCGCTGGATTTCCTGGGTGCGGCCGGACTGTTTGCCCTTGGCGGCCTCGCGGTCGGTGCGGCTGTGGGTGGAGCGCGGCAGCATGCCGTATTCCGCCGTGACCCAGCCCAGGCCCGTGTTCTTCAGGAAGCGCGGAACGCCCTCGTCCACGCTGGCCGTGCACAGCACATGCGTGTCGCCGAAGCGCACCAGGCAGGAGCCCTCGGCGTACTTGCTGAAGTGGGGCTCAAGGGAAATGGTGCGCAGCTGGTCAAAGGCGCGGCCGGAGGGACGCATCGGCATATCATCCGCAGGACTGTTGAAAACGGCCGGCAGGCTAGCGGCTGATGCCCCCGCCGTCCAGCGCGCAACCGGGGCGCACGTTGATTCGGCTGGAATACCTGCCTAAATTCGGGACGCTGCAATCACGCACGGTCTGGCTTACGTCCGCGACATGATCACCGAGCTGAACCAACGGTCCCGCGAGATCTTTCGGCTGATCGTCGACGCCTATGTGGCGACCGGCGAACCGGTGGGATCGCGCACGATCTCGCGGCGGCTGGGCATGGCCTTGTCGCCCGCGACCATCCGCAACGTCATGGCCGACCTGGAGGAACAGGGGCTGCTCTACGCGCCCCACACCTCCGCCGGCCGCATCCCGACCGAGGCGGGCTTGCGCCTGTTCGTCAACGGCTTGCTGGAGATCGGCAGCCTGACCGAGGACGAGCGCGAGTCGATCGAGGCGAAATGCTCCTCCTCCGGCCGGTCCCTGCAGGACGTGCTGGGCGAGGCGTCCACCATGCTGTCGGGCCTGTCGCACTGCGCCGGCCTCGTGGTGGCGCCGAAGACCGACCGGCCGCTGAAGCACATCGAGTTCGTCTCGCTCGCCCCCGGCCGCGCGCTGGTCGTGCTGGTCAACGAGGACGGGCTGGTCGAGAACCGCGTCATCGAGGTGCCGGTGGGCGTGCCCGCCTCCACGTTGCAGATGGTTTCCAACTTCCTCAGCGCGAAGCTGGTCGGCCGCACGCTCGACGAGGCGCGACAGGCCGTCCTGCGCGAGATCGAGGAGCAGAAGGTCGAGCTGGACGAGCTGTCCCGGAAGGTCGTGTCCGCCGGGCTCGCCACCTGGGCCGGGGCCGGCGGGCAGAACAGCGGCCAGCTGATCGTGCGCGGTCAGGCCAGGCTGCTGGAGGACGTCACCGCCCTGTCGGACCTGGAGCGCGTGCGCTCCCTGTTCGAGGCGCTGGAGACGAAGGAGACCATGCTGCGCCTGCTGGACGCCACTGGGCAGGGCGACGGGGTGCAGATCTTCATCGGGGCGGAGAACGTGCTGTTCAACCACTCCGGCTGTTCGCTGATCATCTCTCCGTTCCAGAACAGCCGCGAGCAGGTGATCGGCGCCATCGGCGTCATCGGCCCGACCCGCATCAATTATGCCCGCATCATTCCGCTGGTGGATTATACCGCCAAGGTCATCAGCCGCCTCGTCGGCTGAGGGCCGCTTCTCCACGCTTCGACCGACGAACCAAAAAGACAACGAGAGAGCCATGAGCGAAGAGCAGAACAAGCCCGCCGAAGCCGAGCTGGAGCCGACGAAGACCTCCAACGGTGCGCAGGGCGCCAATGGGCAGACCAACGGCGCCGAGGCCGCTGCCGCCGCGCCGCCCGAGGAGCGCGTGGCCCAGCTGGAAGCCGAGGTCGCCAGCCTGAAGGACCAGCTGCTGCGTTCCATGGCGGAGGTCGAGAACACCCGCCGCCGCGCCCAGCGCGACCGCGAGGACGCCAGCAAATACGCGGTGTCCAGCTTCGCCAAGGAGCTGGTGACCGTGGCCGACAACCTGCGCCGCGCGCTGGAGGCCGTGCCGGCCGAGGGCCGCGAGCAGGACGAGATGCTGAAGAGCCTCGCCGTCGGCGTCGAGGCGACCGAGCGCCAGCTGTTCGCCGCCTTCGACCGCGCCGGCATCAAGAAGATCGACCCGACCGGCGAGCTGTTCGACCCGAACTTCCATCAGGTGATGTTCGAGATCGAGAACACCGGCAAGCCGGCCGGCACGGTCGTGCAGGTGCTCCAGCCCGGCTACACCATCCATGGCCGCCTGCTGCGCGAAGCCATGGTCGGCGTCGCCAAGGCCGGCCCGAACGACGCCGGCGGTCAGCACGTTGACACCAAGGCGTAAGTCTGGGGCGTAAGTCTGTGTTCGGGAGCCGCCGCGCGTGGATTGGCGCGCGGTGGCTCTTGCGGCAGATTGTCGCGATTGGGGCCAATCCGCTGGTTGACGCCGGTTCGTAAGAGGCCTAAGGGCTTGTGCCGCGCGCCGGAGACCCGATTTGGGTGGGCGTGCCGCATCGCACTCCATGGCTTCAGCTCAACGAGGGACCGGCCCCGTGCCCAAGAGCATCCTGACCGTCGACGATTCCAAGACCATCCGCGACATGGTCACGTTCACGCTTCAGAAGGCGGGCTACGCCGTGTCGGAAGCCGCCGATGGCGCCGCCGGGCTGGCGATGGTCAACAAGCAGAAGTTCGACTGCATCATCACCGACCTGAACATGCCGGGCATGGACGGCCTGGCCCTGACCAGGGCGATCCGCGGCAGCGCCAACAACCGCGCCACCCCGGTCCTGCTGCTGACCACCGAGTCCGACCCGGCCAAGAAGACCGCCGGCCGCGAGGCCGGAGCGACGGGCTGGCTGGTGAAGCCGTTCAACCCGGAAAAGCTGGTCGAGACCGTGAAGAAGGTCTGCCCGTGAAGAAGCCTTTCCAATGAAGATTGCCGACCTTCCGTTCGGTCTCACCGACTGGAGCGACGTGCCGGTCACCACGCACCCCGGCGAGAGCGGCCACGCCCTGTGGCGCACGCGCCAGTTCGGGGGTATCCGCGTGCGAATGGTGGACTATTCGCCCGGCTATCTGGCCGATCACTGGTGCAGCAAGGGCCACATCCTGCTGTGCCTGACCGGTTCGATGGTGACCGAACTGGCCGACGGCCGCACCTTCACGCTGACCCCCGGCGTCAGCTATCAGGTCGCCGATGGTGCCGAGCCGCACCGCTCCTCAACCGAAACGGGCTGTACGCTCTTCATCGTAGATTGAGCTTCGCCGGCGCGAAGAGAAACTCCCCCTCCGGATCATGCGTGCCGAAGCGCCGCTGCGCCGTCGCGCGGTTCGCCACGGCGTAGCAGTAGACGCAGCCGTGCGGGCAGGTGTCGTAGTCGCCGATGTCGCGGCTCTCGGCGCAGAAGCAGCCCGGCCGGTTGCCTTTTTGCCGGGCTTGGATTGGGCGGCCCGCGACGTCGGACAGGCGCTCCGCGTCCACGCAGCGGGTCGGCGTCACTCCCGCAACGCCATCCAGTTCCGGCTGCGTGCACAGGGTCAGCGCCATCCCATGGTCGGCGGCGATGCCGGCCAAGTCCGCCAGCAGAGCGCGTTTCTCCTCCGCGTCCGGGTCGCGCCAGGAGTGGCCGGTGGCGTCCATGTTGCGCGCGGTCTTGCGGTAGGGCTGGAGGAAGGACACCACCGCCTCGTCCGTCACGCCGCGCAGACGCCCGGCGATCCGCGCGAAGGTCTCGCAGTGCCAGGAGGGCGGCGTCGCGTCGGTCGTGACGACGGGGTCGTAGCGCCACACCGCCGCGCGCGGCCCCCAGCGGTCGCGGACATGCTCCATATGCTCCACCGCGCGCTCCCAGTCGGGGACGGAGCGTTCCAGGGCGGTCGGCAGGCCGGTGACGCTGTACTGCACGACGAAGGGGAAGCCCGCGCCCGACACCACGTCCAGCGCGCCGAGGAAAGGGCCGAGATTCTTGGTCCAGAAGACGAAGCCGTCCACCGCCCCGCGCGTCAGGTCCACGCGGTAGGTCTGGCCGCCGTAGGGGTTCACCATGCGGCAGAAACCGGCATCCAGGCGGTTCAGGAACCAGCGTCCGTAGAAGGCGGGAATGTCAGTCTTGTAACTGGCGGAAACGATCATCGGCGAAGCATGGGAGACCGCATTCCCCTTATCAAGACTGGACGGCCAACCGCTTCGGCCTAAAGTGCCCTCAAAATGCACAGGAGAGCGCCGTGACCGGCGAGAGAGACCAACAGATCGAATGGAACGACGTGGTGCGCTTCCGGCTGCCGGCCGGCTGGCGCGCCGACGTGGAGGAGCATGAGGGCCATTCCGTCGCGGCCTTCCACCCGCCTGCCCCGGTGGGCGGCGTGCTGCGGCTGGTCACCGACCGGGTGGCGCCCAAGGAAGGACCGGACGGCGTGACGGCGGTGCTGCGCGAGATGGCTCTGCGCTTCGTGCGCCCGCAGGACTCGCGGGCCAGCGACCGCACGGTCGAGCCCTGGGGCGAGGACGGCATCGTCGCGCAAGCCGTGATGATGACGGAAGAGGACGGCCGGACTGACGCGCACTACCTGTGGCTGGTCGGGGCCGAGCGCGCCGGACAGGCCTCGGTCGCCATGTTCAGCTACGGCCTGCCGGCCATCATGGACGGTGATGAGTCCTGCGCCGCCACCCTGGCCCAACTGGACGCGGCCATCCGGGCGGCGGAGATTCTCTGACCGAACCGCCCCCCGCAACGAAAAAGCCGCCCATCGGAGGGCGGCTTTTCAGGGGAAGGGCGTCAGCAGTGGCCGGCGCCGCCGGCCATCAGGGCCTTCAGTTGAACGGCCTTGGGATCATGGGCCAGCGCCGCTTCCTCCGCCGCCATCGCGGCGAGGCTGATGAAGCGCGCCAGATCGTCCAGATCGCACTTCGTCGCGTCGTCCATCAGGCTGTCGAGGCAGGACTTGATGGCCAGTGCCACGTCGCGCCGATCGTCCATCATGGTGATTCCCCCTGGAATACTGTTCGCAGTTCCCCGCATGGGGCCGCCGGTCCGCGAACAAGAACGGCGCCCTACCCCGAACGGATATACCATAGCCAGGAGGGGCTTTCACTATTAGAATCTTGGGACATAAAATAACCAGAGCAACTGCCAATTGATTCGGCTGGTAAAAGCACACCGCCTCACATTAATGAAAAGTTAACAGCGGGCTTCGAGTTCTTGTAAGTGTGTTAATGACTTGTAACAATGGTCCGTTCGTCCCCTCGGAGGGGTGAATATCCGGGTATATACGCGGAGCGACTTTGAATACACTAGTATTCCATTGCCGCGCGAGGCCGCTCCCGCGACGATATGTCCCGGCGTGCAGGGCCGGTTTGCACCTTTTGCCGGTTGAGCGAATAACCGGGGCGTTGCAGGGCGAAACGCACCTGCCTATATCTCCGGCGACAGTCGTGATCTCACCCAAACCGTTTCCACTGACCCGATGGGGATCGCGGTGGTGCCGGAACACACGGGCCGCCACGCATCTGCCGAACAACAGAGGCTGAACATGAGCAAAGTCATTGGCATCGACCTCGGCACCACGAACTCGTGCGTGGCCGTTATGGAAGGCTCCAGCGCCAAGGTGATCGAGAACGCCGAGGGCGCGCGCACCACGCCGTCCATGGTGGCCTTCGCGCAGAACGGCGAGCGTCTGGTCGGCCAGCCGGCCAAGCGTCAGGCGGTGACGAACCCGGAAAACACCCTGTTCGCCATCAAGCGCCTGATCGGTCGCCGCTTCGACGATCCGCTGACCAAGAAGGACCAGGGCCTCGTCCCGTACCGGATCATCTCCGGCGACAACGGTGACGCCTGGGTGGAGTCCTTCGGCAAGAAGTACAGCCCGTCGCAGATCAGCGCCTTCATCCTGCAAAAGATGAAGGAGACTGCGGAAAACTACCTGGGTGAGAAGGTCACGCAGGCGGTCATCACCGTCCCGGCCTACTTCAACGACAGCCAGCGCCAGGCGACCAAGGACGCCGGCAAGATCGCGGGCCTGGAAGTCCTGCGCATCATCAACGAGCCGACGGCCGCGGCGCTCGCCTACGGCATGGAGAAGAAGGGCAGCGGCACCATCGCGGTCTACGACCTCGGCGGCGGCACCTTCGACATCTCGGTGCTGGAGATCGGCGACGGCGTGTTCGAGGTGAAGTCGACCAACGGCGACACCTTCCTGGGTGGCGAGGACTTCGACGCGCGGATCATCGATTACCTCGCGGACGAGTTCAACAAGGAGCAGGGCATCGACCTGCGCAAGGACCGCCTGGCGCTTCAGCGCCTGAAGGAAGCGGCGGAAAAGGCGAAGATCGAGCTGTCCTCGGCCATGCAGACCGAGGTGAACCTGCCCTTCATCACCGCCGACCAGTCCGGTCCGAAGCACCTGAACATCAAGCTGACCCGCGCCAAGCTGGAAGCCCTGGTGGACGAGCTGGTCCAGCGCACCATCGAGCCCTGCAAGGCGGCTTTGAAGGACGCCGGCCTGAAGGCCAGCGAGATCGACGAGGTGATCCTGGTCGGCGGCATGACCCGCATGCCGAAGGTCATCGAGGCGGTGAAGCAGTTCTTCGGCCGTGAGCCGCACCGCGGCGTGAACCCGGACGAGGTGGTCGCCATCGGCGCCGCCATCCAGGGCGGCGTGCTGAAGGGCGAGGTGAAGGACGTCCTGCTGCTCGACGTGACCCCGCTGTCGCTGGGCATCGAGACGCTGGGCGGCGTGTTCACCCGCCTGATCGACCGCAACACGACCATCCCGACCAAGAAGTCCCAGGTCTTCTCGACCGCCGAGGACAACCAGAACGCCGTGACCATCCGCGTCTTCCAGGGCGAGCGCGAAATGGCCGCGGACAACAAGATGCTGGGCCAGTTCGATCTGGTCGGCATCCCGCCGGCCCCGCGCGGCGTGCCGCAGATCGAGGTGACCTTCGACATCGACGCCAACGGCATCGTCAGCGTCATGGCGAAGGACAAGGCCACCGGCAAGGAGCAGCAGATCCGCATCCAGGCGTCGGGCGGCCTGTCGGACGCCGACATCCAGAAGATGGTGAAGGACGCCGAGGCCCACGCCGCCGACGACAAGAAGCGTCGTGAGCTGGTGGACGCCCGCAACCACGCGGACGCGCTGATCCACACCACCGAGCGGACCATCAAGGAGAACGGCGACAAGATCCCGGCCGGCGACAAGACCGCCGCCGAGGCCGCCGTCGCCGAGCTGAAGACCGCGATGGAGGGTGACGACCTCGAAGCCCTGAAGTCGAAGACCGAGGCCTTGGCCCAGGTGTCGATGAAGCTGGGCGAGGCCATGTACAAGGCCGGCCAGGGCGAGGCTCCGGGTGCCGGTGCCGCCGGTGCCGCCGGTGCGGGCGCCGCCCCGAACGAGCCGGGCGTGGTCGATGCGGACTTCGAGGAAGTCGACGACGACAAGAAGAAGTCGGCGTAACGTCACGGCCGGGTAGACCCGGTCCCATGCTACACCGTCCGGCCCGTCACCATTCCACCGGTGGCGGGCCGGCGGTATGCTGGGTTTATTGGATGTGAAGGCGGTCGGGGCCCCATGGCGAAACAGGACTATTACGAACTGCTCGGAGTGGCGAAAGGCGCCAGCGCGGACGAAATCAAAAAAGCGTACCGCAAGATGGCGATGCAGTACCACCCGGACCGCAACCAGGGTGACAAGGAAGCCGAGCACAAGTTTAAGGAAATCAGCGAAGCCTACGAAGTCCTGAAGGACGAGCAGAAGCGCGCGGCCTACGACCGCTTCGGCCACGGCGCCTTCGAAGGCGGACGCGGCGGCCCAGGAGGATTTGGCGGCGGCGGTGCCGGGGGCGGCTTCGGCGGCTTCGATTTCGGCGGCGGCGGGTTCGCCGACATCTTCGACGAGATGTTCGGGGAATTCATGGGCGGCCGGCGCGGTGGCGGCGGTGCGGCCTCGGGCCGTGGCCAGGATCTGCGCTACAACATGGAAATCGGTCTGGAGGAGGCCTTCAAGGGCACCCAGGCCAACGTGCGCGTTCCCACGTCGGTGCAGTGCGACGGCTGTAACGGTTCGGGTGCGGCGGCCGGCACGCAGCCGATCACCTGCCCGACCTGCCAAGGCCACGGCAAGATCCGCGCGCAGCAGGGCTTCTTCACCATCGAGCGCACCTGCCCCGGCTGTCACGGCCAGGGCCGCGTCATCAAGGACGCCTGCAAGACCTGCGGCGGCGCCGGCCGTCTGCGCAAGGAGAAGACCCTTCAGGTCAACATCCCCGCCGGCGTCGAGGACGGCACCCGCATCCGTCTGGCCGGCGAGGGCGAGGCGGGCTTGCGCGGGGCGCCTCCGGGCGACCTCTACATCTTCCTGGCGATCGCGCCGCACCCGATCTTCCAGCGGGACGGGGCGAACATCCACTGCCGCGTGCCGATTCCCATGACCACGGCGGCGCTGGGCGGCACGGTCGAGGTGCCGACCATCGAGGGCAGCCGCACCAAGGTGACGGTCCCCCCCGGCACCCAGTCCGGCCACCAGTTCCGCATCAAGGGCAAGGGCATGTCGGTGCTGCGCAGCCAGCAGCGCGGCGACATGTACATCCAGGCGGTCGTCGAGACTCCGGTCAACCTGACCAAGAAGCAGCAGGAACTGCTGCGCGAGTTCGACAAGGCCGGCAAGGAAGGCTCCCACCCGCAGTCCGAAGGCTTCTTCGCCAAGGTGAAGGAGCTGTGGGAAGACCTGAAGGACTGAGCGACCGTTTCGGGTGGGCCCCCACCCAACCCTCCCCCACCTCACGGCGGGGGAGGGCTACACAACCTGCCCCCGTGCGCAGCATGGGGGAAGGAGGGGCCCACGGCAAAGCCGTGGGAGGAAGGGGGCCTCGCTGCAGCACCTACCCGTGCAAACCGGCAATCAACAGATCCACCATCCTCTCGAAGCTCTCGTCGATGCTGGCGGACAGGCCGAAGCCGTGCGCCCGTTCCAGCACGATGAAGCCGTGCAGCGCGCTGCGCAGAGCCCGCACCGCGTGCACCACGTCGTCCCCGGTGAGACCGCGCTTGCGCAGGGGCCGGCCGACGACCTCCACCACCTCCAGAAAGGCCGCCGACAGTTCCGGATCCTCGCCGGGCGTCACCGCGCGCTGCGTTGCCTCGTACAGGCCGGGGTGCGCGTGCGCGAAGGCGCGGTAGGCGCGGGCGAGCGAGCGCAGGCCATCGAGGCCGCTCGTGCCTTCCAGGGCGTCCTGAAGCGCGCTCTTCAGGGCACCGGCCGCGTGCAGGGCCAAGGCCCGTTGCAGCCCGTCCAGCCCGGCCACATGGGCGTACAGCGACGGGGAGCGGACCCCCAGCCGTTCCGCCAACCGCGCCAACGTCACCGCACCCAGCCCTTCGGCATCGGCCAGCGCTATGGCCTCGTCAAGCACCCGATCCAGCGTCAGCCCGATCCGCCGCGCCATCAGGCGGCCCATTCCACGACCATCGCCTCGGCCCGCTGCTTCAACGCGCGATTCATCGCCTCGAACCCCGCCCGCGTCGGATCGGCAATGCGCTGCCACAGGAGAGGCACGAGCAGGCCGCGAAACGTCTCTTCATGGATGAAGCGAACCCCGGCCCCGTCCGATTCAATGCGGAAGCTGTGCTCCCCGTCAAACAGGCCGGGCAACAGCACGCGGCCGAGCCAAGTCAGTTCTCGACCAGGGATGCAACGGATGACGGTCGGGCGGAAGGTCATGGGGGCGGCACCCTCCGGTGCGATGGAGACGCGCAGACGGGCGCCCTCGACCAACTCGCCCTGGAAGTCCCGAATGAAGGGGTTCCACGCGGGATAGGCCGCAACGTCGGTCAGAATCGACCAGACCACGGAGGCGGGTGCGTTGATGGCAATGACGGTCTGGATGCTGCGCATGACGGCTCTTCTTGTCTAATGTCCTTAGACGTCATCATGCCTAATGCCGTTAGACAGATCAAGTGCGCCACCGCGCCACAGATGGTATGACCAGTTGTCCGTTGACAGCGAATCCCGTCTTGCGCGAACAGTAACCATTCAATTCGCATGGAAATCGACCGTGGTTTCAGTGGCGACGCGCCCGGCCCGCGCAAACGAACCGATCCTAAGATCTCACAGGAAATTAAGTTGCCCGGAGGGACGGTCGCGTGTATCTACAGGCGCTTAATCTCCTGAGGCGGTTCGCGGAGAGGGCGTTCCAGGCCGTGAGCGGTGATCTCTCCTTCGAGCAGTTGCGCGACCTGATCCATCCAGGCGGTCACACGCCGTTGATCCAGCGTCGGCGCGCGGTTCTGATCCATTCACGCGTGCGCATGGTCGCGGCGGCCTTCGCCGTCCTGACGCCGCTGTGGGTGGTCATCGACGTCATCATCTTCGGCTGGCCGCTGTGGGGCTATCTGGCGGCCCTGCGTCTGGTGGCGAGCGCCGCCTTCGGCGCGCTGGCGCTGGGATACCGCATCAGCGACGACATGCACAGCGCGTGGCGCGGGCTGGCCCTGCTGCTGGCCGTGCCGACGGTGTTCTTCGTCATCTCCCACCCCATGCTGAACGAGCATGAGATCGTCGGCGTCGCCGCGGCGGTGGCCGCCGGATACGCGTTTCTGCCGTTCGTTATGGTGGCGGGGCTCAGCGTCTTTCCGCTGACGGCGGGGGAAAGCGCCGTGTTCGCCCTGCCCATGCTGTCGGCCCACCTACTGGCCGGCGTCTACGGGTCGCTGGTGTTCCCCTTCCCCTCATACCTCGGCGCGCTGTGGCTGCTGGTGCTGATCATGGTGGTGGCGACGCTGGCGGCGATGAGCCAGTTGCACTTCATGATGGCGCTGGTCGATCAGGCGTCGCACGACGGGCTGACCGGCGCCTTCTCCCGCCGCATTGGCGAGGAGCTGCTGCGCCTCCAGTTCGCGCACGCCCAGCGGTCGGACTATGCCTTGGCGGTGGTCTTCTTCGACCTGGACAACTTCAAGGGCATCAACGACCGCTTCGGCCACGACGAAGGCGACAAGGTGCTGCGCGGCGCGGCCGAGGCCATACGGGAGATGCTGCGCCAGTCCGACGTTCTGGTGCGCTGGGGCGGCGAGGAATTCGTGGTCATCATGCCCAACACGCCCCGCGACGGCGCCCTGACCGCCGTGGAGCGGCTGCGCATCAAGGGCTTCGGCCTGCGTCCGGACGGCACCCCCCAGACTGCCAGCATCGGCATCGCCGAATACGGCACCGACCGCCCGGCGGATTGGGAAAAGCTGGTCGATCTGGCCGACCACCGCATGTACCTCGCCAAGCAGAACGGCAAGGACCGCATCGTCGCGGGCGACAAGGTGTTCGAGACGGCGGACTGACGCTCCTTGCGGGCATACTCAGTCTTCACGGAAACAGCCGCACAAACGAAAACCGCCCGGAGGGTGGTCCCCTCCGGGCGGCGGATCGTCGTGCGCTGTAAGAGCGCCGGGCCGGCTACTCGTTGCGCTGTCCCAGGAACTGCAGCAGGAACTGGAACAGGTTGATGAAGTCGAGATACAGGGTCAGCGCGCCCATCAGGGCCAGCTTGCCACCGCTCTCGTGGTCATAACCCTCGGCGTACTGCTCCTTGATCGCCTGCGTGTCCCAGGCGGTCAGACCGGTGAAGATCAGGACGCCGATGGCCGAGATGGCGAAGTGCAGCGCCGGCGACTGGAAGAACAGGTTCGCCAGCATGGCGATGACCAGACCGATCACGCCCATCATCAGGAACGAGCCCATCTTCGACAGGTCGGCCTTGGTTGTGTAGCCGTAGAGGCTCATCGCCAGGAAGGTCGCGGCCGTCACGAAGAAGGTCAGCGCGATGCTGGCCCCGGTGAAGACCAGGAAGATCGCCGCCATCGATAGGCCCATCGCGCCGCAATAGGCCCAGAAGACAAGCTGGGCGGACGCGAAGGACAGCCGGTTGATGCCGAACGACAGCACCATCACGAAGGCCAGCGGCGCCAGCATGACCACCCATTTCAGCGGCGTGCCGAAGATCGCCTGCATCATGGCCGGGCTGGTCGAAACAAGGAAAGCCACCAGGCCGGTCAGGACGAGGCCAGCGCCCATGTAGTTGTACACGCGCAGCATGTGCTGCCGCAGGCCCTCGTCGAAGTAGCCCCGATCGACCGTGCGGCCGGCGGTCGCGTATCGGTTAAAGGTCGGGTCAGCCATGGTCATCCTCGGAAAAATGTGATTCCCGTTGCCATGACATATTGGCGACCGCAGCCTGGACTTCAACGGCAATCGGAAGCACGACCATAGTGTGAAACAACGTTCATGAACTTGCCATATCGGATCCGGGCAAGATGAACACTGTTCATCGAGAGCTATTCATTGCGCAACAACGGTGCCGAGGGCTGCCCCAGCGCTCGCCACGTCCCGTAAAAGCCGAAAGCCAGCGTGATCGCCGTGCTGAGCAGCGCGGTGGTGACGACGGCCGATGGCAGGAACGTCCAATCCCAACGCATCATGAAGGTCAACACCGCCCAGGCGGTCAGTGTACCGATGCACCCGGCGATGGCGGCGGTGAGGATGCCCAGCAGCCCGTATTCCAGCAGGAAGGCGCGCAGCACGTCGGCCCGCGTGGCGCCCAGCACCTTCAGCACCACCGCGTCGTAGACCCGGCGGCGGTGCCCGGCCGCCACGGCCCCGGCCAGCACCAGCGTGCCGGCGGCCAGCGTGATCCCGGCGGTGATGCGCACCGCCGTGCCGATGTGGCCCAGCATGCTGTTCACCGTGTCCAGCGCGTCCTTCACCCGCACCAGCGTGACGTTGGGGAAGCGTTGCAGGACGGCGCGCTGCACCTGCGATTCGGCGTCCGGCTTGGCGCGGATGGTGGCGATCCAGGTCTGCGGCGCGCGCTCCAGCGTGCCGGGCGCGAAGACCAGCGTGAAGTTGATCGCCATGGTCGCGAAGTCGGCGGCGCGGACGTTCGCCACCGTCGCCTCGATGGTGCGGCCCAGGATGTTGATGCCCAACGTCGCGCCGGGGCCGATGCCGAAGGCGTTCGCCACGCTCTGGTGGATGGAGATCAGCGGCGGCCCTTTGTAGTCCTCCGCCCACCAGGAGCCGGCGACGATCTCCGAATGCTCGGGCAGCTTGGCGGAGTAGGTGATGCCCCGGTCGCCGGACAGAACCCAGGCCTGATCGGGGTTGGCGAGCGCCTTTTCCGCCTCTTGCCCGTTCACCCGCTCGATCCGGCCGCGCAGGGACGGCACGGCCTCGAAGCCGCCGGTGTCGGGGATGCCGGTGACCAGCTGGCGCAAGGGCTCGAACTGGTCGGGCTGGATGTCGACGAAGAAGAAGCTGGGTGCGTCCTTCGGGATGGTCTCGTTGACGCGGCGGGAGAAGTTCCCCTCGATCAGCGCGATGGCGACCAGCACCGTCAGGCCGAGACCCAGCGACAGCACCACCGTCCCGGTCGGGTTGCCCGGCCGGTAGAGGTTGGCGAGCGCCAGCCGCAGCCCCGGCCGGCGCGGGCGCCCGACGGCGGCGGCCCCCTTGGTGACCAGCCAAGCCGCCACGCGGAAGGCGCCGAAGGTGGCGATGGAGCCGCCGACGAACCACGCGGCGAAGACCTTGTTCTGCGCCGTGGCGATGGCGAGCGCCGCCAGCGCGGCGACGGTGACGGCCATGGCGACCAGATAGACGGCGCGCGGCCGCCCGCCCGCCGGGGCGATCACGTCGCGGAACAGCGCGCCCGCCGGCACCTCCCGCGCGCGGCCGAGCGGCCACAGCGAGAAAGTCAGCGCCGTCAGCACGCCGTACAGCGCAGCCAGCGCCAGGGCGCCGGGATAGACGCCGATGCGCGCGGAGACCGGGAGGAGACCCTCCAGAAGAACGCCGAGGCCCAGCGGCGCCACCGCGCCCAGCGCCAGCCCGAAGACGATGCCCAGCGCCGACAGCGCCAGGATTTGCATCAGGTAAAGCTGGAAGATCAGATCGCCGGGCGCGCCCAGGCATTTCAGCGTCGCGACCGTCCGCGCCCGCGAATCGAGGTGGCTGCGCACCGCGTTGCCGACGCCGACGCCGCCGACCAGCAGGGCGGTCAGCCCGACCAGCGTCAGGAACAGGGTCATGCGCTCGATGAAGCGCTCCACCTGCGGCGAGGCGTTGGTGAAGTCGCGCACGCGCCAGTTCGCGTCCGGAAAACGCTCCTTCAGCGCCGCCTGCCACGCGGTCAGCGTCGTGCCCGGATTCAGGGCGACCTTGGCGTTCCAATAGACGATGCTGCCCGGTTGCAGCAGGCCGGTCTGTTCCAGCGACGGCAGCGCCACCATCAGCCGGGGGCCGAGCGAGAAGGCGTTGGAGGACGCGCGGTCCGGCTCGCGCGCCAGCACGCCGCGAATCACGTAGGCGCCGTCGCCCAGCTGGACCGTGTCGCCGATCTTCAGCGACAGGCGGTCGAGCACGCTTTCCTCGACCACGGCGCCCCAGGCCCCGCCCTTGTTGGACAACGCGTCCTGAAGATTGCCGTCCGGGCGCAGGGCCGGCTGGCCGTAGAGCGGGTAGAGGTTGTCCACCGCCTTCAGCTCGACCAGGGAGGAGCGCACGCCGTCGCCGGAGCGCGCCATGGCCCGCATCTCCACCGACTGCGAGACGCGGCCGGATTGCTCAAGGTAGGCGCGCTGCTCGTCGGTGACCGGGCTGTAGATCTGCCGCACGGCCACGTCGCCGCCGAGGATGGCGCGCCCGTCCGCCTGCAACCCGGCGAGGATGCCGCCGGACACCGACTGCACGGCGGCGATCGCCGCCACGCCCAGCGTCAGGCAGGCGAGGAAGATCCAAAAGCCCTTGAGGCCGCCGCGCAGTTCCCGGCGGGCGAAGCGGAAGGCGAGAGGGAGGTTGTTCATGGGCGCACCAGAAACCCGGAACAGTGCGGGCACCGGACCCCCACCCAACCCTCCCCCACCTTCGGCGAGGGAGGGCTCTTTGACGCGTGCGGCGGAGTTCCCTTCCCCGCCGTCCAGTGGGGGAGGGTTAGGGTGGGAGTCCGCCGCGACCACGAGAGCAAAATCATCCTCACTCCCCCGCCACGCGGACGCGTTCGGCGCGGGCGGCCAGCCCGTCGTCCACGATGCGGCCGTCCTTCAGGCGCACGGTGCGGTCACAACGGGCGGCCAGCGCCGGGTCGTGGGTGATCAGCACCAGCGTCGTGCCGCGCCGTTCGGCAAGGTCGAACAGCAGTTCCACGATGGTGGCGCCGGTGTCCACGTCCAGATTGCCGGTGGGCTCGTCGGCCAGAAGCAGAGACGGCTCGGACACGAAGGCGCGGGCCAGCGCCACGCGCTGCTGCTCGCCGCCCGATAACTGACCGGGATAGTGGGTGAGACGGTGGCCCAGCCCGACCGCCTCCAGTCCGGCGCGGGCGCGGTCGAAGGCGTCCTTGGCGCCGGCAAATTCCAGCGGAATCGCCACATTCTCCAGCGCGGTCATGGTCGGGACGAGGTGGAAGGCCTGGAAGACGATGCCGACATGGTCGCGGCGAAAGCGCGCAAGCCCGTCCTCGTCGAGCTTGCCGAGATCGTGGCCGACGACGCGGACGGTGCCGCCCGTGGGCCGCTCCAGCCCGGCCATCACCATCATCATCGTCGATTTTCCGGAGCCGGAAGGGCCGACCACGCCGACCCTCTCGCCACGGTCCACGCGAAGATTCAATCCCCGCAGGATGTTGACGGGTCCGGCCGCACTGTCCAATCTCAAGTGGACCTCGTCGAGGTCGAGGATGGACGAGGCAGCGGAATCGGGTCGGGACATTGGAATGCGTCTCACGAACATGCAGAAAAGCCTTTCGCCATATGGCTTGGCCCGTCGCCATTTCAACACGGCGCTTCTGGGGCTCCTCGTCGCAGCGGGGGTGGGCGTGAGCGCGCCGGCACTGGCCGCGAACGGTACGGTGAAGCTGCTGGCGCTGGGCGACAGCCTGACCGCCGGCTATGGCCTGCCGGAGCCGCAGGGCTTCACCGTGCAGCTGGAAAAGGCTTTGAAGACCAAGGGCTACGCCGTGGACATCATCAACGCCGGCGTGTCCGGCGACACCACGGCGGGCGGGTTGTCGCGACTCGACTGGGCGCTGGCCGACAAGCCGGACGCGGCCATCGTGGAGCTGGGGGCGAACGACATGCTGCGCGGGCTTGACCCCGACGCCGCGCGCGCCAACCTGGACGCCATCCTGAAGCGCCTGACCGCCGAGAAGATCCCCGTACTCCTCGCCGGGATGTACGCGTCGCCCAGTTTGGGCCGCGCGTACGGGGAGCGGTTCAACGCCATATACCCGGAGCTGGCACGCACGTACGACGTACAGCTCTACCCGTTCTTTCTGGACGGAGTCGCGGCCGACGCGGCGCTGAACCAGCCGGACGGCATCCACCCCAACGCCGCCGGAGTGAAGGTCATCGTGGAGCGGATCACGCCACACGTCGCCCGCCTCCTGGACAACGTCATCAAGAACGGAGGCTGATATCATGGCGTCCCTGGCCGGCGAAAGCGCCACCGACATCCAGTTCAAGGCGGCCTCGGCCGTCGGTCCCGAGTGGGGCCAGACCGTGAAGGCTTGCCTGGACGAGCTTGGCCCGGTCGAGGGCTGCAACCTTGGCTTCCTCTACATCACCGACGCGCTGGCGGAGCACGCGACCAGCATCGTCACGCTGCTGCGCGGGGTGACCGGCATCCGCGACTGGGTCGGCACCGTCGGCATCGGCGTCTGCGCCAACGACGAGGAATTCTTCGACCAGCCGGCCGTCGCCGTCATGGTCGCCCGCCTGCCGGAGGACAGCTTCCGCCTGTTCCCCATCGTATCCGGCGATCTGGAACCACTGCGCCGCATGGCCGGCGGCTGGCTGGACAAGAACGGCGCCGCGCTGGCGCTGGTGCACGCCGATCCGCGCAACCAGCAGCTCCCCAGCCTCGTCGCCACCCTTTCGGAATCGACCGGGGCTTTCCTGGTCGGCGGCACGACGGCGTCGCGGTCGGAGTTCCCGCAGTTCACCATCCCCGGCAACACCGCCACCATGACCAGCGGCCCGGTCGGCGACGGCGGCGTGTCGGGCGTGCTGTTCGCCCCGCATCTGGCGGTCGCCACCGGCCTCAGCCAGGGATGCACCCCCATCGGCCCGGTGCGCACCATCACCGCCGCCGAGGAGAACGTCGTTCTGGAGATCGACGGCCGCCCGGCGCTGGAGGTCTTCAAGGAGGACATTGGGGAGATTCTGGCCCGCGACCTGCGCAAGGTGTCCGGCTATATCTTCGCCGGCCTGCCGATTCCGGGATCGGACACGGCCGACTATCTGGTCCGCGACCTGATCGCCATCGACCCGCGCGCCGGCTGGATTTCCGTCGCCGAGCGGGTGCAGACCGGCCAGCCCATCCTGTTCACCCGCCGCGACCAGCAGAGCGCCGAAACCGACATGCGCCGCATGCTGGCGAACCTCAAGAAGCGGGTAAAGACGACGCCGAAGGGCGCCCTTTACGTCAGCTGCATCGCGCGCGGCCCCAGCCTGTTCGGCGAGGGAAGCCAGGAATTGGCCATGATCCGGGAGGTCTTCGGAGACATTCCGCTGGCCGGATTCTTCGCGAGCGGCGAGATTTCCCACAACCGCCTGTATGGCTATACCGGCGTCCTGACCCTGTTCCTCTGAGGATATTCTTCTGATGCAATACCGCCCGCTTGGCCGCACCGGCCTGTCGGTCAGCGCCATCGGCCTCGGCACCATGACCTGGGGCCGACAGAACACCGAGGCCGAGGGCCACGCCCAGATGGATTACGCGCTCGACCAGGGCGTGACTTTCTGGGACACGGCCGAGATGTACGCCATCCCCCCGACCGCCGACACCTACGGCCGGACGGAAGAGATCATCGGCAGCTGGTTCAAGGCGCGCGGCAAGCGCGACACGGTGATCCTCGCCACCAAGATCATCGGACCGCCCAACGGCGGATTCGAGTGGGTCCGGGGCGGCACGTCGAAGCTGGACCGCGCCAACATCCTGGCGGCGGTCGAGGCTAGTCTGCGCCGTCTCCAGACCGACTACATCGACCTGTACCAGCTGCACTGGCCCGACCGGTCCACCAACCGCTTCGGCCCGCGCAACTACGTCCACCGCCCGGAACTGGACGGCACGCCCATCGAGGAAACGCTGTCGGTGCTGGACGAGCTGGTGAAGTCCGGCAAGGTGCGCCACGTCGGCGTTTCCAACGAGTCGCCCTGGGGCGTCATGGCCTTCCTGCGCGCCGCCGAGCAGAAGGGCCTGCCGCGCATCGCCTCGATCCAGAACCCCTACAACCTGCTGAACCGCAGCTTCGAGCAGGGCTTGGCCGAGGTGTCTTTGCGCGAGGATGTCGGCCTGCTGGCCTACTCGCCGCTGGGGGCCGGCACGCTGGCGGGCAAGTATCTGGACGGCGCCATGCCGGCCGGCACCCGCCGCGCCATCGACCACCGCAAGTCGCGCTACGCCACCGTCAACGCCGACGCGGCAACCAAGGCCTATCTGGACGTCGCCAAGCGCCACGGCCTGTCGCCGACGCAGATGGCGATCGCCTTCACGCTGCACCAGCCCTTCGTGGCGTCGTCGCTGATCGGCGCGACCACCATGGAGGATCTGAAGTCCAACATCGCCGCGATCGACGTCACCTTGTCCGACGAGGTGTTGAAGGACATCGAGGCGGTGAACGACCGCTATCCCGATCCCTGCCCTTAAGCTCTGTTGAGCCGTAACGCCGTAAGGTCCTGATGCTCCGTCTCTTCGTCGCGCTCGACTTTCCCGAGGACATCCGCCAGCGGCTCGCCGGGCTGGGCGGCGGCGTTCCGGGAGCCCGCTGGACCGAGGCGGACAACCTGCACCTCACCCTGCGCTTCATCGGCGAGGTGCCGGAGGATCAGGCGGCGGAGATCGACGAGGCGCTGGCCGGGATCACCGCCCCCGCCTTCGATCTGGTGCTGGACGGCGTGGGCGTGTTCGGCAATGGCCGGAACGCCCGCGTCCTGTGGGCGGGCGTCGAGCGCAGCGATGCCCTGTCGCACCTTCAGGCCAAGGTCGAATCGGCCCTGGTCCGCTGCGGCCTGCCGGCGGAGGAGCGCAAATTCTCCCCGCACATCACGCTGGCCCGCCTAAAGGACGCGCCCAAGGACCGCGTCGGCCGCTTCATCGAGGAACGCGGCCTGTTCCGCGCCGGCCCGATGCGCATCGACCACTTCACCCTCTACCGCAGCCAACTCGGCAAGGGAGCGGCGGTGTACGAGGCGTTGCGGGAGTATCCGTTGAACTGAGGGCTGCCACTCCCCTCATTCCCGCGAAGGCGCATGGCTGTCCGGTGAAACATTTCCGCTTGGAGCGTTCTGTTTCTTCACCGTCATCCCCGCGCAGGCGGGGATCCAGAAGTTCCCCACCTAAAGCGCTTGTTCGGCCTGGATTCCCGCCTTCGCGGGAATGACGGATTGAAAAGCGGCGGGCTCCGAAAGGCCGCTTACAGCGGCACGCCCTTGATCATGCGGGGCAGGTCGCCGACCACGCCCATGGCGTGCCGCATGAAGAAGCGCTTCAGCGGCGGCAGGCGGTTGACGACGGCCATGCCGACGTCGCGGGCCAGCCGGATCGGCGGGATGTTGTTGGAGAACAGGTGCACCAGACCGTCGCACACGGCGGCCAGCAGCACCGTGTCGAACCGCCGCCAGCGCTGGAAGCGGGCCAGCACCTCCGGCGAGCCGACGTCCAGGCCCAGCCGGTGCGCGTCCACGATTACCTCGGCCAGGGCCGCCACGTCGCGCAGGCCCAGATTCAGCCCCTGCCCGGCGATGGGGTGGATGGCGTGGGCCGATTCGCCGACCAGCGCTAGACGCTCCGCGATGAAGCTCTCGGCCAGCAGGACGGAGAGCGGCCAGGACTCGCGCCGGGTCAGGATCTCGATGTCGCCGAGATAGCCGCCGGAGCGGCGCGTCAGCTCCGCGATGAACTCCTTCTCCGGCAGCTTGAGATACATATCGGCCAGCGACGACTTCTCGCTCCACACGATGGAGGAGCGGTTCTCCGTCATCGGCAGGACGGCGAAGGGGCCGTTCGGCATGAAATGCTCGACCGCCACGCCGTTGTGCGGCTCGGAATGGCGGATGGTGCAGATGATGGCGGTCTGGTCGTAGGCCCAGCGCCGCACCTTGATGCCGGCGCCGTCCCGCGCCAGGGAGCGGCGGCCGTCGGCGCCGACCACCAGCCGCGCCTTGACCACCCGCCCGTCGGCCAGAATCACCGTGGCGCCGCTGCGCGTGCGCTCGATGGCCGTCGCCTGGGCGGGGGCGAGGTGAGTGAGTCCCGGCAGCTCGGCCGCGCGGGCGAACAGGGCGCGGCGCATGTCCTTGTTGTCGAGGATCCAGCCGAAGGGCTGGTTCTTGCCGTCCACCGTCACGTCGGTGTGGTCGTAATGGACGAACAGCGGCGAGAACTGGTCGGCGACGCGGATGTCCAGGATGGGGCCGGCGTGCGGCTCCATGTGCTTCCACACGCCCGCCCCCTCCAGCACCTTCATGGAGGCGTAGGCGACCGCCGTGGTGCGGATGTCGAAGCCGTCGGTAGCGTGGTGGTCGGGGCTGTCGCGGTCGATGCAGACCACCGGCACGCCCGCCGTCGCGAGCGCCGCCGCCATGCTGAGCCCGGCGAGACCGCCGCCCAGCACCACGACCTCCGTCGTGATCTCCCGTGACGCGTCGGTGCCCGTTTCGGTGTTCAGCTCGGCCATGGTGACTCTGCCCTGTTGATGCGTTGCAGGGGAACAATCGTCTCACACCGGGCGGAAGTCCAGTGCCGCCGCGTCGCGGCTTGCTTGCTGCCCATAATATAGGCACTCTCTGCCCAAGGGCGCGCCTTGTTCGTCGAAAGCCACCGGAAACCGCCGCTCTCACAATCGGCACGGTTTTTGAATTCATTGCATTCTGCGGTCGAGGCGAACACGCTCGATGCACGTTCGGGGGTTTAACCGAGGGGGCCGGGCGACCGCGGGCCGGCACACACGCTTAAAGGGGAGCCACATGAAACTGGTTATGGCCATCATCAAGCCGTTCAAGCTGGACGAAGTGCGCGAGGCGCTGACGTCGCTCGGCATCCAGGGCTTGACCGTCAGCGAGGTCAAGGGCTTCGGCCGCCAGAAGGGTCAGACGGAAATCTACCGCGGCGCCGAGTACTCCGTGAGCTTCCTGCCCAAGGTCAAGGTCGAGGTCGCCGTGTCTGACGACCAGTTCGAGCAGGTGGTCGAGGCGATCCAGAAGGCCGCCAACACCGGCCGCATCGGCGACGGCAAGATCTTCGTGCTGGAGATCGCCCAGGCCGTGCGCATCCGCACCGGCGAGACCAACGCCGAGGCCCTGTAAGGCCAGAGCGTGAAAGCCACGGCGTAAAGGCCAAGGCCCGTCCGCTCCGGGTCCTTCCGCCCACGGCCCCATGTGGCCGGCGGAATGGACCCTGGGCGCGCGAGCGTCCGCCTGTCTTTTCTTTCGGGGCTTCTTTCCGGGCGATGGCGGGGACTTCATTCCGCCTGGGCCTATGCTTCTCCTGGTCCGGCCATTGTCCGGTTTTGTGCCCTTGTGCCGGGACACCACCACCGATAGGATCGTTTCCGATTCGTACGGGTCACGCCGTATGGGCAAACTCGGCCTTTTGGGAAAAGGATCTGCGGCGGCATGTCCACACCGGACCTCGGCATTTCTGCTCTGGGCAACGACCGGCTCGACCGGCTGACCGACTATCCCTTCACCCGGTTGGCGACCCTGCTGTCCGACGTGCGCCCCCGCGCCAACGTCGAGCCGATCATGATGTCGGTGGGCGAGCCGCAGCATAAGCCCCCGGCCATCATCGACGAGACGCTGCGCGCCAACGCGCATCTGTGGGGCAAGTACCCGCCGGTCGGCGGCACGCCGGAGTTCCGCGCCGCCGTCGGCGACTGGCTGACCCGCCGCTATTCCCTGACCGCCGGCCTGTTCGACGCCGAAACGTCGGTGCTGCCCGTGTCCGGCACGCGCGAGGCGCTGTTCCTGCTGGCCCTGCTGGCCGTGCCGCAGAGCAAGGCGGGCCGGCAGCCGGCCGTTCTGATGCCAAACCCCTTCTACGCGCCCTATGAGGGTGCCGCCCAACTGGCCGGGGCCGAGCCGGTATTCCTGTCGGCGACGCGCGAGACGGGCTTCCTGCCCGATCTGGACACGCTGACGCCGGAGTTGCTGGAGCGCACCGCGCTGTTCTACCTGTGCACGCCGGCCAACCCGCAGGGTGCCGCCGCCGACGCGGCCTATCTGGCGCGCGCCATCGGTCTGGCCCGCCGATACGGCTTCATCCTGGCGGTGGACGAGTGCTACGCCGAGATCTACCTGGACACGCCGCCGGTCGGCGCGCTCCAGGTCGCGCAGAGCCTGGACCACGGCGGCCCAAACAACAGCAAGGGGCCCTGGGCGAACCTGCTGGTCTTCCATTCCCTGTCCAAGCGGTCGAGCGCCGCCGGCCTGCGTTCCGGCTTCGTGGCCGGCGACCCGGATCTCATGGCGCGCTTCTCCCGCCTGCGCAGCTACTCCAACGCCGGCATGCCGCTGCCCGTCGTCGCGGCCAGCACCGCGCTGTGGCGCGATGAGGCGCATGTGGAGGAGAACCGCGCGCTCTACCGTGCCAAGTTCGAGGCGGCCGAGGCGTCGCTGAAGGGCCGCTTCGGCTATTACCGGCCAGACGGCGGCTTCTTCCTGTGGCTGGACGTCGGCGACGGCGAGGAGGCAACGCGCCGCCTGTGGGCGGAGGGCGCCATCCGCGTGCTGCCCGGCGCCTATCTGGCCCGCAACAATCCGGGCGAGCCGAACCCCGGCGCATCCTTCATCCGCGTGGCGCTGGTGAACGACACCGAAACCGTCGCCCAGGCCTGCGCGGCGATCGCGCGGATTCTCGCCTAAAGAACCTTCTTCACCGTCATTCCCGCGAAGGCGGGAATCCAGGGCGCCTCGACAGGTTCTCGAATGGCCCTGGATCCCCGCCTTCGTGGGGATGACGGAACGGCAGAGCACCTGAGTTCCGCGAAAGCCTCTCTCTGGAAGAGGCTTTTGGCGCAGCACCGAGGGACGTCAACCCATGGCCCGACCCGTAAGCCCCCGCGGCGGAAGCGGCAAATCCTCCGGACGGCCGGAGAAGCCGCCCTTCTTCTCGCCCGCCATGCGCGCCTTCGTGGTGGCGCGGGCGCGCGAGCTGATGGGATTCGCGCTCGGCATCGTCGGGTTGATGCTGATGGTCATCCTCGGCAGCTATCACCCCGGCGACCCGTCCTGGAACGCCGTCCCCGCCGCCGGGGCCAAGACGCACAACCTGTTCGGCCTGTTCGGCGCCTATATGGCCGACCTGCTGATCCAGGCGCTGGGCTGGGCCGCCTATCTGCTGGCGCTGGTGCCGATGGTCTGGGGCTGGCGGCTCAGTTTGCAGAAGAACGTCGGGCATCCGCTGTTCCGTTGCGTGCTGGCGCTGTGGGGCGTGCTGCTGGTCGCCATGCTGCTGGCCGGCATGTCCAACGGCGACGAGGATCCGTTGCGCGGCCATCCCGGCGGCAGCTTCGGCATCGTCCTGCTGGACGGCGTCAGCAACCTGCTGTTCGGTGGCGGCGGGCGGTCCACGGTCGCCACGGCGGCAGGTGCGGCCGGTGGCTTCATCCTGTTCATCGCCATGGGCCTGTCGATCGGCGAGTGGCTGACCAGCTTCCGCCAGCTCGGCAGCGCCTTCGGCTCGCTCGGCCGTGGCGCCCGCGCCGGTGCGGCCCTGGTCGGCCGGCGCGGTGCCGAGGCCGCGCGCACCGCCGCCCGCCAGACCGGCGAGCTGCTGCGCCGCGAGCCGAGCTTCGAGACCGCCGGCACCGCCCCCCATTTCGGCGACGAACCGGCGGCGGGTGAGGAGCCCGGCGCGCGACGCGCCCCGCGCCGCGCCATCGAGGTCGCGACGCCGGAGTCCCGCGCCGAAGAGAAGGAGCGCCCCGCCCCCGTCGTGACCAGCGCCCCGAAGACGAAACCCGCCGAGCCGGTGCGCCGCAGCACCCCCAAGCAGGCCGCCCTGCATCTGGAGGAGGCCGACGGTTACGAGCTGCCGCCGCTGGACCTGTTGCAGGTCGTCCCCACCGGGTCGCGCGGCGAGCAGGTGGACGAATCGGCGCTGCGCAGGAACGCCACCGTGCTGGAAGGCGTGCTGTCCGACTTCGGCGTGCGCGGCGAGGTGCAGAAGGTCCACCCCGGCCCGGTCGTCACGCTGTACGAGCTGGAGCCGGCCCCCGGCACCAAGTCGTCCCGCGTCATCGGCCTCGCCGACGACATCGCCCGCTCGATGAGCGCGGTGTCCGTGCGCGTCGCCGTGGTGCCGGGCCGCAACGTCATCGGCATCGAACTGCCCAACGCCAAGCGCGAGACCGTGCTGCTGCGCGAGCTGATGGCGTCCGACGCCTTCGACAAGAGCCCCGGCAAGCTGGCGCTGGCGCTGGGCAAGGACATCGGCGGCCAGCCCATCGTGGCCGACCTCGCCCGCTTCCCGCACCTGCTGGTCGCCGGCACGACGGGTTCGGGCAAGTCGGTGGCGATCAACACGATGATCCTGTCACTGCTGTACCGGCTGCCGCCCGACCGCTGCCGCTTCATCATGATCGACCCCAAGATGCTGGAGCTGTCGGTCTATGAGGGCATCCCGCACCTGCTGACGCCGGTGGTGACCGATCCGAAGAAGGCGGTGGTCGCGCTGAAGTGGACGGTGCGGGAGATGGAGGACCGCTACCGCAACATGTCGAAGCTCGGCGTGCGCAACATCGAAGGCTACAACGCCCGCCTGCGCGAGGCCCGCACCGAGGGCGAGTCGCTGACCCGCCGCGTGCAGACCGGCTTCGACCCCGACACCGGCAAGCCGATTTTCGAGGAACAGCCGCTCGACCTGAAGGAGCTGCCCTACATCGTCGTGATCGTCGACGAGATGGCCGACCTGATGCTGGTCGCCGGCAAGGACATCGAGGCGGCGATTCAACGCCTTGCCCAGATGGCCCGCGCCGCCGGCATCCACCTGATCATGGCGACGCAGCGTCCCTCCGTGGACGTCATCACCGGCACGATCAAGGCGAACTTCCCGACCCGAATCAGCTTCCAGGTCACGTCGAAGATCGACAGCCGCACCATCCTGGGCGAGCAGGGTGCCGAACAGCTGCTCGGCCAGGGCGACATGCTCTACATGGCCGGCGGCGGACGCATCACCCGCGTGCACGGCCCCTTCGTCTCGGACAACGAGGTCGAGCAGATCGTCAAATTCCTGAAGGCCCAGGGCGAGCCCAACTACGTGGACGCCATCATCGAAGAGGACGACGAGGATTCCGCCTCCTCGCTGGACGACGGCGGCACGGCCGGCGGCGGTTCGGGCGACGACCTCTACGACAAGGCGGTCGCCGTGGTCTGCCGCGAGCGCAAGGCCTCCACCAGCTTCATCCAGCGCCAGCTGCGCATCGGCTACAACTCCGCCGCCCGCCTGATCGAGCGCATGGAGGCCGAAGGCGTCGTCAGCAAGCCCAACCACGCCGGCAAGCGCGACGTTCTGGCGCGGAATATTGAGGATTAGCGTTCTTGGAAGCCGGGACTTGGCGCCTTATTTCCGCCCGGACCATCCTGTAAAAGCTGGGACCATGAAGACCGTGTTCCGCCGCATCCTCACCGCCGCCGTTATTGCCCTCGCCACGGTGAGCGCGCCCGCCGTCGCCGCGCCCAAGCCGGCCGCCCTGTCCGCCCAGGATCAGGCGACGCTCGCCCGCGTGGAGGAGTACCTGAACAGCGTCCACACGCTGCAATCCAAGTTCATCCAGGCGGCGCCGAACGGGCATCAGACCACGGGCACCTTTTACCTGTCGCGGCCGGGCCGGATGCGGCTGGAATACGATCCGCCGGTGAAGGACTTCGTCGTCGCGGACGGATCGTTCCTGTTCTACTGGGACGGCGAGATGCGCCAGCAGTCGAGCGCGCCCATTGGCTCCACGCTCGCCGACTTCATCCTGCGCAAGGAGGTGCGGCTGGCCGGCGATGTGACCGTCACGGACGTGTTCCAGGCGCCGGGCGTGGTCGAGGTCAGCCTCGTCGAGACCAAGGATCCCGGCAAGGGCACCCTGACCCTGGTGTTCGAGGACCGGCCGTTCCAGCTGCGCAAGTGGCGGGTGCTGGACGCCCAAGGCCTGACCACCGAGGTGGCGTTGGTCAACCCGCGTGCCGGCGTCCAGTTCGACGCGAACATGTTCTACTTCAAGGAACCCCCGAAGTCCGGCTCGCAGTACGGGCGGGGGAACTGACCGGTCTTTTCTGTTGGATATCAACACCTCTCTATCGTCATGACCGGGCTTGACCCGGTCGTCCACACCAGCACGGGCACGCTCCAAGGTGGCCGTGGATGCCCGGCTCAAGGCCGGGCATGACGTTACAGAGAGGTGCGCAACCAAATTTTAGCCGTCCTGTTGCCGTTGGCGTGTACAACGCAACGGGAGACGAACCATGACGCGAGTTCAGGCTTACGACGCCGAACGCGTCCAGAACATGAACGACACGCTGGCCCGCAACTGGTGGGCGATGGCCCTGCGCGGGGCCGCCGCCCTTTTGCTGGGCGTTCTGGCTTTCCTGCTGCCGGCGGTGACGGTCGCGACGCTGGCGATTATGCTCTCCGCCTATCTGCTGGCGGACGGGGTGCTCGCCATCGTCGCCGGGGTGCGCGCCGCCCGCGCGCAGGAACGCTGGATGCCCTTCATCCTGGAAGGTGTGGCAAGCCTGATCGCCGGCGCGCTCGCCCTGTTCTGGCCGATCGCGAGCCTGTTCGCGTTGGTCTGGCTGATCGCCGCCTGGTCGGCCATCACCGGTTTCGCCGAGATCATGAGCGCGTGGCGCATGCACCGCACCCACGGCAAATGGGCCTGGGGCATCGCGGGGGCCATGTCGGTGCTGTTCGGCATGGGCATGTGGGTGCTGCCGGCGCTGGGCCTGCTGGCGCTCGCCTGGGGTGTCGCCGCTTATCTGCTCGCCTTCGGGGCGCTGACGCTGGCCACCGCCTTCCGGCTCCGCCGTTGCCACCACGATCGCGGCAGCCACCACGGAACCGGAACGGCGGTGCCCGCCGAGTAACCCTTGCTGGCGATCCTTACTTCAGCGCCGCCAGCACATAGGCCGGAAGGGCGAAGCTGGCGGCGTGGATCTCCGGCGTGTAGTAGCGGGTGGTCAGGCCGGCCGCCTCGAAGCGCGGCCGGATCGCCTCGGCCGTCTGGCGACGGAGATCCGCGTCGTCGGTCGCCCAGCCGAAGGCCATGAAGCCGCCGTAGTAGCTGGGCACCGGCGCCACGAAGAAGCTGGCGTCCTTGAACAAGCGTCCCAGCCGCTGGTGACTGTCCTTCAGCTCCTGCGGCTGGAAGAAGGGCACCCCGTTCTGCGTGACCAGCACGCCGCCGGGCGTCAGCCGCGCCTTGCAGTCACGGTAGAACTCCTCCGTGAACAGCACCGCCCCCGGCCCGTGCGGGTCGGTGGAATCGACGATGATCACGTCGAAACTCTCGTCCGTCTCCTTCATGAAGGCGCAGCCGTCCGCGATGACGAGGTTGGCGCGCGGATCGTCGAAGGCACCGGCGCTGATCGACGGCAGATGCTCCACCGACAGATCCACCACCGTGCGGTCGATCTCCACCATGGTGACGCGCTCGACCGTCTTGTTCTCCAGACAGCGGCGCAGCATGCCGCCGTCGCCGCCGCCGACGATGGCCACGCGCCTGGCGCGCCCATGCGCCAGGATCGGCACATGGGTGAGCATCTCGTGATAGATGAACTCGTCGCCCTCGGTGGTCTGGATGACCCCGTCTAGAGCCATGACGCGGCCCAGAACGGGGTTCTCGAAGATCACCAGATCCTGAAGATCGGTCTTGTCGCGATAGAGGACGCGGCCCATGCGGAAGCGCTGGGCCACGTCCCCGTACAACGTCTCGTCGTACCAGTCGCTCATGGCGGGGTTTACGACTCCGTTTCGCCGCGCAGCAGCTCGTCGCATTTGACGGCGGTCGGCTTGAAGGCGCGCTCCAGCACCGGAATGGCCTTCAGCGGCTGGGCGTCGCCGCACATGAAGATGTCCAGCGCGGCGTAGCCCCGCTCCGGCCAGCTGTGGATGCTGATGTGCGATTCCGCCAGAACGGCAACGCCCGAGATGCCGCCGTTCGGCGTGAAATGGTGCAGGTGGATGTGCAGCAGCGTGGCACCGGCCACCTCGACCGCCTCGATCAGCGTGGCGCGGACATGCTCAAGATCGTCCAGCCGCTCGGCACCCCACAGATCGACGATCAGGTGGGTTCCGGCGAAGACCTTGCCGTCGCGCGCGATGAAGTGGTCCTTCCGGTCGTCGTGGGTTTCCTTCCACGGACCGGTGGTGACGTTCGTACGTTCAGCGCCGTGACCGTTGGCGTGGACCTTCCTCGGAGCGTTTTCCAAGTCCATCCCTTCCTTCGTCGCGCGCAAAACCTGCCGCATTTCAGACAACCTCCTGGAGCTTCGTAAAACACACGCGGCCCTTCCCAACACAACGCGACAGGCGTCGGCTCGTCACGGCCAAACGCGGCAATGTAGTGATGAACTCGGCAAAGGTGAAGCCATACGTACTCGCATATTTGCGGAATCACGCCGCTAACGCTTTTTGGACGCCGCGACGAAGTCCCTTCAAGGTTTCTTGTGGGGCCACTGGGCGTGTTATATATCAGTTTCTTGTTTTCGGCCATTCCGACGCCCTTTCAACCGCTTAAGGCGAGACGGCGGGCGGCCGCTGCTTTCCGGAAAAGCCCATGATCGCCGAGCCGTTCGCCCTCGTCCTCTCCCTGCTTCAACAGATGTGCGTCTATCTGGTGATCGCCTATCTGCTGAGCCGGACGCCGCTGTTCCTGCCCCTGATGCATGTCACGGTGCGCTGGCCGCACCGGCTGGCCTGCTACCTGATCTTCTCGATGTTCTGCATCATGGGGACCTATTTCGGGCTCCAGATCGACGATTCCATCGCCAACACCCGCGCCATCGGCGCGGTGCTTGGCGGCATCTTCGGCGGCCCGTCGGTGGGCGTGTCGGTGGGGCTGACCGGCAGGCTGCACCGCTATTCGCTGGGCGGCATGTCGGCGACGGCCTGCGCCATCTCCACCGTGTCGGAGGGGCTGATCGGCGGGCTGGTGCACCGGCACATGGTTCGCCAGGGCAAGATCGAGCCGCTGTACGCCCCCATGCGCGTCGGCGCGGTGACGCTGTTCGCCGAGGTGATCCAGATGCTCATCATCCTCGTGGTGGCGCGCCCGTTCGACGCGGCGGTCCATCTGGTAGAGGTGGTGTCGGCGCCGATGATCATCGCCAACACGCTGGGGGCCGGGCTGTTCATGCGCATCCTGCTCGACCGCCGCGCGCTGATCGAGAAGCAGTTGAGCGCCTTCTCCGCCAAGGCGCTGAAGATCGCGGCGCGCGCCGACGGCCTGCTGCGCAGCGGCTTCAACCAGGAAAACAGCATGCGGGTCGCCCGCATCATTTACGAGGAAACCGGCGTCGGCGCCGTGGCGATCACCAACCGGGAGAAGCTGAAGGCCTTCATCGGCATCGGCGACGACCACCACCTGCCCGGCACGCCCATCACCTCGACCCAGACGCAGCAGGCCATCGCGAACAACCAGGTGCTCTACGCCGATGGGAACGAGGTGGCCTACCAGTGCTCCATCGACCCGCACTGCCGGCTGGGCGCCTCGCTGGTGATTCCGCTGGTCGGCGAGGACAACAGCGTCATCGGCGCCATCAAACTGTACGAGCCGAAGACCAAGATCTTCTCCACCATCAACCGCATGCTGGGCGAAGGCATCTCCAAGCTGCTGTCCGGACAGATCCTCGCCGGCCGCTACGAGCAGCAGAAGATGCTGCTGGCCCAGTCGGAGATCAAACTGCTGCACGCGCAGGTCAACCCGCATTTCCTGTTCAACGCGCTGAACACCATCTCCGCCGTGATCCGCAAGGACCCGGAACGGGCGCGGGAGCTGGTGCAGAACCTGTCCACCTTCTTCCGCAAGAACCTGAAGCGCCCCAGCGAGAATGCCTGCCTGGGCGACGAGATCGAGCACGTGAACGCTTGCTTGCAGATCGAACTGGCGCGCTTCGCCGGTCGCCTCGCCGTGGAGATCGACGTGCCCAAGGATCTGCGCCACGTCCGCCTGCCGGCCTTCTCGCTCCAGCCCGTGGTGGAGAACGCCATTAAGCACGGCACCTCGCAGCTTCTGGACAGCGGTCAGGTGCGCATCACCGCCCGGCGCGACGGCGGCGGCGACCTGCTGCTGTCGGTGGAGGACAACGCCGGCCTGTACGAGACCAAGCCCGGCGGCGACGGCCTCGGCATGACGCTGGTGGACCGGCTCATCCGAAACCGCCATGGCGACCGGTACGGGGTTGTCGTCGCCTGCGAACAGGACGTTTCGACCCGCGTCCCCCTGCGCGTTCCCCTGGAGGCAGTCCCCGCATGAGCCCAGAAAGCATGATGCTCGAGAGCATGATGAAGGTTCTGATCGTCGATGACGAACCGCTGGCCCGCGAGGAATTGCGGCGTCTGCTGGACGAGGCGCCCGACATCGCCATCCTGGGCGAATGCGCCAACGCCATCGAGGCCATCGGCGCCATCAACCGGCAAATGCCCGACGTGGTGTTCCTCGACATCCAGATGCCGCGCGTCAGCGGTCTGGAGATGCTGAGCATGCTCGACCCCGAGCGGATGCCGCGCATCGTCTTCCTGACCGCCCACGACGAATACGCCGTGCAGGCTTTCGAGGAGCACGCCTTCGATTACCTGCTGAAGCCCGCCGACCCGGCGCGGCTGGAAAAGACGCTGCAACGGCTTCGCCGCGAACGCGCGCCGCAGGACGTCCGCGTTCTGAAGGGGGCGGCGAAACTGCGCCAGATCCCCTGCGCTGGCCACAACTGCATCACCCTGATGAAGCTGGAGGACGTGGAGTACATCGTCTCCCGCCCGGCCGGCGTCTATGTGGTGGGCGAGGACGGGCAGGAGCGCTTCACCGAACTGACCCTGCACACCCTGCAGGAAAAGAGCACCTTCTTCCGCTGCCACCGCCAGTATCTGGTGAACCCGGAGCGCATCCAGGAGATCCGCTTTCAAGAGGGCGGGCTGGCCGAGCTTCAGACCACCGGCGGGCACAGCGTCCCAATCAGCCGCCGCTTCCTCGGCCCGCTGAAGGACCAGCTGGGGATCGGGTGATCCTGCTCACCGGCCGCAGTCCAATCGGCGGCTCCCCCTTCACCATGAAGGTCACGACCATGGACACCCTGTTGACGGAAGCGGTTGTCGAATCGCTGGTTCCCGCACCGGCATCCAATCCCTGGCGGCACTTCGCCGGGGGCGTCTGGCAGCGCGAGGTCAACGTCCGCGACTTCATCGTCAAGAATGTGCGGCCCTACGCGGGCGACAGCGCCTTCCTCGCCGGCCCAACCGGCAAGACCAAGCTCCTGTGGGACAAGGTCACCGGCCTGCTGAAGCGGGAGCGCGCCGCCAAGGGCGGCGTGCTCGACGCCGACACCGAGGTCTTCTCCTCCATCGTCAGCCACGCTCCCGGCTACATCGACCGCGAACTGGAGCTGATCGTCGGCCTGCAAACCGACCAGCCCCTGAAGCGCGCCATCATGCCGTTTGGCGGCTGGCGCATGGTCAAGAACGGCCTGGAGGCCTACGGCTACACCCCCTCCCCCAAGCTGGAGGAGACCTTCCCCCGCCTGCGCAAGACCCACAACGACGGCGTCTTCGACGTCTACACCGACGAGATGCTGCGCTGCCGCAAGTCCGGCGTCATCACCGGCCTGCCCGACGCCTACGGGCGCGGCCGCATCATCGGCGACTACCGCCGCCTCGCCCTGTACGGCGCCACCTTCCTGATCGCCGACAAGAAGGCGCAGCTGAAGTCCCTCGACCTCGACCAGATCACCGAGGAGACGCTGCGCCTGCGCGAGGAGATCAACGAGCAGATCCGCGCGCTTCAGGAACTCGTGCAGATGGCGTCGAGCTACGGCTTCGACGTGACCCGCCCGGCCGCCACCGCCCAGGAGGCGGTGCAGTGGACCTATCTGGCTTATCTGGCGGCGGTGAAGGAGGCCAACGGCGCGGCCATGTCGCTGGGCCGCGTCTCCAGCTTCCTCGACGTCTACATCGAGCGCGACCTCGCCGAGGGCACGCTGTGCGAGGTCGAGGCCCAGGCCCTGATCGACCAGTTCGTCACCAAGCTGCGCCTCGTGCGCTTCCTGCGCACGCCGGAGTACGACCAGCTGTTCTCCGGCGACCCGACCTGGGTGACCGAGTGCATCGGCGGCATGGGCCTGGACGGCCGCCCACTGGTCACCAAGAACAGCTTCCGCGTCCTGCAGACCCTGCACAACCTCGGCCCGGCGCCCGAGCCCAACCTGACCGTGCTGTGGTCGGAGCGGCTGCCCGACGGCTTCAAGGCGTTCTGCGCCGAGACCTCGATCACGACCTGCTCGGTGCAGTACGAGAACGACGACCTGATGCGGCCGTACTGGGGCGACGACTACGGCATCGCCTGCTGCGTGTCGGCGATGCGCATCGGCAAGCAGATGCAGTTCTTCGGCGCCCGCGCCAACCTCGCCAAGACGCTGCTGTACGCCATCAACGGCGGCAAGGACGAGGTTTCGGGCGAGCAGGTCGGCCCGGCCTTCGCGCCGGTCACCGGCGACGTGCTGGACTACGACACGGTGATGGCCCGGTTCCTGCCGATGATGGAGTGGCTGTCCAAGGCGTACATGAACACGCTGAACGCCATCCACTTCATGCACGACAAGTACATGTACGAGCGGCTGGAGATGGCGCTGCACGACCGCGACGTGCTGCGCACCATGGCCTGCGGCATCGCCGGGCTCTCGGTGGTGGCCGACAGCCTGTCGGCGATCAAGCACGCCAAGGTGTCGGTGATCCGCGACGAGCGCGGCCTGGCCACCGACTTCGTCATCGAAGGCGACTACCCGGCGTTCGGCAACAACGACGCGCGGGTCGATGACATTGCGGTGTGGCTGGTCGAGACCTTCATGGGCCTGCTGCGCAAGCAGACGACCTACCGCGACGCGGTGCCGACCCAGTCGGTGCTGACCATCACCTCCAACGTGGTGTACGGCAAGAAGACGGGCAACACGCCGGACGGCCGCAAGGCCGGCCAGCCGTTCGCGCCGGGCGCCAACCCGATGCATGGGCGCGACAGGAAGGGCGCCATCGCTTCGATGGCCAGCGTGTCCAGGCTGCCCTACGCGCACGCGCAGGACGGCATCAGCTACACCTTCACCATCGTGCCCGGTGCCTTGGGCCCGACCGCGGGCGAGCGGGTGGACAACTTGGTGGGGCTGCTCGACGGCTACTTCGGGCAGGGCGGGCACCACATCAACGTCAACGTGTTCGACCGCGAGACGCTGCTGCACGCCATGGATCATCCGGAGCTGTACCCGCAGCTGACCATCCGGGTCTCCGGCTACGCGGTGAACTTCATCAAGCTCACCCGCGAGCAGCAGATGGACGTCATCAACCGCACCTTCCATGCAAAGCACTGAAGATAACTGACCAATGACACCACGACGCTCGTCCCCCTCCCTTCATTGGGGGACGGGCATCGTGCTGTGGTGCATTCGGCGACGGGCGCGCATACTTCTGGAAGAATCGCGTTCCAAAGCCCACGCCGGAGCCCTCCCCCGTGATGACCCGCAAGCCCCTGATCGGCATTCCCGCCTGCGCCCGCATGATGGGCGAGCATCCCTTTCACGTCGCCGGCGACAAGTACGTGCGTGCGGTGTCCGATGGGGCGGGCGCACTGCCGATGCTGATTCCGGCGCTGGGGACGGCGCTGGACATCGACGATCTGGTGGAGCGACTCGACGGCCTTCTCGTCACCGGCAGCCCGTCGAACGTGGAACCGCAGCATTACGGCGGCGCGCCCAGCGAGCCCGGCACTCTGCACGACCCGGCGCGCGACTCCACCACCCTGCCCCTGATCCGTGCGGCGCTGGAAAAGGGCGTGCCGCTGCTGGGCATCTGCCGTGGATTGCAGGAGCTGAACGTGGCGCTCGGCGGCACGCTGCACCAGCGCGTGCACGAGGTTCCCGGCCACGGCAACCACCGCGAGGACAGGGAGGCGCCGCTGTCCGTCCAGTACGGCCCGGCGCACAGCGTCCACCTGACGCCGGACGGCGTGCTGTCCGGCCTCGCCCATGGCGCGGCGGAGGTGCGGGTCAATTCCCTGCACGGGCAGGGCATCAACCGGTTGGCGGATGGCTTGATCGTGGAAGCGACGGCCCCGGACGGCCTTGTCGAGGCGGTGCGGGTGGCGGGTGCGCCGGCCTTCGCGCTGGCGGTGCAGTGGCACCCGGAATGGCGCTTCTGGGAGGACCCGCTGTCCACGGCCCTGTTGCGGACCTTCGGATCCGCCGCCGCCGAGCGGGCCCGGCGGCGGTGTTCCTGAACAATACACGCCCAAAACTGTTGCCGAACCTCGCGTGCCTAAAAAACGGGCACGCGGTCCGCGCTCAGCCAGCCTTGGAGACGCGGCGCAAGAAGTCGATGAGTTGGGCCTGTTCCTGCTTGGAGAGGTCCTTGACCATCGCCTGATCGTGGGCCTCGATGCGCGGAATCAGCTCGTCCAGCAGCTTTTCACCCTCCGGCGACAGGCGCAGCGCGTAGGAGCGGCGGTCGTTCGGCGAGGGGGCGCGGATCACGAGGCCGCGCGACTCCAGCCGGTCGATGACGGCGACCATGGTGGAGC
Organism: Azospirillum soli; assembly: GCF_017876165.1. Classification (GTDB taxonomy): domain Bacteria; phylum Pseudomonadota; class Alphaproteobacteria; order Azospirillales; family Azospirillaceae; genus Azospirillum; species Azospirillum soli. The sequence continues at coordinate 269,320 of NZ_JAGINQ010000002.1, forward strand.
GGTCGATGCCCACCGCAGAGCCCAGATCGGACTGCGACAGGCCCTCGTTCTCCTTGATCATGATCAGCACGCCGAACTGGCCGGGCGTGATGTCGTGCGGCGCCACCGCGTTCTGGAAGCTCTGGAAAACAGCCACCTGCGCCTTGCGCAGATTGTAGCCGATCAGCTCCGGCAGAGGGCCGAGAGCCATCTTTCCAGTCTTGCTGGGACGCTGGCGAGTCCGCCGTTCGGGGGTCGTGGGACGCTCGATGTCGGTCAACGTGAGAGCCATGAATTATTGACTTGTCAGTTTGACGGATAAAATGCAGGCAGTTGCTACTTTTGTCAGCAAGAACTATGCGTTCCACCTGATATGCATGGCTCGCATGCGTGTTGCGCATTGGTTCCGCCAACGGGCGGGGCCACCTGTAGACACAAGAAGTGGTCGCTGACGCGATCGCCCGCGACGTGGTTTTCCCCTGCCGCTCACGGGCTCCCGAACGGAGCTTCCGACGCCCGGTCCCCCCCAGACCGGGCGTCTTCGCATCCGGTCCCTGGTGTGACGTTCGAGCCTTTCAGGACTTGGTGGCCGGCCGGCTTTCCGGTAGGTGTTGGAGAGCTTGCCCACCCCGAAGACTGAAAGGCGCGCCATGGCCTACGCCGTTCCCCTGTGGTCCCAGCCCACGGTTCCCGTGGCCGGCGGCGACCCGTTCCCGGTCCGCCGCATCTACTGCGTCGGCCGTAACTACGCCGCCCACGCGCGGGAGATGGGCGCCGATCCGGACCGTGAGCCGCCCTTCTTCTTCACCAAGCCGGCCGACGCCGTTGTCGCTGATGGCGGCACGGTGCCCTACCCGCCCGCCACGTCCAACCTGCACCACGAGATTGAGCTGGTCGTCGCCATTGGGCGCGGCGGGCGCGACATCCCGGTGGAGTCGGCGCTGGAGCATGTCTACGGCTACGCCGTCGGCCTCGACATGACGCGCCGCGACCTGCAGAACGCCGCCAAGAAGGAAGGCAAGCCCTGGGACATGGGCAAGGGCTTCGACCATTCGGCCCCGTGCAGCGCCATCCGCCGCGCCGCCGACATCGGACACCCGGCCAAGGGCGCGGTGACGCTGTTGGTGAACGGCGAGCTGCGTCAGAAGGGCGACCTGTCCGACCTGATTTGGTCCGTTTCCGAAACGATCTCGTACTTGTCCGGCTTGGTCGAGCTTCAGCCCGGCGACCTGATCTACACCGGCACGCCGGAGGGCGTCGCCGCCGTGACGACCGGCGACCGGCTGGAGGGCGCCGTGGAGGGCGTCGGCACCCTGACCGTCACCATCGGCTGAGCGGCGGTCCATGCGCATTGCCACTTGGAACATCAACTCCGTCCGCATGCGGATGGAGCTGTTGCTGCGCCTCATAGACGAAGCGCAGCCGGACGTGATCTGCCTTCAGGAAACCAAGGTGGTGGACGGGGATTTCCCCTTCGCCCCTCTGGCCGACAAAGGCTACGTCCACGCCCACGTGCACGGGATGAAGAGCTACAACGGCGTCGCCATCCTGTCGAAGCTGCCTTTCGCGTCCCGCGACGTGCAGCATTGGTGCGAAAAGCAGGATTGCCGCCACGCCCTGGCCGAGCTGCCGGGCGGGATCGAACTGCACTGCGTCTACATTCCGGCGGGCGGAGACATTCCGGACCCGGAACAAAATGACAAGTTCGCCCACAAACTTCGTTTCGTTGACGAAATGACTGAGTGGTGGGGAACGCGCCGCGGCCCTGATCGGCGCATGGTGCTGGTCGGTGATCTGAACATCGCTCCGCTGGAGCAAGATGTCTGGAATCACAAGGAGTTGCTGAAGATCGTCTCGCACACGCCGATCGAGGTTTCGAAGCTGACGGCCATGCAGCGCTCCATCGGCTGGGTGGACGCCATGCGTCATTTCGTTCCCGAAACGGAAAAGCTCTACACGTGGTGGAGCTATCGTGCAAAGGACTGGGCCGCCTCCGACCGTGGCCGCCGCCTGGACCATGTGTGGGTGACGCCGCCCCTGAAGGATGCCCTTCAGGGCATGAAGGTGCTTCGCGAGGCCCGCGGTTGGGAGCCCAAGCCGTCTGACCACGTGCCGGTGATCGTGGACCTAAATGTTTGAAAGCAAAGCCCTTCTCTCCTCGGGGGAGAAGGGTTGGGATGAAGGGGCGGCCGCAGGCCGGAAAACTGTCGCGGTGCTGGCGTTTCCCCCTCACTCTATCCTCTCCCCAAGGGAAGAGGGAAAACTCATCATTCCGATATCGAAACGTTCATTGCCATCACGGTCGGCGTGCCGTCCGGTGCGAGGCGGAACCGGTGGAAGCAGCCATCCACCAGCCGGTCCGCCGGCTTGGCGATCATGTCCCAGCCCGTCGCCAGCGCGTAGAGCGCGCGCATGACGCCGTTGTGGGCGACGGCCCCGGTCGCCCTGCCCTCCGCCGCGACCTCGGCGAGCCAGGGTTTCAGCCGGTTCTGCACGTCGCGCGGGCTTTCCCCGCCCGGTGGCCGGAAGTCGAGGCCCATTCGTTCATGCTCCGCCGACAGCAGCCCGCCCGCCCGCAGCTCGTCCAGCAGGCGGCCTTCCCAGTCCCCCCAGTTCATCTCGACCAGCCGGGGTTCCGGTGTCGGATCCAGACCGAGGAGCCGCGCCGTCTCCCACGCGCGCCGCTTGGGGCTTGTCACCCAGCGGTAGGACAGGGCGTCCGGCGGCAGGCGCCAACCCGCGACACGGACGCGGCCGGCGTCGGACAGGGGTTCGTCGATGCTGCCCTGGAGGCGGCGCTCGGCGTTCCAGGCCGTTGGTCCATGGCGCAGAATGATCAGATCGGTCATGGCTTTCCTTTAAGCGCAACATGCTGAACCAAATTGTCCAGCACGCGCACGGCGTTCGAGACATCATGCTCGGCGACGGCGATTTGGCGCGCCGCGTCCCCATAGGCGCGGCGGCGCTCGGGATTTAAGATCAACACATTGATCGCATCGGCGAAAGCCGCCACCTCGCTAACGGGCGTCAGCAATCCAGTGACGGCGTGACGTACAATGTCGGGCACGCCGCCGGTGTTCCCCGCGACTACCGGCAGTCCGGCGGATTGCGCCTCCAGCAGAGCCATGCCATAGGCCTCGTTCACCGCCGGCCAGACCATCAGGTCGCACGCGGCGTAGAGGCCGGGAAGCTCGGCCGCGTCGCGTTGCCCGAGGAAGTGCGTTGCCGTGCCGTCGAAAAGGGATTCGATGGCTCCGCGTTGCGGTCCGTCGCCGACCACCAGCAGACGCCATTCCGGTGTCAGCGTACTTGCCCCCACCCCAACCCTCCCCCGCTTTGCGGGAGCGGGAGACAGGCGCCGTATTGCCTCGGCCAGGATGGCGTAGGAGCGCTCCTTGTCGCCGCCACGCATCATGCCGACCGCCAACAGCCAGGGTACATTTGTTGGCAGGCCGTAACGATCAGCCAAAGCTTGTCGGGCGGACTCACGCGGGACGGCGAACAGCTCCGTTTCGACGAAGGGGCGTAGGCGCACCAGACGGTCGGGCGAGTCGAGCAGAGGCAACACGCCCTCCGCATCGTGGCCGGCGAGGTTGATCACAGCCGCCGCCTGCCGGATCGCCGCTTCGGCCGCGCGGTGGCCGGCGGCGAAGGGGCCGGTGGCCTGTTTGGGCGCGAAGGACGCCTCCGCCACCACATAGGGAATGCCGAAATGCCGGCTGACCGCCGGGCCGATCCAGTCCGGGGCCTTGTGGTAGAGGTGGTAGGTGAACCAGAGGTTCGGTGGATCGTCGCGCCAGCGCATGATCAGACGGCCGGCGCAACGCGCGCCCAGCACGGCCAAACGCTTGGCCCGGCCAGAGATGCGGCCGTCGTCCCAGCTGCGCAGGGTGCAGGCCAGGGTCACCTCGTGCCCCCCTGCTTCCAGGGCAGCCATCAGCAGGCGGGCCATGCGGCGGTCGCCAGAGGGCACCGGGTGGGTGGGGGCCTTCAGCGGCGCGTAGAAGGCGATGCGCATCTCCGCTCCCGCAGCTCCCGTCGTTTCGAAGAAAGGCGCTTAGAAGAAGGAAACGTCCACCTCGTCGATCACGCGGTTCCGGCCGGCGTCCTTGGCGCGGTACAGCGCCTCGTCGGCGCAGGACAGCAAGGCGTCCACGCTGCGCTCCCCCGCCCGGCAGGAGGAAATGCCGATGGACACGGTGAAGCGGACCTCCTCGGTCCCCGCCTTCACGACCAGTTCGGCCATGCTGCGGCGGATGCGTTCGGCCACCATGCGGGCGCCGCCCATATCGGTTTCCGGCAGCAGGACCGCGAACTCCTCGCCCCCCATGCGGCCCAGCAGATCGCTGGCGCGCAGTTCGGCCTCGCAGGCCTGGGTGAAGGCCTTCAGCGCCTCGTCGCCCACGGCGTGGCCGAAGCTGTCGTTGATGCGCTTGAAATGGTCGATGTCGATGGCGAGCAGGCTGGTCGGCCGGCCATGGCGGCGGGCGTGGGCGACCTCGCGCTCGGCGACCTCGAAGAAATGGCGGCGGTTGAAGGTGTTGGTCAGCGGGTCGGTGATCGACAGGTGCCGCAGCCGCTCCTCGCTCTCCTTCAGCTGCGTCACGTCGTTGATCATCACGTAGATGACCGGCAACCCGTCCCAGGGCAGCGGCGACATGCTGACCTGCACGCGGATGCGCCGCCCGTCCACCGACAGCACCGCCCCATCCTGCGAGCGGATCAGCTCATGCCCGCGCAGGCAGCGGGTGAAGAAGTCGCGGTGCGCCTCGGCGTCCGCGCTCTCCACGAAATCGAGATAATGGCGCCCGATCAGCGCTTCGCCATCGGCCCCCAGAATGCGCGCGGCTTCCTGATTGGCGAAGACGATGCCCATTTCCTGGTGAATCAGCAGCCCGGCCGGCAGCAGGTCGAGAAGATCGCCCAGCTTGCTGCGCGTCACCGACAGCTCGTGGCTGGTGACGACGGCGTCGGTGTCGTCGTCCAACTCGAAAAAATCGAGCGGGGCCGCTGCGGTGATGTCGGGAGCAGTCGCCATGATGCTGGTCTGGTGGCGGAACGCGCGCACTCTACAGCCCGCCCTTCATGGGTGCAACGCACAACAGGGAGCTGACGCGGTGACGTTTGTATGCCCTTCGTCCCCCGTAAAGCGCCGATACAGCCGGTCGATTCCCGCGTCGCAGCCGAAGTCCCGGCGGACGCGTGCCGCCCCGGCCGTGCCCAGCGCAGCGCGGCGGGCGGGGGTGCGGATCAGCGACTCCAGCGCTGCCGCCAGGGCGGGCACATCCTCCGGCTCCACCAGCAGGCCGGTCACCCCGTCCTCGATCAGTTCCGGCACTGCCGCCGCGCGGGTGGAGACGCAGGGCAGCGCCTGCGCCTGCGCTTCCATCAGCACGTTGGGCAGCCCGTCGCGGTCACCGTCCCGCGCGGTCCGGCAGGGCAGCACGAACAGGTCGGCGCGCCGGTACTGCGTGATCACCGCGTCCTGCGCCTTCGCACCGAGCCATTCGACCCGGCCGGTCAGGCCCAGCCGCTCCGCCTGTTCCTTCAGAGTTGCCAGACGCTCGCCCCCGCCGACATGCAGCCAGCGCCAGTGGAGGTTGGGAGGAAGCCGGGCCAGCGCGTCGAGCACGAGATCCAGCCCCTTCTTCTCCACCGCCCGCCCGACCGACAGCAGGAGCACCGGGTCGGCCGGGTCGGAGCCGTCGCGCGGCGGCCGGGCGGCGGGCGGGTCGGGGAAGCGGGCGAAGTCCAGCCCGTGGTACAGCAACTCCACCCGGCCCAACTCCATTTGGCCCGCCTCCGGTGCCAGCGCCGCGAGATGCGCGTGACCGAGCGCGGTGCAGGTTACGCCCCAGTGCGCCTCGGCCAGCTTCTCGCGCTTGTCCCAATCGGGGGAGGTCCAAATGTCCTTGGCGTGGGCGGAAAAACTCCAGGGCAGGCCGGTCAGCAGCGCGGCGTAGCGGGCCACGCTGGCCGGCGTGTGCAGGAAATGGCTGTGCAGCCACGTCACGTCGGCCGGCAGTTCCGCCGCCAGGACACAAGCCTGCCCGAAGCGGCGCGCCCGGTTGCGCGTGGGGTCGCGGCGCAGGTCGGCCGTCCAGGCGGACACCGCCCTACTCCACCCCGGCCGGCGCCGCGCGGCCCATACCGCCCGCGCCACCCGCCCCGGCGCGTCGTGCAGATATTCGGGGAGATAGAGGACCGGCGCCGTGACGCGGTAGTTCAGCTCGTGCACCGCTGTGTCGGTTGGTTGACGCAAACTGACGATGACTTGACGCAAGCCCCGCCGCTCCAACCCCAGCACTTCCTGGGCGATAAAGGTTTCCGACAGGCGCGGCCAGCCCTTGACGATGACCGCCACGGTCATGCGGCGCTCCCGGAGGCGAAACCAGTGGCGAAGCGCCTGGGCGGCTCGCGTTGCGGCAGGTAGCGGCCGGCGAGGTCGTTGACCGTCTCAAGCCCGTCCAGCAGGCCGGGCACGCGCACGGCCGAGGGTGGCGCCTGCCAAGGCAGCCGGCGCAGCGCCGCCGCCATGGCGCCGGGATCGCGAATACCGTCGTCCATCAGCATGGAGACCAGCCCCAAGTCCTGCGCGCGGGCGGCACGGATGGTCTGTTCGCGGCGCGGCTTCTCGCGCGGGACGATCAGCGCCCGCTTGTCGAAGGACAGGATCTCGCAGAAGGTGTTGTAGCCGCCCATGGCGACCACCCCGACCGCCCCCAGCATCAGCCGCTCGATCCGCGCCTCGAAGGCCGTGGCCTCGACCTTGGGCAGGGCGTCGGCGCGGGCCTGAAAGTAGGCCTGGGCGTCTGGCTGCATGAAGGGGCCGAAGACCAACACGGCGCGGTAGGGAATGTCGGGATCGCTCTCATAGGCGCGTAGCACCCAATCGATCAGCGCTTCCCCGTCCCCGCCGCCGCCGGCGGTGACGAGGATGTAGGGCTCCTCCGGGATGCCGGGCAGGTGCGGACCGGGGGCCGGGGCCGTGCGTTGCAGATAGCCGGTGTAGACCATGCGGGACCGCACCGTGTCCGGCACCTCGATCCCCTCCAGCGGGTCGCAGATCTGCGGCAGGCCGTAGACCCACAGCTCGTCGTAGAGTTCCTCCAGGGCGGGCATGACCTTCTTGCGCTCCCACTCCGGGACGAGCAGGGCGGGTTCGTCCATCACGTCGCGCAGGCCCAGCACCAGGGGCACGCCGCGCCGCTTCAGGTCGTGCAGCGTCTCGCGCACCTCGCCGCGCAGGCCCAGCGGTTCCTTGTCCACGATGAACAGGTCGGGCTGGTACGCCTCCGCCGTGTGGCGGATCAGCGAGGCCCGCATCGCCAAAATTTCCTCGATGTCCAAATGCAGGTTCAGCGCTGTGTATTCCCCATTGCGCAGCTTGATGACGCCGGGGATGCGCACGAAGTCCACCCGCGCGCGAAAATCGAAGCTGCCGACGATGGGTGAGCCGGACAGGATCAGCACGGACAGATCCTTGTACCGCTCCACCAGCGCGTGGGCGATGGCGCGGCAGCGGCGCAGGTGGCCCAGCCCGAAGGTATCGTGGCTGTAGATCAGAACGCGGCCGGACGTCGGGCGATCGCTCATCGGCACTCTCCGCTTCCGCATGGCCGCTTCCACAGGGCCGTGAAATCCGCTCCCATAAAAAATGCGCAAACCCGGCCCTCTCCCGCCATGCAGCAAAGGAGGTAAGGTCTCTGCCTCCTCCGCGCACCCGCCGTCTCCTTGGTAGGATGGCGCCATGGAATCCAGCATCTACCGCTTCATCGTCCGGCACAGCGCCCGCCAGCAGGTCGTGCTAACGGGGATGACGCTGGCCTCCTTCCCGTTCCTCTACGCCTCGCTGGATCTGCCCAAGCGCATCGTCAACGAGGCCATCGCGGGCAAGAAGGTGCCGGAGACCTATTTCGGCCTCCACCTCGACCAGACCGATTACCTGTTCGTGCTGAGCGGGCTGTTCCTGGCGCTGGTGGTGATCAACGGCTGGTTCAAGTACGTCATCAACACCTACAAGGGGCGGCTGGGCGAACGGATGCTGCGCCGCCTGCGCTACGAGCTGTATGTGCGGGTGCTGCGCTTTCCCCTGCCCCGCTTCCGCAAGATGTCGCCGGGCGAGATCATCCCGATGATCACCGCGGAGGTGGAGCCGCTGGGCGGCTTCATCGGCGACGCCATCGCCGTCCCGGTGTTCCAGGGCGGCACGCTGCTGGTCTACATCGCCTTCATCTTCATCCAGGACCCGGTGCTGGGGGCGGCGGCGGTGTCGCTGTATCCCCTTCAGGGCTGGCTGATCCCGCGCCTGCAACGCAAGGTCAACCAGCTGGGCAAGCAGCGCGTGCGCGCCATGCGCCAGATCTCCGACCGGGTGGGCGAGACGGTGTCCGGCATTCAGGAGGTGCACACCCACGACGCAGCATCCTGGCATCTGGCCGACCTCAGCCACCGGCTGGGCGACGTCTACGACATCCGCTTCCAGATCTATCAGCGCAAGTTCTTCGTCAAATTCCTGAACAACTTCATCAACCAGCTGACGCCCTTCTTCTTCTATTCCATTGGCGGCTATCTGGTGATCCGGGGCCAGCTGTCCTTCGGCGCGCTGGTGGCGGTGCTGGCCGCCTACAAGGACCTCGCCGCACCCTGGAAGGAGCTGCTGGACTGGTACCAGCAGAAGGAGGACAACCGAATCAAGTACGAGCAGGTGGTGGAGCAGTTCCACGTCCCCGAATTGCTGGACGAGCGGCTGCTGACCGCCGACGAGGACATGCCTCTGAAGGGCACCCTCGCCTTCCGCAACGTCACCTTCGGCGAGGACGGCGGCGCGCGGGCGCTGGAGGCGGTCAGCTGCGACATCCCCCTGGACAGCCACACCGCCGTGGTGGGCACCGGCTCCGGCCGGGACGAGCTGGCGCAGCTGGCGGCGCGCGTGCTGTTGCCGTCGGCCGGGCAGATTCGGCTGGGCGAGCGCGACTATGCCACCCTGCCCGACAGCGTGACCGGCCGCCACGCCGCCTATGTGGGGGCGTCGCCCTACCTGTTCTCCGCCTCGCTGCACGACAACCTGATCTACGGCCTGCGCCACCGCCCGTTGCGCCCGCCCGAGAAGCGTGACGAGAATCCCGGCGAGATGGCCGAGCGCCACCAGCGCCGGCTGATGGAATCGCAGCTGTCGGGGAACGCCACCTACGACCTGCGCGCCGACTGGATCGACTACGCCGCCGCCGGCTGCGACGGGCCGGAGGATCTGAAGCGCCGCATTCTCCAGATTCTGACGCTGGTGCATCTGGACGAGGACGTCTACGCCATGGGCCTGACCCGCACCGTCGACCCGGACCGGCGCCCCGACGTGGCCGCCCGCGTGCTGGAGGCGCGCGAGGCGATGCGCACCGTTCTGGACAACCCCGACCTCGGCCGGCTGGTCGAACGTTTCGACCCCGCTCGCTACACCCTGAACGCCAGCGTGGCGGAAAACCTGCTGTTCGGCACACCGGTCGGCCCGGTCTTCCAGCCCGACGCGCTGGCGGCCAACCCCTACGTACTGCGTGTGCTGGACAAGGTCGGCCTGACCGACACCTTTCTGGAGGCCGGGTACAAGGTGGCCGAGACGATGGTGGAGCTGTTCGCCGGCCTGCCGCCGGGGCACGAGTTCTTCGAGCGCTTCTCCTTCATCGGCTTCGCCGAACTGCCGGACTATCAGGCCATCCTGGCGCGCAGCGCGAAGGAGGGCCTCCGCGCCCTGAAGCCGGAGGAGCGGGCGCGGCTGATGGCCCTGCCCTTCCGCCTGATCCCGGCGCGGCACCGCCTGGGCCTGATGACGCCGAAGATCGAGGCGCAGCTACTGGAGGCCCGGCGCGTCTTCGCCGCCGACCTGCCGGCGGATCTCCGCGACTCGGTCGCCTTCTTCGACCCGGCGGCCTACAACGCGGCGGCCAGCATCCAGGACAACATCCTGTTCGGAAAGCTGGTTTACGGTCAGGCCCAGGTGCATTCCAAGGTCGGCCGCATCCTGGCCGAGCTGGTGGACCGGCTGCACCTGCGCGACACGGTGATCGAGGTAGGGCTCGACCACCCGGTCGGCGTCGCCGGGTCCCGCCTGTCGGCGGCGCAGCGGCAGAAGGCGGCGCTCGCCCGCGCGCTGCTGAAACGGCCCGACCTGTTGGTGCTGAGCGAGGCGACCAGCGGCCTAGACGGGGCCAGCCAGAACCGGGTGCACAGCGCGATCCTGGAGGAGATGCGCGGGCGCGGCCTCGTCTGGGTGCTGCACCGCGCCAGCTTCGCCAGCGCCTTCGACCGCGTGATCGTCCTGAAGGATGGGCGGGTCGCCGAACAGGGACGCTTTGAGGAACTGAACAAACCCGGCACACTGTTGCATGAACTGATGGCGGCGGAATGATGCCAGCCCAACAACGCCTTGGCCCCTAGCGCCAAAGAGCCAGGAGGAGGCTCAACCCATGAGCATCGCGCAAGAAGTCGAATGCCTGCGCAAGATACCGATGTTCGCCAACGTCGAGATTTCCAAACTGAAGCTTCTGGCCTTCACCAGCGAGCGGGTGACCTACAAGCCCGGCGAGGTTCTGTTCCATCAGGACGAGATGGGGACTTGCGCCTTCATCATCCTGAGCGGCGAGGCGGAGGTGGAGGTGCGCACCCCCGCCGGCCCGCTCGCCGTCGCCACCCTGGGGGCGAGCGAGATCGTCGGCGAGATCGCCATCCTCTGCGACGTGCCGCGCACCGCCACCGTCCGCGCGCTGTCCGAACTGGACGCCCTGTGCGTGCCCAAAGACCATTTCCTCCAGATGATCGCCGATTTCCCGCAGATGGCCTTGGAGATCATGCGCGCCCTGGCCCATCGCCTGGACAAGACCACCGGCCGGCTGCGCGAGGTGCTGAGCGGGCAGGGGGTGTGAATCCCTACCGGTAGGGATCCGCCGCGTCGCGCAGCCCGTCGCCCAGGAAGTTGAAGCTCAGCACCGTCAGGATCACCGGCACGACCGGCAGCATCAGCCAGGGATAGAGCGCCACCACGTTGATGTTCTGCGCTTCGGTCAGCAGCACGCCCCAGCTGGTGATCGGCGGGCGCAGGCCGAGACCCAGGAAGGACAGCGCCGTCTCGCCCAGGATCATGCCGGGGATGGCCAGCGTCGCCGAGGCGATCAGGTGGCTCATGAAGCTCGGCAGCAGGTGCCGGCCGATGATGCGGGCGGGGCTGGCGCCCATCAGCTGCGCCGCCGTGGTGAAATCCTCTTCCCGCAAGGCCAGCAGCTTAGACCGCACGGCCCGCGCCAAGCCGGTCCATTCCAGAAGGCCCAAAATCACGGTGATCCCGAAATAGACGAAGATCGGGTTCCAGGTGACGGGCAGGGCGGCGGACAGCGCCATCCACAGCGGCAGTTCGGGAAAGGATCGGATGATCTCGATCAGGCGCTGGATCAGGTTGTCCACCCAGCCGCCGTAATAGCCGGCGATGCCGCCGATGGTGATGCCCAGCACGAAGCTGACCGCGATGCCCAGCAGCCCGATGGTGAGCGAGATGCGCGTGCCGTGGATCATCCGCGACAGCATGTCCCGGCCCAGCCGGTCGGTGCCCAGCAGGAACAGCGTGCCGCCCTCGGCCGGGCAGGCGAGGTGTAGGTCCGCCTCGACGAGGCCCCAGAACCTGTACGGGTCGCCCCGGCAGAAGAAGCGGATCGGCTGGACCTTGCTCTTGTCCGGTTCGTACTCCCGCGTCAGGGTCTCCATGTTCAGGTGATAGCGGTAGCCGTAGACGAACGGCCCGACGAACTCCCCCTCGTGGAACAGGTGCACGGCCTGCGGCGGGGCGTGGATGAAGCGGGAATGGCGGCTGTCCACCGCGTAGGGCGCCAGCACCTCGCTGACCAACGTGGAGGCGTAGAGCAGCAGCAGGATCACCCCCGACACAACGGCCAGCCGGTGGCGCTTCAGCTTCCACCAGACCATCCGCCATTGCGATGCCATGGTGAAGCGTTCCTGCTCCGGTGACAGGCGCTCGACATGCTCCGGGTCCCAGGGGGCGGTGTCGGCGGTGTGGGGCAGGCGGTCGGAGGTCGCGTCGCTCATCGGCTGGCCCCTCCGCCCAGGCGGATGCGCGGGTCGAGCGCCGCCAGCGCCAGATCGGACAGGAACACACCCACGACGGTCAGAATCGCCAGGAACATCAGGAAGGATCCCGCCAGATACATGTCCTGGCTGCGCAAGGCCTGGAGCAGCATCGGCCCCGTGGTCGGCAGCGACATGACCACCGACACGACCGCCGCGCCCGACACGATCTGCGGCAAGAGGTTGCCGATGTCGGAGATGAAGGGGTTCAGCGCCACGCGCAGTGGGTATTTCACCAGCGCCTTGGCGGGCGGCAGCCCCTTGGCCCGCGCTGTGACCACGTACGGCTTGTGCAGCTCATCCAGCAGGTTGGCGCGCAGGCGACGGATCATCGCGGCGGTGCCCGAGGTGCCGATGACCATGACCGGGATCCACAGGTGTTCCAGCACGCTCATGGCCTTCCCCCAGCTCCAGGGTTGGCCGAGGTAATGCGGGTCCATCAGCCCGCCGATGGAGGTGCCGAACCACACGTTGGCGAAATACAGCAGCACCAGGGCCAGAAGGAAATTGGGCGTGGCGAGCCCGAGGAATCCCAGGAAGGTCAGCGTGTAGTCGCCCAGGCTGTACTGGTGTGTGGCTGAGTAGATGCCGATCGGGAAGGACACCGCCCAGATGAAGACGATGGTCGAGCCTGAGAGGATCGCGGTCAGCAGCAGCCGGTCGCCGACCACATCGGCCACGGGCATGTTGTATTCGAAGGAATAGCCGAAGTCGCCGCGCAGCATGCCGGTCACCCAGACCAGATACTGCTCGTACATCGGCCGGTCGAGCCCGTAGGTCTCCCGCAGCATGGCGAGACGCCCTTGGTCCAGGCTTTCGCCCCGGCTCTGCATCTCGGTGACAAGCGTGGTGAGGTAGTCGCCGGGCGGCAGCTGGATGATGACGAAGGTGATGACACTGATCGCCAGCAGCGTCGGGATCATGATGAGGATGCGGCGGATCACGTAGCCCAGCATGGCCTCACTCCTTCGCCTCCAGCCAGAAGGTGTCCGGCCGGTACATCCCGAAATGCGCGCCGGGGTCATAGTTGAAGAGGCCCTCCGGCGGGACGTTGCGCAGGGTGTCGCGCGCCACCACCGGCTGCGGCACCCCGGCGACGGTGCCGATGGTGAAGACCTGATCGGCGTTGATGGACAGGATGCGGTGCCACGCCGCCGCCCGTCCGGCCTCGTCCGTCGCCATCCGCCACGCGCGGAAGGCGTCCAGCAGTTCCACCGCCTCGGGAAGGTCGGGGCGTTCGCCGTCCTTGCCCATGGTCTGGAAATGCTGGCCCCACTTGGGCCACTGGTACTTGGCCTGATCGGTCGGCGCCATTTCCGCCGGGCTCATGTCCGCCGTGGCGATGGCGTCGTCCACGCCGCGCGCGATGGACATGCAGGTCTCGCCCGCGAAGATGCGGTTGCGGAACACGTCCAGTTGGGACGAGCGAATATAGAGCCGCGCCCCGATCCGCCGCCAGCCGTCGGCGATCAGCTCCAGCGCGTCGGTCTCCTCGGTGCTCTCCCCGGCGGTCTCCACGACGATCTCCAGCGGGCGGCCGTCGGGCAGCAAGCGGACGCCGTTCACGTCGCGCTTGGTCAGGCCGATCTCGTCCAGCAGCCGGTTGGCGTAGCGGATGTCGAAGGTTGCCCAGCGGTCCCGGTATTCCGGCCGCCACAGCGGCGAGACGTCGAGCAGCGTGTTGTTGGAGGGGATGGCGAGGCCGTAATAGACGACCTCGTTCAGCTCCTCCCGGTCGATGGCCAGCGACAGAGCGCGGCGGTAGCGGACGTCGCGGTTCAGCGCCCGCCACACCGGGTCGTTGCAGTTCAGGTTGGGGAACAGCGCCATCTGCGCCCCGATGCCGGTGCGCCACAGCGTGACCCGGTAGCCGTTGCGCCGCGCCCCCTGCGTCAGAAAGGTGTAGTTGTCGAAGCGCAGATAGCGGGCCTGAAGGTCGCTTTCCCCAGCCCCGGTCTTGGCCGGGATGATCTTGGCATCGGCCACCGTCATGACAACGCGGTCGAGATAGGGCAGCTGCCGCCCGGCGGGATCGACGCGGTGGAAGTAAGGGTTGCGGACGAAGACGAAGCGCTCGGCCGGCGGGGCGGTGGTCGGGACCCAGGGCTGAAGGGTCGGCAGGTCCGGATTGTCGAACTCGGTCAGATTGTCCTTGCGGTTGTGAAGCTGCTGCCAGTTCTTCTGCCGGGCCTCCTCGATCCGGCGCTTTAGCGTCTCCTCGTCGGTGTAGCGGGGGTGGAACTGCCGCAGGTAATGGGCCGGCGCGTAGATCTCGACCGGCTTGGCCCCCGACAGCATCGGCAGGAAGAAGGGGTTGGGGCGGCTCCAGCTGTAGCGGACGGTGACCTCGTCCAGGATTTCGACCTTCGGCGCCTCACCGCCGACCAGCAGCTCCGGCGGCGGGCCGCCGGGGAAGCGCTTGGGGTTGGAGGCCATGTCCTCCCACCAGTAGCGGAAATCCTCGGTGGTGAAGGGCTGGCCGTCCGACCAGCGGTGGCCCCGGCGCAGGGTCAGGGTGTAGACGCGGCTCTCGCTCGCCTCGACCCGCTCCAGAATGTCCGGAACGATGCGCAGGTCCGGGGTCAGCGACACCAGCCGGGCGTAGCCGTAGACATAGATCAGCCGCGTGTCCTTAGTCCGCGCCATCAAGGTGCCGAGGTCGCCGCCATGCCGGCCCGGCTGCTGCCACGTCCAGTCCATCGGTACCACGGCCGGCTGTTCGGGCAAGCGCCGCTCCACCGGCGGCAGAGACCCCGCCGCCACCGCATCCGCCAGCATGGGCGTCTCAACGGCGCTAAACGCACTCAACACAAGGAAGGCGAGGGGGAGGAGAACAGGTCGCATCACGCCATCTCCCTGACCCGCACCGACGCATCGGCCCGGACGCAGTGCCCGCCGCCCAGGTCCACCAGATGCGGTTCGTGATCGGCGTCGATGGTGAAGGGGGCGGGCCAGCGGGCGGGATCGGAGGCGTGGCCTTCCTCCAGGTCGGTCAGGGCCAGCGGGCAGCTCGGGTCCGGATCGGGCACGGCGTCCAGCAGCGCCCGCGTGTAAGGATGGACCGGGTTGCGGAACAGCGCCTCGCGCGGGGCGGTCTCGACAATGCGGCCCCGGCACATGACCAGAATGCGGTCGGCCATGTAGTCCACCACGGCCAGATTGTGGCTGACGAACAGGTAGGTCAGGCCCAGCCGCTCCTTCAGGTCCTTCAGCAGGTTCAGCACCTGCGCCTGGATGGACACGTCCAGCGCCGACACCGGCTCGTCCAGCAGCAGCAGTTCCGGCCGCAGCGCCAGCGCGCGGGCGATGCCGATGCGCTGGCGCTGGCCGCCGGAGAAGCTGTGCGGGTAGCGCCGGACGTGCCGCGCGTCGAGCCCGACGAGGCCCATCAGCTCCTTCACCCGCTCGGCCCGTTCGGCCTCGTCGCCGATGCGGTGGATGACCAGCGGTTCGGCGATGATGTCGAAGACGGTCATGCGGGGGTTCAGCGAGCCGAACGGGTCTTGGAAAACGAACTGCACCTTGCGGCGGAAGCGGGTCAGCTCCTCGCCCTGCAAGCCCAGCACGTCCAGGATTTGGCCGTGGTCGTTGAAGCGGACGGCCCCGGCGTCGGGGGTCAGCGCCCGCATCAGGATCTTGGACAGGGTCGTCTTGCCGCAGCCGGACTCGCCGACCAGCCCGACGCATTCCCCCTGGGCGATGGTGAAGCTGACATCGTCCACGGCCAGCGTACCCGCCGACGCCTTGGCGCCGAACCAGCCGGCCTTGCGGGCGCCGTAGCGCTTGCTGACGCCCTCCACGGCCAGCAGCGGCCCGGCCGACGCCGCACCGGGCGGCCAGGGCTGATGGTCCTTCTCCAGCAGGCTGCCGCCTTCGGATGTGATCGAGCGGATCGGCACCAGCCGCTCGCCCGGCGCCATGTGGAAGCGCGGAACGGCGCGCAGCAGGGCCTTCAGGTACGGGTGGCGCGGGTCGCCGAAGATGTCCTCGCGGGTGCCGGCCTCCATCACCCGGCCGCGGTGCATGACCACAACCTCCTCCGCGACGTTGGCGACCACGCCCAGATCATGGGTGATCAGCAGAACGGCCATCCCGAAGTCGGCCTGAAGATCCTTGATCAGCTTCAGGATCTGCGCCTGGATGGTGACGTCCAGCGCGGTCGTCGGCTCGTCGGCGATCAACAGGGCCGGGCGGCAGACCAGCGCCATGGCGATCATCGCCCGCTGGCGCAGGCCGCCCGACAGTTCGAACGGATAGGTGTCGAGCGCCCGCTTCGGGTCGGGGAAACGCACCCGGCGCAGCATATCCTCGGCCAGCGCGCGGGCCTGGTTGGCGGTGACCCTCTGGTGCAGCCGCACCGCCTCGCCCACCTGATCGCCGATGGTGTGCAGCGGCGACAGCGATGTCATCGGCTCCTGAAAAATGATCGAGATGCGGCCGCCGCGCAGGTCCCGCATCGTCTTGCCGTCGGCCTTCAGACCGGCGATGTCCACCGCGCCGGAGCCGTCATCGAACAGGATGCGCCCGCCGGTAATCTCGGCGGAACGGGGAAGGATACGCAGGATCGACTGCGCCGCCACCGACTTGCCGGACCCCGACTCGCCGACCAGCGCAACGGTCGAGCCGGGCCGGATCCGGAAGGACACGCCGCGCACCGCATGAACCACGCCGCCCGGCACGTGGAAATCGACCTTCAGGTCTTCCACCCGGAGCAGCGTGCGGGTCATGATTCCGGATCCTCCGGCGGATCGATGCCCAGCGCCAGCAGGTTGTCCACCGTCACCGGGCTGAGGGTGATCCCGTTGCGCCGCACCGCCTCGACCGCCCGTTCGATCACCGCGTCGAAGCCGTCGAGCGTCGAGTCGAGCCGGATGCGTCCGCCACGCCCGGTCAGCGTGGCCTGCATCCATCCCCCCTCTGGCCGAAAGCCTTCCCGGCCGCGTCGGGTGGCGTAGTAGCGCAGGCGCAGGCCGGTCAGATCGTCCCAGCGGATGGCGGCGCCCAACGGCCCCTCGGCCCGAACGCTCTGTTCGTCCATGGTGACGCGGGTGAACTGTCGCTGGGCGGTGCGCGCGGCGAAGGCGGCGAACAGCAGGGCGCAGGCGGCCAGCGGCGCGCCGATCCACGGACTGACGTTGACCAGCGCCAGCGGAAGGACCGTCAGGGCCAGCCCCGCCGCCGCCCGCGCGTAGTCGCCGAGCAGGACAGCGGACGGGTAGCGCAGCACCTCCGACATTCAGGCGGCTCCAAACAGGGTCTCGGGCGGCAGCCAGCGGGCCGCCGGGTGGGACAGGGTGGTGCGAAGGAAACGTTCGGTAAAGGCCCAGGTCGCGGCGTCCATGATCCGATGGTGCGTCAACAGGCCGGTGGGCTCGATTGCGTCAACATCGCCCAGGCGCCGGGCGCGCAGATGGGAAACCGCCATGCCCAGAGTCTGGTCATCGCCGAGAAAACCGCCGCCCGACCGCCACGCCACCGGATCCACATGCGTGTTGACGCAAGTCAGATTTGGCGGTGTGCCCTTGCTCGGTCCGAAGGTGGACAGGCCGGTGAAGCCGATGTCCGCCAAACGCGACATGACGCCGGGGTCGATGCGGTTCCAGGGCGGGACGAGAACGGGCAGGGCGCGCCGCCCGAACAGCCCTTCCAGCACCAGCCTGCCTTCGGCCAGTTCGGCCATGGTCGCCTTTATCGGACGTTCCGCGCCCAGTTCGCATTTCTTCGCGGCGGGCGCGGCGTGGTTGGCGTGCGACCAGCCGTGCTGAAGAACGGTGACGTCGGAGCACATCGACAGGAACGAGCCCAACGCCGGCCCCGCGACGGCCGGTATCACGGCGAGGGCGAGGTGCAGGTTGTGTGACCGGCAAAGACTGATGAGCCTCAGAAGTTCCTCCGCGGGCTCGGTCGCGTCGTCGTCGCGCCACCAGAAGGTCGCGACGCGGCCGGCATCGGCCCAGCGGTCCAATTCCTCCACCAAGTCATGCCAAGAGGCGGAAACGGGTTGGGTCATCACGCGGAACCGCCGAAGCTGAGCCGGGCACCAGCATGGCGCGCGCGCGGCACAAATCCAAGCGTCTCAATAGGTTTAGCCGCCCACCGCTTCCGCCAGCAAACGCGCGGTTCCGGCGGCGCCGTCCAGGCGGACGGGAACGGGCGGCGGTGCGGGTTGGGTCAGCGCGCGACTGATACCAGCCGCCAGGGTTTCGGCGGTCAGGCCGGCCTCCTCGACCACCACCAGCCGACCGCGCCGTTCCAGCAGACGGGCGCGGGTCGGCTGTTCGGTCTCGCCGCCGGCGGCGAAGGGCACGACGACGGCGCGGCAGCCGGCCTGCAACAGGTCCAGCACCGTGTTGTAGCCGGCCTGACTGACCGATAGGCGGCAGCGGCGGAGCAGGGCGGGAAAGTCCGGCCGGGCGCGCTCCACCAGCACGCCGGGCGGGGCGTCGGCGGCCAGCGCGCGGAAGGCCGCATCCGGCACGTCCGGCCCGACCAGCAGACGCCAGACGGCATCGCCCGCCGGGGTCAGCGGACGGGCGGCCAGTGCGGCGCGCAGCAGCGGCAAGCCGACCGCCCCGCCGCCGACCGACACGATCACCTCGTCCGTTCCGTCCGTGGTTTCAGCGGCTAAGGGTGGTGCGGCGACGTAGCCGGTGTAGCGGATGCGGTCGGCGATGCGGGAAGCGAGCGGGAAGGTGGCATCGAAGGGGATCAAGTCCGGATCGCCATGCACCAGCACGCGGTCGAACAGGCGCTCCACGGTCGCGGTACTCTCCTCCAGCCGGTCGGGATTGGCCTTGGCGACCAGGATGTCGCGCACCGAGCAGGCGGTGACGGTCCCGGCTGCGCGGGCGGCCTCCAGCAGCTGCAGCAGTTCGAACCGGAAGGCACGGCGGCCGAAGGGGAAGGATTCCACCAGCAGCGCGTCGGGCTGGACGCGTTTAAACGCGTTTAGAACAGCCTCCCGCCGGTTCGCGCGCCACGCGTCGTCGATGGGGTTGCCGTGCTCGTCCAGCAGGGTCTTGAAGGTTTCGTCGGCGGCGCGGGCGGGGGGAAGCTGGATCACCGCCGCCGGGCCATAGCCGATGCCCGGAACGGGATGGCCGCCGCGCAGCACCGTCACATCCATGCCGGCGGCCGACAGCCCCCTGGCGATCAGGGCAGCGCGCCGGTCGTGGCCGATGCCGAGCAAGTGCTGGACGTGGAACAGGACCTTCACGGAACGGGCGCCTCCTTCCCAAGGATTTTAACCCGGAACGAGGCGTGTTCCTCAGGGCTTCTTCCTGTCCTTGGTCGGTACCGCCGACGGCTGATCCTTCAACTGGGCCAGCACGAGGCGGACACGGGATAGATCGGCCGGAGCGGCGGACGCCACGGTTTTGATCTCCACGGGCTTCCCCCCAGGCGCCTTGGCGGCCGGGGCGGGTTTCGTCTCGGCAACCTGCACCCTCGGCTCGGCCTTCGGTGCCGGCTTGGCGCGCGGGGTGGCCTTAGCCTCCAGAATCGCCGGCGTCGTGCGCGGCTCGCCGCCCTTCGGCGTCCAGGTGCGGAAGGGGCCGGTGTCCACATGGACGTGGCCGCTGTGCGGGTACAGGGCGTAGCCGCCGCGCTGCATGGCCGCCGCCTCGTCCGCGATGCGGCGCGGCAGAACGCCGGGAATGTAGATGTCCGCCGCTTGTCCGCGCAGATGAAAACTGTTCTCGGCCACGTACGGGTTGCTGCGGGCCAGCGCCACGTTGGTCGTCTGGGAGCGGTAGCCGGACGTAATGTGGACCGGCGTGTCGGCCGGGGCGCCGCAGCGCTCGCGCAGTTCCACCAGCATGTCCACCAGCGCCGGATCGACCGGAGCGATCTCGCCGCTGCGGCGGTCGCGGAACAGTGTGGAAATCTCCTGCAACGCCGCGTGGTCGTAACCGTCACCGCGCCAGTAGGTGGCGCTGACCGTCTCGCCGCTTTGTGGATGATATAGGGTGATCGACCGGGGCGAAGCGCCCAGCGTCGATTGCGGTGCAGGGGTGGAGGCGCATCCGCTCAGGAAGCCCCCGACGAGCAGGCACGGCAATGTAAGGCGCAAAAAGGGCCGCATCATTTCCCCCAGAGTTCCCCCTGCGGTTGCAAGCGGCCTTCATACCATAGTTGTCACAAGAGCTTGCAGCGACAAGTTACCACGGGACTCGAAATACGGCTCCCATGTGGCTGAAAAACATCACAGGCGGGTGGGGATCAACTATGGCGTCAGAACCATGCCTTCGCGGGCGACCAGCGTGCCGGGGCGCATCGCCTCGGCGGCGGCGGCGATGGCGTCCAGCTGCGCGTCGGTGCGCGACGGGTCGTGGTGGAAGATGACCGCCCGGCCGACCCCGGCCTCCTCGGCAAGGCGCAGGCACTCCTGCCAGGTGGAATGGCCCCAGCCGACGCGGGCCGGGTATTCCGCGTCGCTGTAGGTGCTGTCGTAGATCAGCAGGTCGGCCCCGCGCACCAGCGCGACCACGTCGGGGTCGCGGCCCATGGCCGGGTGTTCGGTGTCGGTGACGTAGCAGACGCTGCGCCCGGCGAACTCCACCCGATAGCCGACGGCACCGTCCGGATGGTTCAGGCGCGCGGTGCGCACGGTGACGCCCGGCTTCAGGGCCAGCGTCTCGCCCCCTTGGAAATCCTTGAAGGAGCAGTCGGCGGTGAAGATCTCCACCGGGACCGGGAACAGCGGGGCCGACATCATGCCGCGCAGGACCGAGCGCAACCCGTGGTCCGGCGTCAGGTGACCGGCCCACAGCCGCACGTGGCTGTTCGGATCGAAGGCCGGGGCGAAGAAGGGCAGGCCGCAGATGTGGTCCAGATGGCTGTGCGTCAGCAACAGGTCGAGATCGACCGGCCCCTGGCGCAACAGCGTCTCGCCCAGCGGACGCAGCCCAGTGCCGGCGTCCAGCACCAGCAGCGCGTCGCCGCAGCGCACCTCGATGCATGGGGTGTTGCCGCCGTAACGGACGGTGTCGGGTCCGGGGGAGGCGATACTGCCCCGGACGCCCCAGAAGCGCACGGTGAAGGCCGGCGCCGCGACTTGGGACTCGGGTGCCGCGGATTCGGGAACGGTGGATTCCGTCATGGTGCCATCAATTTGGCCGCGCACCGATCCCAAGTCGAGTAAAAACCTACCCCCTCGGAGGGTCTGAAAGATTGGCCGATAACCCCAATATGTGGGGGTGCCGAATCCAATAAGGTGTGGTAGTGTCCGGGCAATTCGCAAATCCTGTGCTGATTCGCCTCCGGACCTGATCGACGGATGGATCCTGACAAGCTCGCCAAAGTCCTCGCCATGGCCGAGTCGGAGCACCAGGGTGAGGCTCTGTCCGCTCTGCGCGCCGCCCGCATCATGCTGTCGCGGGCGGGCATGTCGTTCCGCGATCTCGCCCAGGGAGCCCGACCGGCTGGCGCCCGTTCGGCCCCGGCGTCGGAACCGCCCCCCACCGTCGTCACGCCCGCTCCCCCCGACCGGCCGCCGCCGCCCGACCAGCTCGTCCAGGGACTGCGCCGTCAGGTGAAGGATCTGGAGCTGGAGATCGCCGGGCTGAAGCGCCAACTGGAGAAAACCAGCGGCGAGATGGAACGGCAGCGGGACGAGGCCGATCGCTGGCGCTCGCTGGCCCGCGAGACGGCGGAAAAGCTGTGGGACGTGGGCAAGGCGCTGGAACGCAAGCACATCCGCCACACCAAGGCCGACAAGCGGCGCGCCATCCTCGACCAGCTTCAGGATCCCGGCAGCGCGCTGCTGGCCGATCACGAGATCGCGCGTCGCGTCGGCGCCTCGGCGAAGGTCGTCGCGCATTGGCGGCGGCGCCTTGCCATCGTCGGGCGCAAGATCCGGCTGCTGCCGGTGGTGCCGCGCGGGCGGGGGCTGTGGAGCGTCAACAGCAAGTCCAACGGCAAGCATGGTGCCGCAGCGTTGGACGGGCCGCGCAAGCGCTGGATGGGTTATCCGGTGGCGGTCACCATCGCCGGCCGTTCCGGCCACGGGCATCGCCCTCACGGGACGAGGCGGTAGCCTCCGGGTTCGGTCACCAGGATTTCCGCGTTCGACGGGTCGCGCTCGATCTTCTGGCGCAGGCGGTAGACGTGCGTTTCCAGCGTGTGGGTGGTGACGGCGGCGTTGTAGCCCCACACCTCGCCCAGCAGCGTGTCGCGCCCGACCACGGCGCCCCCGGCCCGGTACAGGTATTTCAGGATCGCCGTTTCCTTTTCGGTCAGGCGGATCTTGCGGTTCTTCGCCTCGTCCAGCAACAGCTTGCCGGCGGGGCGGAAGCTGTAGGGGCCAATGACGAAGACGGCGTCCTCGGTCTGGTCGAAGAGGCGCAGCTGGGCGCGCAGGCGGGCCAGCAGGACGCCCAGGCGGAACGGCTTGGTGACGTAGTCGTTGGCCCCGGAATCGAGCCCCAGGATGGTGTCTGCATCCGACCCCGCCGCCGTCAGCATGATAATCGGGCAGCGCACCCCCTCCCGCCGCAGCAGCCGGCACAGGTCGCGCCCGTCCATGTCCGGCAGCCCGACGTCCAGCAGAATGGCCGAAAAGCCGCCCTCCCGCGCCGCCGCGAGCGCGCCGGCGGCGTCGGTGGCCTCCGCCGTCTCGAACTCCTCCAGCAGATGGAGCTGTTCGGCCAGGGACTGGCGCAGGGCGTCGTCGTCGTCGACGAGGAGAATGCGTTTGGCGGGCGTCATGCGGGGGTTTTCACCGTGGGCTCCGGCCCGGACCTTAGCACGGCGGCGAGGTCGGCCACAGCCCCGGCATCCGGGGAAACGACGCTGACCGCCTCCGGCGCGAGGCCGAGTGCGGTGACCTCCGCAACGCCCTCGGCGTTCGGCGCGGCGACGGCGCGCATGAGGGCGAGCGCCCCCTGTTCCAGATTGCGCCGGGCCGCCGCCTCGTCGGCGTTCAGGCCGGGCGCGCGCCACAGCAGCCGTTCGATCAAGGCGACGAAGCGCAGACGGCGGTTGTCGATGGACAGGGCCGCCGCGATGCCGGGCAGGGCGAGGCCGTCCACCAGAACGGCGGCGCCATCCGGCAGACGCGACACGGTAATGTCCGCCGCGAGGATCGCCGACTGGTCCACCAGCGGATAGTCGCCGGGCAGGGCGTGCGTGGTGACGGTCCAACCCGCCGCCCGCAGGGCCTCGGCGATGCGCGGCCCATAAGCCTCCGGGGCTTGGCACGCCGGGACCAGGAAGTGCAGAGCCGGCTGTTCCGGCATGGGGCGAACCCTCCGTCTTTGTCGCTGCGATCAGGATAGCGCAACGCCGGAGGGCGCGCACCGGAGCTTCAGCGGGCATCGTTGCGGGAAGAACAACGGTGTGGTGAGCGCCCGGCGCGCGGGATTTGCTGGACAGGCGTGCGGCACCTGCGCTTTGCTTCCCCGGCCTTCGGGCCTATCTCGTGTTTTTCCGTCAGCGATAAGCGTTGCGATGTACGCCGACCTTCATTCCGAACCCGCCCAGCCCTTCGACGAAGCCGCCATGCGCGCGGTCGACCGGGCGCTGGCCGCGCTGCGCCGGGGCGAGGCCGTCGCCATTGAGACCGCCGACGGCACCGTCGGCGCCGCCGTGTCGGTGGAATCCGTGGCCTCCGACGCGGTCGCCCGGCTGAAGCGGCTGACCGGCGGAGAGCCGGTGCTGGCCGTCACGCGGCGCCGCGCCACCGTGCTGAAACTGATGGAGGAAGGAACGGGCGTGGTCGCGTTGTCGCTGCCCGGCGGCCTGACCGCCGACGAGGCACACGCGCTGGCCGATCCCGAACACCGCCCCGACGGCGACCTGCCGGTGGGGCTGACCGCGACGGCGATGGACGCGGACTCCCGCGAGGCGGCGGCGGTGGAACTCGCCCGGCTGGCGCGGCTGCTGCCGTCCGCCGTGGTGGCGCCGGCGCGCGGCGTGCGCGGCTCGGCCGAAGGTTGGGCGGTGCGCAACGACCTGCTGCTGGTGCGGGCGCGCGACATCGCCGATTACCGGGTCCATGTGGTGCGCACGCTGCGGCAGGTGGCCGACGCCCGCGTGCCGCTGATCGCGGCGGAGAACACGCGCATCGTCGCCTTCCGCCCCATCGACGGCGGTTCCGAGCATCTGGCCATCGTCATCGGGGAGCCCGATCCGGACCAGCCGGTGCTGGCCCGCCTGCATTCGGAATGCTTCACCGGCGACCTGCTGGGGTCTTTGCGCTGCGACTGCGGCGACCAGCTGCGCGGGGCCATCGCGGAGATCGCGCGGCAGGGCAGCGGCGTGCTGCTCTATCTGGCGCAGGAAGGGCGCGGCATTGGCCTCGTCAACAAGCTGCGCGCCTACCGCATCCAGGACCGTGGCTTCGACACCGTGGACGCCAACGAGATCCTGGGGTTCGAGGCGGACGAGCGCGTCTATCTGCCGGCGGCGGAGATGCTGCGGCAGCTGGGCTTCGCCTCGGTGCGGCTGATGACCAACAACCCGGAGAAGCTGCGCCAGCTCGCCCGCTGCGGGATCGAGGTGGTGGAGCGGGTTCCGCACATCTTCCCGGCCAACGGCCACAACGAAGGCTATCTGCGCACTAAGGCCGAGCGCAGCGGGCACATGTTCTGAACCTTCGCCCTTTTGAACCTTCGAAACTCCGCCGGGCAGGAATCGCCCCGGCACCCGGCAGGTCTTGCCGGGGGGTGAGGGCAGGGGAATCGGATTCCGGGCGATTCGGCCGGAATCAGGGAGAATAGGGGTGAAAGGCCCCGCGAAAACTGGCACGCCGGTTGCTTTGATGATGGCGACCCCAGTGCCGGAGACCGACCATGGCCATCGACGCTCTTACCCAGGACGCTTCCGCCGCCATGCGGCCGGTCCAGCGCGAGCGGTCGTCGGCACCGGTCACCTACGAGGCCTGGAGCGACCGGACGCCCGACGTCGAAGGGAACATGTCCTTTTGGGACTTCCTCGACGTCATCAACCCGCTGCAGCACATCCCGATCGTCAACCACATCTACCGCGAGGTCACCGGCGACACGATCCAGCCCTCCTCCAAGGTGATGGGCGGCATCCTGTTCGGTGGCGTGATCGGCGGCATGGCATCCCTGGCCAACGCGGTCGTGGAAGAGGCGAACGGCAAGGATCTCGGCGGTCAGGTCATGGCTTCGCTCGGCTTCGGTGGGGGTGACCATCCCGCCCCCGCCGTGGCTGTCGCGGCGCGTGCGGAGGGTCCGGCGCAGGCCGGATCCTCCGCGGTGCCGAACGCCCAGATGCCGAACGCTCAGCCGGGGCAGCATCCGTTGGCTTCCGCCGAGGCTCCCCGTTCCGCCGACCAACCGATCCGCCTGACCGCCAGCGCAGCCCCGCCGGCCGGCGCAAAGGCCGCAAGCGGTGCGATCGGCAGCGCCAATCCCGGTTCCCAGGTTGGGGCGCAGCTGGCCGCTCAGCAGTTGATGGGCAGCGCACCGCGCGACGCGTTGACCGCTGGAAACGTCCCGCATCCGTCACGCATGCCGGCCCGCGACACGGTGCTGGCGAACACGATGCAGGCCAAGCACACGGTGCCCAGGCACGCGGCCCCGCTGCCGGGCGCCACCGCCGCCACGGCGCAGAACGCGGTCAGCGGCGAAGCCGCGAATGGACAGACTCCAAATGGCCCGACGCCGGTGTCGCCGGACATGCTTTCCGAGACGATGATGCGTAATCTGGCCAAGTATGAGCAGAGCCGGAAGGCCGCCCAATCGGCGGCGCCGAACCTGCGCGTGTCGAGCTGACGGACGAAACCCCGGACGGTCATATCATGGAGATCACGGTTCACCCTTGCGGCCAATTGATCTGGCCGGGCGGGTCGTTCCGCTGCGCGCTGGGACGCGGCGGCGTGCGGGCCGACAAGCGGGAGGGCGACGGCGCCACCCCGGTCGGCCGCTTCGCGCTGCGCCGCGTGCTGTGGCGGGCCGACCGGCTGGAACGGCCGGAAACCGGGCTTCCCGTGTCGCCCATCGCCCCCGACGACGGCTGGTGCGACGCCCCCGAAGACCCCGCCTACAACCGCCCGGTCAAGCGTCCCTATCCCGCCAGCCACGAGGAACTGTGGCGCGAGGATCACGTCTACGACGTCATCGTGGTGATGGGGCACAACGACGATCCGGTCGTGCCGGGGCAGGGCAGCGCCGTGTTCATGCACGTCGCGAGGCCCGATTGGGAGCCGACGGCCGGCTGCATCGCGCTCCCGCTGCCGGACCTGCTGCGGCTTCTGAAGGATTGCGGGCCGGACACGGCGTTGACCGTGCTCGACCCCAATGAAGCTCAGACCTGACGAGGCTCAGGCGGCCGGGTAGGGACGGGCGCCGAAGATCGCCGTGCCGACGCGCACATGCGTCGCGCCGAACCGGATGGCCGTCTCGTAATCGCCGCTCATCCCCATGCTGACCTCGGGCAGGCCAGCGCGGCGAGCCATTTCGGCCAGAAGGGCGAAGTGCATGGCCGGCTCCTCGTCCACCGGCGGGATGCACATCAGGCCGGTCACCGGCAGATTCCAGGTGTCGCGGCAGGCAGCCAAGAAGGCTTCGACCTCGCGCGGGGGAATGCCGGCCTTCTGGGGCTCCTCGCCGGTGTTGACCTCGATCAGACAGCGCGGGCGGCGGCCCGACTTCGCCATCTCGGATGCCAGCGCCTCGGCCAGCTTCGGGCGGTCCACCGTCTGGATCACGTCGAACAGGGCAACGGCCTCCTTGACCTTGTTGGTCTGGAGCGGACCGATCAGGTGCAGTTCCAGGTCGGGGAACCGCTCCTTCAGGTCCGGGAACTTGCCCTTGGCCTCCTGCACGCGGTTCTCGCCGAAGACGCGCTGGCCGGCGGCGAGGGCTTCTTCCACCGCTTCAGCCGGGTGGGTCTTGGACACGGCGACCAGCGTCACGGCGCCGGAGTCGCGGCCACTGGCGGCGCAGGTGTCGGCGATGGACCGGCGCACCGCCTGCAGGCGGGCGGTTACGGTTTCGCCCATGGCGTCCTGTTGGGCATGCGAGGCGGTCATGACGGCCCTCCCGTTCTTCGGTCGCCGGTGTACACCGGCCGGTCGGCGTGGTAACGGACGGTCCAGCGAAACGCAAGCACCGCGAGGAGAAGACATGCGTGGTTGGATGCGTCCCCTGATGACCTCGACCATGGCAAGCTTGACCATGGCGGCCCTGATGCTGGTGGCCGGAAACGCCTTTGCTCAGGATGCGGAGAAGGCTCCGGCAGCCAAGGCGCCGCCGAAGACGATGAGCGTCTCGCCCATGGCGCAGGTGCCCTTCCCCGAACAGCCTTTCCCGTTGCGCGATGACGGCAGCTACAAGGCCTTCCTGGAGAAGATCGCCGCCGATGTCGGCCGCCGTTGCAGCAAGCAGGAGAACTACGGCTGGGAGTTCCGCAAGGGCGACCAGGAGAAGATGGACCGCATCTTCCAGTCCACCATGGCCTCCTTCGAACAGAACGGCTGGCTGACCGGACCGGTCAAGGCCCGCTCCATCCAGGATCCGGAAACCACCGCCTATCTGGCGGACAAGGACAAGCGGCGCCTTTTGATGGTGTGGGTCCCGATGTCCGATGCCGCCATGATGATCATGTGCGAAACCGAGGGGCCGGCGACCAAGAAGTAGTCTCCTGCTCGTTGTTCTGGGCATCGTTCTGGGCCGGACAAAAGAAAACGGCGGCGGAAAATTTCCGCCGCCGTTTTTGCTGGTGCCGCTGGCTCGATTAGAAAGCCAAGCGGGTGTCGATCATGATGATGTGCGCGCGGTCGTCCAGGTTGACGCCGCCGGTCAGAGCCGGATCCAGCTTCGAGTCGAGGTCGACGTAGCTGTACTCCAGACCGGTGGTCAGGCCCGGAGCGACGGTGTAGGTCACGCCGGCCTGATAGATGTCGGCCTTGACCGGAACCGAGGCGGTCAGGCTGTCGTTGCCGCGCGAGTGCGAGTAGTTGGCGGCCAGGATGAACGGGCCGGTGGTGTACTGCGCGCCGATGAGCAGGACGTCCTGCTTCTCCTTGAAGGCGGCGGTCTTGTCGTAGCCGCTCTTGCCGCTGTAGGCGTAGCTGGCGCCGACCTTGAAGCCGGCATAGCCGACGTTGGCGCCGACATGGACCGAGTTCAGATCCTCGAAGCGGGCGGCGGCAGCGCCGACGCCGTCATCGACCGACTCACCGAACTGATAAAAGGCGCTGGCTTCGACCGCGATGGCGCCGAACTCGTTCTTGTAGATGCCGCCGACCTCGACCACGTCCTGGAAGACGCCGTAGCCGCCGTTGTTCTTCACGCGGTTGACCGACTGGTTCACGTCGCCGGTGCGCGGCATGTAGGAAGCGCCAGCCTGGAAGCCCGCGAAGATCGGAGTCAGGTAGATGATCTTGGTGCCGGCATCGCCCGAGGCGAAGGCGCGGAAGTTGTTGGTGGTCGTCGGCAGCAGGTCGTAGGTGGTCGAGCCGTTCAGGAAGTAAACGGTGTTGTTGTCCGGACCGCCGGCGATGCCCTCGACGTTCGGGCCGATGATGCCGTACTCGTCCGACAGACCGTTGATCACGCCGGCCTGGATGGTGCCGAAGGTGCCGTTGGCGAAGATGAAGGCGCGGTCGCCGGTGACGCCGGTGCCGGTCTGCGACGCGTTGCCGTTGCCGGTGCGGATGCGGACGCGGCCGCCGTACTCAAGACCGTTGTCGGCCTTGGCGGTCGGGGTGATGACCAGGCGATAGCGGTTGGAGAAGTCGGTCGAGCGCAGACCGGTGTCGCGCTTCTGATCGACGTAAGCGCCCTGGAAGAAGGCGTCGCCACCGATGACCACGTCGAACTTGGACTGGGCGGACGCGGTGCCGCAGCCGGCGGCAAGGGCAAGAGCGGCGCAGCCGATGACGAGAGAACGCTTCATGGATGATCCATCCTTCTGGCAGGCGGCCCCGGCAAGGGGGCTAAACGGTTGTGCTTCCCGTTCTTGACTTAAACCGGCGCCCGTAGGACCGGCAAGCGGCTTTCCTGCAAGAAAGTGTAGTGACGCTACACCGTTGCATCCGCGCCACATAGATAACTCTTTGAAATCAAACGATGATTTTCATTTGCTGCGAAAATAGCACATTCCGCGCTCAAAATTTCAGCAAATTGCCCGCCATATAGGCATGAAAAAAGGGCGGTGGCCGAAGCCACCGCCCTTCTTTTCGCGAACGACCTTGGCTTAGAACGCCAGGACCGAGCGGACGAGGAACACGTGACCCTCGTCGTCCGGCGAACCGGAAGCAACGGTGGCCAGCTTGTCGCTGTCGGCCTTGAAGAAGTCGTACTGAGCCTGCAGGGTCAGGCCCGGAGCGACGGTGTAACCGGCGCCGATCTCGTAGACCTCAAGCTTGCGCTTGCCGGCGATGAGGGTCGAGCCCGCATCCTGACCGTACTTGTAGTTGGCGCCGACAACGATCGGGCCAGCGGTGTACTGGACACCAGCGGTCCAGGTGCTGGTCTTCTCGGTGAAGCGGCCGGCGATCTGGTTCTGGCCCGACTTGCCGAAGTCGGTGTAGCTGCCGCCGACGGCGAAGCCGGCGTAGCCGACCTGGGCGCCGATCTGCCAGGCGTTCAGGTCCTTGAAGTTGTCGGTCGCGCCGGTGCTGTCGGCGGCCTCACCCCAGAAGTAACCAGCGCTGGCCTTCACGGCAAAGCCGGCGAAGGTGTTGCTGTAGTTCGCACCGACTTCGACCAGATCCTGGAAGGAGCTGGTGGCCTGGGCGCCGGCAACGCTGCCAACCTTCACGCGGTTGACGTCCTGGTTGTAGGAGTCGTTGCGCGGGGTGTAGCTGGCGCCGAGCTGCACGCCGGCGAAGCGCGGCGAGTAGTAGACGATCTTCGTCGCGTTGCCTTCCGGCGTCAGCGACGGCCACACGATGCTGCTGCCGCCGTTGATGGCCGGAGCAATGCCGCCGTTCACGTCGGCGCCGACGAAACGGGTCGCGCCGCCACCGGTCTGCGCACCGGCGGAGCCGGCGGCGCCACCGACCCAGTTGATCACGCGATCAACGAGGGCGAGCGGCAGGTAGTCGGTCGGAGCCGAAATGTAGGTGTCGTCGTTGAACGAGTTGGTCACGCCGAGGTTGACGCGGCCGAAGGTGCCCTGCGCGAAGATGAAGGCGCGGTCGCCGGTCACGCCGGTGTTGGTGCCAGCGGCGCGGATACGGACGCGACCGCCGTACTCGAGACCGTTGTCAGCCTTCGCGGTCGGGATGATGTTGACGCGGAAGCGGTTCTGGAACTCGGTCGAGCGCAGACCATTGTCCAGGTCCTGATCGACGAAGCCAGCCTCGAAGTAGGCGTCGCCGCCGACCTTCACCTCAAACTTGGCCTGGGCGTTAGCCGCGCCGGCACCCATCGCCAGAGCAACGGCGGCGCAGCCCGCCAGCAGATACCGATTCATGATTGTTGCCTCCATCCTGGCAGCAGAATATTCAGCCGGGTTTACTTCCTGGCTAGGAATGTCCTACGCACCTGAACGGACGCCAGCAAGCCGGAAATCGAAAAAATGCTGCTTTGATGGAACAGTGTGTCCGACGGAGCACAGTTCATCAGGGCACCGGACACGGCTTCCGGCAACGCTCCCCGCAAGGCTTCGGCAGGGTTGCCACGGTGGCGCCATTATATGGTTGCGCCCTACGGCCATGGCGCATCGCCTGTTGCGCGTGGCTGGCCTTTTATGGTCTTTTCACCGGCACCGCCCACGCCCCGTGCGCGGTACTCCGATTTTATTGACCCAGGTTCACGACCATGCGCCGTTTCCGTGCCCTTCGCCTAGCCTCCGTCGCGATCATGGCGTCGCTCGCCGTCACCGGCTGCTCCAGCTGGGGCGGAAAGACCGAGACGGTCGAGGACCAGATGAAGCAGAGGGAGTACAAATTCGGCAGCCTGCTCGGCACCGAAGGCGGCTTCAACCTGTTCGGCAAGAACAAGCGCGGTGGCGCGGACCAGGGCGACCCCAACGGCATCGGCGTCAACAGCTTCCTGTGGCGCGCCTCGCTCGACACGCTGTCCTTCATGCCGATCGTCTCGGCCGACCCGTTCGGCGGCGTCATCCTGACCGACTGGTATTCCCCGCCGGACGCGCCGAACGAGCGCTTCAAGGTCAACCTCTACATCATGGACCGCCAGCTGCGCGCCGACGGCGTGCGCGTCGCGGTCTTCAAGCAGCAGCGCAACGGCAACGACTGGCGCGACACCAACGTCGGCTCCGACACCGCCGGCACGCTGGAGGACGCGGTGCTGACCCGCGCCCGTCAGCTGCGCGTGGCGCAGGCCTCGGCGTCGCGCTGATCGCCGCTGTCAAGCGATGAGGGCTCCGGCGGCTTTCGAACGGCCGCCGGAGCCATAATTTTAGAGCCTCCCAAACACATCAAACGGCGTTTGCGGTCATGTCGCGTTACAATGTCAAGGAAACCGAGGCGAAGTGGCAGGGCGTGTGGGAGCAGCAGGGCTGCTTCACCGCGCGCGAGGACGCTTCCCGGCCCAAGTACTATGTGCTGGAGATGTTCCCCTATCCGTCGGGGCGCATCCACATGGGCCACGTCCGCAACTACACCATCGGCGACGTGATCGCGCGCTTCAAGCGCGCCAAGGGCTTTAACGTCCTGCACCCGATGGGCTGGGACGCCTTCGGCCTGCCGGCGGAGAACGCCGCGCTGGAGAAGAAGGTCCACCCCGCCAAGTGGACGCGCGAGAACATCGCGACCATGCGCGGGCAGCTGAAGACGATGGGCCTGTCCATCGACTGGGACCGCGAGGTTGCCACCTGCGACGTGGAGTATTACCGCCACGAGCAGAAGATGTTCCTGGACTTCCTGAAGGCGGGCTTGGCCTACCGCAAGGAGTCCTGGGTCAACTGGGACCCGGTGGACAACACCGTTCTCGCCAACGAGCAGGTGATCGACGGCCGCGGCTGGCGCACCGGCGCGCTGGTGGAGAAGCGCAAGCTGTCCCAGTGGTTCCTGAAGATCACCCACTTCGCCGAGGAACTGCTGCAAGGGCTGGAGACGCTGGACCGCTGGCCGGAACGCGTCCGCCTGATGCAGGAGAACTGGATCGGCAAGTCCACCGGCGTGCGCTTCCGCTTCGACGTCAAGGGCCGCGAGGACAAGCTGGAGGTCTTCACGACCCGGCCCGACACGCTGTTCGGTGCGTCCTTCGCCGCCATCTCCCCCAACCACCCGCTGGCCGCCGAACTGGCCTCCGGTAACCCGGCCTTGGCCGAGTTCATCGCGGAATGCAACCGCCTGGGCACCAGCGAGGAAGCGATCGAGACGGCGGAGAAGCGGGGCTTCGACACCGGTCTGAAGGTCGTGCACCCGTTCGACCCGAATTGGGAACTGCCGGTCTATGTCGCGAACTTCGTGCTGATGGAATACGGCACCGGCGCCATCTTCGGCTGCCCGGCGCACGACCAGCGCGACCTGGACTTCGCCCGCAAGTATGGCCTGCCGGTCAAGCCGGTGGTCATCCCAGCGGACGCCGATCCGGCGGCCTTCGCGGTCGGCGACGAGGCCTACACCGGCCCCGGCCTGCTGCGCAATTCGGCGTTCCTGGACGGGCTTGAGGTCGAGGCCGCCAAGCAGGAGGTCGGCAAGCGCCTGGAGGCGGTGGGGCAGGGCGAGCGCACCACCCAGTACCGCCTGCGCGACTGGGGCGTGTCCCGTCAGCGCTATTGGGGCTGCCCGATTCCGGTCATCCATTGCGAGAGCTGCGGCATCGTCCCGGTTCCGGAGCAGGACCTGCCGGTCGTGCTGCCCGAGGACGTGACCTTCGACAAGCCCGGCAACCCGCTGGCCCACCACCCGACCTGGAAGCACACGACCTGCCCGAGCTGCGGCAAGGCGGCGGTGCGCGAGACCGACACCTTCGACACCTTCATCGAGTCGAGCTGGTATTTCGCCCGCTTCTGCTCGCCCAAGGTCGAGGATCAGGCTTTCACGCGCGAGGCGGTGGACTACTGGCTGGCGGTGGACCAGTACATCGGCGGCATCGAGCACGCCGTGCTGCACCTGCTCTATTCCCGCTTCTGGACGCGGGCGATGAAGCAGTGCGGCTATCTGAACGTGGAGGAGCCGTTCGCCGGCCTCTTCACCCAGGGCATGGTCAACCACGAGACCTACAAGGACGCGGGAACCGGCGCCTGGCTGGCCCCAACCGACATCCAGAAGACCGAGGCGGGCCAGTACGTCCGCACCGACAACGGCGCGCCGGTGAATGTCGGCCGCGTCGAGAAGATGTCGAAGTCCAAGAAGAACGTGGTGGACCCGGCGCACATCATCGGCACCTACGGCGCCGATGCCGCCCGCCTGTTCATGCTGTCCGACAGCCCGCCCGAGCGCGACCTGGAGTGGACCGAGGCCGGCATCGACGGCGCCTGGCGCTACATCAACCGCCTGTGGCGCATGATCACCGAAGTTCCGGTGGAGCTGCCGCCGGTTGGCGCCGCCAAGCCCGACGCGATCAGCGAGAAGGGCGAGGCGGCCCGCCGTCTGGTCCACAAGACCATCGCCGGCGTGTCCGAGGATCTCGACAAGTTCCGCTTCAACAAGGCCGTCGCCCGCGTGCGCGAACTGTCCAACGCTCTCGCCGAGCTGGACGGCAAGGGCACCGGTGAGGCGTGGGTCCTGCGCGAAGGCTATGAGACCATCGTCCGTCTGGTCGGCCCGATGATGCCGCACCTGGGCGAGGAGCTGTGGGCGCAGCTGGGCCACACCACGCTGCTCGCCGACCAGCCCTGGCCGGAGGCCGACGCCGCCCTGGTGGTGGAGGACACGGTCACCATCCCGGTGCAGGTCAACGGCAAGCTGCGCGCCACGCTGGAACTGCCGCGCGACATGGCCAAGGACGCCGCCGAGCAGGCCGCCCTGGCCGACGCCAACGTCCAGCGTGCGTTGGAAGGCAAGCCGGTGCGCAAGATCGTCGTCGTCCCGAACCGGGTGATCAATGTCGTCGTCTGATAAGAAGACATCCGATGCGACCAAAAGGCGGGGGCTTCTGGCCCTCGCCACCCTGGCTCCGCTGGCCCTGGCCGTCTCCGGTTGCGGTTTCCAGCCGCTGTACGGCGGCTCCGGCCCGAACAGCGTCGCCGCAAAGTTGGAGCAGGTGGACATCGCCCCGATCCCCGAGCGGTACGGCCAGCAGCTGCGCAACCTGCTGATCGACCGCTTCTACACGGATGGGCGGCCGGGCAATCCGCGCTACCGGCTGGACATGACCCTGACCTCGTCGGAGCAGAAGCTGGCCCTGCAGAAGGACGCCACCGCCGTGCGCGCCCAGCTGCTGGTGAACGCGCCCTACCGGCTGGTGGACAACACGACCGGCAAGGTGGTCTTCCAGTCCAACGCCCGCTCCTACGTCAGCTACAACATCCTGGAGCAGCAGTACGCCGGCCTCGCCACGGTGGACAACGCCTACGACCGGGCGCTGCTGGAAATCTCCAACGACATCACCTCCCGCGTGTCGATGTTCCTGGGGCGCGGGTCCTGAAGAGGGGCGGGTAGCCCGTGAAGCTTCAGCCCAAGGCGATCGACGGCTTCCTGCGCAGCCCCGATCCCAAGATCCGCGCGGTCCTGCTCTACGGCCCGGACACCGGTCTGGTCCGCGACCGCGCGATGACGCTCGGCCGCACGGTGGTGTCCGACCTGTCCGACCCGTTCCGCGTTACCGAGATGCTCGGCCGCGCCGTCGCCGACGATCCGGCGCGCTTGGCCGACGAGGTTGCCGCCATCGCCTTCACCGGCGGCCGGCGCCTGATCCGCGTGCGCGAGGCCGAGGACAACAGCACGGCCGCCTTCACCGCCCTGCTGGGCGGCATGCCGCCGGGCGACAGCCTGGTCGTGGTCGAGGCGGGCGACCTCTCCAACCGATCCAAGCTCCGCACCCTGTTCGAGGGGGCCGACGGCGCCGTCGCCATTCCCTGCTATGTGGAGGAGGAGGCATCGCTCGGCCGGGTGATCGCCGACATCCTGCACGGGCATGGCCTGACCGCCGACCCCGACGCTCTGACTTTCCTGGCGGGCAACCTCGTGGGCGACCGCATGGTGGCGCGTGGCGAGGTGGAGAAGCTGGCGCTCTACATGGGCGGCGAGAAGCGCGTTCGGCTGGAAGACGCCCAGGCCTGCGTCGGCGACAGCGCCGCGCTCAGCATGGACGAGCCGATCTGGGCGGCGGCGGAGGGGGACTTCGCCACGCTCGACCGCTCTCTGGCGCGGCTGTTCGCCGAGGGCATGGCGTCGGTCGCGATCCTGCGCGGCGCGCAACGCCATTTCCAGCGCCTGCAACTGATCGGCGGGCATGTGGCGGCTGGCAAGTCGGTGGACGCCGCCGTGGAATCCCTGCGCCCGCCGGTGTTCTTCAAGCTGAAGCCTCGTCTGACCAGTCAGGCCCGCCGTTGGCCGCCCCCGGCGGTGCGTCAGGCGCTGGATCGATTGGTTGAGGCCGAAGCCGACTGCAAGCGCACCAACATGCCGGACCAGACCATCTGCGCCCGCGTGCTGTTCCAGCTCGCCTCGCTGGCCGCCCGGCGGTAGCGCCGGGCGACCGAACAGGCGACGCTTTTACTTCGCCGACAGGAACTGCGGCACGCGCAGCAGGATCAGCTCGTTGTGGTCCTGCTTGCCGATCTCGCGGCCGGTCGAGTAGGGCAGATTGTTGTCGTTGGCGACGACGATGTGCTCCGCGTCCACGACATCCACGTCCTCGATGGTCACAAAGGGGAAGGTGAACTTGCCCTTATCACCGCCGATGCGGGCAATGCCCTTCGGGTCGTTGATGTCCAGCAGGTCGATGTAGCCGACCTTCTTCACAAAGCCCTCGGCGTCAGCCTGGGCGAGGTCGATCTTGTAGACGCGCTTCATCCTGGCCGGGACGTTGAAGCAATCCGTCTTCGGGTCGGCCGGGCACGCCTTCGTCGCGTCGCCCTCTCCGTTGTCGCGCTCGATGATCAGGCCGGTGGTGGCGTCACTCATGTTGAAGTCGCCGATGTTGTTGCCGTTGGCCTCCAGCCGGTACTTGAAGGTGCGGCCGGTGTATTCGCCTTTGGTCACGTCGAACTCGGCGATGCGCAGATATTCGCGGCCGTCCTTCATCTCCCAGGCCCCGTTGCTCCACAGCGGGCCTTCGAACAGCGGGTAGAGGAACTTGCCGTCGGGGGAGGCGGCCATGCCCTCGAAGCCGCGCGAGCGACGGACCTCGAAATTCGCCGGACCGGGCACGGCGGGAGTGGCAACCGCGTAATGGTCGGGTGAGCGCACGGTCTTGCCGTCCAGTTTGGTCTCATGCACCGCCAGAACCTTGCCGCTGCGGTCGGTGACCAGAATGTAGGGGCCGAACTCGTCACCGAAGTAGAGCTTGTCGCCGATGGGCTGGATGCTCTCGATGTCGAAGTCGGCGCCGGTCAGATAGCGTTCCTTGGTCGCCTCGGTCGTGATCAAGAAGGGCACCTTGCGGTCGGGATCACGCAGGAAGATGGTTTCCGTGCGCGTGGTGGTGCCGGTGCGCCAATCGATCTTCAACCGGTGCGCCATCAGCATGGCGTCCGGAGAGTTGCCCCTGCTGCCGAAGCCGTTGTCGGTCAGGACCAGATACTCGCCGTTGCCCAGCGACTTGATGCCGGAGAAGCCTTGGACTGGTTGCCCCTCGAACGGCAGCTTGAGGGCCGTGGCGCGTGGCACGCCAGGGGCGGACAGGAAGGACGTGCCCTCGATGGACTGCGGCCGGTCGACGCGCTTCTTGTCGTCGGCCGTGAACTTGCCGGAAACCTTGAAGAGGTCCGGCGCATCGGCCGGTGGCGCCACGAAAGTCTTGGCTTCCAAATAGCTGTGTCCGGCCAGTTCCGCCGGGAATTTCTGGTCGGCGAAGGCCGGACTGGACAGCAGACCGGCCGCCGCCACGCCCATCAGACACAGGCTGTGAATGGTCTTCATGACTCTCCCCTGATTTTTGATCGCCGGACGAGTGGTCCGGGCAACCCTGGTCTAGGGGGCCTGTTCTAGGGGCGGTTCATGATGGCGCGATTTCAGTAAAGTGACAGTTTGGTTCCGTCACCGGCCGATGAAAGTTCAGTCGGCGAAGGCGCGGAAGACGGCGACGCAACCGACCAGGGCAATATCCCGGCGCGGGAAGCGCTTGCCCAATTCATGGTCCAGCGCCTCGACCGTGTCCTGGCGGTTGGAGAAGATGCCCTTGCCGTTGTAGAGGTCCATCAACCGCTGCGCCGCCGCGCCGCGCGGGGCGGAACCCTGGACGATGGTGGCGCCGAACAGCACCGCGCCAGAGTTCATCAAAGGGCGCAGATGGTCGAAGAGCACGGCCTTTTCCGCCATGCTCCCCGGCAGGCAGTGCAGCAGATACATCACCCCGATCGAGTCGAATCCCGGGCCATCGAACGGGATGGGCTCCAGCGCGTTGCAGCGGATGGTTTCCGGCCGGTAGCGGGCGGCCCGCTTCGCGGCGAAGGACAGGCTGTTCTCGTTGAGATCCATCAGCGCCAAGCGCGGTTCCGGATCCGGAAAGCGGCAGCGGTCGAGGTAATAGCCGGTGCCCACCCCGACATCGAGGTGGTTGCTCGTGACGTTCGCGTTGTAGAGGTCGAGCAGACCGGACGTCGGGCACTTCCACAGGGCGTGATTGGAAAAGCCCAGGACCAGCGCGTCATACACCCACTTCAGGATCCAGCCCTTGTAGGCCGCTTGCCCGGCGTGGACGGCGTCCGCGCTGACCATGGTGATTACTCTCCGCCGCCGAGGCGCCGCAGCACGTCGTCCAGCTGGTCCAGCGTCTGATAATGGATGGTGATGGTACCGCGCTTGCCCTGCGGGGTGATGGCAACCTTCAGCCCGATGCGGGCCGAGATCTCCTCCTCTAGGTTCACCAGATCCACGTCCTTCAGTGATGGATCGGCCGAAGCAGACCCGCCGTTGCCGCCCTTCTTCGCCTTGGGCGCGTCGCCGCGCATAAGGTCTTCGGTCTGGCGGACGTTGAGGCCGCGCTTGACCACCTCCTTGGCAACCGCCACCGGATCCGGCGCGGTGAGCAGGGCGCGGGCGTGACCGGCGGTGATGGCGCCGTCCTGCACCATGCCCTTGACCGGATCGGGCAGGGCAAGCAGGCGCATCATATTGGCGACGTGGCTGCGGCTCTTGCCAACCGCCCGCGCCAGATCTTCCTGCGTGTGCTCGAACTCCTCCATCAGGCGCTTGTAGCCTTCGGCCTCTTCGAGCGGCGTCAAATCCTGACGCTGGATGTTCTCGATCAGCGCGATTTCCAGCGCTTCACGGTCCGTCAGGTCGCGGATGACGACCGGCACCTCGTGCAGGCCGGCGATTTGCGCGGCCCGCCAGCGGCGCTCGCCGGCGATCAGCTCGTAGGAATTCGTGCTGTCGGCGTCGCGGCGGACAAGCAGGGGCTGGAGAATGCCCTTGTCGCGGATCGATTCGACCAGCCCTTGCAGCGCCTCGTCATCGAAGTTCCGGCGCGGCTGGTACTTGCCGGGGTGGATGAACTCGATGGGCACCTGCTTGGACTGCCGCACCTTGTCGAGCGCCGAATAGTCTTCGGTCGCTTCGCCGAACAGGGCCGACAGGCCACGGCCGAGGCTGGCGCGGCGGGCGCCGCCTTCCTGACGCCCGGCTTCCTGACGTTTGGTGTCCTCCATCACGCGCTCAGCCTCTTCTCACGGCGCAGCACTTCGCCGGCCAGGTGAATGTAAGCCTGCGAGCCGGGGCAGCGCATGTCATAGATCAGCACCGGCTTGCCGTGCGACGGAGCCTCCGACACCTTCACGTTCCGGGGGATGACGGTGTCGTACACCTTCTCCCCGAAGAAGCCGCGCACGTCGGCGGCCACCATGTCCGACAGGTTGTTGCGCTTGTCGAACATCGTGAGCACGACGCCGTGGATGTCGAGGTCCGGGTTGAAGGTGCGCTTCACCCGCTCGATGGTCCGGATCAGGTGGCTGAGTCCTTCCAGCGCGTAGAACTCGCACTGCAGCGGCACCATGACCGCGTGCGCGGCAACCAGCGCGTTCAGCGTCAGCAGACCCAGAGCCGGCGGGCAGTCGATCAGCACGTAATCATATTCGAGCGCGCTCTTGGCGACCGCCTCACGCAGGCGGAACTCACGCTGGTCGGCGCTGACCAGCTCGATCTCCGCGCCCGACAGATCCACCGAGGAGGTGATGATCGACAGGTTCGGCACGGTCGAGACCACGGCAGCGTCTTCCAGCGGCATGCTGTCGAACAGCACGTCGTAGATGCCGACGCGCCGGTCGGCGCGCGGAATGCCGAGGCCGGTGGAGGCGTTGCCCTGAGGATCGAGATCGATCACCAGCACGCGCTTGCCGATAGCGGCGAGGGCCGTCGCCAGATTGATGGTCGTGGTGGTCTTGCCGACGCCGCCCTTCTGGTTGGCGATGGCAATGACACGCGCGGTCGGCGACATGGGTGCCTCTTGGGAAGCCTCGGAGCGGAGAAGATTCTGGTTCGCGGTCTTAGACACGGTCGATACCACTCACACGCAGGATGGTTCCGGTGGGGTCGGTGCGGCTGTCAAAACGCTCGGTCCGCATCTTCCAATATTTGGTGGTATCGGTCAATTCTTCCTCCACATTTTGGCCTTTGGGGAAGATGCCGACACCGCGGTTTCCGATGAACGGATGCGCCCAGGACAACAGGTCGGACAGGGGGGCGAGGGCGCGCGCGCTGACCACATCGGCGGCGATGGGCGGGACCGCCTCGATCCGCTTGTTGTGCACCGTCACACGCGTGTCGGCGGCCCTTGCGGCCTCACGCAGAAAGGCGCATTTGCGGGCGTCGCTCTCGATCATGTGCACCTCGGGGACGCCCATGATGGCGAGCACGAGACCGGGAAAGCCGGCCCCGCTGCCGAGATCGACAAGGACGCGGGCCGACTCCGGGATCACCGGGAACAGCTGGGCCGAGTCCAGAAAATGCCGGCGCCAGGAGTCGGGGAGGGTGGACGGTCCGACGAGGTTGATCTTCGGCTGCCACTTGCGCAGCGTGGCCTCATAAGCGGCGAGACGATCCAGCGTTTCACGTGAAACACCGGTCACCTCCTGAAACGCCGCAGCATCGAAACTGTGATCGTTGAGAGAGGCCATCAAACCGCCACCTTCTCGTCGCGCCGCTTCACGTGGCGGAGCAGGGCGACCAGAGCCGCCGGGGTCATACCGGGAATACGCGCGGCCGCACCCAGCGTTGCCGGACGCGACTGCCGCAGCTTCTGCCGGATCTCGGCGGACAGGCTGCCGATGGCGTCCGGGTCGAGATCGTCGGGAAGCTCCAGCGCCTCGTCCTTGCGGAAGGCGCGGATGTCCGCTTCCTGGCGGTCGAGATAGCCGGCGTACTTGCCGTCGATCTCCAACTGCTCAGCAATGTCCGCCGGGATTTCGCTCAACTCCGGCCAGAGACGGGAGAGGGCCGCGAGGTCCAGATCCGGGTAGCGCAGCAGGTCGGCGGCGGTCCGGCGCACGCCGTCCTGGTTGACCGGGAGGCCCTGGCGCAGCAACTCGGCCGGCGTCGCTTGCAGCGACCGAACCAAGTCACGCGACGCTTCGAGCGCGGCGGCCTTGGCCGTGTAGGCATCCCGGCGCACCGAACCCACGCAGCCGATGGCGAGGCCCTTCGCGGTCAGCCGCTGGTCGGCGTTGTCGGCACGCAGCAGAAGCCGGTATTCGGCGCGCGAGGTGAACATGCGGTAGGGCTCGTTGGTGCCCCGGCTAATGAGGTCATCGATCAGCACCCCAATATAGGCGTCGGCACGGTCGAGCACGAAACCTTGCGCC
This sequence comes from Azospirillum soli, assembly GCF_017876165.1. GTDB lineage: Bacteria > Pseudomonadota > Alphaproteobacteria > Azospirillales > Azospirillaceae > Azospirillum > Azospirillum soli. The sequence goes on from NZ_JAGINQ010000002.1 coordinate 310,216, forward strand.
GAACCACCGGCCGACAGCGCGGCGTTGATGCCGGCCATCAAGCCCTGGGCCGCCGCTTCCTCGTACCCCGTCGTCCCGTTGATCTGGCCGGCAAAGAACAGGCGCGCGACGCGCCGCGTCTCCAGCGTCGGCTTCAGCTCGCGCGGATCGACGAAGTCGTATTCGATGGCGTAGCCGGGGCGGACCATCTCCGTCCGCTCCAAACCCGGCATGCTCTTCAGAATGCCGAGCTGGACGTCACGGGGCAGGGAGGTCGAGATGCCGTTCGGGTAAACGGTGTCGTCGTCCAGCCCTTCGGGCTCCAGGAAGATCTGATGGCGCTCCTTGTCGGCGAAGCGAACCACCTTGTCCTCAATGGACGGGCAATAGCGCGGGCCGGTGCTCTGGATCTGGCCGGAGTACATCGGCGCGCGGTGCAGGTTCGCGCGGATCAGCGCGTGCGCCTCCGGCGTCGTCCAGGTGATCGCACAGTCGATCTGCGGCGTGTCAATCCGGTCGGTCAGATAGGAGAAGGGCGGCGGCGGCACGTCGCCCGGCTGCTTCTCCAGCGCGTCCCAGTCGATGGTCTTGCCGTCGAGGCGGGGCGGGGTGCCGGTTTTCAGCCGACCGAGCGGGAAGCCGAAGCGGGCCAGCGTGTTGGACAGGCCGAGAGACGGCGCCTCGCCGACACGGCCGGCCGGGATGGTTTCCTCGCCGATGTGGATCAGGCCGCGCAGGAAGGTGCCGGTGGTCAGCACCACCGCACCGGTGCCAATGGTCTCGCCGGCCCCGGTCACGACACCGCAAACACGCCCGTTGCCGTCGATGGTCAGATCCTCGGCGCCGCCCGCCGCGACGGTCAGGTTCTCCTGCTCCGCCAGAATGGCCTGCATGGCCTGACGGTACAGCTTGCGGTCGGCCTGGGCGCGCGGACCACGGACGGCGGGGCCTTTGCTCCGGTTCAGGATCCGGAACTGGATGCCGCCACGGTCGATGGCGCGGGCCATGACGCCGTCCAGCGCGTCAATCTCGCGCACGAGATGCCCCTTCGCCAACCCGCCGATAGCCGGGTTGCACGACATCTCGCCGATGGTTTCGACCTTATGGGTGAGGAGCAGCGTGCGCGCACCCATGCGCGCCGCCGCCGCCGCAGCCTCGCATCCGGCGTGGCCGCCGCCGACAACAATGACGTCGAATGTTCGCATAGGGCGGAAGATAGCGGAGTCATCCGCTTACGCCAAGCATGGTGACGCGCATCAGCCGTGTTTCACGTGAAACACGGGCCTGTTCACTTGCCGATGCAGAAATCCCGGAAGATCACATCCAGCAGATCCTCCACGTCCACCCGGCCGGTGATGCGGCCAAGCGCTCGGCTGGCAAGGCGGACATCTTCGGCCATCAGCTCCGGAAGGGGAGCCATCAGCGCGCGGCGCAACGCATCGCGACACTCTTCCAAGGCGGAGCGGTGGCGGGCGCGGGTCAGGGCCGGGACACCGCTTCCGGCCAGACGGTCCGCGCTAAATGCTGTCAAACGCTCTTCCAGCGCCGGCAGCCCGACCCCCGTGCGCGCCGAAACCGCAATGGCCGGAACGCCGGCAACCACCGGCGGGGTAGCATCCACCACGTCCGTCTTGTTCAGCACGACGACCGTGTCGGCATCCACCAGAGCCAGCGTGGCCGGATCCAGGGTGGGCAGATCGGTCGCGTCGAACACGGCGATTTTCACATCGGCCTTAGCCGCGCGGTCGAGGGCACGACGGATGCCTTCCTCCTCCACCTCGTCGGCGGCGGCTTCGCGCAGACCCGCCGTGTCGGCCAGGACAACCGGATAGCCGCCCAGGTCCAGATGCACTTCGATCACGTCGCGGGTGGTGCCAGCGCGGGCCGACACGATGGCGGCCTCCCGCCGGGCAAGCGCGTTCAGCAGGCTGGACTTGCCGGCGTTCGGTGCGCCGACGATGGCAATGTGCAGCCCTTCGCGCAGGCGTTCGCCTCGGCCCTTATCGTCCAGGTGGGCGTCGATCTCGCGGGCGAGCGCTTCGAGGACAGGGCGCGCGGCGTCCGACACGCCGGATGGCAGATCCTCGTCCGGGAAGTCGATGTCCGCCTCGATGTGGGCGAGGGACCGGGTCAGGCGTTCCCGCCAGCCGTCGTAGAGCTTCCCAAGCGCGCCTTCCATCTGCCGCAGAGCCTGCCGGCGTTGCGCGGCGGTCTCCGCGTCCACAAGGTCGGCAACCGCTTCGGCTTCGGTCAGGTCGAGCTTGCCGTTCTCGAAGGCGCGGCGGGTGAACTCGCCGGGTTCGGCGACGCGAAGGCCGGGCTGAGAGGACAACGCCTCGACCACACCCGCGACCACGGCGCGCCCGCCGTGCAGGTGCAGTTCCACCACGTCCTCCCCGGTAAAGCTGCGCGGGGCGGTGAAGTAGAGGACGAGAGCGTCGTCCAGCACCTCGCCGGTCTTCGGGTTGCGAAGCTTGGCGAGGGTGGCCTCGCGGGGACGGGGCAGGGGTCGGCCGGTCAGGGCGCTCAGCGCCGCTCCGGACGCGGGGCCTGAAACGCGAACCACCGCCACACCGGCGCGGCCGGGGGCGGTGGCAAGGGCGAAGATGGTCGCGGTCATGTCGGATGCTTGGGGTGGATGCTTGGACGCGCTCAGCCGACCTGTTCCGGCGTCAGCGTCTTCTGGTCCGGGGCCAGCATCAGACGCTCGACCCGGCCGCCCTTTACAAGGTGCTTGTCCAGGATTTCGTCGATGTCGGCGGGGGAGCGGAAGGTGTACCAGATGCCCTCCGGATAGACGACCAGGGTCGGCCCAAGCTCACAGCGGTCGAGGCAGCCGGCGGAGTTGATGCGCACCTTGCCGTCCAGGCCCAGTTCACGGGCGCGGGCCTTCATGTAGTCGCGCAGCTTTTCGGATCCCTTGGCGGCGCAGGAGCCGCGCTTGTGCCCTTCGGGGCGGAGGTTCGTGCAGCAGAAGACGTGGGCTTCGAAGTAGGGCTTCGGATCGGTCACTTTCTTCCATCCTGTCCCATGGCCGCGGCCAGCTGGGTCCAAAACATTTTCTGAAGCTGCTCCATCCCCTGGATCCCGGCTGGAAGCCACGTCTTCATCACCGTCTCGGGGTCCATCGCGTGCAGGCTGGCCCGCATGCGGTCCTCGATTTCCTGCATCATGGCGTCCTGCATCGGCTTGACGTCCGGCAGGCCAAGGAAGTGGCGCGCCTCTTCCGGCGTGCAATCGATGTCGATGGTGATCTTCATGGCCCCATTCCCTTTGGAAAGCGCGCGGGTCGCAGGAATTTAGGGTTGAGCGCCGCTTCGGCTCATGTCCCACTATACAGATAGGAAGCCCTGGCGCAACGCCACCACCGCGCCAGTTTACTCCGTGACGAATCAGCGAACGGAAACGCGCCGCATGTCCGCCAATCTGCTTGGTCAGGAAACCAGCCCCTACCTGCTTCAGCACAAGGACAACCCGGTGCATTGGATGCCCTGGGGCACGGAGGCGTTCGAGCGCGCCAAGCGGGAGAACAAGCCGGTGCTGCTGTCGGTCGGCTACGCCGCCTGCCACTGGTGCCACGTCATGGCGCACGAGAGCTTCGAGAATCCCGAGATCGCCGACCTGATGAACACGCTGTTCGTGAACATCAAGGTGGACCGGGAGGAGCGGCCGGACGTCGATCAGATCTACCAGTCGGCCCTGGCGCTGCTGGGACAGCAGGGCGGGTGGCCGCTGACCATGTTCCTGACCCCGGACGCCGAGCCGTTCTGGGGCGGCACCTATTTCCCGCCGAGCGCCCGCTACGGACGCCCCGGCTTCCCCGACGTGCTGCAGGGCGTGGCCGAGACCTACCGGAGCAAGCCGGAGAATGTCGCCCAGAACGTCACCGCCCTGAAGGACGCGCTGGGCAAGCTGGCGGAGAACAAGGCGGCCGGCGCCATCGACATCGCCGTGATCGACCATGTCGCCGAACGGCTGGCCCGCGAGGTCGATCCCTTCCACGGCGGCATCGGCAGCGCGCCGAAGTTCCCGCAGGTTCCCATCTTCGAACTGTTCTGGCGCGCCTGGCAGCGGACGGGAAGGGAGCCGTATCGGCAGGCGGTGCTGAACACGCTGGCGCACATGAGCCAAGGCGGCATCTACGACCATCTGGGCGGCGGCTTCGCGCGCTACTCCGTGGACGAGATGTGGCTGGTCCCGCATTTCGAGAAGATGCTCTACGACAACGCCGAGCTTCTCGACCTGCTGACCCTGGTCTGGCAGGAGACGCGCGAGCCCCTGTTCGAGGCGCGCATCCGCGAGACGGTCGGCTGGCTGCTGCGCGAGATGATCGCGGAGGGCGGCGCCTTCGCCGCGACCCTGGACGCCGACAGCGAGGGCGAGGAGGGCCTCTTCTACATCTGGAACGAGGAGGAGGTCGACCGGCTGCTCGGCCCCGACGCGGCGATCTTCAAGCGGGCTTACGGCGTGACGCCGAACGGCAACTGGGAAGGGGTGACGATCCTCAACCGCCTGCACCAGATCGCCCAGCTGGACGACGCGACCGAGGCCAAGCTGGCCGAGTGCCGCGCGGTGCTGTGGCGTGAGCGGGAGAAGCGCGTTCGGCCGGGCTGGGACGACAAGGTGCTCGCCGACTGGAACGGGCTGATGATCGCGGCGCTCGCCCACGCCGGGCTGGCGCTCGATGAGCCCACCTGGATCGCGGCGGCGGAGCGCGCCTTCGCCTTCGTGCGCGACCACATGACCGAAGGCGGGCGCCTGCTGCACAGCTGGCGGGCGGGGCAGTTGAAGCACCGGGCGACGCTGGACGACTACGCCCACATGGCGCGGGCGGCCCTGGCGCTGCACGAGGCGACCGGCGACAAGGCGTTTCTCGACCAGACGCGGGTTTGGGTCCAGGTGCTGGATGAGCGTTTCTGGGATGCCCAGGCCGGCGGCTATTTCTACACGGCCGACGACGCGACGGACCTGATCGTACGGACCAAGTCGGCGCACGACAGCGCCATCCCCAGCGGCAACGGCACGATGCTGGCCGTGCTGACCACGCTCTATCACCGCACCGGGGAGGAGGTGTACCGGACCCGCGCCGACGCCCTGGTGACCGCCTTCTCCGGCGAACTGAGCCGCAACTTCTTCCCGCTGCCGACCTTCCTCAACGCCGTGGAGCTTTTGCAGAACGCGCTTCAGATCGTCATCGTCGGCGATCCAAAGAACGCCGATACGGCCGCGCTGCGCCGGGCGGTGCTGAACCGGTCGCTGCCCAACCGCATCCTTTCCGTCGTACCGCCGGGGACCGATTTGCCGGCCAGCCACCCGGCCTGCGGGAAGGGGATGCAGAATGGGACGGCCACCGCCTATGTCTGCATGGGCATGACCTGCTCGCCTCCGGTGACCTCGGCCGAGGCCCTGGGCAACGCGCTGGAACGGAGGTGAATGGATGGGACGCCTGACCGTCGAGAGCCCGCTGGGCCTGCTGACGCTGACCAGCGCCGATGGCGCCGTGGTGGCGCTGGACTGGGGGCGACAGGGCGAAGACGCACCCGACGCGGTGCTGGAGTCGGCGGCGCGGCAGCTCGACGACTACTTCGCCGGCCGGATCCGGGACTTCGACGTGCCCCTGGCGCCGCGTGGCACAGCCTTCCGGCAGAAGGTGTGGGCGGCGATGCAGGCGATCCCCTACGGGCGCGTTGCCACCTACGGCGACATCGCCCGTGCGCTGGACACCGCCGCGCGCGCGGTGGGCGGTGCCTGCGGGGCGAACCCGATCCCCGTCATCATTCCCTGTCATCGGGTGGTCGGGGGCGGCGGTGCGCCGGGCGGCTATTCCGGCTTCGGCGGGCTGGAGACCAAGGATTGGCTGCTGCGGCATGAGCGCCGGCAGCTGGTGACAGCCGATACGGCCGGGGCTACGCTGGCTCTTCACGAGACATAATCAGGGAAGGGACCATCATGGTTCACGCGATCCGCATCCACGAGTACGGCGGACCCGAAGCGCTGCGCTGGGAAGAGGTCGAGGTTGGCGAGCCCGGCCCCGGTCAGGTGCGCATCCGCCAGACCGCCGTCGGACTGAACTACATCGACACCTATCACCGCTCCGGCCTCTACAAACTGCCGCAGCTGCCCGCCGTGATCGGCACGGAAGGGGCCGGCGTGGTCGAGGCGGTCGGGCCGGACGTCACGACGCTGAAGCCCGGTGACCGCGTCGGCTACGCCGGTCCCATTGGTGCCTACACCGAATCCCGTCTGGTGCCGGCCGACCGGCTGATCCCGCTGCCGAGCTGGATCGAGGATCGGCAGGCCGCCGCCATGCTGCTGCAGGGCATGACCGCGCAGTTCCTGCTGCGCTCCACCTACGTGGTGCAGCCGGGCGACACGATCCTGGTCCAGGCCGCGGCGGGCGGCGTCGGCCTGCTGCTGTGCCAGTGGGCCAAGCATCTGGGCGCCACCGTCATCGGCACGGTCAGCAGCGACGAGAAGGCGGAGTTGGCCAAGGCGCACGGCTGCGACCACGCCATCGTCTACACCCGCGAGAATTTCGTGCAGCGGGTGAAGGACCTCACGGACGGGCAGGGCGTGCCGGTCGTCTACGACGGCGTCGGCAAGACCACCTTCATGGACAGCCTGGATTGCCTGCGCCCGCGCGGCTTCATGGTGCTGTTCGGGGCCGCGTCCGGGCCGGTGCCGCCGCTCGACCTGCAAGTGCTGGCGGCGAAAGGCTCGCTCTACGTCACGCGCCCGACGCTGTTCACCTACATCGCCAAGCGCGACGACCTGATGTCCAGCGCGGCCGACCTGTTCGAAGTGGTGCACGCCGGTGGCGTGAAGGTCGAGGTGCGGCAGACCTTCCCGCTGCGCGACGCGGCGGAAGCGCACCGGGCGCTGGAAGCCCGTGCGACCACGGGCTCCACGGTTCTGTTGCCGTAAGGGGGATTGTTGGGTTTCGCTTTGCTCAACCCAACCTACGGCACCGTTCGTAGTTCGTAGGTTGGGTTGAGGCGCAGCCGAAACCCAACGTCGAGGGTTACTCCGCGACCCAGAGCGGGTTCTTCAGCTTCTTGAGGAGTTCGGCGTGGGCCGCCAGCTCCTCCTCGCTCGGGGCATGGGGGCGAGCTTCGCGGAAGGGGCGGTCGATGCGGATGCTCGCCACTCCTCCCTTGGCCGTCGGGCCGGCGGCCAGCTCCAGGCCCGCCTGACGGCCGCCAAGCAGTTCCAGATAGACTTCCGCCAGCAGCTGGGCGTCGAGCAACGCGCCGTGGTAGGTGCGGCTGGAGTTGTCCACACCGAAGCGTTTGCAGAGCGCGTCCAGGGTGGCCGGGGCGCCGGGGAACTTCTGCCGCGCCATCAGCAGCGTGTCGATGGCCCGGTCCTTCGGCATCACCGGATAGCCGGCGATCTTCAGTTCCCAGTTCAGGAAGGCCATATCGAAGGCGGCGTTGTGGATCACCAGCGGCGCGTCGCCGATGAAGGCCACGAACTCCGCGACCACGTCGTTGAACACCGGCTTGTCGGCCAGAAACTCCGTGGTCAAGCCGTGCACCGCCGCCGCGTCGGCCGGCACGTCGCGTTCCGGGTTGATGTAGACGTGGAAGTTCCGGCCGGTCGCGAGATGGTTGACCAGCTCGACGCAGCCGATTTCGACGAGCCGGTGCCCTTCCTCGGGCTTGAAGCCCGTGGTTTCCGTATCGAGCACGATCTCACGCATGCACCACCTGTCCCGGCTGATAGCCCCGCGGCGGCCATTGCCGGCCACGAAGACGTTTCGCTTTCGCAATTATTTCCCGCAGAGCCCTTCTTGTGCTTAGGCGCCCGTCGCCTGTGTTGACGACGAAATCGGCGCGCCGCCGCTTCTCCACGTCGGGCATCTGGCGGGCCAGAATACCCGCGAACTTCTCCGGCGTCATGCCCGGCCGCGCGAGGACCCGTGCCTTTTGCACCAGAAAGGGGGCGGTGACGACGATGGTCCGGTCCACCCGGCGGTCGCCGCCCGTTTCGAAGAGAAGGGGGATATCCAGCACCGCGAGCTTCACCCGGCGCTGCGCGGCCTTGCGGAGGAAAGCGCGCTGCGCCTCGTGAACCTTGGGGTGGAGGATCGCTTCCAGACGCTTCAGCGCCTCCGGGTTGTCGAAGACGGCGGCGCCCAGCGCGCGGCGGTCCACCGCGCCGTCGCGGACCACACCGGAAAAGGCCGCGTCGATGGCCGGCACGGCGGCACCACCCTTGCCGAGCAGCTTATGAACCACCGCGTCGGAATCGCAGACCGGCGCACCCATGGCGGCCAGCATCCGAGCGGCGGTGCTCTTGCCCATGCCGATGGAGCCGGTGAGGCCCAGCACGATCATCGCGGTTCAGTCCTGAAGAACGAAACGCTTCAATTCGTCAGTCACCTCCGGCTGCGTGCCGAACCACGCGGCGAAGCCGGGGCGCGCCTGGTGCAGCAGCATGCCGACGCCGTCCACCACGCGGTTGCCGCGCGCCTGCGCCGCCGTCAGCAGCGGGGTCAGCAGCGGCGTGTAGACGATGTCGGTCACCACCGCCGAGGCGGGCAGGGCGGCGAGATCCAGATCGAGCGCGGGCTGGCCGACCATGCCCTGGGTCGTGGTGTTCACCACCAGGGCCGCGCCCTCCAGCAATGTTTCACGTGAAACCCAATCGGCGACCTCGATTGCGCCGCCCCCCACTTTGTTGCCGATATCTCCGGCGAGTTCCTCCGCCCGCTCCCGCGTGCGGTTGACCAGCCAAACGAGCGGGGCACCCTCGTCGAGAAGGGAGGCGACGACGGCACGGGCGGCGCCACCGGCACCGATCACCACCGCCGGGCCATCGGACGCCTTCCAACCCGGCGCGCCGCTTTTCAGGTTTTCGATGAAGCCAAACCCATCGGTGTTGCGGCCCTCCAGCGAGCCGTCCTCCTGCACGACGATGGTGTTCACCGCACCCATGCGCTTCGCGGTGGCGTCCAGTCGGTCCACGGTGCGGTAGGCGGCTTCCTTGTGCGGGACGGTGACGTTGCAGCCACGGAAGCCAAGAGCGGGCAGGGCGCGGATCGCCTCTTCCACCCGATCCGGCGGCACGGCCAGCGGCACATAGGCGCCGTCGATCCTGTAGCGGTCGAGCCAATAGCCGTGCAGGCGGGGAGAGCGCGAATGTCCGACCGGCCAGCCCATGACGCCGGCCAGCTTTGCCTTGCCGCTGAGAATCATTCCGTGATCACCCCATGCACCCGCAGGAACCCGAGCACCGGCAACAGCGGCAGCCCGAGGATCGTGAAGAAGTCGCCATCCACCCGATGGAACAGCTGCGCGCCCAGCCCTTCCAGCTGGTAGGCGCCGACCGAATGCAGCACGTCGTCGCCGGCACTGTCCAGATACTCCTCCAGGAAGGCGTCGCTGAAGTTCCGCATGGTCAGCCGCGCCCGGTCGATCTGGTGCCAGATCCGCTCACCGTCGCGCACGATGACCGCGCAGCTGATGAGACGGTGCGTCTTGCCGCGCAGGGCCTTCAACTGCTCACGCGCGCCGTCCCGGCCCGTGGGCTTGTCGAACCACGCGCCCTCGCATTCCAGCATCTGGTCGGCGCCGATGACCAGCGCGCCGGGATGGCGGCGGGTCACGCGCTGCGCCTTCAGCTCGGCCAGCGCCTCGGCGACCTCGTCCACGCCGATGCCCTCGGCGCGGGCGGCGAGCTTCACCTCCTCCTCGTCCACGATCGCGGGGTCGAGCGACACGCGCACGCCGGCCCGCTCCAGCATCGCCGCGCGGGTCTTGGAGCCGGACGCCAGAACGACCTTAGGACCGGCGCCAGTCACGACGGCGTCCCTCCGCCGGGCAGGGCGCCGCTCTGACGGCGGGCCAGCAGCATCATGATCTCGGCGGCCGTCTCCTCAATGGACCGGCGCGACACGTCGATCACCGGCCAGCCATGGCGGCTGAACATGCGGCGAGCGTCGGTCACCTCGGTCCGCACCACCTCCGGATCGACGTAGGTCGAGGACTCGTTCTGGTTCAGCAGCTTCAAACGATTGCGGCGGATCTGGACGAGGCGGTCCGGATCCTTGGTCAGGCCGACGATCAGCGGGCGCGTCACCTTCTCGATTTCCGGCGGCAGGGGACAGCCGGGCACGATCGGGATGTTCGCGGCCTTGATGCCCCGGTTCGCCAGATAGATGCAGGTCGGCGTCTTGGAGGTGCGCGATACGCCCATCAGGATTACGTCGGCCTCGTGCAGGTCCCAGCTCGACTGGCCGTCGTCGTGCGACAGGGCGAAGTCCATCGCGTCCATGCGCCCGAAATACTCTGCGTCCAGGGCGTGCTGGCGGCCGGGCTGGCGCTGGGACTCCACGCCCAGGAAGGCGGCGAGCGCGTTGATCAGCGGATCCAGCACGGGAATGCAGGGCACCTGCACCTCGCGGCAGAAATCCTGCAGGCGGCGGCGCAGCGGTTCGTCCACCAACGTGAACATCACCAGCCCCGGATGCTCCTTGATGCCTTCCAGCACCATGTCAAGCTGTCGGTCGGTGCGCACGAGGTTCCAGAAATGCTCAACCGGGCGCACGTCGTCGAACTGGATGACGCAGGCGCGCGCCACGCTGTTGATCGTTTCGCCGGTCGCATCCGACACAAGATGCAGATGGAACTGTCTCATCCGTCCCCAATGTGTTGTGGAGAACCCGGTCCAAAACTGTGGACAAACAGGTGCCCTCTGATTCCATCCCCGGCGGCGGGACTCACCACCCCCGTTCCAGCCCCCTTCGGGACAGAATCCCCGTCCCCTTCGGAAGATGGGAACAGTTGGCGGCGGCGGCCCGGTTATCCACGGGATTCCCGTGGTTCCAGATATAGCATTTCCGCCGTTTCGGGCGGTAGTGCCTGGAGTCGTCCACATTGCCCCGGATCCGTCCACAGAACGCACACCGGCTTGTGGATGAATCCGGGCAAAGCGGGGATTCCCGTTTTCCACAGGGTCCCACCACCTCACCTTCCTTTCTCTCTTTAAAAAGAATACTGAGTAGGGGTGTGAACCGAACCGCGCCCTTGTCCAGGGCGCTCTTATCCAGGGATGGAATCGCAGTGTCCGAGACCCGCAAGCCGATGCTCGCAGCCCTCGCCGGCGAAGTGCGCCAGCGCCCGCCCTTCTGGCTCATGCGCCAGGCCGGCCGCTATCTGCCGGAATACCGCGAACTGCGCGCCAAGGCCGGCAGCTTCCTCGACCTTTGCTACAACCCCGACTTCGCGGTCGAGGTGACGTTGCAGCCGCTGCGCCGCTACGACATGGACGCGGCGATTCTGTTCTCCGACATTCTGGTGGTGCCGCACGCGCTGGGGCAGCCCCTGGCCTTCCTGGAGGGCGAGGGGCCGAAGCTCGATCCCGTGCGCAGCGTCGAGGATCTGAAGCGTCTGTCGCGCGACCGCTTCCACGAGCGGCTGGAGCCGGTCTACGAGACGGTCCGGCGTCTGTCCGCTGCCATCCCCCAGCACACCACGCTGATCGGCTTTGCCGGCGCTCCCTGGACGATTGCGTGCTATATGGTGGAGGGAGCGGGGTCCAAGGAGTACGCGCACGTCAAGCGCTGGGCCTACGGCGACCCGGACGGCTTCGCCAAGCTGATCGATCTGCTGGTCGAGACCACCGCCGATTACCTGTGCACCCAGATCGACGCGGGCGCGGAAACCGTGCAGCTGTTCGACAGCTGGGCCGGCGTGCTGCCGCCGGACGCCTTCCGCCGCTGGGTGATCGAGCCGACCCGCCGCATCGTCGCCCTGGTCAAGGCGAAGCATCCGACCGTGCCGGTCATCGGCTTCCCGCGCGGCGCCGGACTTTGTTATCAGGATTACGTAGCGGACAGTGGCGTGGACGCCGTGGGCCTCGACACCACCGTGCCGCCGGTCTGGGCCGCGCGCAACCTCCAGACCCGCCTGCCGGTGCAGGGCAACCTGGACCCGATCATGCTCGCCGTTGGCGGCGAGGCGCTGCGCGAGGCCGCCTGGGGCATTCTGGACGCGCTGGCCGGTCGGCCCTTCATCTTCAACCTCGGCCACGGCGTCATCCAGACCACGCCGCCGGAGCATGTGGCCGAACTGGCACGGCTGATCAAGGCTTGGCCAGACCGTAGCTAAAGGGAGCGCGGCTAAAAATCGCGCGGGAGGGACTGGACAGGAACACGGCTCCGCTCCAGTTTACCGCTCCATGCCAGTCCCTCAATCTTCCCGCCGTATTGCCGTCGTCCTGTTCAACCTCGGTGGCCCCGACAGCCCCGAGGCGGTCAGGCCGTTCCTGTTCAACCTGTTCAACGATCCGTCGATCATCCGGGTCCCGAACCCGATGCGTTTCCTGCTCGCCAGCTTCATCTCCGGGCGGCGGGCCAAGGCGGCGAAGGCGATCTACGCGGAACTCGGCGGCAAGTCGCCGCTGCTGGAGAACACCGAGGCGCAGGCCGCCGCCCTGGAAGCCGCCCTGAAGGGTTTGTGGGCCGGGGAGGGGATGGAGGCCAAGGTCTTCATCGCTATGCGCTACTGGCACCCGATGAGCGCCGAGACGGCCGCGCGGGTGAAGGAGTACGCGCCGGATCTGGTCGTGCTGCTGCCGCTCTACCCGCAATTCTCGACGACCACGACGGCCTCCAGCGCCCGCGTGTGGGACGAGGCGGCGAAGGTCGTCGGGCTGACCGCGCCGACGCGGCTGGTCTGCTGCTACCCGACGCAGCCGGGCTTCATCGACGCCTCGGCCGCAGTGATCCGGCCGCTTTACGAGAAGGCGCGCAACCACGGCAAGCCGCGCGTCCTGTTCTCCGCCCACGGACTGCCGGAGAAGGTCGTGAAGGCCGGCGATCCCTACCAGTGGCAATGCGAGCGCACCGCCGAATCCATCGCCGCTGCGCTGTGCATCGAGGACTTGGACTGGGTCAACTGCTACCAGAGCCGCGTCGGTCCGATGAAATGGATCGGTCCCTCGACCGACGAGGAGATCCGGCGGGCCGGCCAGGACGGCGTTCCGATCCTGGTGGTGCCCATGGCCTTCGTGTCGGAGCATTCCGAGACGCTGGTCGAGATCGAGATCGAATACCGCCACCTCGCCAAGGAGGTCGGCGTGCCCTGGTTCGGTCGTGTGCCGACGGTTGGGGTGGAACCGGCCTTCATCGAAGGGCTGGCAAAGCTGGTGCGCCAGTCGGTGGCGACGCCCAAGGCGGTCTGCGCCCAGAACGGCGGCCAGATCTGCCCCGCCGGCTTCTCCGGCTGCCCGCAGCAGGCCAAGTAAAGTCAACCGTTAAGCTCAACAGTCAGGAAGGGAAATCCGGTGCTCTACCTCTGGGTCAAGGCGCTGCACGTCATCAGCATCATCGCCTGGATGGCGGGGCTTCTCTATCTGCCGCGCCTGTTCGTTTATCACTGCGAGGCGGCGCCGGGTTCGGAAACCTCGGAAAAGTTCAAGGTGATGGAGCGGCGCCTGCTGCGCGCCATCATGAACCCGGCGATGATCGCGGCCTACGTCTTCGGCATCACGATGATCGCCATCGATCCGTCGCTGTTCAAGCAGGGCGGCTGGCTGCACGCCAAGCTTCTGTTCGTGCTGGGCCTGACCGCCGTGCACATGATGATGGCGCGCTGGCGCAAGGACTTCGAGGCCGACCGCAACCGCCGGCCGCAGCGCTTCTTCCGCGTTTGGAACGAGGTGCCGACCCTGCTGATGATCGGCATCGTCATCTTCGTGATCGTGAAGCCGTTCTGATTTAGGCCGTTCTGAGGAAGCGCCGGGTCACCGCCTTTTCCGCCTCCACCGCCAGGAAGATCGCCAGCCCTGCTGCGGTCATCCAGGCCCATTCCATCCAGCCGACGGCGGCTGTGCCGAACAGCCGCTGCATCGGCGGGGCGTAGGTGAAGGCCAGCTGAAAAACCAGCATCAGGCCGATGGAGATCCACACCGGCCGGCTGCCGAACAGCCCTTGCCGGTTCAGCACCGATCCGGTCACCGCCCGTGCGTTCAGCAGGAAGAAGATCTCGCCCATCACCAGCGTGTTGACCGCCATGGTGCTGGCCATCTCCGGCGAACTGCCCCGCGCTTCCTCGTAGAGGAAGAAGCCGAAGCTGGCCGCCACCAGCAGCGCCATGACCAGCACCATGCGTCCGATCAAATAGCCGGGCAGGATCGGCTCGGCCGGAGAGCGGGGAGGGCGCTTCATCACCTCGGCTTCCGGCGGCTCGAAGGCCAGCGCGAGGCCCAGCGTGACGGCGGTCACCATGTTGACCCACAGGATCTGCACCGGCGTGATCGGCAGCGTGTAGCCGGCCAGAACGGCGGCCAGAATGACCAGCGCCTGCGCGCCGTTGGTCGGCAGCATGAACAGGATCGTCTTGCGCAGATTGTCGTAGACGGTGCGGCCTTCCTCCACCGCGTGGGCGATGGAGGCGAAGTTGTCGTCGGCCAGCACCATGCTGGCGGCCTCCTTCGCGGCCTCGGTGCCCTTCTGGCCCATGGCGACGCCCACGTCGGCGCGCTTCAGGGCGGGGGCGTCGTTGACGCCGTCGCCGGTCATGGCGACCGTCTGACCGGAGGCCTGGAGCGCGCGGACGAGGCGCAGCTTGTGTTCCGGCGTGGTGCGGGCGAAGACGTCGGTGTCGCGCGCAACGGCGATCAGGTCGTCGTCGCCGATGCGGTCCAGCTCGGCGCCGGTCATCGCCGTGCCGGACAGGCTGAAGTGCCGGCCGATGGCCTGCGCGGTGCCGGCGTGGTCGCCGGTGATCATCTTGACGCGGATGCCGGCGGCCTGGCACTGGCGCACGGCCTCGATGGCCTCGTCGCGCGCCGGATCGATCAGCCCGCACAGGCCGAGCAGCGTCAGCCCCTCCTGTCCGGCCATCGTATCGAACTCCGCCATGTCGAGCGCCAACTGGCCGGGCTGGGCGGAGCGGCGGGCGAGCGCCAGCACCCGCTGGCCACGCGAGGCCAGAGCCTCGACACGGGCGTGCCACGCGGCGGCGTCCAGCGGCTGCGCGCCGTTGGTGCTCAACACGCGGTCGCACATGGACAGCACCCGCTCCGGCGCGCCCTTCACGTACAGGGTGCCATGCTTATTGTGGTCGTGGTGCAGGGTCGCCATGAACTTGTGTTCGGACTCGAAGGGGATGACGTCGGTGCGCGGGTTGCACCCGGCCTCGTCCCTGGCGTTCAACCCGGCCTTGATGCCCAGCGCCAGCAGGGCCCCGTCGGTCGGGTCACCGGCCACGGTCCAGTCGCCGGTCTCGTCCCGCTGAAGCTCCGCGTCGTTGCACAGCAGGGCGGCGCGCGCCAGATCGACCAGAACGGGATCGGCGGCCGGATCCACGGCGGCGCCGTCGCGCAGGAACTCGCCCTCCGGCCGGTAGCCGGTGCCGCCCACCGTGTATTCGGCGCCGGCGGTGACCACGGCCTGCACGATCAGCTCGTTGCGGGTCAGCGTGCCGGTCTTGTCGGAGCAGATGACCCCGACCGAGCCCAGCGTCTCCACCGCCGGCAGGCGACGGATGATGGCGCTGCGCCGGGCCATGCGGGTGACGCCGATGGCCAGCGTGATGGTCATCACCGCCGGCAGACCTTCGGGAATGGCGGCCACCGCCAGCCCCACCGCGGCCATGACCATCTCGGCCCAGGGCTCCTCCTGGACCAACGTACCGAACAGGAAGGTGACGGCGGTCAGCGCCAGGATGCCCATGGTCAGCCAGCGGCCGAACACGGCCATCTGGGCCAGCAGGGGCGTGGTCAGCTGCTCCACCCCGGCCAGCATGGTGCCGATGCGGCCCAGCTCCGTCGCGTCGCCGGTCGCCACCACGATGCCGACGCCCTGGCCCTGCGCGACCAGAGTCGCCGAATAGGCCATGCCGGAGCGGTCGCCGAGCGGTGCTGCGGCGTCCACGGGGTCGGTGGTTTTGCTGACCGGGACGGACTCGCCGGTCAGCGCGGCCTCCTGAATGCGCAGGCCCTTGGCGCGGATCAGCCGCAGGTCGGCCGGCACCCGATCGCCGGAGCACAGCACCACATGGTCGCCGGGGACGAGTTCCTCGGCCGGAACCGTCTGCTGGTGCCCGCCGCGCAGCACCACCGCCTGGGGCGACAGCATGTTGCGGATGGCATCCAGCGCC
The DNA here is from genome assembly GCF_017876165.1 of Azospirillum soli. Taxonomy (GTDB): domain Bacteria; phylum Pseudomonadota; class Alphaproteobacteria; order Azospirillales; family Azospirillaceae; genus Azospirillum; species Azospirillum soli. The sequence continues at coordinate 326,304 of NZ_JAGINQ010000002.1, forward strand.
TGTTCCGCCTTGCCCTCCTGCACATAGCCGATCAGCGCGTTGATCAGCACCACGCCGGCGATCACCGCCGCGTCGGTGAACTCGCCCAGCAGCACCGTCACCACACCGGCCGCGATCAGCACGTAGATCAGCACGTTGTCGAACTGAGCCAGGAAACGCAGCAGCGCCGACCGCTTTGGCGGGGGCGTCAGCCGGTTCGGACCGTGCCGGTCGAGCCGCGCCCGCGCCTCGTCGGTAGACAGGCCGCCATCGGGGCTTTCCAGGGCCGACAGGGCCTTGTCCGCCGGGTGCGCGTGCCAGGAAGGGGCGTCGGGAAGCTCGCGTGGGTTCATGACGATCCGCCAGGGCAGGGGGCTTTCTGAAGGGTAGGTCGGGATGGCATCGTTCGCGTACCAGGGGTTGCGTCAAAATGGGTCGGATGAAGGCGCCCAAGGTTTCGCTTTCGTTTGACTTGCACCCAACGATCCAGTAACCATCTTTTTCACCACGGGGCGGCAAGCCTCGCGGGAACCCACACCCACATCTGCCGTTCCGTCCCTCCCCAACGATCCGGGCGCGGCGACCGAAGAGCCTCACGCTCCGCTCAGCGTCGTCCGACGCCCAACCGACGCATCCGTCGTCGGCCGGGACTCCAGGCACTCCCCCCGCATGATGATCCCCTAAGGCAACCCCATGCATCTCCAAGAGTTGAAGTGCAAGAGCCCCGCCGAACTGCTGGCGTTCGCGGAGGAATTGCAGATCGAGAACGCCAGCACCCTGCGCAAGCAGGATATGATGTTCGCCATCCTGAAGCAGTTGGCGGAAAACGACGTTCCGATCTACGGCGATGGTGTGCTTGAGGTTCTGCAGGACGGTTTCGGGTTCCTGCGCTCGCCGGAGGCGAATTATCTTCCCGGCCCCGACGACATCTACGTCAGCCCCAGCCAAGTGCGCCGCTTCGGCCTGCGCACCGGCGACACAGTGGAAGGGCAGATCCGGGCGCCCAAGGACGGCGAGCGTTACTTCGCTCTCCTTAAGGTCAACACGATCAACTTCGACGCGCCGGACAAGGTTCGTCACCGCATCAACTTCGACAACCTGACGCCGCTCTACCCGGATGAGCGTCTGCGCATGGAAGTCGATGATCCGACCAAGAAGAACTTCACCGGCCGCATCATCGATCTGGTGGCGCCGCTCGGCAAGGGCCAGCGCGGGTTGATCGTCGCCCCGCCGCGCACCGGCAAGACGGTGATGTTGCAGAACATCGCCCATTCCATCGCGACCAACCATCCGGAAGCCTACCTGATCGTGCTGCTCATCGACGAGCGCCCGGAAGAGGTGACGGACATGGCCCGCTCCGTGCGGGGCGAGGTCATCAGCTCCACCTTCGACGAACCGGCGACCCGCCATGTCCAGGTCGCGGAGATGGTGATCGAAAAGGCCAAGCGCCTCGTGGAGCACAAGCGCGACGTGGTGATCCTGCTGGACTCCATCACCCGTCTGGCGCGCGCCTACAACACGGTGGTGCCGTCCTCGGGCAAGGTGCTGACCGGCGGTGTGGACGCCAACGCCCTGCAGCGGCCGAAGCGCTTTTTCGGTGCCGCCCGCAACATCGAGGAAGGCGGCTCGCTGACCATCATCGCGACCGCGCTGATCGACACCGGCAGCCGCATGGACGAGGTGATCTTCGAAGAGTTCAAGGGCACCGGCAACTCGGAAATCATCCTCGACCGCAAGCTGTCGGACAAGCGTACCTTCCCGGCCATCGACATCTCCAAGTCGGGCACCCGCAAGGAAGAGATGCTGGTGGACAAGGGCACCATGTCGAAGATGTGGATCCTGCGCCGCATCCTGATGCCGATGGGCGTGACCGACGCGGTCGACTTCCTGGTGGACAAGCTGAAGCACACCAAGTCGAACTCGGAATTCTTCGAGTCCATGAATCAGTAGGACGTTTCGTCGGCGGAACAAAAAAGGCGAGGGGCATCAAGCCTCTCGCCTTTCTTTTTACCCGGATGACCGGCCCCGTCGGAACGGAGCCGGAATGTTCATCAGAACGGGGGCTGCTGCGGCTGCTGTTGAGCCTGCTGGTCCTGGGCGCCGGTCTGGCGGCGGTACAGGTCCACGAAGTCGATCGGGTTGATCATCAGCGGCGGGAAGCCGCCGTCCTGCGTGGCACCGGCCACGATGGCGCGGGCGAACGGGAACAGCATGCGCGGCGCCTCGATCAGCAGCACGGGGCGGTGATGCTCCTGCGGCAGGCCCGGCAACTGGAACAGACCGCCGTAGGCGACCTCGACCAGGAAGGCCACGCCTTCGCCCTGCTTGGCTTCGCAATGCAGCTTCAGCACGACCTCGTAGACGTCCTCGCCCATCGGCTGAACCTGCACGTCCACGCCGATGTTGACCTGCGGCTGCGGCTGGCCGGGCAGCAGGCTCTGCGGGGCGTTGGGGTTCTCGAACGACAGGTCCTTCACGTACTGCGCCAGCACATGCATCGGCATCGAAGAGGCAGCCTGGTCTTGACCGTTGGTCTGCTGATCGGACATGAACAACTCCTGGCCGCGGGGCGGCATCACGTGTGAAATGGCTTCAGGACGTGCTGGCTAGCACGGATCCGTCAGACCGACAATGGGTAGACCGACCCTATCGGGGCAGACCGACCATGGCGCCGGTCTGCAATCAGCGGTGATCGTCAGGGCGCCCATTGGGGTGGCTGGAACCCGGCGGCCGCCAGCGGGATTCGGTCAGTCGCGGGGCGTCGTCCGGCTCGGCCCCTTCGGGTTCCACCTCCCGGTAATCGACCTCGATGGTGCCCGGCTGCGGGCGGTGCGGCTGAGGCCCCGTTCCCATCCCGCCGGCACCGGCGCCGGTCCACACATGGAAGGAACCGCTGCCCCGCAGACGTTCGAACAGCCAGCGGCCGAGAGCGTTGCGCACCGGCGGCACGAACAGCAGCAAACCGACCACGTCCGTCAGGAAGCCCGGAATGATCAGCAGAACGCCGGCGACGACGATGCAGAAACCCTCGAACACGGCGCCGACCGGGAACTCCCCGCGCTCCGCCGCCTCCTGGGCGCGCTTCATCGCGGTCAGGCCCTGCCGGCGCACAAGCACCGAGCCCAGGACGGCGGACAGCACGACCAGTCCAACCGTCGGCCAGGCGCCGATCCAGTCGCCGACCTCGATGAACACCGCGATTTCCGCGATCGGCAACAACAGGATCAAAAGCAATGGATTCATGGCTGTCCTTGCTCTTTTGCCGTCAAGGCCCTATCTAGACTTGGGTAAGCCCCCCGGTCTGGTGATCGGGTGGCCTCTCCGGTTCACATGGACGCGTCCTCAAGACGCGCCTTCAGGGTACACTTAATGCCCGCCCTCCGGAGGGTCCAGTAGCAGATTGAAAGCGGCCGGAATTCTTGTTTTTGGCCTACAGCACCCGGAAGGATTGGCGATGGGGGATGGGTTCGTGTTCCTCGAGATCGTGATTTTCGCGATGATTGCGGCGTTTCTCGTCTATCGGCTGCGCAGCGTCCTGGGGCGCCGCACCGGTGAGGAGCAGCAGCGTCCGAACCCCTTCACGTCCCGTCCCAGCGCATCCGACAACGTGGTTCAGATGCCCGGCCGTGACCGCCCGGCGGCTCCCGCCCCGGCGCCGGATGAGCCGGTGTCGCTGGCCGCCGCCCTGGCCCAGATCAAGAGCGCCGATCCCAGCTTCGACGAGAAGTATTTCCTCCAGGGTGCGCGCGGCGCCTTCCAGATGATCGTGGAGGCCTTCGCCAAGGGCGACACCGCCGCCCTGCGTCCGCTGCTGTCGGATGAGGTCTACGAGAACTTCGCCCGCGCCGTCCGCGAGCGTCAGACGGCCGGCGAGACGCTGGAAACCCGCATCGAGAACATCACCGACGCCGACGTGGTCGAGGCCCGGCTGGACGGCCGCACCGCCCTGGTCACCGTCAAGTTCGTGTCCGAGCAGGTGAACGCCGTCCGCAACAGCGCCGGCGAGGTGGTGGACGGCGATCCGAACGCGGCAGTCGAAGCGACCGACATCTGGACCTTCGCCCGCAACACCCGCGCCCGCGATCCGAACTGGTCGCTCGTCGAGACCCGCACCACTCACTGATGCGCTCCCTGTTCACCGTCGCGGCGCTGGCCGCCGCGACCCTGCTTGTAGCCTGCGAGCGGAAGGAAGAGGCCAAGGCGCCGCCTCCGCCCGACAAGCTGACGCTGAAGCCCGTCGCCTTCGCCGACCTGCCCGGATGGACCGCCGACCGCGTGGCGGAGGCCGTTCCGGCCTTTCAGCGCTCTTGCGCCAAGGTGAAGGCCCAGCCGGCCGACCGGCCGATCGGACCTGATGGGGTGGGCGGTAAGGCCGGCGACTGGCAGACGCCGTGCGCCAAGCTGGCCGACCTGCCGCCGGGCGACGACGCGGCGGCGCGCGCCTTCTTCGAGGAATGGTTCACCCCCTACGCCGCCGCCAACAACGACAACCGGCGCGGCCTCTTCACCGGCTATTACGAGGTGGAGCTGAAGGGCAGCCGCAAGCCGGATCCGGCCTACCCGGTGCCGCTCTACAAGCGGCCGGCCGATCTGGTGATGGTGAATCTGGGCGAGTTCTCCGATCGCTGGAAGGGCGAGCGCACCGCCGGGCGCGTGGTGAACGGCCAGCTGAAACCCTTCGAGGATCGCGCGGCCATCGAAGCCGGCGCGCTGCGCGGCAAGGCACAGGAACTGGTCTGGCTCCAGGACCCCATCGCCACCTTCTTCCTGCACATTCAGGGTTCCGGTCGCGTGCGCTTAGCGGACGGCACGGAGATGCGCGTCGGCTACGCCGCGCAGAACGGCCACAAATACGTCGCCATCGGCAAGGAGCTGATCGACCGGGGCGCTCTGAAGCGGGAAAACGTCTCCTTGCAGACCATCCGCGCGTGGCTCCAGGCGAACCCCGACCAGGCCGCCGCGCTGATGAACATGAACCCGTCCTACGTCTTCTTCCAGGAACTGAAGGGCGACGGCCCCAACGGCGCGCAGAACGTGGCGCTGACGCCGGGCCGCAGCCTCGCCGTGGATTCCAAGTTTCTGCCCTACGGCGTGCCGGTGTGGCTGGACGCCGAGGACCCGCTCGACACGCAGCAGCGGCTGCGCCGCCTTCTGGTCGCCCAGGACACCGGCGGGGCGATCCGCGGCCCGGTGCGTGGCGATGTCTTTTGGGGCCATGGCGAGGAAGCCGAACAGAAGGCCGGCGTGATGAAGAGCCCCGGCGAGTACTACATCCTGCTGCCGAAGACGGTCACTCCGGTCTCCTGACCCGGAATCCCCAGGCGGAACCCACAAGCTCCGGGCGGGTTGTGTCAACTGACGTAATGTTGACGCAAGGGGAGGGGGCATGCACCAGCTCCACCGCCTGAATGAGATCGAGGGCTTGGCGCGGCTCGGTTATGCGGCGCGCGGTGTCGTTTATCTGATCGTCGGCTGGTTCGCGGTCATGGCCGCCTATGGCAGCACGCGGCCGACCGACACCAAAGGTGCCCTGGTCGAGCTGTTCCAGGGGCCGTTCGGGTCGGTGCTGCTCGCGCTGACCGCGCTGGGGCTGGCCGGCTACGCCCTGTGGCGGATGGTGCAGGCGGTGGCGGACGTGGATCATTACGGCGGTTCGGCTAAGGGCCTTGTCGTGCGCACCGGCTTCTTCGTTGCCGGGCTGGTCCACGCCGGTCTCGCTGTCTTCGCCGTCAGCCTGCTCTCCGGGCGCGCCAGCCGGCAGGAGAGCGGCGAGGAATCGGCGCGGGACTGGACGGCTTGGCTGATGGCCCAGCCCATGGGGCGCTATCTGGTGGCCGGAGTGGGGCTCATCATCGCCGGCGTGGCGATTGCCCACTTCGTGAAGGCCTATAAAGCCAGTTTCCGCCGCTGGCTGGCTGCCGACGAGGACAAGATGAAGGTGATCTGCCTGATCGGCCGTTTCGGTTTCGCCGCCAAGGGTGTCGTCTTCGCGCTGATCGGCTTTTTCCTGATCCTGGCTGCGTGGCGGACGGACTCCTCGGAATCCGGCGGGCTGGTCAAGGCGCTGCAATTCCTCCAGGACCAACCTTACGGCCCGTGGCTTCTCGGGATCGTGGCAGCGGGTCTGTTCGCCTTCGGGGCGTTCAGCGTCGTGCAGGCCGTCTACCGCCGCATCGACATCCAGGCCGCCGAACAGCGCCTGCGCGCGATGGCGTGAGGCTTATCCGGCAACGAACCAGCCGGGCGAGACCTGATCCGGCGGCAGCCCGGCCAGCAGGACCGAGGAGCCGTCGGAGAAGGTCGCCAGGGTGCCGCCCAGCTGTTCCGAGAGGACGTGCGTCAACCCGCCGGTCATCAGAACAAGGTCGCCTTCCGCGCCGTTGAAGTCGCTCACCAGATCGGTGCCGCCGCCCGGCGCGAAGACGAAGACATCGGCACCGCGCCCGCCCACGAGCGTGTCGTTGCCGGATTCCCCCAGCAGCCAGTCCACGCCTGATCCGCCGAAGGTCAGGTCATTGCCGCCGCCACCCAGAAGCTGGTCGCCCAGGTCGTTGGAGATCGTCTGTGGCGTCAGACGGAAAACGTCGCCATCGAAGTCGGTCAGGTAGAGGTTGCCGCGCGCGTCCTCACCGAAGGAGGTCGGCTGGTCGATGCTGCCGGCATCGGTCACGATCTGCCGGGTGCGCTCCGTCGCCAACCATGAAACGCCGTTGTTCTGAAGCGTCCAGACCCGGGCCGAACCAAAGTCGGCAAAGAAATATTGACCGTGAAGCCCCTCGCTCTCGCCCCGGTAGACGTATCCGCCGGTGATCGAGGTCCCGGAAGCGTGGCCATAAACGTGGATGGGCGGGATCGCCGCGCCGCCGGTCAACGGCCCCGGCGCGAAGGGCTCTAACCCCTCCAATACGCGCCAGCCATAGTTGGCGCCGGGCGCACCGAGATCGATCTCCTCCCAGGCGTTCTGACCGACATCAGCGATGAAAAAATCGCCCAAGCCACGGTCGAAGCTTGCTCGCCATGGATTGCGCAGGCCGTAGGCCCAGACTTCGGCCGCCCCACCACCGCTGGCGAACGGATTGTCGGCCGGGATGGCGTAGTTCCGCGCGGGATCGGCCGGAAAGGCGTCGGCGTTCACGTCCAGGCGCAGAATCTTACCCAGCAGGCTGTTCGTGTTCTGCGCGTTGTTGAACGGGTCGCCGCCTCCGCCCCCATCACCAAGCCCGGCGTAGAGGAACCCGTCGGGCCCGAAACCAAGCCAGCCGCCCTTGTGGTTGGTGAGGCCGTCCGGCTGATCGACCGCGAGGACCAGTTGCGCGCTGGCGGGATCGGCTTGGTTCGCCGATGGGGCTGCCTGATAACGGCGGATTTCCGTATCGCCGTTGACGTTGTTCAGGGTCACGTAGAACAGGCCGTTCCTGGCAAAGGCCGGGTGAAAGGCAAGGCCGAGCAGCCCCTGTTCCCCTGGCGCGGCGATCTCGGCCGAGAGGTTCAGAAAAGCCTGCGGCAGGATCTGGCCCGTGGACAGGTCGAGGATGTCGATCCGGCCGGTCTTTCCGACAATGAACAGGCGGGACGCATCGCCGGGAGGTGCCGTGGCGAAAAGCGGCTGATCCAGTCCCGTGGCCACGCGGTTGGCTGTGATGCCGGTGATCTGCGCCTGTGGGCCTTGCGGGTTGAAGCCATAGATCAGGTCGGACTCACTTCCGCCCTGAAGGAGGTTGGCACCATCGTCGCCGACCAACAGCCGCGTGGCCATCACGGGATCCTCCGCAGAGTGTCCATCCCGTATGAACATCCGCGGCAACGAAAAAGCGCCAAGGTTTCCCCCGGCGCCCCAAACTCTCTCGGCAATGTTTCACGTGGATCGTTGCACGATCACGCCTTGGCGAGCATCCGTCCCAGGTCGCGGCCGGCGAAGACGTGGATGTGGAGGTGCGGAACCTCCTGATGCGCGTCCGCACCGCAGTTCGACAGGATGCGGTAACCGGGCTCGACGGCGCCGGCCTGACGGGCCACCTCGCCGACGGCGCGGAACAGGCCGGCAATCTCGGCCTCCGACGCCTTGGCGGTGAAGTCGTCCATGTCCACGTACGGGCCCTTCGGGATCACCAGGATGTGGGTCGGGGCCTGCGGGTTAATGTCGTGGAAGGCCAGGGCGTGCTCGGTCTCCATGACCTTCTTGCACGGGATCTCGCCGCGCAGGATGCGGGCGAAGATGTTGTTCGGATCGTAGGTCTTGGCCATCTCGCTATCCCCCGTCTAAGGTTCTTAGGCTTTGCGCGCCTTCTTTTCGGCGATGCCGCTGGTGCCCTCGCGCTGGGCCAGCTTTTCCCACACCTCGGCCGGTTCCAGCCCGGCGTCGGCCCACAGCACCATCAGGTGGTAGAGCAGGTCCGCCGATTCCGAGGCGAGCGCCGCCTTGTCGCCCTGCACCGCTTCCAGGATGGCCTCGACCGCCTCTTCGCCGACCTTCTGGGCGATTTTGGAGGTGCCCCGGCTGAACAGCTTGGCGGTGTACGAGCTTTCCGGATCGCCGCCCTTGCGCGACAGCACCGTCGCGTAAAGGCGGTCGAGAACCTCAGCGCTGAGCTTCGTATCCTCAGCCATGGGCCATCTCCACACCGCGCGCCGGGCGCACGGGGATGCCGGCCTCGGCGAGCGCCGCCTTGGCCTGACCGATGGTGTAGGTGCCGAAGTGGAAAATGGAGGCCGCCAGCACCGCCGTGGCGTGGCCCTCGCGGATGCCTTCCACCAGATGGTCCAGCGTGCCGACGCCGCCGGAGGCGATGACGGGGATGCGCAAGGAATCCGCCACCTTGCGGGTGAGGGCGAGGTCAAAGCCGCTCTTGGTGCCGTCGCGATCCATGGAGGTCAGCAGGATCTCGCCGGCCCCGTAAGATTCCATGCGCTTGGCCCACTCCACGGCGTCGATGCCCGTGGCCTTGCGGCCGCCGTGGGTGAAGATCTCCCAACGGCCCGGTTCCACCTGCTTGGCGTCGATGGCGACGACGATGCACTGGGCGCCGAACTTCTCGGCGGCTTCCTGCACGAACTCCGGCCGGTGGATGGCGGCGGTGTTGATCGACACCTTATCGGCCCCGGCCAGCAGCAGCTTGCGGATGTCCTCCACCGCGCGCACGCCGCCGCCGACGGTCAGCGGCATGAACACCTGCTCGGCGGTGCGGCGCACCACGTCGTAGATGGTGTCGCGGTTCTCGTGGCTGGCCGTGATGTCCAGGAAGGTCAGCTCGTCCGCACCTTCGCGGTCATAGACGCGGGCCTGCTCCACGGGGTCGCCGGCGTCCACCAGATCGACGAAGTTGACCCCCTTCACCACCCGGCCGTCCTTGACGTCCAGGCAGGGGATGACGCGCATCTTCAGCATCAGGCGGCATCCCCGGAGACAGGGGCGGCGGACAGCAGCTCCAGCGCCGCCGCCGGGTCGATGCGCCCGTCGTACAGCGCGCGGCCGCAGATGACGCCTTCGATGCCCGTGTGCTCTTCCTTCTTCAGTGCAACCAGATCGTCGATGGACGACACGCCGCCGGACGCGATGACCGGCGTGGTCAGGTGGAAGGCCAAGTCGGATGTGGCCTCGACGTTCACGCCGCCCATGGCGCCGTCGCGGTTGATGTCGGTGTAGATGATGGCCGCGACGCCGCAATCCTCGAACTTCAGCGCCAGATCCAGCGCCTTGATGTTGGAGGTCTCGGCCCAGCCGGCGACGGCGACGTAGCCTTCACGGGCGTCGATGCCCACGGCGACCTTGCCGGGGAATTCCTTGCAGGCTTCCTTGACCAGCTCCGGCTCGCGTAGCGCGACCGTGCCCAGGATGACGCGGCTGACGCCTTTGTCCAGCCACATGCCGATGGTCTTCAGGTCGCGGATGCCGCCGCCCAGCTGCACCGGGATGTTGACCGCGCCCAGGATGCGCTCCACCGCCTGACCGTTGACCGGCTTGCCCTCGAAGGCGCCGTTGAGGTCGACGAGGTGCAGCCACTCGAACCCCTGGCTCTGGAACAGGCGGGCCTGCTCGGCGGGATCGGTGTTGAAGACGGTGGCCTGGCTCATCTCGCCGCGCAGAAGCCGAACGCAGGCACCGTCCTTGAGGTCGATGGCGGGGTAAATGATCATCGCGGTGTCTCGTCCTGTGCGTTGTCCGGGGAGAGCTCTTTCACATAGAAATGTCCGGCAAGCCTTTTGCCGTCCACGAGCGCATAGAAGGGATGCGTCCCCCAGCGCTTGAACCCGAGGTCTTCGTAAAGCCGGATGGCGGCGTCCTGCGTCTCGCGCACGTCGAGGTTCAGGATGCGGAAGCCGCAAGCCCGCGCCTCGTCCTCCACCGCTTGCGTCAACTTCTTGGCCAGCCCGTGGCCGCGCGCCCAGGGGGCGACGAAGTTGGTGGTCAGCGTGGCGGCGTGGGCCTGCGCCTCGTTGTTGCGCGCCGGCTTCAGCAGCTGGGCCGATCCGGAGATGACGCCGTCGAGCCGCGCCACGAACAGGATGCGCTCCGGCACGACCAGAACGCCTTTCCAGTAACGCTCCATGATGTCGCGCGCTGGCGGGGCGACCCAGCCGAAGCCGCCGCCGGCTTTGATGGCGTCGTCGGTGGCGTCGCACAGGTCGTGCAGGTCGCCAGTCTTCAGCGTCTCGACGCGCTCGATGGCGATGTCCGCCATGCTCAGACCCGCCACGTCAGGAAGTTGGCGACCAGCGCCAGACCAGTGGCTTGACTCTTTTCCGGGTGGAACTGGGTGCCGACCAGATTGTCGCGCCCGACGACCGCGGCGAAGGGGCCGCCGTAATCGGCCGTGGCGATCACCTCGTCCGGGCTCTCCACCGCGAAGCGGTAGGAATGGACGAAATAGGCGTGCGCGCCCTCCGGCAGGTTCGCCAGGATCGGGTGCCGGTGGCGGACGTTCAGCTCGTTCCAGCCCATGTGCGGGATCTTCAGCGTGGGATCGCTGGGCTCCAGCTTCACCACCTCGCCCTTGATCCAGCCGAGCCCTTCGGTGACGCCGAACTCGCGCCCGCGCTCGGCCATCAGCTGCATGCCGACGCAGATACCCAGGAAGGGACGGGCCTTCTGGTGCACCACCTCCTCCAGAGCGTCGAGCATGCCGGGGACTTCCGACAGGCCGCGCTTGCAGTCGGCGAAGGCGCCGACGCCCGGCAGCACCACGCGGTCGGCCTTGCGCACCGCGTCGGCGTCGGAGGTCACCAGAATCTGGGCGGAGGCGCCGGACTCCGCCGCCGCGCGCTCCAGCGCCTTGGCAGCGGAACGCAGGTTGCCGGAGCCGTAATCGATCAGCGCAACGGTTTCCATGATCTCGGAAAGCCTTGTCCTAAGAACCTTAGAGGGAGCCGCCCAGCGTGCCCTTGGTGGAGGGAACGGCGTCGCGCTTGCGCGGGTCGATCTCGATGGCGGCGCGCACCGCGCGGGCGAGCGCCTTGTAGCAGCTCTCCACGATGTGGTGGTTGTTCTCGCCGTACAGGCATTCGACATGCAGCGTCACGCCGGCCGCCATGGCGAAGGCCTGGAACCATTCGCGGAACAGCTCGGTGTCCATGTCGCCGATCTTGTCGCGGCTGAAGGACACCTTCCAGATCAGATAGGGCCGGTTGGAGAAGTCCAGCGCCACGCGGGTCAGCGTCTCGTCCATCGGCACATAGGCGCTGCCGTAGCGCTGGATGCCCTTGCGGTCGCCCAGAGCCTTCGCCACCGCCTGACCGATGGCGATGCCCGTGTCCTCGGTCGTGTGGTGATAATCGATGTGCAGGTCGCCGTCCGCCAGGACCGTCAGGTCCATCAGGCTGTGCCGGGACAGCTGTTCCAGCATGTGGTCGAGGAAGCCGACGCCCGTCTTCACGTCATAGACGCCGGTGCCGTCCAGGTTCACGGCCACGCGGATGCGGGTTTCGGTGGTGTTCCGCTCGATCGAGGCGCGGCGGACGCCATTGGCAGGGCTCTGGTCCATGAAATCGGTATTTAGCAGGAAGCGCCCGCACGCGCCAGCGGTGCATCCCCGGATTCGTCTATGACCGGTCCGACGATTGCCGTACATGCGTGTGCAGGTTATGGTTTTATGCACGCAACACGCGCATAACCCGATATGATCCCCTCGCGACGCTTTTTCCCGGCCTTGGCGGCCGCTCTCCTGCTGGCCTCCTGCGCTTCTCTCGACGCGCTGCCGGAACCGAAACCGTCCGCTCCGGTCGCGCGCGGCTCGACCGAACCGGTGCGTTTCGGAGAGTTGTCGCTGGGCTCCATGCGCCGGGGCATGACCATCGGGCGCTACATCTGGGACATCGACTGCGCGCCGCCCTACGAGGATGTCTATTGGACCAGCGGGCGGAACCTGCACGAGAACTCCACCTTTGCGGAGCGCTTCGCCGAGGTGTTGACCGACGCTGGCTTCGACGTTGCCGGCCGTCTCGGCGGAACGATGGAAGCCGACGCCGACCGCAAGCGGGCGCGCTACGTCGTCCAAGGCGACCTGCGCGACGTGCGGCTGGAGCTGTGCCACCGCAAGCACTGGCTGACCGGCAGTGGAAAGGGCATTTCCGGCACCGGCAACCTGCGCGTGGACTGGTCGGTGTTCGACGCGGACACGGGGCAGCTCGCCCACCGCGTCACCACCACGGGCGTGGCTCGCAAGGAGGCCGGCGTGCCGCAAGGCAACGTGATGCTCATCGAGGAAGCCTTCTCCACGGCGGCGGCGGCGCTGGCCGCCGACCCCGGCTTCCGGGCGGTCCTGTCGCGCGGCGGGGTGGTGGAGCCGAGCGGCCTTGCGTCAACCGTGTCAACGGCGTCAACTCCCGCTCCGGTTCCGGAAGGCGGTGCGTCAACCGGCCCCGCGCCGCTTTCACCGCCCCCGCGCGGCTCCGTGATCATTGCCTCTCCCGCCGCGGCCCAGGATTTCGTCGACGATCCCACCGCCCGCGCCTCGGCCGCGACCGTGCGCGTGGGGGAGGGCAGGGGCGTCGTCATCGGCGACGCGGACGGGCAATCGGTGATCCTGACCGCCGTGGCCGCTATTGACACAACTGTCAACATCCGCCCGGCGCAGGGTGTGACACTTGACGGTGCGGTCGTGGCGCGCGACGCGCTCAGCGGGCTGGCGCTGGTCCGCGTCCCGGCGCGTCTGACCGCCATGCCCGTGCGGTCCGGCGGTCCTGCGGTCAGCGAGCCCGTCACCGCCGTCCTCAAGGGCGGGGACGAGGCGGCATCGGGCATCGTGGCTGCCTTGCGTCCAGACCTGCGCATGGGCCTCGACCTCCTCCAGGCCGATCTGACCGGGCCGGATCCGGCGCTCGGCGACCCGCTGGTGGATGATGCCGGCAGCCTTCTGGGTCTCGCCATGGCACCCCGGCCGCTCGGCGGGGTGTCGGCGCACGGGCTGGCCGCTTTCGTCCCGGTGGGGGAGGCGTTGAGGCGCATGGGCGTGCGGTTGACGGGCGCGCGGTTGACACAAGCGGCACCCCAAAGGGCGAAGCCCGGACCCGACGTCAGGCTTGACGGGAACCGCCGTCCCCCCACATAGACCCGTGTCCCTGTGTGCCTATAAAGGCGTGTTCCTTTCGGGCACGAGGGTTTTGCCCCTTTGAACACGGTCCCTATGACTTCCCACGATCCCATTCAGTGGCACGGCACCACCATCCTGTCGGTCCGCAAGAACGGCCAGGTGGTGATCGCCGGCGACGGGCAGGTGTCCGTCGGCCAGACGGTCATGAAATCGAACGCCCGCAAGGTGCGCTGGCTTGCCGGCGGCACCGTGATGGGGGGCTTCGCCGGTGCCACCGCCGACGCCTTGACCCTGTTCGAACGGCTTGAATCCAAGCTGGAGCAGCACCCCGGCCAGTTGACCCGCGCCTGCGTGGAGATGGCGAAGGACTGGCGCACCGACCGTTACCTGCGCCGCCTGGAAGCCATGATGGCGGTGGCCGATCGCGAGGTCAGCCTCATCCTGACCGGCAACGGCGACGTGCTGGAACCGGAGGACGGCCTGATCGGCATCGGCTCCGGCGGGTCCTACGCGCTGTCGGCGGCGCGCGCGCTGGTCGACATCGACGGCATGGACGCGGAGGCCATCGCGCGCAAGGCGATGAAGATCGCCGCCGGGATCTGCGTCTACACCAACGAAAACGTCACTCTTGAAAAGCTCTGACAGAGGGGCACACGTCATGACCGCCGCCTTCAGCCCCCGCGAGATCGTTTCCGAACTCGACCGCTACATCGTCGGCCAGCACGAGGCCAAGCGCGCGGTCGCCATCGCGCTGCGCAACCGCTGGCGCCGCCAGCAACTGCCGGAGGGCTTGCGCGAGGAGGTTCTGCCCAAGAACATCCTGATGATCGGCCCGACCGGCGTCGGCAAGACCGAGATCGCGCGCCGTCTGGCGAAGCTCGCCCAGGCGCCCTTCCTGAAGATCGAGGCGACCAAGTTCACCGAGGTCGGCTACGTCGGCCGCGACGTGGAGCAGATCGTCCGCGACCTCGTCGAGGCGGCCATCGGCATGACCAAGGAGCGCCTGCGCAAGGAGGTCGCCGCCAAGGCCGAGCTGCGCGCCGAGGAGCGCGTCATCGACGCCCTGTGCGGCGACAACGCCAGCGCCGAGACGCGGCAGAAGTTCCGCAAGATGCTGCGCGAAGGCTCGCTGAACGACAAGGAGATCGAGGTCCAGGTCGCCGACACCGGCGCCGGCTCCCTGCCGACCTTCGATGTTCCTGGCATGCCGGGCGCCCAGATGGGCATGCTCAACCTGAACGACATCTTCGGCAAGGCGTTCGGCGGCCGCACCAAGGCCCGCCGCATGACCGTGGCCGAGAGCTACACCGTTCTGATGGCCGAGGAGTCGGACAAACTTCTGGACCAGGAAAAGGTCGTTTCGGAAGCGATCCAGTCGGTCGAACAGAACGGCATCGTCTTCCTGGACGAGATTGACAAGATCTCCGCCCGCTCCGACTATAAGGGCGGCGCCGACGTCAGCCGCGAGGGCGTGCAGCGCGACCTGCTGCCGCTGATCGAGGGCACGACGGTCAGCACCAAGCACGGCGCGGTCAAGACCGACCACATCCTGTTCATCGCGTCCGGCGCCTTCCACCTCGCCAAGCCGTCCGACCTGCTGCCGGAGCTGCAAGGCCGCCTGCCGATCCGGGTGGAGCTGAAGGCCCTGACCCAGGACGACTTCAAGCGCATCCTGACCGAGCCGGAAGCGAGCCTCATCAAGCAGTACAAGGCGCTGATGAAGACCGAGGACGTGGACCTCGTCTTCACCGACGATTCCATCGACGAGCTGGCGCGGCTGGCGGCCGACATCAACGCCACGGTCGAGAACATCGGCGCCCGCCGCCTGCACACGGTGCTGGAACGCCTGCTGGAGGAGATCAGCTTCACCGCCAGCGACAAGCCCGGCCAGACCATCACGATTGACGCAACCTACGTCCGTGAACAGGTCGGCGGTCTGGCGAAGAACGCGGATCTGTCGAAGTTCATCCTGTAAGGTGAAAGGCGCGAGGGACACTGTCCCTCGCTCTGCGGGTTCCAAGGGCCCTCCGGCCCTTGGCCGGTGGGTGTGGGAGGGCGGCGCCCTCCCACGAACTCTCACGCCGCCAGGGCCATTTCCGGCACGTTGGCCGGGACGATCAGCTCCGCCTCGGTGGCTTTCAGCACGTCCTGAACACTGACGCCCGGCGCGACCTCGCGCAGGACGAGGCCCTTTTCGGTCGGTTCGATCACGGCCATGTCGGTCACCACGAGGCTGACGCGGCGCACCGAGGTCAGGGGCAGGGTGCAGCGCTTGACGATCTTGGACTCACCCTTGGCGCTGTGCTGCATGGCGACGATGACGCGCTTGGCCCCGGTGACGAGGTCCATGGCGCCGCCCATGCCGGGCACCATCTTGCCGGGCACCATCCAGTTGGCGAGGCGCCCTTCCTCATCGACCTGGAGGCCGCCCAGCACGGTGATGTCCAGGTGGCCGCCGCGGATCAGGCCGAAGGACATGGCGCTGTCGAAGGAGGCGGCGCCGGGAAGCGCGCTGATCGGGTTGCCGCCGGCGTCGGTCAGGTCGGGATTCTCCGCGCCCGCGATGGGGCCGGACATGCCGACGATGCCGTTCTCCGACTGGAAGAAGACGTGCCGGCCGGCGGGGATGTAGCGGGCGACCAGCGTCGGCAGCCCGATGCCGAGGTTGACGAGGTCACCGTCGGCCAGCTCCAGGGCGACGCGCTTGGCGATCAGGGTCTTCTCATCCATGGCGCTTCTCCTGGGCAATCACGTGGTCCACGAGGATCGACGGGGTGACGACCGTGTCCGGCGGGATGCAGCCGAGCGGCA
Organism: Azospirillum soli; assembly: GCF_017876165.1. GTDB lineage: Bacteria > Pseudomonadota > Alphaproteobacteria > Azospirillales > Azospirillaceae > Azospirillum > Azospirillum soli. The sequence goes on from NZ_JAGINQ010000002.1 coordinate 342,620, forward strand.
CGATGTCCTCGGCCTCGGCGATCACGGTGGTCGCGGCCATCGCCATCAGCGGGTTGAAGTTGCGGGCGGTCAGCGCGTAGGTGAGGTTGCCGTAATAGTCGGCCTGCTTGGCCCCGATCAGGGCGAAGTCGGCCTTGATCGGTAGTTCCAGCAGGAAGGTCTTGCCGTCGATCTCGACGGTTTGCTTGCCCTCTTCCACGGTAGTGCCGACGCCGGTCGGTGTCAGCACGCCGCCGAGGCCGACACCGCCCGCCCGGATGCGCTCCGCCAGCGTGCCCTGGGGGACCAGCTCCATCTCGATCTCGCCGGTGATCATCTGGCGCTGGGTTTCGGGGTTCAGGCCGATGTGGCTGGTGATGACCTTGCGAACCAGCTTTTCGACCACCAGCTTGCCGATGCCCTGGCCGGGGCGGGCGGTGTCGTTGCCGATGACGGTCAGGTCGCGCTTGCGCTGGCGGACCAGCTCGTCGATCACGCGGTGCGGGCTGCCGACGGCCATGAAGCCGCCGATCAGAAGCGAGGCGCCGTCCGGGATCAACGCGACGGCGTCAGCCAAGGGAATCAGTTTCTTCATGGGGTGCTCGTCTCCAGACGGGTCCGTCACCAGTCGGCGACGAAGCGCTCCTTGGGCAGATGGATGATGACCGAGGTGCCGGAGCCCTCCTGGGAGCGGATCTCCAGCCGGCCGCCGTGCTGCTCGACCAGCGACTTGGCGATGGACAGGCCAAGGCCGATGCCCTCGTGCCGGCGGGCCAGCGTGGCGTCGCCCTGGACGAAGGGCTGGAAGACGGTCTCCAGCCGGTCCTCGGGGATGCCGAGGCCGCTGTCGAACACCTCCGCCACCAGGGCGCCCCGGCTGTCCACGCGGGCCGACACGCCGATGCGCCCGCCCTCCGGCGTGAACTTGATGGCGTTGGACAGCAGGTGCAGCAGAACCTGTTTCAGCGCGCGGGGATCGGCCAGCAGGGGCGGCAGCTCCGCCGCGATGTCGGCCTCGACGCGCAGCTTGCCGCGCTCCGCCCGCTTGGCGACGAGGCGCAGGCAGGACACCACCACGTCGCGGAAATCGCAGAGCGATTCCTCCAGATCGACGCGGCCGGCCTCGATGGTGGCCATCTCCAGCAGGTCGTTGATGTTGGCAAGCAGCAGTTCGCCCGACCGTTTGATTTCGGCCACGTAGGTCAGATACATCGGGTTTTCCAGCGATCCCAGCATCTGCTGGTGGATCACGTCGGCGAAGCCCAGGATGCCGTTCAGCGGGGTGCGCAGCTCGTGGCTCATGTTCGCCAGGAAGGCGGTCTTGGCACGGTTGGCCATCTCCGCCGCCTCCTTCGCCTCGATCAGCGCCAGCTCGGCCGCCTTGGTGTCGCTCATGTCGCGCAGCATGGCGACGAAGACCTGGAAGCCCGGCAGGTCGATGTCCGACAGCGACAGCCAAGCCGGGAAATCGGTGCCGTCGCGCCGCCGCGCCGTGACCTCGCGCCCGATGCCGATGACGCGCTTTTCCCCCGTGGTCATGTAGCGGTGCATGTAGTGGCCGTGCCGCGCGGCCTCGTCCGGCGGCATCAACATATGGATGTGCTGGCCGACCAGCTCGTCGGGGCGGTAGCCGAGCAGCGTTTCGGTCGCCCGGTTGACGCTGATGATGATGCCGCGCCGGTCCACGGTCAGGATGGCCTCGACCGCCTGTTCGACGATGGCGCGGTTGCGCGCCTCGCTGCGTTGAAGCTCCTCTTCCGCCAGCCGGGTGGAGGTGACGTCCTCGATGACGGCGGCGATCGCCTGAAGCCGCCCGTCCGGACCACGCAGCAGCGAAGGCCGGATGGTGGCGCGCACCACCGTGCCGTCGGCGCGCAGAAAGCGCTTCTCGAACGGAGCGGGCGCCGTCCCGCTCTGGACGACGCGGGCGAAGCGCTCGTTCTCCCACGCCCAATCCTCGGGGTGGGTGATGGCGGACACCGGCCGGCCGGCAAGGCTTTCCGGCGCGCAGCCCAGCATACCGGCGAACGCGGCGTTCGCGGCCAGGATGGCGCCGTCCGGCCCGGCCAGGACCATGCCGACCGACGCGCTTTCGAACAGGGTGCGGAAGAGCGATTCCGGGTGGTAACCGCCCTGCGCCCAAGTTCCGGTCTCGGCGGTCATGAAATGATCCTGCGGGGACGGGGGTGAGGGCGAGGCGTCATCAAGCTTTCCGGAACACGGGGGTTCGCACGCCGGGACCGGTCTCCCCGTACGGCGACGCCCATACATAAGCTTGATCTTGTGCAAAATCGACCTGAAACGTCCGGTAATCAAAGCCTGGGGTGCGACCGATTATCCCACAACCCTGGAGGGGCTTACCCGTGGGGTTTCAGCGGCGCCGTCCACCCGCGCGCCGCCGGGCCGGGCCGCAGCGGGCCAACGTCTCGTCGAGCACGCCCAGGAGCTTATCGAGCGCGCCGTCGTCCAGGTCGTGGATTCTTTCGGCCAAGCGGTTCGCCAGCTCCGTGGCCTTGGGGTTCAGGCCGGCGGTGTCCACGGTCACGCGCGGGTGCGACAGGTCGGCCAGCCGCTCCAACTCCTCCGCCTCGTCCCAGATGATGCCGAAATAGGCGCAGATCTGGCGGACGAGCTGCGGCGAGGGCTGGCCGCGTTTGCCGTGCTCCAGCGCCGAAAGGTAGGCCGAGGATATGTGGAGGTCCGCCGCCATCTGCTTGAGCGTCACGCCCCGAGCCTCGCGCAGCGAGCGAACCCGTTCGCCGAACGGTGTCATGGCCGGCTAGTCCTTACGGTCTCGGCGCCGCTTGATCAAGACGTACAGCGCGCCCTCGCCGCCGTCCTTCAACTGGGCCGACTGCACGGCCAGCACCATCGGCCGCAGCGGCGCGTCGGCCAGCCAGCGCGGCACCGCTTGACGCAACACGCCGGTGCCGCCCGTGTAGGTGCCCTTGCCGGTGATGACCAGCACGCAGCGCCGCCCCTCATGCCACGCCCGGTGGACGAAGGCGGCCAGCGCGCCGTGCGCCTGGGCCTGGGTCATGCCGTGCAGGTCGATCCGCCCGTCGATGACCAGTTCGCCGCGCCGGAAACGGTCGGCGGTGCGGCGGTCGATGTTGGCGACCGAGCCGGGGGTCAGCGGCGGCATCTCTGGCCGGCCCGTCTTTGGCTTGCCGGCGCGGGACGGCGCGACCGGGGGCGGCGCGGCGGTCGTGGCGATCGGTTCCGGTTCCGCAACGAGCGGCGGCAACTCAGGCTCCTCGACGGTGCGGCCGGGCATCGGCTCGGCGTCGCGCATGGCGATCCGCCACAGGCGCCGTTCCTCGGTGGTGACCGAGCGGCGGCGGCTCATGGCCGGCACCCCGGGCCTTGCGGAGCGGCGGGGCAGGGAAATGCGGATCGGGACACGGGGGCCGGAACGGTTCGGGGTCAAGGCGATGGACAGGGATAAAGGCCCTTCACCGCCTTATGTCAACCGCCCTTCTCCTACTTTTGGGGAGGGGGAGGGGGCGTGCCGTGCGGATTGGTTACCGGCGCACCATTCCCCGGATTATGCATCGTTGTGCAAATTGTGCATAAGCGTAGATCTGCACAACGGTTCAAAGTTGCCGATTTACGGATAAATGCAATTTTGTTGTTTTATGTGTATACGATTACTTTATATTTTGGCGTACAATGATATGGAAAAGAATGAAATGAAGAGCACCAACCGGTGCAGAGTCATGAATAATCCAAAGGAAAAAACCTTCAGAAACCAAGAACTTTTATTTCACCTTCAGATTAATTAAAATATTTTTTAATCTTTTCTACTCCCGATGGAAATAATATCGAAAATTAATCACCAGCTTCATTTCTAATTTAACAGCTCTACTACGAATGCGAATCCCTGGAAAATCCAAGTAATTATAAGATAGATCAACACAGATCCTAACATAAAAACAAACCCTTTTACTAGGAGAACTCGAGCCTTCCTGGCGTGGTGCCGCCCTTCCTCTGTAAGAGCAGAGTCATCAAATAGCATAAATCTTAACTCAAGCTCATATTTCCCGTAAATCTTCCCGCTTTCTCGCTCAGTGTGCATTATAGCTTTGTCTAAGTGATCCCTTGATCTGGAATGAAAGAAAAGACCAGCTACAAAAGAAGAAAATACAAATACCCCAAGTATCGTCCTCAATTCTATCGGTAGCATCTTAGGCCTCGAAGATTGTTATCCTTTGTATTAATGATGATTAAGACACGTCCACACACGGCGTCGCCAGTACCATTCCACCTGAAAAAGATTCGCCCGCATAGCTAACCCTACAACGTTTTCACGCCGTTCCGCTCGTCCGTCGACAGGGCATGAATCTTGACGCTCTACCCTGGAGCACGTTGGTCTGCCGATCCTCCAGCATGGCCTCCTGCCCGCACCAGGGGCCTACCAGCCGCCAAGCACTTTTTCACTGTATGTTGCATTGGCCCCTGTGATTTCTCAAAAAAACCCTCTCCTGCAAGGGAAGTGGGGTTGACCCGTCCGGCAGGACGGGAACGGAACCGTCGCGCATCTTTGTCTACGGCGATTATCCCTCATCCCAACCCTTCTCCCCACTGGGGAGAAAGGGCATAGGCGCAAATCGGCTGTTAATGCCAGCAGGGTAGCGGAACTGCCGAAACAAAGCAAGAACGTGACCGTCAGCCCGCATCGTCCTCGATCAGCAGGATGTGCAGGCGGCGGGGGCCGTGGGCGCCCAGTTCGATGCGCTGTTCGATGTCGCCGGTGCGTGACGGGCCGGTGATGAGGTTGACGGTGCGCGGCATCGCCCCCGGCATCGCGGCGCGCAGGCGGTCCCAGGCGTCCTCGTAGGTGCCGACGACCTCGCCGCGCTTCAGCACGACGATGTGCGTGTCGGGCATGAAATTCAGCGTCGTCGGATGTTCCGGACCCGAAATGAGCATTAGTGTACCAGTCTCCGCCACGGCCGCGAAGGCACCGGTGACCGAGATGGCGTCGGGATCGCGGGCGCGGCCCCTGGTGACGGTCAGGGTCGGGCGCTGGTCCCAGGGCACCGCGTCGAGCTTGGGGTCGGGGGCGACGCGGATCTCGGCGGGCAGGTTCAGGCCGGCGAGATATTCCGCGACGGCGCGCGGCACCTCGTCCAGGCTGGGCAGCCGTTCGACCGTCGCCGCGACCTCCGTCGCCATGGTGGCGAACAGCTCGACCTGATCGGCGTGGGGGATCTGGGCGCGGGCGGGGACGAGGTTGCGCGGGTGGGTGGCGAGGCGCCGGCGGGCCTCGTCGGCGCCATCGGCAGAACCGAGCGCCTTGCGGATGCCGCCTAGGATCTGGGCGCGGGCGGAGGAGGTGTCGGCCATGGTCAGCGTTTTCCTTTCCGTTCCGCCCATTGCTGCTGGAAGGTCTTGCCCTCGGGCGCGGGCATGTCGCGGTGGCGGGTCCAGCCTTCGGCGAGCGGCAGGCGGGCAAAGCGGCCCTTGCCGCGGCCGAGCGCGCCCAGCGCCTTCACCGCCATGCGCGTCGCGGCGTGGTACAGCGCCGGGCGCCGGGCGAACCAGCCCCAGACGCCGAGGCCCCGGCGCATGGTCGCCGGCTGCAAGCCCTGCTCGAACTCCTTCTCGCGCCAGTGGCGCATCATCTTCGGCAGGGGGATGCGCATGGGGCAGACCGCCTCGCACCGCCCGCAGAAGGTGGAAGCGTTAGGCAGGTGTCCGGCCTCCTTCACGCCCAGCAGGGCGGGCTGCATGACCGACCCGATCGGCCCCGGATAGACCCAGCCGTAGGCGTGCCCGCCGACCGAACCGTAGACCGGGCAGTGGTTCATGCAGGCGCCGCAGCGGATGCAGCGCAGAACGTCCTGGAATTCCGTGCCGAGCAGCGCCGACCGCCCGTTGTCGAGCAGGACGACGTGGAACTCCTCCGGCCCGTCCACGTCGCCGGGGCGCTTCGGTCCGGTGGAGACGGTGGTGTAGGCCGACGCCTCCTGACCCGTCGCGGAACGCGCCAGCAGGCGCAGCACCAGCGTCGCGTCCTCCAGCGTCGGGACGACCTTGTCGATGGTGGCGATGACGACGTGAATCCGGGGCAGGATTTGCGTCAAGTCGCCGTTGCCCTCGTTGGTCACGATGATGGTGGAGCCGGTCTCCGCAATCATCAGGTTGGCGCCGGTGATGCCGACCTCGGCCTCCTGGAACTTGCGGCGCAGGACCTGCCGCGCCTCGGCGATCAGAACCTTCGGTTCGTCCAGCAGGCGGTCGCGGGGAAGCTCCGTGTGGGCGTCGCGGAAGGTCTCGGCCACGTCCTCCTTGGACAGGTGGATGGCCGGGGCGATGATGTGGCTGGGCGGCTCGTGGCGAAGCTGGATGATGTATTCGCCCAGATCCGTCTCGATGGGGATCAGGCCGTTGGCTTCCAAATAATCGTTGATGCCGATCTCCTCGGCGATCATCGACTTGCCCTTGGTGACGGTCCTGGCGTTCGCCTTGCGGCAGATACCCAGGATGGCGTCGCGCGCTTCCTGGTCGGTGCGGCACCAGTGAACGTGGCCGCCCTGCTCCGTCACCTTGGCCTCGAAGGCTTCCAGGTAGGTGTCGAGGTTGGCCAGCACATGGTTCTTCAGGTCGCGGCCCTGGTCGCGCAGAGCCTCGAACTCGGGCAGGCGTTCCGCAGCCTTGCGGCGCTTCTCGACGAAGCCGGTGCCGGCGGTGGAGAGAACCTTTTGCAGGCGCTCGTCGCTGAGGGCCTTGCGGGCGTTCTCAGGGAAGGCGTGGGTGGTCGGGTGCATGGGGCCGGTCCTCCGCGCGTTCAGGTCTTGTCACCGATGGGGGGCGCCTCGTCCGTGACGCCGGCCAGCACCTCGGCGACGTGACGCACGCGAATTGGGGAGCCTTCGCGCTTCAGCTTGCCGGCCATGTTCAGCAGGCAGCCCATGTCGCCGGCCAGCAGCGTGTCGGCACCGGTCTTCGTGATGTCGGCGATCTTCGCCTCGACCATATGGTTGGAGATATCCGGGTACTTGACGCAAAAGGTGCCGCCGAAGCCGCAGCACACCTCGGCGCCGGGGAGTTCATTGATCGTCAGGCCGTCCACCGAGTTCAGCAGGCGGCGGGGCTGTTCCTTGATGCCCAGCTCGCGCAGGCCCGAACAGCTGTCGTGGTAGGTGACGGTGCCGTCGTAGCGCGCCTCGACGTTGGTGACGCCCAGCACGTCGGCGAGGAAGGAGACCAACTCGTACGTGCGCGCCGACAGGTGGTGGGCGCGGGCGGCCCAGGCGGGATCGTCGGCCAGCAGTTCCTTGTAGTGATGCTTAATCTGCCCGCCGCAGGAGCCGGAAGGGACCACGACGTAGTCGAACCCCTCGAACGCCGCGATGGTGTTGCGGGCGAGGTCGGCCGCCGTCTTGCGGTCGCCGGAATTGAAGGCCGGCTGGCCGCAGCAGGTCTGCGCCGACGGCACCTCCACCGTGCAGCCGGCATCCTCCAGCAGCTTGACGGCGGCGAAGCCGACGGTGGGGCGGAACACGTCCACGAGGCAGGTGACGAACAGCCCAACCCTGGGCGCGGGGCGCTGGTCCGACATGGAGTTTGGTGCTTCTAGGTTGGTCTCCCTGGGAGAACGACTGTAGGTGGTCGTACCGGGGATGGCAACGGGGCCGGTCAGTTTCGCGCTGGCACCACGGCACTCAGCATAAACAGGGCGGCGGCGGCGACCACGACGCTCGGGCCGCCGGGCAGGTCCCAGGTCATCGAGGCGAACAGTCCGCCCAGAACCGCCGCCATGCCGATGACGGAGGCCAGCACCGCCATGATCTCCGGCGTGCGGGCGAAGCGGCGCGCGGCTGCTGCCGGGATGATGAGGAGGGAGGTGATCAGCAGGATGCCGACGATCTTCATCGCCGCCGCGATCACCAGCGCGATCAGCAGCATGAAGGCCAGCCGCAGCGCCTCGACCGGCATGCCCTCGACGCGAGCGAGATCCTCGTCCACGGTCACGGCCAGCAGGCGGCGCCACAGCAGGATCAGGCCGGCCAAGGCGACCGCTCCGCCGCCGTAGATCCAGGCGAGGTCGGTCGGGGTCACGGACAGGATGTCGCCGAACAGATAGGCCACCAGATCGACGCGCAGCGTCTCCAGGAAGGCCAGCGCGACGAGGCCGAGCGACAGGGACGAGTGCGACAGGATGCCCAGCACCGTGTCGGAAGCCAGCGCGCGGTGCCGTTGCAAGCCAACGAGGGCGAGGGCCAGGGCGACGCAGACGCCGATCACCCCGACCATGGGGTTGGTGCCCAGGATAAAGCCCAGCGCCACGCCCAGCAGGGCGGAGTGGGCCAGCGTGTCGCCGAAATAGGCCATGCGCCGCCACACGACGAAGGACCCCAGCGGCCCGGCCAGCAGGGCGATGCCGCAGCCGGCGGCCAACGCGCGAAGAATGAAGTCATCCATGGCAGCAGTCTCCGCCCTCGCCGGGCACGACGGTGCCGTCGCCGGCGTGGGCGTGGTCGTGACGGTGGACGTAGACCGCCAGATCGGCGGCGTGGCGGCCGAACAGGGCGTGGTATTCGGGGTGGCGGCTGACATCCTCCGGGGAGCCGTGGCAGCAGACGTGCCGGTTCAGGCACAGCACCCGGTCGGTACGCGCCATCACCGTGTGCAGGTCGTGGCTGACCAGCAGCACGCCGCAGCCGCGCGAGCGGCGCAGCGCCTCAATGCGGCTGAACAACTCGGCCTGGCCATGCACGTCCACGGCTTGGTCGGGCTCGTCCAGCACCAGCAGGTCGGGGTCGCCGAGCAGGGCGCGGGCCAGCAGGACGCGCTGCATCTCGCCGCCGGAGACGGACTGCACCGGGCTGTCGGCAACGTGCGTCACGCCAGCCTCGGCCAAAGCCGCTTCGATGCGCGCGGCGGTGGTCGGGCGCCACAGGGCGAGGAAGCGGCGGACCGTCAAGGGGAGGGTTGCGTCAACTGTCAACCGCTGCGGCATGTAGCCGATGCGCAGGCCCGGCCGGCGCCGCACCTCCCCATGAGACGGGCGCACGAGGCCCAGCACGGCGCGCACCAGCGTCGTCTTGCCGGCGCCGTTCGGGCCGATCAGCGTGACGACCTCGCCGGGGTGCACCTGGAGGTCCACGTGATCGAGGATCACGCGCCCGCCCAGGCGCACGGAGAGGTGCCTTGCGTCAACAAGCGCGGCTGCAAGCGGATCTGATGTGCCGAGAGGCTGGATTGACATGTTATGTTATAACGTGACATTGGTTCCGGCGAACACCCGTATGCGCCCGAAACGGCCGCCTGTCCAGCCAGACGAAAGGGAACTCCGCCATGCGCTTCGCGCTGCCTCTGCTTGCGACCGTTCTGCTTGCCTCCCCGGCTTTGGCGGAGGTGCCGAAGGTGGTCGCCTCGATCAAGCCGGTGCATTCGCTGGTCGCCTCGGTCATGCAGGGGGTGGGGGAGCCGGCGCTGGTCGTGAAGGGTGCCGCCTCGCCGCACACCCACGCGCTGAAGCCGTCGGACGCCAAGGCGCTGGCCGACGCGGATCTGGTCTTCTGGATCGGGCCGGAACTGGAAGGGTTCCTCGCCAAGCCGTTGCAGGCGACGGCGAAGAAGGCCACGGCCGTGGAACTGCTGGAGGCGAAGGGGGTGCGGCTGCTCGACGCGCGCGAGGGCGGGGCGTGGGACGACCATGGGCACGGCCATAAGCATGACCATGAGCACGGGCATGAGGAGGCCAACACCCACATCTGGCTCAGCCCCACCAACGCCCGCGCCATGGTTGACGCAATCGCGGCGGAGTTGACGCAAAAGGACCCGGCCAACGCGGCGGCCTACAAGGCGAACGCGGAGCGCACCGCCCGGCGCATCGAGGACCTGGACGCGGAGCTGAAGGCCGCGCTGGCGCCGGTGACGGGCAAGCCCTTCGTCGTCTTCCACGATGCCTACCAGTATTTCGAGGCGCATTACGGGCTGAACGGCGTTGGCGCCATCACCGTCAACCCGGAGCGCCGCTCCTCGGCCAAGCGGCTGTCGGACATCCGCGCCAAGATCACCGCGCTGGGTGCGGCCTGCGTCTTCGCCGAACCGCAGTTCGAACCGGCGCTGGTTGACACAATCGTCGAGGGGACCAAGGCGAAGAAGGGCGTGCTGGATCCGGAGGGAGCCGATCTGCCCGACGGGCCGGACCTCTACCCGACGCTGATGCGCAACGTCGCGGCGGCGCTGACGGGCTGCCTCGGCTCTTAAGCCGCGCCGATTCCTGTGCTAGACCCTAAGGGCTAATTCTGTGAGCGAATACTGGGGGAGGCTGGCATGAAGATCGGGGTCGTCGGGTGCGCGGGGCGCATGGGGCAGATGCTGGTGCGCGAGATCGCCGCCACGCCGGGCTGCACGCTCGCCGGCGGCACGGAGCGGGTCGGCGGCCCGGCGCTGGGCAAGGACCTTGGCACGCTGGCCGGGATCGACGCGTTGGGCGTGGTCGCCATCGACGACGCGGCGGCGCTGTTCGCCGAGGCCGACGCGGTGATCGACTTCACCAGCCCCGACGCCACCGTGCGCCATGCGGCGCTGGCCGCGCAGTCAGAAACGGTGCTGGTCATCGGCACCACCGGCATCGGCCCGGCGCAGCAGGAGGCCATCGCCCAGGCCGCCACCCACACCCCCATCGTCCAGTCGCCGAACATGTCGCTGGGCGTCAACCTGCTGCTGGCCCTGGTCGAGCAGGTGGCCCACACGCTGGGCGACGACTACGACATCGACATCCTGGAAATGCACCACCGCAACAAGGTGGACGCGCCCTCGGGCACGGCGCTGGGCCTCGGGCGCGCGGCGGCGGCGGGCCGGGGCGTGCCGCTGGAGGACGTCTGGCAGAAGGTCCGCGACGGCCACACCGGCGTGCGTCCGCGCGGCGAGATCGGCTTCGCCACCCTGCGCGGCGGCGACGTGATCGGCGACCACACCGTGGTGTTTGCTGGCGACGGCGAGCGGATCGAACTGACTCACAAGGCGTCCGGCCGCCAGATCTACGCCAAGGGCTCGGTGCGTGCCGCCCTGTGGGCCAACGACAAGAAGCCGGGCCTCTACAGCATGAAGGACGTGCTGGGGATGTGAATCCCCCTCACGCCGCCGCTTCGCTGTCCTCCGTGGCGCGCGCCTGTTCCCAGGCGAGCAGGGCGCGCTTGCGGGGGATGCCGTAGCGGTAATTGTGGATGATCCCCGACTTCTGAATGACCCGGTGACAGGGGATCAGCACGCAGACCGGGTTGCGCCCGACCGCCGCGCCCACCGCGCGCATGGCGGTCGGCTGGCCGACAGCGCGGGCCACGTCCTCGTAAGACACGACGGCGCCGGAGGGAATGCGCATCAGCGCCTCCCACACCTTGATCTGAAAGTTGGTGCCCTTCATCAGCAGGCGCAGCGGCGCATGGTTTGAACCATCCCAGCCGAAGGCGCGGGAGGCGACGGGGAGGGTGGCGTCGGCGTCCTCGACCAGACGGGCGGCGGGCCAGACGGTGCCAAGCTCGTCCAGCGCGTCGCGGCCGTCCGGCCGTTCGGCGAAGCTCAACCAGCAGACGCCGCGCTCGGTCGTGCCGACCAGCGACGGGCCGAAGGGCGTCTCGTGCAGGCCCCAGCGGATGGTCAGGCCGCCGCCCAGCGCCTTGTACTCGCCGGGGGTCATGGCCTCGCAGGCGACGAACAGGTCGTGCAAACGGGATGGGCCGCTGAGACCGACGTCCAGCGCCACGTCCAGCACGCTGCGGTTCTCGGCGAGCAGGCGCTTGGCGTGGTCCAGCGTCAGGAACTGCACGAAGCGCTTCGGGCTGATACCGGCCCAGCGGGTGAACAGGCGCTGGAAATGGAAGGGGCTGATGCCGGCGACCTCGGCCAGATCCTCCAGCGAGGGCTGGTCCTGCCAGTTGTCGACCAGATGCCGGATGGCGCTGGCGATGGCGCGGTAATGCTGTGCGTCAACCGGGTCGGTGTCGGTGTTCATGCACGGCATGGCGAATGCTCCCTGGCTCCATGAAGGGCTAGAGAATGCGCCGTTCCAGGGGGGCGACCAACCCGATTCTTGCGCTTGTCAGAGAGCCGGTTCCGGGGGGCAGGGGGCGCGGCGCCACGCCACGAGTGCGCCGTTCAGGGCCTTGGCGAACTCGGCCCGCTCGTCCGGGGAAAGGAAGGAGCCGACCACCACCGACTGCCCGTGCGAGGTCAGGGTCACTTGGCTCTCGTGGCGGGGCGGGTCGTCCATGCTGACGCGCAGCCAGTAGGGCTGAAAGGTCCAGCGCTTCTCCGGCGCCTTCCAGGCGACGCGCTGGACGGTCAGGTCGGTGTCGGTCAGGCGTACCCGCTCGTAAAGCCGGGCGGAGCGGTAGTTGACGCGGAAGGCCAGCCACAGGATCAGCACGTCCAGACCGCAGAAGGGTACCACCGGCCAAGCCCCGCTGGCGACGAAAATGCCGGCGATCAGCAGGTTCGCCAGGATCACCACGCCCATGAGGACGCGGAAGCCCCGGCGCCCCAGGCTGCGGTGGGGGTGCAGGATCGCGTCGAAGAACACGCGGGGAGCGCGGGTCATGGTCATATGACGAATCTAATACGCCTCCGAACGGCCGGTAAAGCGACAGTTTGCCTGTGGGGGGCGGCTGCGGTTATCCTTCCGGTCATCATGAAGCCCGCCGCCATCGAAGAGTTCTTCCGCCGCCTCAGCGCCGCCAACCCGGAGCCGAAGAGCGAGCTGGAATACGTCAACCCCTACACGCTGCTGGTCGCCGTCGTCCTGTCCGCACAGGCCACCGACGTTGGCGTCAACAAGGCCACGGGGCCGCTGTTCCAGGTCGTTACGACTCCGCAACAGATGATTGATCTGGGGGAGGAACGGCTGCGCGGCTACATCAAGACCATCGGCCTGTTCAACACCAAGGCCAAGAACGTCATCAAGCTGTCGGAGATCCTGGTGAAGGACTTCGGGGGCGAGGTGCCGCGCGACCGTGAGGCGCTGGAAACGCTGCCGGGGGTCGGGCGCAAGACGGCCAACGTGGTCCTGAACGTCGCCTTCGGCGAGGAAACGATGGCGGTGGACACCCACATCTTCCGCGTCGGCAACCGCACGACCATGGCGCCGGGCAAGACGCCGGACGCGGTGGAGCAGAAGCTGTTGAAAGTGGTGCCCAAGCCTTACCGCCGTCACGCGCACCACTGGCTGATCCTGCACGGGCGCTATGTGTGCAAGGCCCGCAAGCCGGATTGTCCGACCTGCCCGGTGAGTGATTTGTGCGGGTTCAAGGAGAAGACGAAGGCCGATAACGCATAAAGCCGGCTGTCCACATTTCTGGTCGCCGGGCGCAACCTGTCCGCGAGCGCTGCCTTTCGGAGGCTGCGTTCCGTGAGCCACGACGGCTTCACTCGATGCGCAAATCTCCCTGATGTTGCACGCGGAGCCTGTATTTTAGGCGCTCTGCCCGTTTCTGCGTCACGAAATACCCGAGTGAAACAGTTCGTTAAGCCCCTCTCTCCACTCTTTGGCCTACGGAATAAGAGATAAGCCGGAACAAACGGCAACGGAGAATCCAGCCGCCGCCGGGCGGTTTGCATGGAGGGGCGAGAATGATTTGGTACAACAACCTGCGCATCGGCTGGCGCTTGCTGATCGGCTTCGCCGCCGTGATCACGCTGTTGGTGGTGAACGTCGGCGTCGCGCTGGTGATGACCAGCGGCGGCAAACGGATGGCGACCACAATCGCCGAGGTGCGCATGCCCACGGCCTTGGCCAGCAACGGCATCTACGCCAACCTGACGGAATCGCTCGCGTCCATGCGCGGTTTCCTGCTGACCGGAAACCCGGCGGCGCGGACCGAGCGGGCCGTGAGCTGGGCGGAAATCGACCGCCTGCGCGTTGACATGGACCGCCTGTCCGCCTCCTGGATTTTGGACGCCAACCGGCGCGCCTGGGCCGAGGTGACGCCGCTGCTCGATGAGCTGCGCAAGGCGCAGGACGCCGCCGAAACGGCCGCCATCGCCAACGACCGTGAACGCGCCATCAGGATCCTCGCCGAGGAAGCGATGCCACGGGCGGCGCGGTTGCGGCTGCTGCTTGCCGGGGGAAAGGACGCCGCGGGCCAGACGGTGGATGGCATCGCCAACAGCCAGCGAACCCTGCTGGAAGGCGACGCGAACGACATGCTGGTCGCGGCCGACCGCCTCATGCTGTCGCAGATGGTCATGCTGGCGCTGGGGCTGATGATCGCGGCGGGCGCGGTGCTGTTGACGTCGCGCTCCATCGTGCGACCGCTGACGACCATGACCGACGCGATGCGCCGCTTGGCCGGCGGCGATCATGGCACCGACATCCCGGCGACCGAGCGGCGCGACGAGATTGGCGTGATGGCGCAGGCCGTGCTGGTCTTCAAGCAAGGCATGGTGGCCGCCAGCGAGGCCGCCGAGCGCGAACGCGTCGAGCAGGCCGCCCGCGAGCGCCGGGCCCGCGCCATCGAGGAGTTGACCGGCCGCTTTGACCACGACGCCAGCACGGTTCTGGGCGAGGTCTCGTCCGCGGCGGTGCAGATGCAGGGAACCGCCAGCCAGCTCTCGGCAAACGCGGAGCAGACGACGCGCCAGTCCACGGCCGTGGCGGCAGCCTCCGAACAGGCCTCGGCCAACGTGCAGACCGTCGCCACCGCCACGGAGGAGCTGGCCGCCTCCGTGCAGGAAATCAGCCGTCAGGTCGCCCAATCCGCCGTCATCGCCAGTGAGGCGGTGGCGCAGGCCGGACGGACCGACGAAGCCATGCGCGGGCTGGCCTCGGCCTCCGAGGAGATCGCCAAGGTCATCGATCTGATCATGCAGATCGCCTCGCAGACGCGGCTTCTGGCGCTCAACGCCACCATCGAGGCGGCGCGGGCCGGTGAGATGGGCAAGGGCTTCGCCGTCGTGGCGGCCGAAGTCAAGGCGCTGGCCGACCAGACGACGCGCGCCACGGATGAGATCGCCGTCAAGGTGACCTCGATCCAGGGCGAGGCGCAGGGCGCGGTGTCGTCCATCGGCGCCATCATGGAAACGATCCGGCGCATCAGCGACGTCTCCAGCACCATCGCCGCAGCGGTGGAGGAGCAGCAGGCGGCCACGCAGGAAATCGCCCGAAACGTTCAGCAGGCGGCCCTGGGAACCCAAGAGGTGTCGAGCAACATCGTCGGCGTCAACCGTTCCGCCGCCGACACGGGTGCGGCGGCACACCAGGTGCTCGGCGCGGCCGACACATTGTCGGGCCAAGCCGGCGTGCTGAAGTCGAAGGTGGAGGTGTTCCTTTCGGCGGTGAAGGCGGCTTAAACGCCGCGGCCTCCGCCGAGCGGACAGGAAAAAGCCCGGCGCGGACTGTGGTCCGGCCGGGCTTTTTTCGTTTCAGCGATGGCGCAGTGTTTACTCGCCGTCGACGACCGCGAGGGACGGGGCGGCCGGAGCGGCTGCCGGGGCCGCCTTCGGAGCGGCGTTCACCTGCTGGATGTCGCCGGACAGAATGCCGCCGGCCTCGACCGCCAGCTCACCGAACTTGATCGAGCCGGTGATCTTGCCGGTCGAACGCACGGTCAGGCGGCCGCGCACGGTGATGTCGCCTTCGAAGCGGCCGCCGATGTCGGCCTCGTCGATCTCGACCGAGCCCTTGAACAGGCCGGTGTCGGCGATCTCGATGGAGCGGCCGTCGCGCAGCTTGGCCTCCACGGTACCCTCAACCACCAGCACGTCGCAGGAGCCGATCTCACCGTTCAGCGAAATGTCGCGGCCGACGATCAGGCGGCGGTGGTCGGACGGCAGCGAGGAGGACGGCGCCGGAGCGATCGGAGCCGCAGCGGCTGGCGTCACGGGCGTGGGGGCGACCGGCGCGCCGAAGCCTTCGGGCTTGCGCGGGGCGACGCCCGGCAGATCGACCGTGCGACGCGGAATGTCGGTCGGCTTGAAGCTGGCACCGGGAATGGAGGCGCCGGTCGGCGGCTTCGGGGTGCTGGTGTTCATCTCGGGTCCCTTGTCGGAAAACGGCGGGCGGTAGGCCGGTGCCGGGGTCTGCGGAGCCGTGGCCTGCGGAACGGCCGGGGAGGACGTCGGCGCGGACGTTGCCGGGGAAGCCGGAACCGCCGCCGGGGCCGCGTTCAGGGAGGAGAGCGGCGACGCCGTTGTGGCGGGGGTTACCGAGGGCTCGGCGGTGCCCGCCTCCGGTGCGGCCACGCGGGCCGCGTCGGCGCTTTCGGTCTTCGGCGCACCGACGGGCGGATTCTTTCGTCCGAACAGCATGAACGTTGATCCCCTGGTCAGTCAGGTCGAGGTCAGTCAGGTCATCAAGGCGGCTTCGGATGACGGGCGCTCCGATCGGAACCGGCCGAAAAAAGCCCACCCAAGCGGGGTAACACGGTCATCCGGCCGGCCGCAAGTGGGCTTTCACGGGCTGGAAGGCCGTGCCATGGTCTGGAAGACGTGGACCATGAAGGCGCTCGCGATCACCGGCACCAACAGGTTGACGAAAGGGATCGTCGAAAGAAAGGCGATTACGACGCCAGCCAAAAATGGTTTCAACGGTCGGGCGCGCCGCAGGTAGCCGGCCTCTTTTCGTTCCAGCCGGCGGATCGCCACCATTTCGAAATATTCGCGGCCCAGCAGATAGCCGTTGACGGTGTAGAAGACCAACAAATTCAGTCCCGGCACCAGCAGATACAGCGGCAGGGCGAACAGGTTCACCAGCAACACCACGGCGAAGAAGCGGATCGCGGTGCCGAGTTCTTCGGCGATCCCAGTCTGCCGGGCTGGGGGCAGATGCGGGTAATGGCGCCGCTCCACCGCCTGCACGACCTCGTCCAGGAAGAAGCTGGACACCATGCCGACCGTCGCCGGGAACAGCACCCAGGCGAGCACCAGAACCGCCAGCCCGCCCAGCAGGTCCAGCGTCCAGTCCACCCAGGCGTAATCGGTCAGCACCGTGTGGAACAGCGCCCACCACACCGTCCCGGCCAGCAACCCGAAAGCCGCGATGGCGGACAGGACGCCGGTCCACACCACCCGGCGCGAGGCCGGATCGGACAGCTGGGCGATGGCGAGAAGCAGGGCGCGGATCATGAACATTTCCCTTGGCGTGAGCCCTTTTGGACAGGCGCTGCTTATCTACGCCGCCGCCGGCCACCGTTCCAGGGCGGGCTGCCGCATTGGTGATCTCAGAGCGTCGTTTGGTCGCGCCGCCCGACCGGCGCGCTTGTGATGCGGTGCGGCGCGGCTATACTCGCGGCCAAGTTCCACGCATGAATTTTCCCGAAAAGGAGCGCCCATGGCCTCGGCCGAATTCGACGTCACCGGCATCGGCAACGCCATCGTCGATGTCATCGCGCATGCCGATGACGCCTTCCTGTCCGCCAACGGCATCGAGAAGGGGGCTATGACCCTCATCGACGCCGCCCGCGCGGAGGAGCTGTACGGCCGCATGGGTCCGGGCGTCGAAGTGTCCGGCGGCTCGGCCGGCAACACCATGGCGGGCATCGCCTTCCTCGGCGGCAAGGGGGCCTACATCGGCAAGGTCCATGGCGACCAGCTGGGCCAGGTCTTCCGCCACGACATCCGCGCCGCCGGCGTGCATTTTGAGACCGAGGCCGGCCACGGCGGTGCCCCGACCGCGCGCTGCCTGATCCTGGTGACGCCGGACGCCCAGCGCTCCATGAACACCTTCCTCGGCGCCTGCGTGGAACTGGGGCCGGAGGACATCGACGAGGCTCTGATCGCCAACTCGCAGGTCACCTACATGGAAGGCTACCTGTGGGATCCGCCGCAGGCGAAGGAGGCTTTCCGCAAGGCCGCCCGGATCGCCCACAGCGCCGGGCGCAAGGTGTCGCTGTCGCTGTCCGACAGCTTCTGCGTCCACCGCCACCACGCGGAGTTCCTCGACCTCGTCGAGAACCATGTGGACATCCTGTTCGCCAACGAGCACGAGATCGGCGCCCTTTACAAGACCGACCGGTTCGAGGACGCGCTGGACGCGGTGAAGCGGCTGGGCAAGGTCGCGGCCCTGACCCGCAGCGAGAAGGGCGCGGTCATCGTCTCCGGCGGCGAGGTGGTCGAGGTTCCGGCCGAGCCGGTGGACCGCGTGGTGGACACCACGGGTGCGGGCGACCTCTACGCCTCGGGCTTCCTCTACGGCTACACGCGCGGTCTGGCCCCGGCGGTGTGCGGCCGCCTGGGCGCCATCGCGGCGGCCGAGATCATCAGCCACGTCGGCGCCCGGCCGGAGGTGAACCTCGCCGAGTTGGTGAAGAGCAAGGGCGTGCTGGCGTAAACACTGTTGTTTGTCCACAGATAGACACAGATAAACACAGATAAAAAAGGATGCTCCGTCGTTCCCGCGATGGCGGTGTTGCGGAGTTTTCTGGATCCCGGCCTTCGCAGGAATGACAGTCGATTTGGGAAGAACGTTTCTCGACCATCTGTGTTTATCTGTGTTCATCTGTGGACAATAAAATTCCAGCGCGATTGCCCCCGCGTCGCGCCGTGGGTTAAGCTGGCGGACGATCCCCGTCCGCCGGCCCCGCCCCGCATGCAAGTCTATCTGCCGATTGCCGAAATGTCGGTCAACGCGCTGCTCGTGCTCGGCATGGGTGGGGTGGTTGGCTTTCTGTCCGGGCTGTTCGGCGTCGGCGGCGGCTTTCTGATGACGCCGCTGCTGATTTTCATCGGCGTGCCGCCCGCCGTCGCGGTGGGCACCCAGGCCAACCAGCTGGTCGCCGCCAGCGTGTCCGGCGTTCTGGCCCACTGGCGGCGCGGCAACGTGGACGTGAAGCTCGGCGTCGTCATGCTGCTGGGCGGTCTGGTCGGCACCGTCGTGGGCGTCTGGATCTTCGGCCTGTTGCAGCGGATCGGCCAGATCGACGTGGCGATCACGCTGGCCTACGTCTTCTTCCTGGGCGGCATCGGGTCGATGATGCTGGTGGAAAGCAGCCGCGCGCTGATCCGCCGCCGCGCCCCCACCGCCCGGCGCGGCAAACTGCACCGGCACATCTGGCTGCACGGGCTGCCGCTGAAGATGCGGTTCCAGCGCTCAAAGCTCTACATTTCGGCACTTCTGCCGGCGGGCATCGGCGCGGTCGGCGGCATGCTGGTGGCGATCATGGGCATCGGCGGCGGCTTCATGCTGGTGCCGGCGATGATCTACCTGCTGAACATGCCCACGGGGCTGGTGGCCGGGACCTCGCTGTTCCAGATCATCTTCACCACGGCCATGGCGACGCTGCTGCAGGCCGCCACCAACCAGACGGTGGACGTGATGCTGGCGCTGCTGCTGCTGATCGGCGGCGTGATCGGCGCGCAGTTCGGCACCAAGGTCAGCGGCAAGCTGCGCGGCGAGCAGGCGCGGCTGCTGCTCGCCTCCCTGGTCGTGGCGGTGGCGCTGAAGCTCGCCTGGGATCTGGTGGTCGAGCCGAACGACGTCTTCACCATCACCTCGGGCTCGCTGTGATGCGGCGGGTTTGGACCGCGCGGGCCGTCGGGGCGCTGGCCGGGCTGGTTGTCGGGGGAACGCTGGCCGCGACCGTGTGGGCGCAACAGCTGGTCGCCGACCTGTCCAGCCACCTGATCGCCATCAACACCGGCTTCACCGGCACGGAAGTCGTGCTGTTCGGCACCACCGACGGGGCCGGCGACGTTGCCATCGTGGTGACCGGCCCGCGCGGCAGCGTCACTGTGCGCCGCAAAGAGCGCATCGCCGGCATCTGGCTCAACGCCACCAGCGTCCGGTTCGAGCAGGTGCCGAGCTATTACATGGTCGCGACCAACCGGCCGCTGGACCAGTTCGTCAGCCGGCCCGTGCTGGAGCGCCACCAGATCGGCCTGCCGCAGTTGCAGCTGGGCCCGCGCGAGCAGCTGTCGCCGGAGGAGCTGGCGGTGTTCCGCCTCGCCCTGATCCGCAACAAGCAGCGCGCCGGGCTTTATGGCATCACGCTGGGGCAGGTGTCCTTCCTTGGCGAGCGGCTGTTCCGGACCAACATCTACTTTCCGGCCAACGTGCCGACGGGGCTGTACAATGTGGAAGCGCTGCTGATCCGCGAGGGTGAAGTGGTCAGCGCGCAAACCACGCCGCTGGTGGTCTCGAAGGTGGGCTTCAGCGCCGAGATCTTCGAGTTTGCCCGCAACCAGCCTCTGGCCTACGGCGTGGCTGCGGTGATTGGCGCGATTGCAGCCGGCTGGCTGGCCGGCGCCGCCTTCCGAAGGGTGTGAGATGAGCGACGAACAGACCCCGACCGAGACCCCCGAAGTCGCCAAGCCGCCGGTGCGCATCTTCCTCGTCGTCGTGGACGAGAGCCCCGAGCTGCCGGTGGCCCTGCGCTACGCCTGCCTGCGCGCCCGCAAGTCGCAGGGCAAGGTGGCGCTGGTCTATGTGATGGAGCCGGGCGAGATGCAGCACTGGCTCGCCATGGAAAACCTGATGCGCGAGGAACAGCGCAACGAGGCGGAGCAGAAGCTCCAGAAGCTCGCCCGCGACGTGAACAAGCTGACTGGCACCCTGCCGGCCCTGTACGTGCGCGAGGGCAACCCGCGCGACGAGGTGCTGGCCCTGATCGACGAGGAGCCGAGCATTTCGATCCTCGTGCTGGCCGCCGGCACCGATCCGGAAGGGCCGGGGCCGCTGATCTCCTACTACACCGGGCGCGGCCTGTCCCGCCTGCGCATCCCGCTGACCATCGTGCCCGGCGGCCTGGACGACGAGCAGCTGGACGCCATCACCTGACTTGCTTGCCGTAACCTATCTCCCGTAAAGGGCGGCGAGGCTGCGCAGGTCGATGTCGCTGCGGTCGTCGGTCAGAACCGGGTGACCGGCGGTGTCGGCGACGGTCAGGTCGTCCAGGACGCGGTGGGCGGCGTACGCGACCTGCGGCGGGGCGTTTTCCAGGCGTACGCGTACGTCGTCGAGCGTACGTTTCTCCTTCGTGGCGATCAGCAGATAGTTGCCGCGCCCGGCGTCCGCGAGGAAGACGGAGGGAAAGACCGCACCCTGCGTCGCCGCCAGCGGCCCGACCAGCGTGTCGCGGTCCTGCGGCGAGGCCACGTTCATCAGCATGATCCCGCCCGGCGCCACCCGCCGCTCGACCGCCTCGAAGAACTCGCGCGTGGCGGTGAAGAAGGGGATGATGGCGGTGGAGTAGAGGTCCACGATCACCACGTCGTGCTGCTCGGTTGAAGTCTCCACATGACGGCGGGCGTCGTCCACAGCGACTCGCACCTCCGGCCGCAGGTCGAAGTGGGAACGCGCCACCTCCACCACCGCCGGGTCGAGTTCCACCCCCAGAACGTCGGCGCCCGGCCAAGCCTCCAGAATGCCCTTGGCCGCCGCACCACCGGCAAGCCCCAGCACCAGCACGCGCTTGCCGCCGGATTCCGTGCCGCCCGTCAGCGCCGGGGCGGCGGGGAACAGGTCGTAATAGAGCCCGGTCGGCGTTCCGTCCTTGCGCAGCCGCGACTGGGTCGCCCACAGCACATTCAGGTGCAGGCGGATCTCCCGGTCGTCCTCGCGCACCATGACGGTGTTGTGCGGCGTCTCGCGGTAGACGGCGAACTCCCGCCCCTCGCCATAGCCGGCGGCCCAGGCGAGCGGCACGCCCAAAGCGGCCGCAGCCGCCATTCGTTTACCACCCGGAACGAAGGCGCAGGCGAGGGCCGGCAGAACGGCGGCCATGGCGTAGCCGGCCGACACGCCGACCTGCGGGATGGCGTAGAAGGAGGCGAAGAAGGTCCCGCCGATGCTGCCCACCGTGCCGACCGCGTAGATCCGCCCCGCCGCCGCCGCGCCCGACAGCGCGCTGAGCCCCGCGCAGATGGGCGACACCATGGCGAGTGCAAAGGACGGCACGCCGAGGATCAGCGCCGCGCCGATCACCGCCCCATCCGCCGCGTTCAGCCGCGCCGCCGCGTCCGCCAGCATCGGCTTGCCAAGCCACGGCGTCAGCGCCGCCGCGAGCGTCCCGGCCAGCAGGGCCCAGCGCAACGCGGGCACGGCGCGCGGCCCGTCGCCGAGCTGCCCACCGGTCCAGTAGCCGGCGGCCATGAAGGTCATCACCACGCCGATGATGGCGCCCCATTGATAGACGGAATAGCCGAAGTGCGGCGCCATCAGCCGCGCGCCGAGGATTTCCATCATCATCAGCGACCAGCCGGCGGAGAACGCGGCGGCGGCCAGGGCATAGGGGCGGGTGGCGGGGAGTGTGGGGGCGAGGCCGGTCACAGGCTTTCCAGTTAGAGGCGTTTCAGTCAGGGGTGTTTCGGTCACAGGCGTTGCAGGTCCGCGACGGTGCGTTCGTTGACGACGTTGCCGGTGTTCAGCGTCGTCTTCGGCTCCAGCAAAAGGACGTCGCATTCCTCCGGCGCGAC
The DNA here is from genome assembly GCF_017876165.1 of Azospirillum soli. Lineage (GTDB taxonomy): Bacteria > Pseudomonadota > Alphaproteobacteria > Azospirillales > Azospirillaceae > Azospirillum > Azospirillum soli. Next base: position 364,961 of record NZ_JAGINQ010000002.1, read on the forward strand.
GGGAAGATGTTCGACGCCCTTGGGCACGATGATGAATTCACCCGGCTCCAGCCAGACCTCGCGGTCGCGGAACCGCATGAGCAGGCGCCCCCTGACGACCAGGAAAAGCTCGTCCTCCTGGTCGTGGTGGTGCCAGACGAACTCGCCCTTCAGTTTGACGAGCTTCACATGGCTGTCGTTGATCTCGCCGGCGATCCGTGGGCTCCAGTGCTCCGAAAAGCGGCTGAATGCCTCCGCCAAGTTGACCTTCTGCACGCTGTCCTCCGGTTATTCCTGTTCTTTCAAGCCATGGACCTCGACCGGGTTGGGCAGGCCCTTCACCGGGTGCCAGCCGACCGGGGTCAGGCGGGCGCCGCAGGCGGCGGCGAACGCGGCGGAGGTCAGGACGGTGCGGTCCAGGCGGTTGCACAATCCCTCGATCCGGCTGACCAGATTGACGGCCGGACCGATCACCGTGAAGTCCAGCCGGTCGGCGGAACCGATGTTGCCGTACATAACCTCGCCCAGATGCAGCGCGATGCCGCAGCGGAGCGTCGGCTGGCCCCAGGCGGCGCGCTCTGCGTTGCGCTCGATCATGCCCTTCACGGCGTCTTCCGCCGCGTCGAGCGCCTTGGTGCAGGCGGACGCTCCGTCGCGGTCGCTGTCCTCCAGCGGGAAAATCGCCAGCATGGCGTCGCCGATGAACTTCAGGATCTCGCCGCCCTGGCGTTCCACCGCCCCGCCCATGATCTCGAAATAGCCGTTCAGCAGGCCGATCAGCTCCTCGCGCGGCAGCCGGTCGGCCAGGGAGGTGAAGCCGCGCAGGTCGCAGTACCAGAGCACCGCGCGCACGTTGGCGCCGGTGCCGCGCCGGATGTCGCCGGACAGGATGCGCGTGCCCGTCCGCCGCCCGACGTAGGTGTCCAGCACCGTGACGGCCAGCCGCCGCAGCGCCATCGTTTCCAGCACCGCGCCCAGCGCGGGCATGACGCCGTTGACCAGCGCCAGATCCTCGATGGAAAAGCCGCCGGGCCGGTCGGTGGTGAAGCTCATCACGTTGCGCCGCCCGTCCGCGAACAGGATGGTCATGGCGGCGTAGTCGGTGGCGCCCTGTTGGCGCAGTTCACCCAGCACTGGATAGGGCCAGGGCGCCTCCATCTGCTCCAGCCGGTAGCGAAGCGCGTCGGCGCCGTCGTCCAGCAGGGTGGCGAAGGGGCTGCTCAGATACTCGCTGCTGGTTTCGGTGCCGTGCGGGCGGGTGGAGACCTCCACGCCCTGGGTGTGGCGGCGCCAGAAGAAGACGATGGAGCGGATCTGCGGGTGCAGCAGCGGCAGGCCGCACACCACGCGCCACAGGGGCACGCCCGCCGCGCCCAGTCGGCGGCAGAAGCGGTCCAGAAGCTCCTGGATGCTGGCGGCGTGCCGCCCTTCCTGCAACAGCCAGTCGATCACCTCCTGCCGGGTATCGCGGGGGCCGGGGGCGGGAAGGGGGGCGGCAAGATCCGGCGTGGAGGCGGGCGTGGACGGCGCGACGCTCACGGGGCAATAACCATACTGAGACGATCCTTGATCTGGCGCACGATTCTGCCCAAGTTTCGCCTGCGCCGCCAGTCATGTTCGGCGCCGATGGAGGATATGGACATGTTCATTCAGACCGAGCAGACGCCCAACCCGGCGACTCTCAAGTTCCTGCCGGGGCGTGACGTGCTCGGACGCGGCACCGCCGACTTCCCCAGCCGCGAGGATGCCGCCCGTTCGCCGCTCGCCCAGCGCCTGTTCGAAATCGACGGGGTGGAGGGCGTGTTCCTGGGCGCCGACTTCATCACCATCACCAAGACCGCCGCCAAGGATTGGTTCCTGCTGAAGCCGTCGATCCTCGGCGTCATCATGGAGCACTTCACCGCCAACCGGCCGGTGCTGCTCGACGACGTCGGCGACGGCCACGCCGAGGGCGGTGATGACGACGAGATCGTCCAGCAGATCAAGGAGCTGCTCGACACCCGCGTGCGTCCGGCCGTGGCGCAGGACGGCGGCGACATCACCTTCCACGGGTTCGAGGAAGGGGTGGTGTATCTGGTCATGAAGGGCGCCTGCTCCGGCTGCCCCAGCTCGACCGCCACGCTGAAGGCCGGCATCGAGAACATGCTGCGCCACTACATCCCCGAGGTCGTCGAGGTCCGCGCGGTCCGGTAACGTTTCTTTGCGGCGAGGGGAATCGCCACAAAGACACGGCCAAAAAGATACGAGGGGCACAAAGGGTTTCACAAAGAGGGTCTCGGCATCGCGGCTGTGCGTTGCGGTGCTGGCGCTCCTTTGTGGGGTTCTTTGTGCCCTTCGTGTCTTTGTGGTGAATCTTTTTCTTATTCCGGAACCACGAACTGCAATCCCAGCCAGCGCCAGCGGCCGTCCGGGGCCGGCAGGGTGCAGTTGACGCGGGACCGGCCGGGCGGGAAGGGATCCTTGATGCGGACTTCCACGCGGTCGTCGGACACGTGCTCAATGGCGGTGCGGCCCTGGCCGGCGGCGAAGCAGGCCAGCCGCGACAGGTCGCCCACCTCGTCGGCGGCGGTGAAGCCCAGCGACGGCGGGTTGACGGTCAGCAGCGGATCGTCGGGCGTCAGGTCGGTGACCGGCAGCGGCAGCGCATTGGCGGCCAGCTGAAAACGGTCCACGCTGCCGAAGGCCTCGTTCATGAAGAAGCGCGGCAGGTTCCAGCGGTCGGCCTGCGGGTGCAGAACGCCGGACTGCTGGCCGAAGGCGGCCTCCAGCCCATGGTCCATGACATAGGCGCGGGCGGCGGCCGACACCTCGCCCTGCGGGTAGGCGAACAGCGTCGGGCGCTTGCCCAGCTCCGCCTGGAGGCGGTCGGACATGCGGCGCAGCTCCGCCACGATGTCGGCGGCGGGGCGGGACACCAGCGATTGGGTGGAGGCGCTCAGGCCCCCGATGGTCACCCCGGCCGCCGCCAGCTGGCGGATCTCCGCCCAGGTCATGTGGGCGGGCGATCCCCGGTCCACGGCGTCGGTCGCGACGAACAGCGTGAACGGCAGGTTGGCGGCCTTCAGACGCGGCCAGGCCTCGCGATAGGCTGACTTGCTGGCCTCGTCGATGGTGATGGCGACCGTGCGGTCGGGCAGCGGCTTGCCGGTGCGCAGCGCCTCCAGGATGCGGGGCAGCGGCAGAACCTGATACTCGCCGTCCGTCAGCTCCTCGATGTGGGCTTCGAACTGGTCGAGGCGGATGCTGATCGAGGGGGTCTGGTCCTCGCCGAAGCGGTCGTAGGCGAAGACCACCGCGCTCGGGGCCGCGTTGGGGCTCGGCTGTTCCGCGGCGACGGCGGGGCCGCCCGCCAGAACCTGAAGGGTCCAGGCGGCGGCCACGGCGAGCAATGCGGCGGCGCGTCGAAGCGGCATGTCGGCCCATACGGATCGCGGAACCGGACGACCGTCCGGCTTACCACATGTGATGTGGCATATCAGACCCACCGGGAACAAGTCCGCAACGTCCCCAAGGCTGCTGCCGGTCGCCGAGCGATGCAGCCATGCAACAAACCGTCGCCTCAGCCCATCAGCTTTCCACCCGTCGCCGCGTCGGTCAGCAGCGGGTAGCCGTCCGCGTCGGGAAGCTGGTAATGCCACCACTCGCACGCGTAATGCCGCCAGCCCGCCGCCGTCATGACGCCGAGCAGGGCGGCGCGGTTGCGCTGTTGTTTGCGGGTCAGGTCGGTGCGGCCGTGGTGCGAGCGGTCGGTCATGTCGTCGAAGCCGGTGCCCATGTCCAGCGGCTGGCCGTCCTTGTCGGCCAGGGTCAGGTCCACCGCCACCCCGCGCGAATGCATGGAGCCGGTGCGCGGGTCGGCGATGTAGGCGGGGTCGGGAAAGGCATGCCACAGCATCCATTGCGCCTCGACCGGGCGGAAGGCATCGTACAGGCGCAGCCGGCAGCCGATGCCGCGCGCCAGATCGATGGCCGCGCGCAGCCGGTCGGCGGCGTGCGGATGCAGCAGGCACGCCGGCCGGCGGTAGATCGGCGCGCCCGTCAGGTTGTCGGGCGTGGCGTAGAGCAGGTCGAGATCGACGTCGAAGGCCGGCGGTGCGATGTCAATGAGCATGTTTGCGAGGGGTCTGTTGGACTTAGGGTTTGGGAAGAAGGCAGCAATGAAGGCGGTGGGTCAATGATCGTTCTGGGGCTGGATACAGCGACGTCGGGCTGCTCGGCGGCGGTGTGGGACGATGGCCGTGTCACGGCGCGCCGCGCTGAACCCATGGCGCGCGGCCAAGCGGAGGCGCTGGTCCCCATGGCCGAGGCGGCGCTGGCCGAGGCCGCTGTCGGCTTCGACCGGCTGGATCGCATCGCGGTGACCGTGGGACCGGGGGCTTTCACGGGGCTGCGCATCGCGCTGGCGGCGGCGCGCGGCTTCGCGCTGGCCGCCGGGCTTCCGGTCGTCGGCATCACCACCTTCGACGCCATCGCGCACGGGTTGCCGGAGGAGGCGCGGGCGGGGAGGGCGGTGCTGGTCGCCGTGGACTCCCGCCGGGCCGAGCCGTTTCTGCAACTTTTCGGTCCCGACCTGACGCCGGTCGGTGAGCCGGCGATGCACGAGCCGGCGGCGGTGCCCGCGTGGCTGGCCGGACTTTTGCCCGCCGCGCCTCTGCTAATCGCCGGCGACGGGGCCGGGCTACTGCGCCCGGTGCTGGAGGGGCGGCCGGATACGGCTTTCGCGGAGGGGGCGGGCACGCCGGACGCCGCCGTGGTGGCGGCGCTGGGTGCCGCGCGCCCGGTCGGCCTGCCGGCCCAGCCCTTCTACCTGCGCCCGCCCGACGTCACCCTGCCAAAGGCGAAGTGATGAGTGATGAAGTGATGCTCCAGCCGGCCGATGTCGTCGCGGCGCCGGTGATCGCCGCCTTGCAGCGGGCCTGCTTCCCCGACGACCCGTGGGGGGAGGAAGCCGTGGCGACGCTGGTCGGCCAGCCGGGCTCCTTCGCGGTGCTGGCTTTGAAGGGAGAGGAGCCGGTCGGCTTCGTCATGGCGCGGGTCGCCGCCGAGGACGCGGAGATCATCGCCATCGGCGTTTCGGCCGAGGCGCGCGGGCGGGGCATCGGCCGGCGCCTCGTCGCGGCGTCGCTGGACGGCTCCCGGGAACGGGGCGCCACGGCGCTGTTCCTGGAAGTCGCCGAAGACAACGACGCGGCGCGGGCATTGTATAAGTCCTGCGGTTTCTTTCCGGTCGGCCGGCGGCCCGGATATTACAAGCGCCCGGATGGAAGGGTTGCCGCCCTGGTGCTTCGGTATTCTTTCGTGAGCGTATAAATATTAACTTTTGCGCACCCAAAGGCGGTGGATCCCGGCCGGCTCATCCGGATTTTCGGGTTTTACCGCCAGAATGGAGTGACCCAGTTCGGCTAAGGATCGGGGTACATTCTCCAAGGGTTCGCCTGCGTTCAGCCGAACTTCGAGGGTTTGCCCGGACTCCATTCGTTCCACTGACAACTTGGTTTTGACGAAGGTTAACGGGCACACGTCCGAGGTGATGTCCAAAAACAAGTCGGTCGAGATTTTTTCGTACACTGCTTCCTCTTTATGATCAAAGGATGGATATTGCACGCGGCTGGAAACCTCTTTATATGGAGAGGAACGCCAAGCCGCGGAGCAAGCTTACATGAGCAATGGGAACCCTTCCAACGCGCTGTTGTCTCTGACCACGGAGATCGTGGCGGCGCATGTCTCCAACAATACAGTGGCTCTCAGCGATCTTCCGACGCTGATTGAGCAGGTGTACAAGTCGCTCGCGAACGTCGGCACCGAACCGGTGGTGACGGAGGAGCGTCCGCAGCCCGCCGTTCCCATCAAGAAGTCGGTGACCCCCGATTACATCGTGTGTCTTGAGGACGGCAAAAAGCTGAAGATGCTGAAGCGCCATCTCAAGACGGCGTACGACATGTCGCCCGAGGAATACCGGGACCGCTGGGGCCTGCCGGCCGACTATCCGATGGTCGCCCCGAACTACGCCCGCCAGCGCAGCTCGCTGGCCAAGCAGATCGGGCTCGGCACCCGCGCCCGTCGCGGCGCCGCCTAAGACGTCCAAGATCAGGCAGGCTTGAGCGTCGGTCTGCGGCGGATCGCCCCGCTCCGGGCGGTCCGCTTCGGAACCACGGGCCGTTGCCCCTGTCCGGCCGCCGAGGATCCGCCGCCCAGGGTGCACGGCAAAGAGGCGGTTGACCGGCAACCGGCCATTCGTGTTATCCCTGTGGTGTGATCGGGCCGGTCCCGGATATGGGGTGCCGGCGATCGCCTTATCACGAACAACGCCGGCGAACCGTCGACATGGCTGATACGAGCACGGACCAGGGCAGTTCGTCCGAACTGCGCATGGGCTCCCTCGAAGTGCGGCTGGCCGAAAACGCCGCCGAGATCGACTGGGCGCAGGCCCTTCGCTACCGCGTCTTCTACGAGGAGATGTCGGCGATCCCGACCCCGGACATGGCGGCGCGCCACCGGGATTTCGACGCGTTCGACACGCTGTGCGACCATCTGCTGGTCATCGACCACGCGCGCGGCAACGGGCCGGAGATGGTGGTCGGCACCTACCGCCTGATCCGCCGTCCGGCGGCGGCGAAGGCCGGGCGCTTCTATTCCAGCGACGAATACGACATCGGCCGTCTGGTCGATCTGCCGGGCGAGATCCTGGAGCTGGGCCGGTCCTGTGTGGACGCGGCCTACCGCACGCGCGGCAGCATGCAGCTGCTGTGGCGGGGCATTGCGGCCTATGTGTTCCAGCACGACATCGCGCTGATGTTCGGCTGCGCCAGCCTGCCGGGAACCGATCCGGGGGCGCTGGCCGAGCCGCTGGCCTATCTGCACCACAACCATCTGGCGCCGCCGGAACTGCGCCCGGTGGCGCTGCCGGAACGCTACGTCAGCATGGACCTGATGCCGCGCGAGCAGATTGACTTCAAACGCGCGCTGAACGTCCTGCCGCCGCTGATCAAGGGCTACCTGCGGCTGGGCGGCTTCATCGGCGAGGGTGCCGTGATCGACCACCAGTTCAACACGACGGATGTGTCCATCGTGGTGAAGACGGACCTAATCACCGAAAAATACGCCAAGCACTACGAGCGACGCAGCCGCGACGCCCAGATCGCGTGAGGCGGTGATGGTGACGGCAGAGGGTGGGCGCGCGCCGGGGTCGCCGGTCATTGGCGGTTTGCGGCTGGCGCTGTATCTCGCCTGGACGCTGCTGCTGATCCCGGTACAGACGCTGGCCGTCGCGCTGAAGCTGCCGGCCCGCCACCGCATCCCGGTCTTCTACCACCGCATCTGCGCCCGCATCATCGGCTTCGACGTGGTGGTGCGCGGGGAGCGGGTGGCCCAAGGGCCGGTTCTGTTCGTCTCCAACCACTCGTCCTATTTGGACATCACGGTTCTGGGCTCGGTCATTCCCGGCTCCTTCGTCGCCAAGAGCGAGGTGGCCGGCTGGCCCTTCTTCGGCACGCTGGCGAAGCTCCAGCAGACGGTGTTCGTGGAGCGTAAGGCGCGCGCGGGAGTGGAACGGCAGCGCGACGAGCTGGGCGCGCGGCTCGACGCCGGCGACAGCCTGATCCTGTTCCCGGAGGGCACGTCGAGCGACGGCAACCGCACGCTGCCCTTCAAGACGGCGCTGTTCGCCGTGGCGGCGCGGCGGATCGGTGACAAGCCCCTGACCGTGCAGCCGGTCAGCATCACGCCGACGCGGCTCGACGGCATTCCCATGGGGATCGCCTTTCGGCCCTATTATGCGTGGTACGGGGACATGGACCTCGCCCCGCATCTGTGGACGGTCTTCACGCTCGGCCGCATGACGGTGGAGGTGGAGTTCCATCCGCCGGTGACCATTGAGAACTTCTCCAGCCGCAAGGCCCTGGCCGATCATTGCCAGCGGGCGGTGGCGGGCGGTGTGGCAAAGGCTGTGTCGGGGCGCGAGCTTGCCGCATTCCCTCTCCCGTCCCGGGAGAGGGTGCCCGCGCCAGCGGGCGGGTGAGGGTACAGTCGAGGATCAAGCGCGTTATTCTTGCCGGCACCCTCATCCTCCCGCCGCGATGCGGCGGGAGAGGGAATATTCAGGGCGCGGTTGACTCGATTCTCGTTGGTCGTGTTACCATATTGGCCAGAAGCGACGCCGCGTGGCGGCGGGTCGCGCGCCGGGCCATACCGTCCTGGCGCGCCTTTTTGTTTTGGTGTGGAAGGGATCGTTGAGCAAAAAGCTGTTCATCAAGACCTGGGGTTGCCAGATGAACGTCTATGACTCCGCCCGCATGGCGGATGTCCTGGCCCCCCTGGGTTACCGGCCGGTGGAAGAGCCGGACGGCGCCGACATGGTGATCCTCAACACCTGCCACATCCGCGAGAAGGCGTCCGAGAAGGTGTTCTCGGAACTCGGCCGTCTGCGCCAGATGAAGGACGCCAAGGCCCAGGCTGGCGACGGTCGCATGATCGTCGCGGTGGCCGGTTGCGTCGCGCAGGCCGAGGGCGAGGAGATCGTCGCCCGCGCGCCCTACGTGGACATCGTCTTCGGGCCGCAGACCTACCACACGCTTCCCGAAATGGTGGCGAAGGCCACCCGCGCGGCCGGCAGCGTGCTGAACACCGATTTCCCGGCGGAATCCAAGTTCGACTATCTGCCCGACGAGGCGGGGTCGCAGGGTGTCGCCGCCTTCCTGGCCGTGCAGGAGGGCTGCGACAAGTTCTGCACCTTCTGTGTCGTCCCCTACACCCGTGGCGCGGAATTCTCGCGCACCGGCGTGCAGATCCTGGCGGAGGCTAGGCGCCTGGTCGCGGCCGGCACGCGGGAGATCAACCTGCTGGGCCAGAACGTCAACGCCTGGCACGGCGACGGGCCGGACGGCACGACTTGGGGCCTCGGTCGGCTGGTCCGCGAGCTGGCGGAAATCGACGGACTGGAGCGCATCCGTTACACCACCTCGCACCCGAGGGACATGGATGACGACCTGATCCGCGCCCACGCCGAGGTGCCGCAGCTGATGCCCTACCTGCATCTGCCGGTGCAGGCGGGCTCCGACAGGATCCTCGCGGCGATGAACCGCAAGCACACCGCCGACGACTACCGCCGCATCATCGACAAGCTGCGCGCGGCCAAGCCGGATCTGGCGCTGTCGGGCGACTTCATCGTCGGCTTCCCCGGCGAGAGCGACGCCGACTTCGCCGAGACGCTGCGTCTGGTGACCGACGTCGGCTACGCGCAGGCTTATTCCTTCAAATACAGCCCGCGTCCCGGCACGCCCGCCGCCCTGGAACACACCCAGCTGCCGGAGGAGGTGAAGGAAAGCCGCCTTGCCGCGCTCCAGCAATTGCTGAACGCGCAGCAGCAGGCCTTCAACCAGGGCTTCGTCGGCAAGACCGTGCCGGTGCTGTTCGACCGGAAAGGCAAGCGCGACGGCCAGCTGCTCGGCCGCAGCCCCTACATGCAATCGGTCTACGCCGAGGCGAACGAGCGTCTGTTCGGCCGGATCGTCGAGATCCGCATCGACGGCGCCCACCCGAACAGCCTGTCGGGCACCGTGGTGACCGACGAATACCACTCTTCTCCCATTGGGACACAAACCTTGGAGGCGACCGTTTGAACGGCTTGCCCGACCAGCGCATTGATTTGCAGTTCGACGACAACCGGCTCCTCCCCATGCTGTATGGGGAGCATGACCGCCACCTCGCGCGGATCGAGAACCAGCTGGGCGTCTCCCTGATTTCCCGTGGCAACATCCTGACCATCGCCGGTCCGGCGGAGTCCGCGGAAACCGCCCGGTCGGCGCTGGACGCTCTGTATGAGCGGCTGAAGCGCGGCATGGCCGTCGGCACGGGCGAGGTGGACGCCGCAGTCCGCATGGCCACCGCCGTGGGCGGAGAGGCGGTGCGCGATCAGAACCTTGCCACGCTCAGCCGTGGCGAGGTTGCCGTCCGTACGCGGCGCAAGGGGGCGATCACCCCGCGCTCGCCCATGCAGGCCACCTATCTCCAGGCGCTGGCCGAGAGCGAGATGGTCTTCGGGCTCGGACCCGCCGGCACGGGCAAAACCTACCTCGCCGTCGCGCAGGCCGTGGCGATGCTGACGACGGGGCAGGTGGACCGCATCATCCTGTCGCGTCCCGCCGTGGAAGCGGGGGAGCGGCTGGGCTTCCTGCCCGGCGACCTGAAGGAGAAGGTCGATCCTTACCTGCGCCCGCTCTACGACGCGCTGCACGACATGCTGCCGGCGGAGCAGGTGAAGAAGCGGCTGGAATCCGGCGAGATCGAGATCGCCCCGCTGGCCTTCATGCGTGGCCGGACGCTCGCCAACGCCTTCGTCATTTTGGACGAGGCGCAGAACACCACGCCCATGCAGATGAAGATGTTCCTGACCCGCCTGGGCGAGGGCGGACGCATGGCGGTGACCGGCGACATCTCGCAGACCGACCTGCCGGCCGGCACCAAGTCCGGCCTGCGCGAGGCGCTGGAGATCCTGAAGGGCGTGGACGGCGTGCGCTTCGTGCATTTCACCGACGTGGATGTGGTGCGCCACCCGCTGGTTGCCCGCATCATCCGCGCCTACGACAAGGCCGAGGCGCAGGCGAAAGCCGCCAAGCGTCCGAACGGGAATGGCGGCAGTGCTCCCACTCGGGAGGGGACGCTGTGATGGCCGTCGATGTGGCCGTTTCACGTGAAGCAGGCGACTGGGCCGACGACGCGGAATGGCTGGCCGAGCGCGCAGCGCTGGCCGCGCTCACCGTCACCTACGACGAGGATGAAGGGCCGGCCGAGCTTTCGGTCGTGCTCGCCGACGACGCGCTGGTGCACCGCCTGAACCGCGAGTATCGCGGCAAGGACAAGCCGACCAACGTGCTGTCCTTCGCGCTGACCGAGGCCGAGGAGCCGGAGGTGGACGAGGACGCGCCCATTCTGCTGGGCGATGTCATCCTGGCCTGGGAAACCGTCGCCCGCGAGGCCGCCGAGCAGGGTAAAACGCCTTCGGACCACATGTCCCACCTTGTCGTGCATGGCGTTCTGCATCTGCTGGGGTATGATCACGAAACGGACGACGAAGCCGAGGAGATGGAGCAGCTGGAGGTCCAGGTGCTCGAAACCCTCGGGATCGCCGATCCCTACGCCGCCACGCGTCTCCCTCCCGGAGCGCCCAACATGGACGAACCACCCGACCGATGAGCGAGATTTCCGACAGTCGCACGCCCCGTGAAGACGGGGCCGAAGACCAGCATTCCCTGGGCCACCTGTTCAAAGGGTGGCTCCGCACCGTCCTGGGGGGGCGTGACGACAACACGCTCCGCGAAACGATCGAGGAATTGATCGAGGAGCAGGACGGCGAAGAAGGATCGATGGGAGCCGGCGAACGCGCCCTGCTCGCCAACATCCTCAAGCTTCGCGACCGCAGCGTGGCCGATGTGATGGTGCCCCGCGCCGACATTGTCGCGGTGGACGTGGACACCTCGATGCCCGCCCTCATCCACAGGATGGCGGACGAGGCGCATTCCCGCCTTCCGGTTTACCGCGAGACGCTCGACGACGTCGTCGGGATGGTCCACATCAAGGACGTCATCGCGGTGGTCGCCGGCCACAAGCCGTTGGAACTCAAGGACATCGTTCGCGACATCACCATTGTCGCGCCCAGCATGCCCGTGGTGGACCTGCTGGTGCAGATGCGCCAGAAGCGCCAGCACATGGCGCTGGTGGTGGACGAATTCGGCGGCATCGACGGCCTCGTCACCATTGAGGATCTGGTCGAGGAGATCGTCGGCGAGATCGAGGACGAGCACGACGAGGAAGCCTCGCCGCGTCTCGTGGAACGGCCGGACGGATCGATCATCGCCGACGCCCGCATCTCCATTGAGGATTTCGAGGAGCGCGTCGGCCCCGTCCTGACCGAGGAGGAGCGCGAGGACATCGACACGCTCGGCGGTCTGGTGGTCTCGCTGGCCGGCCGCGTGCCGGGCCGTGGCGAGATGCTGAAGCACCCGTCCGGCCTGGAGTTCGAGATTGTCGAGGCCGATCCCCGCCGCATCAAGCGCCTGCGCGTCCGCAACGCCCCCGCGAACAGCTCCGTGCTGGCCGCGACGGGGTGAGCGAAAGCTTGAAATAAGCCCCTCTCCCCTTGTGGGCGCGAAGTCGTCCGCAAGGCGGATGGGGGCCGAAGGCCACCATAGGCACAGCGTGGTTGGGGTGAGGGGTAACGCCGGCGTAACAACACCTCTCCGGTCTTGCGGCCGCCCCCTCATCCCAACCCTTCTCCCACGCTGGGGAGAAGGGCTTTTTATGAATGCCACTTCGCCCCACCTGTGAGCCGTCCGGCCTCGCCGTTCACGGAGACCGCCCCTTGACCGCCACCGACACCCTGTCCTCCCCGGCGCCGCTGCGCCGGATTCCGGCGCGCCTTGCCGAGCTGTCCGGGTGGCGGCGGCTGGCGATGGCGGCGGTCTTCGGTGGTCTTGCGACCTTCGCGCTGCCGCCGGCCTATGCGGTGCCGGTGCTGCTGCTGGCCTTTCCGGGGCTGCTCTGGCTGCTGGACGGCGTGCGGACGGGGAAGGGGGCCTTCGCGGTCGGCTGGTTCTTCGGCTTTGCGCACCATCTGCTGGGGCTCTACTGGATCAGCGCGGCGCTGTTCACCGACATCGGGCGCTTCTGGTGGGCGCTGCCCCTGTCGGCGGCGGGCTTGCCGATCCTGCTGTCCATGTTCACCGGCTTCGCCACGCTCGTGGTGTGGAAGCTGCGGGCGGCGGGCCTCGCCCGCGTGCTGCTGTTCGCCGCCTCCTGGGCCGTGTTCGAATGGCTGCGCGGGCATCTGTTCACCGGCTTCCCGTGGAATCTTATCGGCTACAGCTGGACCGGCTTTCTGCCGGTGTTGCAAACCGTGTCGCTGACCGGCGTCTACGGGCTCAGCCTGCTGACCGTGCTGGTCGCGGCGCTTCCTGCTGCGCTGGGCGATGTCCCCAATTCGCAAACAGGCCCCAATTCGCAAACAGGCCCCAATTCGCAAACAGCGGCGCCGCCGCGCCGGGCCTGGGCGGCGCTGGCGGCTGGGCTGGCGCTGTTCGCCGGGCTCAGCGGGTGGGGGGCGATGCGGCTGGCCGGCGCCCCAGCGGAGACAGTGCCGGGGGTACGGCTGCGCCTTGTCCAGCCGGCCATCGACCAGCGGCTGAAGTGGGAACCGGCCGAGCGCGTGCGCAACATCCAGCAGCAGCTCGACCTCTCCGCCGCCCCGGCGTCGGAACCCATCACGCACGTCATCTGGGCCGAGACCGCCGTGCCCCTGTTCCTGGAGCAGGACGCCCGCGTGCGGCAGGCACTCGCTGCCGTGACGCCGCCGGGCGGCTTGCTCATCACCGGGGCGCCGCGCGCGTCGGTGGACGTGTATGGCGAGCGCAGCTACTTCAACAGCCTGCTGGCGGTGGACGGCAGCGGCGCGGTGACGGCAGCCTTCGACAAATTCCACCTCGTCCCCTTCGGCGAGTACATGCCGCTGCGCCAATGGCTGCCGGTCGGCGCCATCGCCGGCAACGGGGCGGAGTTCTCGGCCGGGCCGGGGCCGGTGTCGCTGCCGATGAAGGGCCTGCCGCCGGTCAGCCCGCTGATTTGTTACGAGGTCATCTTCCCCGGCGCGGTCACCGATCCTGGCAACCGGCCGCAATGGCTGCTGAACCTGACCAACGACGCCTGGTACGGCAACACCGCCGGCCCGCACCAGCATTTCGCCATCGCGCAGACCCGCGCGGTGGAAGAGGGGTTGCCGCTGGTCCGTGTCGCCAACACCGGCATTTCCGGCGTGACCGATGCTTATGGACGAGTGACTGCCATGCTCGGCCTCGGGCAGCGGGGCGTGGTCGATGCGGCCTTGCCCAAGGCGCTGCCCGTCCCCACACTTTATGGTCGGGCGGGCGACATGATTTTTGGAGTAATGCTCCTGAGCTGTATTGCCCTCGGCCTGCTCGCTCGACATCGCCGCTAGCGCAACCCAGAATCTTTTACAACCACGCGCGACGGGAGCGGCAGGGGCGCCCTTGACTGCATACGTGGATATGTCGTATCAAGGTTGCACAACTGTTCCAGGGAATTAGAGACATGCCAGCAGCAGCAGCGCGGGGCCGCCGGGCCTCAGCCGGCCGCCCCAAAACGGGAAAGCCGAACCCGATCGACGTCCACGTCGGTTCCCGCGTCCGTTTGCGCCGGACCCTTCTCGGTATGAGCCAGGAAAAGCTGGGCGAGGCCATTGGTCTCACCTTCCAGCAGGTCCAAAAGTATGAGCGCGGTGCCAACCGCATCGGCGCGTCGCGCCTCTTCGACCTCAGCCGCGTGCTGGACGTCCCGGTGTCGTTCTTCTTCGACGACATGCCGGCCGACGCCGCCGCCGCTCCGGTGGAGGATGAGGACGGTGGCGTGACCTACGAGGAGCGTTCGGGCGGTTACGAGCCCGATCCGATGGCCAAGCGCGAGACGCTGGAGCTGGTCCGCGCTTACTACCGCATCAACGACCCGTCGGTCCGCAAGCGGCTGTTCGAGCTGACCAAGGCGGTCGCCAACGCCGCTACGATCGAAGCGGCCGAGTAACATCCCCTGTCCGTAAGGGGGATGCGCCGCACCGGCCGCATCCCCCTTGCGCTTATGACGAGCGATTCCGGTACCCCGGCGTCCTATTGCCGGGAGATTGCTTGACCCCGGCGGCAAACCTTGTCAAATACGGGAAAAGATCGGTTTTCCCGTGGGTGCTGCGCCGATCTTCAGATTTTCAATGTGAAATAGCCCCCTTCATTGCCGAGGTTCGCCGTGGCCAAGCTCAACTACGTCTTCACCAGCGAGTCCGTGTCCGAAGGCCATCCGGACAAGGTCAGCGACCGGATCTCCGACGCGATCGTCGATTTGTACCTGTCGCACGACCCGTACGCCCGCGTGGCCGTGGAGACGCTGTGCACCACGAACCAGGTGGTGCTGGCCGGCGAGGTGCGCGGGCCGGAGAGCATCACGCCCGACATGCTGATCCAGGTCGCGCGCGCCGCGGTGAAGGACATCGGCTACGAGCAGGACGGCTTCCATTGGGAGAAGATGGACGTCAAGTGCTTCGTCCATTCGCAGTCGGCCGACATCGCGGTCGGCGTCGACGCCGCCGGTGAGAAGGACGAGGGCGCCGGCGACCAGGGCATCATGTTCGGCTACGCCTGCAACGAGACCCCGGCCCTGATGCCGGCGCCGATCTACTACAGCCACGCCATCCTGAAGTCGCTGGCCGAAGCCCGCCATTCGGGTGCCGCCCCGCAGCTCGGCCCCGACGCCAAGAGCCAGGTGACGCTGCAGTACGAGAACGGCAAGCCGGTGCGCGCCACCGCCGTCGTGGTCTCCACCCAGCACGCCGATGGCCTGAGCCAGGAGGAGGTGCGCGAGATCGTCCGCCCGCACGTCGTCAATTGCCTGCCGCA
Organism: Azospirillum soli; assembly: GCF_017876165.1. Lineage (GTDB taxonomy): Bacteria > Pseudomonadota > Alphaproteobacteria > Azospirillales > Azospirillaceae > Azospirillum > Azospirillum soli. The sequence continues at coordinate 380,386 of NZ_JAGINQ010000002.1, forward strand.
GGGCTGGATGTGCGACGAGGCCAGCTTCTACGTCAACCCGACCGGCCGCTTCGTGATCGGCGGGCCGGACGGCGACGCCGGCCTGACCGGGCGCAAGATCATCGTGGACACCTACGGCGGGGCCGCTCCGCACGGCGGCGGTGCCTTCTCCGGCAAGGATCCGACCAAAGTCGACCGCTCGGCCGCCTACGCCGCGCGCTACCTCGCCAAGAACGTCGTCGCGGCGGATTTGGCGCAGCGCTGCACCATTCAGCTGTCCTATGCGATTGGCGTCTCGAAGCCGCTGTCGGTCTATGTGGACACGCACGGCACGGGCAAGGTCGATGAAGACCGCCTGTCGGCGGTTCTGCAGCAGCTGGTGGACCTGTCCCCGCGCGGCATCCGCACGCACCTCGGCCTGAACAAGCCGATCTACGCGCGCACCGCCGCCTACGGCCATTTCGGCCGCGAGGCGGAGGCCGACGGCGGCTTCTCCTGGGAGAAGACCGATCTGGTCAAGGACCTGCGCGCCGCGTTCTTTTAAGAACGGTTTGGACTGGTAAGGTATGCAGGGGCCGTTTCGGCCCCTGCTTCTGTTTTTGGACCCCGCTTTCATCATGACCGACGACTCCACCACAGATTCCTCCGCCACGGATTCCTCCAACCGGCTCTACGGACGCCGCAAGGGCCGGCCGCTCCGCAAGCGCAAGACCGAACTGCTCGGCACGATTCTGCCGTCTCTGGAAATCCCGGTGCCCCGGCCGGGCGAGCGGATCGACCCGCAGGCCCTGTTCCCCAAGCCCGTGCGCGACGTGTGGCTGGAGGTCGGCTTCGGAAGCGGCCATCACCTCGCCTGGCAGGCGGCGCGCAACCGCGACGTTGGCCTGATCGGGGCGGAGCCCTTCGTCAACGGCGTCGCCGGCCTGATGGCGCTGGTGGACGAGGAACAGGTGCAGGATAATGTCCGCGTCCTGCCCGACGACGCCCGCCCGCTGCTGGACGCCCTGCCGGACGCGTCCATCGGCCGCGCCTTCGTGCTGTTCGCCGACCCTTGGCCGAAGAAGCGCCATTGGGAGCGCCGCTTCATCGGCCCCGACAACCTGCCGCGCCTGTCGCGCGTGCTGAAGGACGGGGCGGAGCTGCGGCTGGCCAGCGACGACATGGGGCTGGTGCGCTGGATGCTGGAGCACACGGTCAAGCACCCGGACTTCGAATGGACCGCGCGCGGCCCGTCGGACTGGCGCCACCGCACCGAGGACTGGCCGCCGACCCGCTACGAGGAAAAGGCCATCGAAGCCGGCCGCAAGCCGGTCTTCCTGCGCTTCATTCGGAAGGCGAGGGCGTAAGCTTCTCCAGAGGATCGAGGGTCGCGCGTCTGACCAAGGCGCGGCGCGACCCCGCCTCCGATCGCCGACGTTGGAAAAGCGCTTGCGGCTTGCCACGGAATGTCTATATTCACCGCATGAACCCATACGGATCGGCGGCCCGGGAAACTGGGCCGGCGGGACGCTTTGCGGGTGGGCCTTGGCCCACTTATTTTTTTATCAGCGTGTGGAATCCTCGCATTCGCTCGATTCCGGGCGACGAGGCAGGTCAGGTGGAATGGACGCAACCGGTCGTATCGAAGAGATCATCACGCCGTCGGTCGAGGCCATGGGCTACGAGGTCGTGCGTGTGCAGGTCACCGGTGGGCAGCACGCGGTTCTTCAGATCATGGCGGAACGCGCCGACGGCGCCCCCATGACGGTCGAGGATTGCGCCGATCTCAGCCGCTCCATCTCCGCGCTCCTCGACGTCGAGGATCCGATCAAGAACGCCTACACGCTGGAGGTCAGCTCGCCCGGCATCGACCGGCCGCTGACCCGGCTGAAGGATTACGAGCGTTTCGCCGGTTTCGAGGCGAAGCTGGAAACCCGGCTCGCCGTCGATGGCCGCAAGCGTTTCAAGGGCATGCTGAAGGGCGTCGAGGACGGCCTCGTGTGCATCGATACCGAACAGGGAGCCGCCCGCCTGGAATTCGACAACATCCTGCGCGCCAAACTGGTTTTGACGGATGAGCTGATCCGCGCCAGCCAGGGCCAGGGTTGAGCCGTTCCGGCCGGGTCCACCCAAGAACGAACGCCACTCCAGGAAGTGTGACGGATGGAACTGCTGCAAGTCGCTGACGCGGTCGCCCGCGAAAAGAACATCGACCGGGACGAGGTCCTGGAGGCGATGGAACAGGCGATTCAGAAGGCCGGTCGCTCCAAGTACGGCCACGAGCACGACATCCGCGCCCGCATCGACCGCAAGACGGGCGACATCCACCTGACCCGCCACCTCGAGGTGGTGGAGACGGTCGAGAACGAGGCGACGCAGGTCACGCTGGCCTACGCCCAGCGCCGCAAGCCCGGCGCCCAGATCGGCGATTTCCTGGTCGATCCGCTGCCGCCCATCGACTTCGGCCGCATCGCCGCCCAGACGGCCAAGCAGGTCATCGTCCAGAAGGTCCGCGACGCCGAGCGCAAGCGCCAGTTCAACGAGTACAAGGACCGCACCGGCGAGATCGTCAACGGCCTCGTCAAGCGCGTCGAGTACGGCAACGTCACCGTGGATCTCGGCCGCGCCGAGGCGATCCTGCGCCGCGACGAGCTGCTGCCGCGCGAGCATTTCAAGAACGGCGACCGCGTGCGCGCCTACATCTTCGACGTCCGCGAGGAAACGCGCGGTCCGCAGATTTTCCTGTCGCGCACGCATCCGATGTTCATGGCCAACCTGTTCAAGCAGGAAGTGCCGGAGATCTACGACGGCATCATCGAGATCAAGGCGGTCGCCCGCGATCCGGGCAGCCGCGCCAAGATCGCGGTGATCAGCCACGACAGCTCCATCGACCCGGTCGGCGCCTGCGTCGGCATGCGCGGCAGCCGCGTCCAGGCGGTCGTCGGCGAGCTGCAGGGCGAGAAGATCGACATCATTCCCTGGTCGCAGGAGCCGGCGACCTTCGTCGTCAACGCGCTGGCCCCGGCGGAAGTCGCCAAGGTCGTGCTGGACGAGGAGAACAAGCGCATCGAGGTGGTGGTGCCGGACGACCAGCTGTCGCTGGCCATCGGCCGCCGCGGCCAGAACGTGCGCCTCGCCACCATGCTGACCGGCTGGGACATCGACATCCTGACCGAGCAGGAGGAGTCGGAGCGCCGCTCCGAGGAATTCCGCAGCCGTTCGGGCCTGTTCATGGAAGCCCTGGACGTGGACGACGTGATCGCCCACCTCCTTGTGGCCGAGGGCTTTACCTCCGTCGAGGAAATCGCCTATGTCGAGACCGAGGAACTCGCCGAGATCGAGGGCTTCGACGAGGACGTGGCCGACGAGCTGAAGCAGCGCGCCCTGAGCTTCCTGGAAGAGCAGGACGTCCGCATGAACGAGAAGCGCCGCGCGCTCGGCGTTGAGGACGCGGTGGCCGAGCTGTCCGGCCTGACGCCGGCGCAGCTGGTCAAGCTGGGTGAGAACGGCGTGAAGACGCTGGACGACCTCGCCGACCTCGCCGCCGACGAGCTGCGCGACTACCTCGGCAAGGACGGCCCGTCGGAAGACGAGGCCAACGAGATCATCATGGCCGCCCGTGCCCACTGGTTCGACGGTGAAGACGCTGTGCCCGCGCAGGCCCAGCCGTCCGCCGACGGCGAACCGGCGCAGGGCTGAGCCCGGTTAGAGCAGAGTTGGAGCTGTTACGGTACGGATGGTAGGGCTGAACGACGCGATTGAGCATGAGCCGGGCGGGCACGAACCGGGCGGCGACGAGCCGCAGCTGCCGGCGGATCTGGAAAAGGGTCCGCTGCGCCGCTGCCTCGCCACCGGGGCGGTGCAGCCGAAGGACGGCATGATCCGCTTCGTGATCGCGCCGGACGGCGAGGTCGTGCCCGACCTGGAGGAGCGGCTCCCCGGACGCGGGTTGTGGCTGTCGGCCGATAGGGCGGTTCTCGCCCGGGCCATCGCCAAGAACCTGTTCGCCAAGGCGGCGCGGCGCGCGGTGCGCGTCCCGCCCGATCTGGCGGACCGTCTGGAACGGCTTTTGGAACGTCGTTGCCTCGACGCTTTCGGTTTGGCGCGCCGCGCCGGCCAGGCGCTCGCCGGCTACGAAAAGGTGCGCGAGGCGCTGAAGACCAACCAGGTCGGACGCGCCGGGCCGCCGCTCCTGCTGGTGGAAGCCAGCGACGGATCGCCCGACCAGCGGGGCAAGGTTACAGCGCTGGCGCCGGGAATGCCGGTGGTTGACCTCTTCGACTCGGCGGCCATGGCCGCGGCTTTGGGGCGGGACCACGCGGTGCACGCGGTGGTGGCGCGCGGCAAGCTGGCCAAAGGATTGGCCCGCGACTCCGCGCGTCTCAAGGGTATAAAGGGCTTTGTCGCCGGCACGTCGCCGGCCGGCCAGGGTACTAACGTCTGACCATTCGGGAACCGATGACCGACAGCAACGACCAGGACCACAAGAAAGTCTTGCACCTCAACACCGGCAACTCGTCCAAGGGAAAGCTGGAGTTGAAGAAGCCGGTCGAGACCCAGGTCCGGCAGAGCTTCTCCCATGGACGGTCAAAGCCGGTTACCGTGGAGGTCAAGCGCAAACGCGCCGTCGAGAAGGGCGCCCTGCCGGGCGTCGCCGACGGTGGCGCGGCGGCGCGTCAAGCCGCCCAGGGCATGCCGATGCGCGGCGGCCCCGGCCAGCGCCCGCGCGGCGGTGGCGGCGGTGGCGTGCGCCAGCTGACCAAGGAAGAGCGTGAAGCCCGCCTGCGCGCCCTGCGTGGCGCCGTGCAGGAAGAGGAACAGCGCCGCCTGAACGCCGAGGAGGAGGCGGAACTCGCCGCCATCGCCGAGGCCGAGGCCGCTGAAGCTGCCGCCAACGCCCCGACGCCGGTCGTCGAGGAAGAGCCCGAGATTCTCGACGCCGAGACGCTGCGTCAGCGCGAGCTGGCAGAGCTGCGCGGCATCGAGGAGGCCGAACGCAAACAGGCCGAAGAGGCCGAGCGCCGCCGCCAGGAAGAGGAAGCCAAGCGCAAGGAGGCCGAAGAGGCCAAGCGCAAGGAGACCGAACAGCAGGCGCCGCGCCGCGACGGCGCCGCCCGTCCGGGCGCTCCGGCCGCCCGCACCGCCGAGGAGGCTCCGGCCGCCCGTCCGGCGCCCGGTACCCCCGGCCGCTTCGAAGACGAGGACGACCGTGGCGGTGCCCGCGGCAAGCCCGGCAAGGCGAAGGCTCCGGCCCCCGCCCCCGTCCGCAAGGCGGCTCCGGGCGGTGACCGCCGCAAGGGCGCCAAGATGACCGTTTCGCAGGCTCTCAGCGACGAGGGCGGCGAGCGCACCCGCTCGCTGGCCGCCGTCCGCCGCGCCCGTGAGCGCGAGCGGCTGCGTCAGATGAGCCGTCAGGAGACGCAAAAAGTGACCCGAGACGTCGTTCTGCCGGAGGTCATCACCGTCCAGGAGCTGGCCAACCGCATGGCCGAGCGCGGCGCCGACGTCATCAAGCAGCTGATGCGCATGGGCGTGATGGCCACCATCAACCAGACCATCGACGCCGACACGGCGGAGCTGGTCATCGCCGAGTTCGGTCACCGCGTGCGCCGCGTGTCGGAGGCCGACGTCGAGGTTGGCCTGCGGGGCGAGGACGATGCGTCCGACAACATGGTGGCGCGTCCCCCGGTCGTCACGATCATGGGCCACGTCGACCACGGCAAGACCTCGCTGCTGGACGCGCTGCGCCAGACCGACGTGGTCAGCCGCGAGGCCGGCGGCATCACCCAGCACATCGGCGCCTATCAGGTGCAGCTGGAGTCCGGCTCGAAGATCACCTTCATCGACACGCCGGGCCACGCCGCCTTCACCGAGATGCGCGCCCGTGGCGCCAACGTGACGGACGTGGTCGTGCTGGTCGTCGCCGCGAACGACGGCGTCATGCCGCAGACGGTCGAGGCGATCCATCACGCGAAGGCCGCGAAGGTTCCGATCATCGTCGCCATCAACAAGATCGACCTGCCCGACGCGAAGCCGGAGCGTGTCCGCCAGGAACTGCTCCAGTACGAGCTGGTCGTGGAAGAGATGGGCGGCGACATCCTGGACGTGCCGGTGTCGGCCAAGGCCAAGATGAACCTGGACAAGCTGGAGGAGGCCATCCTCCTGCAGGCCGAAATCCTGGAGCTGAAGGCCAACCCGAACCGCGTCGCCGAAGGCGTCGTGATCGAGGCCAAGCTGGAGCGCGGCCGTGGTTCGGTCGCCACCGTGCTGGTCCAGCGCGGCACGCTGAACGTCGGCGACGTGTTCGTCACCGGGTCGGAGTGGGGCCGCGTCCGCGCCCTCATCAACGACCGCGGCCAGAACGTGCAGTCGGCGGGTCCGGCGGTTCCGGTCGAGGTGCTCGGCCTGAACGGCACGCCGATGGCCGGCGACGACTTTACCGTGGTGGAATCGGAAGCCCGCGCCCGCGAGATCGCCGAGTTCCGCCAGCGCAAGAAGCGCGAAGCGGCCAACGCGGCCAGCGCGCGCGGCTCGCTGCAGGACATGTTCACCCGCATCCAGGCCGGCGAGGCCAAGGAACTGCCGGTGGTCATCAAGGGCGACGTCCAGGGCTCGATCGAGGCGATCTCCAGTTCGCTGGAGAAGCTCACGGCCGAGCACACCGAAGTCAAGGTCCGCGTGCTGCACGCGTCGGTGGGCGCGATCAACGAATCCGACATCACGCTGGCGAACGCGTCCAACGCGATGATCATCGGCTTCAACGTCCGCGCCAACCCGCAGGCCCGCGATCTGGCCAAGCGCGACGGCGTGGAGATCCGCTACTACTCGATCATCTACAACGTGATCGACGACGTGAAGGCGGCCCTGACCGGCCTGCTGTCGCCGACGCTGCGGGAGCGCTTCATCGGCTACGCGAACATCCGCGAGGTCTTCAACATCACCAAGGTCGGCAAGGTCGCCGGCTGTCTGGTCACGCAGGGCACGGTCAAGCGTGGTGCGGGCGTCCGCCTGCTGCGCGACAACGTCGTCATCCACGAGGGCACGCTCAAGACGCTCAAGCGCTTCAAGGACGAGGTCAAGGAAGTGCGCGAGGGTTACGAGTGCGGCATGGCCTTCGAGAACTACGACAACATCCAGGCAGGCGACATCATCGAGGCCTTCGAAATCGAGGAGGTGGCGCGCGAGCTGTAAAGCCTGCCGTCACGATCTTCGGGTCTTCTGACAAGCGAGGGCGCGCGAGCGTCCTTGAGACTTCGGGCAAGCAAGGGCGCGCGAGCGCCCCTGAGACTCCAGACAAGCAAGGGCGCGCGAGCGCCCTTGTCTTGCTTGTGCGGCAGGGCATGTCCCTTCACGCACTGCATTCGGGACCGACACCATGAGAAAAAAGAACCACGACGCCGGAAAGCCCCCGTCCCAGCGGCAGCTGCGCGTCGGCGAGGAACTGCGCCACGCTCTGGCTGAGCTGCTTCAGCGGGGCGACTTCCACGACCCGGAGCTGGCCGAGCTGAACGTCACCGTGACCGAGGTGCGCATCAGCCCGGACCTGCGCAACGCCACCGCCTTCGTCACGCCGCTGGGCGGCGGCGCCATGGCCGAGACGCTGGCTGCGCTGCGCCGTGCCGCGCCCTTCCTGCGCGGCCAGATCGCGCGGGCCATCAACCTGCGCTACGCCCCGACGCTGAGCTTCGAGGCCGACACCTCCTTCGACTATGCCAGCCGCATCGACAGCATCCTGCACAGCCCGGCGGTCGCCCGCGACCTGGGCCGCCCGGTTCTGGCCGACCGCGTCAACGGCGACGATGACGACGAGGATGAGGACGACCGCTGGGACGAGGACGACGAAGACCAGATCGACGAGGATGAGGGTCCGGACGACGACGATCTGGACGACGAGGACGATCTGGACGACGAGGAAGAGGACAAGCGTGGCTCGTAAGCGCAAGGGCGAGCCGATCCACGGCTGGATCATCCTCGACAAGCCCGAAGGCCTCACCTCGACCCAGGCGCTGTCCAAGGTGCGGCGGTTGCTGAACGCGGAAAAGGCCGGGCATGGCGGTACGCTGGACCCGGCAGCTACGGGCATCCTGCCCATCGCGCTGGGCGAGGCGACCAAGACCGTCTCCTACGCGATGGACGGCGAGAAGACCTACCGCTTCACCGTCCGCTGGGGCGAGCGCACGGCCACCGACGACCGCGAGGGCGAGGTGATCGAGCGTTCCGATGTGCGTCCGGACGCCGACGCGATCCGCGCCGCTCTGCCCGCCTTCCTGGGCGAGATCGAGCAGGTGCCGCCGCAGTTCTGCGCCATCAAGATCAACGGCGAGCGCGCCTACGACATCGCCCGCGAGGGCGACGCGGTGGATCTGAAGTCGCGCATCGTCCGCATCGACCGGCTGGAACTGATCGAGACGCCCGACGCCGACACCGCCGTTCTGGAGGTCGATTGCGGCAAAGGCACCTATGTGCGCTCCATCGCCCGCGATCTGGCCGAACGGCTGGGGACGGTCGGTCACGTCATCACGCTACGCCGTTTGCGCGTCGGCGCCTTCACCTTGGAGCGCGCGATTTCCCTGGACGACTTAGCCGCAATGGAGCAAGGTGCGGCGGTCGAAAGACTTCTGCTCCCGATTGAGACCGCGCTGGACGACATCCCGGCGCTGGCCCTGACCGAAGCGGAAGCGCACCGACTGAGACACGGCCAGACGGTGGCTCTCCTCACCCGACAGGACCGCGAACGCCTTGCGGCGCTTCACGGGGCTGTGGGCGGGGATGGCGCCGTTATTGCGCTTTTCGGCGGAAAGCCGGTGGCGCTGGCGCGGGTCGAGGGGGCGGAGGTCCGTCCGGTGCGCGTCCTCAACCTTTAGAATTTAGGAGACCCCGATGTCGATTACGCCCGAGCGCAAGCAGGAGCTGATCAAGGAATATTCCCGTGGCCAGGCCGACACCGGCTCGCCCGAGGTCCAGGTCGCCATCCTGTCGGAGCGCATCCGGAACCTGACCGAGCACCTGCAGGGCCACAAGAAGGACTTCCATTCCCGCCGTGGTCTGCTGGTGATGGTCGGCCAGCGTCGTCGTCTTCTTGACTACCTCAAGAAGAAGGACAACAGCCGCTATGCCACGCTCATCGAGCGCCTGGGCCTGCGCCGCTAATCCTGTATAGAGGCGCCTCTCCTGGTGACCGAACACACGCTCCGATCAGCCCAATCCCCTCCGCACCGTCCGGTGCCATGGGAGCAGGCGTGCTGGTCGGGGCGTTCGGCTGTTAGCGAAGGTTATGTTTAGTCAGACGGCCGGCCCGGATCCTTCCGGGACCGGCCGTTTGGCGTTTCATACGGTCGGCGGGTTCGGGACGCGATCTTGCGCCGACCGTTTCACATGCGGGGTCTTACGACTGGTGGCCCCGGCCTAGGCCAGCAATCCGGCGGGCCAAGGTGTCGGATGGAAGGAAAGACAGATGTTCAACGTTTACCGCAAAGAAATCGAATGGGGCGGGCGCAAGCTTACGCTGGAGACCGGTAAGATCGCGCGTCAGGCTGACGGCGCGGTTCTGGTCACCTACGGCGAGACCACCGTGCTGTGCACGGCCGTGGCCGCCAAGTCGCCGAAGCCCGGCGTCGATTTCTTCCCGCTGACGGTCAATTACCAGGAAAAGACCTTCGCGGCCGGCAAGATTCCCGGCGGCTTCTTCAAGCGCGAAGGCCGCCCGACGGAGAAGGAGACGCTGGTCAGCCGCCTGATCGACCGTCCCATCCGTCCGCTGTTCGCCGATGGCTTCCGCAACGAGACGCAGGTCATCTGCACCGTGCTGAGCCATGATCTGGAGAACGATCCGGACATCGTCGCGATGGTCGGCACCTCGGCCGCGCTGACGATCTCCGGCATTCCGTTCCTCGGCCCGATCGGCGCCGCGCGCGTCGGCTACGTCGACGGCCAGTACGTGCTGAACCCGACCATGGACCGCGTCGGCGACTCGGTGCTCGACCTCGTCGTCGCCGGCACCACCGAAGGCGTGCTGATGGTCGAGTCGGAAGCCAAGGAGCTGACCGAGGAGGTCATGCTCGGCGCCGTCATGTTCGGCCACAAGAACTTTCAGCCGGTCATCCAGGCGATCATCGAGCTGGCCGAGCAGTGCGCGAAGGAGCCGTGGGACCTGCCGGAGCCGGCCTACGACCGCGCCGGCCTGAAGGCCAAGCTGCGCGAGACCGTGGGCGCCGACGTGGAGGCCGCCTACACCGAGACGGTCAAGCAGGTCCGCTACGAGAAGATCGGCGCGGCCAAGGCCAAGGCCCTCGAGTCGCTCGCCGAGTCGTTCGAGGCCCAGGCCATCGCGACCGAGTTCAAGGAGCTGGAGGCCGACATCCTGCGCGGCGCCGTCCTGAAGACCGGCCGCCGCATCGACGGCCGCGACACCAAGACCGTGCGCCCGATCGTGTCGGAGGTCGGCGTTCTGCCGCGCGCCCACGGCTCGGCCCTGTTCACCCGCGGCGAGACGCAGGCGCTGGTCGTGACCACGCTCGGCACCAGCCAGGACGAGCAGATCATCGACGCGCTGGAAGGCGAGTACCGGGAGCATTTCATGCTCCACTACAACTTCCCGCCGTACTCGGTGGGCGAGGCCGGCCGCATGGGCTCGCCGGGCCGCCGCGAGATCGGCCACGGCAAGCTGGCGTGGCGCGCCATCCACCCGCTGCTGCCGACCAAGGAAGAGTTCCCCTACACGCTGCGCGTCGTGTCGGAAGTGACGGAGTCCAACGGCTCGTCGTCGATGGCGACGGTCTGCGGCACCTCGCTGTCGCTGATGGACGCCGGCGCCCCGCTGGCGCGCCCGGTGGCCGGCATCGCCATGGGCCTCATCAAGGAAGACAACGGCTTCGCGGTCCTGTCGGACATCCTGGGTGACGAGGACCACCTCGGCGACATGGACTTCAAGGTTGCCGGCACCGACAAGGGCGTGACCGCCCTGCAGATGGACATCAAGATCACCTCGATCACCGAGGAGATCATGAAGATCGCCCTGGCCCAGGCCAAGGACGGCCGTCTGCACATCCTCGGCGAGATGGCGAAGGCCCTAACCGGCGCCCGCGAGGCGGTCAACCAGAACGCCCCGCGCATCACGGTCATCAACATCCCGAAGGAGAAGATCCGCGATGTGATCGGCTCCGGCGGCAAGGTGATCCGCGAGATCGTGGAGCAGACCGGCGCCAAGATCGACATCGAGGACGACGGCACCGTCAAGGTTGCCGCTGTCGACAACAAGGCCGCCCAGGCGGCCATCGACTGGATCAAGGGCATCGTCGCCGAGCCGGAGCTGAACGTCGTCTACACTGGCAAGGTCGTGAAGGTCGTCGATTTCGGCGCCTTCGTGAACTTCCTGGGCTCCCGCGACGGCCTCGTCCACATCTCCGAGCTGTCGCAGCAGCGCGTCGGCAAGGTGGCGGACGTGGTCAAGCAGGGCGACGAGGTGAAGGTCAAGGTCATCGGCTTCGACGACCGCGGCAAGGTCAAGCTGTCGATGAAGCAGGTCGATCAGGCCACCGGCGAAGACCTGACCAAGAAGGACGCCCCGGCGGCCGATTGATCGGCGGTTGGGCTGTCGTAAGGAAAAGGCGCCGCAAGGCGCCTTTTTCGTTTCCGGCTTCGGTTTCGTTCCGGCTACAGCCGATCCGCGCTGAAGGTGTCGCAGGCCTGCATCTGGCCGGACTCCAGGCCGGTGCGGAACCAGCGGACCCTTTGGGCGGAGCTGCCGTGGGTGAAGCTGTCCGGGGCGACGGTGCCGCGCGACTGCTTTTGCAGGCGGTCGTCGCCGATGGCGCTGGCGGCGGTCAGGGCTTCCTCCACGTCACCGGGTTCGATGATCTGGCGTTCGCGGTTGGCGTGGTTGGCCCACAGGCCGGCGAGGCAGTCGGCCTGCAGCTCCAGCCGAACCGACAGGGCATTGGCCTCGGCGCGGTTGCCGGCGCGCTGCTGCGCCTGCTGGACACGGTCGGAGATGCCCAGCAGGTTCTGCACATGGTGCCCGACCTCGTGCGCAATGACGTAGGCCTGGGCGAAGTCGCCCGGCGCGCGGAAGCGGTCGCGCAGGTCGCGGTAGAAGCTGAGGTCGATGTAAAGCTTCTGGTCCAAGGGGCAGTAGAAGGGCCCCATGGCCGCCTGCGCGAAGCCGCAGCCGGAATCCACCGCGCCGGAGAACAGCACCAGCGTCGGTTCCTGATAGTTCCGCCCGGCCTGCTGGAACAGGGCGTTCCAGGTGTCCTCCGTGTCGGCCAGCACGACGGAGACGAAGCGGCCAAGCTCGTCGTCGGCGTTGGAGCGCGGGGCCTGCGATTGCTCATAGCGGGACTGCTCGACCGGCACGGTGCCGTTCAGCAAATCCATCGGGTTGATGCCGAGCAGCAAGGAGACGACCACGACGACGGCCAGCCCGCCGATGCCCAGGCCGCCGCGCCCGATGGGGATGCCCCGCCCTCCCAGGGGGCCGCCCATGGAGAAGCCGCCACCGCCGCGACGATCCTCGACGTTTTCGCTCTCACGTCCGCCTTGCCAGCGCATCGCATGATCCTCCAACCCTGTACGGACGGTTAACCGGGGAGGGGGCTTCGGCGTTCCTTAAGCTTGACCTCGGGGGATGGCGGTCCATCTGGCTTGCCATGCAAAACGCTTCCTTCGCCCCCACTGACATCGGTCGCCTGCCATTCCGCGTGCGCTGGTGGCACGCGCTGATCTTCTGGCTGCTCGCCAACACTTACGGTTTTTTCGAGCGGGGAGGGGAGCCGTATGCGGGCTACCAGCCCTCGCCCTTGCAACCGCCCGGCTGGGCCTTTCCGCTGATCTGGCTGCCGCTGAGCCTCGTCCAGCTGTGGGGCGATGTGCGGATGCTCAACGCGCCCTGGACGATCCAGTACCGGGCGGCGTTGATCGGGCTTCAGGGGGCCTTGTGGCTGCTCTATTTCAGCTTCAACTTCGCCTATTTCACGCTGGGCAGCCCGATCCTGGCGATGGCCTGGACCATCTCCTACTTCATCATCGCCGCCTTCAGCGTGGCGTTCGTCTGGAAGGACGACCGGGCCATCGCAGCGAGCTGGCTGCCGCTGGTGCTGTGGACGGCCTATGCGTCGGTGGTCGCCGTGCACGCCGTCATGACCAACCCGGATCCGCTGTTCGGGGTGGGGCCGCGCCTGGGTGCGGGCTGACTGGAAATCCGGCGTTTGTAGAGAAGAATCAGCCTCGGTATTCGTGGCGCTTCCCGGTGAAGTCTTCCGCCGTGTGGCCGCCCGTTCCATCCGACTCCACCCAGGCCGGCGCCGCCGGGGCCTTGCCGTGGCCGCCGGGGATGTCCAGCACGTAGGTCGGCTGGCAGAGCCCCGACACCGTTCCGCGCAGCGCCTTCACCAGGGCCTGCCCCTCGGCCAGGGTCGGGCGGAAGTGGCTGGTGCCGGCCGCCAGATCGGGGTGGTGCAGGTAATAGGGCTTGACCCGGTTGCGCACCAGCCCCCGGAACAGGGCCTCCAGAGTCGCCGCGTCGTCGTTGACGCCCTTCAGCAGCACCGTCTGGCCGACCAGCGGAATGCCGGCGTCCGCCAGCCGGCCCAGCGCCGCACGGGCGTCGTCGGTCAGCTCGACGGCGTGGTTGACGTGGACGGCGACCCAGGTCGCCACGTCCGCGCCCTTCAGCGCCGCGACCAGCTCCGCCGTCACCCGCGCCGGGTCGGCGACGGGAACGCGGGTGTGCAGGCGGACCACGCCGACGTGCGGGATGGCCGAGAGGGTCTGTACGATGTGGGTCAGCCGGCGCGGCGACAGCAGGAACGGGTCGCCGCCGGTGATGACGACCTCCCACACCTCCGGGTGTTCGCGCACGTACGCCAGGGCGGCGTCCAGCTCCTCGGACGACAGCGCCTCGCCGCCGGGGCCGACCATCTCGCGGCGGAAGCAGAAGCGGCAGTACACCGCGCAGGCGTGCAGCGGCTTCAGCAAAACCCGGTCGGGATAACGGTGGACGATGCCTTTCACCGGGCTGCGGACCACGTCGCCGATGGGGTCGGCGCGCTCCTCCGGCGCGGTGTACGCCTCCTCTGGCGAGGGCACGTACTGCGCGTACAGCGGATCGCCGGGCGTGGCGCCGGCCAACTGGTCCAGCAGGTACGGGGTAAGCGCCACCGCGTAGCGGCCGGCGACGTCGGCGACCGCCGCGCCCGCTTCGGGCGTCAGCAGCCCGGCACCCACCAGATCGGAGACGCTGTGCGCAGCCTTCATCACTCTTTCCCGACTCGGCACTTTAGGCCCTATAAAGGGGACCGCTCTTACTCCCGCAGGGCCCATGCTGTCGACTCTTCCCCGCCTGATCGGCCATCGCGGCGCCAAGGAAAACGCGCCGGAGAACACGCTCGCCAGCCTCCGCGAGGCCGCCCGCCAGGGCGCCGCCTGGGTCGAGGTGGACGTGATGCTGACCCGCGACCGCGTCCCGGTGCTGATCCACGACGACACGCTGGAACGCACCACCAGCGGCACTGGCCCGGTTCCCGACCTGACCCTGGCCGAGCTGCGACGCCTGGACGCCGGCTCCTGGTTCGACCCGCGCTTCGCGGGGGAGACGGTGCCGACGCTGGAAGACGCGCTGGCCCTGATCCGCGATCTCGGCCTGGGGCTGAACCTGGAGATCAAACCCTATCCGGGGCAGGACGTTGCGACCGCCGAGGCCGCCATCGCGACGCTGAAGCGCCTGTGGCCGGCCGGGCGGCCTCTGCTGCTGTCCAGCTTCGAGGTGCCCTGCCTGGAGGTGGCGCGCGATCTGGCCCCGGACATCCCGCGCGGTTACCTGCTGTGGGACCCGCCCGCCGATTGGGCCGCCATCGCCGACCGGATCGGCGCGGCGACGCTGAACGTCGACCAGGAACGGCAGACGGCCGGGACCGTCGCCGTTTACCGCGCCACCGGGCGGCCGGTGCTGGCCTACACGGTCAACGACCCGCGACGCGCGAATGAGCTGTTCGACTGGGGCGTGGCCGGCGTCTTCACCGACGCGCCGGGGCGTTTGGCCGCAGCCCTCGGCCAATGATCACAGATTTTTTAATGACCCCGCGAATCCGCTCGTCCGCACGGAAATTTCCTCATATATAGGACGCACGCGACGCCGATCCGTCGGGGGTAGGACTCCCGGCGGCGCTTTTCGTCGTCTTTCGGTTTTCGCCCCCCTTCGCGGGCGCTCGTATGGTTTGGAGGTTTCGTTGAAGGCGCTGAAGCCGTTGCTGATGTCTGGCCGGGAGGTTCTGCCGCTCGTCGAGGGTGGCAAGGGAATTGCCGTCTCCAACGGGGAAAGCTCGGGCGCCTGGGCGGCGGCCGG
Organism: Azospirillum soli; assembly: GCF_017876165.1. Taxonomy (GTDB): domain Bacteria; phylum Pseudomonadota; class Alphaproteobacteria; order Azospirillales; family Azospirillaceae; genus Azospirillum; species Azospirillum soli. The sequence goes on from NZ_JAGINQ010000002.1 coordinate 395,684, forward strand.
GGGGATCGGCACCTTTTCCGGCGTTAACGCTGACAGCTATGACGAGAACGGCAACCTCCTGCCGCAGATCTATCACGGCAAGACCCGGCGCGAGCGGCACGAGGAGCTGATCAACTTCGGCATCCAGGGCGGCATCGCCCAAGCCCGCATCGCGCACGAGACGTCGAACGGCTTGGGGCGTATCCACATGAACGTCCTGTGGGAGATGGGCGGGGCCGAGCACATCCTGCACGGTGTGCTGGAAGGCTCCCAGGGCCTGATCCACGGCGTCACCTGCGGCGCCGGCATGCCCTACAAGGTGGCCGAGATCGCCGTGCGCTACGGCGTGCATTACTACCCCATCGTCTCCTCGGCGCGCGCCTTCCGCGCGCTGTGGCTGCGCGCCTACCACAAGTTCCGGGACAACCTGGGCGGCGTGGTGTACGAAGATCCCTGGCTGGCCGGCGGCCACAACGGCCTGTCCAACAGCGAGGATCCGCGCCAGCCGGAGGATCCGTTCCCCCGCGTCCTGGCGTTGCGCCAGATGATGAACAGCTTCGGCCTGAACGACACGCCCATCGTCATGGCGGGCGGCGTCTGGTGGCTGTCGGAATGGGCGGACTGGATCGACAACCCCGACCTGGGCCCGGTGGCCTTCCAGTTCGGCACGCGCCCGCTGCTGACCCAGGAAAGCCCGATCTCCATGGCGTGGAAGCGCCGTCTGCTGACGCTGAAGGAAGGCGACGTTTTCCTGAACCGCTTCTCGCCGACCGGCTTCTACTCCTCGGCCGTCAAGAACCCGTTCCTGATGGACCTGATGGCCCGGTCGGAGCGTCAGGTGGCCTACCTGCCCAAGCCGGTGGGCGAGCATTCCGCCGAATTCCCCGTCGGCCCGCGCGGCCGTCCGGTCTATGTGACCGAGACGGACAAGGCGCGCGCCGAGGGCTGGGTATCCCAGGGCTTCACCACCGCGCTGAAGACCCCGGACAGCACGCTGGTCTTTGTCACGCCCGAACAGTCGGAGAAGATCCTCCGGGATCAGGTGGACTGCATGGGCTGCCTGTCGGCCTGCGGCTTCTCCAACTGGGCGCAAAACGAGGAAGGCTCGACCGGCAAGAAGGCCGATCCGCGTTCTTACTGCATCCAGAAGACGCTCCAGGCGGTCAGCCACACCGACGACTGCGAGAACCAGCTGATGTTCGCCGGGCACAACGCCTTCCGCTTCGGCTCCGACCCCTACTACAAGGACGGGTTCATCCCGACCGTGAAGCAGTTGGTCGAACGCATCGCGTCCGGTTACTGATTGGGCGGCTGGCGATCCGGCAAGGTACAATCGGGAACCGTTTCGAGGCGCGTGTGTGCTCATTGTTGCGCCATGACCTGAAATCGTTCTAAAGTGAAGCGGACTGCGGCAGCCTGTCGCGGTCCGTTTTGCATAGGCGACCAGAAGCGACTGGACGACCAGACGCACCTGATCACGGTGAACAGATCGACATGACCGGCGACCGTCCTTTCAAGCGCGCTCTCGACCGCCTGCAGAACGCGGGCTTCCGTCCCACCCGCCAGCGCCTGGGGCTGGCCCGCTTGCTGTTCGAAGGCTGCGATCGCCATGTGACGGCCGAGCAGCTGCACGGCGAGGCGATGGCCGCCGACCTGCGCGTGTCGCTCGCCACCGTTTACAACACGCTGAACCAGTTCACCGCCGCCGGCCTGCTGCGTGAGGTGGTTGTCGAGGCCGGCAAGTCCTACTTCGACACCAACACCAGCGATCACCACCACTTCTTCCTGGAAGGCGCCGGCCGGCTTGAGGACATTCCCGGCGATCACCTGATCGTCCGCAACCTGCCGCCGCCGCCGGAAGGCACACGCATCGCGCGCGTGGACGTCATCGTCCGGCTCCTGGCCGAAGGTCAGAACCAAGAGTCCTAAGCCCGAGAATCATTCTCATTATCATTGCGTTCCAACGCTCTAAAGCGGCTTTTAGAGCGATTCCAGATTGTTGACGATCACCGCTATCGGTGGCATAAGCATTAGCTGCGCCCGGCTTACAGACGCCGTGTGGACGCGCGGCTGGGCGGATAATCGTCTGGAGGAATCAGCCATGTCGCTCAAGGGCACGAAGACCGAAGACAATCTGAAGGCCGCCTTCGCCGGTGAGAGCCAGGCCAACCGCCGCTATCTCTATTTCGCACAGAAGGCCGACGTGGAAGGCTACAACGACGTCGCCGCCGTCTTCCGCTCCACCGCGGAGGGCGAGACCGGCCACGCCCACGGTCATCTGGAGTTCCTGGAGGAGGTGGGTGACCCGGCCACCGGCCTGCCGATCGGCGAGACCTCGGCCAACCTGAAGGCCGCCATCGCCGGCGAGACGCATGAATACACCGACATGTATCCGGGCATGGCCCGCACCGCCCGTGACGAGGGCTTTGACGAGATCGCCGACTGGTTCGAGACCCTGGCCAAGGCCGAGAAGAGCCACGCCGGCCGCTTCCAGAAGGCTCTGGACCAGCTGTAAGAGCTTGCTCGCGGGGGCGCGAGAGCCCCCGCGCCCCTCTTCCAAAAATGACGATGGCCGGCAATGAACCGGCCGCCTGTGTTTCAGGGGAGACGCCCATGCGCGAAGGCAGCCTAGAGGCGCCCGTTCGCCATCCGCTCGACTGGCAGAACCCGGATTTCCACGACGAGGCCAAGCTGGACGCGGAAATGCGCCGCGTCTTCGACATCTGCCATGGCTGCCGGCGCTGTTTTAACCTGTGCGACAGCTTTCCGCGCCTGTTCGACCTCGTGGACAACGCCGGGGACGAAGAGCTGCACGGCGTGAAGTCGGAGGATTTCAAGCCGGTCGTGGACGCCTGCACGCTCTGCGACATGTGCTTCATGACCAAGTGCCCCTACGTGCCGCCGCACGAATGGGCGCTGGACTTCCCGCACCTGATGGTGCGCTACCGCGCGGTCGAGGCGAAGAAAAAGGGCGTGCCCTTCGCGCTGAAGCAGCTGACCGCGACCGACCGCAACGGCAAGCTGGCCGGCGCCGTGGCACCGCTCGCCAACTGGGCGTCGGACGAGAAGAACACGCTGACCCGCCCGATCCTGGAAAAGGTCGCGAACGTCCACCGCGAGGCGCATCTGCCGAAGTTCCACGGCAAGACCTTCGCCATGCGCGCCAAGACGGACGCCATCACCGTCAACACCGCCGCCCCGGCCTACGGCAAGCGCAAGGCGGTGATCTACGCGACCTGCTTCGCCAATTACAACAACCCAAACATCGGCTTGGCGGCCCGCGCCATCCTCGCCAGGAACGGCGTGGAGACGGAGGTCGTCTACCCGTCCTGCTGCGGCATGCCCCAGCTGGAGCAGGGCGACCTGGAGAAGGTCAGCCGCAACGCCGCCACCGTCGCCACCACGCTCGCCCCGTGGGTCGAGAAGGGCTACGACGTGATCGCGCTGGTGCCGAGCTGCGCGCTGATGCTGAAGATGGAATGGCCGCTGATCGTCCCGAAGGACGCGCCGCACCGCAAGGCGGTGGAAAACCTTTCCCAGGCGACCTTCGACGTCAGCGAATACATCGTGGACATCGCCCGCAAGGAAGGGCTGGCGGAGGGCTTGCAGCCGCTGCCCGGCGGCGTGGCGCTGCACATCTCCTGCCATTCCCGCGCCCAGAACATGGGCCAGAAGGCGACGGAGATGCTGCGCCTGATCCCGCAGGCCGACCTGAAGGTGATCGAGCGCTGCTCCGGCCACGGCGGCTCATGGGGCGTGATGAAGGAGAACTTCCCCGTCGCGCTGAAGGTCGGCAAGCCGGTGGCGAACCAGGCGGTGAAGGCCGGCAAGGCCATCGTCGCGTCGGAATGCCCCATCGCCGGCCCGCACATCATGCAGGGCATCGAAAAGCTTGCCGGCGACGCACCGCTGCCCGAAAACCTGCACCCCATCGAGATTTTCGCCCGCGCCTACGGCATCACCGTCTGAGCGTCCAGGAGAACACGCATGACCGCGCGCAAGACCGAGATCACCCGCGCCGACATCATCCCGCTCGACCAGTACGGCCAGGAGCGCGCCGCGCGCCGCAAGGCGCTGGTCGAGGTGAAGAAGAACCGCCGCGTGCCGGTCGGCCCCTTCGCCACCTTCTATTTCGAGAATTACGAGACGATGTGGCAGCAGATCCACGAGATGCTCTACATCGAAAAGGGCGGCGAGGAGCAGATTGCGGACGAACTGCGCGCTTACAACCCGCTGATCCCCAAGGGGGCCGAGTTGGTCGCCACGGTGATGTTCGAGATCGACGACCCGCTGCGCCGCGCCACCGTGCTCGGCCGTCTGGGCGGGGTCGAGGAGGCCATGACGATCCAGTTCGCCGGCCACACCGTCACCGGCCGTCCGGAGGGCGACGTGGAACGCACCAACGAGGAGGGCAAGACCTCGTCGGTGCACTTCATGCATTTCGACTTCACGCCGGAACAGGTCGCCGCCTTCCGCAACCCCGGCACCCAGGTGATCGTCGGCATCGCCCACGAGAACTACGGTCACATGGCCGTCATGCCCGAGGCCACGCGGGCGGCGCTGGCCGGAGATTTCGCGTAGGGCCGGAGAGCGGTCGCGGCGGGCCCCCACCCAACCCTCCCCCACCTCACGGCGGGGGAGGGCTTTGCGGTCAATCCACCTTTTCGTTGGGGTAGACGCCCCAGACCTCGGACCGGGTCAGCCAGCCGCGGTGGCCCTTCAGATCGACCTCGCACCAGTCGCCCTGGCACTTGCGCAGCCAGCCCATCACGCCGGGCTCGGCGCGGGCGACCACGGCGCCGTCGCTGCGCGGTTCCTTCCGGATGGCGCGCACCTGGCCCAGGATGACGACGCCGCGCTTGCCGGACAGCATGCTCTGGTGCACCCAGCCTTCGCTGCCCTCCCAATCGCGGATGCGGCGCCAGGTGTCGAATTCCTGGGTGATTTCGACCGGCATTTCCTTGCGCGTGAACACCCACTCGATGGGGTAGCGCGCGTTGGGGCCGGTGCGCGCGTTTACCTCGCCCGACCGCAACGTGACGAAGCGGGGGATCGGCAGGCCAGAGGCGTGTGTCGGGTCCTTTTCCCGGCGCGCGCCCTCGGCGGCGGCCGGCAGCGCGGCTCCAACAGTGGTTCCAAAGGTGGCAATGACCAGCGCCAGGACGGCGAGCGCGTGGCGGATGGCGGACGTCATCGGCAACACCGGCAATCCCGTGGCAAGGAAGGATGAGAAACGCTCCGCCGAAGCCACAGCTGGCCGGCGGTCGGACGCACTATAGTTAGGGGTACTTCCTTGGAGCAAGGACAAGGCTGGGCCGGTTCGAATCGTCACAGCCATCTGGACAGGCCCCTGGACGCTTGATACGACAGATCGCGGCCCGAACAGGGGCCCTAGGAGGGGGAGAGACCGCCCGATGACCGAAAAGAAAAAGCCGCTCGTTGTCGTCACGCGCAAGCTGCCGGACGTCATCGAAACGCGGATGATGGAGCTGTTCGACGCCCGGTTGAATTCGGACGACACGCCCCTGACCCACGCCCAGTTGATCGAGGCCGCGCAGGTGGCCGACGTGCTGGTCCCAACCGTCACCGACCGCATCGACCGTGACCTGATCGAGAAGGCCGGGCCGCAGCTGCGCCTGATCGCCTCCTTCGGCACGGGCGTCGATCACATCGACCTGAAGGCGGCGCGCGAGCGCGGCATCTCCGTCACCAACACGCCGGGCGTCCTGACCGAGGACACCGCCGACATGACCATGGCCCTGCTGCTGGCCGTCGCCCGCCGTCTGGCGGAGGGCGAGCGGCTGGTGCGCACCGGCCAGTGGGCGGGCTGGGGGCCGACGACCATGCTCGGCCACCGCATCTGGGGCAAGCGGCTGGGCATCCTCGGCATGGGCCGCATCGGCCAAGCGCTGGCCCGCCGGGCGCGCGCCTTCGGCATGTCGATCCACTACCACAACCGCCGCCGCGTCCATCCGGACGTGGAGCTGGAGCTGGAGGCGACCTACTGGGACAGCTTGGACCAGATGCTAGCGCGCATGGACGTGGTGTCGATCAACTGCCCCCACACCCCGGCCACCTACCATCTGCTGTCGGAACGCCGGCTGCGGCTGCTGCGCCCGCACTGCTACATCATCAACACTTCGCGTGGCGAGGTGATCGACGAGACGGCGCTGACCAAGATGCTGTCCAAGGGCGAGATCGCCGGCGCGGGCCTCGACGTGTTCGAGCACGAGCCGGCGGTGAACCCGAAGCTGCTGCGCCTCGACAACGTGGTGCTGCTGCCGCACATGGGCTCGGCCACCATCGAGGGCCGCATCGACATGGGCGAGAAGGTGATCGTCAACATCAAGACCTTCGTGGACGGACACGCGCCGCCCGACCGTGTGCTTGAGACGCTGCTGTAAGGCGTGACCGAGGGCGTCTTAAAGGACGCCCTCGTACAGCGCGGCCATCGGGATCTCGATGCCGACCGAGGGGAAGACCAGCGTTCCCCCGCCGATGATGTCGCGCACGACCCAGCTCCGCTCGTCCTCGCGGTGCCAGAGTTCGGCACAGCGCTTGGTCGAGTCGAGCAGCAGGATTTCCTGCACCGACGGAATTTCCCGGTAGACGGCGAGCTTGGTGCCCCGGTCGTACCCGGCCGTGGACGGCGACAGGATTTCGACGATGATCGCCGGATCGGGAACCGAGGTCATGCCGGGTTCCAGCGGGCGGCACGTCACCGCGACGTCAGCCTGGAAGTAGGAGTCGTCGCGGTCGGAGAACCGGATGCCCGCTTCCGAAAACGCCCGGCAAGGCGGTTGCAGCCGGGCGCTGATCTGCACACCCACGGCCATGGCCAGGGCACTGTGTGCCGGGGCGGGCGGGGCCATCGCCACGGGCTCGCCGCCGACCAGCTCATAGCGGGTGTCGGTTCCGTCGTCCCAGACGAGGAACTCCTCCACGGTCATCGGTCGGCGCGCCGGATCGGACATGCCCATGAGTATGGCCCCTGTTCAGCCTCGATCCAAGGGCGCCCTACTGCGCCGCCGCGCCGATCCCGCCGCCCAGTTCGATGCGCACCTCGACGACGCCGGGTTCGTCCAGGTTCTCCTTGCGGATGAAGCCCAGTGCCCGGCACATGCCCAGCATGTTGGTGTTCTCGCGCAGAACCTCGCCGTAGACCTCCTTGATCCCGCGCGAGCGGGCGTAGTCCAGGATGCGGTTCATCAGCTGGTAGCCGAGGCCCTGGCCCTTCATGTCCGACCGCACCATGACCGCGTATTCGGCGCGCAGGTTGTCGGGGTCGGCGGTGATGCGGACCACGCCGTACATGATGGTTTCGCCGGTCTCCGGGTCCGGGCCGACCGCCACCAACCCCATCTCGCGGTCGTAGTCGATTTGGGTCAGACGGGCGGCGGCTTGGTGCGAGAGCCGCTTCAGCGGCGCGAAGAAGCGCAGCCGCAGATCCTCCGGCGTCTGGTTCGCCACCATGTGGTGCACCAGCGGTTCGTCCTCCGGCAGGATCGGGCGGACGAGGAACTGGCGGCCGTCCTTGATGCTGAGCCGGTCTTCCAGCGCCTTGGGGTAGGGGCGGATGGCCAGCCGCTTGGCGCCGGGCAAAGCCGGCACGCCGACCTTGATGCGGGCGTCCAACGCCATCACGCCTTCCGCATCGGCCAGCAGCGGGTTGATGTCCAGCTCGGCGATCTCCGGGAAGTCCACGACCAGCTGCGACACGCGGTTCAGCGCCATGGACACCGCCTCCAAGTCCACCGCCGCGCGGGAGCGGTAGCCCTGCAACTGCTTCCAGATGCGGGTGCGGCCCATCAGCTCGGTCGCCAGCTTCATGTTCAGCGGCGGCAGGGCCAGCGCGTAGTCCTCGACCACCTCCACGCCGATGCCGCCCTCGCCGAACAGCAGGACAGGGCCGAACAGCTCGTTCTCGGTCATGCCGACGATCAGCTCGTAGGCGTCGGGGCGGACGGCCATTTCCTGCACCGTGAAGCCCTCGATCCGGGCGCCGGGCACGGCCTCGCGCACGCGGGCCAGCATGGCTTCGGCCTCGGCCTGGACCTCCTCCGGCTCGGTCAGGTGCAGGGCGACGCCGCCCACGTCGGACTTGTGGGTGATGTCCGGCGACAGGATCTTCAGCGCCAGCGGCCCGCCGATCATGGCGGCGCAGCGCGCGGCCTCCTCCGGCGTGTCGGCGCAGCGGGTGTCCACCACGGGGATGCCGTAGGCGGCCAGCACGCGCTTGGCCTCATACTCGGTCAGCCACTCGCGCTTCTCGGCGATGGCGCGGGCGATGATCTTGCGCACCGCGATGCCGTCCGGCTGGAAGTCTTCCGGCACCGAAGCCGGGGTTTCCATCAGCAGTTCCTGGTTCCGGCGGTATTCCACCAAATGCAGGAAGGCGCGCACCGCGTGGCTCGGCGTGTCGTAGGTGGGCACGCGGTTGGCGGCGAACAGCTTGCGCGCCTCCGAGGCCGACCCGTCGCCGAGCCAGCTGGTCAGCACCGGATGCTTGCGCGTCTTGTTGGCAACCATGGTGTCCACCACCGCCTTCGCGGCGGCCAGCGAATCGGTGACCGCCGAGGGGCAGTTCAGCACCAGGACCGCGTCGTTGTTCGGGTCCTGCATCAGCGCGTTCAGCGCGTCGGCGTAGCGCTTGGGCGAGGCGTCGGCGCCGATGCGCAGCGGGTTGCGCCCGTTGCCCGCGATGCCGCCCAGCGCCTTCTCCAGCGCCTCCTGCGTTTCCGGGGCGAACTGGGCGAGCTTGCCGCCGGCCAGGATCAGCGCGTCGGTCGCCATCACGCCCATGCCGCCGCCGTTGGTCAGGATGGCCAGCCGGTCGCCGGTGATCGGCACGCCGGTCGCCAGCGTGCCCACGGCGTCGAACAGCTCGTCCAGGCCGTTCACGCGCAGGATGCCGGCGCGGCGGAAGGCGGCGTCGTAGACCGCGTCCGACACAGCCAGCGACCCGGTGTGCGAGGTGGAGGCCTCCAGCGCTTCGTCCGTGCGGCCGGCCTTGATGACGATGACCGGCTTCTGGCGGGCAGCGGAGCGCGCCGCCGACATGAACTTGCGGGCGTTGGAGATGCTCTCGATGTAGAGCAGGATCGCGCGCACCGAGCCGTCGCCGGCCAGATAGTCCAGCAGGTCGCCAAAATCGACGTCCGACTTGTCGCCCATGGAGATCAGGTGCGAGAAGCCGATGCCGCGCGCCGTCGCCCAGTCGGCGATGGAGGTTACGACCATCGACGACTGCGCCACCAGCGCCACGTCGCCCTTCTTCGGCGTTACATGGCCGAAGCTGGCGTTCAGCCCGCGCCCCGGCACCATGATGCCCAGGCTGTTCGGGCCGATGACGCGCATCAGGTGCGGCTTGGCGGTGTCCAGCAGCTTTTGCGTCTGCTCCTTGGAAAAGCCACCGGGGATGACGATGGCCGCCTTCGTCCCGCGCTTGCCCAACGCGTCGATGGTCGCGGCCACCGTGTCGGGCGGGGTGCAGATCACCGCCAGGTCGGGCGTGACCGGCAGATCGTCCACCGTCTTGTAGGCCAGAACGCCTTCCACCGCGCGTTCGGTCGGGTTCACCGGCATGATCGGGCCGTCGAACCCGGCGTTGAACAGGTTGCGGGCCACCACGGCCCCCACCGGGTTCGCCTTGCGGCTCGCCCCGATCAGGGCGATGGAGGTCGGCTTGAACAGGTGGTCGAGGTTGCGAACGGTCATGGCCGGGTCCGGGAATGGGTCTCAAACTGCCGCCGCGGGCAATGTAATGCGGGCTTGCGACAGTTCCATGGCAAACAGGGGTATGAGGGCAATCGCGCCGGAACAACGTGGCGGATCGCCGCTCATGCTGCGCCGCAACATATACGTTGGTATTACCTTTGTATAGGTGCCCTTTCGTCGCGCCCGAAGGTCATAGTTCAACCCGCTTGAGTGCGAAGCTCGAATGCCTCAGGTTGGTTGCGCGAACAAACAATGGGGGCGGGGATGAAGGTCGGGGTCGTCGGGGCCGGAGCGGTGGGCGCCACCGCCGCCTTCGCCATGGTGATGAGCGGTTCGGCCAGCGAGGTGGTGCTGGTGGACCTGAACGAAAAGATGGCGATGGCCCAGGCGCAGGACATCGCGCACGCCGTTCCCTTCGCCCATCCCACCGTGGTGCGGCACGGCTCCTACGCTGATCTGGCGGGGGCGGGGGTGATCGTGCTGACCGCCGGCGTCGCGCAGAAGCCGGGCGAGACGCGCCTGCAACTGCTGGAGCGCAACGCGCGGGTCTTCGCCGCCATCATTCCGGCCGCGCTGGCTGTGGCACCCGACGCCGTCCTGCTGGTGGCGACCAACCCGGTGGACGTGATGACGCAGGTTGCCGCGCGCATCTCCGGCCTGGACCGGACACGGGTCATCGGCTCCGGCACCATCCTGGACACCGCGCGTTTTCGGGCGCTGCTGGCGGCCCGCCTGGGCGTCACGCCGAAGTCGGTGCACGCCTATGTGCTGGGCGAGCACGGGGATTCGGAGGTGCTGGTATGGTCCGGCGCCATGGCGGCCGGCGTTCCGGTGGACTCCTGCGCCGCGCAGCTCGGCCGACCGCTGACCGAGGGCGACCGCGCCTCCATCGACGAGGGCGTGCGCCGCGCCGCCTACCGCATCATCGACGGCAAGGGCCACACTGCCTTCGGCATCGGCGGCGGCCTGTCGCGCATCGTCGCGGCCATCGCCGGGGACGAGCGGGCTGTTCTGACCTGCTCGATCCTCAACGACTCGGTGCTGGGCGTGCCGGAGGTGGCCTTGTCGCTGCCCCGCGTGGTTGGCGCGCGCGGCGTGCTGGAGACGGTCATGCCCGACCTGTCCGACGAGGAGGCCGTGGCGCTGAAGCGCAGCGCGGAAATCCTGAAGGACGCCGCGACGTCGGTGGAAGGGACGTTGGAGACGGGCGTCTAGGCGCCCGGAAGCAGCCGGCGGTAGATCGCCGCCGTTTCCGTGTCGAACACCACGAAGCGGATCTCGGCGATGGCGTCATCCTTGGCCAGCTCGTCGCGGACGGCTGCGACCGCGACCTCGGCGGCGCGCTGCTTGGGGAAGCCGTAGATGCCCGTGCTGATGGCCGGGAAGGCAAGCGTGCGGAGGCCATGGCGGCGCGCCAGGGCCAGGGCCGAGCGGTAGCAGCTTTCCAGCAGCCGCTCCTCGTCCTGGGTGCCGCCGCGCCAGACCGGGCCGACGCAATGGATGATGTGCGGGGCGGGCAGGCCGTACCCCCGCGACAGGCGGCAGTCGCCCGTGGGGCAACCGCCGATCCCGTCCAGTTCCCGTTGCAGGTCCGGTCCCGCGGCGCGGTGGATCGCCCCGTCCACGCCGCCGCCCGCCTTCAGGGCGGCGTTTGCGGCGTTGACGATGGCGTCAACCGTCTGGCGCGTGATGTCGCCTTCGACGACGCGGATCCGGTCCATGCAATCGGTCCAGTCGGCGGTCCGATCAGACGATCGGGCCGGCCTTGCCCTTGGTGGCGGCGGCGGCGCGCTCCATGCCTTCCTGGATCTTGCGGGCGGCTTCGTGCTCGTCGCCCCAGCGCAGGATCTTCACCCACTTGCCCTTTTCCAGATCCTTGTAGTGCTGGAAGAAGTGGGCGATCTGCTCGGTGGTGATCTCCGGCAGGTCCTTGTAGGACTTCACGTTGGCGTAGAACGGGTGCAGCTTGTCAACCGGCACCGCCAGCAGCTTCTCGTCCTCGCCGCCCTCGTCCTCCATGTAGAGAACGCCGATCGGGCGCGAGCGCAGAACCGCGCCCGGAATGACCGAATGGCGGCCGACCACGCAGACGTCCACCGGGTCGCCGTCGCCCGACAGGGTGTGCGGGATGAAGCCGTAGTTGCAGGGGTAGTACATGGCCGTGTGCAGGAAGCGGTCGACGAACATCGCGCCCGACTCCTTGTCGATCTCGTACTTCACCGGCTCGCCGCGCAACGGGATCTCGATGACCACGTTCACGTCCCACGGGGCGTTCTTGCCAACCGGAACCTTGCTGAGATCCATGGAAACTATCCTTTGAATGCAAAAGCGGGATGCGCGGGATGAGGACGCCGGCCAATCTCCCGACGCCGCGCGGGGGCGGAGTTTTAGGCAGAAGCGAGCATAAGTCAAAGGCACTTGCGCGGGTGCGGCAATGGGGCGAGCCTTTTGCGCATGATCCGAACGCTTTTCGTACTGCTTTTTCTGCTTTTTGAGGCTTTTCCGGCGTGGAGCGAGCCGGCGGGCGGCCCTGCCCACGGTGTTGCGATGCACGCTGATCTGGCTCTGCCGCCCGGATTCAGTCACTTCCCTTATGTCAACCCGGACGCCCCGAAGGGCGGCGTGTTGCGTCAAGCGGTGACCGGCGGCTTCGACACGCTGAACCCCCATGTGGTGAAGGGCGTGCCGGCGCTGGGCCTCGGTTTCGTCTTCGAAACGATGCTGGTGCGGTCGTGGGACGAGCCTTTCTCCCTCTACGGCCTGCTGGCCGAAGGCCTGGAGGTGCCGGAGGATCGCGGCGCCGCCACCTTCCATCTGAACCCGGCGGCGCGCTGGCACGACGGCACGCCCGTCACCGCCGCCGACGTCCTGTTCTCGCTGGAGATCCAGCGCGTCCATGGAACGCCCAACCGCCGCCAGTTTTACGCCAAGGTGGCGAGCGCCGAGGCGCTGGGCGACCGCGCCGTCCGCTTCACCTTCGCGCCCGGTCCCGACGGCGCGCTGGACCGCGAAATGCCGTTGCTGATGGGGCTGATGCCCATTCATTCCAAGGCGTGGTGGACAGGGCGGGCGTTCGAGCAGACGACGCTCGATCCGCCGATGGGCAGCGGTCCTTACCGGGTCAAGCTGGTCGATGCCGGCCGGCGCATCGTCTACGAACGGGTGGCCGACTATTGGGGCCGCGACCTGCCGACCCGGCGCGGGCTGTTCAACTTCGACACGCTGGACTTCACCTATTTCCGCGACGACACCGTGGCGCTGGAGGCGTTCAAGGCCGGGCAGGGCGACGTGCGGCGCGAGGACGATCCCGGCAAATGGGCCACCGCCTATGACGGCCCGGCGCTGCGCGATGGCCGCATCGTATTGGAGGAGTTACCGCACAAGCGGCCGGAGTTCGCGCGCGGCCTGATCTTCAACACGCGCCGCCCGCTGTTCCAAGACCGCCGCGTGCGGGAAGCGCTGGGCCTTGCCACCGATTTCGCTTGGATCAACAAGACCCTGTTCCACGGCGCGCTGGTCCGCACGCGGAGCTACTACCCCACCTCCGAACTGGCCGCCGAGGGCGTTCCGGTCGCGAAAGAACTGAGCGTTCTGGCGCGTTTCCGCGACCGCCTGCCGCCGGGCCTCTTCACGCAGCCGTTCACGCTTCCGCAGACCGATGGCAGCGGCCCGGCGGGTGGGCGCGCCAACCTGCGCGAGGCCCTGCGCCTGCTGTCCGAGGCGGGTTGGCGCATCCGCGACGGACGCCTCGTCAACGGTGCCGGCCAGCCCTTCGCCTTCGAGATCCTGCTGGGCAACCCGGCCGACGAGCGCGTGGCGCTGGAGTTCGCCCGGTCGCTGGAACGGCTGGGCATCGCCGCGTCCGTCCGTACGGTGGACAACGCGCAGTATCAGGCGCGGCTGGACAGTTTCGATTTCGACATGACCGTGCGCTGGTGGGTGTCATCCCTCTCGCCCGGCAACGAGCAGCTTTATTATTTTGGTTCGGCCGCCGCCGACCAGCCGGGCAGCCGCAATTACGCCGGCATCAAGGACCCGGTGGTGGACGCCATCGCCGCCTCCATTGCCGAGGCCCGGACGCGGGACGATCTCGTGGCGCGGGTTCGCGCGCTCGACCGCGTGCTGCTGTGGGGGCAATACATGGTGCCGCTGTTCCACAGCCCGGTGGACCGTATGGCCCGCTGGTCCTGGCTGAAACGCCCGGAGGTGACGCCTTTGTATGGCCCTCTCGTCGAGTCGTGGTGGGCGGAGCGGCGGTAGGATCTTTGCAAGCTACTCAATCTTCACGGATTTCACGGATTGAGGCGCGGATTTCACGGATTTTCTTTGCTTGCCGTGTGCTGGCCTCTGCAAGGAGCCCATGCATCGCCAAGCTCGAAAAAAAATCCGTGTAATCCGTGTTCAAATCCGCGCAATCCGTGAAGAATTTGTACCCCTACTCCTTGCCCCCGTGCGCGTGATACCCCCGCACGATCAGATCGGCCACCGCGTCCAGGCTCGCGAACCGGTCGGTGTTCACGATCAGGTCGTATTGCAGCGGGTCGTTGTTGTTCGCCTTGAAGGTTTCCTGGAAGAACTTGGCGCGGGCGGCGTTGACCGTCCGCACCTCGGCCAGCTTTTCCGCCGCCTTGTCCTTGTCGCCGCCGGCCAGCCGCAGGGCGCAGACCTCGTCGGAGCCGACGATGCGCACACGAAACCGCAACGATCCGCGCAGCAGCAGGTGCGCGCCGCGTCCGACAATCACGCCGCCGCGAAAGGCGATGCCGTTGACCACCTGCGTCAGCAGCTGCTGGTACTCGCTCAGCGGGTCGTGCAGGCCGAGCAGGCTGGCGTAGAGGAACATGCCCGCGCGTTCCGGCAGCTTTTCGTCCAGCGTCCGCATCAGGGCGGGGTCGGACTTGGCCGTCGCCACGACGACGTCCAGGATTTCCTTGTCGAAGCACTGGACGCCCAGCGCCTCGGCCACCTTGGGGGCGATCACGTCGCCGCCGGCGCCATGGTCGCGGGCGATGGTGATGACGGGCGGCGGCTTCTCCAGCGCGCCGGAGTGCGCCCGGTGCGGGTGAAGCTGGTCGGTCTGGACATAGGTGAGGAGGGCTTGGAATTCGTCGCGGGGCATGGCGTGCCTCCGGAGTCGGTTGCGACCCATTCAGTGTCGGCAACCGTCTCCGGCGGGTCAAGCACGCCCATGGGGGAGGGGCGAGGGGTCGCACCCTTCCGAAAGACAGGCGCGGTTACAGCAACTCCACGGCGATGACCGCCAGCAGCGCGAGGATGGCCCAGATCGCCACGCGTTCGCTCTGGCGCCGGTCCACCCAGCGGTCGAGCATGTAACGGATCGTCTGCGGGTGCAGGCGAAGGCCGGCTTCCGCGATCTGCGTGGCGGCGCGCTCGGCCTCGCGCACCAGATGGGGCAGGCGGCGGACCGTGTAGACGGTGGCCTCTAGATCGTCGAGGATCTGCGCCTCCGGACCCCGGTTCTCGCGCATCCACTCCTCGATCAGCGGGCGCGCCAGCTCCCACATGTTGATGTTGGGGTTCAGGATGCGGCCGACGCCCTCGGCGGTCAGCATGCTCTTTTGCAGCAGCAGCAATTGCGGCTGCGTCTCCATCTCGAACTGTTCGGTCACGGCGAACAGCTGGGCGAGCAGCCGGCCGACCGAGATCTCGTTCAGCGGCTTGTTCTGCAACGGCTCGCCGATGGCGCGGCAGGCTTGGGTGAAGATCTCGATGGACTGGTGGCGCGGAACGTAACCGGCTTCGAAATGAACCAGCGCCACCCGGCGGTAATCGCCGGTCAGGAAGCCGATGAGCATGTCGGCCAGATAGGTGCGCGTCGCCCGGTCCAGCCGGCCCATGATGCCGAAATCGACGGCGGTGATGTTGCCGTCCTGGTTCACGAACAGGTTGCCGGGGTGCAGGTCGGCGTGGAAGAAGCCGTCGCGGAACACTTGGTTGAAGAAGGCGGCGGAGGCCTTCGCCAGAATCTCGTCGCGGTCGAAGCCGGCGGCGTCGATGCGCTCGCTCTCGTCCACCTTCAGGCCGCGGATGCGCTCCAGCGTCAGGACGCGGCGCGCCGTGCGGTCCCAGTCGATCATGGGCACGCTGAAGGTCGGGTCGCCCTTGAAGTTGGCGGCCAGCTCCGACGCGGCCGCCGCCTCCATCCGCAGCTCCATCTCCAGGCGGGAGGTGCGGGCGAAGGTCTCCACCACCTCGCGCAGGCGCAGGCGCTTCAGCTTCGGCAGCAGATACTCGGCCCACTCGGCCAGCCAGAAGAACAGGTCGATGTCGCGTTCGAAGGCGAACTCGATGCCGGGGCGCAGCACCTTGACCGCAACCTCCCGCCCGTCGGCGGTCACCGCGAAATGCACCTGCGCGATGGAGGCGGCGGCGACCGGCTCCTCGTCGAAGCTCAGGAAGACGGTCGCGATGGGCTGGCCCAGCTCCTCCTCGATGATCGCGCGGGCCTGGGAACCGGGGAAGGGCGGCAGCTTGTCCTGCAACTCGGCAAGGTCGGTCGCCATCCGCTCGCCGACAAGGTCGGAGCGCGTCGATAACAGCTGGCCTAGCTTGATGTAGGTCGGCCCCAGCTCCGCCAGAGCGCGGGCGAGGCGCTGGCCGACGCGGCCCGGCTCCTTCTGGTTGGAGACCCAGCGCCAGAACAGCGCACCGGCCGGCGCCACCTGCGGCAGCGTCTCGGGCAGGGCGTTGTAGCGGGCCACCGTGCGGGCGATGCCGAACAGGCGGACGAGGTTGCGGATGGTGCGGAACACGGGAGCTTAAATCCGCCAGCCGGAATGGATGGCGGCGATGCCGCCCGTCAGGTTGCGAACGCGCACGGCGCCGAAGCCGGCCGCCTCGATCCGCTTGGCGAGCGCCTCCTGCTGGGGGAAGCGCCGGATGCTCTCCACCAGATAGCGGTAGGAGTCCTCGTCGCCCGCGACCACGCGGCCCAGCTTGGGCAGCAGCTGGAAGGAATAAACGTCGTAAATCTCGCGCAGGACCGGCAGAACCACGTGGCTGAACTCCAGGCAGAAGAACTTTCCACCGGGCTTCAACACGCGACGGGCCTCGGAAAGCGCGGCGTCGATTCGCGTGACGTTGCGCAGGCCGAAGGCGATCGTGTAGGCGTCCACCGAGCGCGAGGCGAAGGGCAGCTTTTCCGCGTCGCCGACCGTCCAGTTCACCCCCGACAGGATGCCCCGGTCGAAGGAGCGGTCGCGCCCGACGCGGACCATCGACTCGGTGATGTCGCAGACGATGGCCCGGCCGCCGCCCCGTTGCAGGAAGCGGAAGGCGATGTCGCCCGTGCCGCCCGCCACGTCCAGCAGCGTCATGTCGGCCTTCGGCGCCACCATCTCCATCAGCGTGTCCTTCCACAGCCGATGGATGCCGCCCGACATCAGGTCGTTCATCAGGTCGTAGCGCCCGGCCACGCTGTCGAAGACGGCGCGGACGAGGCCCGACTTGGCGTCGGGATCCACGGGCTGGAATCCGAACCAGTTGCCTTCGGAGCCGGGGGCCTTGTTCGGATCGGCCATATTGGGATCAGGGGGGGTGCGCTCGGTCATGGCGCGCAACATAGCGCGCAGCCTGGGCTTTCGCCAGCCGGGGCGTAGCTGTCGGAGCGAAGGCGCACCAACCAGTGGCAACCGGGTAACCGCAGTCCCACTCAATTCGCGTTGTTGTGCATCTCTAAAAGGAGGCGTCCATAGATATCGGTTTTCTCCTCATCGCTTTTCGAGGAATCATCAAGAAGGAGTGTGCAATAAATATGAGCAATTGCCCGATCTACAATAAGACTGTCCGCGTTCGGTATCTTGGACATCACGTCATTTCTCGTCTCTCTGTAGGACGATACTATTGTGTATTGCCCAAGCTTGTTTTGCTGTTCTTCAATATTCTTCTTAGTTTCGACCAAAATGGTGCTGTCCGTCATTGATGGTGGTGGAGGGCACGAATTTGCCGTGATTGCCACGAACGCGATTGCTGCCTGAAGTTTCGAAAAAGCAGCGGCTGTTACGAGCATGCGTCACCTCCAAACGCTGTGTGTTGCCCAGTACATACTGGAGTATGCGAAGCGCACGGCTTTAACATCAGGGAACTAAGACGCGTTACTATCTTTACTACCCTCGCATTCTGTAGGATCTATGCTAGACAATCAATCTCTCATCAGTTGTTCGGGAAATTGAGGAGAGGGGAAAATGCGATTAGAAACTATCATAATTTCTGGGATGGCTATAGCTATACTTTGTCCAAGTGGTACTATAGCGGCACCGGCGTGCCCCGATTTGTCCTTCCAAGACGTTTCTCGTCAGAGTTTTCAACAATCTAAGCAGACACTTATGGGAATTGTCCGGGAAAGGACTGAATCAAAAGACGAAAAAGTCGTCGAAAAGCAAATACTGGATCGTCTTCCAAACGCGAAAGAACTGATACCGCAGCTCGTTGTTTATTCAGACATTTGCAAATTCATCCGTGACGGCTCGATGGACGATGCTAAAAAGATCGTCGAGTTGCACAAGTATTTTGTTGCAATATTTCTGAACGTGCGCCCGCAGCAGGTGAATACAGAAGAATTGAAAACGAAAACCAAAATTGCAGCCAACGATTATGCTAAGCCAGAGGTCGCAAGAGACTCTACTATTCTAAAGGTGTTTCCAAAATCGAATATTGGAAGTGAGAAAATGGAAGCTCTGCGTCGGATGCTTCCTGCAAAATACGATGTGCGGCGTGGGTTTTCTGATATCGACGTGCGAAACCCGGCAGATGTATTGTTTGTAAACAAAAACCGAGTCCCGAGGCGTGAAGTGGTGGAGGTTATCAAAAGCTTGTCGAGGCTTGGAGTGGAAATTAAATCGGTTCAAAGTGACGTCTTGCATGATCGGAGGGAAATACAAGTTGGAACGATTATCGATGCCGAACAAGACGTTCCTGTATTTTCTGAATCATCAGCACTCGATTTAAACGAACTTGCACCTTTGTCTGATGCGCAATTTTGGGAAGAAGCACGTAATGGCGTAAGAGTGTGTAGCACGTCGATAGGTAGAGCACAAAACTGCTGACGAGGATAGAAAATGAAAATCAGCGCCATCATGATGGGCATGATCGTAGTGCTTTTAGCCGCGCCGGCTTGGTCACAGAAATGCCCTGAGACGCCACCACTTAACGACCAAAAAATAGAAGGTGATATCAAAGGTTCAGTGGGCGGCTTAATAAAAATGATCGGAAACGCTGAACTAAGCGGTCGCGCATCGGTTGAAAAAAAGGAGGTGCTATCCCGCTATCCAAACGCTAGTGAGACGCTTATCAACATGGCATTTATTGCCATGTTTTGTCAGGAGCTGGCGAGTGATACTTCCATGAAAACGGAACAGAAGGTCGCAGAGATGAGAAAATTCCGGGCTTCCATAGTGGGAATACCGATAAAGGACTGACCGTTTTGACGCACGCCTTGCATTGGGGCGCCGTTCTCCCCACCCTGTAAGCCCATGCCAGAGCTTCCCGAAGTCGAAACCGTCTGCCGGGGCCTTGCCCCGCATCTGGAAGGCCGCACGCTGGTCTGTGTGCAGCAGCGCCGGCCGAACCTGCGCTTTCCCTTTCCGCCGCAATTCTGCGAGCGGCTGACCGGACGCCGGGTCGAGTCGGTGCGGCGGCGGGCCAAGTACATCCTGATCCATCTGGACGACGGGACGGTGCTGATCGCGCATCTGGGCATGTCGGGGCGGATGATCATCACGCCGGAGGCGCCGCCCGCCTACGGCGCGCACGACCATGTGGTGTTCGAGACGGACGCCGGCACGGTGGTCACCTTCAACGACGCGCGCCGATTCGGCCTGATGGATCTGGCCACCGCCGACACGGTTTCCGAACACCCGCTGCTGCGCACGCTGGGGCCGGAGCCGCTGGGCAACGAATTCTCCGGCCCGGTCCTGGCCGAGCGGCTGGCCGGCAAGATGACCAGCATCAAGGCGGCGCTGCTCGACCAGACGGTCGTCGCGGGGCTCGGCAACATCTACGTGTCGGAGGCGCTGTTCCTGTCCCGCCTCAGCCCGAAGCGGATCGCCGCCACGGTGACCGGGGCCAAGGCGGACCGGCTCGCCACCGCGATCCGCGAGGTGCTGGGCCGCGCCATCGAGGCCGGTGGCTCCTCCTTGCGCGACTATCGGCAGGCGTCGGGCGAACTCGGCTACTTCCAGCACCAGTTCTCGGTCTACGACCGGGAGGGGCAGCCCTGTCCGGGATGCAGCTGCGATGTGGCCGGGACCGGGGGCATCCGGCGCATCGTGCAGGCCGGCCGCTCGACTTTCTATTGTCCGCAGCGTCAGCGCTGATATAGGTGACGGTTATGATGGCTCCACCGGCCTTTGCTCGGGCGGTTTTCGCCGCCTTCCTCCTCGCCGGCCCCGTCTTCGCGGGTCTGGTCGGGGTCCCCTTGCCCGCGAGGGCGTCCGAATCCACCCGCTTCGTCACGGGGCTTGGGGATGTGCCGGTGATGCCGGGCCTCGCCCCCGCCGAGGAGGAACCGCTGGTGTTCGACAAGCCGGACGGGCGCATCGCGCAGTCCGTCATGGCCGGCCGGGTCGACCGCAAGGCGGTGCTGGCCTTCTACAATCAGACCATGCCGCAGCTCGGCTGGAAGCGCACCAGCGACACGAATTACGTGCGCGAGGGCGAGGAGCTGCGCCTGGAGTTCGTCAACACGGGGCGCCCGGCACAGCCGGGCCAGACGACCGTGCGTTTCACACTGAGTCCACGCTGACGCCCAACCATAATGCCCCCATCTCAAAGGGGGCCGAACCATATCGGGAGCTTGTCGCACATGCCGTACGAAACCATCCTCGTGGAGACCCGCGGTCCCGTCGGTCTGATCACGCTGAACCGGCCGAAGGCGCTGAACGCCCTGTCGGACCAGCTGGTCACCGAACTGGGCCAGGCTCTGGACACGCTGGAGGCCGACGACTCCATCGGTGCCATCGTCGTGACCGGATCGGAAAAGGCCTTCGCGGCCGGTGCCGACATCAAGGAGATGCAGGGCTTCTCCTACATGGACGTCTACGCGTCCAACTTCATCACCGCGAAGTGGGAGCGTCTGGCCAAGTGCCGCAAGCCGACCATCGCCGCGGTCGCCGGCTACGCGCTGGGCGGCGGCTGTGAGCTGGCGATGATGGCCGACTTCATCCTGGCCGCCGACACCGCCAAGTTTGGCCAGCCGGAAATCACCATCGGCACCATTCCGGGCGCCGGCGGCACGCAGCGCCTGACCCGCTTCGTCGGCAAATCCAAGGCTATGGAAATGTGCCTGACCGGCCGTCTGATGGACGCGGCGGAAGCCGAGCGCGCCGGCCTCGTCAGCCGCGTCGTCCCGGCCGCCGAGCTGGTGGACGAGGCCGTCAAGGTCGCCGAGAAGATTGCCAAGCTGTCGCGCCCGGTCGTCATGATGTGCAAGGACGCCGTGAACGTGGCCTACGAGACCACGCTGACCGAGGGCGTGAAGGTCGAGCGCCGCCTGTTCCACTCCACCTTCGCCATCGAAGACCAGAAGGAAGGCATGTCGGCCTTCGCCGAGAAGCGCCAGCCGGACTGGAAGAATCGCTGATCCGCGCCGACCCCTCCCCCGCATCTTGCGGGGGAGGGGCAGGTCGGTACCAAGATTTCGTGGCGTTCCTCTTTAAATAAAAACAGCGTTTGACGGCGTCTTGACTCTCATTCGGGTGGCGCGTATAAGGCCCCCTCGCACTGGGACAGGCGTGTCGTCCGGAGTAGGGTTTTCATGGCCAATCATAAGTCTGCTGAAAAGCGCATTCGTCAAACCGAGCGTCGTACGGAAGTCAACCGTAACCGCATCAGCCGCATCCGCACCTTCGTGAAGAAGGTCGAGACGGCCATCGAGACCGGCAACAAGGCGGAAGCCGCCGAGGCGTTCAAGGACGCCCAGCCGGAACTGATGCGCGGCGTCTCCAAGGGCGTTCTGCACAAGAACACGGTGTCGCGCAAGCTGTCGCGCCTGTCGGCCCGCATCAAGGCTCTCTGAGTTTTTCTCAGCGTCATCAAGCCGCGCACCAGTTCTGGGCGCGGCTTTTTGCGTTGTGCAAAGTCTCCGCTAAAATCCTTCTAAAGTGCGGGCAAAACAAGCGGCGGCTGATGCGGCCGTGCCACGCACGATTTGTGCTTTTTGACTCGTTCGCTTTCTGTCCCATTGCCAGCGATGGGACGGCTGATTAGACTTTCGATCTGTAAGGAATGGCGGATTGGTGTTACTTCGTGTATCATTCGTCATTCGCTAAAGGACGGAGACGTTCGAGGCTGCGGATCGTAAAAAGAACACGAATCAATCCGTTGCTTCTGGAACGGTCCCTTTCTTAAAAAATTGGCTGGGCGCTGGCGGGATTTACCATTTCGCCAAACGGGTAGTGCTGCCGTCTAGTTTGGGGGCATCCGCTGTTGGAGTCTTCCGGAGAGGAACATTCCTTGACAGCGGGGCCACATAAAGAGGTGAGCGGGCTTGCCCCGCGCTTCCGTTGCCGTGGCCGGCGATTGCGTTTCGGCCCGCAGGGGGAGAGGGGGCAAGGAGTAGGGGGAGCATGTCGGTCGGCGTGTCGTTGGATCAACAGTGGGCCCGCATCCGGGGCCGCCTGAAGGACGAGGTGGGCGAGATCGCCTACCGCAGCTGGCTGCAGCCGCTGTCCGTGGCGGGCATCCGGGGTGGCGAGGTGCGCATTGTCGTGCCCACGCGCTTCATGCGCGACTGGGTGCTGACCCACTATGCCGACCGCATCCGCGTGCTCTGGGCTGGGGAAAACCCGGAGGTCCAATCCATCGACGTCGTCGTTGCCTCGACCAACGTTCCGCCGGCACTCTCGGCCGACAACGACGATTCGGGGGAAGAACCGCCCCCCGCTCCGCGCGCTCCGGCTCCGGCGCCCGCGATGGGCCAATCCTATTCGGGCCAATCCTACTCGCCGCCCTCCTACATCGGCTCCTCCTACGCCGCGTCGGACGAGTCGCCGACGGCGGTGGCCTCCGTGCTGGAGGACCGCACCGACATTTCCGCCCCGCTCGACCCGCGCTTCACCTTCGAGAATTTCGTGGTCGGCAAGCCGAACGAGCTGGCGCACGCCGCCGCCCGCCGGGTCGCGGACGCCACGGCGGTGACCTTCAACCCGCTGTTCCTCTACGGCGGCGTGGGCCTCGGCAAGACGCACCTGATGCACGCCATCGCGTGGCAGATCCGCAAGAACGATCCGAACCGCAAGGTGATCTACCTGTCGGCGGAAAAGTTCATGTACCAGTTCATCCGCGCGCTGCGCTTCAAGGACACGATGGCCTTCAAGCAGCAGTTCCGCTCGGTGGACGTGCTGATGATCGACGACGTGCAGTTCATCAGCGGCAAGGACTCCACCCAGGAGGAGTTCTTCCACACCTTCAACGCGCTGGTGGACCAGAACCGTCAGGTCATCATCTCCGCCGACAAGAGCCCGTCCGACCTGGAAGGCATGGAGGAGCGGCTGCGCTCCCGCCTCGGCTGGGGCCTCGTCGCGGACATCCACCCGACGACGTACGAGCTGCGACTCGGCATCCTCCAGGCCAAGGCCGACGCGCTGAACGCCAACATCCCGCTGAAGGTGCTGGAGTTCCTGGCGCACAAGATCACCTCGAACGTGCGCGAGCTGGAAGGGGCGCTGAACCGCATCGTCGCGCACGCCGAACTGGTCGGCCGGGCCATCTCGCTCGAATCGACGCAGGAGGTGCTGCACGATCTGCTGCGCGCCAACGACCGCCGCGTCACCATCGACGAGATCCAGAAGCGCGTGGCGGAGCACTTCAACATCCGCGTCGCCGACATGCATTCGGCCCGCCGCGCCCGCGCCGTCGCGCGCCCGCGTCAGGTCGCCATGTACCTCGCCAAGCAGCTGACCGCCCGCTCCCTGCCGGAGATCGGGCGCAAGTTCGGCGGTCGCGACCACACCACGGTCATGCACGCGGTCAAGAAGGTGGAGGAGCTGCGCGCCACCGACCCCGCCTTCGCCGAGGATGTCGAACTCCTGCGCCGCATGCTGGAAAGCTGATTCGCTTCGGCATCGAACCGTTCGATCCAGAAAGCATATGACTTTAGCTAAAATCCCTGCGATGGTGGAGTCTCGGGGGTTGATGGCATGGAGTCGAGCGCAACCATGGAGTCGAGCGTCCTCGTCGTCGATGACTCGTCGGTCGTCCGCAAGATCATCAAGGACCACCTGGAAGGCCATGGTTACCGCGTCCTGATGGCGAGGGACGGGGCGGAGGCGCTGGATCTCTACCGCGCGGACGACATCCACATCCTGATCACCGATCTGGAAATGCCCCGCATGGACGGGCTGGAACTGTGCTGGCTGGTCCGCGCGGAGGACGAGCAGCACCGCACCTTCTGCATCCTGATGACGGCGGACGACGACATCCAGCGCCGCATCGAGGCGTTCGACGCCGGCGCCGACGAGTTCCTGACCAAGCCCATCGACATGCCCATGCTGCGCGCCCGCGTGCGCGCCGGCGAGCGCATCACGCGCACGCACCGCCTGATGTCGGAGATGCTGAACACCGACTATCTGACCGGTGTGCTGAACCGCCGCCGCTTCATGGAACGGCTGGAGCAGCAGCACCGCCTGTCGCGCAACTTCGCCGTCGCCCTGTTCGACATCGACCATTTCAAGCGGATCAACGACACCTACGGCCATTCCAACGGCGACATGGCGCTGAAGCGGTTCGCCGCGACCTGCGCGGCGCGCGTTCCGCCCGGCGGCTTCCTCGGGCGACTCGGCGGCGAGGAGTTCTGCATGGTCCTGCCGGCCCCGGACGTGGAGGCCACCATCGCGTTGGTGGAGGACCTGCGCCTCGCGACTTCCGCCATGACCGCGACGACGGCCGACGGGGTGGATTTCTCCTTCACGGTCAGCGTCGGCATGTGCCCGGCCGACGGCACCGAGTCGCCGGCCGACCTGCTCGCCCGCGCCGACGAGTCGCTTTACTTCGCCAAGAACAGCGGCCGCAACCGCACCGTCGTGTGCGGCACCGGCGGCGTGGTGGTGAAGGCGCGCTTCTACGTGATGTGATGCCTTGTGAAGCGATGCTTCATGACGGCGCGATGAAGTTTCGTTCCGCTTCCGCTTGAGCCATGGACGAGTGCCGATAATCCCGGCAAAGTTGCCGCTACGGCGGGAACCCGCGCGGCTCCCCCGGCCAACGAAAAAGGGAGAGAGGGCGCCATGACCATCACGAACGACCAGCGGTCGAGTGCCGCGACCCAGCGCGCCGCCAAGAGCTTCACCCGTCGCGTGCTGCTGCAAGGTGCTGCCGCCGTTGCCGGTGTCGCCTCGGTCGGCCCGTTCATCCTGCGCGAGGGGCGCGCCGCCTCCGGGTCCGTGAAGATCTTCTCCTGGTCCGGCTACATCAGCCCGGACATGCTGGCCGACTTCGAGAAAAAGACCGGCATCAAGGCGACGCTGACCGAATACGCCACCAACGACGAGCTTCTGAACCAGCTGAAGGCCACGGGCGGCGCCGGCTTCGACATTATTCACCCGACCGTGGACCGCGTGCCCAACTATGTGGAGTTCGACCTCGTCCAGCCGCTCGACGACGCGAAGGTGAAGTGGGACGGCTGCCTGAAGTCGGCGGTCGAGGGCTCCGCCGGCATGGGCGGCGTGGTCGGCGGCAAGCGCTTCTTCGCCCCGGCCGACTGGGGCACGGAGGCCATCGCCTACGACCAGACCAAGGCCCCGCTGAAGTACGGCGAGGCGAGCTACGGCGACCTGTGGAAGCCGGAACACGCCGGCAAGGTGACCGTGCGCGGCCATTCCTCGCTGATTGGCATCGGCCTGTGGCTGGAAAGTCAGGGCAAGCTGCCGCACCCGATTCGCGAGCAGTTCACCGACGAGAAGAAGGCCCGCGCCAACTTCGACGCGATCCTGAAGGTCGCCACCGACAACAAGAAGAACATCGGCCAGTTCTGGTCCAACGAGAACGAAGCCCAGGGCGCCTTCCGCACCAACGGCTGCGTCATCGGCCAGACCTGGGACAGCACCGCCGTCGCGCTGCGCAAGGAGGGGCTGCCGGTCCGCTTCATCGCGCCGAGGGAAGGGGCGCTGGCCTGGATGGAAGGCTTCGCGATCCCGAAGAAGGCCGAGAACCTGGAGCAGGCCTACGCCTGGATCAACTGGTTCTACACGCCGCAGGCCGGCGCGCTCTACACCAACCACTCCGGCATCTCCAGCACGGCGGTCGGGGCGGAAGCGCACTTGTCCGACCTGAACAAGCAGTTCTTCGCCGACGCCTACCCCGGCGACGCGCTGCAAAAGCTGTGGTGGTGGCCGATCCAGGAAGCCTGGTACGTCTCCGTCCGCAACGAGTACCAGGACCGCTTCCTGGCCGCCTGATCAAAAATATTCTGATCTAAATATTCATCTGTGTCCCTCTGTGTTCATCTGTGGAAGGATATTTTTGATCCACAGATGAACATAGATACACACAGATGGACTTTGAGGATTTCTGATTGAGCCAGGACGTCCAGCTCGACAAGGTCACCATGCGGTTCGGCGACATCACCGCCGTCCGCAACGTCAGCCTGACCATCCGCGCGGGTGAATTCTTCAGCTTCCTCGGCCCCTCCGGCTGCGGGAAGACGACCATCCTGCGCATGATTTCCGGCTTCATGGAGCCGACCGAGGGGGCCATCCGCATCGGCGGGCGCGACATGCGGGGCATCGGCCCGAACAAGCGGCCGACCGCGCTGATCTTTCAGAACTTGGCCCTGTTCCCCTTGATGACGGTGGCCGAGAACATCGGCTTCGGGCTGGAGGTGCGCGGCGTCCCCGCCGCCGACCGCCGCCGCCGGGTGCAGCGGCTGCTCGACCTCGTGGCCCTGCCGGAGACGGCGGACAAAAAGGTGACGGAGCTTTCCGGCGGCCAGCGCCAGCGCATCGCCATCGCCCGTGCGCTGGGGGTGGAACCAGCGGTCCTCCTGCTCGATGAACCATTGTCGGCGCTCGACCTGAAGCTGCGCCAGCACATGCGGGCCGAACTGCGCGACCTTCAGAAGCGCACCGGCGTGACCTTCATCTACATCACCCACGACCAGGGCGAGGCACTGACCATGTCCGACCGGATCGGCGTGATGTCCAAGGGCGTGCTGGAGCAGGTGGGCGACGGCCGGACCATCTACGATCACCCGGAAACCGCCTTCGTCGCGTCCTTCGTGGGCGAAAGCAATCGCTTTACCGGCACGGTGCTGGAGGCGTCCGCCGATCGCGCGGCGCTCGACACGCCCTTCGGCCGGCTGATCGGCCGCAACCCGCGCGCGCTGAAGCCCGGCGACCGAGCAACCCTGTTCGTCCGCCCGGAACGCCTGACGGCCGGAGCCTCCGCCGACAACGTGGCCAACAATGTGCTGGAATCCCGAGTCACCCACCGCGACTTCGAAGGCGCCTTCATCAACGCCTTTCTGGAAGGCGACATCGTCGTCCAGGTCCCGCATCTCGGCGACGAACCCGCCCTGACCCCCGGCCAGCCCGCCCGCATCGCCTTCCGCGCCGAGGATGCGGTGGTGCTGCCCACCGAATCCCCTCTCCCGCCCCCGGTGGGAGAGGGAGGGGCAGGGAGAGGGGCACGTCGCCAACCGGAACCTCCGTCCGGAACAGCGCCTTTTCGAAGTCGCTGACCAGCACGTCCAGCCGTACGGCCCACGCGCCCGCCGCCGGCAACTCCACCCCGTCCGCCGCATACAGCCCCGGCCCGGCCGAGCCCAACGCCCGCTCCAACGGTTCGATGCCGGCTGAGGGCAGGGCGGCCTGTATGGTGACCTCCTTGACCGACAGCGGCGAACCGTCAACTTGCGTCAAGTGCACTTCGATGCGGTTGGGCCCCGACCGGGCCGGCGTGATCGTGACCACCGCCTGCCGCCCCTTCGACACGATCGCCGCCGTATAGGACGCCTCCACGTCGGACACGGCCCGAGCGCGCGGCGGCGGGGTTGTGCCCATGGCGGCGGTGAACAGCAGGATCAGCCCGGCCACCACCATCTCTGTGAACACGCTGCCGCGCAGCCGCCCCGCCGTGCCGGCCGAGTCCAGCCCCGGCGTCAGGCGCAGCCGGTTGAAGCACGCCAAGCCCAGCAACACCGCCACGCACACCATCTTGCCGAGCCAGATCTGCCCATAGGCGCTGTCCACCACGGCGCGCGGCTCGGCCAGTTGCAGCACGCTCAGCCCCGTCCCGGCGAGCAGCAGCGCCGCCACGGCTCCGATGGCGATGCCGGAAAAACGCCGGACGATCCGCGCGGTCTCCTTCGCCGTCTCGGTCCGCAGCACCACCGCCAGCGGCCACAGCGACCCGACCCAGAAGGCCGCCGCAAAGCCATGCACCGCCACCAGCGGCACGCTCAGCCAGCGCGGCTCCGCCGTGGCCGCGTGCCCGGTCGCGGTCAACGCCAAGGACGCTCCGACCGCCCCGCCGACCAGCAGCACGGTTCCGGTTCGGCCGCGTCCCTCCAGCGCCAGCCCCAGCGCCACGACGATTAGGCTCAACAGCGCCACAACGCCGCTGAACCCGGAGGTGCTGGTGACGCCGGTCTTCCACACGGATGCCCCGGCCAGCGCACCGAGCGGCGCCCCTTCCAGCACCGCGCCGGCCAGACCGACGTTCAGCACCACGGCCATGGCCGCCACCCCGATGGTCAGGCACAGCCCCGGCTTCAGTCGTCCGTTCACCGGGCTCCAGCGCCCCAGCACCAGCGCAAGGAATAGCCCGCCGCCCGCCGCGATCAGCAGGCTCCCGTAATGCAGCGCCCGCCCCAGCGCCGCCGCCAGCACCGTGGCCTCCCGCGCCTGCTCGCCATGCACCGCCGAACGGTCCGGAGGCGCGCCGATGCCGAACAGCAGCGATCCGGCGACCGGGTGCCCGTCCCCGGACGACACGCGGTAGCTGACCACATGCGTTCCCGCTGTCAGTTCGGGGGGAAGGGGGACGATCACCGTTCCATTCTCGGCCTTGGTCGGGCCGGGCAGGGGAAGCGCCTGTCCACCGGGGCCGAGCACCCGGACCGACACCGGCTGCACCGGCTCGTTGAAGCGCAGCCGAATCTCGGCGGGCGGGTGGTCCAGCCGCGCGCCGTCCGCCGGGACGGACTCGACCAGAACGGCATGCGCCCACGCCACCGGCGTTCCCGCCAGCAGCAGCAGGACGGCCAACAGTCCGACGATGCGCCGGCGCATGCCCCTGGGCCTCCGCTTACGGCTTGGCGGTCAGCGTCACGCTGGGCGCCGGCTCCTTGTAGTCGTCGGGGGACTTGCCGGGCTCGGGGATTTCGATCCAGCGGTGCACGCCCTTTTCGCACTCCTGCACCACGGGGAAATGGATCACCGTCCCCACCGGCTGGTCGGGCAGCTTGGCGCGGAAGACGAACTCGTCATAGTGGGCGTCGGGCAGGCTGCCGCCGGTCCAGGCGATCTCGGTGACGCCCTTGGTCAATTTTTCCCCATAATAATCATAGGCTTGGGCGTACTGGCCTTCCTTGGTGGTCAGAGTCCAGCCGGGCTTGGGCATCGGCTTCACGGCGACGACGCCTTCGGGAATCTGCACGCGCAGCGCGGTGGTGGGGGAGTCGCCGCAGCCGTGGCCGACGCGCAGCACGGCCTTGTAGGTGCTGCCGGCGGGGGCCTGCTTGGCCTCCAGCGTGGTGTGGGCGAGGGCGGAGGCGGCGGGCAGGCAGGCCAGGACGGCGGCGGCCAGAATGGCGCCGCGGGTTTCGCGGATCATGGAAAACTCCGGTGTTCGGTTGTCTGACGATGTTGGATCGGGTGTCAGACGACCGCCGGAGGGGCGCGCGCGGAGAAAGGCGGGACGGGCCGCTCGCCGGGCGCGGCATCCATGGACGGGAGCGGCATCGCGACGGCCACCGCCACAGGCACGACCAGCAGCGGACCAGCCGCCGGCCCCAGCAGCTTGCCGCCGTGCAGCGACAGGCAGATCGGGCAGTAGGTGACGTGCGTGGCCTTCCCGGCCGGCGCCTTGTCATGCCCTTGATGGCAGGGCGGCGCCTCGGCTGCGGCGGCTGCGACCTGCATGGTCAGGGCGGCCAGCGGGGGCGGCACATGCGTCGCCATGACGACGGCGTGGAAGACCAGCACCAGCATGGCCAGCCATGCCGTCGCTCCCTTCGTCACCGATGCCCGCCGCCATGCACCCATCTTTGGACTATGAGGCCACGGGAATGGACATGAAAGAACAAATAAGAAAGGGTGATCGTGCCCGCGCGCCGGCTCCGCTTGCGCTTGTCGCAATCGCCATGATAGGCTTGCAGTCCTACATTCCGGCCAAGGCGGACGAATGAAACACAACGCCGTTTTCTGTTTCATAGCGTTGCACGGCGTTTCATTCGGGAACCTGCGCCCGTGACGGAGGTGCTGCGCCGCTATGGGCCGGTGCTGACCGGCCTGATCCTGGCGGCCGTGGCGGTCTGGCTGGCGCTGCTGGTCGTGCTGCCGCAGCTGCTGATGGTGGACTTCTCGTTCCGGCCGTCGCTGCCGCCCAGCAAGCTCGGCGGGCCGGAGGACGTCTACACGCTGAAGAACTACGCGACGCTGTGGACCAACCAGATCCACCTCGCAATTTTCCTGAAGACCATCTGGGCCAGCGCGCTGGTCACCGCCGTGACGCTGGTCGTCTGCTACCCCGTGGCTTTCTACCTCGCCCAGGTGGCGCCCCGGCGCCGGCTGCCCACGCTGATCCTGATGCTGGTCGTTCCCTTCTGGATCAACGAGCTGCTGCGCACCTTCGCCTGGTACATCATCCTGGCCTACAACGGCCCGCTGAACGTGCTGCTGGTCAAGCTCGGCATCTTCACGGAGCCGCAGCGACTGCTGGGCGGCGACGCGGGCGTGATCGTGGGGATGGTGTACGTCTACATCCTCTTCATGGTGTTTCCGATCACCAACGCCATGGAATCGCTGGACCGCAACCAGATCGAGGCGGCGCGGGACTTAGGATCCGGCTGGCTGCGCATCCACCGCCGCATCGTCATCCCGCACGCCAAGCCGGGCATCGCGGTCGGCTGCATCATGACTTTCATGCTGGCGGCGGGCAGCTACGCCGTGCCGGCCCTGCTCGGCGGGCCGCAGAGCCGCTGGTTCACCGAGGTCATCTACAACTGGTTCTTTGAGGGCGGGAACTGGAACCAGGGTGCGGCCTACGCCTTCATACTGCTGGTCCTGTGCATCGGCTTCATCCTGCTGATGATGCGCCTGTTCCGCGTCGGCCTGACGGATATCGCGAAATGACGGGCCAAATGACGGGGGCGAAATGACCGCCGCAACCTTCCGCCGCTGGATGACCGGCGCCTATCTCGTCGTTTTCTTTGGCTATCTGTTCCTGCCGCTGGCCATCATGGCGGCGGCGACCTTCAACACCAGCCGCTTTCCCACCGTCACGCCCTGGATGGGTTTCACGCTGAACTGGTTCACGGCGCTGTGGGCCGACCAGCGCATGTGGCAGGCGCTGGGGACGAGTCTGCTGATCGGGGCGGGGGTGATCGCGGTGGCCGTGCCGCTGGGCCTTGCTGCCGCCCTGCTGCTCGACCGGCTGCACAGCCGTGCGCGGACCTTCCTTTACGCCGTGATGGTGTCGCCGCTGCTGACGCCGGGGGTGATCGTCGGCATCTCGACGCTGGTCTTCTGGCGGCAATGGTTCGGGGTGACGGGCGGGCTGTTCCTGACCATCGTCGCGCAGTCGAGCTTCATCGCCGCCTATGCGATGCTTCTCTTCCTCGCCCGCCTTCAGCGGTTCGATTCGACGTTGGAGGAGGCGGCGCTGGACCTGGGCGCCACGCACGGGCAGGTGTTCCGGCGCATCACGCTGCCGTACCTGACGCCGGCGATCCTGTCGGCGTCCTTCCTGGCCTTCCTTCAGAGCTTCGAGAACTACAACACGACGCTGTTCGTCCGCGGGCTGGACACCACGCTGACGATCTACATCGCGTCCAAGGTGCGCACGGGACTGACGCCCGCGGTCAACGCGCTGTCGCTGATCCTGATCGCGCTGACCATCCTGGGCGCCGTCGTCCACGAGGTCCTGCGCCGGCGCGAAGCGCGCCGGCAGGCAGCCCCGGCGGAGTGACGGCCCCAAAAAGGGCGATCAGTCCTCGTCTTCGTCCGCGTCGGCCTCGATCTGCGAGGCGAGGTCGCGCAGCATGTCGATCACGTCCTCGTGGCTCGTCTCGTCCACGGCGGCGTTGACGGCGGCCTCGATCATGGCAACGGCGATGTAGGGGCCGAGCGGGCCGCCTTCCTTGATCGCCTCGTCCAGGTGCTTCTCGGCGATCGACAGGGCCTTCTCGAACAGGGCCTCGGCCGTCTGGTTGGTTTTCTCGTTGCTCATCATCCGGTCCATAGCGGGTGTTGGTCCGACTCCTATAACACCGCCTCGCTCGCATTGGCGCGGTTATTCGCGCCCGATGCCGCGAATAACCGCCATGATCCAGCTTGTTCCCGGCGCCCGGACCGGCCACATTCGGCGGATGACCGACCAGACCCCAGACCAGCCCCCTGGCCCGACCAGCCCCGATGCCTACCGTTTCTGGACCGGCGAGCGCGTGCGCTTCGCCGACCTCGACGCGCTGGGCCACGTCAACAACAACGCCATCGGCGTGTATTTCGAGCAGGGGCGCGTCGATTTCCTGCAAGAATGCGGCGGCTTCCGTGACGCCGACCCGTGGACCGTCGTTCTGGCCCGCAGCCTGATCGAGTACAAGGCGGAGCTTCGATACCCCGCCACCGTGCGCATCGGCGTGCGGGTGCTGAAGCTCGGCAACAGCTCCTTGGTGGTCGGCGCCGGCGTGTTCGAGGGCGACCGCTGCATCGCCACGCAGGAGGCCGTCTGCGTCATCGTGGACAAGGCCGAACACCGCCCGACCCCCATCCCCGAGGGCTTGCGCGCCGTCCTCGCCCGCTATTAAACGGACTTAAACATGCCCATCCGCCTGTCCCGCCGCACGCTTTTGACTGGTAGCGCCGCCATCGCCGGCGCCGCGATGCTGCCGCGCGTGCCGCTGGCCGGCGAGGGCAAGGCCATCGATCTCACCGCCGGCCCCGCCCGATTGCCGCTCGTCGGCAAGGGCCATCCGGAAACGCTGGTCTGGGCCTACAACGGCCGCGTCCCCGGCCCGGAGCTGCGCTTCCGCCAGGGCGACACCGCCCGCATCGCCTTCGCCAACGGCCTGCCGGAGGTCACCACCATCCATTGGCATGGCCTGCGCGTGCCGAACAACATGGATGGCGTCCCCCACCTCTCGCAGACCGAGGTGCCGTCCGGCGGCCGCTTCGCCTACGAGTTCGCGCTGAAGGACGCCGGCACCTTCTGGTATCACCCGCATTCCAACAGCGGGGTGCAGCTCGCCCACGGCCTGTCCGGCGCCTTCATCGTGGAGGAGCGTGAGCCGATCCGCGTGGACCGCGACCTGCTCTGGGTGCTCGGCGACTGGCGCCTGACCAAGGAGGCGGAGATCGCCGGCGGCTTCGGCCACCCGATGGACAGCACCCACGCCGGCCGCATCGGCAACACGGTGACCGTCAACGGTGCCATCCTGGACGAGGTGCCCGTCCGCGCCGGGGAGCGCGTCCGCCTGCGCCTGATCAACACCGCCAACGCCCGCGTCTTCGCGCTGGAGTTCAAGGGGCACGACCCGCAGGTGATCGCGCTGGACGGGCAGCCGATGCCGCCGCACGCGCCCAAGGGCGGCAAGGTCATCCTCGCCCCCGGCCAGCGCGCCGACCTCGTGCTGGACATGGCCGGCAAGCCCGGCGAGCGGTTCGACGTGGTGGACGGCTTCTACCCGCGCATGGCCTACCGCCTGACGCGGCTGACCTACGGCACCGAGGCCCCCTTGCGGGAATCGCCGCTGGACGCTCCCATCGCGCTGGCGCCCAACCCCTTGCCGGAACCGGACCTCGCCAACGCCGTCCGCCAGGACGTGATCCTCGACGGCGGGATGCACGGCGCCATGCCGAAGGGCGCCGGCCCGCGCGGCCCCTTCTGGGCGCTGAACGGGCAGGCCCCCATGGGCCACCACATGGAGCCGCTCATCACCGCCAAACGCGGCCAAACGCTGGTGACCACCTTCGTCAACGAGACCGGCTGGTGGCACCCGATGCACCTGCACGGCTTCCCCTTCCGCGTCCTGAAGCACAACGGCGAGCCGACCCCGCACCGCGAGTGGCGCGACACCGTCCTGCTCGGCCCCGAAGAGACCGCCGAGATCGCCTTCGTCGCTGAAGAGGCCGGCGACTGGATGCTCCACTGTCACATTCTGGAACACCAGGAGACCGGCATGATGGCCGTATTGAAAGTAACCGCGTGAAACGTTCCTTCTCCAATTCCAAACGCCGCCCGCAAACTTCGTCGGAACCCCTCATCGCCGATGTGACCATCTCGGAGGTCGGCGCACGCGGCGACGGTATCGCCAGCGTCGAGGGCGTCAAGGTTTTCGTCCCCCTGACCGTCCCCGGCGACCGCGTGCGCGTCCGCATAAAGGACGGCGCCAACGAGAAAAGCGCCGATAAGGGCGAGGCCCTGCGCGCGGACCTGCTGGAAATCCTGGAACCCGGCCCCGGCCGTGGCACGGCACCCTGCGGCCATTTCGGCACCTGCGGCGGCTGCACGCTCCAGCACATGGGCGACGGGTCTTACGCGGCCTGGAAGGTCGGGCTGGTGCGCGGCGCGCTGGCCCGCGTCGGGCTGGGCGACCTGCCCATGGAGCCGCTGTCCCGCACCCCCGCCGCCGCCCGCCGCCGCGCCCGCTTCGCGGCGCTGAAGCGCGGCAAGCGCGTCTGGTTCGGCTTCAACGAACGGCTCAGCCACCGCCTTGTCGATCTGGAGGACTGCCCGGTTCTCGTCCCGCGCCTGACCGCGCTGGTCGAGCCCCTGCGCGCGCTGCTGCTTCAGGTCCTTCCCGAGGGCGGGGCCTGCGACGTGATCGCGACCGATCTGGAAGGGGGCATCGACCTCGTGCTGGTTGGCCCGCGCAGCCTCGATCGCACCGCCCGCGAGCGTTTGGTGGCGTTTAACGAGGCCGAGATCGCCCGCATCTCCTGGCAGCCGGACGACCGTGGCGCGCCCGAGCCCATCGCCCACCGTCGCCCCGTCGCGGTGCGTTTCGCGGGCGTGCCGGTCACCCCGCCGCCCGGCGCCTTCCTGCAAGCGAGCGCCGAGGGCGAAGCGGCCTTGGTGTCCGCCGTTCTGGAGCATGTTGGAGAGGCAAAGCGCGTCGCCGACCTGTTCGCCGGGATCGGCACCTTCTCAATACCGCTAGCCCAGCGTTCGGCGGTCCACGCCGTGGAGGGCGACGCCCCGGCGCAGGCCGCCCTGAACAAGGCCACCGGCAGCCTGCGCCTGACCACCGAACGCCGCGACCTGTTCGAGAATCCCCTGACCGCCAAGGAGTTGGCCCGTTTCGACGCGGTCGTCTTCGACCCGCCCCGCGCCGGAGCGGCGGCGCAGGCCCAGGCGCTGGCCGCCAGCAAGGTTCCGCTGGTGGTGGCGGTGTCCTGCAACCCCGCCACCTTCGCCCGCGACGCCCGTACCCTGGTCGATGGGGGCTACACGTTGAAACGCGTTTACCCCGTGGACCAGTTCCTTTGGTCGGCGCATGTGGAAGTGGTCGGGGTGTTCACACGATAAAAAAAGAATAACCACCAAGACACCAAGGGCACAAAGAACTTTATAAAAAGGTCTGGCGGCGCGGATCGTCCTTCCGCCAGTTGACGTCCCTTTGTGAAGTTCTTAGTGTCTTGATGTCTTCGTGGTAAAATTTCTTTTTTAGTCGAGCTGCATCACGATGGCCTTCAGATAGGCCGATTCGGGCAGGTTCGGGTGCACCGGATGGTCCGGGCCGGCCCCGGCGGTGCGCAGGATGCGCCCCGTGCGCCCGGCGTCCGTCAGGCCGCGCGCGACCTGCTCGGCGAAGGTCGGGGTGTCCACGTTGTGGCTGCAGGACGCGCACAGTAGAAAGCCGCCGGGCGCCGTGATCTTGGCGGCCAGACGGGTCATTTTGCGGTAGGCGCGGCACCCCACGGCCAGGTCCTTCTTCGACTTCACGAAGGCCGGCGGGTCGGCGATCACCACCTCGAACTTTTCGCCGGCCGCGTTCAGCCGCTCCAGCTCGTTGAAGGCGTCGGCGCGGCGCGCCTCGAACCGGTCGGACACGCCGTTGGCCTCGGCCGCGCGGGTCGCGTTGTCCAGCGCCCCCTGCGAACGGTCCACCGACACCACCGACGACGCGCCGGCGACCGCGCATAGCACGCCGAAGCCGCCGTTGTAGCTGAAGAAGTCGATGGCCCGCTTGCCCTTCGCCAGCTTGGCGATGAAGGCGCGGTTGTCGCGCTGGTCGTAGAACCAGCCGGTCTTCTGCCCGCCCAGCGGGTCGGCGAAGAAGGTGGCGCCGTTCTCCTCCAGCCGGATCGGGCCGTCGATCTCGCCCTTGGCCAGCCGGGTCTCCTCGGCCAGCCCTTCCAGCGCGCGCTGGGTGCTGTCGTTGCGCAGGATGACCGCGCGCGGGGCCAGCACCTCGTCCAGCGCCGCCAGGATGGCGTCGATTCGCTGGTCCATGAAGACGCTGTTGGCCTGAACCGTCACCACGTCGCCGTAGCGGTCCACGATCAGGCCCGGCAGCCCGTCGGCCTCGGCGTGCACCACGCGGTAATAGGGACGGTCGAACAGCTGGTCGCGCAGCTCGACGGCGCGGCGGAGCCGGCCGGCGATGAAGGCGTGGTCCACCACGGTTGCCGGGTCGCTGGACAGCAGCCGCGCGGCGATCAGCGTGTGCGGGTTGAAGGTGGCGATGCCCAGCGGCGTGCCGCCTGCGTCCAGAAGCCGCACCGGGCTGCCGGGCGGCACGGCCTTGGCCGCCGTGTCCATCTGGACTTCGTTGGAATAGACCCAGGGATGGCCGTGCAGGACGCGCCGCTGGCGGCCGGCCTGCAAATGGATCGCCGGGTATTTGACGGGTTTGGTGATGGTGTCGCTCATGGACCCGCACTGTAGCGGCTTGGCGCCGCCGCGCAATCCGTCACAGGGAGAGGGATGCGAATCAGCACCCCGCCCACACTTGTCACATGCGGCTATTTGCCATCCCGCGCGTCGCCGCGCGGCGGGTGGGCGTGGTTGTCGTTGGCCCCGTCCAGCGGCTTGCACATGCGCAGGGTTTCGGTCCGGTGCCCCTCGTTGCGGAAGCAGGACAGCACGGAATTGTGTGAATCCGCCGCTCCCACGCAGCTTTCCGGCAGCGTGGTGTGGATCGCCGAGCAGCCCAAGCCCCGCGCCAGAACGTCCATGGACCGCAGCAGCGTCTCCGCTGGCCCGGTCATGTCGAACAGATCCAGCACGACGAAATTCTCCACGGCCAAAATTCGACCGTGGCGCAGATGCTCCTCAATGGCGTATGAGAAAAGCCCATGGAGGTACCCCCTCGCGTTCTGCACGGTCATGATGCCGGTCGGAGCCGTGGGGGTATCGACGGACCCAATGAGTGCCGCGGCATACGCGCGCCAACGCTCCACCGCCAGGTCCGGGGCGATGGCACGCACCAGAGGGTAGGCCTGGTCGATTTGACGCTGACCGAGAGGTTTCGCGATGAAGCTGTCGTCCATGCCTGTCCAACCGCGTGAAGGACGGTGAACGATGGCAGGCACCGGTAAGCCCGGTCGTTGACGTAGATCAATGTTGCAAAGTCCACCCCTACACATATTGGGGACTATTGGAGGCAGGCGCGTCCGGCGTCGGCATGCGTACATCGCGCGCGAACCTGCCCCCCTCCTTAACAGTACGTACCCAGCGGTGGTGCAACCTCAGAGGGAGCGGCCCGAGCCGCCCGGGGCAAACGGGAGAGATTGAATGACATCAGCGACTCTGACTCCAGGGGCCGCCCTGGGCAGCCAGCGGGTGTCGGAAGACGTTCGTTATTACGAAGACGCCGTCCGACTCTTCGTCATCGCTGCAGTGTTCTGGGGTGTCGTCGGCTTCCTGGCCGGCACGTTCATCGCGCTGCAGCTTGCGTTTCCGGCGCTGAATCTCGGCCTTGAGTGGACGAGCTTCGGTCGCCTGCGGCCGGTTCACACCTCGGCCGTGATTTTCGCGTTCGGTGGCAACGTTCTGTTCGCCACCTCGCTCTACTCCGTGCAGCGCACCAGCCGCCAGTTCCTGTTCGGCGGCGAGGGCCTCGCGAAGTTCATCTTCTGGAACTACAACATCTTCATTGTCCTGGCGGCGCTCAGCTACGTGCTCGGCTACACCCAGGGCAAGGAATATGCCGAGCCGGAATGGATCCTCGACCTCTACCTGACGGTCGTCTGGGTCCTGTACGCCATCCAGTTCATCGGCACGGTGATGACGCGGCGCGAGTCGCACATCTACGTGGCGAACTGGTTCTTCATGGCGTTCATCCTGACGGTCGCGATCCTGCACCTCGGCAACAACGTCAACGTCCCGGTGTCGCTGACGGGGCTGAAGTCCTACCCGTTCGTGTCGGGCGTGCAGAGCGCCATGGTGCAGTGGTGGTACGGCCACAACGCGGTCGGCTTCTTCCTGACCGCCGGCTTCCTCGGCATCATGTACTACTTCGTCCCGAAGCGCGCCGAGCGGCCGGTCTATTCGTACCGCCTGTCGATCGTGCACTTCTGGACGCTGATCTTCCTCTACATCTGGGCCGGTCCGCACCACCTGCACTACACCTCTCTCCCGGACTGGGCGCAGACGCTGGGCATGACCTTCTCGGTCATGCTGTGGATGCCGTCGTGGGGCGGCATGATCAACGGCATCATGACCCTGTCGGGCGCCTGGGATAAGCTGCGCACCGACCCGGTCCTGCGTTTCCTCGTCACGTCGGTGGCCTTCTACGGCATGTCGACCTTCGAGGGCCCGCTGATGTCGGTGAAGCCGGTCAACGCGCTGTCGCACTACACCGACTGGACGGTCGGTCACGTGCACTCCGGCGCGCTGGGCTGGGTCGCCTTCATCTCCTTCGGCGCCATCTACTACCTGGTTCCGGTCCTGTGGAAGCGCTCGCAGCTCTACAGCCTGCGTCTGGTCAGCTACCACTTCTGGACCGCCACTATCGGCATCGTGCTCTACATCACCGCCATGTGGGTGTCGGGCATCATGCAGGGCCTGATGTGGCGCGCCTACGACAACCTCGGCTTCCTCCAGTACTCGTTCGTCGAGACGGTTGCGGCCATGCATCCCTTCTACGTGATCCGTGCGATGGGTGGCGTGCTGTTCGTCACGGGCGCCCTGATCATGGTCTACAACCTGTGGCGCACGGCCAAGGGTGACGTCCGCATCGAGAAGCCCTATGCCACCGCCCCGCACAAGGCGGCGGTCGGTGCGGCCTAACGCCCGGAGGATCTGAGAAAATGGCTGAGGAAAAAAAGGGCTTTAGCCACGACACGATCGAGCGGAACACGCTTCTGCTCATCGTTCTGATCCTGATCACGGTGGCGATCGGTGGCCTTGTCCAGATCGTCCCGCTGTTCACGATCGAGTCGACGATCGAGAAGGTCGATGGGGTCCGTCCCTATTCGCCGCTCGAACTGGCTGGCCAGAACATCTACATCCGCGAAGGTTGCTACAACTGCCACAGCATGCAGATCCGTCCGTTCCGCGATGAGGTGGAGCGTTACGGGCACTACTCGCTGGCCGCGGAAAGCATGTACGACCATCCCTTCCAGTGGGGCTCCAAGCGCACCGGTCCGGACCTTGCCCGCGTCGGCGGCAAGTACTCCAACGACTGGCACGTCGCCCACTTGGTCGATCCGCGCGCCGTGGTGCCGGAGTCGATCATGCCGGGCTACTCCTGGATGAAGGATCGTCCGCTGAAGTACGCCGACATTCAGGATCACATGAAGACCCTGAAGATCGTCGGCGTCCCCTACACGGACGAGCAGATCGCCAACGCCAAGGCCGACCTCGAAGCGCAGAAGAACCCGGACGCCGACACGGCCGGGCTCGCCAAGCGCTACCCGAAGGCCGTCGTGGCGAACTTCACGGGCAACAAGACCGTCACCGAAATGGACGCCCTTGTGGCCTACCTGCAGGTGCTGGGCACCATGGTGGACTTCACCAAGTACCAGTCGCCGAAGCAGCTCCAGCAGTAACCGGGAGGGATCCGTGGACTTGGATTCGATCACTATCGCCCTGCGGTCCTTCTGGACCGTCTGGCTCGCCCTGCTGTTCTCCGGCATCCTCGTGTATGCCATGTGGCCCGGCAATCGCGGCAAGTTCGAGGACGCGTCCCGGATCCCGCTCAAGGAAGATGGTCAGGAGTTTTAGGCCATGGCACAGAAGGAAAAGGACGCCCTTTCCGGCGTCGAGACCACCGGCCACGAGTGGGACGGCCTGCGGGAGCTGAACAACCCCCTGCCCAAGTGGTGGCTGTACATCTTCTACGTCTGTATCGCGTGGGCGCTCGTCTACTACGTGTTCTACCCGGCGTGGCCGCTGGGCAAGAGCTACACGAAGGGTCTGCTCGGCTA
This sequence comes from Azospirillum soli, assembly GCF_017876165.1. Classification (GTDB taxonomy): domain Bacteria; phylum Pseudomonadota; class Alphaproteobacteria; order Azospirillales; family Azospirillaceae; genus Azospirillum; species Azospirillum soli. The sequence goes on from NZ_JAGINQ010000002.1 coordinate 435,928, forward strand.
CTCGCAGCGCGAGGAAGTCGTGCAGAAGATCGCCGAGGGCAAGAAGGCCCAGGAGAAGTACCTGACCGCCATCGCGGCCACGTCGGTCGAGGACATCCAGAAGAACAAGGACCTCCTTGCCTTCGCGATGGCCGGCGGCCGGTCGTACTTCAACGAGAACTGCGCCGCTTGCCACGGCGCCGGCGGCCAGGGGGCCAAGGGCTTCCCGACGCTGGCCGACGACGTGTGGCTGTGGGGCGGCACCACCGCCGACATCTACAAGACCATCCAGCACGGCATCCGTGCGGATGACGCGGAGACCCGCGGCACGGTCGGCATGGGCATGACCGCGTTCGGCAAGGACGGCATCCTGAACAAGGAGCAGATCGGCCAGGTTGCCGAATACGTCCTGTCGCTGAACAAGCGCTCCACCGACGCGGCCGCCGCCGAAAAGGGCAAGGCCGTGTACGAGGAGAACTGCGTGGCCTGCCACGGTGACCAGGCGCAGGGCTCGGTCGCGGCCGGCATCGACGTCGGCGCTCCGCCGCTCGTCACGGCCAACTGGCTGTACGGTGGCGACAAGGCATCCCTGGTGGAAACCATCACGAACGGCCGCGCCGGCGTGATGCCCGCCTGGGCCAAGCGCCTGGACGACGCCACCGTCAAGTCGCTGGCCGTCTACGTCCACAACCTCGGCGGCGGCAAGTAAGCCAAAGCCAAGGTGCCGGTTTCGGCCGGTAGGGCTCTGAAGTGCCGGGGAGGCGACTCCCCGGCACTTTCTTTTTGTCCAAAGTCCTTTTTTCAGGGTCCAACACGGCCAAACGCGGCCGATTCTCCGTTCGTCCCCCGGCTCGGCCATTGATCCAGCGCAATGCCCCTGCGGCGATGTGACGCCATAGTCCCCGAAATGCCACCGCACCATGTCGGCTCGGCCGCCGATGGGGACGCGCGGGGCGAAGGCCCGATGACGGGCAAGGCCAGAGGTAAGGCCCAAAGACGAAGGGCCAGAGAAGAAGGCCCAGAGAAGGAGGCAAGGTCATGACCACGACCACCGATGTCCAGCCGCCCCATCTGGAAACGCCGGAACCGCTGCCGCCTTCGCCGTCCGGGCCACAGAAGCCTCCCCGGCGCACATCGCGGTCGATGTACCTGAAGCACAACAAGGTCTATCCGAAGGCCGTCCACGGCACCTTTCGCCGGCTGAAATGGACGGCGCTGGCCGTGCTGCTGGCGATCTACTACGTGCTGCCCTGGATTCGCTGGGACCGGGGGCCGGACGCGCCGGATCAGGCGGTGCTGCTCGACCTCGCCAACCGGCGCTTCTATCTGTTCTTCATCGAGCTGTGGCCGCAGCAGATCTATTACCTGACCGGCGCCCTCATCCTGGCGGCGCTGGGCCTGTTCCTCGCCACCTCGCTGGCCGGCCGTGTGTGGTGTGGCTATGCCTGCCCGCAGACGGTCTGGACCGACCTCTACGTCTGGGTCGAACGGCTGGTGGAAGGCGACCGGAGCGAGCGCATCCGCCTCGACCAGGGCAAGTGGACCGCGCGGAAACTCGGCCGCAAGGCGCTGAAGAACCTGATCTGGCTGCTGATCGCGGCGGCCACTGGCGGCGCCTGGATCTTCTACTTCACCGACGCGCCGACCCTGCTGGGCGACATGGTCCGCTTCGAGGCGTCCTCGACCGCGCTCGGCTTCATCGGCCTGTTCACCGCCACCACCTATCTGCTGGCCGGCTTCGCGCGCGAGCAGGTGTGCACCTACATGTGCCCGTGGCCGCGCTTCCAGTCAGCAATGATCGACGAGGACAGCCTGATCGTCACCTATCAGGACTGGCGTGGCGAGGGGCGCGGTCCGGTCCGCAAGTCGCAGAGCTGGGACGAGCGCCGGGGCGAGGGGCTGGGCGACTGCATCGACTGCTTCAACTGCGTTCAGGTCTGCCCGGCCGGCATCGACATCCGCGACGGCCTTCAGATGCAGTGCATCGGCTGCGGCCTGTGCGTGGACGCCTGCGACGAGATCATGACGAAGATCGGCCGTCCCACCGGCCTGATCAAGTTCGACACCCAGACCAACCAGGTCGCCATCGCCACCACCGGAAAGCCGGCGCCCTACCGCCTGTTCCGCCCGCGCACGCTGATCTATTCGCTGCTGATGCTGGTCATCGGCGGCGCCATCGCGGTCGGGCTGGCGCTGAAGCCGGGGCTGGACATCAGCGTGCTGCGCGACCGCGCGCCGCTGTTCGTGGCGCTGTCCGACGGGTCGGTGCGCAACGCCTACACCTTCAAGATCTCCAACATGACCCGCGACCCGCGCGACTACACGCTGACCGTCGCCGGCCTGCCGGGAACCACCATCGCCGTCGCCGGCGAAGGGCAAGAGATCCAAGCCGTCCAGCAGCGCCTTTCCGCGCCGCCGGATACGGTCGCCACCTACAGAATTTTCGTGACAGCGCCCCGCTCCAGTTTGCAAGGCGCCAGTCAGCCCCTTACCTTTAGGCTAACCTCGGCCAATGGTGAGACGGCGACTTACGAGTCGGTCTTCATGGGGCCGGCCAACTGACCGAACGCACATCACCCTCTGTTGTAAAGGTCCACGAGACGATGACGATGTCCACCGACGCCGGGAACCGCCGCACGCAGACCACCGGGAATGGCCGCCAGCCCGGCTGGTACATTCCCTGGCTGTTCGTCGCCTTTTTCGGCGTGGTCGTCGCGGTCAACGCCGTGATGATGCACTTCGCCTTTTCGACCTGGACCGGCTTGCAGACCGAACAGCACTTCATCAAGGGCATCAAGTACAACGAGGACATCGCCGGCGCCCGCGCCCAGGCGGAGCGCGGCTGGAAGGTGGAGACCGAATTCACCTCCACCGACCCGCTGAAGGGCCTCGTTGCGCTGACCCTGCACGACAAGTACGGCAACCTGCTCCAGGGCGCGACGGTGAAGGTGACCTTCATCCGTCCGACCAGCCAGGGCAACGACGTGACCATGGATCTGCCGTATCTGGGCGAAGGCCGCTACGGCGCGCCGGTGGAGCTGGCGCTTCCCGGCCAGTGGGACCTCCGCGTGCAGATCGAGCATGCGACCGGCGACTACCAGGACGAAAAGCGCATCTGGATCAAGTAACCGAGGTCTGATGTCATGACCGTTTGCCTCCACTGCGGGCAGGAGCACGCGGAGGGCACCGGCACCACGGCCTCCGACGGCGCCGGTCCCTTCTGCTGCACCGGCTGTGCGGCGGCGTACGACCTCGTGCGCGGCCTCGGGCTGGAACGCTATTACGAGCGGCGTTGCGTCGATCCGTCCGCCCGGCCTCTGCGGCCGGACGAGGCCCCGGCCATCGACTATGCCCCGCACGCCAAGACGGCGGCGGACGGCACGGCGACCCTGCACCTGATGGTGGACGGGCTGCAATGCGCGGCCTGCGTCTGGCTGATCGAAACGGCGCTGGGGCGCCAGCCGGGGGTGACGCACGCGCGGCTCAACATGACCACGCGGCGCCTGACGGTGACATGGCGGACGGACGAGACCGACGCCAACACCGTCGTGGACACGGTCGCGCGCATCGGCTACCGCGCCGTCCCCTACGATCCCGACCGCCTCGGCACCGACCAGCAGAAGACGGAGAAGGAGCTCCTGCGGGCGCTGGCCGTCGCCGGTTTCGGCGCGTCCAACGTCATGCTGCTGTCGGTGTCGGTCTGGGCCGGTCACGCCACGGGCATGGGCTCGGCCACGCGCGACCTGATGCACTGGCTGTCGGCGCTGATCTGTATGCCGGCCATCGCCTACGCCGTGCGGCCCTTCGCGCGCTCGGCGTTCCAGGCGCTGCGGCGCGGGCGCACCAACATGGACGTGCCGATCACCATCGGCGTCTGCCTCGCCACGGGAATGAGCCTGTTCGAGACCATCAACAGCGGCCCGCACGCCTATTTTGACGGCGCGATGATGCTGCTGTTCTTCCTGCTGATCGGCCGCTACCTCGACCAGCGGGCGCGCGGCCGGGCGCGGTCCGCCGCCGAACAGTTGCTGGGCCTGCACGCGACCTCCGTCACCGTGCTGAACCCGGACGGGCGCAGCGCCATCGTCCCGCCCGAGCAGGTGGCCCCCGGCTCCACCGTCCTGATCGCGGTGGGCGAGCGCATTCCGGTGGACGGCCGCGTGTCCGACGGCGTGTCCGACGTGGACACCGGCCTCATCACCGGCGAGACCGTGCCCGGCACCGTGCGCCCCGGCGATCAGGTCTTCGCCGGCATGCTGAACCTGACCTCGCCCCTGCGCCTGACCGTCACGGCGGTGGGGGAGGGGACCCTGCTGGCCGAGATCGTCCGCCTGATGGAGGTGTCCGAGCAGGGCCGCGCCAAATACGTCGCCATCGCCGACCGCGTGTCGCGCCATTACGCCCCGGTCGTGCATGTGGCGGCGCTCAGCACCTTCCTCGGCTGGCTGTTCCTGATGGACGCGCCTTGGCAGGTCGCGCTGATGAACGCGGTCGCCGTGCTGATCATCACCTGCCCCTGCGCGCTGGCGCTGGCCGTGCCGGTGGTGCAGGTGATCGCCAGCGGCCGGCTGATGCGGCAAGGCATCCTGCTGAAGACCGCCACCGCGCTGGAACGATTCGCCACCATCGACACGGTGGTCTTCGACAAGACCGGCACGCTGACCGAGGGGCACCCCGTCCCGCAGCTGTCCGGCGTGGCCGATGACGACCTGCGTCTCGCCGCCTCGCTGGCCGCCGCCAGCCGCCACCCGCTGGCGCGCGCCTTGGCCCGCGCCGTTCCGGGTGCGGCGGTCGCCACCGGCGTGCGCGAGATCCCCGGCGCCGGTCTGGCGCTCGACACCGCCGAGGGCGAAATCCGCCTGGGCAGCCGCCGCTTCACCGGCGCGCCGGAAGCGACACAAGACGCCGCCGGCCCCGAACTGTGGCTCGCCAGGCCGGGCGCCGCCCCGGTGCGCATCACCTTCCTCGACGCGCCGCGCGCCGATGCGGCGGCGGTGGTCGCGGCGCTGAAGGCGCGTGGCCTCGACGTCCGGCTGCTGTCGGGCGATCGGCGCGGCGCGGTGGCCGCTGTCGCCTCCCAACTCGGCATCGCCGACTGGCGCGCCGAGCAGACCCCGGCTGACAAGACCGCCGTCCTGGCAGAGCTTGCCGCCGAAGGGCGCAATGTGCTGATGGTGGGCGACGGGCTGAACGACGCCCCGGCGTTGGCCGCGGCCTCGGTGTCCATGTCGCCCTCCACGGCGGTGGACGTCAGCCAGACCGCCGCCGACGTGGTGTTCCAGGGCCGCCACCTGCGCCCCATCGTCGAGGCGTTCGAGGTCGCCCGCCGCTCCGGCCGGCTGGTGAAGCAGAATTTCGGCATCGCGCTGGTCTACAACCTGTTCGCCGTGCCTCTCGCGGTGGCCGGTCTGTTGACTCCTCTGCTCGCCGCCTTGGCGATGTCGTCCTCGTCGCTTATCGTCATCGCCAACGCGCTGCGGCTCAGCCGGGGCGCCGTGGCCAAGGATCTGACCAATGACCGAGCTTCTGTATCTGATCGCGATCGCGCTGAGCCTGGGTCTTCTGGGGCTGGGCGCGTTCCTGTGGGCTCTGAAGTCGGGTCAGTTTGACGATCTGGACGGCGCCGCCCACCGCATCCTGTTCGATGACGAGGCGGCGCGCCCGCAGCAGCCCGTGCAGCCCGAGCGGGCGGAGCCCCCGTCGAAAGGTCAGTAGCCCCGCCGGTTTTATGACAAATCGGCAAAGGCTCGTGCGAGCACGGTTGCGAAACGGAACGATAATGACCATGATGTGACCCATGCACGGCTAGGGCTGGGTCATGCCATGCCACCCTTCGACATGGGTCGCGCCCGCGAAAAGGGCGCAACAAGCGAGATGAACCCCTGTGGGGCCTGTCCCGTGCGCAGCCTGACGGTCTGCGCCGCTTTGGACCCGGAAGAACTGCGCCGTCTTGCCGACATTCTCCAGACCGTCCGTGTCGAGGCCAGCCAGACCCTGTTCAGCGAAGGCGACGCCGCCGATGCGCTGTACAACGTCACCGCCGGCACGGTGAAGCTGTACAAGCTGCTGCCCGACGGCCGGCGGCAGATCACCGGCTTTCTGGTGACCGGGGACTTCCTCGGCCTCGCCGTGAACGAGAGCTACGCCTACACGGCGGAAACCGTCACCGGCTCGACCCTCTGCCGCTTCCCGCGCAAGAAGATCGACGCGCTGATGGACGAGTTCCCGAAGATGCAGCGCCGCCTCTTCTCCATGGCGTCGAACGAGCTGGCGGCGGCGCAGGACCAGATGCTTCTGCTCGGCCGCAAGACGGCGAAGGAGAAGATCTGCTCCTTTCTCCTGATGCTGTCCCAGCGCGCCGCCCGGCGCGGGCACAAGGAAAACCCTGTCTACGTGCCGATGAGCCGCGCGGACATCGCCGATTATCTGGGTCTGACCACCGAAACCGTCAGCCGCACCTTCACCCAGCTGAAGACCGCCGGGGTGATTTCCCTTCAGGAAGGGAACAAGGTCCTGATCGCGGACATGGACGCCATCTACGACATGGCCGAGGGCTGCTAAAGGGCGGGCCGCTTCCCGCCGCGAATTGGAAGCCTTGAACTTGGGCGCATCGCACCGCATCATCGCCCCCGCGATAAAAATGGGGGAGACGTTGCCATGCTGAACCGCGCGAAGCGCCTAGCGCTTGCCGCCGCCACGGCTCTGGCGCTGGTGCCGGGCGCCGCATGGCCGCAAGCCCGGACCGATCTTGTGGTCGGCATGCGGCTGGAACCGCCGCACCTCGACCCCACCGCCGGGGCCGCCGCCGCGATCGACGAGGTCACCTACGCCAACCTGTTCGAGCCGCTGACTCGCGTCAATGCGGACGGCAAGGTGGTTCCCGGACTGGCGCAAAGCTGGACGGTGTCCAAGGATGGGCTGACCTACAGCTTCCGCCTGCGTCCGAACGCCAAATTCCACGACGGCAGCGCGGCCGATTCGGCGGACGTGAAGTTCTCGCTGGACCGCGCCCGCGCCGCCGATTCGGTGAACGCGCAGAAGGCCTATTTCGCCGCCATCGACACGGTGGAGACACCGGACCCGCAGACCGTCGTGGTGACGCTGTCGCGGCCGGACGGGCTGTTCCTCTTCCACATGGCCTCGGGCGACGCCGCCATCGTGGCGCCGGAGACGGCAGCGACCAACAAGCAGACCCCGGTCGGCACCGGACCCTTCAAGTTCGAGCGTTGGGTGTCCGGCGACCGCGTGATCCTGGCCCGTAACCCCGCTTACGACGGCGCGCAGCCGGCGCTGGACCGCGTGACCTTCCGCTTCATCAGCGATCCGGCCGCCCAGGTCGCGGCGCTGAAGGCCGGCGACATCGACACCTTCCCGCAGTTCGACACCTACGAGGCTCTGCCGGAGTTCCGCGCCAACCCGGCCTTCATGGTCATGGTCGGATCGACGGAGGGTGAGACGATCCTCGGCACCAACAACGGCCGCAAGCCGTTCGACGATGTCCGGGTACGCCGTGCCATGGCCCACGCCATCGACCGCAAGACGCTGATCGACGGGGTCCTGTTCGGCAACGGTGCCGCCATCGGCAGCCACTTTCCGCCGCACCGCGCCGGCTATGTGGACCTGACGGGGATGTATCCCTATGACCCGGAGAAGGCCAAGGCGCTGCTGGCCGAGGCGGGCCACGCCGACGGGTTCGAGACGACGCTGAAGCTGCCGCCGCCGATCTACGCCCGCCGCTCGGGCGAACTGATCGCCGCCATGCTGGCCGAGGTCGGCATCCGCGTGAAGGTCGAGCCGATGGAATGGGCGCCGTGGCTGGAAAAGGTGTTCCGGGGCAAGGATTACGACCTGACCCTGATCGCCCACACCGAGCCGCTGGACATCGACATCTACGGGCGCCCCGACTACTACTTCAACTACAAGAGTGAGCGCTTCCTGAAGGTCGAGGAGGAGCTGAACCGCACCCAGGACCCGGTCAAGCGCGAGAAGCTCTACGCGGAGCAGCAGCAGATCCTGGCCGAAGACGCCGTCAACGCCTTCCTGTTCATGCTGCCAGCGGCCACCGTGCAGAACGCGAAGATCGAGGGCATGTGGCTGAACCGCCCGATCCAGGCCAACGACGTGACCGCCGTGCGGTGGAAGTGACGGCGCGAGCCTTGCGCCGGGAGAGACCCGCGTGCTTGCCTTCCTCGTGCGCCGGCTGCTGACGCTGGCGCTGACCGCGTGGCTCGCCACGATGGTCGTGTTCGCCGTGCTGGAGGTGGTGCCGGGCGATCCGGCGCTGCTGATGCTCGGCACCCAGGCGCAACCCGACACGCTGGCGGCGCTCAGGGCCCAGATGGGCCTCGATCAGCCGATTCCGGTGCGTTACCTGCGCTGGGTCGGCGGGCTGCTGACCGGCGATCTCGGCACCAGCCTGACCTACGCCCGCCCGGTCGCCGATCTGGTCGCCGAGCGGCTGGCGATCACTTTGCCGTTGGCCGCCATGGCGCTGGTTCTGTCCGCCGTCATCGCCATCCCGCTGGGGCTGACGGCGGCGTCCCGCCATGGCCGGGCGGGGGATTGGGCGGTCATGGCCTTTGGACAGGTCGGGATCGCGGTGCCCAGCTTCTGGTTCGCCATCCTGCTGATCCTCGGCTTCTCGGTCAAACTGGGCTGGTTTCCGGCCGGCGGCTTTCCCGGCTGGCAAGCCGGCGCGGGGCCGGCGCTGAAGGCGCTGCTGCTGCCCGCCGTTGCGCTGGCCTTGCCGGAAGCCGCCATCCTGGCCCGCGTCACCCGCTCCGCCGCCCTGGACACACTGCGCGAGGATTACGTCCGCACCGCCTGGGCCAAGGGGCTGCGGCGGCGGACGGTGCTGATCCGGCACGTGCTGCCGAACGCGCTGATCCCGGTCGCCACCATCCTGGGCCTGCAATGCGCCTTCCTGATCGCCGGGGCGGTGGTGGTGGAGAACGTCTTCACGCTGCCCGGCCTCGGGCGGCTGCTCTATCAGGCCATCGGCCAGCACGACCTGATCGTGGTGCAGAGCGTCGTCGTCCTGCTGGCGATGAGCGTCGTCGTCGTCAACGCCCTGGTCGATGTCGCCTACGCGGCCATCGATCCGCGCCCGAGGGTGCGGACATGAGGGTACGGACATGAGGCGCCGCGTGCCCGTCAGCCTGATCCTCGGCGCGGTCATCACCGCCCTGATCCTGGCCGTCGCCCTGCTATCCTTCGTCTGGACCCCGTTTCCGGCGGAGCAGATCCGCGTCGTCGCCCGGCTTCGCCCGCCGGGGCCGGAGCATTGGCTGGGCACCGACCACTTCGGCCGGGACGTGCTGTCCATGATCATGGTGGGCGCCCGCAACTCGCTGGCCGTCGGCGCGGCGGCGGTGGCGCTCGGCGCCGCGGTCGGGGTGCCGCTCGGCCTTGCCGCCGCCAGCTGGGGCCATTGGGGGGACGAGGCGGTGGCCCGGCTCGGCGACCTGCTGTTCGCCTTTCCGGCGGTGCTGACCGCCATCCTGCTGACCGCCGTTCTCGGCGCCGGGGCGGTGAACGTCGTCCTGGCGCTGGGCGTCTTCAACGCCGCCGTCTTCGCCCGCGTCACGCGCGGGGCGGCCTTTTCCGTCTGGCGGCGGGAGTTCGTGCGGGCGGCCCTGGCGCTTGGCCGAGGCCCGCTGTCCGTGACCATCATCCACGTGCTGCCGAACGTGGCCGGGGTGGTGATCGTGCAGGCGACCGTCCTGTTCGCCGTGGCCGTGCTGAACGAGGCGGCGCTGAGCTATCTCGGTCTCGGCATCCAGCCGCCGTCGCCGTCCTGGGGAAAGATGCTGGGCGACGCCCAGACCTTCCTGTTCACGGCCCCCTTGCAGGCCGTCTTTCCAGGCGCGGCCATCGCGCTGTGCGTGCTTGGTCTCAACCTGCTGGGCGATGGGCTGCGCGACGTGCTCGACCCGCGCCACCGCTCGGCACCGGTCATCTGATGCGCGCGTGACTTGACGCAAGCGGGCGCGGCTTGTGTCAAGTGGTTGGCTCGCCTATTGGCCGGTCTGTCAACCCGCCCCGTTGCGGGTCTTGTCGGACAGCTCGATCAGGTCCATCAGCTCGTGGCTTTTCCAGTAGCGGGACTTGCCGACCTCGGTCCGCGCGGTGGCGATCAGGTCGTCGATGATCGCCCGCTCCTCCGGCGACAGGTCCGGGCCACGCTCCAGCCGGTGGGTGAGCAGGCGGGTCATGTTGTGGCTGGAGGGCGGAATCCAGCCGCTGATCCGCTGGCCGAAGACGGTGCTGAAGCCATTGATGCGCAGCAGATGCTCCATGCGCTCGTCGAGGGATTCGGTGTCCTCGAACTTCATGGCCTTTTCGACGTTGGCGCGCATCTCCTCCAGCAGCGTCTCCCGCCACTTCACGAGGTCGTAGGTCTCAAAGCCGAAGTCGCGGGCCAGCCCATGCCACTGCCACAACAGGCGGTTCAGCCAGATCACGTCGCCATGGTCGATGACCGACTGGCGGCGTGCGGCGGCGGCCTGTCCGGACCGCTCCATGGCGACCCCGGCGACGCGCGCGCCGATGATCTTGCTGGCCGACTGCCACGCGTTGCGGAAGGTCGGCTCGCTGCGCCGGTCTTCCATCAGGCCGGACGCGGTCACGGCTTCAATCAGCTGGCCGAGCCGCTGCATCAGCCCCTCGACGCGAGCCTTTTCCTTGGCGCTCGGCCGGATGGGGGAGCCGGGGACGCGCTCGTTCAGCTTCAGGATGGCGGTCAGCGCGGCGGTCAGCGCGCGGGTCGTGCCGAGGAAGTGGGCGGTCAGCGTGTCGGTCACCGGGTTGCCCCGGCCCGGATCGACGCCGCTCTGCCGGATGTACAGCGCCGCCACAGCGTAGTTACGCTTCACGTTCAGGACGGACAGCGGCAGCAGCAGCGCGAAATCCTCATGCCCGCGGAAACGCTCCGCCAGTTCGGCGGTGCCGTTCATCAGCGTGTCGGCCATGCGGTCGCGCTCCCAGCCGGAGGAGCTGTTCGCGGGGAAGCCCTCCAGCCGCTCGCCAATCAGGCGCGCCGATCCCTCAGCGTGGGCCAGGATGTCGCGCATCAACTGGACGGTGTTGGACTCAAAATGGGGCGCCTTGTCGAGGAAGGCGGACAGCAGCCGGGTGCGGCGCGGCCGGTTGCGTGACAGGGCGGTGAGGGTCTCTTCCAGCGCCTTGCGGTTGGCGAGCACGGCGTCCAGATGCTTCACCGCCGCCGCGCGCATCCGTTCCTTCAGCGCCGCCGCCTCCGGGGAGCGCAGCGCCCGGTCGATGACCTCGCCGCGCGCCATCTCGTCCAGTCTCTCCTGCGCCTCGACGGCCAGCAGGGGGAAGGCGTCGCGGCTCAGCACTTCCCATAACGCGCCGACATCCACCCGCTGCACCATGCCCGGCACGCTGACGCCGCCGTGGTACAGCACGTCGTCGTCGGTCAGGAAGGCTTCGAACAGGTTGGTGAACAGGCGCCGGGCGCGGTTGGTGCGCTGGCGGTTCAGATACTCGATGACGTACTGGCGGACGAGCTGGACGCGCTCGGCCGGCTCCCCGTCCATGCCTTCGATTTCGCTCAGCAGGGCGTAGACGAAGCTGGCGGGCAGCCGCGTGACCAGCTCGTTGATCTTTTCCCGAAGGGCGTTTTCGTTTTCGTCGTGCATCGAAGGCGGTCGCGCGAGTGAGATGCGTTGCACCACCTTTATGGCGTGTTGAAGGTTAATATTGCCGTAAAGAAAAAAAGCGGCGCCCCAGGCGGAGCGCCGCTTTTCTCATGGCAGAAATGCGCGGGATTAAAGCGGATTTCAATCCGCTCTGGGCCGCTCATGCGGCCGATGCCCCGGCCTCTCGCGGGAACGCAGTTCCCGCTGGCGGCAGGCGGATGCCTATGGCATCCGCTGAGAGCTGGCGAATGAAGCCATATAAGCCTGAAGCGGGCGTCAGCCCGTTTCAGGAGCCGCGATGCTGCTTGGCGATGGGCTGCGAGAACTGCAGCTCAATGTCCCAGGGGAAGTGGATCCAGGTGTCCTGGCTGACTTCCGTGATGAAGGTGTCCACCAGCGGACGGCCGGCGGGCTTGGCGTAGACGGTGGCGAAATGCGCCTTGGGCAGCATCTTGCGCACGACGATGGCCGTCTTGCCGGTGTCCACGAGGTCGTCGATGATCAGCCAGCCCTCGCCGTCGCCGGCGTTGGCGCCCTCGACGCCCTTCAGGACCATCGCCTCGCGCTGGTTCTGGTGGTCGTAGCTGGACACGCAGACGGTGTCGATCAGGCGAAGCTCCAGCTCGCGCGCGATGATCGCGGCCGGGACCAAGCCGCCGCGCGTCACGGCGACGATGCCCTTCCACGGACCCTTGTCGATCAGGCGCCAGGCCAGAGCCTTGGCGTTGCGGTGCAGCTCCTCCCACGACACGGGGAAGTGCTTCTCGAAAGGAACGGCTTTGGCCACGGTCTTGGACTCCGGTAGAGACTAAGGGCCGCTTATAGCGCAAGCCATGTGCGCGGGCAATCGGAGGGCCGGAGGCTTCCTGAAAAGGCCACGGAGCGGGGGGACGAAAAAGCGTCAAAAAAGGGCTTGCGGGGGCATAGGCTTTTGAGTAAGTTGCGCGCCTCGACGCGGACGGCCAAAACCACCGCCGAGACAGTACAAGCAGGATGCGCCCGTAGCTCAGCTGGATAGAGCACCAGACTACGAATCTGGGGGTCAGGAGTTCGAATCTCTTCGGGCGCGCCATCCTTCTTCCGGTACACAAAAAAGCCGCCGCAAGGCGGCTTTTGTGCTTTCCGGCACTTGCGTCAGTGCCGCTTGCCCTTCGGCTTCCGTTTTGATTTTGCCGCCGGTTTGGTCATGGCTTTGGCCATGGCCGCCTGATTGCGCTTGGCCGTGGCCGAAATCATGCCGGTCCAAAAGCCGACCGCCTGATTTGCCGCGCGGTTCGCCATGGAAAGCCAGAGGCTGCGGGGACTGCCCTTCATCGAGATCCTCCTTTCGGTTCACCCCGACAACAGCGCTCCACCCCGAACGGTTCACTCCCATCCCGCCGTTGCCGGGCGCTGTGATGCGCGCAAGTCTCAAGGGCCGAAATCGAAAGAGCCATCGCAATCGAAAGGGGATAGGCATGCCGCCGACCGAACGCGCCAAGACGTTGAGCCGGAAGCTGCGGGCGCGGTTTCGCATCGACCTGTATTCCTGCGTGGCCGAGCGGGACTTCGAACGCCAACTGGCCGACGCGATCCGGTCCGCCGAGGAGGCCGCCTTTCACCGTGGGCAGGAGTTCTTGCGCCAGCGGTTGGAGCGGGTTGCGCGGGAATGCCGAGCTGATGGACGCGATTTGGCGGAGGGCATTGAGACGGCTTTGCGGGGATCGCCGGAGGAGGGGGAACAGGCGGCCTGATGCGGCTAACCCGGCTTTTTGCACAATGTGAATGCCTCTCCATCGTCATGCCCGGCCTTGAGCCGGGCATCCACGTCTAGGCAGGACGTTCGGCCGTGGCCGTGGATGCCCGTTTCAAGCACGGGCATGACGTTGAAAAGAGCAGCGTACGAAAAAGAAAAGCCGCTCTAACCCGTTGCCGCATCGAACATTTCCAGATGAAAATACGGCAGGATAGCTGTCTGATCTTGGTCACACCGCGATTCAGATCCGGTTAACCATGCCCGCCTAGGGTCGGGCGCCTTTGCTGCACCGCGGCATTTCCGCAGATCAAAGGCGACCGACCATGGTGTTCCTGTTCGACTACCTGCCGACTCTGTCCCTCGTTGCGGTGACGGGTCTCGCCGGTCTGGCGTTTGGCACCCTGTCCACGCTTCTGTCCGACCGGCGGATGATCCTGGCCGCGCAGGCGGCGGCCGGTGCGCTGTTCGTAATTCACTTCCTGTGCCTGGGCGCGCAGACGGGCATGCTGATGTGCGCGCTGGGTCTGGTGCAGCTTGCCACGGCTTATCCGGAAAAGCGTCCGCGCTGGCTTGGCGTCGCGTTCGCGCTGACCGTTCCGGCGGCGCTGGCGGTGGCCGCGCTGACCTGGCAGGGGCCGATGTCGGCCCTGTCGGCGGCGGGCTTCGTGTTGAGCACGATCGGCCGCTGGCAGAGTTCGGTTGGGACGATGCGGATGTTTTTCCTGACCGCGACGGTGGTCGGCGCCGGGCACAACATCCTGGCCGGCTCCGCCTTCGGGCTCGGCTCCGACGCGCTGGCACTGTCCGGCCACCTGTGGAGCCTGTGGCGCGACCGCGCCGAGGAACGTCGCCTCGCCGTGGCCGCCTGACGCGAAGGGTTCAAGGGAGGCAATGCCTCCCTTGGTTCCCGGTTTAACGGCTCCTGGTTTTAGCGTTTGGCTTCCGCCACGCCGGCCGTTTCCTTGCGTTCCAGATAGGTCTTGGTCAGCTGCGGCAGGCGCTGTTCCAGCCAGCCGGCCATCTCCAGCTCCTCGTTCAGGCTCTGCTGGAGCATCCGGGCAATCTCGGGCTCGCCGACCTGTTCGGCCGCCGCGATGAGCGAACGGTAGTTGGCGATCTCGAAATGCTCGAACGAGTAGTTGAAGACCGCCGCCTTGACGATCTCGTCACTGGTTATGATGCCGGACAGCGATTGGGCGTTGCCGATCAGCATGGCGACGCCGGTCTTGATGGCCGAGGTGTCGGTGCCCAGCCGTTGCAGGCACTGTTTCAGGCGGTCGGCCTGCCGGTTGGAGACCTCGATGTGCTCCTGCACCTTGGCGAGCACCTCGGGGTAGTTCTTGATGCGCTCGGCCTGCCGTTCCAGCATTTCGACCGCTTGGCTTTCCATCGCGTAGGCGTCGCGCAGCCAGTCGGTCAGTGTGTCCTTGCTGTTGGCCACGTTGTCTCTCCCTCGTTTCGAAAGCGGAACGCTGTTTGGTGCGTCCGTTCCGAACAACAGGGGCCGTCCCATTCCGTTGCCGTAGGGTACAAAGGAACCTTCGGCGCGGCCGGGGGTTGTCCGATCGAACGGGCAGGATGCCAGGGAGGCCGGACATGATGGGCAAGGACGAGATCGTCGATACGCTCAACGATCTCATTCGCATCGTCGAGGACAGCCACGAAGCCTACCGCCAAGCGGCGGAAACGGCGGCGGAGGACGATCTCAAGGCGCTGTTCAACGACTTGGCGGCCCAGCGCGGCGCCATCGTTCGCGAGCTGCAACGGCTGGTCGCGGAGCAGGGCGGGGCGCCGGACATGGGCGGCACCGTGCTGGGCGGCGCGCACCGTTTCTTCCTGGAACTGAAGTCCACCGTGCTCGGCCACGACCGCGCTGCCATCCTGGGGGAGGTGGAGCGGGGCGAGTCCGAATGTGTCCGCCGCTACGACGAGGCGCTGGCGAAGGAACTGCCGCTGCCGATCACCGCCGTCGTCGCGCAGCACCTGGACCGCATCCGGGTGGACCGCGACCGCATGGCCATGCTGCGGGGGGAAGTTGCTTAAGCGTTGGCGGCCCGGCGAACCTCAAGCTCGGCCAGCAGGGCGCGCTTGTCGGCCGGTTCCATGCCTTTCCACGCCTTGATTTCCGCCAGCGTGCGCAGGCAGCCCAGGCAGTGGGAGCGGTTTTCGGTGAGCTTGCAGACGCTCACGCAGGGGGACGGAACGGCATCGGTTTCGGCATCGGCGGACATACGGACTTCCAAAAAAGGAAACGGGGCGGCCATGCGCCGCCCCGTCCTCTAACACCGGGTCTGGACCGGTCTCAATCCGAAATGTTCGGTGGGTCGGGATCGTCGTCCCAGCCTTCCTTCGGCGCCGGGTAGCGTTCCAGCCATTGGCGGACCAGGGCGACGTGGCCGGCTTCCTCCTCCGCGAACTCGCGGGCGAGGCGGGCGACCTCCGGGTCTTTGGTCTCGGCCGCGACCGAAGCGTAGTACTTGTTGCCCTGCGTTTCGCTGAGCAGCGCCATCTTCAGGGCATGGTGCGGCTGCATCAGATAGTGCGCGTGCTCGAAGCTCGCGGCCTCCGGCGACTCGTTGGTCGCGTCCCACTGGAACTCCCACGGGGCGACCTTCGGCAGAGGGCCATGCTTCTCGGCGATCTGCCGCACTTCCTCGGCATGCTTGCGCGAGTAGACGGCGAGGTCGCGGAACAGCTTCGCGACGTCCACATTGTTGTGGGCTTCCATGCTGTCGGCCAGCTCCACGTAACGGTCGGCGGCCTCGTTCTCCAGCTCCAGGGCGTGGGCCAGGAACAGGCCGACGTTGGCGGCGCCGTTCAGAACCGTCGTCTTCATACCGCGAAGCCCTCCTCGATCTGGGCGATGGTGCTGGTCACAGCCGACCCGGGTTGGAACGGCCGGCGGTTGCCGGCGAGGAAGATGCCGAGGCCGAAACCGTCGTCTTCCAGCACGGCGCGCATCGCCGCGTTCGGATCGTCGGTCGGCTCGCGGCCGTAGGGGTGGACCGTGCTCTTCCAGCCGCGCTGTTCCGGGCGGAAGGTGACGCAGGGGCTGAGGACGTGGATCACCGAGAAGCCGGGGTGCTTCACGCCCTCGACGATCAGGCGCGCCACCTCGTTCGGGTCGCCGGAGAAGCCGCGCGCCACGAAGTTTGCGCCGCAGGCCAGCGCCAGCGCGACGGGCTGGATCGGGTTCACGCCCGGACCTTCCGGAGTCAGCTTGCTCTCGCACCAGTCGGCTTCGGTGGTGGGGGAGGCCTGGCCCTTGGTCATGCCGTACACCTGATTGTCCATGACGATGTAGGTCATGTCCACGTTGCGCCGGCAGGCGTGCAGGAAGTGGTTGCCGCCGATGGAGAAGCCGTCGCCGTCGCCGCCGAAGATCAGCACGTTCAGTTCGGGCCGGGCCAGCTTCACGCCCGACGCCACCGCCAGCGAACGGCCGTGCACGGTGTGATAGCCGTAGACGCTGGTGTAGGCGGGAATGCGCGACGAGCAGCCGATGCCCGACACCACGACAGTGTTGTGACGCTCCATCCCCATGTTGGCCATGGCGCGGGTGATGCCGGCCAGCACGGAATAGTCGCCGCAGCCGGGGCACCAGATCGGCTTCACGTCGGACTTGTAGTCGTGCGGCGTGGGGGCCGGCACGTTCTCGGTCAGATGCGTATCCATGGTTTTCGTGCTCCGGCCGGTCAGATCAGGGAAACGAGCGTCTCGTGCACCTCGCGGGCGCGGATCGGCAGCGGGCCGGGGCGGCTGAACACCGACACCTCGCCCGGCAGGTCGTAATGCGCCCGCAGGAACTTGTGGAACTGGGCGCCGTGCGTCTGCTCGACGACCAGCACCTTCGTCACCCCCTTCAGCGCCTCGGCGAGCTTGGCCGGCTGAACCGGGAAGATCAGGCGGATGGCGACCAGACGGGCCTTCCTGCCGGCGGCCTCCAGGCGGCGCACCGCCTCGCGCGACGGGCCGGTGGAAGACCCCCAGGTGACGACGGCGATCTCGCCCTCGCCCTCGATGTCGGCCCAGGCGTCGCCGAACTCGTGGCTGGTCAGCTTGCGCAGGCGCTTGTCGAGCTGTTTCTGGTGGTCGGACGCCTGCGAGGAGGGCAGGGCGTTCTCCGCATGCTCCAGGCCGTCGGCGGTGTGCTCGCCGCCCGGCATGCCGGGGATCGCGGCCGGGGAGACGCCGGACTCGGTGTTGGCGTAGCGCTTGTACTTCTCGCCGCCGCCGAGGTCGGTCGCCAGCAGGCGTTCCGCCTTGTGCGGGGCGTCGGCCGGCTTGTCGATGATGGCGCGCGACTGGCCCATGGCCTGATCGGACAGCACGATCGCCGGGGTTTGCAGCGCCTCAGCCAGATGCACCGCCCATTGGGTGGTGAACAGGCAATCGCCGATGGAGGTCGGGCCGACCACCAGATGCGGCGCGTCGCCGTGCAGGCCGTAGACGGCGATGTTCAGGTCCGACTGCTCCGACTTGGTCGGGATGCCGGTGCTCGGGCCGCCGCGCTGCACGTCCACGATGACCACCGGGGTTTCCGACGCCACGCCCAGGCCGATGCATTCGGTCATCAGCGACAGGCCCGGACCGGCCGTCGCGGTGATCGACGGCACGCCGGAGAAGGAGGCGCCCAGGCACATGGCGATGGAGGCCAGCTCGTCCTCCGCCTGCACCAGCTTGCCGCCGGTCCTGGCGAGGTTGGGGGCCAGCCATTCCAGGATTTCGGTCGCGGGGGTGATCGGGTAGGCGGCGCAGAACTTCACCCCGCCCTTCAGCGCGCCCAGGCCGGCGGCCTCGTTGCCGGAGATGTTCCAGCGCACGCCGTCACCCCGGTTCGGGGCGGCGAGTTCCAAGTCCAGGCCCCAGCCGGCGGCTTCCTTGGCACCGGCGTCGATGCCGGCGCTGGACGCCTGGACGGCGGCGTCGCCCTTCTTGCCCAGCGCCTTCCGGATCACGGCGTCGATGCCGGCGCGCGGCAGGCCGATGACGGCCGCGACGGCGCCCAGGCCGACCATGTTGACGCGCCCGCCGGGGATCTTCGCGGCCAGTTCCTTGATCGGCAGCTCGATTTGCTTGGCGCCGCTGGCCGCCAGCACTGCCGGCACCTCGCCCTGGCTCGGGTCGGTGACGATGACGCTCTTGTCCGACAGGGGAAGCTCGGCCGCGAAACGCTCGACGTTCTGCCAGTCGAAGGCGACGATCAGGTCGAAGCGGTCGCCGGGACCATGCACCGGGGTGGGCGACAGACGCACGAGGGCCGCCGCCTCACCGCCGCGGATCTGCGGGCCGGTGGAGCGCGACATCAAACCGTACCATCCCACATTGGCGGCGGCATCCAGCAGCATCTGTCCGGCGGTCATCGCGCCGGCGCCACCGCTGCCCACCAGGGCAATCGTGACCGAGTCCACTGTCATAAGGTTCATCCCCCCTGCGTCCGAAAGTGAGTCGCCCGACGGACATACCGCTTATTCAGCTTTGCGGAACAAGGGAATGATCTGGCGCAAGCCCCAACCTCAAGGAAGCGAATTGCCGCAGGGCCGCGGCCAATCCGCCGTGCCGATTGAGTGTTGCCGCGCTACTCGGAATAGCGTTCTTCCTTCCAGGGATCGGCCTCGTTGTGGTAGCCGCGCACCTCCCAGTAACCGCGCCGATCCTCTGCAACCAGTTCGAGGCGCTTCACCCATTTGGCGCTCTTCCAGAAATACAGCTTGGGCACGACGACCCGGACGGGACCGCCGTGGTCGCGGCTGATCGGCTGGCCTTCCCAGCGGGTGGCGAGCAACGCGTCCTCTTCGGCGAAGGCGTCCAGCGGCAGGTTGGTCGTGTAGCCGTCCGACGAATGGCAGACGACGAAGCGCGCGTCCGCCTTCGGCTTCACGATGGCCAGCAGATGGCGGGTGCTGACGCCCTCCCAATGGTTGTCGTAGCGCGACCATGTGGTGACGCAGTGGATGTCGGAGACGAAGCGTTTCTGCGGCTGGGCCTGGAAGTCCTCCCAGCGCCACGCGATCGGGTTCTCGACCAACCCGTCCACGGTCAGGGTCCAGTTCTCCGTCGTCACGCGCGGCACGATGCCGAGGTCGAGCACCGGCCAGTCCTCCACCAGCCGTTGGCCGGGCGGCAGCCGGTCGCGCGCCGGGTCGGCCGTCGTGCCGGTCAGACCCCGGCCCTCGCGCGCCCACGTCTCCTTGGTGGCGACGAGCTTTTCGCGAATCGTTCCGTCCTTCCCGATCTCGTCCTCGGTCTCATCGGCCATGGCGTCCTCGCGCTGCGCAGTGATTGGGGACACGGATGAACGCAGGTTAGCACAGATGATCGTGCCGGTTTTCCCCAAGGACACGGTGACTGCGTCCAGGTCGTCTCAAAAAGGTTTGAAAGGCCTCGGGTTGGCAAGCGGAAGGGGGCGGGCTACCTTCCCTGTCCCGCGAGATACTGAAAAAACGGATAGGACACGGATGCTTCGCGCACGCACCCCCTGGCTGGGTGGGTTGGGGATCGGCGGGTTTGCCGCCATCCTGCTGCTTCTGGTCATGAGCCTTGCCGTGCCAGCGCTGGCCGCCGGTCCGGTACCCAGCGCACCGGTCGGCATGCCGACGGCTCCGGCGCCGGCCGCCGAACCGGCCGCTTCGGCGGAGCCGACGGCCGAGCAGCTGGCCGCCATGGTCACGACCCTGGAGGACCCGGCCGCCCGCGCCCGGCTGGTGGAGCAGCTGAAGGCGCTGATCGCGGCGCAGAAGGGGCTCGACCAGGCGAAGGCCGAGGAAGTGGCGGTGGAGTCCCTGCCGGAAACCATCGGCGCGCGGGCGCTGTCCTTCCTGGCGGAACGCATGGACGTGCTGAGCCACCAGCTCGTCCAGGTCGCCAACGTGTTCAAGGATCTGCCGGGCGCCGCCGAGTGGCTGCAACGGCAGGTCGACGATCCCTCGGCCCGCGACCGCTGGGCGCAGATCGGCATCCAGCTCACCATGATCCTGGTGGCCGGCGGCATCATCGAACGCTTCGTCATGTGGCTGCTCGCCCGCCCGCGCCGGGCGCTGGCCGCGCGCGGGGCGCCGAACACGCTGGTTCGGGTGCCGCTGCTGTTCGGCCGCGCGCTGCTGGAGCTGGCGCCCATCGCCGCCTTCATCGTCGTCGGCTACGGCATACTGTCGGTCAGCGAGCCGGGGCCGCGCGTGCGGCTGGTGGCGCTCGCCATCATCAACGCGACGGTGATCCTGCAGGTGCTGCTGGTCGTCGTCCGCATGGTCATCGCCCCGGACGCGCCGAACCTGCGGCTGATCCGCATGGGCGATGCCAACACCGTGCGGCTGTACGTGTGGATTCGCCGTCTCGCCGCCGTTGGCGTCTACGGCTACTTCATGGCCGAGGGCGCCTATGTGCTGGGCCTGCCGCTCGGCGCGTACGGGGCGCTGCTGAAGCTGCTCGGCCTCGCGCTGGCCGGCATGCTGATCGCGCTGATTCTCCAGAACCGCCGCACCGTGGCCGAATGGATGCACGGCAACCCACTGTCCGGCGACGGCGATCCCGTGTCGACGGAAGCGCGGGAGGCCGACGGGCAGGGGGCCGTGCTGCGCTCCGCCCGGCGGCGCTTCGCGGACATCTGGCACGTGCTGGCCATCATCTACGTGGTGGTGACCTTCGGCGTCTGGGTGCTGAACGTCTATGGCGGGTTCGAGTATCTGGCGCGGGCCACCGGCACCACCATCGCCGTGGCGGTGGTCGCGCGGCTGCTGGTCAACGGCATCAACCGGGCGTTGCGGCGCGGCTTGCGCATGGGGGCCGAGACGCAGGCCGCTCTGCCGCAGTTGCAGGAGCGTGCCAACCTCTACATCCCGATCCTGCACCGGGTCGTGAAGACGGTCATCTGGGTCGTCGCCCTGATGATGATCCTCTACGGCTGGGGCATCGACACGCTGGCCTGGACCGAAATCCCGCTCGGCCGGCGCATCGTCGGCAGTGCTGTGTCCATCGCGCTGCTGCTGGTCGGCGCCGTGGTGGCGTGGGAGATCGTCAGCGCGCTGATCGAACGCTTCCTGGCCTCCACCGACCGCAACGGCACGCGCATCGAGCGCAGCGCGCGGGTGCGCACGCTGCTGCCGCTGCTGCGCAACGCCTTCCTGGTGGTGCTGGTCACCATGGTCTCGCTGATCACCCTGTCGGAGCTGGGCGTCAACATCGCGCCGCTGCTGGCCGGTGCCGGTGTGGTCGGTCTGGCGGTCGGTTTCGGCTCCCAGACCCTGGTCAAGGACATCATCACGGGCCTGTTCATCCTGTTCGAGGACAGCATCTCCATCGGCGACGTGGTGGATGTCGGCGGCGGGCATTCCGGCGTGGTGGAGGCCCTGTCCATCCGCTCCATCCGCCTGCGCGACGCGTCCGGCGCGATCCATTCGGTGCCGTTCAACTCGGTCACCACGGTCAAGAACATGTCGAAGGACTTCTCCTACGCCCTGTTTGAGGTGCGCGTGTCCTACCGCGAGGACCCCGACCGCGTGATCGCGGCGCTGAAGGAGATCGGCACCGGCCTTCAGACCGACCCGCAGTTCGCGCCCGACATCCTGGTGCCGCTGGAGGTCATGGGCCTGGACAAGTTCCAGCAGGACTCCACGCAGCTCATCACGGCGCGTTTCAAGACCCGCCCGACCAAGCAATGGGGCGTCTCGCGCGAGTTCAACCGCCGTATGAAGAAGCGTTTCGACGAACTGGGGGTCGAGGTCCCGACCGGCGCCATGCAGCTGGTCGTCGGCAGCGGCCATCCGGACCGCGCGCTTGCCGAGGCCCTGAGTCAGGGGTCCTGAGAGCCAGGGCTCCTGATTACCCCTTTCGCGCGGACCGGGAGAAACATTTGAGGCTGTGCAGTGTTTCCGGTGTGTGAGTTCACACCGGAAAGCACCGCGTCATGTTCCACGCCTTCTTCTTCCGCTTCGCCCGCTGGACGGAGCGTCAGACCGGACGCCCCGGAGCCTTCGTCCTGGCGCTCGGCGTGGTCATCCTGTGGGCGGTGACCGGCCCGCTGTTCCATTTCTCCGACACGTGGCAGCTGGTCATCAACACCGGGACGACCATCGTCACCTTCCTGATGGTGTTTCTGATCCAGAACGCTCAGAACCGCGACACCCAGGCGGTGCAGCTGAAGCTGGACGAGCTGATCCGCGCCACCGAGGCGGCGCGCAACAACCTGATCAACCTGGAGGAACGGTCCGAGCAGGACTTGGCGAGGGTGAAGAACGGCTTCGAGAAGATCGCCGCCAAGACCGCCGACTGCCTGGAAAGCGAGATCGAACGCAAGGTCGAGGAGGAGGTGGAGGAGGAGTTCGAGGAGCGGGGGCTGACGAAGAAGGAAACCTCTCTTTCTCCAGAGAGGTGAGGGCCAGAGAGGTGAGAGTTTATGAGCATCACGCCGCAGGTTCGAGCACGCCTTCGCGCGACAGCACGGTGACGAAGGCATCGACCACGCGCGGGTCGAAATGTTTGCCGGCCTCGGCGCGGATCAGGTCCATGACGGCGTCGAGGTCCCACGCTTCCTTGTAGGGGCGGCGGTGGAGCAGCGCGTCGTAGACGTCGGCCACGGCGACGATGCGGCCGGACAGCGGGATGGCGTCGCCCGACAGGCCCTTGGGGTAGCCCGAACCGTCGAACTTCTCGTGGTGGCTTTCGGCGATCTCGGCGCCCAGCGTCAGGTAGCTGCGCCCGCCGACCGCGCCGGAGGCGTCGCGCAGGATGCGCCCGCCGATGGAGGCGTGCTCGCGCATCTGGCGCATCTCGTCGGCGTCCAGCTTGCCGGGCTTGCGCAGGATGCTGTCGGGGATGCCGACCTTGCCCACGTCGTGCAGCATGCTGGCCATGCCGATCAGCTCGCAGAACTGGTCGTCCACCAGCGTGCCGAAGGTGTCGCACGCCTGAAGCTCCCGCGCGATGGCGGTGGCCCAGCGGCCGATGCGCTTGACGTGGTCGCCGGTGACCTCGTCCTTGTATTCGGCCAGCTTGCCCAGCGCGTGGACGGTGGCCGCCTGGGCCAGCCGAAGCTGTTCGTACAGGAAGACGTTGTCGAAGCCGACCGCGACCTTGCCGCAGAAAATCTCGACCAGTCGCCGATCCATGTCCGACAACGGACCATGGCCCCAGATGGCGATGACGCTGGGCGTGTGGTTGCGCGAGCGAAAGGCCACGACGCTGTAGTCGTCGCGGTAGACGCTGCGCTGGTTACGGAGCGCGGTCTGAACGTCGCTGAACACGGCCTCGTGCACGACGGCGCGCACCGGACGGCCGACCGCCCCCTGGAACAGGCCGGAGGCGGCCAGCACCTCGGCGTCGAAATGGCCGTCGTACTCGTCGTCCCGCAGGGTGCAGAGGAAGGAGCCCTGCGCGCCCGACAGCAGCGAGCCCATCTGGTGCACCACCCCCTCCACGAACTGCTTCAGCGAGCGCTGTTCGAACAGGGTGGCGGCGGCGTCCACGATCTTTTCCAGACCCTGGCGGCTCTGCTCGATGGTGGAGATGTGCTGGTAGGAGCGCAGCGCCGCCACCGTGGCGGTGAACAGCTTCTGCGCGGTCAGCTCGCTCTTCGCCTTGTAGTCGTTGATGTCGTAGGCGACGATGACCTGCCGCTCCGGCGCTTGGCCCGGCTGGCCGGTGCGCAGGATGATGCGGACTTGGCGGTTGCCCAGCTCCTCCCGGATGAAGCGGACGACGCGCAGGCCGGCGTCGTCGGTCTCCATCACCACGTCCAGCAGGACGGCGGCGATGTCGGCGTGGGCCTTCAGCAGCTCGCGCGCCTCGGCGCCGGAATGGGCGGATAGGAATCGCAGGGGGCGGTCGTCGAAGATGACGTCGCCCAGAACCACGCGGGTGATCGCGTGCACCTCGTAATCGTCGTCGACGATCAGGATTTTCCAAGGCGTCGCCGCGCGCCCGTTGGGCGTGGAGTCCTTTGCATCCTCATCGGCGAACAGCAGGTCGTCGCTGTCGTCCTGGATGTCCGCCATGAATGCTGCTCCCGCCTGCCCGGTTCCGAACGCATATGCACACTCGCGAACCATTTTTCCGCTTGGCACGCGACGATTGTCAACCATTCCCAGGTGCGACACGTAGGGCGCGCAACGTTCCGCTGCGTCGGATGTTGTCCCGGCGTCGGCAACGAACGCGCGCGCGACGTTCGGGGTACCGCCAAAGCTTGTTCGTTCAAGCGGGTGGGGGGATTGCGGCAATCGTCCATCGGCGAGTCAATCAGGGGACAAAGCCGACAGAGCACCCTGCCCGAATGGGGCGCCGTCTCATCACGACAGAGGCATCACGAAGGGGGAAGGCATGATTCCGGACGCCTGGGACATCGAGTCGCGCGAAGGGGCGCTGACCGTGGCCCGTCACATCATCGAAACGGGATGCGTCCGGTACGATCCGGACCATCTGTGCAGTCACGGGTCGGGGCTGGTCAGCCCGGTCCATGTAGAGGGGCGTCGCCTGCTCTCCTACCCGGCGGTGCGCAACGAGGTGCTCGACTTCGCCGTGCGCATGATCGAGCAGGAGGTGGGCGCCCGCGAACTGGACGCCATCGCGGCGGCGGAAGGGGCGGGTGTGGCCTGGGCGACGCTGATCGCCGACCGGCTGGACCTGCCGGTCATCTTCGTACGCAAGGAGCCGCCGGAAGGGCAGGAGTACAAGCACCGCATCGAAGGCCGGGTTGAGCGCGGCTGGCGCGTCCTGCTGGTCGAACAACTGGCCACTGACGGGCACCGCAAGGTCCGCTTCGCCGCCCCGCTGAAGGAGGCGGGCTGCGACGTGCGCGACCTGTTCGTGCTGTTCCAGTACGGGATCTTCGACGAGATCCACGAACACCTCGCCCCGCTCGGCATCACCATGCACGCGCTGGCGACGTGGTGGGACGTGCTGGAGATGGTCAACCAGGGCCATTACCTGGACGGCGAGGCGCAGGGCGAAATCCACGCCTTCCTCCACGACCCCAAACGCTGGACCGCCAAACATCAGGGCGCCGAGCACCAGGGGAAGGGAAAAGGGAAGGGGAAACGGGTGGCGTAACGAAAATCCCCCTCTCCCGCCCCTGCCGGGAGAGGGGGATTGGAGGCTCACTCCCCCGCCACGCGCACCCACTGGCCGGCGCGGGAGGGTTCCTGAACACGGGCCGCCAGGACGGAGGCGGCGTAGGGCACGGCGAGCAGAAGCTGCAAGCCGGCCCAGGCCAGCGCCTCCAGGTTCGGCTGCGTCCAGTCCACCTCGTGCAGAGCCTCCAGGAAGGGCAGCTGGCCGTAGATCAGCGATTCCAGCGGCACGAAGCCCTCGGCCAGCACGGTCAGCACGGCGCCCAGCAGCAGGGCGCCGGCCAGCGCCGATTCAACCGGCAACCGGCGAACGGCCGCGCACAGGCTGCGCGCCGGGATGTCGGCCACCGGCATGGCCGGGCGGAACAGCGCGCCGATGCCGAAGGCGCCGAGCGCCGCCGTGCCCTCCGGCCGGCGCATGGCGCGCATGGCGCCCAGAACCAGCAGGCCGAAGGCCGGGACGACGAGGTAAGGGTTGGGGAAGTCGCGGTAGCGGCCGTCGAACACGATCAGGAACGACCAGATCAGCGCCGCCACGGCCAGCGCCACGGCGGCGAAACGGCCGAGCGCCTCGGTGTGCGACAGGGCCGGACGGCCGCGCAGGGTCGCCAGCGGCTCCAGCGCCAGCGCCCCGGTGCCGAGTGCGCGGCGGGCGGCCAGCAGCACGGTCAGCGCCAGAAGCGCGGTCAGCGCCAGCATGACGCCCGCGAGCGTCGTGTCCTGGATGTAGTGCTTGCCGTGCATCGCCGCGTGGACCGCGTGGACGAACAGGGTGGACAGCCCCTGCGCCAGGAAGGCCAGCGCGGCGAAGGCGCCGGCGGTCAGCGGCCGGCCGCGCAGGGTCAGGCCGGCGACCAGAAGGATGCCGAGCGCGGAGGAGATGCCGAACAGGACCGGCCAGGTCTTCGTCTCCACCACCGGGCCGGCGAGCGAGAACTTGGCCTCGCGGTCGGCGGAGTAGAGGCCCCAGTGGCCGCCGACGGTGCCCTCCAGCTTGGCCTTCCAGCCCTGGTCGAACGCCTCGATGACGTTGTAGTCGAAGCCTTCCTGCTGGGCGAGGCGGACGAAGCCGTTGACGAACTTCGCCTTGTTGACGAGGCCCGGCACGGCGGCGCCGCGCGACCGGCCGGAGGTCGGCCAGCCCGTCTCGCCGACCAGGATCGGCTTGCCGGGGAAGCGCTGGGCGATGGTGCGGTAGGAGCTGCGGATGCGTTCCGTGGCGCCCTCCACGCCGGCCGGCACGTCCTCCCAATAGGGCAGCAGGTGGATGGTCAGGTAATCGACGTGATCCGCGATCTGCGGGTACTTCAGCCACCATTCCCACACGTCGGCGTAGGACACCGGCTGCTTCACGGCGGCCTTCACGCGGTCGATGTAGCCGGTGACCTGCTCCGGCGTCAGCTCGCGGCGCAGCAGCACCTCGTTGCCGACGATCACGCGGGTGATCACGTCCGGATAGCGGTTGGCGAGATCGATGAGGGAGGCGATCTCCTTCTCGTTCTTCTCCGGCTTGGACGACAGCCACGCGCCCATGGTGACCTGGATGCCGTGCTTGCGCGCCAGTTCCGGCACCACCTCGAGCCCTTCCAGGGAGGTGTAGGTGCGCACGCCGGCCACCTGGGGGGCGAGCGCCACCAAGTCCTCCTCGATCTGGGCCACGGAGGGGAAGGTCTGGGTCAGCGGGCTCTGCCCGTCGCGGAAGGGCGCGAAGGACACGCTCTTCAGCTTGCCTCCCGGCGGCGGGTCGAGCGGCACCGGCCGGTTCGGAATGGACCAGACGGCGAGGTTCGCGAGGCCGGCCAGCAGGAGCACGGCGAGGATCGTGAGGATGCGCATGGGCAGGATGTCTACACGAAACGGGGGTGGGTTTGAACGGAAAGGGGCGCGCCTCCGGCAGGAGGCGCGCCCTTCAAGGTCCGGTCAAGGATTGATGACGTGCCATCGTCACGTCAGGTCAACGCATCCCTGCCGAAATTATTCCCCGTGGAATTTTCCCCGTGAAATTTTTTGGGCCGCGGTTTCCGGCTTACTTTTCCACGAAGGCCTTTTCGATCACGTAATGACCGGGCTCGCCGTTGTGGCCCATCTTGAAGCCCAGCTCGTCCATGATGCCGCTGGTCTCGGCCAGCATCTCCGGGCTGCCGCAGATCATGACGCGGTCGACCTCGCGGTCGAAGGGCTGAAGGCCGATGTCGCTGAACAGCTTGCCGCTGCGGATCAGGTCGGTGATGCGGCCCTGGTTGCGGAACGGCTCGCGCGTCACGGACGGGTAATAGATCAGCTTGTTTTTCACATCCTCGCCGAAGAACTCGTTCTCCGGCAGGACATTGGAGATGATGTCGTTGTAGGCCAGCTCGCCCACCGTGCGGGTCGTGTGGGTCAGCACGACCTTGTCGAAGCGGGCGTACATCTCCGGGTCCTTGATGATGCTGAGGAACGGGGCGAGGCCCGTGCCGGTGCTCAGCATGTACAGGTTGCGGCCCGGAAGCAGGTTGTCGGTGACCAGCGTGCCCGTCGCCTTGCGGTTGACGAGCAGCGTGTCGCCTTCCTTCAAGTGCTGGAGGCGCGAGGTCAGCGGGCCGTTCTGGACCTTGATGGAGAAGAACTCCAGCGTGTCCTCGTAATTGGCGCTGACCAGGCTGTAGGCGCGCAGCAGGGGGCGGCCATCGACCTCAAGGCCGATCATCGTGAACTGGCCAGGATCGAAACGGAAGGACGGATCGCGCGTGGTGGTGAAGCTGAACAGCGTGTCGGTCCAGTGGTGAACGCGCAGGACGCGTTCCTGAAACAGGTTGCTCATGGGATCCGCAGGTCCGTTTCGAAGCCAGATGTTCGGGTGGGCCAAGTGTACGGGTGGCCGTGCCGCATTGCAGCACGTCTCATTAACAAGGAAATAGTCAACAAGCCACTAATTCATACCAACAATTTTGCTATGGCTTTTCGATATCACAAAGAGTTACCGTGTTTCCCCGGTCGGCGGCGCAAAAAGGTAGGGGCTGAGGCCACGCAGGTTCTCGTCCACGATCAGCCGGTGATTCAGCGGCGGGAAGGCGCGCTGCGAGCAGTCCAGGCGCGGGCACAGCCGGCAATTCACGCCGATAGGGGTCGCCGCCTCGGTGTTTTCGAGATCGAAACCATCCGCATAGGTGATCTGCGCCGCGTGCTGGGCATCGCAGCCCAGCGCGATGGCGAACTGCTGCGGCGGGCTGCGGAAGCCGCCGCCAGCCTTCACCACCGTGCGGGCGATGGAAAAGTAGGTCGTGCCGTCGGGCATCTGCGACAGCTGGCTGTGGATTTTTCCGGGCGTGCGGAACGCCTCGTAGACGATCCAGCGCGGGCAGCCGCCGCCGAAGCGCGCGAAGGGGAAGCCGGCGCCGGCAAAGCGCTTGGACACGTTGCCGGCGCTGTCCACCCGCATCAGGAAGAAGGGCACGCCCCGCGCACCCGTCCGTTGCAGCGTGGTCAGGCGCTGGCACACCTGCTCGAAGGACGCATCGAAGCGCCGCCGCAGGATTTCGATGTCGTAACGACTCTGGTTCGCCGCCTCCAGAAAGCGGCCGTAGGGCATCAGCACCGCCGCCGCGAAGTAGTTGGCAAGGCCGATGCGGGCCAGCCGCCGCGCTTCGTCGCCTGAAAGGTTGGCGCTCTCGACGATCTGGTTCAGCAACTCGCGGTGGCGCAGCAGGGCGATCTGGCAGGCCAGTTGGAAATTGCGGCCTGACGGCGCGAGCATCTCCGACAGCAGGATGCGCCGGCCGTGCCGGTCGAAGCGGCGCACGGCGTAGCCCATGATGTCGGACGGCAGCAGCCGCACGCGGACGCTGTGGTTGTTCAGCAGGTAATCGACCAGCCCCCGGTACAGGTCGCCCTTCTCCAGCTTGCCTTCCTCCCACAGCGCCTCGGCGGCGGCTTCCAGGTCGGGAAAGTGGTTGGAGGCGGCCTGGAACAGGTCGCGCACCTCTTCTTGCGGAAACGAAACGTTCTGGACGAGGTGCAGCTTGTCGCGGTCGGCCATCCGCTCGGCGAGCGCCTGGAGGTCGTCGCGCGAATTGCGGAAGGCGCGGTAGAGCGACACCACCGCCTGCCCCAGCGTCGGCGCGACGGCGGCCAGTTCGCGGAAGTCCTGGTTCTTGATGTCGGACCCGTCGAACAGCGGGTCGGCGAACACCTCGCGCAGGCCCGCGACCAGCCGGCCTTCCTCGTCCTCGGCGAAGGCCTGGAGATCCACGCCGAAATTGTGGCCGAGCTTCAGCAGCAGCGGCACGGTGACCGGGCGCTGGTTGTGCTCGATCAGGTTCAGGTAGCTGGGGGAGATGCCGAGCTGTTCGGCCATCTGGGCCTGGGTCAACCCATGGTCCCGGCGCAGGCGCCGGACCTTGGGCCCGAGCATCGCCTTCTTGTCCATCGCCGCCACCGTTGCGCCTTTACAAAATTTACTGATTTACAGGAAGTTGCTGACAGTAGTTTACAAACCGACCCTTTTACAAACAAGGGCTTATTGCAACGCGTCAAAGGTCGTTTTAACTCTCGGTGCATGGCAGCGCTGTAAAGCAGCGCGGACGTCACGGATAGAAGAGGAACCGACCCCATGTCGCTCGACGAAAAGACCAAGGCCGCTCTCCGCGCCAAGCGCTACGAAGGCATCAAGCGCGACTACACCATGGATGACGTCAAGCGTCTCAGCGGTTCGATCAAGATCGAGTACACGCTCGCCGAGCTGGGCGCCCAGCGCCTGTGGGAGCTGCTGAACACCGAGCCGTACATCAACACGCTCGGCGCTCTGACCGGCAACCAGGCCATGCAGGCGGTCAAGGCCGGCCTGAAGGCCATCTATCTGTCGGGCTGGCAGGTCGCCGGCGACGCCAACCTGGCCGGCCAGATGTACCCGGACCAGAGCCTCTATCCGGCCAACTCGGTCCCGGCCGTGGTTGAGCGCATCAACAATACCTTCAAGCGCGCCGACGAGATCCAGACGGCCGAGGGCAAGGGCGACACCTACTGGTTCGCGCCGATCATCGCCGACGCCGAGGCCGGCTTCGGTGGCCCGCTGAACGCCTTCGAGCTGATGAAGGCCATGATCAAGGCCGGCGCGGCCGGCGTGCACTGGGAAGACCAGCTGGCGTCCGAGAAGAAGTGCGGCCACCTCGGCGGCAAGGTTCTGATCCCGACGCAGCAGCACATCCGCACGCTGAACGCCGCCCGCATGGGCGCCGACGTCTGCGGCACCTCGACCCTGGTGATCGCCCGCACCGACGCGGAGTCGGCGCAGCTCATCACCTCGGACATCGACGAGCGCGACCATCCGTTCATCGACTTCGACGCCGGCCGCACCTCGGAGGGCTTCTACCGCCTGAAGACCGGCGTTGGCGTCGAGCATTGCATCGCCCGCGGCCTAGCCTACGCGCCGTACTCCGATCTGCTGTGGTGGGAGACCTCCAAGCCGAACCTGGACGACGCCCGCAAGTTCGCCGAGGCGATCCACAAGGAGTTCCCGGGCAAGCTGCTCGCCTACAACTGCTCGCCGTCCTTCAACTGGAAGGCGAACCTGGACGACGCGACCATCGCGAAGTACCAGCAGGAGCTGGGCGCCATGGGCTACAAGTTCCAGTTCGTCACGCTGGCCGGCTTCCACTCGCTGAACTACTCGGCCTTCAAGCTGGCCAAGGGCTACGCCGCCCGCGGCATGGCCGCCTACTCCGAGCTGCAGCAGGCGGAGTTCGAGGCCGAGGCCGAGGGCTACACCGCGACCAAGCACCAGCGCGAAGTCGGCACCGGCTACTTCGATCTGGTCGCCACGGCGGTCTCCGGCGGTCAGTCCTCGACCACCGCGTACAAGGACTCGACCGAGGCCGACCAGTTCCATTGATCGGCTCTTGAGTTCCGGCCATCGGGTGACCTCATCCGATGGCCGGTGGTACCCGATCCGGTGTGCGAGCCGGATCTCTTTGAACGGCTGACGCTATTCGACTTAAGACGGCCGGGGACTTCCCTCCCCGGCCGCTTTTTTGTCACCACGAAGCTGTGACATGGCAGCATGGCTGACCTGCGTTGCCATGCCTCCGGTGCGGGGCTGCCGCCCGTTAAGTCTTGAACGCAGCCGCAAAAACGCCGCTTTGCTGGGTCGGTTCGCGCTGTTCAACCCTCCGCTGCATCGCGGAATAAGGCATTGACTTGGGACCTCATTGGGGCCACTTGTGTTCCATGCTCAAAACAAACCGATCAGGGGCTTGAACGCCCCCACACCGGCACTCCCCAGATGAGGACCGGTGGCGGGTCCCGTCGCCGCGCGAAGCTTTTGCGCGGCGTGCAGACGTTTATGCGTCATGCGTCGGCCCGCGATTATAGGTTGAACGATGAAAGGACAAGACAGTATGGATCAACCCCTCGCAGGAAAGAGCATTGCCATTCTCGTGGCCAACGGCTTTGAGGAACTGGAGATGACGGAGCCGCAGCGGGCTCTCCTCAAGCTTGGCGCCACTCTGCGTACGATTTCGACCGAACAGGGTCTGGTGAACGGCTGGCACGGCAAGTCCTGGGGCCATTACTTCCCGGTGGACAAGCAGCTGGGCGAAGTTCTGGGCGCCGACTACGACATGCTGCTGCTGCCGGGTGGCGAGCGCAGCGTCGCCAAGCTCCAGAAGTCCGCGCACACCCGCCGCATCGTCGGCCATTTCCTGGACGCCCACAAGCCGATCGGGGCCATCGATCATGGCATTCAGCTGCTCGCCATTCCGGGCAAGCTGAAGGGCCGCCAGCTGGCTGCTCCGGAGGCGTTCCGCGCCGAGCTGGAAGAAGCCGGCGGCAAGCCGAGCGACGAAGCTCTGGTGGTTGACAACGTTACGATTACGGCGCTCGGCCATGACGAGCTGGCCGCCTTCGTCGAGCAGGTCGTAAAGATCTTCTCCGAGGCCGCCACGGTTCGCAAGGCTGCCTGAACGGGACGCTCCTCGTAAAAGAGGAAACCCGTCTTTCCTGCGGGTGGACGGCCGCCGCACCTTACGTGCGCGCGGCCGTTTTGCGTTTCTGGGGGGAGTACCAAGTCTTCACGGATTTCACGGATTGGGACACGGATTTCACGGATTGTTTGGTCTTGTGCAGTGGTCGCCTTCCGTTCGGCTCGAACCGGGCAAGCCGGATAAAAAAATCCGTGTAATCCGTGCTCAAATCCGCGAAATCCGTGAAGAATCAGTTCTTCGGCTCAAATCCCTTCGCCCAACGCCCCTTCCTCCACCGCGCCGACGCGTGAGGCGGGGAAGGTGAGGAACACGGTCGTTCCGACACCCGGTTCGCTCTCGATCCGGAACTCGCCGCCGTGCAGCGCGATCAGAGCGCGGGTCAGCGGCAGGCCGAGGCCGGAACCGCGCTCGGTCGCCACTGTGCGCTCGTGCACTTGGCCGAAAGCGTCGAGCGCCTGGGGGATTTGCTCCGGGCCCATGCCGATGCCGTTGTCGGCAACGCTCAGCGTGATT
This sequence comes from Azospirillum soli, assembly GCF_017876165.1. Classification (GTDB taxonomy): domain Bacteria; phylum Pseudomonadota; class Alphaproteobacteria; order Azospirillales; family Azospirillaceae; genus Azospirillum; species Azospirillum soli. The sequence continues at coordinate 468,833 of NZ_JAGINQ010000002.1, forward strand.
CCGCCATCAGTGGTCAGTTCGGCGCGCACCACGACGCGGCCGTTCGACGGGCGGGCGAACTTGATGGCGTTGGCGATCAGGTTGGTCAGCATCTGCCGGATCAGCGAAGCGTCGCCGTGCACGCTCGGCAGATCGTCGGGGATGTCCATCACCAGGGACACCGCCGCCTCGGCCGCCCTTGGGTGCATCATGCCGAAGGTCAGATCGACCAGCAGGGACAGGTTGCAGGCTTCCTCGTTCAGGGTCATCCGCCCCGCTTCGATCTTCGCGAGATCGAGCAGGTTGTTGATGAGGTCCAGCATGTAGACGCCGGCCGCCGCGACCTGCCCGGCGTAGTCGCGGTAGCGCGGGTTGTTCGGCCCCATCACTTCGTCGCGGATGATTTGCGAGAAGCCCAGCACGGCGTTCAGCGGGGTGCGCAGCTCGTGGCTCAGATGATGGACGTAGTCGGACTTGCGCTGGTTGGCGCGTTCCGCCTCGTCACGGGCGGCGCGCAGCTCGGCCTCGCGCGCCTTCAGGTCGGTGATGTCGGCGCGGATGCCGACGATGCCGCCCTCATGCGTCCGCCATTCCTCGATGCGCAGCCAGCGCCCGTTGTGAAGCTGCACCTCCAGCGGCGGGCCGGCGTTGCTGTGCTGGGCGATGCGCCGCGCGATCCAGGACTCCAGATTCTCCGGCGGAATGCCGTAAAGACCGCGTTTGGCGCCCTCGCGCAGCACCGTTTCGAACGGCGTTCCTGGGGTGGTCAGGTCGGCGTTGGCGGCGAACAGCTCGCGGTAGCGGGAATTGCAGAGCACCAGCCGGTCCTGCGCGTCGTACAGGACGAAGCCTTCGGTGATGCACTCGATGGCGTCCACCAGCAGGTCGTGGGCGCGCCGCGCCCCGCGCTCGGCCAGCACGCGTTCGGTGACGTTGCGGATGCTGCACAGGATGCGGTGGCCGTCCATCAGCGCGACCAGCCGCGCCTCGAAGAACTTGTCGCCGTTGGAGAGGGAACCCGGAAGGGCGGGCAGGGTGAAGTCCAGGCCCGTGACCGTCTCGCCCCCGTTCAGCCGCTCCAGCGCCGCCGCGACCAGACCGGCCGCCGGTTCGGGCAGCACCTCCTGCACGCGGTGGTTCAGGAAGCGCTCGGCCGGCACGTTCAGGTCGGTCGGGTTGACGGCGGCGAAGTCGAGGATGGTGCCGTCGCGTTGCAGCTCGAACCGGATGTCGGGATAGGCGTAGGACAGCGCGACCAGCTGTTCGGTCAGGCGCATCACCTCCTGGCGGACGGCGCTGTCGGGCCGGGCCTCGATCAGGATCAGGTCTGCGGAGCGGGGCGCCGGCGACAGCCGGGTTTCCACCTCCAGCGGCGGGGCATTATCGACGGTGAAGATGACGCGCGCCTCGGTCCGGTGGCCGGAGGCGGCGGTCTCCAGCGCGCGCTGCAACTCGGTCGTGTTCTCCAGACGGATCGCCGCCGGTGGGGCGCTGGGTGAAAGGTCGAGGAAGGTGCGGGCCGACGGGTTCAGCCAGACCGTTTTTCCGGGCGGTGCTCCGCGATCCCAGCGAACCAGCCACAAGGGCGTGCTCAGACCTTCCAGGAACTCCAGCCCGGCAAGTTCCGCCTCCATAGGCTGGAACACGGTCATCGGCGGCGTCGCGTGGTAAAGGCCATGCACACGATCCTATCAGACCGGCGCCGTCCGTGAATAGGGGAGTAGCAACGGAGAAACGCCGGGATCAGCGAGCGCCGTTATGCTGCATCGGACCCGTTCGTGTCCCAGTAGTGGCAGGCCACCCGATGGCCGGGACTAACCTCGTCCAACGGGGGTATGGCCTGGGCACAGTAATCGCGCGCCCTCGGGCAACGCAGGCGCAACGGGCAACCGCTCGGTGGGCGCAGGGCGGACGGAGGATCGCCGTGCAAGGCGGGCCGGCGAGCCTCGGCGGCGGCGATCAGCGCGCGGCTGTAAGGATGGCGGGCGTCGGCGGCCAGGGTGGCGCAATCCGCCTCCTCGACCACCCGGCCGGACAGCAGCACCAGCGCCCGGTGCCCGAGGCGCAAGCCGGTATCGGCGTCCTGCGTGGCGTGGAGCAGGGACAGGCGGCGGGTCCGCCGCAGTTCCAGAAGCAGGGTCAGGAAGGTTTCCCGCTCCACACCGCTCAGCGTCGCGGCGGGCTCGTCGCAGACCAGGAGGCGCGGTCCCGGCAGCAGCGCGCGGGCAAGGCCGGCGCGGGCGGCCTCCAGGGGAGCGAGGGTGGCGGGGAAGCGCGTCAGCACGGAGTCCGGCAGTCCGACCTCGCGCAGGGTGTCGCCGATCACGCGCGCGCGGCCAGCGGCGGGGATGTCGGGGCGCAGAGCCTCCAGCGTCTCGTCGAACTGCGCGCCGATGGTCTGGCCGGGGTCTAACGCCGCAGCTGGGTCGGGAAACAGCATCTGCAAGTCGCGGCGCGCCCGGCGCATGGCCTCCGGCGGGGCGGTCGCCAAGTCCCGCGCCATCCAGGCGACCTGCCCGCCGGCCGGCGGCACCAGCCGCAGCACCGCGCGGGCCAGCACCGACTTGCCGCTGCCCGATTCGCCGAGCAGGGTCAAAATCTCGCCCTCGGCAAGACCGAAGCTGAGACCGTCCACGACGGTCAGCCAGCGATCCTCACCGCGCCACGTCCGCCCCAGCGGAAAGGCAACGCGCAGCTCGCGCACCGACAGGATCGGCGGGCCGGGCGGGGGCGCCTCGCCGTTGACGGCGGTTTCAGTGGGGGGCGTGGATTCGGTCAGGCGGCCCCGGTCGAGATTCAGTGCGCGGGTCGCCGGGCCGGTCACGCCGTCCTCCGGCCGCCCTGAAAGGACGAGGGCCGCGCCGGTCTCCCGTGCCCAGCCGGCCAGCTCGTCCAGCAGGCGCGCCCGCAGGGTGGGGTCGAGGCTGGCGGCCGGCGCGTCGGCCAGCAGAACGGTGGGTTCGGCGGCCAGCGCCAGGGCCAGCACGGCGCGCCAGCGCATCGGTTCCGACAGTTCATGGGGGTAGAGCGCCAGCCGGCGGGCGGCGGCGGAAACGTGCAGGTGCTCCAGCGCCGCGACGGCCCGCTGCCGCGCGGCGCGCTCGTCCAGCCCGAGATGGTGGGCGAGCAGTTCGGCGAACTGTGCCCCCAGCGTGAGGTGCGGGGTCAACGCCCCGTCCTGCGTCACCAGCAGGCGGCGGCCCTGGGCGCGGACCTCTCCCTCGATCCAGGCGCCCGGCGCCGGAAGCCCGGCAAGTGTGCGCAGAAGCAGGGTCTTGCCGCTCCCTGCCGCGCCGGTGATGGACAGCACCTCGGCGGGATTCACGGCAAAGCTCAGCCGGTCGAGGAGGATGTCGCGGCCGGTGTGGATGGACAGCGCCTCGGCTTCCAGAAGCGGCGTGCTCACGGGCGGCCTCCCGCGGCGGCGCGCAGTCCGTCGCCGATGGCGCACAGCGACCACAGGGACAGCGCCAGCAGCAGGGCCGGCGGCGCCACGGCCAGCGGGTCGCCCAGCCGGACGGCGGTTGCCAGTTGGCCGCCCCAGCTTGGCACCCCGTCGGGCAGTCCGAGGCCGAGCAGGCTGGCGAAGCTCTCCGCCGCCAGGGCGCGGGGCAGGGCGGTCCAAGCGGCGGCGGCCAGAGGCAAGGCTGCGTTGGGTGCGATGTGGCGGCGCAGGATGGCGCGGCCGGAAAGGCCGGACGCCTGGGCCGCCGTCAGGAACTCGCGGCGGAGCAGGCTGCGCAGCTCTCCCTGGGTCAGCACGGCCACGGCCGGCGCGGCGGTCAGCGCGACCATGCCGGCCAGCAGGCCCAGCCCGCGCCCGGCCAGACCGGAGGCGAGCAGCACCCCCAGCACCAACGGCAAGCCCATCAGCCGGTTCGCGAGGCTCATCATCGCCCGCTCGGCGCGTTGTCCCAGCGCCACGGCGAGCGTTCCCCACACCACCCCGGCCCCGCCGCCGATCAGCCCGGCCAGCAGCGCGAAGGCAAGGCTTCCCTGCCCGGCGGACAACGCATCCGCCACGACACCGCCCCCCAGCAGCGGCGCGGCCGGAACGGCGAGCGCCAAGGCCGCCAGCACGGCAAGCCCCGCCACCGCCGGCCGGTGCGCGGTCAGGCGGCGGGAAGCCATGTGCCAGGGGGTGTCGGTTGCCGGGCTCCGCATGTTGCCGCCCTCACGCCGTCCGGAAGCGCGGGTCGAACCAGCCGTGCAGCACCGCGCCGGCCGCGTTCAGCAGCACGGTCAGCCCGCACAGCCCGGCCAGCGCCGCGACCGCCGTTCCGGCGTCGCCGGCCCGCATCGTCTCAAGAAACAGCCGTCCGGCCCCTGGCAGCGCGAACAGGCCCTCCACCGCGACCGCGCCGGCCACCACGGTGATTACGGGGCTCCGCAGGCCACCCGCCACCGGAGCGAGGCCGAGCGGCACGGCGTGGTGCCACAACACCGCCTTGTTGCTGAGGCCGCGTCCGCGGGCCGCGAAGATCGCGCCGCCATCAATCATGTTGCCGTCAAGCGCCCCGTCCAAGGCTTGGCGCGCAACCCGCGCCGCCTGCGCGGCCGGCGCCACCGCCAGCGCCGTCCAGGCGAGAACGAGGGTGAAGGACCTGTCCGTCATCAGGGCGGCGAAGACCGCCGCCAGCAGGAAGGCGGGCACCGCAGGGCCGATTCCGCCCAACAGCATCCCCGCCCATCCGGCGAGGGAGCGCGGGCGCAGGCCGGCGCTCAAGCCCAGGAGCGCGCCGATCCCGGTTCCCATCGCCAGGGCCGGAACGGTCAGCGCGACGGTCAGGGGCAGGGCCTCGACCATCGCCCCCAGCGCCTCTGCCCAGCCGTGCCCGGTCGCCTCGGCCGCGACGGCGGCGAGCAGGGCGAACAGCGCAAGGGCGGGTACCGCGGCGGTGAACCGTCGTGCGGTAAAGCTCAGCATCGGCGGGAGATGAGGTTTCACCAAAAGGAGGTGCCCTGACGGTACGCAGGTTGGTGCCGGTCGGGCAATGAAATTTCGCCTCTCGGCGGGGGGCGGGGAGGGACGGGCGCGACGTTTGTTATCCCTCCCGAACGCTCACGATTCCGTTTGGCCCGCCCGTATGCTCGTCCCCGCCCCCGATCCGTCCCGCCGCTTCCTTCCGCCGGAACCGGCTCCGGCCCAGGCATCGCCGATCCTGGTGCCGGGGCGCAACTGCTGGCGGGTGGAGCGGGCCGAGCGCGTCGGGGTGATCGTCGATGCGGAGGATTACTTCGCCGTCGCCAAGGCCGCGATGCGCCGGGCGCGGCGCAGCATCTACCTGACCGCCTGGGATTTCGACGCGCGCATCCGTCTGACACCGCAGATGCGCCGGCCGCGCCGTCCCGACCGGCTGGGCAACCTGCTGAACTGGCTGGCCGCCACCCGGCCCGATCTGACCATCCATGTGCTGAAGTGGGACTATGCGGAGCTTTTCGACCTCGCCCGCTGGTCGCAGCCGCTGTTCCTGCGCAACTGGCTGAGCCACCCGCGCCTGCATTACCGGCTGGACAGCGACCACCCGACCGGCGCCTGCCATCACCAGAAGATGCTGATCGTCGACGACCAGCTGGCCTTCTGCGGCGGGCTGGACATCACCGCCAACCGCTGGGACACCCGTGCCCACCGCGCCGACGAGCCGCTGCGCCGCCAACCGGACGGAGCGCCCTACGAGCCCTTTCACGACGTGATGATGGCGGTGGACGGCGACGCCGCCCGCGCGCTGGGCGACCTGTTCCGCGAGCGCTGGCGGCGCGCCACCGGCTGCACGCTGACCCCGCCGGGCGAGATGAAGCCCGAGCGGCTCGGATTGAAACGGCTCAAATCGGACCGGCCCAAACCCGATCCCTGGCCGCCGAACCTGACTCCGCTGGCGCGCGGCATCGGCGTCGGCATCGCCCGCACCGATCCCCGCTGGAACGGCCGCGACGAGGTGCGCGAGGTCGAGGCGCTGCACGTCGAGGCCATCGCGGCAGCCCGCCGGTTCATCTATCTGGAAAGCCAGTATTTCGCCTCCGTCGCGGTGGCCGACGCGATCAAGGCGCGGCTGGCCGAGCCCGATGGGCCGGAGGTGGTGGTGGTCAACCCGGTGCGCACGACCAGCTGGCTGGAAAACACCGTCATGCTCGGCTCCCGCGCCCGTTTGACCCGCGAACTGCGCGAGGCCGACCGGCACGGGCGCTTCCGCCTCTACGTCGCGCTGACCGACGGCGGCGCCTGCATCACCGTGCACGCCAAGGTGATGGTGGTGGACGACCGGCTGCTGCGCATCGGTTCGGCCAACCTGAACAACCGCTCCATGGGCCTGGACAGCGAGTGCGATCTGGCGATCGAGGCCCCGCATGGCGCCGAGGGAGGCGCCGAGAGCCGGGCCGAGAGCCGCGCCGTGCGCCACGCCATCGCCGACGTGCGCAACGGGCTGATCGCCGAACATCTCGGCGTCGCGCCGGAAAGCGTCGCGGCGGAATTGCGCCGCCGGGGCTCCCTGATCCGGACCATCGAGACGCTGCGCCGTTCCGACGGACGGACGCTGAAGCCGCTGGAGGACCCGGAGCCCGGCACGCTGGCCGCCGCCGTGGCCGACGCTCGCGTCTTCGACCCGGAACGGCCGGTCGATCCGACGGAGCTTGTCCTGCGTTTCCTGCCTTCGCGCATTCCGCGCCGCCACCACTGGATCGCGCTGTTCGCCATCCTGCTGATGGTGGTCGGATTCTGGGGCCTGTGGAATCACACCCCGCTCCGGGACTGGGCGCAGTTGGATGTGGTGATGGACGCCATGGGGCGGCTGCAGGGCGTGGCGCTGGGGCCGCTGTGGCTGATTCTTCTCTACGTGGCGGGCGGTTTCGTGATGTTCCCGCTGATGCTGCTGATTGCTGCCACCGCCATCGTCATGGGGCCGTGGTGGGGCGTGCCGACCGCGATGGGCGGGGCGCTGGCCTCGGCCACCGTGCTGTTCTGGGTCGGCCGGCGACTGGGGCGCAAACCCATCGAGCGCTACGGCGGGGCGCTGGTGCGGCGGGTCAGCCAGCGGCTAGGCGACAGCGGCGTGCTGACCGTGGTGGGGGTGCGGGTGGTGCCGGTGGCGCCCTTCACAGTGGTCAACCTTGTTGCGGGGGCTTCCCGAATTCGCTTTCTGGACTATCTGATCGGGACCATGCTGGGAATGATGCCCGGCATCATTGCTTTCAACCTGCTGGGCCATCAGCTTGAGCGGGTGTTGACTGAACCGACCTCTGGCGAGGTGGCGTTGCTCGCGGCGGTGGCCGCTGTGGCGCTGGGGCTTGGCTGGGTTGGCAACGCTGTGATGAAGAAGACGAGGGGGAGCGGCAAGCCGTGATCCGATTCAGCCGAGAGCGTGTCGAGCGGATCGCCGCCGCACTGCGCGCCGCGCGCGCCCGCCGCCCCAAGCGCCGCTTCGACGGGCGCATGGGGACTGTGCCCGAAGGCATGGCGGCGCTGCGCATCGCCACCTGGAACATCCACAGCTGCGTCGGGCTGGACGCGCGCTTCGCCCCCGACCGCATCGCCCAGGTCATCAAGGATCTGGACGTCGATCTGATCGGCCTTCAGGAGGTCGGCTGGCACCACCGGGGCGAATCGGGGCTCGACCAGTTCGCCTTCCTGGAAAAGGCCACGGGGCTGACGGCCCACGCCGGCCCGACCAAGCACAACGAGCGCGCCCATTACGGCAACGCCATCCTGACGCGCCTGCCGGTGCGCAGCAGTTCCTTCATCGACCTCAGCATCGGCCGGCGGGAGCCGCGCGGCGGCCTCGAAGTGCTGGTGGAGGTGGAGGGGCGGCCAGTGCGCATCATCGTCGCCCATCTCGGCCTCGACCCGTGGGAGCGTGCCAAACAGGTGGGCGTCATCGTCGACAAGGTGGCCGAGCGGCCCGACCTGCCGACCCTGTTTATGGGCGACCTTAACGAATGGGCGCCCAATTCCCCGCGCCTGAAGCGGCTAGCGCAGGCCTTCCCCGACTGGGCCAGCCCGCGCAGCTTCCACGCGCGTATGCCCACGTTGCGGCTCGACCGCATCTACGTGAACGGCGGGCTGACCATCCCCGCCTACGAGGTGGTGCGCACCGTGCTGACCCGCCGCGCGTCCGACCATCTGCCGGTGCGCGCGACCGTCGCGGTCCCATAACCGACCTTTCGTCTAGGGCTTGTCAAAGCGCCGTACCTCTCTCGATGATGCGCATGCCGCCGGAAGCGGATGCTCATTCGCAACGCACATGAGACATGTGCGCCGCAGCATCGCGTGGCTCTTTTGCCGCTCCCGACTGTTTCCTCTGCAACGAAGCCCGAGCTGGGTCGTCAGGCTATTGACCTTAAGGTCATATGCTGTTCTCTTAAGTCTGTTGGTCATACGACCAAAGAGAACGCCATATCCCCGGCCGGGCGTGGGACGAAACCGCGTAGCGAGGACCCTGTTGCTTTACCATCTCTACGACTTGCAGCACGCAGCCCTGCGTCCGATGCGCCTGCTGGCCGAGGCGGCCCAGCACACCTTCCAGAACCCGTTCAGCCCGGTCTCCTACACCCGCATCGGCCGCGCCGTCGCGGCAAGCGCGGAGCTGGTCGAACGCACGACCCGGCGCTTTCCCAAGCCTGCCTTCGGCCTGAAGACCGCCAAGGTCGCGGGCGAAACCGTTGCGATCACGGAACGCATCGTTCTGAAGAAGGCCTTCTGCAACCTGCTGCACTTCGAAAAGCCGGAAGGCACGCCGGCGCAGCCGCGCGTCCTGCTGGTCGCCCCAATGTCGGGCCATCACGCGACGCTGCTGCGCGGCACGGTGGCGGCGCTGCTCGACGACCATGACGTCTACGTCACCGACTGGACCGACGCGCGGCTGGTGCCGCTGGCCCAGGGCCGGTTCGACCTGGACGACTACATCGACACGGTCGCCGACCTGATCCGCTTCCTGGGGCCCCAGACGCACGTCATCGCGGTGTGCCAGCCGGCCGTGCCGGTGATGGCCGCCGTGTCGCTGATGGCCGCGTCGGACGAGCCGGTGCAGGCGCGCAGCATGACGCTGATGGGCGGCCCCATCGACCCGATGGCCAACCCGACCGTGCCGGTGAAACTGGCCGCGACCCGCCCGCTGTCGTGGTTCGAGCACACCGTCATCACCACGGTCCCGGCCTATTATCCGGGCGGCTTCCGCCGCGTCTATCCGGGCTTCATCCAGCTTTCCGGCTTCATGTCCATGAACCTAGACCGCCACATCGGCGAGCATCTGGGCCTGTTCCGCCACCTCGTCCAGGGCGACGGCGACAGCGCCGAGCAGCACCGCCGCTTCTACGACGAGTATCTGTCGGTGATGGACCTGTCGGCGGAATTCTACCTGCAGACCATCGAGACGGTGTTCCAGAAGCACGCGCTTGCCAACGGGACGATGGAGTCGCGCGGTCGCAAGATCGAGCCGGCGGCCATCCGTAAGACCGCCCTGATGACCGTGGAAGGCGAGTTGGACGACATCTCCGCCCCCGGCCAGACGGAATCGGCGCACCGCCTGTGCGCGTCCCTGCCGGACGACATGCGCGCCCGCCACTTCCAGAAGGGCGTCGGCCACTACGGCATCTTCAACGGCCGGCGCTGGCGCGAGAACATCATGCCGGCGGTGCGGGAGTTCATCCGCAAGCACGACTGAGAAAGCACCAATTCTCCACGGATTTCACGGATTTGAACACGGATTTCACGGATTTTTCTATGCGTGCCCAGTGGTCGCCTTTCGATGGGCGCGCTGAGCAAGCCAAAGAGCAATCCGTGTAATCCGTGTAATCCGTGCCTCAATCCGTGTAATCCGTGGAGAATCTGTTGTCCCCCACGAAGCTCTCAGGCGGTTCTCTGCCACGTTTCTCGCGCCGTGACCGGCCGAAGCTCGTGCAGCAGCCACACCAGCCCTGACACGACCAGGATCGCGCCGGCCTGATGCGCGGCGGCCACGGGGATCCACACGAAGCTCAGCAGCGTGGCAACGCCCAGCCCGATCTGAAGCAGCACCATAACGGCGGTCAGCGCGGCGATGCGGCCCGCCCGGCCTGGCAGCCGCGCCGCGCGCACCCGCAGCCACAAGGCCAGAACCACCAGTCCGGTAAAGATCGCCAGCGCCCGGTGCGTCAGCTGGATCGCCGCCGTGTTCTCGAACGGGTTGATCCACCAGGGCGAGAGGTTGTTCACCTCCACCGGGATCCACTGGCCGTTCATCAGCGGGAAGGTGTTGTAGGCCAGTCCCGCGTCGGTCCCCGCGACGAAGGCCCCCCACACGATGGTCACGCCGACCAGCCCCAGCGCCACGCGCGCATGCCGGCGCAGGCGCCGTGCCTCCATCGCCCAGCCGGCCAGCGGCAGCGGGTCGAGGATGCCCAGCGCCGTGCGCAGCAGCAGCCCGTAGATCAGGATCGCCATGCCCAGATGCAGCGCCAGCCGGTAGTGGCTGACCTCCGGCCGGTCGGTGAGGCCGCTCATGACCATGTACCAGCCGATGACGCCCTGAAACCCGCCCAGCAGGAACAGACCGGCCAGCTTCGGCCACAGCTCCTTGGAAATGCGCCCCTGTGACCAGAAGCGCAGGAAGGGGATCAGGAAAACGAAGCCGATCAGCTGGCCCCACAGGCGGTGGAACCATTCCCACCAGAAGATCCGCTTGAAGCCTTCCAGGTCCATCCAGGCGTTGTAGACGCGGAATTCCGGCGTCTGCTTGTACAGGCCGAAGACCCGGTGCCATTCCGCCTCCGACAGGGGCGGCAGGATGCCGATCAGCGGCTTCCATTCCGCCATGGACAGGCCGGATTCGGTCAACCGCGTGATGGCGCCGATCACCGCCATGGCGAGCACCATGGCGCAGCAGACCAGCAGCCAGTAGGCGATGGGCCGGGTGGAGGTGGGGTCGCGGACGTCGTCCGTTGCGGTGATGGCGGTCAAGGCTGGGGTATCCCGGACGGAGGCGGAGCGTTCCAAAATGTGGGGCTCACGCTGGCCCGCGTCAAACGGACACGGAGCATCACCCGGCGGGCCGCTCGGGATATGGGTGTTTGCGCATCGTTGGGGTGATACAAATATTCGACTGGCCAGTCTTCGATTGGTTGGCGGTTTCGGCACTGGAGCGGCGATGGCGGATTTCTCCCTCGGCTTCGGCTTGGCGTTCCAGGATCTGTACGAGCACGACGGGCTCGCGCGCCTCGACCGTGCCTTCCTCGACCGGCTGGCCGACGCGGACGCGGGCTTGGCGAATCGCTTGCTCGCCGCCCGCGCCGCCCCGCCGGCCGGGAAGGAGGAAAGCGACCTGCTGATCGCGCTGGGGCCGCATCTGGAGGACGTCATCGGCGAGCTGTTCGGCATCCGGGCCGAATTGGACGAACTGCGCGCCCGGCATACGGAGCTGGCGCCCCTCTACACCGCCAAGCGACTGTTTGTGCAGCGCCGCGCCGCCAAGGCGGTGAAACCGGACGAGGTGGCCGCGCTGGACGGTACGGAATTGGCGGCGCGTCTCGAAGACTGGCTCGGCGGACCGCTGACCGAGATGGGCTTCGCCCGGCAGGTGCTCGCCTGGATGGACGCGGAGACGGAGCACGCGGCGCAACTGGACACCGCCGCCCGCTACGCCGCGTGGAGCTTGTTCACCGAGGCGGGACGCCGCCGGCATGGTGACGGCGTGCTGTTCCAACTGCCGCACAAGACCGACCCCGAACACCTCGTCCCCGTGGAGACGGTGGAGTTGCACGGGGTCACCATGATGCGCCTGCCCGAGGACCGGCAGCGCGAGCGCCAGGGCTTTCACCTGACCGACCCCGGCACCGACCTGACCGGCGCGCTGGACGAGGCCAACTACTGCATCTGGTGCCACAACCAGGGCAAAGACAGCTGCTCCAAGGGCCTGCGCGACCGCAAGACCGGGGATTTCCAGAAAAGCGCCTTCGGCGTCACGCTGACCGGCTGCCCGCTGGAGGAAAAGATCTCCGAGATGCACAGCCTGAAGGCGGAGGGCGTGCCGGTCGGGGCTCTGGCCATGGTGGTGGTGGACAACCCCATGTGCGCCGGCACCGGCCACCGCATCTGCAACGACTGCATGAAGGCCTGCATTTATCAGAAGCAGGAGCCTGTCGATATCCCGCAGGCCGAGACGCGCACGCTGAAGGACGTGCTGGAACTGCCCTGGGGGTTCGAGATCTACAGCCTGCTGACGCGCTGGAACCCGCTCGACTTGCGGCGCCCGCTGATGCGGTCGGACAGCGGCTACAAGGTTCTGGTGGTGGGGCTGGGGCCGGCGGGCTTCACGCTGGCGCACCATCTGATGAACGACGGCCACACCGTGGTCGGCATCGACGGGCTGAAGATCGAGCCTCTGCCGGCCCACCTCTCAGGCGTTCTGCCCAGCGGCACGCGCGTGCCCTTCCGTCCGGTCCGCGACGTGCACGACCTGTTCGACCGGCTGGACGAGCGCGTCATGGCCGGCTTCGGCGGCGTGGCCGAGTACGGCATCACCGTGCGCTGGAACAAGAACTTCCTGAAGATCATCCGCCTGCTGCTGGAGCGCCGGTCACGCATGAGCATCATCGGCGGCGTGCGATTCGGCGGCACGCTGACCATCGACGACGCGCTGGCGATGGGCTTCGACCATGTCGCGCTGTGCATGGGGGCGGGCAAGCCGACGGTCATCCCCATGAAGAACGGCCTTGCGCGCGGCGTGCGGCAGGCGTCCGACTTCTTGATGGCGCTGCAACTGACTGGGGCGGCCAAGGCCGACAGCATCGCCAACCTTCAGGTGCGGCTGCCCATCGTGGTCGTCGGCGGCGGCCTGACCGCCATCGACACGGCGACCGAGGCGCTGGCCTACTACCCCGTGCAGGTCGAGAAGTTCCTGAGCCGGTACGAGTCTCTGGCTTCCGAAAAGGGCGAGGCCGCCGTGAGCGCCCGCTGGACCGCCGAGGAGGCGGAGGCGGCGGAGGAATTCCTGGCCCACGCCCGCGCCATCCGCGCCGAGCGCGCCGCCGCCTTGGCCGAAAACCGTGAAGCCCGCATTCTGCCTCTGTTGCAAAGCTGGGGCGGCTCGACCATCGCCTACCGCCGTCGCCTGATCGACAGCCCCAGCTACACTCTGAACCACGAGGAGGTGGCGCACGGTCTTGCCGAGGGCATCCGCTTCCTCGAATCGGCCACACCGCGCGGCGTGGAGATCGACGAGACCGGGGCAGCGCAGGCCATTCATCTCGCCATTAACCCGGCCGGGCCGGACGGAGTGGTGGCGCCGGCCGCCGAAGCCGTCCGCATCCCCGCCCGCACCATCCTCGTCGCCGCCGGCACCCAGCCCAACACCGTGCTCGCCCGCGAGGAGCCGGATTGGGTGGAACTGGACGGACGGACCTTCCGCGCCGTGGACGAGGACGGCCAGCCTGTGACGCCGGAGCGCCTCTGCAAACCCGCTGAAGCCCGTGTCCTGATGACCAAGGCCCCGGACGGCCGGTTCCTCAGCTTCTTCGGCGATCTGCACCCGTCCTTCGCCGGCAACGTGGTGAAGGCCATGGGCGGGGCGAAGCAGGGCTATCCGGTTGTCAGCCGCGTCCTCGCCAAGCGCCCGCCCTCCGCCTTCGCGCCGGACGCGCTGGTTCAGCGCCTCAACGCCGAGCTGCGCCCGGTGGTGCACGCGGTCGCGCGCCTCACCCCGACCATTATCGAGGTGGTGGTAAAAGCCCCGGCTGCCGCGCGTTGTTTCGAACCCGGACAGTTCTACCGCCTGCAGAATTTCGAGACGCTGGCCCAGCGTGTGGACGGTACGACTCTCGCCATGGAGGGGCTGGCCCTGACCGGCGCCTGGGTGGACAAGGCGCGCGGCCTGCTGTCCATGATCGTGCTGGAGATGGGCGGATCGTCCGACCTCTGCGCCCAACTGAAGCCCGGCGACCCGGTGGTTGTCATGGGGCCGACCGGCACGCCGACCGAAATTCCGGAAGGCGAGACCGTCTGCCTTGTCGGCGGCGGGCTCGGCAACGCGGTGCTGTTCTCCATCGGGCAGGCCTGCCGGGCGCGCGGCTGCAAGGTCGTCTACTTCGCTGGCTACAAACGGATGGAGGATCGTTACAAGGTCGAACAGATCGAGGCCGCCGCCGACCGCGTGGTCTGGTGCTGCGACGAGGCGCCGGGTTTCACGCCCTCACGCCCCGGCGATGTGAGTTTCGTCGGCAACATCGTGGAGGCCATGCGCGCCTACGCGGCGGGCGAACTGGGCCGGACGGACATCCCGCTGGAGGCGGTGGACCGCATCGTCGCCATCGGCTCCGACCGCATGATGGCGGCGGTGGGGGCGGCCCGGCATGGCGTGCTGAAGCCGCACCTGAAGCCCAATCACCTCGGCATCGGCTCCATCAACTCCCCCATGCAGTGCATGATGAAGGAGATCTGCGCCCAGTGCCTGCAGCGGCATGTGGACCCGGCGACGGGGGAAGAGACCATCGTCTTCTCCTGCTTCAACCAGGACCAGAGCCTCGACCGCGTGGACTTCGCCAACCTGAACCAGCGGCTCCGGCAGAACACTGTCCAGGAGAAGCTGACCGCGCAATGGATCGACCGCTGTTTGCGGCAGGCTGGATTGAGGCGGGTGTGAGGCCGATGCCGGGTGTCCGGGACGCCCGGCGCTCAGTGCCAGCGGATCTCGGCGGCGAGGAAGCGGGTGTCGCCTGGCGTGATCAGCCTGTTCGTCGCCAGCTTCACGGAATGGAGCTTGCCGTCCAGATTGGCCTGCCAGTAATCCAGGAAGCGCCGCAGGACCGGGTATTCCGGCGCCAGATCCAGGTCCTGCCACAGATAGCTTTGCAGCAGCGTCGGGTGGTCCGGCATGTGGTACAGGATCTCCGCCGTGGTCAGGCGGTAGTCGCGCAACTGAAGACCCAGATTGGCCATGCAATGTCTCCGTCGTGGTGGATCCTGTGGTGCCCTTCACTGGTCTCGGTGTGACTGTTCGGTGAAGTTTGCCTGCGACACGGATAACCGGCAACGGGAAAAATCGTTCCATATCAATAGATTAGCAGCCGACCGCCGCGACTGCTGCCAATATTTGAGTTGATTGTCCCAACGACCCTCTTGAATCGCGCGGAAAGCTCGATTAGCTGTCTGGCACTCACCGGGGGAGAGTGCTAACACCCGACCCTGGGCATCCATTCCATTAATGAGCCTTTCGAGGAGGCATCCCCATGAAGTTCCGTCCGCTGCACGACCGCGTCGTCGTCAAGCGTCTGGAGTCCGACACCAAGACCAAGGGCGGCATCATCATCCCCGACACCGCGAAGGAAAAGCCCCAGGAGGGCCAGGTGATCGCGGTGGGTCCGGGTGCCCGCGATGAGAGCGGCAAGGTCGTTGCGCTCGACGTGAAGGCTGGCGACCGCATCCTGTTCGGCAAGTGGTCGGGCACCGAGGTGAAGATCGAGGGTGAGGATTTCCTGATCATGAAGGAATCCGACATTATGGGCGTTATCGAGGCCTAAGTCTCCGCCCGCTCCGGTCTTTCCATTTGAATTCAGAGGAATCGAGAAATGGCTGCCAAGGAAGTTAAGTTCTCCGCTTCCGCGCGTGAGAAGATGCTGCGCGGCGTTGACATTCTGGCCGATGCCGTCAAGGTCACGCTGGGCCCGAAGGGCCGCAACGTCGTGATCGAGAAGTCCTTCGGCGCTCCGCGCATCACCAAGGACGGCGTGTCGGTCGCCAAGGAGATCGAGCTCTCCGACAAGTTCGAGAACATGGGCGCCCAGATGGTGCGTGAGGTCGCGTCGAAGACGAACGACCTGGCCGGCGACGGCACCACCACGGCGACCGTTCTGGCCCAGGCCATCGTCCGCGAGGGCGTGAAGTCGGTTGCCGCCGGCATGAACCCGATGGACCTGAAGCGCGGCATCGACCTCGCCGTCGAGACCGTCGTGAACGACATCCGCGGCCGCGCCAAGAAGGTCACGACCAACGACGAGATCGCCCAGGTCGGCACCATCTCCGCCAACGGCGAAGCCGAGATCGGCAAGATGATCGCCCAGGCCATGGAGAAGGTCGGCAACGAGGGCGTCATCACGGTTGAAGAGGCCAAGAGCCTGGAGACCGAGCTGGACGTCGTCGAGGGCATGCAGTTCGACCGCGGCTACCTGTCGCCGTACTTCATCACCAACGCCGACAAGATGATCGCGGAGCTGGACAGCCCGTACATCCTGCTGCACGAGAAGAAGCTGTCGGGCCTCCAGGCTCTGCTGCCGGTTCTCGAGTCGGTCGTGCAGTCCTCGCGTCCGCTGCTGATCATCGCCGAGGACGTCGAGGGCGAGGCCCTGGCGACCCTGGTCGTGAACAAGCTGCGTGGCGGTCTGAAGGTCGCCGCCGTGAAGGCCCCGGGCTTCGGTGACCGCCGCAAGGCGATGCTGGAGGACATGGCCATCCTGACCGGCGGCCAGGTCATCTCCGAGGATCTCGGCATCAAGCTCGAGAACGTCACCATCGACATGCTGGGCACCGCCAAGAAGGTCGTGATCTCCAAGGAGAACACCACCATCGTCGACGGCGCCGGCGCTGGCGACGACATCCAGGCTCGCATCACCCAGATCAAGGCGCAGATCGAGGAGACCACCTCGGACTACGACCGCGAGAAGCTGCAGGAGCGTCTGGCGAAGCTGGCTGGCGGCGTTGCCGTCATCCGCGTCGGCGGCGCCACCGAGGTCGAGGTGAAGGAGCGCAAGGACCGCGTTGACGACGCCATGCACGCTACCCGCGCCGCGGTGGAAGAGGGCATCGTCGCCGGCGGCGGCACCGCCCTGCTGTACGCCACCAAGGCCCTCGACAGCCTGAAGCCGATCAACGACGAGCAGCGCGTCGGCATCGAGATCATCCGCCGCGCCCTGCAGGCCCCGGTCCGTCAGATCGCCTACAACGCGGGCACCGACGGTTCGATCGTGGTCGGCAAGCTGCTGGACCAGAACGACGCCAACTTCGGCTACGACGCCCAGAAGGGCGAGTTCACCGATCTGGTGAAGGCTGGCATTATCGACCCGGTGAAGGTCGTCCGCACCGCTCTGCAGGATGCGGCCTCCATCGCCGGCCTGCTCATCACCACTGAGGCGATGATCGCCGAGAAGCCGGAGAAGAAGGCTGCTCCGGCCGGCATGCCGGGTGGCATGGGCGGCATGGACGACATGGGCTTCTAATCGAAGCCTACGTCTTCCGGACGTTTCGGAAAGGGCGGTCCCTCGGGGCCGCCCTTTTCCTTATGCGCACCCTCTCCCGGACAGGGCGGAACGGTGGGGATCCCGGGCGGTTGGCAGGAATGCCGGGCGGCGCCTCGATCTCCCGGCCCGTCCGACGTTCAGGGAGAATCCAATGGCAGACAAGCCGAAGACCCCGAAGAGTCCGGCCAACCCATCAGAAAGCCAGCAATCGCCGACCCACCTGACCAACCGTCAGGGTCACCCGATCACCAACAACCAGTCCCAGCGCACCGTCGGCAGCCGTGGCCCGGCGACGCTGGAGAACTACCAGTTCCTGGAAAAGATCACCCACTTTGACCGCGAGCGCATCCCCGAGCGCGTCGTGCACGCGCGCGGCTTCGTCTGCTATGGGGAATTGGAGGCGACCGGCAAGATCGGCGACGAGCCGGCTTCGAAATACACCCGCGCCAAGCTGTTCAGCCAAGCCGGCAAGAAGACTCCGCTGGCCATCCGCTTCTCCACCGTCATCGGCGGCCGCGATTCGTCGGAGGTGGCGCGCGATCCGCGAGGCTTCGCGGTGAAGTTTTACACCGAGGACGGCAACTGGGACCTCGTCGGCAACAACCTCGCGGTCTTCTTCATCCGCGACGCCATCAAGTTCCCGGACGTCATCCACTCGCTGAAGCCCGATCCGGTGACCTTCCGGCAGGAGCCGAACCGCATCTTCGACTTCATGAGCCAGACGCCCGAATCCATGCACATGCTGACGCATCTGTTCAGCCCGCGCGGGATCCCGGCCAGCTACCGGCACATGGAGGGATTCGGGGTCAACACCTACAAGATGGTGAACGCTGAAGGAAACACGGTGCTGGTCAAGTACCACTTCCACCCGCGCTGCGGCGTCGCCAGCCTGACGGCGGAGGAAGCGGCCAAGGTGCAGGGCCAGGACCTCGGCTCCGCCTCCAAGGATCTCTACGAAGCCATCGAGCGCGGCGAGTATCCGCAGTGGGACATGTACGTCCAGATCATGGAGGACCACGACCATCCCGAACTGGACTGGGACCCGCTGGACGACACCAAAATTTGGACGGAGAAGGACTTTCCCCTGCGGCACGTCGGCGTCATGACGCTGAACCGCAACGTCGAGGATCATTTCAACGAGAACGAGCAGATCGCCATGGGCACCGGCGTTCTGGTGGACGGGCTCGATTTCTCCGACGACAAGATGCTGGTTGGGCGGACCTTCTCCTACTCCGACACGCAGCGCCACCGGGTCGGAACCAACTATCTGCAACTGCCGGTGAATTAGGCGAAGAACGCCAGGGTCGCCACCAACCTGTCCGGCGGGCAGATGTCCTTTGGGCGCGATCTGGCGCCGGGGCAGAACCCGCACATCAACTTCGAGCCGTCGATCCACAACGGCCTCAGCGAAAACCCGCGCGAGGAGCCGAACAACCCGCCGGAAATCCACGGCCGCCTGACCCGCAGCGCGCTGGAGCGCCGCAACGACTATGTCCAGCCGCGTGGCCGCTACTGCACCATGATGGACTGGGAGCGCGACGATCTGGTGCTGAACATGGGCACCCTGCTCGGCCAGTGCGAACGCGACGTGCAGGAACGGATGCTGTGGCACCTGTTCCTGGTCCACGACGATTACGGCAGCCGTGTCGCCGGGATGCTGGGCATGACGGCGGACGACGTGAAGCACCTCCAGCCCTTGCCGAAGCAGGTGTTGACCGACGAGGACCAGCGACGCCTGAAGACCCTGGGCAAGAACGGCGACAAGATCGACCCGACGGTCTGGGGCCAGTGGACCAGCTCCGTGAAGAACCGCAAGGTCACCGCCGGGGAGGTTCTGGGCGGCATGCGCGGCGACGCAGCGAAGCCCACAGGCAAGCAGGCCGCCGCCGAGTGATCCGGCGGGCGCAATCGCTCCGGCAGAGCAGGCCAAGCCATTGGCTTTCCGGAGCAAGGCGCAACTTGAAATATGTGTCAGTGGGCAAGGGCGGCGAGCGGATCGCCGCCCCATTTTTGTGCGCTGCCGCAAAAAGCTTTCAGGCCGTTCAACCGATGCCCATGCGCGCAGTGTGGGCATGTGGCAAGTTGTCGCGCGGCGGCAAGATCACTGGTAATACCGCGATGCATCTGTACTCTCCCAAATACATCAAAGCTTTATGGCGAACATTAGAATTCTCATAAGGGAGAAGAGCCATGTCCAAGCGTGCAGCCGTATCCTTCGCGGCCATGCTGATGGTGGCCGGCGGGGTGTCGTTCGGCGGATTTACCAGCGCGCAGGCGGCCGGCGACGAGCCGATCCAGCCCATCGAGCCGGCCAAGGTCAGCAATCCCGGTTTGGTTGAACTCGGCAAGAAGCTCTACTTTGATCCCCGCCTGTCGAAGTCCGGCTTCATCTCGTGCAACTCGTGCCACAACCTGTCGATGGGCGGCACGGACAACCTGAAGACCTCCATCGGCCACAACTGGCAGCAGGGCCCGATCAACTCGCCGACGGTGCTGAACTCCAGCCTCAACGTTGCCCAGTTCTGGGACGGCCGCGCGCTGACCCTGCAGGAGCAAGCCGGCGGGCCGATCGCCAATCCGGGCGAGATGGGCTCCACCCACACGCTGGCGGTCGAGGTGCTGCGCTCCATCCCGGCCTATGTGCAGGAGTTCAACACCGTCTTCGGTGAGACGAAGATCACCATCGACGAGGTGACGAAGGCCATCGCCGCCTTCGAGGAAACCCTCGTCACGCCGAACTCGCGCTTCGACAAGTGGCTGAAGGGCGACAAGAAGGCCCTGACCACCGCGGAGCTGGAAGGCTACGAGCTGTTCAAGGATTCGGGCTGCACCGCCTGCCACAACGGCTCGGCGGCCGGCGGCAACACCTTCCAGAAGATGGGCGTGGTCGAGCCGTACAAGACCAGCAACCCGGCCGAGGGCCGCTTCGCGGTGACCAAGGAAGAAGCCGACCGCTTCAACTTCAAGGTGCCGACCCTGCGCAACGTCGAGCTGACCTACCCGTACTTCCACGACGGTCAGGCCGCGACGCTGTCCGACGCCGTGGACGTCATGGGCCGCATCCAGCTCGGTAAGAAGTTCTCGGCGGACGAGAACGCCAAGATCGTGGCGTTCCTGAAGACGCTGACCGGCGATCAGCCGACCTTCCCGCTGCCGATCCTGCCGGCGTCGACGGACAAGACTCCGCAGCCGAAGCCGTTCGACTGACCAGCGTCGGGCTTCAACGTCGTGAATGATGTCGAAGGCGTTTGGTGGCTCCCATCAAACGCCTTTGACCCTTTTGGGTTTGATTTCGTTGTGGAGCGCGCCTCGGGGCGCGGCTGGCTGATCGTTGGGCCGGCATTCATCAGGGTACGAGCATGTTGTCGGGTTGGAGGAAGGCGGGCGGCCTTGGCGTGCTCGCGCTGGTCGGATTGGCGGGCATGATCGTGGGCGTGGTCGGCTGGGGCGGGTTCAACACCGTCATGGACGCCACCAACAGCATGGAATTCTGCATTTCCTGCCACGAAATGCGCGACACCGTGTACGCCGAATACAAGACCTCGCCGCATTTCCAGAACCCGTCGGGCGTGCGCGCAACCTGCTCCGACTGCCACGTCCCGCGTGACTGGACGCACAAGGTGATCCGCAAGGTGCAGGCGTCCGGCGAGCTGTACCATTGGCTCATCGGTTCGATCGACACCAAGGAGAAGTTCGAGGCGAAACGCCACGAACTGGCGCGCAGCGAATGGGACCGTATGCGGGCGTCCGACAGCCGCGAGTGCCGCAACTGCCACTCCTTCGATGCGATGGACTTTCACAAGCAGACCGCCAAGGCCGCTTCCGCCATGCGGGACGCGGAAAAGACGGGCAAGACCTGCATCGACTGCCACAAGGGGGTCGCCCACAGCTTCCCCAATGTCGCCGCCGGCCACCGCCAGACCTTCGCGGATCTGTCGGCGGAGGCGAAGACGCTTCGCTTCGAGCCCGGCGACACCGTCTATGCGCTCGCCACCCTCGGCGTTCACCTCGCCCCTCCGGCGGCGGACACCCCTGCGGACGGCGAGATCGCCCCGGCGACTCCCGTCAAGATCCTGGCGGTCGAAGGCGGGGCCATGCAGGTGGAGATCGTCGGCTGGCAGCGCGGCGACTCGACGCAGACGCTGTTCGCCAAGCCGGGCAAGCGCATCACCTTCGCCAAGCTGAACGAGGTGGCGGCGGCTCGGGCGGAAAGGCTGCGCGTCGTCACCGACCCGGAGACCGAGCAGGACTGGACGGAAGCCCGCCTCGTCGCCTGGACCAGGACGGGCGGCTATGTGGCTGAGCTCGACACGCTCTGGGCCTACGGCGCGCGCATCAATGACGCGAACTGCTCGCTGTGCCACACGCTCCACCCGCCCGAGGCTTACGCCGCGAACGCCTGGATCGGCAAGATCAACGCCATGAAACGGTTGACCAAGCTCGATGAGGAGGAGGTTCGCCTGCTCCAAACCTATCTGCAAAGCAACGCCAAGGACATCGGCGCCGCCGCGCCGTGATGGTGAGGACCCTTCGGCATTTCCGCCGCAGGCCCGTGGAATGATCGCTGCGGTGAGAACCCGAAGCTGCTAAGAGGGGTTTTCTTCACGACGCGGTCCTGTCGGGCCGCGCCGTGACGCAGACGCCCACCTGAGAAAGAGGACCCCCGCGATGTCGACTCTGCACAAACAAGCCATGGAAGCGGTCCTTCAGGCCGCCTCTCACGACATCGTCGGCACGCTCCAGGAGCGCGGAGTCACCGACAAGCACAGCGAGGAAGGCGACCTCGCCGTGCTCGACGTCGCAATCCTGCACGCCTACCGCATCTTCATCCGGATCTGCGAGGAGAACGGGCTGGAGGTGGATGCCGGCCACTTCGCCGACATGGCCAACGACCTTGCCGACGAAGTCATGCAGGACGAGGAGTGATCGCTCCCGCGACGCCCCGGACCCGTCCGTCCCGTTGCCGCGGGGGACGGGTTCGGGGCGTGGTTGTGCATTGTTGAGAGTGCCTTGATGAGCGCCGTGTCCGCACCCGATCCTGTTCCAGATGTCGTCATCGTCGGCGCCGGCCCGGCCGGGCTGATGGCCGCCGAGGTGATCGCCGCCGCCGGCCGCTCCGTCGCCGTGTACGAGCACACCCCGACCCCCGCCCGCAAGCTGCTGCTGGCCGGGCGCGGCGGGCTGAACCTGACCCATTCGGAAGCGTTGGACGCCTTCGTCGGCCGCTACGGCGCTCAGGCCCCGTTCTTCCGCGACTGCCTGTCCGCCTTCTCGCCGGCCGACCTGCGCGCCTGGGCGGCCGGGCTGGGCATCGAGACCTTCGTCGGCTCCAGCGGGCGCGTGTTCCCGGTGCAGATGAAGGCGTCCACGCTGGTCCGCGCGTGGCTGCGCCGGCTGGACGGGCTGGGCGTGACGCTGCACGGCCGGCACCGCTGGATCGGCTGGGACGGGCAGGGGGCTCTGGCCTTCCGCCGCGCCGATGGGACCGAAACCACCGTCGCTCCGCGCGCCACCCTGCTGGCGCTGGGCGGGGCGAGCTGGCCGCGCACCGGCTCGGACGGGGCGTGGACCGGGCTTCTGGCGGCGCGCGGGGTGGACATCGCGCCGCTGCGCCCGTCCAACATGGGCTTCGAGGTGCCCTGGTCCGATCACCTGCGCGAACGCTTCGCCGGCCAGCCGGTCAAGAGCGTCAGCCTTGCCTTCGGCGACCGGCGCTTGAAGGGGGAGTTCGTCATCACCGAGACCGGCATCGAGGGTGGTGCGGTCTACGCGCTGAGCGCCCCCCTGCGCGACGCCATCGAGGCCGAGGGCTGGGCCGCCCTGACGCTCGACCTGCTGCCCGACCTGACCGAGGCGGAGGTGGCGAAGCGCGTGCGTCGCCGGGGGGCGGAATCGCTGTCCACCTTCCTGAAGAAGGCCTTTTCGCTGAGCGGTCCGCGCGCTGCCCTGCTGCGGGAATTCGCCCCGGCCGGCGACCTGTCCGACCCGGCGGCGCTGGCCCATCGGATCAAGGGGCTGTCGATGGTGCTGACCGGCGTCCGCCCCATTGAGCGCGCGATCTCCACGGCCGGTGGCGTCCGCTTCCCGGAGGTGGACGAGGCACTGATGCTCACCCGCCTGCCCGGCACCTTCGTCGCCGGCGAGATGCTGGACTGGGAGGCGCCGACCGGCGGCTACCTCCTCCAGGGTTGCTTCGCCATGGGCGCGAAAGCGGGCGGGGGTGTCCTCGGGTACTTGGAACGGAGCTAAGGCTCTACCGGTTCGGCCTATCGGTTCGGGTTGCCGTAGTCGTACTGGACGCGCGGGGCGCTTCCGCCGCCGGTCAGGCTGTCGATCAGCGCGCCGATGCCAGACGCGGCCGAGCCGCCGCGCGAGGGCGGCGGTGCAGCCGAGGCGGTGCGGGCCGGTTCGGCCGCCGCGCCGGGGGTGCCGACGGCGACGTAGGCGGGTGCGCTTTCCAGTCCCGGCAGCGGGCGGGCCGGCTTGCCGGCGTGGGCGTCCATCATGAAGCCCTGCCAGACCTTGGCCGGCAGGGTGCCGCCGGTGACCCTCTTCATCTCGTCGTTGTTGTCATTGCCCAGCCACACGCCGGCCACCAGATCGGCGGTGAAGCCGACGAACCAGGCGTCGCGGTATTCCTGCGTGGTGCCGGACTTGGCCGCCGCCGGGCGGTCGAGCTTGGCGGACCGGCCGGTGCCGTAGTCGATGACGCCGGCCATCATGCGGGCCAACTGCACCGCGTGGGCCGGGTCCACCACGGGGGCGGTGCCGCTGCCCTGGCGGCGGTAGAGGACGTTGCCGTCGCGGTCGCGGATCTCGGTGATGGCGTAGGGCCAGACCGGCGCGCCCAGGTTGGCGATGCCGCCGTAGGCGCGGGTCAGCTCCAGCAGCGACACCTCGCTGGTGCCCAGCGCCAGCGACAGATCCTTGCCGAGCGGCGAGTTGATGCCGAGGCTCGACGCCACTTTGCGCACCCGCTCCACCCCGACCCGTTCGGTGATGCGGACGGTCGCGGTGTTGGAGGAATGGGCCAGCGCGGTTGCCATGGAGATGGTCCCGCGGAACTTGCCGTCGTAGTTGCCGGGGCTCCAGCTGCCGATGCGGATCGGGCTGTCCTCGACCGGGCTGTCGGGCGACCAGCCGGACTCCAGCGCCGTCAGATAGACGAAGGGCTTGAAGGCCGAGCCGGGCTGGCGCAGCGCCTGGGTCGCCCGGTTGAACTCGCTGGTGTCGTAGTCGCGGCCGCCGACCAGCGCCTTGACCGCGCCATCGGTGGTCATGGCGACCACGGCGCCCTGGCGCACGTTGGCGGCGGCGCCGGGACCGGTGAGTATTTCCTCCAGCCGCTGTTCGGCGGCGCGTTGCAGCTTCAAATCCAGGGTGGTGCGGACGATCACGTCGCCGTGGTCGGAGCCGACGAAGCCCGACACCAGCTCCGTCACCCAGTCGGCGAAGTAGCGCCCGTCGCCGCCCGGCTTGCGCTTTGGGGCGGGCGGGGTGGTGCGGGCGACCTCAAGCTCCTGCGCGGTGATAAAGCCGGCGTCGGCCATGGCGGCCATGACGACGCGAGAACGCTCCGCCGCCTCGTCGGGGTTGGAGGACGGAGCGTAGCGCGAGGGGGCTTTCAGCAGGCCGGCGATGATCGCCGCCTCGCGCAGGTCCACTTGGGTGGCGGGCTTGCCGAAATAGGTGCGCGACGCCGCGTCCACGCCGAAGGTGCCGGCGCCGAGATAGACGCGGTTCAGGTAGGCGGTGAGGATCTGGTCCTTGGTGAAGCGGTTCTCCAGCCACAGGGCCAGCATGGCCTCCTGGATCTTGCGCTTCAGCGACTTCTCGGGCGTCAGGAACAGGTTTTTGGCGAGCTGCTGCGTGATGGTCGAACCGCCCTGCACCGACCGGCCGGAGCGCCAGTTGACGTACAGCGCGCGGGCGAGGCCGATGGGGTCGATGCCGAAGTGGCTGTAGAAGCGCCGGTCCTCGATGGCCAGCACCGCGTTGATGAGGTGCGGCGGCAGATCCTTGACGCTGAGCGTCGTGCCGTGCAGGTCGCCGAAGCGGGCGAACTCCGTCCCATCGGCGGCCAGGACGGTGACCGAGGCGCGGCGTTCGTACTGCGACACCTTGGAGATGTCCGGCAGGTCCAGCGCGAACCACGCCAGCACCGCGCCGAGGCCGACGCCGCACCAGATGGCCGCGACGGCCGCCCAGCTCGCCAGCGTGCCGAGGATCGAGCGGCGGCCGGCCTTCTGGGCGCGCGGCTGACGGGGCGGCTTGGCGGCCTTGGGCGGGCGCGGCGGCTTGGGCGCGCGTTCCGGCGTCTTGGGCAGTTTCGGAAGCTTGGGACGGAGCGCTGGCTTCTCGTCGCGGGTCTGGACGGGGCGCGGCCCCGGAAAGAGTTCAACCGGTCGATCGTTGCTCACGGCGCGGTCGCTGCCCCTGAATGAAAAGCTGTTCGCGTCATATACGCTTCCGGGGCCTTACCCCGAAAGAGCGGCATCGAACGGGAGAACATTTGTCCTTGGACCGTGGCAGAAGAATGACGGGATTTGGCGCCAACTTGTTTGTTGTCTTTTGAGACCTGCGATGCCGAAACGGAGAAGCCGTCCATGTCGAAACCTCTCACCGTGACCATTCCCCACCAGCTGGGCCGGCAGGAGGCCAAGCGGCGCCTGACGGAAGGGATGGGGCAGGCCCGCTCCTATCTCAGCGCGGTGGCGACCAGCATGGAGGACCATTGGGTGGAGGATCGCATGGACTTCCGCGTGGTGGCGCTGGCCCAGACGGTCACCGGCTGGATCGACGTGCAGGAGGATTGCGTCAACGTCGAGGTTCAGTTGCCCTGGGCCTTGGGCATGCTGGCGAACAAGCTGAAGGACAAGCTCCAGCACCAGGGCACGCTGATGCTGGAGAAGAAGTGATCGTCACCCGTTGCCGATCAGCCCATGCTTCTTCAGCAGCCCGCGCAGCTGGTGATAGCCGAGGCCGAGGGCCTGGGCGGTCTGGCGCTGGTTGAAGCGGTGGCGCTCCAGGGCGGTCTTGAGAAGGCCGGATTCGAAGGTGCGGACCTGCTCATCGAAGTTCCCTGAAGGTGTGGGCGGCGGTGGCGCTTCGGCCGGATTGGGGGGGGCCGGTTTGGCTGGCTGCGGGGCGGCGGGGCGCCACGCGGAGGCGAAGGGGTCGAGTGTGATCTCCTCCACCGGGCCGTCCGGATCGGATGCCGCGACCGACCGTTCGACCGCGTTGCGCAGCTCGCGCACGTTGCCGGGCCAGCCGTGGCCGAGAAGCTGGTCGAGGGTTTGCGGGGTGAAGCCGGGGAACAGGGGGCGTTCCAACTCCCGCACCATGCCCATGGCGAAATGCTCGGCCAGCAGGGGGATGTCCTCCCGCCGGGCGCGCAGGGGCGGCAGGGTCACCACGTCGAAGGCCAAGCGGTCCAGCAGGTCGGCACGGAATTTCCCGGCCTCGGCCAGGGCCGGCAGATCGGCGTTGGTGGCGCCGACCACGCGGACGTCCACCGTCAGGGTCCGGCCGCCGACCCGCTCAATCTCCCCATACTCCACGGCCCGCAGCAGCTTTTCCTGAACGGCGGGGCTGGCCGTGGCGATCTCGTCCAGGAACAGGGTGCCGGTGTCGGCCTGCTCGACCCGGCCGGTCTGGCGGCGGATCGCCCCGGTGAAGGCCCCGGCCTCGTGGCCGAAGAGTTCGGAGTCCAGCAGGCTTTCCGGCAGGGCGGCGCAGTTCACCTTCACGAAAGGCCGGTCCCAGCGGCGGGACAGGTAATGCAGGCGGGCGGCCGCCAGTTCCTTGCCGGTGCCGCGCTCCCCGATGATCAGGACGGGCCGCTCCAGCGGGGCCACGCGGGAGATGTGGGCCAGCGCGGCGAGGAAGGCTGGGGATTCTCCCAGAAGCGGGGGCGGGGAGGGAAGCATGGCGGTTTTGGCGAAGTCTTGATGGTTTTGGCGATTGTATCGCGGTTTTAGCGATGGGCCAAGGCGGCGAAGCCCAGGCAAGGCAAGGATTTGGCGGTTGGCATGGGCCTTGCTGATAAAGGGGCCAGGGTATGGAGAGCATCATGAACCACCGCTACAGCCACTACCGCGACCGTTACGACCGTGAGGCCCGCCCGTTCGTGGAGCGCGCCCGCGCCTACCTCAGCAGCCGCCCGACCGAGAGCTGGCTGTTCTTCGCCGCCGGCTTCCTGGCCGCGACCCTCCTCGGCTAAAAGCACCAAGGGAAACAAACCCATGAGCATCTTTTCGCGCCTGACGGACATCGTTCAGTCCAACCTCAACGCCCTGCTGGACCGCGCCGAGGATCCGGAGAAGCTGATCCGCCTGATCATCCAGGAGATGGAGGACACGCTGGTCGAGGTCCGCTCCTCCACGGTCAAGATCATCGCGGAGCGCAAGGAGATCGAACGGCGCATCGCCGACCTCCACCGCGAGCGTGATACGTGGGACCGCAAGGCCGAAACCGCGCTGACCCACGACCGCGAGGACCTCGCCAAGGAGTGCCTGAAGCGCAAGGCCGAGGCCGCCGACGAGGCCGAGGCGCTGACCCAGCAGCTGGGCCAGGTCGAAGAGGCGCTGTCCAAGGCCAACGACGACATCGCCCGCCTTCAGGCCAAGCTGACCGACGCCAAGAACCGGGAAAAGGCGCTGGTCGCCCGGACCAAGACCGCCGTCAACCGGGTGCGCGTCCGCACCGCGCTGCACGACGAGCGGATCAACGACGCCTTCTCGCGCTTCGAGCAGGTCGAGCGGAACCTTGACGAGCTGGAAGGGCGGGTCGAGTCCTTCGACGCCGGCCGCACCAAGACGCTGTCCGAGGAGATCGCCGACCTGGAGGCCGAACAGAAGATCCAGGACGATCTGGCCGCGCTGCGGGCGCGGGTCGCGGCGCGCAAGGGAAGCTGACGTCCCGGCTGCGAGCCCCCACGCGGCTGCGGCGAGCCCCCACCCTAACCCTCCCCCACCTGACGGCGGGGGAGGGGACTCTCAAGAACAAGAAAGGCTGACCCTTGATGAGCGGATTCGGCTTCGTGCTCGCGGTGCTCTTCATGACGGTGGTGGCACCGCTGTGGATCATCTTCCACTACATCACCAAGTGGCGCGCCCAGCGTGGGCTGTCCGCGCAGGACGAACGGCTGCTGGCCGAGCTGTGGGAGATCGCCAACCGGTTGGAAGGCCGTATCCAGACGCTGGAACGGGTGCTCGACGCCGAGGCGCCCAACTGGCGCAACAAGGTCTGACGACATGATGGGAGACGACCCGATGGACCGCCCTTCGCCATCCCATTCGCCTTATGACTCGCCCAACCCGCACCGGCTGTACCGCGACCCCGAACACGGGGTTATCGGCGGCGTGTGCGCGGGCATCGCCGATTACTTCGGCGTCCAGCCCATCCTGGTGCGGCTGGCCATGGTGATCGGCCTGTTCTTCTTCGCGCCGCCGGTGATCCTCGGCTACGTGATCGCGGTGCTGGCGCTGCCGGTCAAGCCTCGGCAGCTGTACAGCAACCCCGACGAGGAGGCGTTCTGGCGGGGCGTGTCGATCAAGCCCGACCGCACGCTGGCCGGCCTGACGCAGCGCTTTCGCGATTTCGAGAAGCGCGTCGCGGGCGTGGAAGCCTACGTCGCGTCCAAGGAGTTCGAACTCAACCGCGCGATCCGGGATCTGGATCGCTAGCGACCACCGTTGCCGGCGCTTGCCCTACCGGCGGCGCCGGTCGCGGGTGCGGATGCGCACCGGCTTCATCGTCGGGCGGGACGCCGCCGCGATACCGGCAAGCACCGTCGCAATCGCACCACCGAGCAGAACCAAATCGAGATCCATCACGGCTCCTCCGCTTGTCTCTCAGAGAATGAGGCAAGTAAGAGGCAAGATGGTAGCGAAAAGAGGTGGTGACAACCGTCCGACCGGCAGAGGTCACGCGGTGGGGCTCATCCGTTAGCCGAGGCTCTGCTGGACCGACAGGATGGTGAAGCCTTTTTGTTCGGGGTAGCGCGCGTTCATCTTCTCGCGCGCCTTCTTCTCGTCCAGGCCCCAGACCAGGAAGCGGCGGCCACGCTTCCAGCTTTCCAGCGCGCTCTTTTCCAGGTTTGGGTTGATGCGCGCGTAGTCCGGGTTCGAAACCTTCACCACCCAGCCGACGTCCGCCTGCGTGCGCCGGTCGTCCAGAACATAGACGCGGCGGTCGGCCGCGCTGGACGCCTTCAGCCGCTGTTCCAGATCCTCGCAGGCAATCTCGATGGTCTCCTTGCGGCGGCGGGCGGCGCGCAGATCCTCGGCCTGCTCCAGCGTCGTGCGGGCGACGCGCTTGATGCGGTCCACCTGCGTCTGCTTGCGCGTGACGGCGTTGGCGATGCGCTCCTCCGCCGTCTTCAGGCGGCGCATCGCCATGATCATGGCGAAGACCAGTGCCGACAATCCGACCAGCGCGGCGAACACGTAGGCCATGGCGTCCCCCCCCGTTTTCCTTTAGTCCGCCTTCAGCCCGCCTTCGCGACGGGAGCGGAGGCGCCCCCGTCCTGCATGCGCACCACCGCATAGCCGAAGGCCGGAGGATAGCGCCGCTCGATCTCCGCCCGCGCGTCGGGCATGGAGCGCGCCCACACCTCCACCGTCTGGGGCTGCGCCCAGGAGGAATCGATGAAGGCGTGCTGGCTCTGCTTGTGGGCGGTGCCCACATACTTGTTGACCAGCTGGGCGATGTAGCAGGGCGTTCCCGCGTTCTCCTCGCCGATCAGACGGACGATCTGGTCGCCCGCGCGCTGGGAGTCCTTGATCTGACGTTCCAGGTTCTGGCGCCGCTTCAACAGGTCGCCGATCTCGCCCTCGATCTTGCGCAGTTCGGCGGCGCGTTCGCCCTTGCGGGCCTCCAGACCGGATTCCAGCTTGGCGCGGCGCGCGATCACCTCGCGCACGCCGCCGGTGCCGTGCCGCTTCTCGATCATGCGTTCACCCAGCACGACGACGAGCTTCGCAATGCCGAAGCCCATGCCGGACAGCGCGAGCGCGAAGAAGAGCGCCTGGGCGTAGTCGTTCCACATGGTCTGTACCTTGGAGGCCGTGTAACTGGAGCGTTCGCTGCGACCGTTCGCCTGGGGCGTGTGCCTGATCGGATGTGGGACGCCCAAGTGGTAATCGAGCCGGCGCCCCCATTCAACGCCTATGTGTGCCGAAACAGGCGCTTTTAACGGCTTCGCAACAAACACAGGCACCGACGACCGGATCCTGTTCCGAGGCGGTCAGAAACGTGTCGGTCGTGCGGCGGCGCGACCTCCGGGCCGTTGTGCACCGTTGTGCAGATTGTGCAGTCAAAGGTTTTTGCACAATGGGTGAAAAGCGCCGTTTCTCCCTTTTGTGTCATAGAGTTGTCTGTTCTCATTCGCACACGTTCATTGTGCAGTCGCTGCACAACGATTTGTGCACGAATGGGATGCCGGTGAACGCCTGGGCGTTGGCCGGTGCAACATCGTGCAACACATCTTCAGGGAATGTCGCACGGACGCAGATCGTCCGTTGACGGCGACAACGCTAGCGGAAGCGGGAGGGTAGGGCAAAGATTTTCACCACCAAGGCACCAAGACACCAAGATCAGATGCGCTTCAGCGCATGCCGGTTGTTCACTGCCAGGGTCGGTGCGTCGCGCTTGGTGCCTTGGTGCCTTGGTGTCTTGGTGGTGAATCCCGTTTTCCGGCTCTTTCACGGGAGAAAAGGGCTTAAAGGGCCGCCAGACACACGTGGTCGCGGCCTGATTGCTTGGCTTCGTACAGGGCGGCGTCGGCGCGGCGCAGGGTGTGTTCGATGGAGGGCTCGCCGGCGCTCCATTCGGCGACGCCGAGGCTGGCGGTGACGGGGATGGCGTGCCCCTCCGCATCGACCGGGCCGTCGGCGATGGCCGCGCGCACGCGTTCGGCGACGATGCGGGCGCCCTCGATGTCGGTTTCCGGCAGGAGGACGACGAACTCCTCGCCGCCGAAGCGGGCGATCTGGTCGGAGGTGCGCAGCGCGCTGCGGGCGCGGGCCACGGTGGTGCGCAGAACCTCATCGCCGGCGGCGTGGCCGTAGCCGTCGTTCACCGCCTTGAAATGGTCGAGGTCGAGAAGGAAAACGCTGAGCCGCCGCTCGTGCCGCCGCGCCCGGCCCAGCTCGGCCGCCGCCAGCTCCAGGAAATGACGGCGATTCCACACGGTGGTTAGGGGATCGACCGTGGCCAGCCGCTCCAGCTTGGCGTTGGCCTCCTCCAGCGCGCGGGTGCGCTCGGCGACGCGGGCCTCCAGCGTTTCGTTCGCCTCGCGCAGCTGCTCGTACAGGCTGAGGTTGGCGAAGCTGATGGCGATCTTGGCGGCGAACACCTCGATCAGGCCGCGATCCACCTCGTCCAGGGGGCGGTCGGTGTGGATCCAGGCGGCCACCTCGCCGCCGTCCGGCACGCGGATGAACAGCGTGGTCTCGTTGCGGCGGTAGACGCTCTGGCGGGTGCGGAAGACCTCGGCGATGCTGTCGGCCACGTTCGGAGCGATGGCGGAATGCGGATTCTCCGCCGCCTCGGCGTAGCAGCCGGCCCCCGCCAGCACGTAGAGGGAGCCGTCGCCGGACTCGCCGCGGCGGGCGCATAGGATGGCGTCGGGCTTTACCCGCAGAAAGGCGGAGAGCTGGGTCAGCACCCCGGCCGCGAACTGCTGCATGGAGCGCAGCTCGAACAGGCGGTCGGTGGACTGGATGATCTGCTGCAACCCGCGCCGGTTCGTCTCCAGCGCCATGATGTCGGCGTAGGCGCGCAGGGCCGAGATGACCGTGGTGAACAGCTTTTGCGAGGTCAGCTCGGTCTTCGACTTGTAGTCGTTGATGTCGTAGGCCAGCACCACGTCCTCCTCCGGCGCCTGGCCGGGTTGGCCGGTGCGCAGGATGATGCGAACGGCGTGGTTGCCGATCTCCTCGCGGATGGTGCGGACCAGCTTCAGGCCGGCGTCGTCGGTCTCCATCACCACATCCAGCAGGACGATGGCGACGTTGCCGGTGGTTCGCAGGATGTCCGCCGCCTCGGCGCCGGACATGGCGCTCACCAGCTTCAGCGGACGGCCCTTGTAGTGCAGCTTGCCCAGTGCCAGCCGGGTGACGGCGTGCACCTCCTTGTCGTCGTCGACGACGAGGATCGTCCACGGTTCCCCGTCGTTGCGCCCACTTTCCTTGGGCCCGCCTTCCTCGCGCCCGCCCTTCTTGCTTCGGCCGTCGTTGCTGAGGGCCATCGGCGGATCGTCGTCGGCGAACAGAATCTCGTTGCCCATGGTGCGCGTGGCCCGGCATGCCCGTCCATGATCGTCGGCCGGACAACCCCGCCGTCGATGCACGGAACTGTGGTGTTGGATGATTTCACTTAGCCGTAACCGATGCAACATATCCCGTGCAACGGGAACCTTTTCGTGAAAATGCGATTTTCCGCGATGCGGTTTTCGCGGTCGGCGGAGTCACCATTTGAGTACGATCAAGGATCGGTGCGCTTTATGGCGGCAGACTGCGCTCCGTTCGGCACGGTGGGGCCGGGCGGCGATAGGATTTTGCAAGGATCGGGTGCGGTCATGACGATGAATCGGCGCATGTTTCTGATGGCCATGGGGGCCAGCCTCGCGGTCGGCGGGACCGCCATCGCGGTGCGCGGTGTAATCGGCGTCGCGTCCGCCGCGGTCACCGAGGTGGTCGTGTGGAAATCCCCCAGCTGCGGCTGCTGCGAAGGCTGGGTGCAGCACATGCGCGCCGCCGGATATTCGCTGACCGTGCACGATGTGGACGACGTCGATCCGATCAAGGCGCGGCTGGGCGTGCCGGCCAACATGCAGTCCTGCCACACGGCCCTGGTCGACGGCTATGTTCTGGAAGGCCATGTTCCCGCCGACAGCGTCACCCGCCTGCTGCGCGAGCGCCCGGTGGCCAAGGGCCTTGCCGTTCCCGGCATGCCGCAAGGATCGCCGGGCATGGAGACCGGGGTGAAGGAGCCCTACGCCGTGGTGCTGTTCGGCACGCCCGGCGGCGCGTCCGTCTACGAGCAGCGCTGAGGCCGGCCGGTTACCGTTTCTGGTGCGCGAAGGTGCGGAAGGCGGACCAGATCAGAATGACGCCCAGCGTCACTTTCAGAGCGTCGGCGGGCACGAGGCCCAGCAGCAGCCCGCCCACCACGGCGCCCAGCACCGACCCGATGCCGAGCGGCCCCACCGTGTCGCGCCACGTGCCGCTGGAACGCAGCGGGCAGGCCGGGTCGCGCAGGTGACGGACGAGCCCCGCCGCGATGGTCGGCAGGCCGACCAGCATGCTCATGGAGCCGGCCAGCTTCACCGGCACGCCGAAGCCGAGAACGAAGGTTGGAATGATCAGCTCGCCTCCGGCGACGCCGAGGAGGCTGCTGACCAGACCGACCACAATCCCGCAGGCGGCGGAGGCGAGGGCGCGCCACGCGGGGATATGAGGGACGATGCCCGCCCCGCCGTCGCCGAGGAACGCGTCGCCGATCATCACAACGCCCAGCGCCATCAGCAGCCCCAGGATCAGCGTGCCGAGCGCCCGGTCGGACACCCGCTTCAGCAGGCCGACGCCGACGTACGCGGCGACGATGGAACCGGCGGCCATGCCCAGCACCTCCGGCAGGTGCGCAAGGAGGTCGTCGAGGGCGATGGTCGTGGCGCGGGCTGGCAGAGCGGCCAGCAGCACGATGAAGCTGACCGCCAGATTGACCGGCACCGCCGCCCGCACCGCGAGCCCGAGCACGCCGACCAGAACCGGCAGGCGGAATTCCGCCCCGCCCAGTCCCATGAGACCGCCAAGCGTGCCAATGGCGGCGCCTGACCCGATGCAGGCAAAGGCGCGCTTTCTTGCAGCGGTCGGCATAGTGGACGTTCCAGGGAGAAAATAATGGGCGATGACCTTCGGAAATAATTATGGGTTTTTTGCTGTGAGACAAGAAATTTGGCGTTTGATTTGACGCTGTAAGGTGATTTTATTTTTCGATTGCGCGGTAATTTTCATGGGGTGAGCGAATAATACTGAAACGGTGAATGGTTTCACGGCGAAGGCGGGGCATTGCGCGAAACGCTGCAGCGGCTCCGCGCCTTTGCAAATTTTCCCGAACCGACCATAATCGCCGCGCGCTTGGGAAAGAGGGGGCGATGGTTCAGCTGCTGAACACGCGGGAGATCGCGGATTACCTGCGCCTGAAGCAGCGCAAGGTCTACGACCTCGTGCAGCGGGGCGAAATCCCCTGCACCCGCGTCGGCGGCAAATGGCTGTTTCCCAAGGACCAGATCGACCACTGGCTGGCCGCGCGCAACGGAACCGAGCCGGTCGTCCGGATGGCCGCCGCGCCGCCTCCGGTGATCGCGGGCAGCCACGACCCGCTGCTCGACTGGTGCGTGGACGAGTCGCGCTGCGGGCTGGCGCTGATGGGCGGGGGAAGCCTGAGCGGGCTGGAACGCTTCGCCGAGGGGGCGGCGGTCGCCTGCGGCCTGCACGCCTTCGACACGGCGAGCGGCGAACAGAACCTGCCCTTCATCCGGCGGCAGCTCGGCGACCGGGACGTGGTCGCCATCGAATGGGCGCGGCGGGAGCAGGGGCTGGTGGTCGCGGCCGGAAACCCGCTGGGCATCCGGTCGGTGGCCGACCTCGCCGCCTCACGCGCCCGCATCGTGCGCCGCCAGCCGGAAGCCGGCGCGCAGCTGCTGTTCGACCACCTTGTCATGGGGGCGGGGCTCGGCTGGGCCGATCTGGTGACGCTCGACCGGCCGGTGCGGGTGGAGACGGAGGTCGGGCTTGCCGTGCTCGGCGGGCAGGCCGACGCCGGGCTCGCCATCCGGGCGGTGGCGCACCAGCTGCGCTTGGACTTCGTGCCGCTGCATTGGGAACGCTACGATCTGGTCATGCGCCGCCGCGACTATTTCGAGCCACCGTTGCAGACGCTGCTGCGCTTCGCCCGATCACCGCTGGCGGCGCGGCGGGCCGAGGAGCTTCAGGGCTACGACCTGTCCGGGCTCGGCACCGTCCATTTCAACGGGCCGTAAGGCGGAAGGCTCAGCAATCCGGGAACAGGCGTTCGCGTTCCATCGGAGAAGCTGGCCTGCCAAACCCATTTGGCCACTGGGTTTCCACGTCGTTGCGAAGATCGTCCAGGCGAAGATCCTCGTCTATGGACCGGTCGATCCCGTCGGGACAGCTTATTTCGGCGGTTTGCGGGGGGACTGCGTGCGACGTGGCAGGGGCGTTGCCGGAGCAGGCCGACAGCAGAAGCGCACAGGCTGCGGCGATGTGGAGGCGAAGCATGGCGTCCTCGCGGGGCGTGTGTGGAGTCGCCGGGGAAACGCTCCGTTCCCGCCAAGGTTTCGCCGGAACGGGGCAACGCCGGAGAGATAAGCCGTTTCACCCACCGAACGACCCGTCTCCGCAGCCGTTCCCCCTGCGGATTGCCGCGCCAAGGCGGCATCGCCTGCGGGAGGAACGACGTGACCACGGCCTTCGACCTAGCCATCATGGAGCCGCTGAACGCGCTGAGCCGCGTCAGCATGACCGCCGACAAGACCATCTACGTCATCGCGCAGAGCGATCTGCTGAAAGGCGGTGTCCTGCTGGCTCTGCTGTGGTGGTGCTGGACGCGGCGGAGCGGAACGCTGATCGGGCCGGACCTCTATTCCGTGCGGACCATCGTCGGCGCGCTGATCGCCATCGCCGTGGGGCGGGGGCTGCAGAACTTCCTCCCGATGCGGCTACGGCCGGTCCACAACCCGGACATCGACTTCGTCGTTCCCCATGACGTGAACGCCTGGGCGGTCGATGGGTGGAGTTCCTTTCCCAGCGATCACGCCGTGCTGTTCTTCGCGCTGGCCACCGCCCTGTGGTGGGCGAACCGGACGGTGGGCATCGTGGCCTTCCTGTGGACGCTGGTGGTGATTTGCCTGCCGCGCGTCTATCTGGGACTTCATTATCCGACCGACATTCTGGCCGGCGGCGTGGTGGGCGTCCTCATCATGATCGCGGTGCTGACCGTGCCCGTGCCGGCGGGCCTGCGGGATTGGCTCGGCCGGATGCAGGCGGTGCGGCCGGGGCTGGTCTATTCCCTCGGGTTTCTGGTGACGCTGCAGATGGCGACCCTATTCGCCAATATGCGCCGCCTGATCGATGGCGCTGCGACCGTCCTCCTGGGGCCTTGAGGAAAAAGCGCAAGCCGGTGAAAAAAGCGCTTGCTCGCCCGAAGGCACCCGCCTATAAAGCGCCTCCCGACGCGACGGCCGCCAACGAGGCGGCGACGACGCGAGGGAAGCAGAAG
Source organism: Azospirillum soli (assembly GCF_017876165.1). Classification (GTDB taxonomy): domain Bacteria; phylum Pseudomonadota; class Alphaproteobacteria; order Azospirillales; family Azospirillaceae; genus Azospirillum; species Azospirillum soli. The sequence goes on from NZ_JAGINQ010000002.1 coordinate 505,316, forward strand.
GCAGGACAAAGCGATCAAGCCTTTCGCGGTTTCTTGGACAAGTTGATACCGTGTTGTGAGAAGGGATGCGCAGGCGGCGGTGTTTGGTGCCGCGTCGCGAACCGGTCTCCTGGTTTGGGGAGTGGCATTGCGGTTGCCTGGAGCATCCTGATCTATGCAGCAAGAGACATCAGTTTCGAAAGCTTGGGTGAGGTTGCTTGATGGCGACCACGTCGAGAGAGCGTCAGCTCATCTTGAACCTGAGAGTTTGATCCTGGCTCAGAACGAACGCTGGCGGCATGCCTAACACATGCAAGTCGAACGAGGGCTTCGGCCCTAGTGGCGCACGGGTGAGTAACACGTGGGAACCTGCCTTATGGTTCGGGATAACGTCTGGAAACGGACGCTAACACCGGATGTGCCCTTCGGGGGAAAGTTTACGCCATGAGAGGGGCCCGCGTCCGATTAGGTAGTTGGTGGGGTAACGGCCCACCAAGCCGACGATCGGTAGCTGGTCTGAGAGGATGATCAGCCACACTGG